>NZ_JAMBPQ010000110.1 GCF_024206495.1 Paraburkholderia sp. CNPSo 3272 | reverse complement strand
CTCGGTTGATTTCTTTTCCTGCGGCTACTTAGATGTTTCAGTTCGCCGCGTTCGCTTCACATGACCTATGTATTCAGTCATGGATACTCCATTCGGAGTGGGTTTCCCCATTCGGACATCTACGGATCAAAGCTCGTTTGCCAGCTCCCCGTAGCTTTTCGCAGGCTACCGCGTCCTTCATCGCCTGTGATCGCCAAGGCATCCACCACATGCACTTGTTCGCTTGACCCTATAACGGGTGTGTCTCGGCCATGATTGCTCATGGCGAGGCTCACGCGCTACAGGTTGAGTATTCGTGTTGCGCCGTATTTCAAGGCAATCTTTCGATCACTTAAAAATACATTGATACAATCACAACCCTGATTCACCTACTCGACGGCCATCTCTGTCCGCTTTCGGATGAATCTCTTTACTACTTCTTCCTGATTGTTAAAGAACGACAGCCGATATGGTGTTACTCATACCGCTCTGACTGGCTCAATCGCCAATGCGTAATCCCCGGCGTGTACTGCTACCGGACACTAGGCATTGAGGATTGGTGGAGGATGACGGGATCGAACCGACGACCCCCTGCTTGCAAAGCAGGTGCTCTCCCAGCTGAGCTAATCCCCCAGTCACAACAACTCAAGGGATCTGCCCGTCACAGACAGTGGTGGGTCTGGATGGATTCGAACCATCGACCCCCGCCTTATCAAGACGGTGCT
>NZ_JAMBPQ010000109.1 GCF_024206495.1 Paraburkholderia sp. CNPSo 3272 | reverse complement strand
TGCGAAGGCTGCTTTTGCCCGGCCAGGTCGACGATCACCTGCTCGATGTCGGCCTGTGTAAATTCGCGTTGCTTCTTCCTGCGCGCGTGGCCTTGCTTGCGCTCCGTTCGGGTCGAGTCCCCACGGTGCGTTCGCGAAGGCGCTTTACCAATCCGTTCGTTATCGCGCTGGGCCTGAATCACCTGCGAGACCTGAAGTACGTGACTTAGCCGCTTGTGCTCAACCACTGCGCCCTGATCCACCTCGGTCAGCTTGTCGTATTCGCGGTACGGGACCACGCGGCCATCCGCCCGCAGCTCGATGCGTCCGTCCGGATACTCCCAGACTTCGATATACCGATCGATCAGCTTGCGGTTCTCCGGTGTATCGTCCAGCAGGTACAGCACACGGTCGTACTGCACCGTCAGCGACTTCTTGACCTTCCTCGGTTCGCGCCACGTCAGCACCGTATCGAGGCTCTCATCGCCCGCAGCGGCCGGTGCGCATCGAACTCACTCTTCGGCGGCTTGGCAAAGCGTGCGTTGTAGGCGGCCATAAAGGAGGGCGCATATGCATTGGCTTCGGCCAGCGTACTGATGCCGCGCAGCCGCAGTTCCTTCACCAGGCGGTCCTGCAGCGTCAGATGCGCGCGCTCCACGCGGCCCTTGGCCGAGCTGCTGTTGGCGCAGATCGTGTCGATGTTCAGCTCGTACATCGCGCGACCGAACGGCGTC
>NZ_JAMBPQ010000108.1 GCF_024206495.1 Paraburkholderia sp. CNPSo 3272 | reverse complement strand
TTCTGGATCGAGTACTGATGGCGGATGGCGTGGCTGCCGTCGCGCAGCGTCACGTCGGAGATATAGAGTTTCTTGCTCATGGTCTTATCCCTCCACGCTCAGAAGCGTCTGCGCCATGCGTTCGGCGGTGGCGAGCGCGGCGGAAGTCATGATGTCGAGATTGCCTGCGTAAGCGGGCAGATAATGCGCGGCGCCTTCCACTTCGAGGAACACCGAAGTCTTCAGGCCGCTGAACCTGCCGAGGCCCGGGATATTCAAGGGCGCGTTCGCGGGGATCTCGTCGAACTGCACCTTCTGCTTCAGGCGATATCCCGGCACGTAGGCGTGCACCTTCGCGACCATCTCTTCGATGGACTGCTCGACCTTCTCGCGGTCGGCCATTTCAGAAAGCGTATAGACCGTGTCGCGCATCATGACGGGCGGTTCGGCCGGATTCAGCACGATGATGGCCTTGCCCTTCGCCGCACCGCCCACCACTTCGATCGCCTTCGACGTCGTCTCGGTGAATTCGTCGATGTTGGCCCGCGTGCCGGGGCCCGCCGACTTGCTGCTGATCGAGGCGACGATTTCCGCGTAGTGGACCTTCGCGACGCGCGACACGGCCGCAACCATCGGAATCGTGGCCTGGCCGCCGCACGTCACCATGTTGACGTTCGTCGCTTCGATGTGTGCGTCGAGGTTCACGACCGGCACGCAGTACGGGCCGATGGCTGCGGGCGTAAGGTCGATCATGCGGATCGACGGCTTGAGCGTGCGCAGCAGCGCGTCGTTC
>NZ_JAMBPQ010000107.1 GCF_024206495.1 Paraburkholderia sp. CNPSo 3272 | reverse complement strand
TCAGCGCCTTGAGGTCAGCCGAGTTCAGCTGTTGCACCTGCGTCGAGTTCAGCGCCGCGAGCTGGCCCGTGCTCAGACCCGAGACCTGGGCGCTCGTCAGCAGGTTCACCGACAGCGTCGCCAGCTGCGACGTCGTCAGCGCGTTGAGCGCCGTCGAGGTCAGCGACTGCACTTGCGACGACGTCAGCTGGCCAATGCCCGCCGAGCCCAGTGCCTGTACTTCTGCCGTGTTCAACGCACTCAGGTCCGCCGTGCCGAGCTGCGCAACCTGGCTGGATGTCAGCGCCGCGATGCCCGCCGAACCCAGACCGTTCACGACCTGGTTAGTGCTGAGCGCCTTGATGTCTGCCGAACCCAGCTGCTGGACCTGGCTCGAAATCAGGCTCGACAGCTGGCCCGTGCTCAGACCGGCCACCTGACCCGTCGTCAGCGAGGCGATTGCCAGCGTTGCGAGCTGGGCCGTGCTCAGTGCGTTCAGCGCCGTCGTGGTCAGCGACTGCACCTGCGTGCTGGTCAGCGAGGCGATGCCTGCCGTGCCAAGACCGTTCACGAGCTGGCTCGTGCTCAGCGCCTTGAGGTCAGCCGAGTTCAGCTGCCGCACCTGCGTCGAATTCAGTGCCGCGAGCTGACCCGTGCTCAGACCCGAGACCTGGGCGCTCGTCAGCAGGTTCACCGACAGCGTCGCCAGCTGCGACGTCGTCAGCGCGTTGAGCGCCGTCGAGGTCAGCGACTGCACTTGCGACGACGTCAGCTGGCCAATGCCCGCCGAGCCCAGTGCCTGTACTTCTGCCGTGT
>NZ_JAMBPQ010000106.1 GCF_024206495.1 Paraburkholderia sp. CNPSo 3272 | reverse complement strand
TGCGTGCCTGCTTTCCCGTGACGCCCGTGCGCGGCACGCAGGCATTCTACGAAGAAATCGTATTGCCGGGCGTGCATTCCGATGTGGGCGGCGGCTATCGGCCCGAGGAACAGGCCCGCTCCGACCTGCTCGCCCGCATAGCGCTGAACCGCATGCGCCTTGAGGCAGCAATAAGCGGCGTGCCGTTCACCGCACCAAAGCTCGCCGAGAAGGACGTGTTCGCCCTTTTCGAATATGACGACGACGTCAAGGCGCTGTTCGATGAGTACATGGGCACCGTGAACACAAACGGGACTCTGGAGCAGCAGATCTTCGCGCACATGCGCCTCTACTACGGCTGGTTGAAGGTGCGGTTCAGCGAGCGGCCTTGCGACGTCTACAACGGGGTGTGCTCGGCCGATCCGGAGATCCAGGCCCAACTCGAGCGGATTCAGCAGTTCCACGAGCAAATGCAGATCGACGTGGACACGATGAACTGGCGGGCCTACCTGACGCAGTTGTGGAAGACAGATCGTGGCGAATACGATCGCGTGATCGAAGCGGCCGGTGGTAATCGCCCTCACAACAAGCCGCTGTCCGACGAACAGCTGGCTTACTGGAATGTGTGGCTGAACCCACCGACCCTGTCGCCCAACATGATCCGCTTCTTCGATCAATACGTGCACGACTCGCGAGCCGGGTTCCTGCGCATCGACGGTAGCGGGTACCTCAAGCCACGGCAGATCATTGACGTTGAGGGGGCAAGCGTAGCTACAGCCCAATCCGGGACAACGCAACCGTCCGGTTCGATGGCAGAAACCTC
>NZ_JAMBPQ010000105.1 GCF_024206495.1 Paraburkholderia sp. CNPSo 3272 | reverse complement strand
GATCGAACACGGCGAAGGCGCTCAGTTTTTGCCAGCTGACCGTCGTGCCGGCGAGCCTCATCGAAGAAGAACTCGAACGCGTCACGCCGATGCTGCGCCATGTGGTGCGCACGCTCACGCGGCGTGTCAAGGCGAAGGACGATCTGCTCGCCACCTACACCCATGCCGACTTCATGCCGGGCGTACTGTCGTACGCGCATGTGCTCGCGCTGATCGCAGGGGCGAGCGATCGCGCCGAAAGCGGCGATACCTGGTCGCGGCACGGCGCGGGTGGCGCTGAAGTGAGCGTGCCGCTTGCTGACGTCGTGCAGAAATGCCGTGCCGTGGCCGGCCATTCGCGTCCGCATGTGATGGCCATGCTCCGGCGCATGGAAAAGCTCAATCTCGTCGCGATGCAAAGCGGGCAGGCCACGCACCTCGCCAATAACGCGGCAGCGGCGGAAGGCGCGTTGGGTCGCCAAGTGGTGACATTCGACCCCGTGCGCATCGTGGAGCGCGCGACGCAGGTGGCGGACAGCGATCTCGATGTGTCGATCAACAGCGAACTCGAACTGATCGAGCTGGGCGATCTAGAAGCGCTGATCGGCGTGGAGCGCAAGGTCATTCTCAACAAGCTCTCGCACGCCGAAATCGCCGACGAGGTCTTCGCGTTCCGCAAGTCGAAGGTGCTCAACTTCGTCGAGCAAAAGGGCGTCGCGTATTTTTCGCAGCGCACGAACCGCGGCTCGGGCGAACTCAAGGCGCTCGACGATCTGTTGTTCGTCGATCAGCGCACGCTGTTCGAAGCCGTGAGCGCGCTCGATACCTACGATCTCGCGAAGCTGCTCGCCTCGATCGAGGA
>NZ_JAMBPQ010000104.1 GCF_024206495.1 Paraburkholderia sp. CNPSo 3272 | reverse complement strand
CCGTGGACATTCCCTGGCCGCTCTCGATGCGCTGGCCGCTCGGCGCCTGGCGCGTGCTGTTCGCACCGAAGGTGCAGGCGTTCGACGGCTCGCATTACAACGACGCGATCGTCGCGCGCGGCGCGTATCTCGTGCAGGGCCTCGGCCACTGCGGCGCGTGCCACACGCCGCGCGCACGCACGATGCAGGAACTCGCGCTCACCGACCTCGAAGGCGACGACTTCCTCGCGGGCGGCGGCCCGATCGACGGCTGGGTCCCCTCCAGCCTGCGCGGCAATCCGCGCACGGGCCTGGGCAACTGGAGCGAGGACGACATCGTGCAGTTCCTCAAGTCCGGACGCAATCTGCGTACGGCCGCCTTCGGCGGCATGACCGACGTCGTTCAGCACAGCATGCAGCACATGAACGACGCGGACCTGCTTGCCATCGCGCGCTACCTCAAGACGCTGCCCTCCAGCGACCCGAAGGAAACCGCGTACGCCTACGATCCCGCCGCCGCGCACAAGCTGCAAAACGGCGACGCGAGCGCACGCGGCGCAGCCGTCTATCGCGACAACTGCATGGCCTGCCACCGCAGCGACGGACGCGGCTACACGCGCGTATTCCCCGCGCTCGGCGGCAACCCGGTCGTGCAGGGCAAGGACCCCACTTCGCTGATTCACGTGCTGCTGGCAGGCAGCGCCCTCGAAGGCACGAAATCGTCGCCCTCGTCGTTCACGATGCCGGCGTTCGGCTGGCGTCTATCCGATCAGGAAGTGGCCGACGTGTCCACCTTCGTGCGTGCGAGCTGGGGCAACACCGGCGCGCCAGTGAGCGCAGAAGACGTCGCGAAGGTCCGCAAGACCGTCACCGT
>NZ_JAMBPQ010000103.1 GCF_024206495.1 Paraburkholderia sp. CNPSo 3272 | reverse complement strand
ATGGCAACAACTCGCCTTCGAGGAGTTTCGGCGCGCCATCGAAGACCGCCTCGCGCAGTGCGACCGGCTGCAGGGCGCGCTGCGCGAGGCGGTGATCAACTGGCGTTTCTACCCGGCCGTGTTGGGCCTGCAGGCAATGCGTGGCGTGCAGTTCGCCACGGCCGTGGGCATGCTCGCCGAGCTAGGCGACCTCTCACGCTTCCTGCACCCGCGCCAGCTGATGGCCTGGCTGGGAGTAACACCCGCCGAACACTCGTCGGGAGAGAAGCGCCGACTGGGTAGCATTACCAAGAACGGCAACAGCTATGCGCGAAAGCTGCTCATCGAAGCGGCCTGGAGCTATCAGCATCCGGCCCGCGTGAGCGTCGAAATCCAGCGCCGGCACGAGGGCATCCCGAAGCCCATTGTCGATCGTGCCTGGGACGCGCAAGTGCGCCTGTGTCGGCGCTACCGGAGGCTCGTCGCACGAGGCAAGGAGAAGAACATTGCCGTAGTTGCGATTGCCCGCGAACTGGCAGGATTCATCTGGGACATCAGCCAACTCGCAATGTCGCTGGCCCTGCCGCGCGAGGTACCGACAGCATGACAGTCACGTGAACAATGCCACATAACCCCTGGAGAACGAGCTTCCTGAAGGCGGCGTAGCCCGGCATACGAGTAACCCGCGGAGATGCTAGGCAACGGATCTCATCCGACTTGCGTCAGTAGATAGCGGCAGGCTCATCGGACGGACCACTGTAATGCGGTACCCAACCCGCGGATATCAGCGTGATTCACCGTCGAGATTTACTGCTACGCCGCCCTCAGGAAATTCAGATTGCGTGCAACTCAAACAGGCAAAAACGATCCCGATTGACACGCGGA
>NZ_JAMBPQ010000102.1 GCF_024206495.1 Paraburkholderia sp. CNPSo 3272 | reverse complement strand
CTCGGTTGATTTCTTTTCCTGCGGCTACTTAGATGTTTCAGTTCGCCGCGTTCGCTTCACATGACCTATGTATTCAGTCATGGATACTCCATTCGGAGTGGGTTTCCCCATTCGGACATCTACGGATCAAAGCTCGTTTGCCAGCTCCCCGTAGCTTTTCGCAGGCTACCGCGTCCTTCATCGCCTGTGATCGCCAAGGCATCCACCACATGCACTTGTTCGCTTGACCCTATAACGGGTGTGTCTCGGTCACGATTGCTCGTGCGATTCACGCTCGCTACAGGTTGAGTATTCGTGTTGCGCCGTATTTCAAGGCAATCTTTCGATCACTTAAAAATACATTGATACAATCACAACCCTGATTCACCTACTTGACGGCCATCTCTGTCCGCGTTCGGATGAATCTCTTTACTACTTCTTCCTGATTGTTAAAGAACGACAGCCGATATTTCCGCAGTGATGCGTCATACCGCTCTGACTGGCTCAATCGCCAATGCTTGTCTCACTGAACCGCAGCCATCTTTCGACGTTTGCGTCAATGACACCAGCATTGAGGATTGGTGGAGGATGACGGGATCGAACCGACGACCCCCTGCTTGCAAAGCAGGTGCTCTCCCAGCTGAGCTAATCCCCCAGTCACATACATACCCAAGGGATCTGCCCGCCACAGACAGTGGTGGGTCTGGATGGATTCGAACCATCGACCCCCGCCTTATCAAGACGGTGCTCTAACCGACTGAGCTACAGACCCCTGAGTCTGTCTTTCTTACAGCCGACAAGTGTGAGCGCTTTAACGCAGCGAGCGATGAGCTCTGGAAAGGAGGTGATCCAGCCGCACCTTCCGATACGGCTACCTTGTTACGACTTCACCCCAGTCATGAATCCTGCCGTGGTGACCGTCCTCCTTGCGGTT
>NZ_JAMBPQ010000101.1 GCF_024206495.1 Paraburkholderia sp. CNPSo 3272 | reverse complement strand
TGAAGGCGGCGTAGCCCGGCATACGAGTAACCCGCGGAGATGCTAGGCAACGGATCTCATCCGACTTGCGTCAGTAGATAGCGGCAGGCTCATCGGACGGACCACTGTAATGCGGTACCCAACCCGCGGATATCAGCGTGATTCACCGTCGAGATTTACTGCTACGCCGCCCTCAGGAAATTCAGATTGCGTGCAACTCAAACAGGCAAAAACGATCCCGATTGACACGCGGAGTCATATCAGCATCTGGTTGCGCCACGATCTGGAGACCATGTCGAAGCGCCTGAAGGCCCTGGAAGCCAAATCCGCCCAGGAGGGGTTGGTGTTGACCGAGGCGCAGCTCGTCGCGCTCGAACGCGCCAAGCACGAGAAGGAAGTGCACGGCGAATTCGAGTCCGAATGTCCAGGCTACTGCGGCGCGCAGGATACGTTCTATGTCGGCAACCTCAAGGGCGTAGGCCGTGTCTACCAGCAGACCTTCGTCGACACCTACTCGAAAGTTGCATTCGCCAAGCTCTACGATCGCAAGACGCCCTTGCCGGCGGCGGACCTGCTCAACGATCGCGTTGTCCCGTTCTTCGACGGCTTCGGCATCCCGCTGCTACGCGTGCTGACAGATCGCGGCACCGAATACTGCGGCAACCCCGAGCATCATGAATACGAGCTGTACCTGGCTTTGGAGGACATCGACCATACCCGAACAAAGGCCAAGTCGCCGCAAACCAACGGGATCGTCGAGCGACTGCACAAGACCATGCTCAACGAGTTCTACCGCATCGCTTTTCGCAAGAAGATCTACGAATCGATTGCCACCTTGCAGACGGACCTTGATGCGTGGCTCGACCAGTACAACAATGAACGGGAGCATCAGGGGCGTTGGTGTTACGGCAAGACACCGATGTGCACCTTTCTCGATTCGCTGGAATTGGCCAAGGAGAAACTCATTCCCCATTGATCGCTTCCTTTCTATCGGCCCGACTACCTGTCAGATCGAGTCCCGGCTAATACAC
>NZ_JAMBPQ010000011.1 GCF_024206495.1 Paraburkholderia sp. CNPSo 3272 | reverse complement strand
AATTGCCCCTTGACCACTGGCACGCCTGGCTGCAAGACCCGACTCTCGCCGACGCAATCCTCGACCGCCTCGTCCATCAGGCTCACAAGCTCCCGCTGAAGGGCGATTCGATGCGCAAGAAGAACGCACCTGATCAAAAAGTAGCCTGATCTCGAACACGCGCAGTACAATCTAAGCACTACGCAGCACCTCCCTCCTGGCCTGTTCGACTTCACCGAAACGGGCGTTCAACTTCCCCGAAATACGCAGCCAGGATCTCGAACACGAGCTGCTCGATATCGACGTTGGGCGCGATCCTGCCTTCGGCCTGCGCCGCTTCGGCCGTCCAGCTCAATTCTCTCCGCACTGCGGAGTGGGGCTGCGTCAGCATCGCATATCGCGCAATACAGGCATCGTTATTGCGCGTGGGGAATAAGGCGTCGGCGCGCCTGCATTCCGGACAGACCCGTAAGGCCCTGAGCACGATTCCCTCGTGGGGCCGGACAGCCGCAGGCGGCAGACGGATAACAGATGCGTGGCGCGGATTGAAAAAGCGGACGGCGCATGGCTGGGGCCGCGCGTTGAAGAGGCGGGGAAGCGCGCGGGTGGTGACCCCGCGCGCGGGCGGCGTGGACAACTCCAGACGCCGCTGGCTTTTACTGCACGCTACCGGGGCGGTTACTTCAGCGTATCCTTGCTGCCCACTTTCGAACTATCGAGCTTGACCGGCTTTGCCTTGTGATGCGAGGACACCTTGTGGGTGTGCTTTTTGTGCGCAACGGGTGCGGCCGTGGCCGGGGCTGTAGCCGACTGGGCGGGAGCCGATTGGCCGGCGCCGGTTGCGGCCGGGGCGGCAGTTTGGGCGAAAGCGACAGTAGCGAACAGCGATGCAATCAGAGCGGCAGCGAGCTTCTTCATGTCTGTTTCCTCGGTGGGGTGGCGGCGCACGTTTGCGTCGTCCCAATCGTTAACGCCGCGGGCGCGGGTCGGTTGACGTCACGACACTACGCAAGGACGTCCGGCCTAACGGCGCGGCAGGCTGCATGAGCGTGGTGCTGCATCCGCGACCCGCACGGCGCGAACGGCGCACTGGTGAGACGACCCGCGCGCCAGCGCGACGCCCGAAAGCGCGCCCGCTCCGGTCGCGTTTTTAGTCCTCGCTGGGCGCTGGCTGGCGCCGGCGTGGCGCATTGCTTCCGTTGCAGTTTCACGGAGAACTACCGACCGGAGCGCAGCGCGCATCTCACGATGCCGAGCAAGTCGCGTAGCAAGGCCGCTGCGCCGACCGCGAAGCATGAGTGGACCCCCCGCGCCTGCTGATGGCGAGGCATCGCGAGCAAGGCGGCATGATTCGCCTGTGGCCGGATGAGGCCGTGACGCAAGGTTTGGGCATCGCGGAATCGGGCATTGCCGCCACCAACGAATGCGGCATGAGATGGGCCAATGCCGATTGCGGTACATCGTCAGTGAATCCGGTTCACACCCCCGCCGGGAACCTCCGGTGGTGGCACCGAGCATGGCTGGCTGAAAAGATAGTGGCAAAGCTAGAATTCCAGGTGAGCGAATCACCCACCCCGGCGACAGGCCGGCAAAGCTCTCGCGCGGGTTTACCTGTCTCGATTCGCCACGCGGCGGCGCATACCCCTGTAGTTGAGAAACAGCGACCTCGCCCGCCCACAGCGCGGGCTTTTTTTCGTCCGCCAGCGAACGATTGCAGGGGCTATCGGCAATGAACGGACGCGCGGCGTCATCGCTTCCCGGTCGCATGTCCGTTGCATCCGTTGCGCCGCTAAATCACTCAAGCCGCAAAAAAAACCCGCCGAGCGCAGCTGCTGGGCGGGGTTGTTAGCGGCGAGCGGCGTTACAGGCCTGCTTCAATGGTAAAGCGCGCCTACGCCTTTTGAGTGTGCTGGAGGGCCATGGACTGACGCTACCATCAACCGGCGTCGCGTCTTTCAATGGTCGTGCCGCTCGTCGCCGCCTCGATAGTCGTGGTGCCAGTCGCCGCGCGGGCCACCGCCGTCGCGGTCATGGCCCCAGTCGCCACGATGTCCGTCGTGCCACTCCCTGGCGTCGTGCCACTCTCGTTCATCGTGATGGCGCTCTTCCCATTCCCGGCGCTGCCAATAGCGCTGCCCGTCATAGTACCTGTCGCCATACCAGCCCGGACTAATGACAACGGGAGCGGGAGGTGCGACATATACCGGCGGTGGAGCATAGACTGGCTCGGGGGCATACACGGCACCAGGGACGCCAATGTTGACGCCGACATCGACATGCGCGAGGGCGACGGAAGATACGCCGATACTAAGGCCGGCGACGAGTGTCATCGCAAACCAGCGGCTACGTAAGATGGGCATGATTTGTGTGGTCATGTATGTTGGATTGAACAAGCGAATGCTCGACGAGTCAGACGCTGTTAATAGCGGTGATAGTAGCCGCCCGCAGGCACAACGATACAGCCGCTCAGCGCGCTTCCAAGACATATGGCCAGCAGCATCAGCGCAAGAATTCTTTTCATAAAGTGCCTCACTTTTCCGTTGTGAACGCACTATATTGAGACGGCAGATTACCGGTGTTTTTGTGTGTAACAAGACGTGTAATTTGAAACACAGGCCCTTCCAGCGCGATTCCCAGAATTCCAGCCGACACGAAATATTCGCTACCAGAACTCACAAGTACATCGTCAACGTAGTCGTCAGCGGCGACGTTGAGGAGGTGAGCGGCAAGAAGCCTCCTCTTCGACAGGAGATACCCATGAACAACCTCTCTTACAAACTAGCCGCAAGCGCCGTACTGTCCGTCGCGTTCGTCGGCACTGCATCGGCTGCCACGAACTGGGAGGCATCGCATCCGCGCCGAGGTCAATCGTCGCCTGGCCGATTTCAAGGAGGTCGTGCTTTGCCGCGACACGATTGGAGTAGATGACCGCTTCAAGTTGGCTGCCGCTGATTTCGCGCTGCGGTCAAAAGGGATTTGGCCTGCTCAAGAAGAGCGTGCGACGCGGCAAATTCATTGCGTCCAGCCATTGTGAGGGCCGCGTGGCCAGTGCGTGCAAACAGCTCATCATTGGACGTTGCGACCAGATGAGAAGCGGTGACAATCTGGTCGTACCGACGAAAGAGTTCGAGCATCTGGAGCGCGTCTGCCCTGCGGTCCTGCGGACCGGCCGTGGCGAGAATTTGCGCTGCCGCTGCTAATTGTCGCGTGACCAGCAGGAATTCAGAACGGTCCATAGCACTTACCTCATGAGATGCCGTCGCCGGCTGTACGAAGCGTCTTGCGACAGGGTTCCGATTCTGGAACTGGCGAAGATGTGGCGCTTCAATTGCCGACCTCCAGCGCAAACAGCGTCCTCTTCAGGGGCGCCCAGGCGACTTTGCTTGGCTCTTCGATGTCGGCTACAAGCGCGTCACGTTAGTGGGCGATAAGAAAGCCGATGCACACCGTCACCAACACCGCAACGCCCGCCCCAAAGCCCTTCTTTCAGCGCTTTGGCTCTGGTCCGGGACGACCTTGAAGCCTACCTCCTGATGTTTGGCGTTCCTGGGGCCTCGTCTATTCCACCTGCCACGCATGTGCGATTCTGACCTTATCGTTTCGCGGCACAGAGCGCCTGGTCTGCGGCAGCGACCAGCATTATTGCGTCGTAATGGTCAGGCCTTCGTAGCATTCACCCCGGCATTCCGTTCCTGGAGTGGACGTGCAGGAACCCACTCTGGCATTGATGCCAGAGCGGTTCTGGAGAAACCCTTCGCTTCTTCCGGTCCCTATGCCCCGGAAGGGAGGGCAATGTCCATTCATCGCGGCCAGTCATTCGAGCCGGCAAGCAGTCCGTCGGACGTCAACTTCGCTCAGTTTACGGCCGTTCGCAGGCCGACGTTGGGTCGCACGACGCGTGCCATCTGGTTTACGCTTTCGGGTCTCGACATTTCAGAACGGCCGCAAGCCCCCTATCGCGCATCCTGTACCACGTGGCGGCTGGGGATTCGCTTCAGACCTCGTCCTCTGCGAACACGCTGTGCTCGGCAAGCACAGCGTCCTTGTCGATGCACTGCACATGCCAGTGTCCTGCGATGCGTGGTCCGTTTTCGCAGCGCCAGAGTGCCTCGCCTGATTCTCCTTCGAACGGACCAGATTGGGCTTCCAATGCAAGACCTTCGAGAATGAACAGAGGGTGCACATCATGCGAATCGCAGACCAGCGTACCGTGCGCTTCGACCCGCAGCATTCCCCATTCGGGAAGTTGGAGACCAGTATGACCTTCTCGGGACCACTTGCAGGTTTCGTTGTCGAGCCAAAGGATCGCATAGGCATTCGGATCAATGCGGTCGAACGTGTCGAGATGGAGCGTAATGCGCATGGAATTCTCCAGTTGTTGTTCGTGGCTTCGTGATGCGCCACGTTCGTCACCGTTTGACATATTAACCATACGTGCAGATGGAGGCTTTTTGTATGTGTCAGCGTGCCTAATTGTTGCCCGAATGGACATGAGAGCAAGTAGGCATCCAATCCAGGAAGGCATGGGTAAGGACCCGCCAGGTAGCAAGCGAATTACGTAGGTATGACAGCTGGTAAGGCATGAAAGATGGGGTCTTCGCGTTTTTCTGTGGGTAAAAAATGCGGATTTTCATAGCCGAGGGAGCATGCAGGTGAGGATTTTCAGCCGCAGATACTCTTCGTCACGTAGTCCGTATGACCGTCGCTGGATGACTCGAATCTTGTTATTGAGCCCTTCAACGAAGCCCGGATGACCTTCAGCTGCCCCAGGCTCAGGTGGGCGCTCTGTCGCCACGCCCGCCCGTGGGCGCGGAAGATGTCCGCGACCTCCAGCACGGGGTGCTCCGCGTGCTGCCGGCCTACCCGGCGGGCAGGCGGTCCAGCGGACTAATCACCTTGCGCAGGAGGTCAGTGGCAACCTGGGTATAGAGCGTGGTGGTCTCGAGCTGCCTGTGTCCGAGCAGCACCTGGATCACGCGGATATCCTCCTTCTGTTCGAGCAGGTGCGTGGCAAAGGAATGCCTCAGCGTGTGCATGGACACGCGCTTGTCGATGTTTGCGGCCTCGGCGGCGGCATGGATGGCGCGGGTCAGTTGCCGCGTGCTGAGAATCGGATCGAGGCCCGGAAACAGCCAGCCGCCTTCGAGCATGCGACCCTGCGAGTGAGCCACCCGCCACCAGATGCGCAGGCGCTCGAGCAGGACCGGCGAAAGCATCGCGTAGCGGTCGCGGCGACCCTTGCCCTGCTCGATGCGCAGCGTCATCCGTTGGCTGTCGATGTCGCTGACCTTCAGCGCGACCCCCTCACTCACGCGCAATCCGGCGCCATAGGCAACCGACAGCGCGGTCTGATGCTTCAGGTTGCCGGCGGCAGCGATCAGGCGGGCGACTTCCTCAGGGCTGAGCACGACGGGCAACCTGCGAGGCACCCGTACCGGCTGCATGCGGGCCATCAGCTCTGGTCGCTCAAGGGTGATCCCGAAGAAAAACTTCAGTCCGGCGATCGCTGCATTCAGCGAGGTCGGAGAAAATCCGTGGCCAACCAGATGCAACTGGTAGCGCCGCAGGTCCTCGATCGTGGCAGTGTCCGGCGCACGCCCGAGGAATGCGGTGAACTGACGGACCACGCGGACATAACCGGCTTGCGTCTTCGGCGCAAACTTGCGCATGCGCATGTCGTCAATCATGCGCTGGCGCAATGGACTGATACTCTGGCTGGCGTGAGTCATGGCTGTGCTCCTGACGGGGAACAAGGCGGATTGCCTCGTCCTCCATCATGAGAACAGCGCGGGTTTCCTGGCCCATACCGCTAACGGCCGCCGGAGCCCCAATACCGCGCGAGCGGTTTCGTCCTACGGAACTTGAGCCGCCGGTTGACGCACGGTTTCTACGTATGGGTTTTTCCGCATACGCGCGGTGCGAGCTTCTGGGCACTATCGCAGAAGAATCGCGCGAGCACAGACGCCGGGTATTAGCGCGATACTGGGATAAAGCACTCAGTTGCATCACTGGGAGCTGCGCCATGAGAAAAGTCATTCCAGCCGTGTTGATGGGCCTGTACCTCGTGGTTGGACAAATTCCAGTCACGGCGTGCGCGGCCGAGAGTGACAATATTGTCGTCGAGCAGGCACCGCCTCTATCCCGTCACGAGCCACCGCCCAAAAGGACACGGCGCGGCTATGTGTGGGCGGAGGGCTATTGGACAGTTAGCGGCCGACATTTCAAGTGGCAAAAGGGGCGCTGGATACTGGAACGTCCGGGCTACAAGTACCAACAGGCCGAGTGGGTCAAGGTCCCGAACGGCTGGCAACTGCGGCCTGGACACTGGCAGCCGTCGCCGACGGCTCAACGAACGTCCCCGAAAAACACTAAACTTCGACACGCCGGCTGAGCGATTTAACCAAATCGTTGCATCGACCGGTTGAATCCGCCGCCGACTGTACGCATTCCCGGAAGCCGACCGAAAGCGGCCTTTGACGATTTCAACGGCCGCTCCCAGGACTTTCGTCGAACTGGTGCTCTCGGCCATGAAGCGACGCTCATCCGCGACTTCGCCTATTCACTAAGACGTCGGCTCCGCCCAGGAAACGGCCGCTGGATTGGCGAAGGCGCACAATCTTTCACCCGCGCGGTTGTTGATGAAGTCGTATACCACAGCACGCAGTTCACTGAACTGGGTGGAGGTATGCGCCCACAGATTCGCTCGCTGCGGCTGGATCTTGCTTCTCCTTCGAATATATTCAAACGCTCAATTGAGTCCATTATTTCTCGGTTTCTTTGGTGCCTTGCGAGTCTTTGTAGCGGACGCAGTCTTCGCGGCCTGTCGTTGTCGCTGTTGACCCACATTGAGCACAAGGAAAACGACCTTTACCTCACCGAAGTCCGCCCTGTACCGCGCCACAAACCCCGGTGGTCGAGAATCGTTATGAGGAATTGGCTCACGCCCAAGGTAGCCAAAACCCGGAGGGCTGGCTGTCTCGGCCGACGTCTCCAAGAACTGCATGAGCGCTTGCTTGTCTTCGATATAGGCGTAGGTAAGATGAAAAAAGATCCTTGGATTTCCGTAACCAAGTAGCTTCTGAAAATGACTTTCCAAGTCCGCCTTCATCACATCTTGAGTAAGCGGCTTGTCACAAACTATCGCTTCGATCAGGGCAAGCACGGAACCGCCCCAGGTAACGAGAAGATCCCGCTCCCCCGGATTACCTTTAGCACTGAAGCCGCCTTTCGACTGGTCTCCGACCGACCATCCCAGAAATTGAATGCGCGCCGCCAACAATTGCTGAATAAAGGCAGTCAGATCATCTTCAACGGCGTCAATCTGGACGCCTTTCATCATCGGGACGAGAGATACAACGGCGTCGGCTGCAGCTCTGACGTAGTCGACCAGCAGCGCTTCGAACGGATCCGCCTTCCGTTGAAGCACTCTGGCTTGGTCAGAGGGATTCATCGTCCGGAACCTCGCAATCGCAGATGCAACGTTGTCCACGAGATCCTCATAAACTGAGACGTCGGGTACCGAGAGAAAGGCTGCCCCGTTTGCAATGTGACTTCGTGATGCCGCAAGCACCGGCGTCCTTCCCAAAGTGTGCTCAGCGACATCCAGCGCTGCGGTCGCCTCCGACTGCCGTCCCAACCTAGCAAGCGCAACTGCACGATACGCTGCGGCAGTATCTTGCAAACGAACAAAGTTCGTGGCCGATAGTACGGCAAGAGCCTGCCCTGGTTCGGCCAGCGCGAGCAGCAGCAACGCACGATTGCATTCCATGGCCTCATCCATAGAGTCCGCTGGAAGCAGTGCCGTCATCCGTTCCACTTCTGCAATCGCCTTTTGCCCCTTGCGGATTTGCTCCCCCTTCAACAGCCCGAAATTATCTGCCTGAAGCAACTCACTGATCTCGGCCGCGAACCAGTTGGTTGCGAAACGCAGGGACGCACGCTTGTCGAATAACTCCGCGAATAGCGTTTTTGCCCAACCGGGATTTGGGTTGGGTCCCTTCAGAGCAGCAAGCGCGCGAAATTGCATTAAGGTCTCGACCGCCGCGGCCTGCTCGAAAGGCGCTGGGAAAATTGGATCAGCCGTGGAGGCAATTGCCGCCCAGTCCTCACGTAGAAAATCGAGGCGGAGCTGGTTTTGAAAGCGGATGAGTTCGCGTCCGGCGGGCTTCCCAAACGTCTTGAGTCCAACCTCGGCCTTCATATAACTTTCGGCAGCGTCTGCGGCACCAGCAGTAAGCAGCTCGTCAATGCGGGCCTGCATCTCCGGAAGCGAATGAATCGCTCCTGCGTCGATCGGTGCGAGCGCTGCAATTCGCTGTTGAATAGAGTGGCGGAGATTGGGAGGACTTCCCGAAAGCAACTGTGCCAGCATGAGGGGCTCGTCGGTTTCGAGAATCGCAGCCAGTAGAGTCTGCTGTCGCGGTCGGTCGACAAACGTCAGCGCCGCGGAGAGGTCAGCGGCAAGCGGCCGGTCGGAGGCCGACATTGCAACATGTTTTTCGAAACGCGGGGCGAACGCGGCGATGCGCCCTTTCTCCTTATGTTGTAGTGCAGCTGTCCGGACCGCAGTGACCAAGGCGTCAAACAGGTCGGCGGGTAATCGTAGTATACATACGACTTATCGCGATGCTCCCACGTCGCGATGAACTGATACGCCAATGTGTCGATGAGCATGCCGCTCATATCCACATTGTTTCGATCCCGCCACGCCCGAATCATCCGGCAAAGCGGCACCAGGTTGGCATTGCATTCGGCGTTGCGCTTGGAAAAGGCAGCCATTTCCTGTTTGGGCTTGCATTCGCGCCAAGCGCCGCCGCCATTGGAATTGGGGAACGTGTACGTGCCTTCTGTGTTGAGGAAGGCGGGCAGAATTTCGAACTTGATGCCGTCATTGAAGCGAATCACAACTACCTGCCCGTCCCCGACCACAGCCGAGCGTGGATAGGTGTTCTCGATGGAATTTTTAACGAGGTTGAGCAATGCGGACTGTCCGTTTCCGACGTGGCCGTTAAAGCGCACGTAGAGCGACGCTGGCAGCTCGTAGATCACATCAACATCGCTCACGCTCGGGATGGCCGTATTGCGCCCGTATGACCCGACGTAAAAGCGGTTGGACGTCTTTGAATCAAGAGCCCTCAAATCATGGTTGAGCTGCCCCATGATGCGACCCGTGCGGTAGGCGATGGAATCGCGCTGTGTTCTTCCGATCGTCAACGCCCCACAAAAGGCGGCAAACCACTCTCCTTCGCCCATGCGCTTCCCCTTGCCCGTGTTATTCCAAATACGGCCGACAGCCATCCCGTGGCTGCATTGTCGGTGTTTTCCAGTGCCGCGCGTGGCAGCGAATTTTCCGTGGTTTCTATTGAACCGTGCGTGCAGGAGCGTCTGCGCCAAGCGGACCGCCGAGTTTCGCACTTGCGACCATCATCAAGTCGAACAGCGCGCGGGTAGCGGCACCATCGAGACGAACCTCAGATTTGACACCTGACACAGCGGCGGTGCTAACGATCGTCAGCTCCTTGCTTTCGGGGTTGTAGTTCAGCTCGAAGGGATTCGAGACGGTGATTCGTGTGTCGCTCATATTTAGGTTTTCCAGTGCCGCGCGTGGCGGCGAATTTTCTCTCAGTGATATTCGCACATGACGAGCCCAGAAATGGCTTCTGCGTGACCCATGATAAAACTTGGATCTTGCCTCTGCCAGCGACTCCAAGCGCTGAGATGGAGGTTATTCGCGTTGGCGAAAGATACAACCGCATTAGTGTTGTACAGATAAATCCACTTGTCTCCGTATCCAATGCTTCGAAGGTTTTGGGGGTCGGTGGCAGGGGCTACAGAACCAGCAAAGAGAACTCCGACAACCAGCCCTGCGTAGTCGAGGACCGCCGAACCGGACGCTCCCGGATATGCCGCCATCCTCATCCGTTGAATATAGGGCGGCTTTTGCGGATTTCCCCAAGGCTCAACCTGCCCCCAGGTCGGCGTGACCTTGAAGTGCCTTTCGAGCGGTGAAGAGAAACCAGCCGAGAAGATATCCTCGATACCATCGGGCGTCAGGACGTGGCCGTCCCCAGTGACCCTGATTGCACCAAAGACGTCGGTGTGATGCTTTGTCGAAAGCGCCGCCAGATCATACCGATCACTTTCAACAATAATTTTCGCCTGCAGCCATGCCCCGCTATAGATGCGCACCCTGATTGTGCCTGGATTACATTTCTCGACGACGTGCCGGTTGGTGAACATATCGCCGGCGTCGTTATAAAAAAATGCCGTTCCGAAAACGACCACCTGGCCCGCATCGTTCTTAACCGATCCAGGTTTTGGCACCGAAACGGGAGAATCTAGCGGCATCAGGCGGCCGGGGGCATCGGTTAGCCTGTCCTGAGCGTCGGCCACCGTCGATGTTGCCAGCGCTGCACACCAGATAGTTAACCCGAGCACTTGTTGCCTGTTCATCTACGGGATTTTCCTTGTTTAGTAGCACCAGTATCGGCTATTCGCTTACCGTTTCCCCATGGCCTTCGCCGCCCAAGCCTTGGCGACACCGACAATCCTCGGCCTACGTTCCGCTTGTTCCCCGCGACGCTCAGTGACGATCTCGATACACGTATCTATGCATTCATCGCAAATTGCCGCATCCGCAATACCTCGGACGAGCAGCGCGGCAACATGCTGGCTGTTCCCGCAAAAATCGCAAAGCAAAACGTCATTGGCGCTTTTCATCGTGTACCTTGCGTTTCCGACGCTTCAGTTTTGGACGTCAGCCAGTTGGTCAACCAAAGCCGTCGCGCACTGCATGGCCGCGTTCGCAGCGTCTGCCGGGACCAGAGCCTTGCCGCTGGCCAACATGCCCTGAACGATGTTTCCCAATATGTCCTTTGCGAGATCCGCGATCTCGTTGTCACGCTCACTCATGGTCATTCCTCATGCGGCTACCGGCCGCCATGCGGGGCGCACGCGCGCCGGCTGTTTTCCTGTTTGCCCTTTCCTTGGCTATTTCGAGGCCGCTGCCTCAGCTGCACGCACGTCATGCAGCGCCTTTCTTGCAGCCTCGAATCCTTCGATCCCACTCCCGGCACCGTCCGTCCCATACAGAGCTATTCGGAGCACGTCGAGAGTGCGCGCGGTGGTCGTCGTGTCCCACCCGTCGTTCACCAGCTGACTTCCCAAATCGCAAAGCTCGTCTTCCGCTTCCTTCAGAGCCACGCGCAGGACTTCAATGTCGCTAGAACCTGCCATTGCCTTTTTCCCTATTCTGCAAAGACTTCCTGCAAGGTTCGCAGGGTGTCCAACAACGTCTTATCGGCCACTGCGCCCTCTTTCTTGACCAGGCGCACCTTGTCTACTGCGCGAATCTGATCCAGAAGGATCAAGCCCTGTTTGCGCTTGAACGTCACGGGTATCCGAAACGGCGCAGGACGCCCCTTGGAAGTCATCGGCGCGACGACGACTGTGCGCAAGTGGTCGTGCATTTCGGGAGGCGAAACGACGACACAGGGGCGCGTCTTTTGAATCTCACTACCAAGGGTCGGATCGAGCGCAACCAACCAGACTTCCCCGCGCATCACCATGCAAGCTCCGCGTCATCGGCATTCGAAAACTCGCCCATGACCAGCGCATCGTCGCCACTCTCGGCCAGAGCCTTGCTTGCGTCCGCCCAACCCTCGCGGGCCTTGTGCTTCGGGCGTCGCAGAACAATCGCGTCGTTCTCGACTTCCATTTCCACTTCGCTCTCCAGTCCGAGTTGCGCAAGGACAGGCTTCGGAATCAGCACGCCCTGCGAGTTCCCCATTCTGCGAATCGTCGTTCTCATAGTCTCACCATAAAGTAATAACAATGTTACACCATGCGACCACAACAGGCAACACAATGTTATTACAGTCGGCGTCCCGTGTCACGCCAGCCGCCTCGGGCTACGCCAGATGCCGTTGTTGCTAAATTACGCCTGCGACAATCGCTCCTAGTCGAACCGGATCGGCGTCGATCAATCGCTTTGTTGCCGTCAGTGTTTCGTGTCCAAGTAGCTCGTTTATGCGACGAAGATCGAATCCGAGTCGATGCAAACGCACAGCAAACGTTCGGCGTCCTAACATTGCACTTGCTCCCTCTATGCCAGCTTGGGAGTGCAACTTGCGGAAGAGTTGGCTCATGGAATCACATGAGTAACTGACAGCCCCGGTGGAGGTCTTTCGCGTCATCAAGCGGTACGGTTTGCCATCGCCCGTGAGAAACAATGGCGACTCTGGATCAAGGCCGCGATATGCGGCCTTGCGCGTCGTGACGCCGTGCCCGCTCTCGATGCGGAATGTTAGGTACATGTCGATTGCGTTGACCACCTTTGCATTGGACCACCACAACGGGCGCTCCTTGCCGTTGTAGGCGAGTTCTGCGGCGATCTTGGACTTCTCAAGCAAAGCCCCGTCGCCTTTGAGGTATGCCGAAACCGGCAGGCGCGCAACCTCGGTGAGCATCATGCCTGTCCCGTATATCACCATGAGCAACGCCACGTTGCGCTCTCGGCTCTCGCCCGAAATGGCGGAGACTTTCAGCAGGTGCTTTAGGCGCGCGTCTTCAATGTAGGGAGTTTTAGCCATACGTTTCCAGACCGAAAAGCGACTTATTCAGAGGTTAGCGGCGCGAGGATAACCGTTAATCGGAACTCGGTGCAAAGCGAGACGGGAAACCTCGGAAAAATCCCGCTTACCCTGCCTGCCGCTGCGGTGCGCCGGGAATCGGCGGATGCTGGGGTGAGGATGGCGCAGGCGGTTAGTTGCGAAAGAGATGATCCCTCGCCCTCTCGACAAGCTCGCGCTACCCGAAAACCTAGACGGCCGCAACGGCGCGAACCGCGCCACCGGACGCCGCCAGATCGGCGCCGATGACGATCTCGACGCCATCAGCGCCTGGCTTGCACGAGTGGCCAGCACGAAAAATACATTCGAAAACTATCGCAAAGAGGCCGAACGATTACTGCTGTGGTCAATCGTCCAGTTCGGCAAGCCGCTATCATCACTTACGCACGAGGACCTGCTTTTGTACCAGCACTTTCTCGCCGATCCGCAACCGAAGGAGCGCTGGGTCGCGAGCGAGCGCAAGTTTCCACGGACCGATCGCGCTGGCGCCCGTTCCACCGGCCGCTCGCCGTGACGAGCCAGCGCCAGGCCAAGGTGACGCTCAATGCGATGTTTTCGTGGCTCGTCGGCGCAGGCTACCTCGCCGGTAACCCGCTGTCGCTCTCTAGGCAGCGCGCGCCCCGTGCATCGCCGCGGCTGACGCGCTTCATCGAGCGCGACCTGTGGCAGCAAGTCAAGGTCTACATCAACTCGTTACCTCGCGAGACGAACCGCGAGTGCGAACGCTACTGGCGCGCGCGCTGGCTCTTTACCCTGCTTTACCTGGGAGGCCTGCGCATCTCCGAGGTCAGCGGCAAAACCATGGGCCGTTTCTTCTGCCGACGCGACGCCGACGGACACAAGCGCTGGTCGCTCGAGATCACCGGCAAGGGCGACAAGGAGCGATTGGTGCCCGCATCTGCCGAAATGATGGTGGAACTGGGACAGTACCGGAGCGCACGCGGCCTGCCCGTGTTGCCTGCGCCGCAGGAAGACATACCACTCGCGCTACCGCTGGGCCGCTCGATGAAGCCGCTTACGCGCGCGGCGCTGCACGTCGTCGTCAAGGACATCTTCACCGGCGCTGCAAGAATGCTGCGCCAGCGCGGCAACGAGTACGAGACATCTGCAGCACAACTCGAGCGCGCCTCGGCCCACTGGTTGCGACACAGCGCGGGTTCCCACATGGCCGACGCCAACCTCGACCTGCGGCTCATCCGTGACAACCTGGGCCACACGTCGCTCGCGACCACGAGTCTTTATTACCGGCCGTAGATCTTTATGTAGAGTAGCAACGTCAAACGCTTCGTGAGCAAGGCGTCTGGTTTGAACTACTGCAAATAAGGTTTCATGATGGGCTCCTGGCGGCCATCGGGATCGCCTTTGTAAGGAGTTCGATCATGGAGAAGTCAACCCAACAAGTTGCAAGCCACCTGCCGTTGCAGCAGTTCGTCGCTGGTGCCGTGGGCGAACTGGAGGGGCTTCACTACAGCCGACGAACGCTCGATCGCTATCGCGCAGTCTGGCGACATTTCGTGGAGTTTTGCGACGACAGGAGCCAGGTGGATGAGTACTCCGAAGAACTTGCGAAGCAGTTTTGCGCCGCGTATCAGATGCGTGAGGGTGAATGCCCGAACTCCTGGAAGCGGCATATCGTGTTTGCCCTCAAGGTCCTGGAGGACTTCGCACGTGACGGGCACATTGAGGCCCCGTCACCGACATGCAGAAGCTCCAGGTCCCGGCGCTCATGAGCGCGACATTGCGTAACTATGAACTGTACTGTTGGGATCGCCGTCATCTTCGCCCATCGAGCATCCCCGTATCCCTCGGTCTCCAAAGGAATTGTGTCCACCCTGTGCGGGCTTTTTTTCGGGTCGTCGCGGATTCTCTGGAGACGCGAATTGAGGAGGCCCGAGTTCGGCCAATAGCGGCTGCTCGTCCACAGTTGCAAGCCGTCATTTGAACGGCTCGTCCACTCCCAAAGCTGCCCTATGTTGAAGGTAAACGTGGGGGTGGCCTTAGCTGACTTTCGCTAGTCAGATGCCGTGTTCCCGCGTCGAATCACAAAGCCTCCGACGGGGCCCCGCCCGGGCTGGGTATCCCGACATTGTGGATCGAGCTACGAGAACGCTTATCGGAAGGCGGCCGCGACCGGATTGCCTGGCACCGCGACTGCGTTCTACGCACCGCTGGATACCTGGTTCGAAGCACGGTCATTCCCTTGCGAAGGCGGCATCACCGTGCTGGTGCGCGGTGTCACCGAGGCGCGCGCGATGTCGGCGCGTTTGTCGGAGCAAACCGCGCATGATGCGTTCACCGGCCTCATTGACCGGCGAGAACTGCTTACCCCCTTCACCATCTTGTCGCTAGACGGCGGCGGCGCAAGGTCGAGTAAATCGCTCAACAACGAACGGCGGCAGATGTCGGGCGACGCGGCGGCGCTATCGCCGTTGTCCTCTTGAACAACGGCCCACGCGCGGTCGAGCAACATCAGGAACTGTTTCGCTTTCCAGGCGTTTGGCAGAAATCACCCAAGCCGGCCATCAGCTGGTTCAAGAAGAGGTCGCGTCAGCGCCAGTTGCTCCGCAGTCACTGGCCTCTGATAGAGATATCCTTGGGCGAATGGCACTCCGGCTGCGCGCAACGCGACATGCTGGCTCTCCGTCTCAACACCTTCCGCAATGACCTGTAACCCGTAGTGCTTCGCGACATCCCGCCAGACACCTAGAAACAGGACCGGTATGGGGTTTTCGTGAAAGCCTGGACAAACCAGTCAACGTTTCCCTATTAACGCCGAAAAGGAATTATTGAAGACTTGATAATCTCGCTCTATAACACTTCATGATCAGAACAATAATGAGATCTCGCCGAAAGATACGATTATGCGCCCCGCATTTTTTCAGTTTCCTTTTGCTGGAGCCTTTGGTGCAAGGGAATTCAAAGCGTAATCATTGTTTGATTTCATACGGTATGGTGTCCGTCAGGGATCTGGAATTTTCAAGTCCGTGACTTGTGGGCGGATCGCGTGCGGCCACGATCTGCCCTTAACGGATCGGCAGCACCTTCGCGCTTCGATTTGCCCGCCGTCGCGGGCTCGCGCGGCGACCCGATCCTTGAAACTCAACGTGCGCTGCCGACGACAAGTCGTTCGTCACAGCCGCAACACGACAGCTTCAATCTACGTCTCATGTAGGTATCCGAATTAATCAGGGAGCCAACGGAATGATGGTGTGCGGATTCGATTGAACGTTCGGGAAAATCAGAATGCATCCCGATATTCACAAACATTATCTGCATGGTGGTGATTTTCATTCCGGGCCAAGTATCATTGGGAGGTACCTGATGAAAGCCTGTCCGTACCGCTCCAGACACCGGGCATGGATGTTCGCAGCATTCGCTGGCATGGCGAATATCGAAGGCGGCGTCGCGCTGGCGCAGGTCACCGCGGTGAACAATTACTGGTCCGGCGCAAATTCGTCCAGCTGGTTCGACCTGAGCAACTGGACCGACGCGAATGGCAATCATCTGGTGCCCGATTTCCACACCAACATTACCTACATCAACACGCTTGCGAACCATCCGACGGTTATCGACGCACTCGCTGCAACCTCACGGATCGTTCGTATTGGCGACGGCGCGGCGACCGGAAGCAATGGTTCCCTGACCGTGGAAAACGGCGGGACACTCACCACACTCGTCAATAGCGGTGGCGGTTATGTCGCTGTGGGCTATGGCATCCCCAATCCTGCCACGGCCTCACTGACGGTTACCGGACCCGCGTCCCGCGCGTCTGTGGCGACGTTTCTTTACGTCGGGCTCGGCGATGGCGATCGCGGAACAGTCAATATCGATAACGGTGGCCAGGCCACGATCGGGCAGTCGATCGACGTTGCCGGCGGCACCGGGAGCACGGGCAACGTCAACGTTTCCGGTCAAGGCTCGACGTTCAGAATCGGCGGCGATGCGTTCGTCGGCGATGCCGGTCACGGCGTCCTGAACATTTCCGACGGCGGACAGGTCGAGGCGGGCGGGAACGTCTATCTCGGCGCGGGGCCGCAGAGTGTCGGCACGCTGAACATCATGGACGCGGGCTCCATATTGACGGTGACGAATGCGCTCAACGTCGGGTATGCCTTTTTTGGTAGCGGCGCTCAGGGAACGCTGACCATTGCGAACGGGGCGAGCGTCACGGCGGGGTCCGTCGCAATTGCGCAGACGGTCGGTTCCACCGGCACGCTAAACATCGGCGCGCCTGCCGGCGCCACGGCGGTCGCGCCAGGCGCACTGAACAGCCGCAATGTCACATTCGGTAACGGCGACGGCAGGCTCGTGTTCAACCACACGGACAACAGCGGCAACTACCTGTTTCCTGCCGCCATCTCCGGTACGGGCACCGTCGATGTCCTGAGTGGCGAGACAGTCATGACCGGTGCCAGTACGTATGCTGGTTCAACGACCATCTCCGGCGGGACGCTGGCCGCGGGCGCGGTCGACGCGTTCAGCCAGAACTCGGACTATGCCGTGACGTCCGGCGGGACGATGGACCTGCGCGGCTTCGACCAGCGCGCGGCGACGCTGGTCAATGCAGGTCTCGTGCGCCTGGCGGGAGACCCGGGAACCACGCTCACCACGACACAGTACACCGGACAGAATGGGACGCTCGCACTCGATACCGTGCTTGGCGGCGACGGCTCACCGTCCGACAAGCTGGTCATTGATCGAGGCGCTGCGAGCGGCACCTCGAAGCTCGCGATCTCCAACGCCGGAGGCACCGGAGCGCTTACGCAAGCCGACGGCATACCGGTCGTCGTGGCAACCGACGGCGGCACCACGCAGGCAAACGCTTTTGAACTTGCAGGTGAGGCGCGCGGAGGGGCTTACGACTACCGCCTTCATCGAGGCGGCCTGGCTGGGGGCGCCCCGGACGACTGGTTCCTGCGCTCGACGTTCGTCGTTGGACCCGAGGAGCCGTCCGAGGGCGCCGTTGAGCCGCCGTGGGAGGAAGAAAATGTGCTGCCGGAGACCCCGCTGCCGCCCGCACTGCCCGACGGGGAATACCCCGTCATCGGCCCGGAGGTGGCGACGTATTCGGTAGTGCAACCGCTCGCGCGGCAACTGGGCGTCACGATGCTCGGCACGATGCACGAACGTATTGGCGACACACTCTCCGATGGGGCGGGCGGCACGAACGCCACCGGCGTCGCCCGGTCGGCGTGGGCGCGCGCGTTCGGCCAGCAGGTTGACAACCGCTACCAGACTTTTACCGATGCGCGCGCGAACGGCTCAGTGATTGGCGTGCAGGCTGGGCTCGATCTCTGGCGTGGCAGTCTGATCCCCGGCCATCACGATGCCGGCGGCGTCTATTTCGCCTACGGTAACGGCAATGTCGACGTAGATGGACTCGTCACCAATACCGACGCCACAGCATACGCCTTGAGTCACACCGGCAAGGTGAACCTGAACGCCTATTCCGGCGGCGCATACTGGACGCATTACGGGCCGGGCGGCTGGTATGTCGACGCGGTGCTGCAAGGCACATACTACGACGGCGACGCAACGACCCAGTATGCGCGTCTGCCTGTCTCCGGCTCCGGGATCGTCACGTCGCTCGAAGCGGGCTATCCGTTTCACCTTCCGCTCGGACCGAACTTCGTGCTGGAGCCCCAGCTACAGATCATCTGGCAGCACGTCGGACTTGACGATGCCGATGATGGACTGGGTCCGGTTGATCCTGGATCGACGTCGGGCGTAACGGGCAGGCTCGGGGTGCGCGGTCAGTGGACCATCGAGCGCGCCAACGGACAGGTGTGGCAGCCCTATCTGCGCGCCAATATCTGGCGCGACTGGGGCGCGCACGCGACGACAGTTTACGCTGGAGCCGACCAGGTCCCACTCGCACACCAAGTCACGCGCATGGACGTCGCGGCTGGCGTGAGCGCGAAGCTCGATACCCGCTGGAGCCTGTATGGACAGTTCGGCTACCAGTTCTCGATCAACTCATCGTCAACCGGCAGCCAGAAGGGTGTGTGGGGTGACGTCGGTTGTCGCTACGCATGGTGAGGAGTCGACCTGATTTGTCCTGGCATCGGAAGTCCACGATAGCGGTTCTCATCTCCACGACGGCAACAACGGTAGCATCACGATTCCCGGAACCCTTACGACGTCAGCGAAGTGTCCAATGAACGTCCCTGTTCTGGAAAGGACTGCGGGAACAGCACCAGTCCGCTCCGCAGCCCGGGCAGTGGTAGTACTGGAGACGTACGCTGCCGAGGTACGCCGGTTCGCCGACATCGCGCAGAGGGTGTGTCACATCGAAATCGGGGTGACTCAGCAGAAGACTGCAGGACGCGCAAAGATGTGACGGATTGCTAACCATTTCATTCCCTCTGCATTACAAGGACCTGTCCTGGAGTGCCGAAGAGCCGTCCTGCGCGGCACAGTGAGGTTTTCCAGTTTGCCGGGTTACACGAGCCGTTGCGAAGGCAGGCATTTCGAAAGGGGGGTCATCTTTCTGCCATTTGTGAACCGCTCAAAGTATAGGATGCGGTCCAGGATGGGCGCGCGTACTAAACCTATGGGTTCCGCACACCCAACGGCACATCGGATGAGAAGCTGCCGAATTGGTGGAATTGAGGAAGGCAGGCTCGACAAATCATAATCCCCCGAGGTGCCGGTCCGCGCCCAGGTGAAACGAGATCCCTTGAGGAGCCTGCGACTGTCGAGCACGCCAGTCTAGATGCGCCGTCAGCTTCGGCTCATGAAGAAGCGCCACGGGCGAATGCTTCCAAACGTCTGCCTCCTGCAGACGTTGCTGCCCACCTCAACCCCCCCTTTCCCCCCCCAAACCGGCACTCTGTTCGACGGGCCGCTGCAGCGTGAATCGTTGAGCGCGCGTCACAGCAAGTGGTGAATTCAGGGATCTCTCCTGAAGGACGTCTGACGGCAGCTGCTGTTGCCCAGGAATCCAGACGTGATCATCCCAAGGAATGTCGACCGGATGTTCGGACTGACCGTTCGCCGCAATGTCGCGGAACCGCAGTTGCGGCAGATGGGAACCATGTTTCGATATCGTCACGAGCAACCCTACAACATCTCCAGAAGCCCGCCCGCCTTTCCCTCCCGCTCGGTTTCGGCCTGTGTCGAGAGGCGTGCACGATGCAGCGCATCTGTATAGCGCGCCGAATTCGCTGTCCAGCATGCGAAGACGGTACGGCACGGACAGACCGTCGTATACGAGCAGAATCGAAGGCGATCAGGCGCGAGAGCGAATCGAGCATCACCTGCGACGGGCCGACCTCGAGAGCAGTCAGCATTGTCCGATTCAGCCGCGCACAGTCATGGTGCGCGGGAAATTACACGGCTATCCTGATCGACGGCAACGCTTACGCCGCAGGCCAGATTCCGCGCGTTCGCGACTGCGCCAGTCTCGTCCCCTCCCTGGTAGCGAGCGTTCGCACAACGCCAGTTGCCGAAATTTTTTGGAATCCATAACATCGGCAATGATCCAGGCACGAAGGTCCCCCGCAGGGTGACCTTCGTGCCTGGCGTCGTTATCCGACCACCCGCGCCTCAAGCCCGCTGCGTACCGCCAGATCGAAACGCTCAGGGCGAATATGGAACACCGTCGCCTCGCACGCGCGCCCGTCAGCAAGTCGCGAGGTCCGGCGCAGCACGAGCAGCGGCGCGCGCGGCAACACTTCGAGATACGCGGCGATATCGCTCGTCGCGGCAACCGCCGTAATGGTCATGTCCGCATCGACGATATGCCAACCCGGCAACCGTTCGAGCATTTCGTACGACGGGAGAGCTTGCGCCTCCTCGCGCGAAATGACACTTGCTTCGGGCAGCAGGCAGGTCTGCGCGAGCGCGACAGGCTTGTCATCGACGCGGTGCAGGCGTTCGAGATACACGCAATGCGTAACATCGGCTGTGAAGGTCTCGCGCAGGCCGGGCGGTACCGCGCACGCTTCCATGCGCAGCAGTTCCATACTTGCCCGCGCGCCCTGCGCCGCCAGCGAGTCGTAAAAACCGCGCAACACGTCGAGCCGATGCTGCAGGCGCCTGTGCTTCACGAACGTGCCCTTGCCCTGCTTGCGCTCCACGACGTGCGCCTCCACCAGACGGCCGAGCGCCAGCCGGACAGTCACCCGACTCACGTCAAAGCGCTCGCCCAGTTCGGCTTCCGACGGAAGCTTGCCCGACGGCTCATAGATGCCCTGCCCGATTTCCTGCTCAAGTGTCGTCGCGATCTGCTCATAGAGCGACGTCACATCTTCCCGCACCAGCATCATTGATGTCCCTCGTTGCGCTCGCGCCGCGCCTTGTGCGCGATTCGCGATATCGATATGAAAAGCAATTGGATGGCCCATCTTGTATTAATACGTATTATGCCACCCAGACCCACCGACGATAGCAGCACCGCCTCGAATAACGAACGCAGGAAAGCATGACAGTGACAGACAAGATCCTCGACGCGCCGCCGCTCGAGCGCCCACCACATGATGGAGAGGCTCTCCATACGCGCGAAACCGTGCCTGCTGGTGCTCATGGCCACGCTGGCCCGCGCAGCGGCGCCGCGCTCCTGCGTGCCCGCCTCGGCTTCGTGGCGGCGTGGTTCGCCTTCATCGCGCTCGCGTGGCTCATGCCGACGCCCGCCGGACTCGACGCGTCCGGCAAGGCCACGCTCGCCGTGGTCGCGTGGGTCGCGATCGTCTGGGTGACCGAGGCTATTCCCGTCGGTGTGAGCGGCATACTGATACCGATGCTGCTTGTGCTTTCACACGCAACTCCGGGTTTTCCGAAGGCCGCAAGCGGTTTTGCGGCGCCCGTCGTGTTCCTCTGCCTCGCAGCCTTCCTCTTTTCGGCGATCATGCAGGCAAGCGGCCTCGACCGCCGCATTGCGCTGGCGCTGCTTGAGCGCCTGAAGGTGCGCACCGCCAACGGCGTGATCTGGGCAATGTTCGCCGTCAACTTCGTGATGTCGATGGTCGTGCCGGCCGCGAATGCGCGCTCGGCCGCGCTGCTGCCCGTCGCCAACGGCATCGTCCAGCTGTTCGGCGATTCGCCGCGCGAGCGTGCCGCGAAAAAGGCTATCGTGATCCAGTCGCTTGTCTACGGGGCGATGATCAGCGGCATGTGCATTCTCACGGCGCATCTGCCGAACATGGTCGTGTCAGGCCTGCTCGAAAAGCAGCTCGGCATCCACATTTCATACTTCACGTGGTTCAAGCTCCAATGGCCGTATCTGGGCATGTTCGCGATCACGCAGTGCTGGGTCCAGTACTATTTCCGCTCGCGCGCCGTGCAGATTCCTGGCGGATGCGCCGCCATCGCGACAATGCGTCGCGCACTCCCGCCTGCCTCGCGCAATGACTGGCTGGTGCTGGTCCTGTTCGCGGGCGTGGCGGTCCTGTGGGCGACGGAGCCGCTGCATCACCTGTCGTCGGAAATCGTCGCGCTGATCGCGCTTGCCATCCTGTTCACGCCAGGCGTGCTGCGCTTCGGCTGGGCCGAAGTCGAGCAGCGCACGATCTGGGGCACGCTGTTTCTGCTCGCAGGCGCGCTCTCGTTGTCCTCTGCGATCAGTTCGTCGGGGCTCGCCCAATGGGCCGCCGATCACATCTATCTCGTCGCGCACGGGCATGGCTGGTGGCTCGCCATTGGCATCGTCATGGCCGGTACGCACATCATCCGTATCGGCATGCTGTCCAACGTCGCTGCTGTCACCATGATCGCGCCGATCGCGCTTGCGCTCGCTCCGCGCCTTGGCCTGCATCCTGTCGCGTTCACGATGCTGGTCAGCGACACCGACAGCTTTGCTTACCTGCTGCCCACACAGATCACGGCAGGCGTGATTGCCTACAGCAGCGGCGCATTCACCACCGCCGATTACGCCCGCGTCGGCGTGGTCTCGGTGCTGATTGCGATCCTGTACGGGCTATGCGTGATCGCACCGTGGTATGCGTTCATGGGCGTGCCCGTCTGGGACGCATCTGCAGCCTGGCCGTTTGCGCATTGAGATTCGCGCGCACTCGCATGCTCACGGGCGCGTGATCCCGAACCTTTACCCGCCTTATCGACACCCTCCCCAGATGAGCGAATCGAACGAAACCGGTCTGCACGCCCGCGCGAGTGCCCTGCGCGAGCGCCTTGGCGATCATGTCGCCCCTGCCGGCCTCTATGAACAACTGAAACAGCGCCCCTTCGCCGGCAGCGTGCGTTGCAACGTTTCCCGACTCGAAGCGGGCAGCTGGGCAGAAGTCGTGCTCAACTACGAAGTCGGCTCGTCGGGCATTGCCGATGGCGGGTGGCTGAAGGCCACGTTCAAGTTTTACTCGGACTGGGCGCTCTTCCAGACAAGCGACCCCACCGCGGCGAACTACATCAGCGCCGAGTATCATGCGGCGCCGCTCGTGCCGGGCCAGAGTCCCGCCACGGTGCAGGCGCTCAATGTGCGCTTCGACCAGAAAGGCCACGAGCGGCCGTACCAGAAAGCCGTGATCGTCGATGTCGTCGACGGGTATCTGAACGCAGGCGACCGCATTGTGATCCGTCTTGGTGATCGCCGACGTGGTCCCGGCACGCGCATCCAGACGTTTTCCGAAGACGATTTCCGCTTCCGCCTCTACGTCGATCCGCTGGGCACGTCGCGCTTCGTTGCAGTGCCTGGCGACATTGCCATCGACATCCATCCAGGCGATCCAACGGACGTGCTGCTCAACGGGCCGCGCTTCGTGCGTCCCGGCGAGGCCGCACCGTTTCGCCTTGCGTTGCAGGATCGCTGGGGAAACGCATGCCGCGAACTGAGCGCGAACGCGAATGCGCGGCCGGTAGTCGCCAATTTGATCGCCAACGTGATCGCCCGCGACGCAGAAGGCACAACGGTCTATCAGCGCGAGCATGCATTCCCGGCGCAGGGCTTCGCGACGCTCGCGCTCGACGATCTGCCAACGGAGCGCGGCACGCTGTACATCGTCGCAGACGTGCCCGCACGGCCGGAGATCCGCGCAGCCGTTGCCTGGCTCACGGTCGACGCCACACTGTCCTCCCCGCGCGCGTTCTATGCGGACCTTCACGTCCATGCGCACGACACTGTCGGCACCAACAGTCCTGCATACAACGCGCTGTACGCGCGCGATATTGGTGGGATCGATATCCTCGGCTATACGGCCAACGACTTCCAGATCACGGATGCGAACTGGCAACTGGGCATCGAGGCCGTCGATCAGTTTAACGAACCCGGCCGCTTCGTCGTCTATCCCGTGCAGGAGTGGTGTGGCAGTTCGACGGCTGGTGGCGACCACAACGTCGTATTTCTCGGCGACGAACGTCCCGGCTTTCCGTACAACGCGCGCGGCGAGCACAACCGCACACTCGTGTGGAACGAGGACATGAAAGGCAACGCGGTCGAACTCGGTCGCTGGCCCGTTGAGGAACTGTGGGATGCCTACGCCGACGACGCCGAACATCATCTCGTCATGCCGCACGTTGGCGGGCGGCGCTACATTCCGGACTGGCACCATCCGAAGCTCGAACGGCTCGTCGAAATCGCTTCGACGTGGGGTCACTTCGGCTGGCTCTACCAGGACGTCATCGCGCGGGGCTATCAACTCGGCGTGGCTGCGAGCGGCGACGAACACCGCGGACGTCCCGGTGGCGGCGCGCCGGGTGTGCAGGTCTTCGGCGTACATGGCGGACTCACGGGCGTGCTCGCCGATACGCTCGACCGGCGCACGGTCGGTCAGGCCTTACGCGCACGCCGCACGTGGGCGACAACAGGCGAGCATAGCGCGCTGCTCGTGCGCAGTGGCGATCACTGGCAAGGCGACGCGTTCAGGCAGCGCGGCCCGGCTACGCTCGATTACCGCCTGCTCGGACGCGCCGGCTGGGAATACGTCACCGCCTACGATCACAGCGGCCTGATATGGGAGCGCAACCTGCATGAGGAACTCGGCTATGCAGAGCGTCTGATCCGCGTGCGCTGGGGCGGCGCGCGCATTCGCGACCGGTATCGCTGGGCGGCGTGGCGTGGTCGCATCCGCATTCTCAACGGCACGATTCACAACTTTGGCTCGCACGGCTTCGAACACGTCGAGGAATCCGCGTGGCGCACTGGCGCAACGGACATCGAATTCAGCAGCGACACGTACGGCGACGCGGACAGCATCGAGATTGACGTGAGCAATCTGGCCGCGGCGACCATTGTGATCGAAGGCGCCATCGACGGGTTCGTTAAGGTCGGCGATCCGCTCGCAGGCAATCCGTTCGCACATGCGCCAGCGTTTCGCTTCGAGGTCAGCGGCGCGGATCTGCTTGCGCGGGGCAGCGCAACACATGCGCTCGGCGGCACGGAATTATTCGTCGCAGTCGAGCGACTGACCGACAGGCCGTTGCCGGTCGATCTGGCGGGTAGTGTCGAGGTTGCCGCTCAGAACGCGTCGTTTGGTTTTCGTCCGGTGTACTTCTTCGGGCGGCAGCGCAACGACAGCAAGGTGTGGTCGTCGGCGCAGTTCATTACTTTTGAATAAGTTCGTCGCAGGCGCAGGTTAACTGAGCCTGCAGCGATCAGCCCAGTTTTAGTCCGCCATCTAATTATGAATCAGGAACCGGTCGCGGTTCCTGACGTCCTTGATCCAGTTTGGCGCGCGCCCTCTGCCGGACCAGGTGGCGCCGCTCGCCGGATCGCGGTATTTTGCCGGAGACGGACCAGCCGAACGTCTGGGTCTGCCGCGGCGACGCCCAAAGATGTCCCGTGGCGTATATCCGAAAACGGCCACCTTCACACGGATATCGGCGAGGACGGCCTCGAACTCCTCCTGACGGACTGCTGCCGCCTGACTCTCCAGCTCGGCGATCTGCGCTTTCAGTTCCCTGTACGTTGCCACGAATCGTCTCCCGCATATGGAAACCACTGGGTCATGGGGGGGATCATAGCCCCGGCAACAACATAGCAAACTCGCGGGTAAGATGGGGCCTTTATTCACCTCGCGCTTGTCATGCATTAACCCTACATCGTTAGGAGCAGACTCACAACGCCCGGAGTATTGCCGTGGGCCACATGACGAGTGCCAGTCCCAGGGAGCCGTACTGTGATGCTCGAACGGATACCCGCCCCACTAGCGAAGCATTCTCCCTCCCCTTCAAAACTCTCCTCTTCGTGTCGATATACCGGCATCCGGGATCGTCGGCACGAAAACATGAGAATTCATGGAACACTACTTTTGTCGTTATCGCTGTTGCATGTCCCCGCCTATGCGGCCTTGATGCAGCCGCTAGACGTCAGCAATGAAGTCCTCCGCTATCGGCACAATGCGCAAGCCATCGCGATTTTCGGTCAGAGCCTCAGCGTCAGGGCCAGCCGCCGGAGACCATCACGCTCGACGGCTATGCCGCCTTGCACCGCGCGGTGCGCGGTGCGCGAAATGAAGACCGATGCTCTGCTGCCTGAAGACTCGAAGGTCCGGTCCTCAAAATATCTGAACAGCGTGATCGAGCAGGACCATCGCCACATCAAGTCCAGAACGAACGTGATGCTCGGGTTCAAGCGATTCGGGAGCGCCGCGACCACGATTTCAGGAATCGAGTGACGCATCGCATTCGCAAGGGGCAGTTCGATCTCGCGAAGCTCGGCCTCAAGGAGGCCGCTGCGCCCGCCGTATGGAATGCGGTCCTGTTTGATCGATAAGCTTTCCTACCTATATGAGCTTTCTCAACCCGCTTACCTATTTGCACCAGAACCCGCCACGCCACCGGAGAAATCTTCTTCAGCATCGCGAGCGTCTTCTCATTTCCCTCACGTTGGTAGCGTTCGAGCAGTTGTGAGAGCAGTACCGAGTTGAAGGCGGTCACGACATTGGCCAGCAGCCGGCCGCACTCGTTATTGATCGCAATGTCGTGATCGGTCTTGCCGATCAGGTGCTTTCTGCCACTGACCTCGGCGATGAAGCCGCGCAGCGCGTGATACGCTTCGATCCGGTTCTGCGAACGATGGACGTTGCGCTGCAGTTGTCGGGGCAGGACTTGACCATGGCGTGGTGAAAACCATTTGGGGAGCGAATGGGTCTTATCCAAACAATCGATTTTTGCAATTCCATGAAATGCCAGCATAGTACGTGCTGGTGTGTCCGCGGCACAACAGTTTGAATCCGCAGTGAAATGGAAATTACATGACCTGCCTAGGGTCTGTTGACAAAAGACTGCTGGGGGCTGTTAACCGCAGCGGAAATCTGTTTACATCCTGTCTTTTGGGTAGGCAGGATGGCGCGAAGGTTGTTGCGAGATGACCAATATGCTCGCATTGAAAGTCTGCTGCCGGGCCGGGTTGGAAGTCGGGGGCGGCCAGCCGCAAATAACCGCGAATTTATCGAGGCGGTGCTCTGGATCGCCCGCACGGGAAGCCCATGGCGCGACCTGCCGGAGGAATTCGGCAACTGGAACAGCGTGTACAAACGGTTCGCCCGATGGTCCGAGGCCGGTATCTGGCATGAGGTCTTTGCCGCGTTGGCTGGCGATGCAGATTTCGAGGAGGTCTTCATTGACAGTACGATCGTGCGTGCGCACCAGCATGCCGCAGGTGCACCCAAAAAAGGAGATCAGGCGCTGGGTCGGTCTCGCGGCGGACTCAGTACGAAGATTCACGCGCTGGTTGACGGCTTGGGCATGCTTGCAAAATCCCGCACCGGCGGTCAGGCTGGCGACAGCCCCAAAGCCATGCCATTGCTGGGAGACGTGATACCTGGCAGCGTCGCAGCCGACAAAGCCTACTATACGGACGCGCTCATCGCGCATCTGCACACGCTTGATGTGCAGGTCGTCATTCCGAGTCGCGCAAATCGCCTGGAACAGCGTGATCTGGACAAACATCTGTACCGCTTCCGTAATCTGGTCGAACGTTTTTTTGCCCGCATCAAGCAGTTTCGTCGCGTCGCGACTCGCTACGACAAGCTCTCTGAGCGTTTGACATCGTTTATCGCTTTGGCCGCTTCCTTCATATGGCTTGTGTGAATTTGTCAACAGACCCTAGGCTAGATGCAATGCGCGCTATCGGTGCGGACCGGATTTATTGGGCCGCGCTGGCTATCAATAACTATTGGACCCATGAGCGCCCGTGAAGAAGATGGCCGCGTTGACGACGGTCGCTTCGACCTCAGGTCGGCGCACTCGGCCGGTCTGCCGGAGCAAACAAATGCACGTTCTCGATGTTAATCAGATGGCCCAGTTCTTCGTGAGCTCGTTCAAGCTCGTGGCGATCTTCGCTACCGTCTGCGTCGCGCTCGAACTGATCTTTCCGGCTTACCGATACAGTTTTGCCTCATACGTTCGCGGTGTGCGGAACTGGATCATTCGCATTGGATGCGGCGCATTAATCTGGCACGTCTACACTGCGAGTCTGGAAAGGTTAGGAGTGAAGCCGCTCCTGACGGTCAACTTCGGGACGTTCCTTCACTCAGACAACGCAATTGTTAACGTGGGCTTCGCCGTTCTTTCAGGCGTTTTAGTCGCGATTGTCGGTGATTTCTTCCGCTACTGGATGCACCGCGCACAGCATGCTGTTCCATTCCTGTGGCGCATGCACGCCACCCATCATTCTATCCGCGAACTAACGGCTTGGAATTGTGCTCATCACGTGTCTGAGCCGCTTATTGACGCGGTATTCGTAGCAGTGCCGCTCGCTCTGATCCACTTCGAATCTGGCGCCGTGCCCACTGTTGCCCTGACGCTGATTGCCTTTCAGGTCCATTTGACTCACTCGAGCACACGCATTAATCTTGGGCTGCTTCGATACATCGTCAGCGACGGAAAGTTCCACCGTATTCACCATTCAATGGAAGTGCGTCACCGGGGCCGGAACTTTGGGACATTTACGACTCTCTGGGACACGATTTTCCGTACGGCATACTGGCCGAAAAAGAGTGAGTGGGCGGAAGTTGGCCTTCGAAATCAGCCCGAACCGCTCACCGTGCGCGACTACTTTATGTTCCCGTTTGATCAACGCCGCTGGTGTAGAGCTAAAGTCGGAAGCGGAGTACGGGAGGGTTGAGGCTGGGGATTAAACGCGGTGAAGGCTTGCGCTCAACTGGTTATGTCGGGTAGCCGCTATGCATTGCTGCACAGCGGCCCCCTCAGAACCGTGCATGCACCTTTCAATGCACACGGCTATATCCCGGACCGAAATGCCCGTCGCCTGCCTGAAGATCGGTGCCAGCTCATGATCACTGTAGATATGATAGGCACGAAACAGACGTGCCTCGTCACGGGAATACTGCCAGCGCACCTGCTGGTGACCTAATGTATGCAAGGCGTTGAGAGCGTCGTCGCCAGAGTTCACGGTGCGCTCCGAGATCCCCTGGCTGATGCGCCTAATATGGTCAATCATTCTGATCATGCCACTCGACGTCGACAGAGTGTTTTCGCTCCCGGATGCGTTGAGCAAAACCTCCCGGCATAGTGTGTGAAGTTCCCATATGTGGAACTCAGCTATCGAGCCATTGATACTGACTGGAAGTTTGATCTGCCCCGACGCAGCCGCGAGCCGCTGATACGACCAGATGCTTGCCAACGCTGTTTGCAGGGCCATCCTTTGCAGTTCGTTTCTGAACGGCTCGTATAGGTCATATATCGTCATCGGTCAGCGCCACTTTCACGTTCGACTGAGGAGGGTCTCTGGTCAAGTTCTTCGTCGTATTGCAGTCGGCGATGCGCGAGATTGGCCTCAGCGACGCGTGTCTCCGCGGCGATCCTTTGCTCCATGCGATGGATCTGGTCGGCTGCAAATTTCCGGACGTCTGCGGCCGGATCATCGAGCCACGTCTGGAGCAACGTCCTGCGCGCTTCATATACTTCCACGAACCCGAATTCGCCCCGCACGACACCCGCGTTATCCAGCACGGCCTGAGTGCGCAGCAACAGCGGGTCGCCTGGTTTCAATACTGCGACGATCTTGCGAACAACATCGTAGACGCAGAGAGCGTCCGGATAGGCGAGCAGCACCGCAAGCGCAAACGCGAGATTGTCAGCGCCTCCTGATTCGACCAGCCTTGTAAGGCGCTCTGCGAGTCCACCCGCGAGATCCGGGAACACGGCCGCAAGCAGCCGCCCTCCGTCGTACGTGAAAAGTTCAGGCGCGTCGTCAAACCAAGTGCGTACGGCGTCCAGCACGATTTCAGGGTATGCGGCGAGCGGAACCTTGAGCGCGTGCGCCGCGAAGGGAACCGCCTCGTAGCCAAGTGGTGACGCGTCTGACCGGGCGTATGCCTGCCGAGCGCCGAGAAACGCCATCACGCGCTCTGGCCACCTCTCCGCGATCGCGGCCGCGATATTCTCGGCTGCCGAATCGAACCTCGGATGGGCAAGCAGCACGTCCAGTACCGTACCGGCCTGGTCGACGTCGAGCGAGTGGATGATCGGGCTTTCGAACCACGTCACCCAGGGAAGGCGCAACCAGCTGAAGTCGCGGCGTTCCTCCAGATAACGGAGTGCCGGAAGGAACACGTCTTCAGCAAGCGTGCCCGGATGGCCCTTGTGCTGCATGTCGGCCGCAAGCAGCGCGTTGCGCACCGCAATCCGATCGTCATGCAGGCGAGCGCTGGCAACCGCTCGCCGGAGCAAGTCCACATCGAACGGGGCAGCCAGCCGCAGATACCACGTGATCTGTTGCAGGTGCCTGCCAGAGTGGATCCATGCACAGATCCGGGCCTTGACCTCCCCGCGCTCCGCACTCTGCATCAGTCCAGCAAGCATGCTCGGCAGGAACCTCGCAAGCTGCCCCTCAACCCGGTCAATGTAGCTGAGGACGATTGCCGGCTTGCGCCTGGAAAGCTGTTCAAGAAACCGGCAAAACTCGATAAATGTCGCGGCATCATCGGACTCGGTCCGTGCGTACCGGTTGATCCGCCCGAACCACAGCTCCGCGCACTGATCATCGACAGACGCAATGAAGGCGCCAACCTGCTGTTCGCGGAACGCTGACGCCTCCACATCTCCGGAAGCCTCTCCCTCCCAGGCGCGACCGAGAACCGAATCGAACCCAACCAGCGTCTTATAGATCACGAAGTCTTCGCTCGCGTTGACCGTATCGCGAAACGCAAGCGTCGCCTCGACAACTCGCGCCTGCGCGGCTGCAAGTGCAGCGTCATTGAGCATCGCGTCGGGAAGTTGTACATAGGTTCGGTACCAGTGGTGAACCCACACCTCACTGGTCCTGTTCATCTCGAGCCCCAGCGTGGCAGCTATCCCTGTGAGAAACATCACCACCTCGCGCATGTCATCCATCACCATGCATTGCAGCTCATTGCCGTACATGCCGCGCCACGGTAATTGTGTGCCCGCTTGCATGGCGCGCAGAACGGCACTCCGCGCTGCATCCGTTGTCGCCAGCTCGAACTGACGCTTCAGCAGACCCAGCGCTTTAGTCCTGATCGCCCGGAGAAGTTCGGACGCGGCCACCGCGCCATGCTGCAGGGTCACGGCGGACGAACTTGCTGTCATTCCCTCGACCTGCGTGCCGAGGATTTCCTTGAGCATCGCCATCAAAAGCGGCGCCAGGGCGGTGCGCCGCTCCTCGTCCAGCATTTCCATGCGCTCGAGGAGCATGGTCTGCACAACGGGGCCGTGTTGACGCCAGATCGCGAGTTCATGCCGGGCGAGTCGCTTGCCCAGTGCGATCAACCGCCTGTCCTCGTCGCTGGATGGTGCCTGGCAGTAGAGTCGGCACAGCGCGTCGAACGTCACATCCACGCCGAGGTAACGGTAACTCGTCAGGATATCGACGACTGCCCGGACGATATCGCCCGATGTCTTGCCCTCCAGAATTCCGAAGGGCGTCTCGATCGACACGGGCCCTGTTTCGCGTGCACGGTCCACAGCCGCGAGCAGACGCTCGACGACTTCCGGGTAGAAGCTCTGCAGATCGTCATGCAGCGGTAAGACGCGCTCTGCGAAAGATGCGATCGCATCGGCGCGCGCGTTGTTGTCGGCCGCCTCGACGATTACCTCGAGTGCATTGCCGTCGAAAAGCGCCTTCCCTTCGATGAGTCGCTGGAAATCGCTCGCGATCTTCTGAAATTCATAGCCGGCCGGAACAAGATACCGTTTGGCGACTTTCCCCAAGCGTGACTTGATGTCGTTGAATGCCCTGCCACCGAAGCGGGCGAGCTCAGGCGCCTTGTAGATCGTGTCGTGCGCCATCTCTGCCCACGCGTGATGAAGAATCGTCTGGATCTGGATCTCGCAACGCATTCCTGCAAAACGTGCGTATTCCGGCAACGCGAGACGTTCGGTCTTCAGACTCACGACATAGTGATTGGACGTATATAGTTCTGCAGCGTCGTCCACTTCACGTCGCGGGTGGTGGATCCTGACCTCCAGTACCTCAAAGTTCCCGTCAACAATGCCAGACTGGATGAAGCGGTTGACGTCACTGTCCGTATAAAAGATGACGCGGCAGCCTGCAAGGTCCTTGATCTGTGCCTCGAGTGCCTCCGTCCCCTGCTTCCCCCTCTTTTCCAGCTTTACACGCAGGGAAGCCAGCTCCTTCGCGCGGGCTTTCACCTGCTGCAGTCGAAGCACGTTACGATCGGCGTTGATTGCGGCTGTCAGTATGGCGGCAACGGTTGATGCGAACGCGGCGTAGGCGCCCTGACCATGCCGTTCGTAGTCTTCGAGATTCATCTGCCTGCTCCGCGCGTGGCACTGTATCCGGCATCCCGGGTTGATCAGGGATGATACTTCGCCACCCCGCCATACATGTGCCGCTCGGCGATCATGCAGAACGTCATCCAGTCTGATAACCCGTATTGCCAAGCTTGAGCTTCGCGCCGTATTACGGCTCCTGCACCCCGCCATACCGCCGTCTCAAACTGAGCTTATCGATCTCGCGCAGTTCGCGCTATTGTGGCACCGCCATATCCACGGACCCGTAGCCGATCTCGCCGTTCTCCATCCGCTTCACCTGAATGGTGATTTTGGCAAGGTGCTTTGCGGGTGTAGCGATCCATCGCATCACGATGATCTTCTCGTCGCCGCCAGGAACGTCTGCTCCGGTCTCGTGCTGGAACAACAAATCCTGCACCACGCCTGCCGCGAGGTCCGGCACGCTCAAAAGATCATCCAGATAGCTTTTTTCATCGAATGACTTCCCTACCCCTATCTGGTCGATCTTGTGCGTCAGATACAGCACGCGATCGAGTATCTGCTGAGTGTGCTTGAAGTTGCGTTTCTTGCCGTCGTCGTTGATTTGGTCGTTGTCGCTGTACCAAAACAGCCGCTGATTTTCGGGAGTAAGCAACTCAGTGAAGGCAGCGATGATGTTCGTCACGCGCAACACCCGCTCGGCCGCAGGACAGGCCCAAGTCCCGAGACCGTCCTTCGCAAGCTGCTCCAGCATAGCGGGATGTGCCTGTTTTTTGTCGCTTCCGAACACCGTCTTGATGCTCGTGTCGATCGCAATCGTAACGACGGCTCCATGAATGAAACGGTCGACGATCTGGAGGTATTCCGCGAGCGCGCGCGCCTTGGCGCCGGACTTGAGCTTCTTATAAGCAAATTCACTATAGGGCGTCAGCAAACCGTACTTTTTGCGTAGCTCCTTTACCTTCTCTTCGAATGGTCCCACCTTGTCGTACGCCATGAAGAGGAACGAGTAGGTAACGAACCTGGCTTCGTCATGTTCGCCACCGATGTCTGACATGACAGCGATATTCCTATCGTCGGAGAAGTCCGGCAATTCACGAACCTTTTCCTGCACGGTCAGGTTCAGGAGATGCGAAAAGTACGGGTATTCCTCCGTGATCTTGGATAGCTTGAAGGGACCGGGCTTGTTGATCTTCTTCGGGATCGGGCTGATCGTGAAAACGAAGGTTGACGGCCCATCAACGCCTGAGCCAGCCGTTTCCGTTACTGCTCCGATTGCCGTCTTTTTGAGAGCGGGGTTCATCGGAAGTGGAAGATGTCAGGTAGAACTCGCGATCGGCCGGCTTTTGGTCCGTTGCCGATCAGGTGAAAGCCAGACCCGCGACCGTGCCAAGAATGCGACCAAACCAAAGTGTACATATTTCGGAGCCTTATTTCCTACGGGATGCGTCTTCTATTGAACACGCGAGTCTGCTCCAAGTGGAGTTACCATCATTGCCATCCTGCCGACGTCCCAGCCATCGCACGGGTATGCGGGCGCGGGCCTGTGAAGGCCCATTGCAGTGTGAGGATAACTGAGGAGCGTTCCCATTGTTTGTCGTGCCCTGCGCCATCGAATTCTGCCTGATGATGCATGTGGTCAAGGTTTGCCAGCGCAAGAAGGTAGCCAATCGGGAAATGCCCAGCGGCTTGAGTAGACCACATTAACAGCGCCCCCGCAGTCCGGCGCCGCAATCGGGAGCAGCCAAGCTCACGGCTCACGCAACGCGCTCGGGCTTCGATGAAACCTGCTGCTCAAGGCGTCCCATAGACTTGTAGATTGAGGTCCAACTGTTCAACGCGACGTCAGAAGCCAACAGGCGACGCTGATCATTAGAAAGGTCCTTGAGCTTCGCATTTTTGAGCGTCTCATCGACCACATCAGTCAGCGCCATCATGCGCTTCTTCTCGCGGTTGCGGAGGAAAATGCCCTGTGCAATCAGCGCCATCAACGCGACAGCGATCGTTGCGATCATGGCCAACCGCGCACCGTACCGCTGGAAAAACGTGCGCTCTGCGAGTTGCATTTCGAACAGGTGCGAGGAATCCCATGCTCGCCATCCAAAATTCGGCGCGCTCGCAGAAACCGCAAGGTTCGGGGCGACCTTTCCGACGAAGTAGAGCTGGAACGAGTGACTTCCGTTGCCGTTGGTTGACCGGAGCACCTGTGGCACCTTGAAAGAAAAGGCCACGGTGCGGCCATGAACAACAGGCTTGATGCTCTCAGCGACCGAGAAGTCCTCGATACCGCCATCCATAGCGCGCGCACCGAGGAACTCCGGGAGCGAGCCATCGGCGTTGTTGGCCGCAATGGTGATCTGGGTCTCGGCGGCGTCCCGATCCGTGTAGTTGTAGAGCACAATTTCAGTGTCGGCTACCTGGTCGATTTTCGCGTTCGTCTGCGTGTTCTGAAGGATGAACCGTGCGTTCGGGACGGGGGATAGCGTGCCCCATGAAAGCTGGGGAACCTTCTGGATATCAATCTGGCGTGGGCGGTTTTGTGCCTCGTCCGCGCCGATAGTGGCATACAGCTGCCCAAGATAGGCTGAGACAGCAAGAAACAACGAACCGGCAAGCCATTTGGCAAAAGATGCGATTTTGGTTTGAGCCATATAGTCAGATCAGTTTGTCCGTTTACTTCGCGAAACGCCTCGAAGGGCAAATCACGGTTGGATACCCACGTTTTGGTGATCGGACAAAATGGCTCTAAATAAAGGGGGGATCGCGAATATTTTTTACGCCCGCGTAGCGACTTGCGTTTGCCTAGCGAGAACCGCCCAACGTACTCGTGGCGCCTCTGCCTCGCGCCGACCCAAGTAACCTTCCCTGTTCGGCAGGGCCGCTTTGCGAGCAGAACCGCGGTCTAGAAGGTAAAAAGGGTGGGCCAGTTTGGCGTCCGGTACCCGAGGCGGCCGCGCGTTTTTGGCGGCCTACGCCTAGCCGACCGACACCCCCTGCGGCGTTGGCGACCGTCAGTTCGTAACTTCCATGGGGCAACACCCTCACCGTTAGGCCGCGCCGGAAGCATCAGCGCTGCAATGTTCGGCGGCAGCCGACGGACGTGTGATCCGACGTGATCGTCTGCGCGATGCTGGCCTGCCACGCCACCTTTGTGGCGCCGGCTTTCCGTGCGGGAAAATGCCGATCGCGTACCTTTCGCTGGCGAGATGCGCATCGAAGAGCGCTGGAGACGTCCCTCCGGCTCTGATACGCCGCTCGACAAGCGCTTTCACCGTTTCCTTGTTCTCGGCCGAACATCTTGCACCAAAAATGATCCCCGTCAGCGCACGCCGCTCAAACGGCAGGAGGGTTTTTGCACCGTGCGTGCGCAGGATCCGGCTTTCCTGCTCGTAGGACCACTCGGTACTCTTTGTCAGAAGAGACCTCAGCGCGTCGGTCCTGTCAGGATTGGTCCACTCCATCGATGGATAGGTGTCACCGTATTCGACCGGCAACGCGTACGTGAAGACATCGGGGTCGGCGGGAACATAGAAGACGAGGCAAACACCACGATGGTTGTGCGCGTAGTGCGCCCACATCAGCAAACTACGGGGCGTTTCCGCCATTGAGTAGATCCCGTAGGCGTTTGCATTCAGGTCATACGCTCTCTGCGCCCGTATCTTCGCACGGCCGTGCGTCAGCATATCGCCATGCAGCGCTTCCCGTTGTTTCATGTTGAGGCCGGCAGGCTGCCCTGCCCGCCTACCCTTCGCGCTCGACTTGAGCTGCTCGAGCCTGGCTCTGCGCGCCTGCAAGTCTGCGCTGACGCGGACAACGCATTGGGCATCGAAGGGATCGTTGAACTGCTCGCGCGACGACAGATAAAACGTGGAGCTGAGCAAAAGCGGCTCGAGATGCTGCGCCGAAACGTGACGGTACTTGTAGAGCAGCCGCGGATACCTGCTTTGCTGGTTCAACACACGCCGAACATCCCAGCACGGATCCGGAAACAGTTCACTTTTCTTCATGTTGATAACAGGTAGACGGCAAGCTAAAGGAGGACCCTAGCGCCTCGCCATTCGTTGCTGGTGATCGCTGCAACGATAACCGCGCGGCTGACTTCTCCGGCGCGTTTTAAGAAACAGCCCGGCACAGCAGCTGTTAAATTGCCATAAGGCCAAGTGCCACGGGGTCGGCCGAAGAACCGCCGCCGCGCGCCGCCAACAAAAACGCCACCCGAAGGTGGCGTTGTCGGTGCCCGGGCGGAATCAGTCCTGCCGGGATTCGGCGGTGCGCCGTGCGCGCACGCGCAGCGTCGCGCGATAGATCGGCCGGGCAGGCTGCTTCGGCAGCGTGCCATTCGCCATCGCGGCCTCGGTGTGTTCTAGGACCACGGCAAAGCCGCGCTTCTGCATCGCGACCACTTTCGGGCGCAACCTGCTAGATGCGTTCAAAGCCATAGAATCCTCCTTCGTCAGTGGCGGGCCGCGTCACACACCGGAACGACGCCCCGAATTCGCCCCGGCCAAACCGGCGCGACATCCTATTATAGAGCGAGTCGAGCTTGCCGTTCTGCGGCGCATAGAAATACTGGCGCACGGCCGGAAACGCTAGGGCATGCCCTTCGACGGCCACAGCGAGCACCTCCATGAACTGCCAGATCATGCCGGGGTCCGGCAGCGGCCACGCGCCCGGGTCGAACATGGTGTCCCGGTCGGCGCCGGCACGCAGGAACTTGACGATGCGCGAACCCGTCGCCGGAATGAAGCCATTGTTCCATGCAGTGGCTGTGTCGCGAACGAAATCGGGGTCGTTTCCCGCGTACGCCATGACGTCGGCGAAGAAAACGAGAAACCGCGTACCGGCAAAGTCGATGCCGACCGCTTCCACGGTTAGGTCAATGGGCAGGGGCTCGGTCACGACGATGGCGTCGTCGGGCGGGTCCGGAAACAGGCGGGCGATCAGCGCCGGGGTCACATAGTCGATCATTCGTCGGTCGGGCTTTTTCGCTCCATTGTATCCACACACGGGCTCTCAGGCCCCGCCGCGCGATTCGCGCCGCCAGGCCCGTTGCCGGGTAGACAGCTCTAATTTTACAGGTTTGCCAACATCGTCAAGTCTGATAGCGGGATTATCAGACATGCGGTTTCATTCGCCGGGCCGGGGTCAATTGCGCCAATTCGGACGGGCCGTCTTCGAGGTGAATTAACCCGACGGAGTTGCCGTAACTTGAGGCTGGAATTCGCGGTTCGGAACTGGGCAGACTGGCCGGCGCCACGCTCCTCGTACGATTAAGTCCGCCAAACACCGGGCTTGAGACGCTTGCGACTTGCTACAAATTACGTATCGTTCGATACATGCATGCCTCAAAGACGAGGCCTCCGATGATTGGCCGGTCTTCCCAGTGAAATTTGCTGACCCTCGATCTCGGATTCCGTGAAACAAAACCTTGCGGAACGTCCGAAAGTCCCATCACATATGGTTCTCAGGTCGGATAGCCTGCTCATTCGAATGTTTCACGATTTTGCACCGAGCGCTCCGATTCCATTAAAGCCGCCCGGGGCTTTGCGCCCGGGTTAGGTTAGGTAGGAGCGCGCCCGACGGTCCGCGAGACTGCTCATCGTGTCTCGCTCGCGCTTTCAACTGCCGCGAAATGAGTGTCTGGCGGCGACGACATTGCCACTTTTTGCCTTGCCTGCCGTCGCGCGTCCGAGCGGACACTGCTCCGCGCCGCAGGCGTTTTCTTTGCATTCGAGTCGGTGACGGTTAGTTGTGAAACTCCGCGCGTTGCAGAGATCATGTCGGCTGGACGACAGATCCCCAGGGACTGCGCTCGACGTGGTCGCCACGCTGCGCGCATTTCGCGTTGCTCATAGACTGATGCGGCCCTTATCCCCAGCGTGACTTTATCGACACGGCGGTTGCGTTGATATTGCTGGCGATTGAGCGCGGCGATGCCCCACTCCATGGACCGGGTTCGGAGAAACCAATAGGGATTTGCCGTGAGACCTTTGCGCCAGTCGCCAGCAGCCGACTCAGCGCCGAGATTCTTCCCTGGCCGCTATCCGTACGGGGTCCCGAGAGCGGAAAGCGTAGTCGAGCGCGGCAATTGTCACATCATCGGATGCGTACGAGAGACCCGTGAAACCGAAAACACCCTACTCCCCCGTTCGTTTTTGCGCTGAGAATCGCGACCACACTCGGCGCAGTCCCTTATCAAAACAGACCTGCTTACCGCGCTCCCGCCGGTGATTTATCGTCACGCGAGAAGGGGTGACCACCTAAAGCGTCACTCGATCGTTCCCTCGCCCGCTGCTGGCACTCTTTCAGCGTGGCAGCAGCGAATAACCAAGGGGGCTTCGACGTCGTAGAGAAGATTCTCGATCAACATCCGGCGCGGATCGAGTCGAGCAACGTCTAGCGGAGAAGTCTCCGGGGGAGAACGTCGGAGATAAACTCCGGCTCTATCCCGGAGAACGGATCGTGCGCAGAGCCAAACTGCGACCTTATCCAGGAGTCAGTGACGCCTACTGCCCCGGGCCCCGTGGGATACGTTCGCCTCAACAAGGGGGACTCGCCCGTCTTGTGGGTGGAGAAGGCGAGGCTGCCCGTACGTTTCGTCATCGGGAAACGTGGTGCTTTTCCCGCGCGCACACTGTCCCGACCCGTTTACCAATCATTGCCTAGATACTGCGTACCTGACTTGCCGGTTTCTACGTAGAAACTCGTTTGTGCCGGCCTCGCGCTAAGACGATCGCAGATGGAACGGGGCGCTCACAGTCGCCGGTTTCTACGTAGAAACTGGCCGGCCCCCAGTTAGCATCAAGCTCTCACTCGGTACGTCAAAGGCTCAGTTTCTACGTTGAAACTGCGATCTCCTTCGCCGCAGGGTGTAACGCAACTACGGGACGATGCGCCCCGAGAATTAAATTTAAATGCCACTGATGACCGTTGCCGTACAGAGGGCTAGCGTCAGCCAACCTTCACGGACTCGCCGGCTTTTAATAGAAATCTGCGTGGACGCCGGGTCGGAGCGGAAAGGCCATTCGCTTCTACGTCTGGTTGCCATCTCGGTAATGGGAAGTTTCTACGTAGAAACTCGTTTGTGCCGGCCTCGTGCTAAACCGATTGGAACGGGGCGCTCACAGTCGCCAGTTTCTACGTAGAAACTGGCCGGCGCCCGGCCAGCATCGAACGCTCGGTCGATACGTCGAAGCCTCAGTTTCTACGTGGAAACTGTGCTTTCCTCCCCTGCGGTGGTGCAACGGAACTAATGGGACGATGCGCTCGGTAATCGACTTTTTAAATGTCACCGTTGATCGTTGCCGTACAGAGGAGCTAGCTTCAGCCACCCGTCACGGACTCGCCGGCTTTTACGGAAAGCTGCGTGAACGCCGGGTCGGAGCGAAAAGGCCGTTCGTTTCTATGTCCGGTTGCCATCTCGGTAATGGGAAGTTTCTACGTAGAAACTCTTTCGTTGCGGGCTGTACCACGTCACGCTATTCGCTAAAGCGCGGGGTGTGCCTGTCGCTCCCGAAGATCTACACATTTTGCGGCGTGTGGCTCCGGGGAGAACTCCAACTCAAATCTAATCTCCAAATGACTTCCGTAGCGCTGATCCAAAACCTCCGTTGTTGAACATCTTCTCTCCCGGACCTTCGACACGAGATAACGAAGGCTTCAGGCTCGATTCCCACAAAATTTCATTGAAATCGGCAAATTTCCTTGAAATATTTTGCCGCGCTGCCTAACATTCTGCGAACCTTATATCTGCCGGTTTCTACGTAGAAACCGCAAGTGATGAGTGTCCTGAGCGGAACAACGAATGGAGCCCGCATGGCAGCAAAAATAATTACTGTCTTTAATCAGAAAGGTGGGTCCGGGAAGACGACAACCTCCTGCAACCTCGCCGGCGTTCTCGGCTTAAGGGGACATAAGACGCTGCTCGTAGACTTGGACGAACAAGGCACGGCAACTCTTTCAGTTGGCGCAGCGTCTGATGATCGGCCGTTCCCGGCTGCATTAACGAGCCTGTCTAGAAGTCCACGGCCGGATCGTGAAATCGCAAAATTCGTTGATGACTATGACTTCATAATCATCGACTGCCCGCCGGCGATTCGGTCCAGTGCCCCGTCCGTTGCGCTGCTGATCTCCGATCTTGGTTTAATCCCGGTTGGCGCCTCGGGCGGTAACCTCTGGGCGGTTCAAGAAGCGAAAAAGCTTGGGGTTACCGCTCAGGTGACAAATCCCGACCTAAAGCTTCGCTCGCTCGCCAACATGGATCAAAAGGTGACGATTGTTCAGCAAATATTTGAAGCCGCTGAGCAAGATGAAGATATTCCGATGCTAAAGACGCGTCTGGGCTTCCGGACTGCGTACAAGGAGGCGGAGGTCTCCGGGAGCACCGTTTTGCAGATCCGCGGTGCCAAAGCAGCGCACAAGGAGATCAACGCATTCGTCGACGAAGTACTGAAGGTCCTAGGGGAGTAACGATGGCGAAGAAGAACTTCTCAGCGGCACTGAACGCCGGCGTGCAACGCGATAAGGAACTGCGGGACACGAGCATCGCTTCTCGCTTTGAGCGCGTTGAAGCCGCCCTCGACGGTCGCGAGACGCTTCTGGAAACCGCCCCGGACGAGTCCCCGATCCGGGCGGTGGCTCCCAATACCTACGTAGAGACGCTGGAGCGCGACGGCAAGATTACAGCGATCTACGCTATGTGGCCTATCGACAAGATTGACGATAATCCGCTGAACAGCCGGACCATCTATCAAGAGGAAAAGATTTCGGCCCGTGCCGCTTCAATGGCAAAGGACGGGCAGCTTGTGCCCGCGCTTGCAGCGAGACACCCTAGCGACAATACGCGAACGATACTGATCGACGGACACTATCGAAAGCAAGGGGCACTGCGGAATCGCGGCACCACGTTAGACCTCAAGATCCTGGATGGCCTCGCGCCGATCGATTTCTACAGACTCGCGCGGGCCGCGAACAATGAGCGCGAACAAGAGACGGTCCTTGACGTGGCACTCGGATACAAAAAACTGCTCGACGAGGGCTATGCGAAAACGAACGACGAACTCGCACTCTTGGTTGAGGAGGGAAAGTCCAAGGTCAGTAAGACCCTGGCTGTGCTGGAGCTGCCGACGTCGGTGCAAGAGTTCATCGCTCTGTATCCAGAGCAATTCGGTCTCAACATTTCGTACGAACTCTCGCAATTTTTGAAGGCAACTGACGAACCGAAGACGCGCGAGCTTGCTCAGAAAATCGTCGATGAAGGCTTGTCATTCCTGAAGGTGAAGGCGATACGCGAGGGGCTTTCGCAGGGCCGCGCTCCACGAAAGACGTTCACAAGGCAATACAAAATCTCGAGCTCTGAAGGCGCTTCGATTGGAGCAATCAAGGAGTGGGGTAACGGCAATATTCAGGTTAGTTTGGCCTTGGAAAATCCAGAACGCGCCGCGGTCTATATCGAAGCACTCAAAAAGCTTCTCGACGAAGACGGCCACAAGGCACATTGAACTTCGTTGACGATGTACCCGTGGTGGGCGCCGCTATCCCGCGCGCGCTCCCGCATCCGCCTTCGGGAAAGCTGATGGCCCCCCGCCCGCGGACGGCGGGACTCGAAAGGTGACGTTTTCCGGGCCACGGATGCGATGTATCGCATTGGCAGAGTCGACATCACAGCGTTAGCCCGGGAAACGTCACCTTTCTGTTCAGCTATTCATCCCGTTCCTGTTGAAAGACCGCCCGACACAGAGGGGTTTCGCGCCGCGGGTCGGAAAGCGTCACCTTTCGCGTTTTTGACCTCAAGGACGAGTGCAAGCGCTCACTTCAAGGCACACGTCGGTGATTCTGGGTCGGAAAGCGTCACCTTTCAACCTGCCCATCGGCAAAAGCGGGTCGCCAAACGTCACTTTTTGCTGGGGCGGGGTCGTGCGGGTCGGAATACGTCACCGAGAACTTGACTAAGTTTGGGGGCGCGGGTCGGGAAACGTCACTTTTCGGATTTTGCGCAACTGCACTGGCTCGTCACTTTGCTCGTGACTCAGGTTTCCGGGTCGGGAAACGTCATCTTTTAGCCGCGAAAGCAGCCCGGAATGAGTCACCTTTCGGAGACGGTATCGTCAAAAGCAGGTCGGAATAGGTCACCTTTCCGTCTAGGGCCTCGATTGGGTCGGATAATGTCACCTATGTTCGGAAGGCTGACGGAAAAGTTGTTTGGAATCTGCGAGTTAGTGCCGCCAACACTCAGCGATTGCGCCCAGGTCTTGCCAGCTAACAGAGTGCCTGTGGAGCACTCGTCTCATGGGTGACATTTTCCGACCTGGATTGGCGCTCCTAAGATCGTTTGTCGCGGCGCATCAAAAGTGACGTATTCCGACCTTTGATAGGCTCCGAAGCCCGTTCGAAACCTCTTACGCTCCGCGCTTTGGGCCTTTTGTTGTTTCGCAGCGACTTTATCTAGGCTTCTTTTGTAAGACAGTTAGTAAACTCGTTTGTAAAACCTTTTGTAAACGGTCGGCGAATCTTCGCAACTATTTGTTTATTCGAGATTTTTGGCGTCTACTTTTACTTTTGAGGTGACGCATTCCGACCTCGACGTGACGCAATCCGACCCCAAGTTGACTTATTCCGGTCTGGAGTGGACGCATTCCGACCGTTATCCACAATGGTGACTTGATTAGTGCCGATGTCACCTTATAATTGTGACGTCCATGGTGAGGAGTCACTTTTGTGCCGCGAAAGAAAAAACAACCCGAAGAGCAACCGCAGGTAGAGATTGTAGAAGTTGAACCGATCACAATCGAGAGTTCGGACGAGCCCGCAACGGACGGCGACGGTCGGATCAGGGGCACTGTCGCCATGAGTCGGGCGCTGGTGAATGCTCAGCAAGGACTCTCGCTAAACGAGAAGCGCGTGATGATGGCGGCGCTCCGTTGCGTCGACAGCAAAAAATCTCCTTTCTTGCACGGGCGCTCGAACGGCTATGTCTCGGTTCGTGTGAGAGCGGACGAATTCGCTGCGTTGGCAGCGCTGGCTCCTAGAACTGGCGAGAAGCAGGCAACGGCAGCGTACGAGGGGTTGCGGGATGGTTGCGCGAGCCTCCAAAAGAGAACGCTGACCTACATGGATGGTCCACGGAAGGTATCTCTCAATTGGGTCTGGAAAGCCGTGTACCACGAAGGCGAGGGCTGGGCAGAGATTTCATTCTCGCCGGACCTGACGCCACACATCTTCTTGCTGCAGCGACGGTTTGTGTCGTATCAGATCGAGTTTGCGCGAGGCCTTCAATCACTCTATTCGTGGCGCCTCCTCGAGTTGTTAATGCGCGAGCGAGATCGAGGTCGTTTGCTGATCACCTTGGAGGATTTTCGCAACGTGCTTGAGATACCGGACACATATCGATTCGCGGACATCAAGCGCAGAGTGATTGAGATGGCTGTGAATGAACTGAACTCGAAGGCCGATCTCGTGATCAGTTGGAAGCCCGTAAAGCTCGGGCGCGCCGTAAATTCTCTGGACTTTCAGTTCATCCAGCATCCACAGAGTCGTCTTGACCTAGGCGACGCGGCTTGACGTTTCACCGGGTCCTGGTTTTTGGGCCCGGCGATTTCGTTCTCAGCCGGCGTTGAGCTTTCTCGGCATTGGCGGCGATGTCCGCGTCGAGCGCCGCTTTAAACATTACGAACGCCGTTGAAATAAACGTCTCCACTCGTGGAAGATGCGGTAGCAGCTCATCGAGATCAGGAATATCTACGCGTAGTGACTTTTTGTCGCGCGCCAAGTGAACTTGAATCTTGTTCGGCGCGCGCTGCGGGATTCTATCGAACACGGCGAACTCCAAGATGTCATCCACCGCGGCGTAACCTACACGTACAGCCTCGCGCGCTCTTCGGATGAAAACGGCCTCGCCAATCTTGTCGATCGCGTCCAACAAGAGTGGACCAATGCGAAAGCTGATGTGCTCCGCGCCACCGATAGCGTCGACGACTCCTGATGGAATGCGCGCTAACGCGATCGCTTTCGATACGTTCGGTCTGGAAACGCCAAATGATTCCGCTAGATCACGGTGTGAAGACCATAGGCGCCTCTTAAGCATAGCTTGATAAAACAGGCCAAGTTCGTAATGCGAGGCGGAGTTAGCGCGCATGCGCGCATGGACAGCTATGGCCGTCACTCTGTTGGGAATAGGTTTCGGACTGGTTTTCGGTTCCATGATCGTCAACGTTGTCGGATCTCCAAAGCTTAATTGCCCTGAGTTAGTGTCAAGTGTGGGAGCCCGGAAGTCGTGTTTTTGGGTTGATTGCTTGTATTGATTGCAATAATTGAATTTTAGAATCTAAAAATGTCATATATTGACATGAAATTTGCAATAATCCCGTTTAGGCGCCTAAACGGAAAAGCCTCGCTTCTCGTCGTAACTTAATGTTTTTAAAGGATTTTGGCTGAGAGCGAAAGTGTGAACCGTTTGAACCGAAGGCTACTACCTCTGCGCAATCGGATTCCGGTCAAAAGCTACCGAAAAACTGCACCATTCCGGGTTTAAGCGTTTAGGCGCCTAAACGAAACGGCTTCCAAAATGCTGCTGCCGCAATCGTATGCAAAATAGCTTGTCTTTTGCTCCGGGGACCGACGCCCTGGACTGATTCAATTGACGCGAGCCCACAGTCTGCGCGCGTCATGCCCCTCTTTCGTAGTCGTTCCCGTAAAGAAATTGCCCTTTCCACCGCACCGGGAGGGTATTCCGAAGAAGATCCGGAAGGGATCATCTTCGATCGTGGCACGCGCCTGCGCGTCAGTCTCAACCACTCGAAGATCCTGAACTTCGTTCTGGCCTTCGTCGCGGCCGGCGCCGTGTGGACGCGCCAGCCGCCTCCGTCCGTCGTGAAGTCTTACGGCATTTCCGCCGACGCCGGCGGCCGCCCGCTCGTCCGGCAACTCGCAGCCTACAAGCCAGACGATCAGGCGCTGCGTTCGTCCGTCACCGAGTCGGTGCAGCGCTGGTTCACGATTGAGCCGGTGCTGTCTCCGACCATCGAAACCTCGCGCCTTGCCCGCAATATCAATTCGGTGAAGTCGCAGATGGTCGACAACGGCAAGAACCAGTTCGCGGCCTGGCTCAAGGACGATGCGCCGTTCCAGGAGATCACGCGTAATCCGAAGCTCGTTCGCGAGGTCAAGGTCAGCAGCGTCTCGGTGCTGGACGATTCGACCGTCGTGGTCGAGTTCACGACCTCTACGACCCAGTTTCCCGCCGACAAACCGGTCGACAAACGCTACGCACTCACGCTGCGCTACCAGATCCTCCCGGCCAGTTCGGACGATGCGGTCGGCACAAACCCCTTCGGGATCTACTTCCCGTTCTTCACGCTCCAGAAAACCGCATGACGATCCCGGCATCCCGCTCACTGCTGCCGCTCGCCGCGCTCGCCTGCGCGCTGGCGATTTCCCATCCCGCGATTGCCGCGCGCAAAGTTACGTCGGCTGCCGGTTCGCTCGACGTCGGCGCTATCCTGGGCGACCCGATGAGTCCGGTGAATCCGTACAACTCCGGCACGGATCCGGTCACGATGCCCAACGACGCGCGCATCGTAGTTTTCAACTACAGCCGCGACCAGATCTTCCGCATCATGGCTGCGCCGCTGAAGCTCACGACCATCGAACTTGCGACCGGCGAGAAGCTGATCACCGACCCAGCGATGGGTGACTCCGTCCAGTGGATCATCGACACGGATGGCGCGAACCACGTCTATATCAAGCCGGTAAAGCCGGGGCTTGTGAATACGCTCCACCTCACGACCAACATGCGCGAGTACGACATGACGCTCGTCTCGTCGCCGGTGGGCGGGCTCTTCTACCAGAGCGTGCGCTTTCACTATGCCGAGTCGCTTATGGCCAAGGTCCGCGCTCGCGACAACGCTGATGGGAGTGCCATGGCAACTGGTGCGGGTGGACCGAACGACACTGGCCCGCTCGGTGTCTCGCCCGACAAGCTCAACTTTGACTACAAGATAGACGGGTCTGCGCCCTTCAAGCCGGAGACGGTGTTCGACGACGGTAAGGCCGTATGGCTGCGCCTGCCCGCGGACGCGCCGTTCGCCGTGCCGATCGTCAAGGATCACGGCGATGACGTGAGCCCGAACTTCATCCGTCGCGGGCAGTACATCGTGGTCCAGCAGATGGCCGACAAGATTGTGCTGCGCGCCGCCAACGACGAGGTGACGATCACGCGCCGTCGCCCGGGCCTCTTCGGGTTCTGAACGCATGTCGACGCAGAACTCCTCCCCGACCTCCGACCAGGACCGCGTCGTCAAGGGCAAGTCGCCCCGCAACGCGCTCGTGGCTGTTGGCGCGATCTTCGCCGTGCTCATCGGCGCAATGGGCTACTACTACCAGTCGAAGGCAAGCGACAAGGCCGAACAGCAGGCGAAAGATGACAAGGCAGCAAAGGCCGCCGCCTCCGTCGATCACGGGCCCAGCGGGAACGACATCGACCGGATCATCAGCGATCAGCAGGCCGCAGCGCGTCGCGACGAAGAGCGCGCGCGCAAGGCCGCGGCTGCCGGGGCGTCTGCGCCTCAGACCGCCAGTTCGAAGCCGGCGTTGTCACTCGACCAGTTTGAAGCTGGCTCGCGTACCGCAGACCTGTCGGCTGGCGCAAAGGAAGACAACGTCTACGCCTCGCCGATCTTCATCCCCGGTGTAAAGGTGAAGGCGCCGGCCGACGCGCAGAACGCGGGCGGCGTGAACGGCATCCTGACGCCCCAACAGATGGCGTTGCAGCAAATCGCCGCGCAGCAAGCCGCGGCTGGCAGTGCAGACGCGCAGGCAAAGGTGCTTGCGGCTGCAATGGGTCAGGGCAACACCAAAACCTCGTCGGCAGACCGCGATCTCGATTTCCTCAAAGACGCAAAGGCGCAGTCCGCGTCGGGTGAGGGTTTCCTGAGTGCCGGCTTCGTGGGCCAGTCGGGTTCGTGCACGCTCTCGCCGCCGCACCACATTCCGGTGCTGGTGATGGAAGGGGAGAACTCGGATCGGCCTGGAACCGCCGCGCTCATGGTCGAACAGGACGTCTACGACAGCGTCACGGGCACCTGCCTGATGATTCCCAAGGGGGCCATGATCACCGCGCCGTACCAGAGCGACATCAAGGTTGGCCAGGAGAGCATTCTCGTCGCTGCTACCGAGATGCGCCTGCCCAACGGCAAGCAGGTTCCGCTCTATGGTTCCGAGGGCGCGGACCAGAACGGCTACGCCGGTTTCTCCGGCGACGTGAACAACCACTTCCTGAAGATCTTCGGTGCGTCGTTTTTGACCGCGATCCTGCTGAACCACTTCACCAGCGACACGAGTTCCACCACGACCGGTCCATTGGGCGTCACGCAAGTGGGTAACACGGCTGGGCAGGTCGCGGCGCAGACGTCGCAGTCCATCCTGAACCGCTACCAGAATATTCCACCGACGATCACGATCAAGCCGGGCCAACGCTTCATGATCAAGGTGAACCGCGATATCCATCTGGAGCCGTATCGTGGTTAAGCGCGCCCTCAGTTCTCTCGCGATATCTGCGCTCCTGTCCGGCACGGCGCACGCGGCCTCGATTGCGCAACTCATCAGCCCGGTTTCGCTCGTGCTGTCCTCGAGCGGCGCTCGCGAAGTTGCGGCACTGGACGGAAAGCCTGTGCTGTATTGCGGCCTGGCCGCGTTCGACTCATGGGCGTCGCCTCTCGTTGGGCAGTCCGTGCGTAGCACGCCGGAGCAGGGAATGACTGTCTCTGTCGACGCGCGCGACGTCTCGCTCGCGGGGCTCATGATTCGCAGCGGCTGGCTGCAGCCGGACGAACTCGACGACGAAGCGCAGGCCGCGATCACGGAAGGCCGCGGAGGATGGGCGTGCGCAAGGGCGGAGACGCCCTTCGTGCTGCTGCATACGAGCGTCGATCCGAAGGTGCTTGCGGGCATCGCCCTGAACGAGTCGGCCTACAACGGCCGCGCATGGCCGTGGACGCTCAACGTTGCAGGCCGGGGCTTCTTCTTTCGCTCGCGCTCCGACGCCTATGGCGCGATCCGCGCGCTCATCGCGGCGGGCCGGTGCGACTTCGATGTCGGAATCATGCAGATCAACTACTGCTACCACCGGTGGCGCTTTGCCTCGCCGTGGGATGCCCTTGCGCCCGCAACGAACATCCATGTTGCGGAAGCGATCCTCAACGAGAACTACAGCCGCACGCATTCCATTGCGAAGGCCATTGCCTACTATCACAGCGCCAACCCGGTGCCGGGCAGTGCTTACCTCGCGCGTTTCGTGCGTCATCTCAACCAGATCAACGCGGGCCTTTGACGTCCTCCCCCGCCTAATGGCAGGGGATTCCCACAACCGGCGATGCACGTCCGCATCGGAGAATGTTTAACGCAGCATTGGTATCACGATCATGCACGACACCACAGCTACTGCAGATCCACTCCCTTATTCGCAGTCCCGCGATACCTTTCGGCCGCGTCGTGCTGCTTTTCGAGCCGCACGCCGAACAGGACTGGGTAGAACCGCTTTCGTTCACTTCCTCGAACGTGGCCCCGTGCGCCATCGCTTTATAACGGAGCTTGTCCCGGAAGGACGACCAGGATGCGTCATAGACACTCTTCGCCATCCTGGTTTTGGCGAGTTTTGCAGCCGACACGTTGCCGACCGCGATGTAATCGAAGCGCCGCACCAGATTGAGCGCGAGCTTGTGCTGGAAATCGGCGCGGGCATTCGCAACCTTGGCATGCAGCTTCGCGATATGCCGCTTATGCTTGCGCGCACGCTGTGCCTTCGCCAGCTTGTCAGACGCGCTTCGACCAAACCGGTCATTGGGCAGTTTTTCGCCGGTAGAAAGCGCAGCAAAGTCCTTCAGACCAAGGTCGATGCCCACACCCGCGCGGATCGGACGCGCGGACACGTCAGCGACCTCAATCACGATGTTCAGGAACCAGTTGCCGCGTGCGTCGCGGGCGAAGTTGGTGCCGTCCTTGATCTTGCCTTCGGGCAGCGGGCGGCTGCTGAACACGCGGAACGTATTGCCGGCGAAGCGGAACGAGTCACCCTCGCGTTTGAGATCGCGGCCCTTCAGAGGCAGCCAGCCAAGAGCGTTCCGTCCGCGGTAGCGCAGGTAAGGACGCCGGTGCTGGCTGCGCGACTTCGCGTACTGCTCGCACGTCGCGTTGACCGTGCCGGAATGGATACCAAGTTCCTTGCTCGAGCCTGTTGTCAGCACATTCAGGTCGAAGCCCGTTGGCCACTTCTTGCTCCACTTGAGCGCGTGCTTCTGCGTGTCGTTGCAGAAGTTCCATACGTAGTTCACCGCCCGGCTCTGCGTGTTGAGCAGGCCGTTGAGCGACTTTACGCGGTAGCGGTAGACAAGGATCATGCCGGTCATTTTAACCATGGGATGCCACTGTCAAGCGGCGGCGCTCCGTTCCTCGCCGCCATGAATGACCGGGTTGATCGGAGCCAAATCAGATGACGCGCAGGCTTCTTACTCTCGCGACCTTGTGCGCCATCGGTGCTGCGCAGATTGCCTCTGCGGCAAATACCGACCCGTTCGATTTCGACTACGAGATCGCGGGAGGCATCGCCGAGCGGCCCGCGCTCGTCTTCAACGATGGATCGAAGACCTACATCCAGCCTCGCGCCGGCCAGACCATCTCGGTGACGGGCAGCCACCAGGAAGGTCCATACGTGGTGGTGGAGGGCATACCTGCCACGATCCAGTTTAGCGTCGCGGGCCACACTGCCACGGCAACGTGGAACCGTGCGAATTCGTTCATCGGTGGTCACGGCGTGGTGCCCGGCGCAGGCGACGACCAGCCTGTCGCGTTCTCCGGCTTCAGCGGGCGACTGGCGCTTGTCGGTGACCGCGGGCCGCTCGAGCCTGTGCGAAGCCTCAACGCCACCATGCCTGTTGGCTCGATCGTCAAGGCACTTGTGCCACAGGGCTGGAGCGGCTCCGCGCAGAAAGATGTGGACCTGACGGCGGCGAACCGCTTCGAGACGCAGCCGGGCGAGAACTGGATGCACGCGCTTGATCGTCTGATGACACAGACCGGCCTCTATGCGGACGTCGATTTCGACAAACGCCATGTTCGTCTGCGCCGCGAGGTCGAGAAGTCCGGTGCGCTGGCCTATGCTGCGGCAACGGTGACGCATGCCGACCCGGTTTCGGCAGCGTCGGACGCTGTCGCAGTGGTGCCCACAGCGGAGTCACTGCTCGCAAAGTACTTCGGTGCGAACGCGATCCGCGATGGTGACGACACCCACACGCAGATCCGTTTTGCCGCGAAACCGAAGGATCTCAAGTTCACGCGCGCGGATGGGAGCTCGCTGCATCCGAAGTGGGATGCGGATACGGGCGTGATGACGTTCGACCGTGCGGATCGTTTCGTTGTCGCTGATGCGACGAACCGCGTCGAGGTGGCGCGTAGTGCGGGCACCGTCTATGACTTCCCGGCTGGCAACGGCGCGCACCTCGAAGCCGTATTCGACGAAGGCGGGCAGACGTACTTCAAGTTTGCGCCGACCGTCATCAACGTCACCGTCGCGGACGTGCATCACCTGGGCTCGGGCGAGCAGAAGGGCCGTTTCTACAAGTTTAGCGGCACCTCTGAGCAGTTCATCGTCACAGCCGACGGCAATATGGTGAGCGTGCTTCGCCGCCACGACGTGAAGTACTTCGAGCGTGCGGGGGCGGCTTCGTGATGCGCTACGCCGTCCTGCCCGTTCTTGCGCTTCTCGTTCTGCCCGCCGTGACTCGGGCCGACTGCATCGACGACGCTGCGGCGTACCGCCATATCAGCCCGCGCCTCGTGCGCGCGATCGCGCAACAGGAGTCCGGTATGCGCGCGAACGCGATCAACGTCAACGCGAACGGCAGCGAGGATATCGGCCTCATGCAGATCAACTCCTCGTGGCTTCCGAGGCTCGCACGCTTCGGCATCCAGCGCGAGCACCTCTTTAACGCCTGCGTGAATGCCTACGTGGGCACGTGGATTCTCGCCTCCAACTTTCGACAGTTCGGGCCGACCTGGAAAGCCGTCGGCGCGTACAACGCGACGTCGAGCTCACGCCAGCTTGTCTACGCCAATTCGATCTACCGACGCCTGCAGGGCCACTAAGAAAATCATGAGCAAACACTTCCCGAAGGTTTCCGGCCCTTGCGTCCGGAAGGTCGCGCAGGCGCTGCTTGCACTCGCGTTCGGTGGCGCCGTGACGATGGCCGTCGCTGCCATGCAACCCGACCAGTCGAAGGTCCCCGCGCCCGCCGGCGACGGTTGGCAGATGCTGGGCAGCGGCGGTGCGCCGGCAGCCCCTCAGGCGGCAAGCGCCGGGACCGCGGCGCCCGGCCAGCAACCTGCCCCGGCACCTGTGTCCGGCCAGACGCCGGTCGTGTCGACGGTTCTCGCCTCGGCCGCGCCGATCACGCCGGCCACGCCACAGGCCTCGGCCCCGGTATCCGTTGACGTGAGGACTGTGGTCGTCCCCGGTGCGGCAAGCGGCGAACCGACGGGCATGGTGTCCTTCACGATCACGCCGCAGGACACGAATCTGCGCAACGCGCTCGACCGCTGGCTGCAGACCGAAGGCTGGCAGCTCGCATGGAAGATCGACGACGACCTGCCGGTCGAATTCAACGCATCGTTCTCGGGCGACTTTCGTTCAGTGCTCACGCAGGTCATGCAGGCAACCGACCACATGCGCACGCCCGCACGCGTGTGCGAACACACCAACAACGTCATTCGCGTGATCGCCCGCGCGGCCAACTGCAAGGAGTGATCATGCGCCTCTATCCCATCCGTACCCTGATCGCGGCGGCGAGCGCTGTAGCCCTCGCGGGCTGCGCTGTCACGCAAAGCGATGTCAATGGCGCGTACGACCAGGCGAATGCGACAGCGAGCGCCGCGCTTGGCGGCGCGGGAAATGGCATTCCGCTCGTTGAGATTGTGCCAACCGCGTTCCTCGGCGATCGCCCGGTGCCCCTCGCGTATGAGGCGACGCTGCCCGCTGTGTTCCGCGAGAAGAAGGTGACGTTTCCGCCGAAGCTCGACATGAAGACACTGGCGACGCTGGTGTCGAACGCTTCCGGCTATCCGGTGCGTGTGAGCCCTGACGTGTTCATCGCGCGCGACAGCCTGATTCCGCGTGCATCGAGCGACGGAAAGAATGTGCAGGCGAGCTTCGGCGCGAAGGTGTACGACAACCCGGTGTACGACCAGCCCTGCGAATCGTGCGGGATCGGTCGCTATCTGCACGACGTGACGGAGAACCTCGGCCTTGACTGGTCCTTCGATGGTTCGACCATCAACATCAACCGGTTCGTCACGCGCATGTACCAGATCGCCGCGATTCCCGGCAAGGTGTCGATCGAATCGCGGATGTCCAAGGGCACGGACACGTCGACAGGCAACCAGTCGACCGGTTCGACGGGCGGCGCAAGCACGGATACCGGGTCGTTCTCGGCCATGACGTCGAGCGGGCGCAAGGGCGATTTCGACCAGATCCAGTCGATCGAGAATACGCTCAACCAGCTGAAGTCCCCCATGGGCCGTATCACGGTGAATCCGCAGAGCCGCCTCGTGATCGTGTACGACACGAAGGAAGCGGCGGACCGCATGGGCGACATGCTCAAGCGCGAGAACGCCATCTCCACGCGCCAGGTGATGCTGCGCGTGCGCACCATCCAGATTGCGCTGAATCGCGGCACCCAGTCGGGGGTGAACGCCGACATCGTCTACAACAGCATTCAGGGAGGGCTGGCCAAGTGGGCGGTGACCTTTGCATCGCCGACGTCGCTCTCCTCGGGCGGCGGCACGGTTGGCCTCTCCGTCCTGCAGCCGAACGCGCCCTTCTCGGGCACGAACGCGGTCATCAACGCCCTGAACCAGTATGGCCGCACGGTTTCCGACAACACGGTCTCCAAGCTCACGCTCAATGGCCTGCCGGTGTCGGTGGCGAACTTCCAGTCGGACGATTACCTGCGCACGACCTCACCGTCGTCCGGCAGCATTACCGGTACGTCGAGCGGTGTCGTGGGCCTCACGCCTGGCACCCTCACGACCGGCGACTTTCTGCACATCCTGCCAGCGGTCAACGATCACAACCAGATCCTGCTCGCGTACTGGCGTGACAGCTCGAAGCAGAACGGACCGTTCACTACCGCGGGCGCAGGCTCGGGCCAGACGGCGCAGGCCATCCAGCTCGCACACACGATCGGCAGCAAGGATGACGAGACCATTGCGCTTTCGGACGGTCAGACCGTTGTCCTGTATGGCGCTGTCACGGACACCGCCGACAGCACGACCAACGGGGGCCTCGCCGGTATCACGGGTACGTGGAACAAGTCGCGCACGTTCCAGATTGTGATGCTGACGGCCACTGTCGTGCCTTCGATGTGAGCGCGCCGATGCATATCACCGAACCGCTGCCTGGAGAGAAGCGAGCGCGTCTGGCGTTCGGCCTGGACTGGAGCGCCTATCCCGAGAAAGGTGCGAAGGAAAGCCGCACGCGCTATGCGGGCGACTTCTCCGCGACGCACTACGTCGAAATGAAGGTGGGCGCGGAACTCATCGGCGGTTTTTGCGCGCCCGACACGGGCGAACTCCGTCGGGTAAAGCTGTTTTCGGGTGCTGCGCGCGTCGCGATGCTCGAGCGGGTGCGCGCGAAGCCTGCCGTGCTCGTGCTCATGCAGGACGGCGCGCAGGTGCACCTTGTTCACGTGGTGCGCGGCGCGGTGCGCCACGACGAAGTGGTGACGTTGGGCACAGTGGCGAAGCGGCGCAGCGAGATCGCGCAGCAGAGCGCGAAGCTTGGACTGCCGCTCACGGTGCTGGCCTCGGGCGACGCGATCACGCCGGGCGATGAGCCATTCAGCCCCGCGGAGTTGCTGCAGCAGAAGAAAGCTGGTCGCATCGCGCGCGTGCCTGCGGGCATTCCGAACTCCATCGTCGTGCTGCTCGCGCTTGCGATCGCCGGATTCGGGGCAAAGCAGATGTGGGGTGCGCTCAACCCGCCGCCGATCGTGAACGCGGCACCCAGCTGGAGCCAACTCTACGAAAAGGCGATGCATCAGGTCTTTGCGGGCCGCACGCCGCTCGCATCGCAACTGGCGCCCGACGCACTGGCGTTGCTCGACTACATCGACACCAACCGCAAGGGCTGGCAGTTCGAGAAGGCCGACTGCCCGTCAACGGGCTTCTGCTCGCTGACCTATCAGCGTGCGGGCGGCTCGTTCGAAGACTTCGCGCGCGACGCACCGGCGGCCATGCAGCCCGTCACGTTCGCGCCGGACGGACGGCACCTGTATGCGCGCGGTCCAGCGCTTCCACGGGCAGCCACGCTGGGCGTGACGGGCATGAAGGCCTGGCCCGATGAGCAGCGCCTCATCGAGATGCTGCAGACGCCGCCGCAACGCATGTCCGTCCAGCCGTTCGATATCAAGAGCTTTGGCTACGAGGTGAAGCTCGAACCGAGCCATCCGCTGCTCGCGTCGCCGCCACCAGCAGGCGAGCGGCATAGCGCGCTGCTGCGCGAAGGACGCTGGGAGATCGACGGCTACCGGTGGCAGGCGCCGCTGCTCGCGGCGCTGCCGCCAAACATGACCCTCGAATCACTGAACGTGAAACTCGACACCGCCGCACCCGAGGAACTGGGCAAGGTCGGCATCCATTTCGTTGCGAAGGGCAAATACTATGTCGTCCAATAAATCACTTCGCCTGGCGGTGGTCGCTGCTGTCGTGGCTGCGCACACCGCGTCTGCGGCGACACCGTCTTTCGAGTCGGCTATAGCGCACGCTCCGGCACCCGCCTCCGTCGCAGCGTCGCCGGCATCGCATCCCGCAGTTGCGCCCGCTACCACCGCAACGACGGCAGTGCAGGTATCGCCGCAGACATCCGCGAGCGGAGCCGCAGCATCGACATCCGGTCCGGCCAGCGTGCCCGGAGCAACCGGCGACACGCACCTTACCCTTCGCGATATCGACGACCTCGCACGCAGCAAGCTCACGCGCGCGCTTCGCGGTGACGGTGATGCGCCCGCGAGCAGTGCGGCCGTCACGCTCAAGACGCCCGCGCCGGTGGAGAGCGCTCCGGCGGTTGTCGTGCGACCGTATGTGCCCCGCGCGCGTACCTCTCCCGTCACGTTTGTCGGTGCATTCGCCGACGGCAGTGGGCAGCACGTCCTGTACGACTACAACGGTGCGGTCTATCCGGCGCGCCTTGGCGAGAAGCTCCTCAATGGCTGGATCGCGCGCCGGGTCGACGGCCTTTCGGTCACGGTTGCCGACGGTAAGCGCACATGGAGCGTGCCGATGAGCGGCAACTCACAGGAATCCTCAGCTTCAACGTTCGTGACCGGCGCGGCACTCGGTGACCTGTCGTCACCGTTGCCACCAGGCGTGAACATGGCTCAACCGGTCTCAAGCTTCGGGAGGCACTAATGTCGCTCTTTGGAAATCTGGAAAGCAACGAAAAGCCCCGTAGCGGGATGATGGCGCGCCTTCGCGCGTGGCGCGGCAGCTTCGTGGAGGAGTCGGAATCGGCCGCGCCTGTGGAGCCCGGGTTCGGCGCGACGCGTCCGGTGCGCAGGGGGCCCGGTGCGCCGGCAGGCTCGCTCGGCGCGTATCTGCGCGATGCGGACGTGACCGATGTGGAGGCGTTTGAAAAGGCTGGTGAGGGGGGCGCTCCCGATCTGCATGCCACGGCAGCGGCCACACCCCCGGTTGTGGAGGATGTCGAAGTACGAAGTGCGGAGCCATCCGTTGTCGAAGGCGCGAACGGCGCAGCTGAGGCTGCAGGCGATGGACAGCGCGGTACCGAAGAAGTCGTCCGCGCCGGGGTGCCGACGGAATCGGCGCGCGCGCAAGTGATCGATGCGCATACGCCATTTGACGAAATTCGTGAAAGCGCAGCCAGCGATGAACGGCGCGCCGAGACAAGCGAGCCACGCGACACGCCCGAGCCTGCCGCAGCAGATGGCCACGCGCTCGCGATTCCCGACATCGAGTACACGCCGGTGGGCATGCCGCGGCTGAGTTCGGCCCAGGCGCTCGTCGACTTCAAGCGCATCCTCTGTGACACGACGCCCGAGGCGACGCTGCACATCACACCGGAGGCACGCCGCGAGTTCGTGGCGGTGGACATGCAGGCGGGCCTGGCGGTCGTGATCGCGACACGCGAATTTCATGAGACCGCTCTGTATGCGACCTATCTGAACGACCTCAAGCGCGCGCATATCTCGGTGCGTGAGGAGATGGTGGCGACGGCCGCCGTCATCGCAGACGTCTACGACCGGGCGCGCATCCGGGTGTCGAACCACGTTCCCGAAGGCTCTCGTGCGCTTGCGCTCTTCAGGGACGTCAATGACGCCGCACACGGATACGGTTCGAGCGACGTGCACTGGGAATCACGCGATTACCAGTCTGATGCAGAACTCCGCTTTCGCGTTGACGGCGATCTTTATACCTATCGCCGGATGCCGAAGGCGACCGTTCTGCGTGCGCTGTCCGCCGCCTATCAGGATCTCGTCCAGAGCAACACCAACAGTGGCAATGCATTCCAGCCTACCGCGCCGCAGTCGGCCATGATCCCGCTCGCGCTCGCCACGGCCACGCTGAACCTGCGCTGGCAGAGCGCCCCGCAGATGGGCGGTTTCGACGTGGCGATGCGCATCCTGGACGGCAACTTCCGCAACTACACCGTGCGCATGCCCGACACGATGGGGCTCGAGGAAAGCCAGCTCTCGATCATCGAATCGCTGGGGCATGTCAGCGGTGGTGCCGTGCTTATCTCCGGCGAGACAGGCTCCGCCAAGAGCACGTTGCTGCGTGCGCTTTCGTACATGGTCGATGGGCGCGAGCTCAAGAAGCAGTACGCCGTGAGCATGCCTTCGGAGTATCCGATGCCCTGGCTTTCCGATCAGTCGGTGCCGCGCGGGCTGGACGAAACCGAAGAAGACTTCCGGCGCAAGGTGGCGACAATCATCCGCACGCTCATGCGCATGGACCCGGACGACCTGACCGTGGCGGAAATCCTCGACTCCACCATTGCAGGTCTCGTTGTCGAACTCGCGCTGACCGGCCACCCGGTGCGCACCACGATCCACGCCGACAGCATCATCGGCGTCTTCATGCGCCTGCTGGGCGATCGCCTGCGGCTGGCCGCCGATGAAGTGGCGTCCGACAAGTTCATCAACGCGGTGGGCAACCAGAAGCTGATTCCGTTGCTTTGCCAGCACTGCAAGAAGCCAGCGGCCGACGTCATGAGCCCAGCCGAGCTTGAGCTGCTGCGCACGAAGTTTGGCCTAGATACGTCGAAGATGGCATGCCGCAACGACGATGGCTGCGAGCATTGCCGCAAGAAGGGGCTGTTCACGCGTGACGGCAAGGTGGCGGGGGGTACGAAGGGCCAGACGCTTGCGATGGAGCTTTACCGGCCCACGCCCGAGTTCCTCGAACACATCGTTGTACGCGACTGGCGCGGGGCCGAGGCGGCGTGGCGCAAGGAACGGGTCGCAGGCTTCGATTCGGCCGACATGACCGGCAAGACGATTTATGAGCACGCTCTCTACAAGGCTTCGCAGGGGTTGATCGATCCTCGTTTTATCGACCGCTCGATGAAACCGTTCCGCGTCTACACGGTGCTGCCGGATCGAGACGGGAGGATGCCATCGTGATTGGCCGTGTTTTCTATGGCATCTGCATGCGCCTGCCGCGTGCGGAGCGACTCAAGATCGCCCGCTGGCGCTTCCAGAAGGCGCGCGAGGGCTTCTATCGCGAGTCACGCCTCGACATCGAGCAGGCCACGGGCCTGCGAAACCGCGAGACGCTGATCGAGCGCCTCCAGGTGCTCAAGAAGCGTGCGCGGGATCGCAGGCAGATCGTCTGGCTTGCGTACGACGAGATGGAGGAGCGTATGCGTAAGGGCGATGGGCTCGCGCTCGCGATCAAGCCGTTCGTGCCTGTCGACGAGTATTCGCTGCTGGATCTCGCGTTCGCTTCCGACAAGGATGACGCGGCGCGCCGCGGCTTCGACCTGTGCGAGATGGCGGCTTCCGCCAAGCGCGTGCTGTCGAGCACGACTGCCATTCAGATGGCCTATCCCATGGTCCTGCTCTGCTACATGTACGGCCTGAGCATGCTCTTTGGCGGGATGGTCTATCCGCAGGTCCTCGAGGTGCGGCCGCTCGACCAGTGGATGCCCGCGGGCAGGGTGCTGTACGCGATCGACACGTACTGCTACGACTACTGGCTGCTGAACGTCTGCCTGCTCGCAGCGGGTGTGTTCTCGTACTACTACGGGCTCAAGCGCTGGACGGGAACGTTGCGCAACCGCATCGATGCGACGCCGATGATGTGGCGCAACCGTCGCGACCTGCGCGCCGCGCTGCTGATCGTCTCGTTGTCGGGCCTGCTCGACTCGGGGCTCACGCTCGCGGGGGCGCTTGGGCGCCTGCGCCGGCACGCCGACCCGTGGCTGCGCTGGCACATTTCGACGATGGAACGACGCCTGAAGGCCTCGCCCGAGCTACCCATGCGCGCGTTCGCGACAGGCATCTTCTCGGAAGTGCTCGTCGACCGCATCGCCGACGCAGAGCGTCGCGACAACTTCGTGGATGCGATCAAGTCGCTCGGCCGCAGTTCGCTCGATCGCGTCGTTGAGGCGGTACGCCGCAACGCCCGCACTACCCATTACGTGCTGCTCGGCATTGCCGCGGCGGCGTTTATCGGCATCGGTGTCGGCTCCTACGTCGTCACGGGCGTCACGAGTATGCAAAGCGCACTTGGCGCCGCGACCGGCAACACCTCCAATTAAGGACCTCCATGAAAACCAACGTCTCCCAACGCACGCCCGAGCAGAAGGAATTCCATCGTCGTCTCGGCCGCCTGAAAAAGCAGAGCGGCGAACTGTCGCTGATCGAGGCGGGCGCGGTGCTCGGCGCTGCCGCCCTGCTATCGCTTGCGCTCTTCTACGGCGTTCCGTTCGTGCGCAACATGGTGCAGTCGTCCACCTTCAAGAGCGAGGCGGGCATGTTCCACACGGGCATCCAGAACGCCACCGCGAACGACTCCGACTTTTCGGCCGAGTCGCTGGCGACGCTCGCGCAGAATCACGCGTTCGATGCGGCAGGCGCTCGCGTGGCTAGCGACAACTCCTCGGTGACGGGGATTTTCGGTGGCCAGGTGACCGCGGAACCCGGCACGGTCACGTCGTCGAACGACGCGATCGTGACGAGCTATCCGGTGCCGAAGGCGGTCTGCTCGATGTCGATCAGCGCGGTCGCCGACATCTTCACCGAGGTGACGGTGAATGGCACCGTCGTGTCGAGCCCGTCGACGAAGTTCAGCAGTGCGACGGCGGGCAATGCGTGTGCCTCCGGTGGCGACGTGGCCACGGTGGCGATGTACACGACGCGCAGCTAAGGACCAGGTATGGGCAGCATTATCGAGATGGCGGTTTTCCTCGCGGCGTCCGCGATCCTGACGGTGTACTCGATCCGCGAGGACATCCAGAAGCATCTGGCATCGTTGCTCGCTACTGAAGGCCAGAACGAGGCGGTGATCACGGACGCTCTGGGCCGCTGGGCCAACGAGAACTTCTCGACGCTGCTCACCCAGTACACGCAGTCGGGCAACTCGACGTTGACTGCGCCTACCATTGCGGACCTGCAGACCGCTGGCAATCTGAAGCAGGCGTACCGCGCCGGGCCGTTCTGGGGCGGGACCTACACGATCCAGATGAGCATGCTTCCGGCTGGCTGTACGGAAACGGCAGGCAACTGCCACGTGTCCTGGATCTTCTACCCGTCGCTTCCATACGCGCGGAACGGCAAACCGGACGTGTCGGGCGCGGCGCAGATCGCTGTAGCGGCGAACTCACAGGACGTGCAGTTCGGCTATTCGTCGACCCGCAATGCCGCAACGATCTCAGGACTCAACGGCGCGTGGACCGCAAACAACCCACTTACGGGGACGCCCGCGGCCGCGATTCTGGCGACCAACGGCCAGAACTCCGACGGCAACTCGCTTTACATCCGGCGTGACGGCAGCCTGACGTGGACTGGCGACCAGAACGTCAACGGCGTGAGTTTGCACAACGTCAACAGCATCGACGCGACGGGCACGATCGCAGTGCCCGCGGTGTCGGCGTCAAACGTCGCGGTTTCAAATGCGGTGCGCACGCCCTCGACGCTCTATGTGCAGAATTCTGCGGGCACGGCGCCCGCGCCGATCGACACGGGCACGGCCGCGGTGCATGGCAACGCGACGGTCTACGGCGCGCTGGAGGTGGCGAACACGGCGACGCCTCGCGCGAGCTGCGCCTCGACTTCCGGCACCACGCGCGTCGCAGCCAATGCAGACGGGTCTGGCCAGTTGCTGTCCTGCCTCTACAACCAGTGGGTCCCGGTCAGCGGTCCCGCTCCGCGCTACCAGTACTACACGGTCGGGTATGGGAGCTACGTTCCGGCGCCGCAATGCTCTGCAGGGGGATCCCCCCAGATCCTGCTGGTGCCCCAGAGCTTCAACATCAACACGACCGCCCAGTTCAACGCCTATTCGACCGGGACCGGACCTTGGACTGTCTATTTGACCGACGGCTCGAACAGCAACATTGGCGCACAAGGTGTCGTCGAAACCTACTGTGCTTATTAGGAATAGCAGCCATGAAAAACGGCATGTCGCGCTGGAAGCGCTTTGCACTTGGACTGATTCTGTTGCTCGGCGCGGCGAGTGCGAAAGCGGAGGCCCCAGCGCATTGCTCCTATGGCTATCAGGATTCGAGCTGCCTTGGGCCGCAATACCGAGCGCCGCAGACACCGCCAACCTGCTCGACCGGTGTCGGTTGGACCACGCTCACGCCAGCGAAGTGGATAGGCTCGGGATTTACGCAGCCGGCGTGTCACTACGACGCGCCGCCGACATGCGCGCCTGGATACGATCAACAATCGGCGCCCGTGTGGAACGGATCTGAATGGGTTGGCTTGGTTTGCGTCCCGCAGGCCCGCCAGGTCACTCCACCCACGCAGCTAGCCGCATGTGAAGCAACCGGCAATTTCCCGGGCACGATAGCTGGGACGGTACTTAGACCTCCTGCCTCGCAGTACGCTATTTCTTCCAGCGGCACGATGACAGGCGCGGCTAGCTATAGCAACGTTTATATGCCAGTCATGAATGGCGCAGGTTCAATCGCACCAAATCTCTACTGCAATGGGGCTTATCCCGCGACTACTGGCTCGATGCCTGTTTCCTCGGACGGCAATGTGTACGACATTTTCGTTGCTCAAGCTGGTCAGATTGACGCCAATACCGGACAGCCCGGCATCGTTGCCGCAAGTATCTGCTATCTCCAGACTGGGACGAATAATGTCGCGTATTTACTCCTTGTCGGCATGATGAAAAACCCTGGCACGTGCCATTGATCGCGTTGCAGTGGGTACGCTTTCAGGTGTAGTAAAAAGGGGTGCAGCCTGTGAAGACTGCCCCCCTTTTTTATTGCGACTATCCAGAAAGACTAGCCGGTTAGCTACCGGTCGTGAACGTGCGGGTACGAGTGAAAGGCGTACCGTTAATGGTTCCCGAGACCACCGCCGAATACTTCGTGTTCGGCGAAAGCGGCGTCGCAGGGTAAGCAACCGCCTCGAAAGCTTGAATCAGCTTGTTCGGATCATTCGTCGAATTGAGCAGTTGCAGGTTGATGACGTTGCCCGAAGTGTCGGTCAGCGTTGCAGACGTCAATGCGATCGTGTCGCCCGAATTGGCGCCTAGGGCTACAGCAGGTCCCCAAGCGCCGCTCGTATTGGGCGCGGCGGGGGTCTCGCCAACGACCTTATAGGGCACCCCCGTCGCGCCCTCACACGGGAACATCGTGGGGAGGCTGCCGCTCATCGGCTGCAGATTCGTGACCGTAATGACGCCATGCGCCTCGGGGAAACCGTTGTAAGTCGTCTCGTTCCAGCCGACGCCGATTTGAGTAACCGGCCACACGAAAGCCGCTACATGATAGACCCCGCTCGACCATGCGGTTGCGATGTTCGCGCCGTAAGCGGCTTCGCTCAGCGTTGCGTTCGTGTAGTAGCCGGCGCTTTCGCCTGCCGTTACTACGGAACTCGCGGGATAGCCGACGTGGGTTGCGCGATCCGCATATGTGGCGCCACTGAAGCCCGGGTTGCCCGAAACTTCATCATCAGTGATCGTACCGCCGTTCTTTCCGATGTAGTCCGCATGAGCTTGCGATGCCTGATCGAGAAGTGTGTTTTCCGTCAGTGCCGGGAAGCCGCACGCCTGACGCTGCGTATTGATCTGGTCAAAAATGGCTTGTTGCGCGCTCGCCGATGCGTACTGCGGCGTCGACACGTTGCCAGTCGACGTGGAAGGGGTAGTCGTGCCGGAGCCGGTCGAGCCCGAGCCCGATGACGAGTTGTTGCTGCCCGAGCCCCCGCTACCGCCGCCACCGCCACCGCAAGCGGAAAGCGCCAAAGCGGCTGCAAAGGAAAAGGCGGTGAGCGCGGTGATCTTGTTCTGTTTCATTTTCTTCAGGTCCTTGGTGGTTTAGCTGCGCCCCTCGCGCGAGCCTGATACCAGTTTGCCAGGCCGGGAGCGAAGTCAAGTTCCCGTGGCGGAAGCGGGGCACACTCTAGGGGTAAACGGAAAGAATCCGAAGGTTCTTTAAGCGAAAACTGAAGAAGCCCGCCGGTGAAGCGGGCTTCTATGCGAATTGCGTCAATTTCCGCGCTTGCGGCGCTTTCGATGGAAGACGCGCAGCCCGATGAATGCGGCGACCAGAAGGGCACCGGTTGACTTCGGCGCGATGCCAGCGAGATGGGGAACCGCCTGCCCGCCGATCCAGACCGCCGTAAAGGCGATAAGTGCGTGTGCGACCACTGGACGGTTAAGCAGTGAAAGCATCCTGCTCGGTCGCCCTTCGATCCATCGAGCATATTCCTCGTTGATCTGTTCGAGGTCGCTTGGTGCACCGTGCACTGTGAGCGCCTTGCGATAGAAGCTCTCGTACTGGTCGAAGCGCAGGTCTCCGTATCCGCGAAGCCAAGCCGACGTGCTGTCGCGAACCATCCACGCGAGGTCATTCATCGCAGCGCTCCCGTTAGTGCATCGAGCCTGCGTGCCACGGCACGCCGCCGACCGCGTCAACGATGCAGTGCCCGTCATCTTCGGCGTAGTACGCGCCGGTTTCGGGGTTCTGCCAGCCGAACTGCGCCTTGCCATCGGCGCTGAAGACTACGAGGCCGGCGGGAAGCTCGTGACTTTGCATTTAGACGGCTCCCTTCGCGAGTCGCACTCGGCCCACAAGGGTGTCGCTGCATGCCGGGCAGGTGAAGCTGTTGCGCATTTCGATCTTCGACTCGTTGTTCGAGACGATGTAGTGCGTGCTGCATTCGCGGCATGGCGCGATTGAAAGCCGTGCATCTGCGGCCATCGCTCGGGTGAGGTTGTAGCCACGATCGGTGGCAAGTAATGCGCGTCCTGAGGGGAACAGATGGTTGTACAGATCCGCGGCGGCGATCAGCGCCTGGGGCGTATTGGCGCCCATATTCAGCGCAGAACGATAGAGCCATATGAACACCGTCGAGTGCAGGCGTTGTTGGGGCCTCTCAACGAACCACTGCAGCGAGTTGGGCAGGTTGCCGCACGGGGAGGGTTTGCCGTGAATTGCCATGTACATCTGGCGAGTCTTGCTTTGGGGCAGGCGAAAGAGGGTCGCAGCCGTGCTGGCACGGCATCCGTGCGCCATGAGGGCGGCCGCGTACATTTCGTGAGTTTCCCGACCCAGGCGCAGGTCGGCCCAGTTCGCGGTGTGGGGCAGCTCGCCTGCGCGAAAGGGCGTCGTGGACATGATGTGGTGGGCGACCTGGTCGTAAAGGAGATCGTTCGCGGTGAACTCGAACCAGAATGCCGGAGAAGTGAAGCGCCACTGGAAAAGTGGCAGGTCGCGGATGCGTTCGAGCGCTGTGCGCAGTTTGTATCCGGGCAGTTCGCCAAGGTATCGAGCGAGGTCCGGGGTCATCCCGAGCAGCGGAGCACTCAGGACGCTTGTGTTTGCCACTGCCTGGATCACGTCGAGGAACTGGCGGTTGTGATGCAGGATCGCCTGCGTCGTAAGCGCGTCACGCACCGGCGGCATCTTGCGGCGCAGTTCGTCAACCGCGCGCGTCGTGGGCGTCGCATCGACGAAGCAGCGCCAGTCCTCAATGGTCGGCAGCGATGGCGAGAGCATGAGAAATGGTGCACCGAGGAGGCTTCGCAGCGAACTCTCGTTGCGACGCAGGTGAACGATCTCCTTGACCTCGACGCGATAGATCGCGTTGAACGCTGGGTTCGAGATCAGGACATCCTTGATGTGATCGACCAGATCGTAGTTGATGCCCCGGATTCGTTCGGCGATCCATTGGGGAAGGTAGAGCCGCTCGATGGCCTTGTAGTCATCCACGGACTTGACGTGATTCGGTTCTGTACTCATTTTTTCCAATTCTTATATTTTTCGGTGTCTCTCGCGCGGCCATTCGGTGTGGCCACAATCGCGGAACTCGTTACAGGTTATGCAGCCTTCACTGCGGCGGTGATCTCGAGATGGAACTTGCCGACGAGGTCGCCGAGAGCCTGAAACAGCGGCTTGAAGCGGCCGGGATTGCCGTCTGCGGTGCAAAGAAGCTGTGCGCTGCTGTAGCGCTGTGCGAAAGTGCTGAAGTCTTTCACGAGCGCATTCATTTCTTCGTCCAGCCGTCGTGCAGCTTCGACGGCAGCCGTGCCTTCTTCGAGTTCCGCTTCGAGCTGCGCGCGCCGCTCCGACTTTTCCTCGAGCTCGGCGTCGAGTTCGCGCTTTTTCTCTCGCAGTTCGTCATAGAGATCCTCTAGGCGCTTGAGGTCTTCCTTCACCTGTGGGTCTTGCATGTCGGGCTTGCGCGCACTCAGAGCGAGATTCTCACGGCGCACGGTGTCAAGCTTTTCCTGCGTGTCGTGAAGCTGCTGGTGGAGCGCGCTGGAGCTCTGGCTGCTCAGAGTGAGTTCGTTACGCAAGCGGTCCGTGGCGTCCTGCGCGCTCTTCTGCTGAGAACGCAGCCGCTCGATCTCCTGCTTCAGGCGATTGGTTTCGCTCGATGCAGAGTTGAATTGCTCCATGAGGCCGGCGTACTCGTCGTTTACCGATTCCAGTTCTTCTTTGTCTGCGGCGATACGGTCCCGCTGCTGCCGAAGAATTGCGATCAACTGCTGGACGGTCCGTGTGGACATTTCCGGATCTTGCTTCTTCTTCGCAATGATTTCCTCGACGATGTCGTCGGTGATATCGCTGGCAAGGAGGTACTGCATGTCGGTCAGCCGCAGAAATTCAACGGCGTCGCTGTTCTCGTTGAATCGAGCGTAGGCTTTCAGATGCAGAAGGATCTTGCCTTTCGAGATCCGGTGAAGCTTTTCAAGATAAGCGACTGCTTCCCTGCTCGCCCGTTCTCGGGTTTTCTCGGTGTTTCCATAGGTGGTGGCGTAGTTGGTCTGCACGCGGCGGATCACCTCGCCAAACTTGAACCCGAGATGCATGTGCTCGTGCATGATGCGGCGCACCGATTCGTTGATCTCGGCACTGGTCTGCATCAGGTCCTGGAGCGCCTCTTCCGGAAGCTTGTCGCCAAACGCCTCGCGAGCCGCGAGGGCGATGTCAGCATCCGAGGGCAGGTGGCGGTCGTAGAGGTCTTCGCCGATGCCGGTATCGTCGTTCGGGAGCGTCACGCCGTCTTCCGGGATGGACGGATCGAACAGGGAATCGCTAGATGACTTCTTGTTGCGGTCGTCCTCCGGGATGCTCGGATCGAACGAGGGATCGACAGGTGGCTTCTTGTTGCTCATGGTTATTTTTTCCGTGCGTGTTTATGGAGCGCTATTGGTTCGCGCCGCCATGGACTCTTTGTGCGCGCGCAGGTACAGGCCTAGCGTACGCGTCCATTCCGGCGTAGGTCCGGCGAAAGATGATGAAAAACATGCAGCTTTTGCTTAGTCGCGCGACTATTCATACGGCATTTCCGAAAACAACTTTAGGGTTAACCCGTACACGTTCGTAGTGTTCCTCTAGATCTTTCTCGTCAATTGATGCGTTGTGCATAATTGCTTTCCAGGCAGTACTAACATTGACCGGTTTCTGGCCAGAAAGCCTGAAATTGTGGCGTTTTAGTCGCAGGCAATGCGACAGCTCGTTGCTGTGAATGAGCGTAGGAGGCAGGTCCGGATGAAGCGTGCAATCCGGTGCGGCGAACACACCCAGCCCCTCAATCGTCCACACTTTGGGAAGTTTTGCGTAAAGGAACGCGACCTTCGTCCTGTTCTGGGCAAGGGGCGAGCGGCGCGTTTCGCGCTCGCCGTTGATGGCGACACGCACCAACTCATCACAAGTGGCACCGGGTTCGATCAAGCCAGACCAATTCTTTGTTTCGATCACGAAGAGGCCGAACGGCGTGACTGCAAGATGGTCGATCTCCGCAGTCGGAAAGGCGGTACCCGGCGCGTGGCGAAGAAGCACGGCGCCGTCGTGCAGGTAAAAGTCGTTGCCACACAGGGCCGTGAGAACGCGGCGCAGTTCTGCGCGCACTGCCTCCTCGCCTGCTTCTCCGCGCACGAGCGCGCGTGTGGCGGGTGAGCGATCGCCGAAGCGGGCCGTGCGCTTACGTGGGACGCGCCGGATCAATCGCCAGCCGACGAAACCGATAGCAAGAAGAGCGAAGATGCCAGGCATGAGGACCCCCTGTAGTGATGTTGAGTCCAGTCTGCCAGGGTTTGCGGGAAGTCAAGTTGCGGCCCGGGCGTTGAAGGCGGCGCTCGCGCTCAAGCCCGAAAAGCTGCACAAAAAGTGCACCATTCCGGGTTTAAGCGTTTAGGCGCCTAAACGGACAGGTTGAAAACGGGACGGCCGAACGTAAGCCCACCGGAATTCGCGATCTTTCGATCGCGCACTACCCCGATCGATCCATTAGCCTGAACGTATCCCCGCGTCTAGCACGCATCGAAATGCAGCACGGTACCCGTGCCGCCCCCTCCTTTTACTTTCCGTTTCGCGAGTCCGTTCGCGGTGTCCCGTCCATGGGTCACGGCGAACGCGCTACGCGCCGGTTTCCCTGCTCGACACGAGCATCGAAATCCCAGGCCATGCCTGGCTATCCCCTGGTGCGTTAATTTTTCTGGAGAGAAAAATGCTGAATCTTTTGATCAAGGATGTGCTCAAGTCCCCGGGCAAAGTGCTCGCCTTGTGCCTCATCGTATATCTGGCTGCGACGTCGTTCTTCGTCAGCCTCTTCCTCGTTGGTCTTGGCGTACGCTGGCTGCAGAAGAAGGCGAAAGCCCTCGAGGCAACCGAGCGTGAAGCTGCACGCGAAGCCGCCGACAAGGCGCGCGAGCAGGCACAACCTGAGGTACAGAAGGCTGCTGCCGCAGTGGCTCCTGCTTCGACTGCAACCCCTGTTCAAACGGCTCCGGCGCGGCAGTACGCCAAGTCGGCAGTTGTCATCCCCCTGAAGAAGACCGGGACCGACTAAGGACCCTGTCATACCCCTCCGCCGCGGCATTGCCGCGGCGGCCCCTTGCCCAAGCCGGGAATCCATTCCCGGCCAAGGGTATGCGATTGCCCGGCTTCACCGGAGCAATCGATGAAAGCAGAAGTCGCTGCATGGCAGCTCGACATCTTCGGCGAGGCCTCTCCGGTACTCGTCGTCCCCCCTAAACCCGATCCACTCCCGGATCCGCAGTACTGGAGTCCCGCCGTTCGCGAGGCGCTGGTCGACGCGTTGATTTCACTCGCGCTTGACAGCAGACACGGCGAAACGCTGCCCGAATCACTCATGGACTGCGCATCGTTGATCAATGCGCGGTTGCGCAACGTCAGGGTGGACCGCTCCGCGTACTTCACTGCGCTTGGCTGGATCATGAACTACTGGCCAACTGCGATCCCATATGAGTTCGTCTGTCGCGTGGGCGGCGTCGATCCCGAGACGCTGCAGGAAGTGATACTGGAAAGGCCGTTGCTCAAGCGTGATCTCGAGGAGCTGCGTGATGCCTGTTTCGGCACGTTGCTGTAGGAGGCACCGTGGGCACACATCATCTTTTTCGCGTACTCGCGGACTTCCTTCCCGGACGGTCTCCCAGTGTCCAGGCATCGCCTATGCCTAGCGCACCGCCAACACGCTGCGAACCGCAATCTCCGACGAAGCCGCGCGAAGTCGGGCAGGGCGCATCCAACGAGACGTTCGTCACGATCGGAGGCGTGTTGCATCTTTTCGTTGACGAGGGCGACTGTATTGCACAGTTCCGGCCCGCGTTTGAGGAGACGCCGCGCGAGACTCCGTTCGGGACGAAGATTCTTCCCGAGGTCGCACCGCACTGGTCACTCCTTCGGGAGCATCGCGTTCCGCTCAAGGACGCAATCTCGGTGGCAATTCGTGCGAACGGCGTGCCGACTGCGACCCCTCCGGACCAGCCGCAAGTTCCGATATCTCAGGGCGCTGCAGGCGAAGATGAAACGCAGCATGCGCCCGTGCGGCGGCGGGCGGCGCGAGAGCACGTCGAACGCGGCGACGATAGCCGCGCTGCGACGACCGGCAAGGTCCTTGGCTGGGGTGAGGAGAAATTTCCGAACCGCAGACCGACGGGCAAGCCGTTTTACACCTCGTTCGCCATGCATATCGAAACCGCGATGGGCGAGCGCACGCTCCAGGGTGAAGGCCTGAAGGATGCGATCGCGCAAAGTGGCTGCCGCGTTGGTGATTCCGTTTCGGTTCGTCGTCTCGAAAAGATCAAGGTACCGGCGTTCACCGATGGCGGACGCCCGATCATGAAAAATGGCCAGCAGGTTCTTTGGGACAAGTGGCTCTGGTCAATTACACGTAAATAGGAGCGTTACTCCATGGCATCTGTAAACAAGGTCATCCTCGTCGGCAATCTCGGCGCGGATCCTGAAGTCCGTTATTTGCCCAGCGGCGACGCTGTGGCCAACATCCGTCTCGCGACCATCGACCGCTACAAGGACAAGGCGTCGGGCGAGTTCAAGGAAATGACTGAATGGCACCGAGTCTCGTTTTTCGGACGCCTGGCTGAAATCGTGAACGAGTATCTTAAGAAGGGCTCGTCGGTCTACATCGAAGGGCGCATCCGCACACGCAAGTGGCAGGCGCAGGACGGTACCGATCGATATTCGACGGAGATCGTTGCAGACCAGATGCAGATGCTCGGCGGCCGCAGCGGTGGCGAGCATCGTGAGCCTGGCGGTGATGACGAGGGGTTCGAATCGCGTGAAACCGCGCGACCCCAACGCAATGGAGGCAACGCTGGCTCCGGCTCACCGCGTGCAGCTTCCAGCGTCCCGCCCCGGGCAAGGCCTCCCCAGTCCTCGGCTGGTGGCGGTGCAGGTATGCGTGCGCCCGCCGGCGGTGGCTTTGATGAAATGGACGACATTCCGTTTTCGAGGCCTCTATCCGAGTGCGGCATGGGCTGCTATCTAATCCCGTAAGGGCTCACCATAGCGATCTGCGACTCCCGCAGATCCTCACCTGACGTTTCGTGGCGCGCCTTCGGGTGCGCTGCGCAACGCCTACCCACTGTCGACGGCGCATATCGCGCGCCTCGCTTCCTCGCCTACCTGAAAACTGTTCAAAAGAGCCGCTCGCTTCGCGTGGGCCGCTCCTTTGAGCAAGCGTTTTCACGCCTGTCTCAGGCACCGACCCAACCCACTTCCAAAAATCGGAGAGTGACTAATGAGTACATCTGGACGCGGGCTGCCACCCGAGAAGTACGAGTGGCTGCAACGCAAACTGAAGGAATTCACACTCTCCCCGGAAGCGTGGATTTCGACCTTGATGAGTTACGGTATTTCCGCCGACTGCCTGACCGGTAACGCAAGTTCCTGTCCGGTGTGCGGCGGCGATGACCGCTTTACCTATGACAACAAGAGCGGCCGCGGCGACTGGATTTGCCGAAAGTGCAATGACGGTTATCCGATGGCAGGTGACGGACTTCAGCTGATCGCCCGTGCAAACCGCATGGGGCTGTATCGACTGATGTGCGAGCTCGATGGTGGCTCACCGCCGACGTCACGCGCGCCGCTCAACTCGACGGCGCCCGCGCCCAGGCGCAAGGCCGATCCGGCGTTTGTCGCAAGACGACTGGATGCCATGTGGAGTAGCGCGCAGCCTCAGGCTGTGGGCGATCTGTCGATGCGCTATCTGCAGGATCGTGTGCCTGGCCTCACGGCCGGACCGTCGCCGGCGCTGCGTCTTGGCTTGCTTGAGTATCGCCACGACAAGAAGGTGCTCGGCGAGTGGCCGGGCATCGTGGCGCGATTCGAATTGCCCGATGGGTGTCTTGGCACGCTGCATCGCACCTTCCTCGATCCGGTCAAGCCTGCGAAGGCGACGATTGTGTCGCGGGACGGCGAGATTCTCGATGCGAAGCTCAACGACATGACGCTCAACCCGCTTGCGGGCGGCGCAGTGCGATTGATGTCCCCCATCGACGGGGAGATCGGTGTGGGCGAAGGGCTGGAAACAGTCTATGGCGCACACATGGAGTTTGGTGTGCCGGTGTGGAATTGCCTGAACCGCATCCTGCTCTCGAAGTTCGTTGTCCCGGAAGGTCTCGGGATCAAGGTCGTGCACATCTTCATGGACTTCGATGACATCGATCCGAGGACGCGCCAGTCGCCGGGCGTGAGTGCCGGCCTGGTCCTCGCGAAACGATTGCGTGCTGAAGGCTATACGGTCGTGCCGCACCGACCGAAGTTACGTGGGACTGACTTCGCGGATCAATGGAAGTCGCGCTGGATCGCAGCACATGGAACTGCCCCCTTGGGGCGTCCAGCATCTCACGCATCACGCGTGGCACTGGCCATTTGATTGACGCCGGCCAGTCCGGCATTTTCTTGAACCAGCCCGGTGGGGATTCGTCCCCGCCGGGGATGGACCGTCGGGCTCTTTTCTTTTGAGGTTGAAATGAGCTTTTTCCAGATGAAGGTGGGCAACATGTTCACGATCGTGGCCACCAACGGTGCAGCAAACGGGCACCAGCCAGTGCTCAAATCGGACGCGACTGGCTACGACGTGTTCGATCGGAGCAGTTGCAAGATGGTCTTTCGCGATCAACCCTTCGACGCTGCGTTCGACTTCTGTACGAGACGGCTCTCGTTCGTATCGGCGAAGCCTGTTCAATGATTCCAACGCTAGAAGCAACGGCGGCTCCCACATCGGGAGCCGCCGTTTTTTTTCGTCCATACGAAACGCCTCATCTACAAAAACATGCGGCGACACGTGAAAAGCAGTGAGATCGCGGTGCGCACGGCGTACAGAAATCCCACTGCCCAGGCGAAGCCGACGCTGCCTGCAGTGAAGAGCAGCCTGCCCGAGTCCTGGAGTCCTGCGGCGTAGAGGGCTACGCCGAGCATTGCCACGACATAGCAGGCGAGGGCGACAGCCGCGCGTCGCGCGAGCCAGTGCCAATGCATGAAAGTTGTCCATGCGCTTTCAATCCTGTCCATTACTGTTCCCCAACGTTGTGGGCGCCGTCAAAGAGCACGCCGCCAAACATCCAGCCAGCGATTGCGACCGCGACTAGCGCGCCGATATAGACCCAGGTGAGGGGCTCGTCCAGGCGTTGACCGTGGAGGATGGCGAAGAGACGTTCGTATTCCATGTTGACTGCTCCTTTGAAGTTTATGTACCGGTGCAGGAGGTTGCGCCGGCATCTGATTTGATGATGACATGCCCACACTGAAGTCAAGTCGCGCGGCGCTGCTCACCCTTCCACCGTCCCCTCGGTCCTAATAGGCGGCACGCTCGCGGACACGTAGGGAAAGGGAGAAAAGGGGCAGCGCCTGTTCAATCAAACTGAGCAAACTCATTGCTGAGCGCGTCGCCGAATGCCGATCCGGAGTCGTCGGAGTCGGCAACCCGAACAGTCTGGAACGCGTCTGACGATGCTCCCATTTCGGCTCTCGTTGTAGATGGGGCAATTGGGCCGCGCGACACCACCGCGGAGGTGCCCGTCGCGGCATTCTGCGATGGCGCGACGTCTAGAGGGACCGGGGTCGCCTGCCGAATGTACACCGGTACGGCGGTCGCCTCTCGACGGTCCGGGGCGCCGCGCTCGACCGGGTGAGCATTGCCCATGGTCTCGTCCCATAGCCTGGCTTCAGCGAGCGCGCGGAACACGATTGCGCGCTCGCGCGGCGAGCTGCATGCACGCAGTCGCTGGTAGAGCTTCGGCGAGACAAGTGGATTGACCGTGACGGTCATCTCGATCTTGTCGCTCATGCTACGCGGCGCTCGCTCGCAAGGCGTTCGCCAACAAGCAGGAAACCTCTCGCGTTGGCCGTGCATGGGGAATCGATCACCTCGATCACAATGCGAGGGAACGCATGCCGGATCACGGATGCATAGAGTCCCGCGCCACCGCCGGAGAGGATGATCGATCGCACGTTCCGCAAATGACCGACGCTGTTCTGCATTTCCTTCACGACGTCGGTAACGATCGGACTGGCCTTCTCGAGATAGGGCGAGAGATCGACGTCCTTTCCGTAGAGAAGGAAAGGCTTGTATTCGCGCAGCGCCTTGTCGATAAGCTCAATCTCAGTCACGTTATCGTCTTCGTCCACGGAGATCAGACGCGCGATGCGCTGATAGATCTGTGACGCGCCACCAGGCATACCGCCGCTGCGCGTGTCGTCCATTGCGAAACCGTTCGCATAGACCCAATCGGTCGTGAAATAGCCAACGTCGATGACGAGATGCGCGTCGTCGCGATTGAAGCTGTCGCCACGCGTACTGGCAGCAAATACGAGTGAGCCTAGCGGCTGGGGGATCACGACGACGCGCTCGACGACCACTCGACCGGGGCCGAAATCGTGTGCACCAACAAAGCGGTCCTTGAGCGCGGCCGAATACTTCTTCATGTTGTGCACGGGCAGGCCAAGTACCAGACGGTCAATCTGCGTGATGCCAGCAAAATGGATAGCGCCGAAAAGTAGCGCGGCATAGTTGTCGGTCATCACGTAGTCGTCGGCGAGAGCGCGGCCTGTCTTGCCATAGGCAGCACTCAGCGAAACGTCGGGTCCAACTTCATAGTTAATCCCGTCGATCTTGATAGTGACCACCTTTCGCGATGCGAGAACGCCTTCACCGAATCCAGAGAGCGAGTGGGTTGCAGCGAGCGGGGCGAGTGAGGGAAACATGCCCGTCGCGACCGTGCCGCTCGCTGCGCGGTGAGCGTATTTGGTGTTGCCGTAGCCAACGTCGATAGCGAAGACTGCAGTTTTCATGGTGTCTATGTTCCCTGGTTAGAACGAATCGGGTGAACGGCAAAGTTAGACGTGAAGTCCGACTTCATCCGGGATCTCAAAAGGCTGTGGAGCCCAGTTTGAAATGGCATGTTGCTGAGTCCAGTCTATCGAGCGTAGTGGGAAGTCAAGTTTCCAAAAGCGCGCTGGAACAGGTCATCTTTTGCTCGCGGGCGATTGCAGCGAGCGCCTATTCTTGTCAGTACCTGTCGCGCCCCTGGCGCATCGACCTGAAGTGCATGGCACTTCGCGCGTCCTGTTTCTGGCCAAATCGGCCAACGCCCCCCCGCCCGCAAGGGCAAACTTCCCAAGACTGTCCGCGTGCCACCGTGACGCGGCTTTTTTTTCAATCAGATCAAGTCCACCCTGTCCCACTCTGAGGACCACTGGACAGTGCGATATCCATACGATCGGCGGGTGTCCGCCGGAATGCGGCGCAATGAGACAAAGTGGGTGCGGACAGTTGGACAGTTCGCGCCCTCGGTCTCATACGCCTTACACACGTTCCTTCAGCCCACAGCGCTGGGTGCGTTCACGAAGCCCGATACACCGCGGCGGAGATGAACGTGCTTCGGAACGGGGGAGAGTCTGCACGCTGGCCACGCCAGTGTTTCGCGCCTCCCTGTACGGAAGATAGAACGGTCCGCGCAGCCGTCACCAAAAATGCGCAACAGGAATTGCCCGGCAGTTGGCCCGGGCACCCACAGGCCGGACGGCGCTGTGTGGTGTCCAGATGCGGAAACGCGTCCGGGGGCCGGTCGGGTAGCCACAGCAGGCGGCAAGGCAGCACAGGCAGTAACCGCGGGAAGCGGTTTGCGCGAAGCGCGATCCGGCCCGTGCCGCAGCAAGGTGGACAGTCGGAACGCATCTCTTCCGTGCGTCGGGCTGATCGGATGGAATCGCTAAAGGCAAGGAAGGCAACAAACCCCGCGCCGGGGAATCGGCGAAGCCGCTCAGGCGGCCAGTAACAGCGGTCAGGTCGGTGCGGCCGCAACGATGTCAGGCAGGGACATCGGGCATCACCGACCTGGCCACAGCAATCTGCGCAACTTCGCGCGGAGCGCAACGGCAACGGAGGAAAAAAGTGGCGGCGATACTGAACGTTCGAGCGGTGGTGCGCGGCTACCGGCTGACGCCCGCGATTGCACAGGAGTTGATAGACCTGTTCGATGAGCACGTGGCGACGGTTCACAGCAGGACGCGAGTCAGCGGGAGGTCATTGTCGATCAAGACACAGGAACATCGTGTGCGTGCGATATGCGTCGCGCTGGTCGAACTGCGTGGAGGCGGCTTCGCAGTGACGAGCCCGTGGAACCTGCGGCAGAAGCATATTGAGTGGCTGGTGCGGCGCTGGGTGGATGCGAAGCAAAGCGGCGGGACGATCGAGAACAAGCTCACGTATCTGCGCACGCTCGCCGGGTGGATGAAGAAGGAACACCTGGTCGGCACGCTCGCGGACTATGTGGATCGCAAAGCAAACGGGCTGGAGCGTTCCTACGTGGCCGAAGCGGACAAGTCATGGTCGGGCAACGGTATCAACGCGACGGAAAAAATTGCGGAGATTGCGACGACGTGCCCACGGGTGGCGGTGCAATTGAAGCTTCAGGCAGCTTTCGGACTGCGGATCAGCGAGAGTTTCCTGCTGAGACCGGCCGAGGCCGTGAAGGATATCGAGAACCTTGGCGTCACTCGTGGCACGAAGGGCGGCCGCGAGCGCAAGGTGCGGATCGAAGACCAACTCGCGGTGCTCGAGGAGGCAGCGCAGCTGGCTAACCCGATGACCGGTTCGACGATTCCCGCGGATCGCACGTTGAAGCAATGGGTCGACCGGTACAAGACGGTGCTGCGGAAGCACGGCGTCAACAAGAAGGGGCTGGGTGTCACAAGCCACGGGCTGCGTCATCAGTATCTGCAGGAGCTGTATGAGCGGGCGAGCGGTGTCCCAGCGCCCGTGAAGCTCGCTGGAACTCGGCCAGATCCCGAAGTGCACAAGGAGGCAATGCGCCGCGTTGTCGAGGCTGCCGGCCATAGTCGGGTGACGAAGGCCAACGCGTATCTCTCGACGTTCGCGCGCCAGGAGCGATTGGCGAAACCGTCCCCGACCGTCGAGGAGGCGGCGAAGGCGCTGGAGGCGGCGGGAGGAAACAAGACGCACGCGGCGCGGGCACTTGGGATTTCCAGGCAAGCGCTCTATCGGCTGCTTGGCAACGCGTAGGCGCTATTTGTCTGGAGAAATGTTCGGCTGCGCACTGATGGGAAAAACGCGCTGGCTATCATGGCAGTGCCTTGACGCGGCCAGGGGGAGCGTCGAGTGAGCACTCAAGAACCAACGATACGGGGAAAAAGAGGGCATGGCCGCGAGGCACAATGAAGGCGTGTCTCTCAGGTTCTGGTCCCCTCGAAACAAACACCCAGAACCCATTCAACCGGCCCTAGCGGCCGGTTATTTTTTTGCTTGTCCGAACGATTACCAGCGGTCGCGGTCGGGCAGCGAATCGACGGCGGTGGCGATCCGGTCTTCGAATAGCATCTCGTCGTGCTCGGCGGGCGAATAGATTTTGGGGAACTGGGCGTACGACTCGCCGTCGATCTCAACCCATTTCGCGAGCTGGATCAGTTTCCTCCAGCGTGCCGCGTCGTTGAGCACCGGGTCGATTGGCCATGAGTCAAACGTGACAACGGTGGCATCCACGAGCCGCCGAGCGAGCATCGCAAACATCGGGCCCATCTCTTCCCAGTTGCCGGCGGTACGCGATAGCAGATCGAGGACAGCGGGTATGTCGGCGGCCCCAATTTCTCGCTCGACAAGACGCTGCACGTCGCTCTTCTCGGCTTCGGGGCGCATCAGTCGTCTGTTCCATACGGCTCCACAGCGGTCCATCGCGGCTTTTTCGTCGCGACCAGTAGCTTCCCATGGCGTTTGCATTCCGCAGTCCGCGCAGTAGATACATACCAGGGGTTCGGTCTTCGGGACCTCAGGCGGACGCGGCAGTCGGTCGCCGATCCGGGGAGGCCCGGACATGCGGCCCCACTCCGTGTAGTCATACTGCGGGTTTGGGAGCTTGCAGACCAGACGTTGGGAACGACCGACGGTCGGTCGACCGCCGCAGTGGTCACAGGGAATCAGCTGCTCGTACATGGCGAGGAGTTAGTGGAATGGTAGACCGTCATTATCCACGCAACGCCAGTTTTCAAAGCCGCAAGGTGAGCGGTGCAAGGGCCGCAACTCTGGACGCGGGGTTCAACTACCCACGAAGATCGACGCCGGAGTTATTTGAGTGCTCTTCGTCCCACGGAGCGTAGTCCTCACTGAAACCGAGTCGGAGGTTCCACGCTTCGTTTTCATCTTTGAGAGCAGGGAGCTTCTTGGAGACGTCTGCGTACTCTGGAATCATCGACGCACGGAAGATCAAATCGTCTTTTGCTACGGTGGAGGTGAGGGCCGAAAGTGCCTTGGCCAGTTGGGGCGTGAGCTTTTCGTGAAAAAAGAGATCGGCGATCTCCTCGGGGAATTCAGCGAGGAAGAGCGCCTTGCGCAGGCGAGCCGCGGGGATCTTCACTGCCCTCGCTAGTGCGTCCAACGAGGACCAGATTTCCTCGTCGAGCATCCACTTATAGAAGGACACGTAGACGTGCGGACGGGTGCGGGCCCCCCGGACCATATCGGCATGATAGAAAATCATCGTTTCTCGGACCCACTCCAAGCCGCGCAGAGCAACCAATTCCTTCAGAAAATTGCCAGTGCCCTTTCTCGCTGGGTAATTCTCGGAAGGAATGTTGGCCCCGATTTCATATAGTTCTTCTGGATCAACCCATTTACTCCAATTGCTGCTCACACGGCTCTCCTTGTTTACATAGTGTGATGGTTTCAACGTCTACGGCTTGTCTAGAAAGGAGTTGCGGAGCTCTGGAAAGCCGTCATATGTGCGGCCGTCGAGCGTCCTTCCGGCGTTCTTTTTGCCGCACCGAGAAAGCGTCGGTTCGTCGTCGCGGCGCAGGCCGCCGGCCACGGTCGGCGTCGTGGCGTCGAAACGCCATCCGTGGCCGGACCAAACCGCAGTTCGCTCGGCGCGTATCAGAGGGCCGGCGAAGTTCTCCCTGGGTGCCCACTCACCCCACTGTTTGAACAGAAACGCAACGCCAGCCTTCGCGCACTGCTCGCGGATATCGCGGACCCAGCCGGGATGCATCGGACGGGCATGTGGACCGCTCTCGCCGCCGCAGATGACCCAGTCGACGAAGTCATGCATGCCTTGTTGGTGAATCGGGTCACTTCTATGGCCAGCACAAAGGCCGCAATATCCGTTGTCCATGCTCCCGCCTTGCTCGAACCCTGTGCAATGGGGAAAGCCCGGTACGAGCCAGTCGTTGATGTCGACGGGACCGAGCAGTGGCTCCATGCTCAGAAACTTGATGCGCGCGGGCACCTCGAGCAGCTTGGGGATGTCGCGGTCCGCTTCTTCCTGATTCACGACGGTCGCGCCGAGCCAGACCCCCGGCCACGGGAGCTCGTCCCACGTGTTTAGGCCGTGCGACAACTCGTCGATGACGTCGTTAAGCATGGCGCGGGCATTGCCGATTCGCTTGGTCAGCAGTAGCCAGTCAAGGTTTGGCGTCTGCGCTATGAGCTCGAACAGTTCAACGCGCCACGCCGGATCGATGGCGTTATCAAACACGTCGGCGAGCGAGGCGCAGAACACGCGCTGGCGTCGGCCATGCGTTGCGAAGAATTCTGCGTGCCGCGCGTTCCACTTCAGCGGCTCGCGCCAGGTGGTAGCGCTAGTCCGAAGACGTCGCTGGCCCGCGCCCCAAACGACTTTGTGCAGCCGCTTGTCCAGCAGCTGTTCGGCGTAGCAGTGGTCGCACCCTGGCGAGACTTTGGTGCAGCCAACAAACGGATTGAAAGTGTGGTCGGCCCACTCGATCGTTGTATTTTCCATCTTCAGCCTCGCGCCGCCTTGCCGCCAAGGACGTATTCGCGGATCACTTTCATGCAACGAGCGTCCGCCTGCGCTGTTGCGCCGGAGAGCCAGGACTGATCCAGAGGCGTGCACATGCGTTCGAGGGCGGCTCGCACGGAGTCTGGGACAGGGTTGTCGATGACTTCGCGGGCCAGCCGCTCTGCCTCGTCCAGCGCGGCCGAAACGGCGGTTCGTTCGTTGGAGGGCGAAATTTTCCGAAGATCAAAGTGCGCGGCCGCGAGGGTCCCCAGCAATCGTGCTGCTCGTTGTCGCGATGGTTTAGGTGTGCATCTGCAGAGCGCGTCGGTTTCCAACGTTGCTTCGATTCCTTGGGGCGGGGCGATCTCCGCTGGTAGAGCGACCTCGTCTTCGTAGGCTTTATCGCACAGGGGATGATGGAAACCCTTCCAGTCTCCAAGCCGTCGGCATTTGCACGTGTCGTCGGGCCGCGCTGTTGTAGCAGGCGCGATGGCGGCGACGCAGACGGCGCGGCCGTCCCAGCAATTTCTCTGGTGGGCGAATTTACGGCCGTCGCTGGCTTCTGTTTCGATTGTGTCGTTCACTTTCGCTGTTACTCGCGTCGGATAGAGAGATCGAGGTTGGTTCTGGCGATTCTGCTGAACCGGGCCGGATCGAATCCAGCGCTAACCGAGCGTGGACGAAGTCAAGTGCGCTGGACCGGTGAAGGCAGCCTGGCCTGTCTGACTGTTTGGCGATCGACATTCCACTCTACGGTCGGGATGCCGCGAGCCAATCGCATTGAGCGCTTCTCCGCCTTGCGCTCCTCATAGCTTTCGAGTCCGTTCATGCCGTAGACCTCAATGTGCGTTGCGGGCTGGGTATCGAGCAGCACAAAATCGGGCAGCATTTGATCGCCCTCGGCCATGCGGATGGGCTTCTCGAAGACTCGCCTTAGGCCGACGAGCCGGTTGGCCATTGCGACCTCGTGGATCGAGTCACAGGGAATGAATGCGGCTGAACAGAGCATAGCGGCGAGATCGATGATGACCAGGTGCCCTTTGGTCGTGCGTTCGACGAGCAGGAGGCCAATGACGCGGGCCGTGGATTCGGCGATTGCGCGCCATGCGTGGCCATACTTTTTTGTGGTCTGCTCGATGAGTGCGGTGGACGCGTAGTAGCGCAACTTGCGCTGACGCAGCGTTATTGATGCTCCGTATTTGGTTTCGCCGACTGCGCCAATTTCCCCGAGCACAAGGGCGCGGCGCGATACCTTTCCGTCGGTGGTTATCGTGGCGAGAAACCTTTCAAATTCCGCGTTGATCGCATCGCGCTCGCTCTCCTCGTATCGCCTCATGACGTGCAGGACATCCTGAGCTGACGCGCCATTAATCCGCGCATTTTCACCAAGTCCGCCGAGTAGCATCGCGTTCACCGCGCCCCAGCTGCGGTGATCGGTGGTACCTGCCCATGAGTTGAGGCCGGCGCTGACCCACAAGGTTTGCATGAAGGCCAGCAGGGGACCGGCACGGCGCGATGTGCCGTTGGATGTCGTTTGGCTGCGCGCTCGGGGTCCCGACGCGACTTCACGCTGAATCTGTGAGGCATCCAGTCGCACGTTCAGACCGTCCGTGTCAATGACGATAGCGGCGGTGCTATCGCTCCCATCGCCCGTAGCGGTCCCGGGAGTTTTGCGGAATTCGCATCCCTCTGCGTGATACACGCCATCGTCGGGCCAGCCGGCGAGATGAAAGAGAGCGCCGTACCGGCGGATCACGAGCTTGCGAGGCGAGTCCGTGCGGCAGTGGCACTGCGCGAAGCCGGGGACAATCTTGGCGCGCTCAAGGCGGCGTGCGAAACGTGCTGGATTTTCCTGAACTTCGGTGAGCGGCACTCGCTCGCCGTCGAACGATACTTCGAACATGAAGGGGTTCTCCTGGTTGGGGCGCCGCGAGCAGACTAGGCCACGACCTGGACTAGCCGTTGGGGACCGTGCCAGAAAGAACCATCGTCGGTATTGAGAACGGTCACCATCTCGTTGTCCGCGTCGTGCTGGGTGACGACGCCTTCGCAGGGGGCTGCCGCGTCCGTCGGGTAACGGACGCGGCGAAGGCGAAGCGAGGCAACACCGGAAGTGAAGGCGGTCGGGGACATCGGTCCATCTTCGCGCGGTGCAAACCAGATGGGCGAGGAAAAGCCAGCTAATTTGGCGCTGGTTTCGATTGGACGATCGCCGGAAAGCTGCACAAAAACTGCACAATTCCGGGTTTAAGCGTTTAGGCGCCTAAACGGAGAGGTTGACCTACGCCGACCGTACTCGGCGAAACGACATCGCGCCCGCCGACGGAGTACCGAGAATCAGGCGCACGCGACGTTGAAGGTCCGCATGAAACGCTCCGGACACCGAGAGGGGTGCGCCAAACGTCATCCTCACGCAGCCGAGCAACATATAGAGCATGGCAAAGACGCTTGCGACGCTGCTTGCCACTAGATTCAACCGGTTCGCGAGACTCTGCGCGGGATCTCCGTGTGCCTCCGTCGAGGCTACGAAACTGAGAATAGCGCGGGCGGAGTCAGCCGGATAAACCAGCCATTGCCATGCAAAGTAGACGCTGACCAGAGCGGCCGTGACAGCAAGTGTCAAGACGGTATGACGCCAGATCGATCCCAGGATGCTACTGAACTGTGCGGCGTAGTTCCGCGCATCGCTTGCGACGACAAGCTTCATGTTGGCGAAGAGTGGCTCCGGGACCTCGCCGATTTCAATATCGTTAATGGTGACTTTCATGACGGCCTGATCGTCTGCTTTGGCGACATTCCTGCGCAGTTCTGCAACCTTCACTCGCCGGATGGCTTCGAGCGCCAGTCCGACCACAAGGGAGAAAGCGACGATGCGCGCAACGTTTGGTTGACGGCTTGTGGTCAAGCTAAGCAGCCATAGTACGGCAAGCACCGTCGCCGCAGCCGTGACAACGAAAACGAGCGAGCCTGCCCAGGCGCGCGGCTTTTTCAGATCCAGCATGGATATCTCCTGACAAGAGCGTGGCCCGATTGCCCGCCCGCGTTCATTCTCCGGCGCGCATGGGGTTTCACTCGGCCGGAAAGGCCGCCGATTTGGGCGCGATAGCGAGCCGGAGGTTGTTGCGGAAACTGTTCTCCACAGGCTTGTCCACGGAAATTTGGATAAAGAGGGTGCCCCAAAAGCGAAAGCCCCTGCGTAGCGGCTTTCTTTGTGCGGAAACCGATGGGTGGTTTCCACTTACGATTGCACGATCACCCGCGTCGTCGACGCATCGAACCTTACCGGCGCTGCCGGTTTTTCTTTTTCCCTGTGGGGCATCGCGCCCGCAGGGGCCGTGCCCCTCTTTCACGGAGTCGGCATGAGCAAGAATGCACAACGAAAGCACGAGCAGACGGCTGACGAACATCAGCGCAACCTCGTCGCGCTCATTAACGAGTTTTCCTACGGCCATCATCTCGACACGGTATTCCGCGACTTTGTCGAACTGGCGGCGCTCGCGATCAGCAACAGCGTCGATCGCGCGCAGTTCGATGCGCGAGAAAAGCGCTATATGGAGATCGTCGGGAAGTACAAGCCGGACGAGGTCGCGAGATTCCCGAAGATGCTTTCGGAACTCACGATGTCATTCGAGGTGCGCGTCGCGACGATGACAGGAGCCTGCGCGCTTGGGGTTCGAGGAAGTGGCCTCACCGATGTACTCGGCGAGACCTATATGATGCTCGACCTTGGCAACGCACGAAGCGGGCAGTTCTTCACCCCGTACCACGTGTCGAAGCTGATGGCCGCGATGATCGGCGGTGACACCGTGGCGAGAGCCGACGCGCAGGGATTCGCGCGCGTGCACGAACCAGCATGCGGCGCGGGCGGCATGGTCATCGCAACAGCCGAGGCATTTCACGATGCCGGCCTGAACTACCAGGAGGCAATGCACGCAACCTGTATCGACATCGATCCATGCTGTGTCCATATGGCCTACCTGCAACTGTCGTTGCTCCACATTCCCGCCATCGTCGTGCACGGCAATGCGCTCTCAATGGAGGTCTGGGGACACTGGTTTACGCCCGCACACGTGCTCGGCGGCTGGAGTCACCGCCTGCGTGCACGCAAGGCGTTCGATGCGATGCGCGAGTTGCTGGCGCCCGAGGCCGGGAAGTCTGAAGTCGAGGCGGACGCGCAGCCTGCCGTCGTCGCCGCGCCGCCGACAAGCGACGCGCTCGAGGTCGAAGGGGGCGGAGCGGCGGTGCTTGAACAACCGCGCGCCGAGGGACTCGACATCGCGGACATGTTCGAGGAGGCGATCGCAACGCTCCCTGCGGCGCCTGCCCCCATCTTCGAAGTTGTTGACCAACTCACGCTGTTTTGAAAGAAGGGCCCGGATGAAACGTCCGGGCCCTTTTCCTTTTCCTGAAAGCCATCCCGTATTCGCGATCTTTCCGGCCATGCGCGATGCGCAGGCGGGCTATCGTTGCCATATCTACCGCGCTTCATGCGCATCGACACAGGCCCACGTGGCCTTTCTTTTTTGACCCTTCGGGAATCCTCTTCCCGGTTGGGGCGCGGGTTCCCTCTCTGGAGACCCGCTATGCAAGAGCTTATTCAGCAACCCACACTTCCGCTGTCCCGCATCAAGCTCGGTCGTAACCCGAGAACGTACTTTGACGACGCAGAGATGCAGGAGATGCGTGCGTCGGTGCGTGCTCGCGGCGTTGATACGCCGATTCTCGTTCGCCCGATCGACGATGGATTCTACGAACTCATCGCTGGCGGGCGTCGTTACAAAGCTGCGATGGAAGAACGTGGCGAGAGCTACGAGATGCCCGTTGCGGTGAAGTACGTCGACGAGTTCGAAGCCGAGGAAATGGCGCTCATCGAGAACATCCAGCGTTCCGATATGTCGCCTGGTGAGGAGGCAGTCGACGCAGCCAAGCTCGTCGGTCGCTGTCAGGGGGATCGGGAGGAGGCGGCACGCCGTCTCGGCTGGAGCGTCCAGACGCTCGACAGTCGCCTCGCGCTCATGAACTGCAGTGCGTCCGTTCTGGAAGCACTCAACACCCGGAGCATCAAGCTCGGCCACGCCGAACTGTTCGCGGCCTTCACGAAGGAGCAGCAGGACAAGCTCCTGCCCGTCGTTGTGAAAGAAGGGCACAGTGTCGCGGACCTGAAGAAAGTGCTGGAGCGCGCAGCATGCTCGCTCTCTGCCGCGATCTTCGACAAGGTGGACTGCGCGGGTTGCCCGCACAACTCGGCCGCTCAGGCTGAGATGTTCGGAGAGTCGATCGGCACCGGCAGTTGTACGAACCGTGCCTGCTACAGCGAGAAAACGGAAAAGCAGCTCGAAGCAACGGCCGCAGGCCTGCGCGACGAGTACCAGACCGTTCGCGTCGTTCGTCCCGGCGACAACCACACGCGCATCCAGCTCGTGGCAGATGGTCCAAAGGGCGTTGGCGTTGAGCAGGCGAAGGCGTGCTACGCGTGCCAGAACTTCGGCGCGGCGGTGAGCGGTCTGCCCGACTCGCTGGGCAACGTCTACAAGGGCCAGTGCTTTGATACCGTCTGCAACATGAAAAAGGTTGCGGCACGCATCAAGAGCGAAAAGCCATCGGCACCGGCAACGGCGAAAGCTGCGCCGGCAGCGGGCGCATCGAAGGCCGTGAACGCTGCAAAGGGCGACAAGCCCGCTGCAGCTGCACCTGAAGCGACGACGGTGTCTGAATCCGACCGGGTGAAGGCATACCGGGTCGCGCTCTGGCGCAAGGCGCTGCGTCGCGAGGTCAGTACGGACGTTGCGCTTGCGCGTCAGTATCTGATCGCAATCGTGGCGACTGGCCAGGCACGGTGCATCGACGGCGGTCCGGTTACGACCGTGTGGGAGCGCCTGATTGACGACAAGCCGGCCGTGGGTGACTTCGGCAAGGCCGCGTCGGCAGCGTCGCAGGTCCAGTCGGATCAGCAGGTGAAGCTCGTCGTGGCCATGACGCTCTCCGCAATCCAGGGTGTCGATGTTACGTACCTCACGCAGATGTGCCGTCACCACAAGCTCGACCTCACGAAGCACTGGAAGCTCGACAAGGAGTTTCTGGAGCTGATCACGAAGTCGGAGATGAAGGTGGTAGCCGACGAACTCGGTCTGCGCGCAGCGATGGGCGCAGATCACTTCAAGAAAGTGTTCGCGAAATCGAAAGCTGAAGTGATCGAGGCAATGCTGACCGTCGAGGGTTTCGACTACGTCGGCAAGGTGCTGAAGGTCCTGAAGTTCTGACAACTGCCGTGGGGTTTCCCCGGCACATTCCCTGATACACGCCGCTTTTCTCGCGGCGTTCCTTTTTTCAAGAGGTTTTTATGTTCCAGGAACTCGAAGCATTCGTGCGCGAGACCGGCAAGGTCACGCTCACGATGAAAATGGCAGGCGACCTGATGGCAGTGGTGGTCATGCCGTGCGGCGACTCGAAAGAGGTGGCGCTGCGGCAACCGCTGGTGCTCACGGCGTCGCCGGCCGATCTCGATGAGGGCTTCGTCGAAGCCCTGCAATCGTTCCACGGCGTGCACCGCTCACTCGCGGAGCAGGTAAGCGCCACGAACGAGATCCTGCAGGCGGCTGAAAAGTCGCAGGCGGGCAAGGCGCAGAAGGCGTTGTCGAAGGGATCGAAGCCGGCGCTTCCCGCGCCCGCATCACAGCCCGACGGCAACGACGAGGACGAGTCGCCGGACGACGACAACGCCACTGCGGCGCAGTCGCCGACGGCCGATGCAACTTCGGAGCCGGCAGCACCTGCTGACGGTAAGTCCGATCTCTTCGCTCTTCTGTGAGGGTTCGCACCATGGCAATCAACGTAGCCACACTCGTTCGCGAATTTATCTACAACGGCATGCACTTCGTGGATCCCGGTCCGGCGTTCTCGCCCGATCAGGTTCGCGATCTCTACGCCGCGCAGTATCCGGAACTCACGACCGCCACGGTCGACGGGTCGGAAGTCGCGGGGGAGGTCGCCAGCTACAAGTTCGTCCGCGCAGCCGGTGCCAAAGGCTCCCATGCGTAAGGACGCCCTGCTCAAGGCCCTGTCCGATCCGGACAACGGCTTCAACCAACAGGAACCACCCGAAAGGGTGGTTTTTTTATTCGACGACGAGATGAACAAATGCTCCTCGATCCTCCATACGCTGATCGATCGCTCGTTGACGGCGCGGGCGAAGCCTGGCAACCGCCACGCCTTGCCGCTCCCCGACATCGAACTTCCGCTTGTGTTCTGACGCTGCCGGACATTGCAGCTGACGTGCCGTCCGGCATCACGCTCAGGTGGCGCGCCGAACTCGCCATCAACGACATCGTGCTCGACCAGTTCCGGCACGGGCCGTTGCGTGCGACGGACGTGCAAGCGCCGACAAGCGCGGCGAACGCGTTCCAGCAGGCATTTTTTGTCTGGATGCAAAGGCAGCTTCGCGAGCCGTTGCGCTCTCTCTCGGTCAAGTTCGAGCTTTGCGATACCAACGCCGTCGGGGATCGCCTGGCCTACCAGCACAACGATGAATTCGAGCCGAAAGGTCCGCTTCATCTCGGTGTGAAGCTGACCGATGAGTGGGTGCACGAAATCGGCCCGCTCGCTGAACCGCTCAGGGCCTGTCACCCGCTACTGCTTCACACGCTTTTCTCGCTCGTTGACCGTGTTTCCGGGAAAACCGTCCTCATTCGCACGCCCGGGTGGTTCCTCCAGGAATTCGCCTGCATGCACTGGGGGGGCGACGAGAGCGCGAAAGACGAAGACGTGCGCGAGCTTCTCGTCGCGTATCACGGCGCGGACGAAGAGACGGTGGAGCGTTACCTGCCGTCGAACGTTCTCCCGGAAATCTATCCCGATGAGATCAGGAGGCCGTCGAGACCGGATGGGCGCCGCAGCAGGCGGCTCGAGCTTTCCGAGCGCGAGTTGCTTGAGCTGCAGGCGCGTTCGTCGGGCATGCCTTCAAAGGTGTGTGCTGAGCTCGCCGTGCTTCATCGGCTGCTCAGACGCGCAGGCAAGCGTGCATTGCTGAACACGGGCTATGACTCGCGGCCGATTTATTCGGGCTGCACGTTGATGCTCGCGAGCAACGAGCGATCCCTCGAGATTCTCGATGACTACATGAACGGTGAGTATCAGGCCGGAGAAGCGACCGAATACAGCCGCTTCATTGAATTTTCCAGAACGAAACAGGGCATCCGCGAGCAGTACGCGCAATGGAGCCTTGCCTTCCAGATGCTTCACCACCTCGACCGGCTGCTGGCGCTGGTGGTGAGCCCTTAATCAGGAGTTTTTCCCATGAGTGATGTTTCGATTGGCCGTACAGGCCATGACGTGTCCCTGTCGTCTGCATTGCTGCTCTATGCTGGCCAGAACGGCGCGCACTACGCGACCGTCCACCGGATCGCCGCCGATCGCGTGTCGGGTCGCCCCGTCATCGGGGCGGGCCGTCCCCTCGATCGCCGCGCGCTCGTCGCCACGCTTGTGCAGCTGGAAAAGAGCGCGGCGCCCAAGTGCGAATTTCTGCCCGCCAACCTGTTGGGCGTGTCTTCCGCCGCGGTCACGTGGTGGTGTCCGCCGGCGCCGCGCCGCGTGTTCTTTGACTGCAAGGAACTCGGCAAACGCAGTCGCGTTGTTTCGCATCCGGGGCTGGTGTTTCAGGCCTCGTTGACGGGGTTCCGTGTGTTCGCGCTGAAGGAGAGCGGACGCCCGACTCCGGATACGCCGCTGTTCGAGCCGCCGTACTTCAACACGTGGGACCTCGGCGAGATCTGCATCGGTTCGGCGCAGGTCCCCCGGCGCATCGAGGTTGATGCGATTGGCGGCTGGGAAGATGGCTTTTTCAACTCGGCCTTCACGCATCCGAATCACGGTGGCAAGCGCGTGACGTACGAGGACTGGTTCTATGCGTTCTGGCGCGACATGCTCGACGGCAAGTTCGAGGTGTTTCCGCTCGACGTGCTGGTACCGATAAAAGGTGCAACGGCGGGCAAGCTCGTCGCTGGCGCGATCGGAGGGAAGGCATGAATCCCATCGATTTCGCTCTTCAGCACTCGTTCCCCTCGGTGATGGTGCCCACGCGTGAGCCGGTGGCGCCCATGACCGTGCCGGGCGAGCGGTTGCTCATCGCGTCGAATGGCGTGTTCCTCGAGATCAATCGCCCATGGATCCGTCTGGTTCGTCGGCTGGGGGTGTTTGAGTGGCGCACGTCGGTGCCCTATGGCGAGGCGGCCGAGCTGACCGAACTGGCGTGCGGCTCCGTGCCGGCCGAACTGGTCGCGGGGTTTGCACACATGGCGCGTGCGGCTCTTCCCAACGAGGCGGGCGCATGGATTGTGTGGGACGCGGCAACGGGGGAATTTCGCGTCGTACCGCTTCCCTCGTTGTCGCACAGTCCTGCTCACCTGAGCTACGAACGCCCGGAATTGCGCAGCGGTGAATGGCTGGTCGTGGATTGCCATTCGCACGGCAGCGGAAGTGCGTACTTCTCGACGACCGATGATCGCGACGATCAGCACGACGTGAAGTTTGCGCTCGTGCTCGGTCATTGCCATCGCGTACCGTCAGTCGCGCTGCGTCTTTGTGCGAAAGGACGGTTCGAACCCGCGCAGGCGGTTCCGCAGAAGTGGATGACGGCACTGGAAGGAGAGGTCGCATGAACGGACCCATTCTTCACAAGACGCCGCCCCACATGCTCAACGGACCGTGGAAGGTGGTTGTGGTTGGCGCGGGTGGTACTGGCAGTGCGCTGCTCCCGTCGCTCGCGCGACTGCACCACGCAATGATCGAGCTGGGGCACCCGGGCGGTATCGAGTGCACGGTCTACGACGATGACACGGTCAGCGAATTCAACGTTGGCAGGCAGGGTTTCTATCCCAACGACGTCGGCCAGTACAAGGCGACGTTGCTGGTGAACCGGCTCAATCTGCTGATGGGGACGAACTGGGTGGCTGAACCGCGTCGCATCGATTCGCGGATCAACCTGCACACTGACATCGTCATCGGTTGCGTCGATTCGCGACGTGCGCGTCACGCGATCGTGCAGGCCGCGAGACGGGGAAAGTGCCTCTACTACCTCGATTGCGGCAACGAGACGGACCGTGGTCAGGTCATTCTTGGCGAGTTCGGCAAGCCCCGGCACGACCGGTTGCCCCATGTGGGCGATCTGTTCCCGGACATGCTGAATGCCAAGAACGACAAGGGTGACGATTCCCCGTCGTGTTCGATGGCGGATGCACTGCGCAAGCAGTCGCTCGTCATCAACCAGGCGATTTCGGTGCAGGCTTTCAACCTGCTCTGGTCGCTGTTTCGAAATGGCGGTCTTACGTTTTCGGGTGTGTTCGTGAATCTCGCAACGGGACGCACGAATCCGATTCCGATTGACCCCGCTGCATGGGCGCGTTTCGGTTACGAAGCGCCGCCCATGAAAAAGCCCGCACGCCGTCGCAAGGCAGCGTGAGGGGCACCTCCCGCGAGTCACACAGCGTTTTACGCCGCTGTGTGACTCATACCCCTCCGTAATTATTTCGGCCCTCAGCCCGAGGGCCGACCGTTACCTATTCCTGCAAGGAGCTTCAAATGCATATGTTTTTTTCAAGTACTGTTCAGGCGCGGTTCGGCCGCGCGGCGACGGAACGCACCAGGGCCATGCTGTTCGCGGTGGCGTTGTTCGCTGCGACCGGCCTCCACCGGCTGTGGGGCTTCGCGAAGCCTCACCATGCGTGGTTGCGTGTGCTGGAGGTGCGATGGCTTGGACACTGGGCGCCCAGCAGTATCGAACATCTTGCGGCAGCATTCGCCGGCTGCGTGCTGTTCGTGATGCTGTGGTCGAGCTTCGTGTCTCAGACCACCCGTAACCGCGCCCTTCTGGGGCTCGTGTTTGCGGTGCTGTACGGCATCACGTCCACGTGGAAGTACGACGGTCGCGAGTATCTTGCGACCGGAGATGTCAACCAGTTGGCGCAGATGGTTGCCGACGTGTTCGGTCTGTTGCTGGCGCTCGCGTGGCTGACCTGGCCGGAACGCTCGAACCGCCTGCAGTACGTCCCCGGACGTGGCTACCGTGCGTGATTCAACGCGTCGCCGGAATTCCTGAAACCAACGCAGTCCCGCGAAAGCGGGCTGCGTTTTTTTTCGTCCGGAGCTTCCTAGGTCCGGCAGCACGAACTTCGTGCGCGCACCGCGCGTGGTGCGGGCCGATAAAACATAGGTCGTTTCGGCGAGCATTCCGGCTCGGCACTGGGCGCGCGCGCCTTAGACTGTCCCTATTCCCCGCGCTTTCTGCGCATCGACCTGACCACAGCGGCGTGCTGCTGTGCTTCTTTTTGTCTCACCGGCCGGACCTTCGTCCTGCCGCCAATGCATACCCCGTTGGGAGCCCACTCCCTTCGGGATGCGGCTCCCTTTTTTGTTCAAAGGAGCTGCACCATGCTGAATGTTTCCGCTGCCTCGCAACCCGCCGTGAAGGTTCTCGAACTCAACGGCTTTCGCGAAAAGCAACGCATCACCGCGCAGGATGTCCAGGCAAGTCCCCCGCAGCTTCATGCCGGTACGATCGTTTCCGTCTGGAGCGATCGCACGGCAACGGTGCAGTGGGACTACGATCTGCCGTTCGCTGTTGAACGTCGGCTCGTGAATGCTGGCCACGTCGAACTGCACAATCTGACACGTCATTCGTAACGGCGTGGGCGTTTAGCCCCGCCTTCAACGCTTCACCCGCGCTGGGAGTCACCTCCCAGCCAATTCCCATACCCGTTCGGGCAACCACTGCCCGAAGGGGCTCCGGTTGCCCTCACTACCTTGAGGCAGCCGCCATGATCCGCATTTTTCTCGCCGTCGTTGTTCTTTCCGTTCTCTCGGGTTGCGCAAGCACCGACTTCGGCTCGCCCGACGTCTACCAACGCTCGGATGTCCAGCGCGCCGGTACGCTCGAACAGGTGACCGTCGTTCGCGTTCGCCGCATCACGATTCAGGTGCCGGGCAACAACTCGGGTCTCACGAGCCTCGTGAGCGCAGGTCTCGGCGCCTTTCTCGGCTCCAAAACGATCGGAAATGGCAACGGTCGCTATGTCGCGGCAGCGATGTCCGGTGCCGTAACGGGCTTCGTCGCCCAGCACGTGAGCGACGCGCTCTCGCGCACCGCCGGTCTCGAAATTGTGGTGCGCAAGGCGGATGGCTCGCTTCGCGTCATTACTCAACCCGACGACCAGTTGTTCTCGCCTGGCGATCGCGTGCTCTTCATGGACACAAGCTCGGGCGTTCGCGTCACGCACTGACGTATTCCCTTTGCCGGCCAAAGCCGGCCCTCTTACCTGCCAGGCGGGGTGACTCCTTTCGGAGCACCTCGCCGTTTTTTTTCGAGGCATTTATGAACCACAGCAGCAAGGTTTTCCACGCGTCCCGCGCAAGCGCGGGTGCCGCGCGGGAGTCGGGCGTCAAGCATCATGCGCAGCGTTTCCTTCGCCGTGTTGCCGGCGACCTTCGCCTACGCACTAGCGAACACGAGATCGTGGCAGAACCCGCTGAACGCGGTCGCGGCTGCCGTGTAACGCTTCGCACCGACAGGCTGATGCTCGAGGTCGCCGATGCACCCGAACGCGGTACCGTGGCGGTTTCGTTCCGTACCCGCCGGGGTCGAAAGGACCTGTCTGGCGGCGGGGACAACGTCGTGAGCCAGGAACAGCTTGGATCGCATGCAGGCTACGAGGCCTTTCTAGGCGCTCTCCGTCTTACCAACGGGCTCGACTCGGATCGTCGGTAGGGGGCGGACATGGATATCGTTACCGTGGTCGTCCAGTACGCGGGCGGACTGGAAATCTCGGAAGGCGCCACGCTTGATCCCGTGACCGGGGTCGTGCACGTCTCCGAACGCCTTCAGCAGCTGCTTCGCGAATGCGATACGACAGAGTCGCCGCCTAGACTTACCGTGCTCGTCGGCGGTGCCCGTCATCTGCTGATTCGCGACCGGGCGGAGTTCAAACTTGGCGAAGCTGTCTCAACCACGATCCCACGTACGGTAATCCCGTTCAGTCGGTTTGGGCATACGTGGAACAAGGAACAGCTCCAGCAGTTTGGACGGTTTGTCCATACTCTGTCGGCAGCCTCGATCGTGGGCGCAATCGGTTACTGGCACTCGACGACGAACTGGACCCTAGCCGCCGTGCTGAGTGAGGCAGTTCTGGTTTTCGCCTTTGTGGTACTCTTTTTGAGAGGCATGGATTCCATGAACGGAGAATGAACATGGGTTTCGCACTTTTTACTCTGGTCGTCACGTTAGCTATCTACTTTTACGGTGGCTACATGGCGAACAAGAGCCGCGCGGCGGATCGTGAGCGTCGCTCGCATTCGCACTGAACATTCACTGTAGCGCCAGCTTTCGCTGGCAAATCCCAATCAAGGGCCGCACCTTCGGGTGTGGCCTTTTGCATTTCTGGACCACTTTTCATGCAATCAACTCTTGAGCTTCTCGATGCGCCGGGTGTGCTGGACGCGGCGCCGTTCGATACCACTGGCAAGACGGTAGGGCAGGTCGTCGACCAGATCTGCCGGAAACTGCGAAAGACCGAGCTCGAGCCCGAGTGGGTCGTCGTCGCAAACTACGCAGAGAACGCGAACGATGCGACGTTTGGCGCGAAGCCCGATGCGCCGTGGCCGGAAACGGATGGGCGGCGAAGCCGTCTGTGTCTCTCGGTTTCGATCGGCCGTTCCGAGGGATGGCTCGTGCAGATCGACCACGTTCACTTCGTTGAAGAGGGCGGCGGCAGTCACTGGCTCAGCCAGCCGCTTGTGCGCGCGAAGGTGCTGAACCGCTCGCTCGCCTGGTCGATTGCGGCTGTCGTCTCGCGGCTGCTGGACATCGACTGATCCTCGTATCACCACTCATTCTTTCCCTTGCGGGGCCTTCGCCCCGATGGGTGTTGGCCCCTGCTCACCGGAGCTTTCATCCATGTACACGCTTTCCGTACCCAATGCAGTTCTGACGTCGCCCACGCTCGCCGGTCTCTTCCCGCTGTTCCAGGACGATCGTGTGCGCGAAGTCGATACCTGCTTTATCCGTCTGGCCGGCGCCGAAGCGGGCGAGCGCATCACGCGCTACAACGGCGCGCTGGCGCTGCGTATGCCGGGCACGGCGCGCAGCATCATCAACGAGGCGCTTCACGAGATCCGGCGTGCGGGTTCGTTTGTGCGACCCGACGGCTCACACCGCGAACCGTGGGAAATCCACGCAAGCGACTGGGATGGCCTGTTCGAGTTCGTGGAACTGTGCCGCAATCCGAATCTGCTGCTTTCCTCGGACCAGATCGAGGCTGCAACTGCCGAGGCGCGTGCAGCCGGCAAACGCTTCGTGCTGTCGGACATCTGCATCGAGGCAATGGAGCGGCTGTTCGGGTTCGGCTATTGCGGGCCGCGCCTCCCCGGGACGCGCGACGCACAAAGTCGCCACTCGCTGCACGTCGCGTACGCGCTGCTCGCCAATCTGCCGGTACCGGAAACGGTGCTGCAGGCGTACCGCAACGATGCGGAGGCTTTCCGTTACTCGGAGTGGGCCGACGTGCTCCTCAAGGTTCCCAGCCTGCGAGGCGCAATTTCCGGTGCAAGGCTTCGTAACATTGCTTCCGTGATGCGTCACAACGGCAAGTCCATCAACGAGCAGAACGCCGACATCCTCACGATGCTCGCGCGCCTGCTGCCGGACGAGCCGACGTATCCGCACGTCGAGGACGTCCTGCACGCGCACGGACTCATCGATGACCTGCCGCTGCCGGATACGTTCAGCAAGCCGGTCGACGTTGGCCAGCCTGTCTCGCCGTTGGCCAGTCGCGTTCGAGAACTGGTTGCTGCAAGCGTCTGCCGGCGTGCCGTGGAATTCGCCGACAAGGAGCTGAAGGCCGGTCGCATCAGCCACCGCATGCACCGCCACCGCTGCAACATTGCCCGTCTGGATGAGGGACGGCACACGTTCGAGTACGGGAACCGGATGGCGCGCGCTCTCGCCGAACGCAACGTAGAGTCACTGCTGAAGGTGCTGGACACTTCCGACGAACACAACCGCGCCAGCAAGACGGCGTTCGAGGAAGTGCTCGGCGTAAAGCTGCTACGTCTGCGCCCGGCGGCACGTCATCGCGCGGTGTTCCTGCTGTGCGGCTACAACGAGGCGCAGCAGGCCCAGTGGGAATCGCTGGCTGCACAGCGCAGGGCGGAATCGGAAGCGGAACGCGGACTGCAGGACGCTCGGGAGGCTGCCACCCAGGCCCGCTACAAGGACACTGAGGACGCAGTCATCACGGGTGTGGAGCATGTCGATCGGGCGATCCGCGAGGGCTATTCGACCATCCGTAGCTATCCCCGCGGCGCAAGCGTCAGGTATGTCCTCGCACGCGGCGAAGAGCGCACGGCGCGCCGGCTCAGTGCGAAAGACGGCACGCTCGCGTATGCGCGCGCTGTCCTTGGCACCCTCGCATCATAGGAGGTTGCCATGCGATTCGAACGTGAGCCGCGAACGGAGGGGTACAACTGGACCGCCCGCAAGGAGGCACTGTTCGTGCGCCGGGAAGCGCGTGAGGCAGAGAAGATCGCGCGCGACTATCCGCTGTTCGTCGGGCAGTTCCAACCGCGACCAACGCTGCCAGTTGATGACGAGCGCAAGCGGCGGGAACGCATGCTGCTGGAAAGCGAGCAGCGCTGGCGTGACCTGCAGGCGCGCTTCTGGCGTCAGGCGCGACGCGCGTATTTTGCGTGCGTTCCTGACATGCGCGCGGCGATCATGGCCGAGTGGGACCAGTGGCGCGGACCTGCAAGGCCGCTCTACTTTACCTACGTCGTCGAGAAGCACAACGGCGTCGGCGAAGAGCGAACGCGTCGACTTCGCCAGGAGGAAGCCGCGATTGTCGTCCGTATCCGGGAGCGTGAGAATTCTCAGGCCCGGCTCTCGCTTGCCTGAAACCTTGACCGAACCGGCGCTTGCGCCGGTTTTTTTTACGTCCGCGCGCGGCACGTCGCGCGCGAAAGCTACCTCGAATTGCCCAGCATTGGCCCGTAGCTGATGCGTGCGCGAGCCTAAACTGGCCTCTATCACCCGCGTCCCTGACGCATCGAACCCGCCGGCGCCGCCGGCAATGCAACCCGCCTGGTAGGGACCCCGTCCCGGCTTGGGCGCGGCGTCTCCCGGGCCTTCCGTCAAAGGAACAGCCCATGTATCCGCAACCTTTTGCAGTGACGATCGCCCAGATTGAGTCGGCGATTAATCACTGGCGTGAGCGTCGACCGGCAGCCGCTGAGGACCAGCCGGTACTTTGCGCGGAAGCTCGCGCACTGGCAGACGTCTACGGTCTTCTCATCTATAGCGGCGCCACAAGCGTGGAGTATTCGACGCTCAACGCCGGGCAGCGCGATGCCCTTGCGGCCACTCTGCGCTAACAGCTTTCTCGCGCCTTAGGCGTATCGACCGCCGCGCACGCGGCAAACCAAATCACCCTGTCAGGACAACGTTCCCGACGGGGAAGTTGTCTGCACAGGGTTTTCTTCTTTCAAGGAACCCAAATGCAAGTCAACGCTTCCCAGCTCAATGCACTGCTCACCGCCTACGTTCCGAAGCGCCTTCCGGTGCTCATTACGGGGCGCCCAGGCATCGGCAAGAGCGATATCGTGGCCCAGGTCGCCGACCAGGTCGACCACGATCTGATGATCAGCCATCCCGTCGTCGAAGATCCGACCGACTCGAAGGGCTTGCCGTTCGCGGCGGCCGACGGCCAGTCCGCACGCTTCCTGCCTTTTGGCGATCTGGAACGCGCGCTGCAGCCTCGCAAGCGCCCGTTGATCTGGTTTCTCGACGATCTCGGGCAGGCCTCGCCGGCCGTGCAGGCCGCGAAAATGCAGCTGCTGCTCGCGCGCCGGATCGGCGAGCACAAGCTGCCCGAGAACGTCACGTTCCTCGCGGCTACCAACCGACGTAACGACAGCGCGGGCGTGAGCGGCATTCTCGACCCGTTGATCTCGCGCTTTGCCACCGTGGTGGAGCTCGAGGCGACGATCGAGGAGTGGAGCGCCTGGGCCGTCGCGAACGATATCGCGCCGGAACTGTTTGCGTTTCTGCGCTTCCGGCCGGACCTGCTGTCGGTCCAGAAGACCTCGCGCGACATTGAAGCGACGCCAAGCCCGCGCAGTTGGGGTTTCGTCGCGAAAACGATGGGAGTCGTGCCGAAGGAACTGGAACTGATCTCCCACGCCGGTTCTGTGGGCGAGGGTCCGGCAACCGAGTTGCTGGCGTTCATCCAGATCTACCGGCAGTTGCCGTCGCCGGCAGCGGTTCTCGCCACGCCCGATGTTGCTCCGATTCCCGAGGCGCCGTCGGCGCTTTACGCCATCAGTGCGGCGTTGGCGATGTACGCGAACGAGAGCAATTTCGAACGTGTCGTCATCTACACCGAGCGTTTGATCGCGGCGGGGCTGGGCGAGTTCGCCGCGTTGCTGGTAACAGACGCGCTGCGCAAGACGCCGGATCTCGCGAACACCCACGCCTTCATCAAGGCGCAGGGCGGTCCGATCGGCAAGCTGATTCACGGGTGACGTTTCGCTTCATTCCCTCTCCTCGTTGTTCCGGGCCGCGCACGACGTGCGCGCCCGCGTCGCTTTTCCCTTTCCCGATTCATTCCACTTTCTGTCTCTTCAGGAGTCTCTCCATGAACATTACCGATATTCAATCGCGCGTCATGCTCTGCTCGGTCACCATCTCGTCGTGGGTCGCACGACGCTTCGATGAGAAGGTCACTGAGGAGGTTGAAACCCGCCACGACACCAAGGGCATCGGGCGCTTCAACAAGCGGCTGCTGCCCGAGAACGCCTCCAGCTTCAAGGAGGTCCTGTCGCTCGCCGGGCGCATCCGCCGCTACTTCTATGACCACACGCTGGAGTACAACCAGCTTTCGGTGCGTCTGCTGCCCACTTCCATCTACATGGAATTCTCGACACAGATGCGCAGGATGAAGGACGAGTTCGATCTCGCCGTGCAGGTTTTCCTCACCGACTACCTGGACCTCAAGGAACAGGCCCGTCAGGAGATGAACGGCCTCTTCAACGAGGCGGACTACCCGACGCTCGCGCAGCTTGGCGAGAAGTTCGGCGTACGCATGGCGGTCCTGCCGTTCCCGGACGCCAGCCAGTTCGGTGTCGATCTGCCCGAGGACGTGCTCACGAGCCTGCGCTCTGAAATCGATCAGCACGTCGAGCGCTCGATCGACCATGCGAACCAGGACATCGTGCGCCGTCTGTACGATGCCGTGTCCGCGATGGCCAACCGGCTGTATGCGGCCGGTGGCGTACGTATCGACGTTGCCGACAACGTGCGTGAGCTGTGCGGGCTGCTGCCGAAGCTGAATTTCAGCAACGATCCGCAGCTGAACCACATCCTCGAGCAGGCCAACCGTCACCTTGCCGTGCACAACGGCGTCGACCTGAAGGAATCCGAGGTGCTTCGTTCCCAGGTGGCCGCCAAGGCAACCGAGATCGAGGAACTGATGGAGGCCTTCATGGGCGGCAAGCCGCAGGCAGCGATGCCCAAACCCGGCCTCGCGCCGCAGCTGCGCATCGCGGCGTGAGGTGCGCATGGATACTCGCATCTCGAAACAGCGTTCGGCGTTGGTGATGGACCAGCCGTTTTTTGGCGCGCTGGCGCTGCGTCTGAAGGTAGTCGAGGATCCGGCTTGCAAGACGTTCTGGGTGGACGGAGAGGCGCTGGGCTACAACCCGGCGTATCTTGACACCCTGAACGATCTGGAATGCCGGGGCGTGCTCGCGCACGAGATCCTGCACGTCGCCAACGGCCACTGCTTCCGGCAGGGGCCGCGCGACGCGAAGCGGTGGAACGATGCGTGCGACTACGCAATCAATCCGATCGTGAAGCAGGCAGGGATGGTTCTGCCAGCAGGACACCTCGACGACGCGCGCTTTCATGGCAAGTCGGCCGAGGAGATTTACGCGGTCCTCACGCAGGAGGCGAGGCAAAAGGAAAAGGAGAAGTCTGGCGGCAAACCTGGTGCGCAAGCACCGGGCGCTCAACAGGCACCCGCGAACGGCGCGAACACACCGTCAGCGGCTCCCGATCCCGATGCACCGCCTTCCTGCGGCGAGGTCCGCCCTTATCCGGGGCCGGACAAACCCGTGAAGGAAGCCGAGTGGAAGGTCGCCACGCTCCAGGCCGCGAAAGCGGCCAGGATGCGCGGCAAGCTTCCCGGCGGCATGCAGGCGATGGTGGAGGCAGCAGCGGAGCCATCTGTGGACTGGCGTTCGATCCTGATGCGCTTTGCGCAGCAGGTGACAAACGACGACTACAGCTTCGCGATGCCCAACCGCCGTTACCTGCATCTCGGGTTCTACCTGCCGTCGCTGCATTCGCCGGCGGTGGGTGACGCGGTGTTTGTACGCGACAGCAGCGGCTCGGTCTTCGACGAGACGCAGGCGCAGTTCGCGGCCGAGATCATTCACGTGGCCGAAGTCGTTCGCCCCGCGCGTCTGATTGTGATGGACTGCGACAAGCGCGTCACGCAGGTGCAGGTCTTCGAACGGGGTGACCCGATCGAGCTTGCGCCGGTTAAGGGTGGGGGCGGCACGGCCTTCACCGATCCGTTCCGTCGTCTGGAAGTGGAGGGCCTCAATCCGGCATTCCTCGTCTATCTGACGGACATGGATGGCGACTTCCCCGACGTGCCTCCGTCGTACCCGGTGTTGTGGGCGTCGACGACGCCGCTGCGTCGGGCACGTCAGGCGCCGTTTGGCGAAGTGGTGGAGGTGATCATCTGATTGCCCGTTTTCTTCAACCCGACCCGGCTCACATCGAGCCGGGTTTTTTTTCGCCCATACGCCGTTGCACGCATTGCCCAGCCCGGTCGCGACCGCCGAAAAGCTGCACAAAAAGTGCACCATTCCGGGTTTAAGCGTTTAGGCGCCTAAACGGGTGCGGGGCGACATTTGGCTGCCAAGTCCAGCGCGCAGGCGTTCGGGAAAGCTGCCGAATATCGCTACCCTTTTGCCCGGTTAGCCACGCGGCCGGCCCGGAACAATACCAGCATGTCCGAAGCCGCCGAAAACCCACTGCTCAAATTCAACCGCCTCGAAGAGAGTGCGGTCCGGATGTTCTTCGCCTCGCTTGCGCCGTTGCGCGAGTTTCTCGACGCGCCGGACATCGCGGAAGTGATGGTCAACAACCCGAAAGACGTCTGGATCGAGCGTCGCGGGGTACTCACGCGCGTGCCGATCGAGCTGAATCCGTCAACGCTCTCAGGCGCGATTCACTCGCTCGCTTCCTCGGTGGAGAAGTCGGCGAAGGCGGGCACGGCCCAGGGGATCCTGAACGCGGGGCACGGCAACCTCCGTATCGCGGCCGTCATGCGTCCGACCGCGATCGACGGCGACGCTCTGAGTATCCGAAAACACCGCGACAAACACCTCTCGCTAGACGACTACGTTCAGGCCGGCGCGTTTTCACGCGCGCGCGCGCGCGAAGACGTGGACCAGGAGTTCTTCCGACCGGGCATCGAGAACCACGATCTGCGTCAGGCATTGCGCGAGATCGTACGCGCGAAGAAAAACATCCTCGTTGCAGGCGGCACGTCATCGGGCAAAACGACCCTGCTCAATGCTATGGGCGCGGAGATTCCCGATGAAGATCGGGTGATCACCATCGAGGACACGATGGAACTCAAGCTGCCAGTGCCGAACAAGCTGCGGCTGCTCTCGAATACCGATACCGGGGTGACGACCCAGATGCTCGTTGCACTCTGTCTGCGCTTTCGTCCCGACCGGATCCTCGTCGGCGAAGTTCGCAGCGGCGAGGCCTATGACTTCATCCAGGCGCTGAACACGGGCCACGACGGCGGACTGGGCTCCATTCACTCGAGCACGGCGCGCGGTGGCCTGCGACGGCTTGAGAGTCTCGCGATGCTCGGCGTGCCTTCCGGGACGCGCTGGGACATCTCCGACCTGCGTCAGAACATCGCCAGCTGCTTCAACTACGTCGTGCATTTGAAGCGCACGGGCGAAATGCGGCACCTCTCCGAAATCCTCGAAGTCCGGGGCTATGACAACGGGGACTACATCCTCAAACGCGTTTTCTAAACCACTGGAGTGGACCAACGATGAAGCAGTACCTTGTCTCTTTCCTTCAAAACGCCACCAGCCGGGTGCGCACGGCGTGCTCGCGTCTGTTCAGCCGCCGCGAACTGCGCACAACGCTGATTGCGGCCGCGCTCAGCGCGATCGCCCCCGTCGCGTCCGCCACCTCCACCGATCTGAGCGATCTAGGCCCTGCGACAGACGCGATCTGCCTGATCTCGAACTACATCAGCGGTCCCTGGCTCTTCTGTATCGGTCTGGTCGTCATGATCATCGCTTTCATCGCGATCGCGAACTCGGAAAGCACGCTCGGCAAGGTCCTCGGCAGCGTGTTCGTGGGTGTTGGTCTCGCTGCCTGTGCGATTCCGGTTCTCAAGGACCACTTCAAAATTTCCTATGTCTGTACGTAACCGTGTCAAGGTCAGCCGTGGCCTGTCCCTGCCTCGCCAGATTGGCGGGGCAGACCGGTTGCTCGCGCAGGCGAATGCCTTCATCACGCTCTTGCTCTGCTACGCGTGCGGGTTCGACCTCATAAGCTCGATCGGCTTCATTGGCCTCGGCATGGGGATGCACTTCTTCCTGCGGTGGATGAGCTCGCGCGACCCTTGGTGGCGCCTGGTCATGCTCGTCTACAACCGCTACCCCGACGTCCATGAGCCGACACCGGGCGGCAAGTCGTCTGCCCGCTTTCGGCGTCCCTATGGTTTCGATCAGGATCTGTCATGCTGAAGCCCGGAAAACGGCGTGCACTTGCGCGCCGGCCCATCCAGGAAATCGCCCCATGGATCACCATGGTCACGCCGGACCTGGTCCTCGACAAGGATGGGTCTCTGCTGACCTCGTTCACATTCGAAGGTGTTGACGCCGATACCCCGAACACGAGCGACATCACAGCGGCGCGAAACAACCTCGACAATGCCTCCAAGAACTTCGACCACCGGGTCACGGCGTGGTGGCGGCTTTCGCACCGCAGGGTGAAAGGGGCGATCGACGGCGAATTCGCTTCGCCGCTCGATACTCGACTGGACGCGATCAACCGGCAGAACATCGGGAGCGGGAAGTTCTTTCGCAACTCGCACTCGTTGTCGCTTGCCTTCACGCCCGAGACCGGCTTCAACAAGTTCTTCGAGAAAGTCGGCTACCACCTGAAGATCGGTGGCAAGTCCATGCCCCTTGCTGCCTTCGAGGCGATCAGTGATCAGGTCCTCACGCGCAACGCGTTCGCTTTCGACATCGACCAGTTGACCGCCGACATACGCCGGTTCGAGGGCCTGCTCGATGCGTTCCGTGGCGGCATGGGTCGGCTCAAGATGAAGCGTCTTGAACTGCAGAACGCACTTGCCCATCTGCACCAGACAGCCAATCCTTCGGTGCCGCCGCGGCGCGTGCGGTATCCGGTCACGATGCTCGACACGCATCTGACCGAATCGTTTGTCACCTACGGCGCTGAACACCTGCTGTTCGAGTCTGCACATGGCAAGCGCTTTGCGAAGATCATTGCTGTCAAGGAATGGCTTGGGTTCCAGGAAGCCGCGCTTGATGTGCTCTGCGACGTGGATGCGGAGCTCGACATCTGCGTGATGTACCGGTTCCTGAGTGCAAGCCGCGCGGAAGCCTTCATCAAGTCCGTGCGCAAGTTCTTCAAGGCGGCGGCAATCAACCCGTGGGCAATCCTGAAGCAATTCTTCGCGAAGGAAGAACAGAAGAACGATAAGGGACGCGAGACTCTTGCCGACGAAGCCGAAGATGCGCTCAAGAGGCTGACCGTCGAGGGCGCCCAATACGGTTTCGCGAACATTTCCGTCCTCGTCTACGGCGACACGATGGAGGAATGCGACCAGGCAACCTCCGACGTAGTCGGGCGACTGAGCAACGCGGGCTTCGGCCTCGTGCTGGAAAAGGACAACCTCGGCGCCGCCTGGGCTTCGACGCTGCCAGGACGCTGGGACCAACAAAAGCGACTGCAGTTTGTGGAAACGGCCGCTGTGTCGGACGTCGCGCCGGTGCGTGGGGTACCGGAGGGGCCTGAAGTTAATGAGTGGCTGACGCAACAGTTCGGCCGCAAGACTGGCGCCACGACGATCCTGCCTACGCGCCACCGGACGCTGCAGCGGGTCGTTCTCCATCACCCGGGCGGCCGCTCACATTTGCTGGTCGTGGGCCCCAATGGCGCGGGCAAGACGATGCTGCTGAACTTCCTGCTCTCGCAGATGGCACGTCACGACGCGCGCCGTATCCGCTTCGACAAGGAACGATCCACGCGCATCCCGACGGTGCTCTCGGGCGGCAAATTTATCGACGTAACGGGACGTTACGAGGCGGCGACGCCGATCAACCCTCTTTCGTTGCTGTCGGACGAACGACACTACGCGTATGTCGCGACGTGGGTCCAGATGGCGATCGAGGACGACGCATTCAAATGCACTCCGACGCAGGAACGCGAAATCTTCGAGCGGGTCGCGATGCTCGCGACTGGCTACGCCCCTGAGTACTGGACCCTGTCGTTCCTGACCACACTGCTGTCGGCCGAGTTGCGCGAGCGGCTGCGGATCTGGACGAAGGGGGAGAAGAACGGAAACTTCTTCGACCATGTGGACGATGCGTTCGCGCTCTCGGACAACCTTTCGATCGAATGCGGCGATCTGTTCCAGAACAACCCGGAAGCGGCGCTCCTCTTTACCGATTACGCGTTCTACCGCATCTCGCAGTGGCTGGACGGCACGCGCTTCACCGTCATCGAGGTCGAGGAATGCGGCTTCTTCTTCCTGTACCCACGCTTCTATGCACGCCTCGAACTGTGGGCTGTGACGATCCGGCGTCTGAACGGCACGCTCGCGCTGGCCACGCAGTCGCTCAAGCAGCTCGAGCGGGTCGCGAACTTCGAGGTGCTCAAGGAGCAGTTGCAGAACATCTTCTATCTGGCCAACCCGGACGCGCGAAGCAACATGAAGCTCTACGGCGACGTGTTTGGCCTCAGCGAAGGACAGATCGACATGATCGTCAATGCGATTCCAAATCGCGACTACCTGTGGGTGACGCCCACGCAAACCCGCATGCTTCAGGCGAGCTTCGACAAGGAGACGCTCGCGGCTCTGCGCGCAGATGGACGCGCGCAGAGCGTACTCGACCGCCACTTCACGTCGGGCGATGAGAACTGGGCCGACAACTACATGCGCGAAATGCTTCTTTCTGATTGAGGAACCAAGAATGAAAAAGACCCTTTTTCGTGCCGTCGTCGCTACGGCAACGCTCCTTTGCGTGTCCTCGGCGGCGCGCGCCCAACTCGTGGTGTTCGACCCGACCAACTTTGCACAGAACTTCATTACTGCTGCGAAGGCTGTGAAGGGTGAGATCTATCAGGACACCAACATCGCCTATCAGTACCAGATGATGGCCAACCAGCTGCTGCAGGCCACGAATCTGAACCCGACGGCCATGAAGGCACAGTACGACCAGATCACCGGCGATATTTCGAAAGTAAGCAGTCTCACGTCAACGCTTACGCGACTATACGGGAGCCTGCAGCAGGGCTCGTCCTACGTCACTCATGTGCAGAACCTCATCTCGACGTCGGGCAAGTCGCCTACCCAATGGCTCTCGGACATGAGCGAGCTTTACAAGCAGGGCGATGCGACGGCGACCAACCTGTTCCAGATGGGCAACGACGTGATGCAGCACACGCAGACCCTCGCCCAGCGCCGTTCGGACCTGCAGTCGCAACTGTCACTCACGCCGACCCGGCAGGCGACGGCGGAAATCACGACCCACTACCTGGACATCGTCAGCAGCCAGAATTCCGACATGCTTCAGATGATGGCGGCGAAAACCCAGAACGACGCCCAGCAGCAGGCTTCGACCAATGCCGCGGCGAAGGACAGGCTGTCGGCCGCGCAGTCCTACACCGCACAGCAGGCCGCCGAGCGTGCAGCATTCGACGCACTGCCCAACGGAAATTGAGGGGCAAGATGCGCTTTCGACAGTTCTGGGCCTGCCTCGCACTCGTGAGTCTTGGGCTTCTTGCATCGTCCGCATGGGCCGACGACTCCCCGGCGCTCGGGCAACAGATCACCGAGTCAACAGGCACCACGGTCACACAATCGTCGTCGGGCAACGACACCTTCGGCTCAACGATGACCAAGGGCGAGATCGCCGCCGGCGCTACCAAGGCGGCGGCAAAGGCAGCATCGCTCTTTGCGGCGGCGATCCCGGCGGCGGTCACCGTGAGCCAGAGTATCAAGAGCGAAGCCGACAAGTTCGCCGCAGGCCTGGGCGTTATCACGCTGGTCCTGACGTTTATCCGGTACTCCGCGACCCGGGATCCCGTGTCTGCGTGGGTGACGGTGTTCGAGGAGATCGGGACACTCGGCATCTTTGCGTCGATCTACGTGAGCTACCAAACCTTCGCGCCGGGCTTTTACAACTGGTTCCAGACGCTCGCGAACATGATCCAGTCGGGCGCAGGGCAGGGCGTTTCGTCGTCCATGGCCGCAGCAGGCGGCGCGGTCATGGAGGCTGTCGTCAAGGCGTACAACGGCACGTCGTGGACGAACTACGTCGCGCTCACCATCTCGATGTTTCCGCTGCTGCTCGCCTACATCGTTCTGGTGATTACCAGTATCGTTTTTGCCTTCATGAACAACCTCGGTCTCATCCAGGCCGCGGTCGGGATTGTGATGGGCCAGATTGCGGTGGCGCTTGGATTTTCGTCATACACGCGTGGCTACTTCAAGTCCTGGCTTGACTACATGGTCAGCGCGGGCATGTACTGCGTGGTCTCGGCGATCCTGCTCAAGCTCGTTGCGACGTCGCTCAACCAGGCTATCGACGAAGCAACCGCAATGGGTCTCTCGACGGCGGAAGGTGCTTCATACGTCTTCGACCTTTCACTCTTCGTCTTCCTGCTCTCGTTCGAAATTCCCAAGATGGCAGGGATGTTTGGCGGCGGCGCCAACGCATCTGGTTCGATGATGAAGAAGGCGGCGAGCGTAGCCACGGGAGGTATCCTGTGAGCGCCGCGGCCATGCATCAACCGATGGACGCCCCGGCGCTGCTCGCCGCGCACGATCGCCGCGTCGCGCTTATCCGGCAGGCTGCCAACGAGGCAAGTGACGGCGAGTACCGGTCGCGCTGGGGCGACCTGCTCGCGCGTTGTGCCACGTGGTTTTCGAGCCTTCCGTATTCTCCGGATCTGTACCGTGAGCCCGGTGGGGCGTTTCGCTGCACGGTGGAAACGGCGTTCTACGCGATGCGGCTCGCCGGTGGCCAGAAGTTCGGCACGAACCTGTCATCGGAAAAGCGGCGGCACGTCGAGCCACAGTACAACCACGCCGTATTTATCGCGGCTCTTTGCTCGGGGCTCGATGAACCCTACCGCCATTTTGTCGTGCTTCGAAGCCGCGACCGGGCGGAGTGGAGTCCGGCTGGGCATGGGGCACTAGGACCCTGGCTCGGTGGCGACACATACGCGCTCCAGCGCAGGCCAACGCCGCTCCCGGTCGAGCGGATGCGCACGGCGCTGTTTGCGCAGAATCTCATTGGCCACGAACTGCTTGCCGGGTACGAGGCAGAGGTGCTTGCTCATCTCTTTGGCGCGATCAATCCAACGGTCACCGCGCCACCTGGCGAGTCGCTCGTACACAAAGTCGTGCGCCAGGCCGTCGCGGTCGCTGCAGACTTTGACAAAAAAGCGCAACACGCAGTCTTCGAGGCGGTTCAATACCCTGTACCACCCGCAATCAACGTGGCGGCGGCCGTTCAGCCGGTAGTCACGCCGACGCCTGCGCCAACGGCAGCCGCCGGCACCGCACCCATTGCATCTGCGCCTCCCGCGCCAGCCGCGGTTGTGCGGCCGGTTACTGCGGAATCCAGTGCCGGGGCACCTGCCGAAGCGGAACCTAGTGCCGCTGACGTGCCCGCTCGCGCTCCAGCCGCAACCCCCGCAGCAACGGCGGCGCCCGCTCCTGATCGCGAGGAGGCCGGTGAGCCGTCGCGCTCGCCAGCCGCGTCGCCACAGCCGCGCCCGAAAGACGAATCGCAGCTTGGCCTGCCTTTTTCAGGCGAGAGGCAGCCGCAGCCGTCCGTCGATCCTGCTTCTTTTCGTCCGGCTGGACGCCCAGCGCCCGCGGCGGTGCCCGAAGGGTTCGACCAGGTGCTGGAGGGTCAACCGAACATGATCCGCGAGTTCTTCCGTGCGCTCCGGGAGGACGTTGCCGCAGGTCAAGCGAAGGTGAACTGGACTGAGAAGGGGCTCGCGGTGCCCAAGCGTCTCGTTGGAAGTTACGGCGTGCCGAGTGACACGCTCGTTGAACACCTTCGCAAGCGAGGCCTGCTCGTCGCAAATGTGCAGGCAGAGATAGTGTTCGCGCCACGCGCGGGCGAACTGATCCTTCAGCGGGGCGCCGAATGAACGCGACCACAAATTACATCAATCACTTCCGGCCGATCTACGAATTTCGCGCGACGATCTTCTGGCTGGCCGCGTTCGTCGTGCTTCCATTCACGGGTATGCCGTACGGGTGGGCATTCGGACTCGCTGCGCTTCTGCCGTTGCTGCTTCGGGGTCGGCAGGTGTGGAAAGCGCTGCGCTTTCGCATGGCGATCTCGACCAAGTGGCTCACCACGCTTGACGTGCCGCGTCTCCTGCGCATCCAGAAGCGCATGCGCGAGGAGAGCGATTCGATGTACCTCGGCATGGGTTTCGAGTGGACGCAGAAGCACTGCCAGATCGCGCACGACATCCTGCGTATGCCGACGACGGACATTCCGGGGCTCCCGAAATGGCTGGGCAAGACTCGGCACGGCCGCCAGATCGAGGAGGCGATCGAGAAGATCTTTGCGCCCGCTGACAGTATCCGGGATCGCATGCCGCAGGGCGCGTCGTGGATCCATGGCATGGAGCCCGACAAGGGGTTCGTTCCATTCCACTACAAGGCTATGGGCGGCCATACGGCAGTGGGTGGAACGACTGGCTCCGGCAAGACCCGCACTTATGAGGTGTTGTCCACGCAGGTCATCCATCTGGGCGACGTGCTCATCATCATCGACCCAAAGAACGACAAGGACTGGAAGGCGCGGGTGGAGCGCGAATGCGCGCGCACCGGGCGCAAGTTCCTTTACTTCAGCCAGGCGAAGCCTTCCGAGTCGATTCGCCTGAACCCCCTCGAGAACTGGTCCCAGCCGTCCGAAATCCCCGGGCGCATCGCGCAGCTTATGGAGGAGGGGCCGTTCCGCGATTTCGCGTTCCTGTTCATCGACCGCGCGGTCAAGGGGGAACTGTACGTCGGCGACAAACCGAACCTGCGCTCGATCCTGAAATACGCGCAGGCGGGCGTCGCCAAGCTCCTGGAGCGCAGTCTTGAGCGCTTCTTCCGCGACGCGGGTCTCGCAAATTGGGAGGAACTCGTCGCGACGACGTTGACCCAGATCGGTGGCAAGCCCGGCAGCGTGTCGAAAGTCGATGCGATGGTGCTGCTCTACAACGAACGATATGCCCACGAGGACCACGGTCACGAGGCAATCGACGGCCTCATCGCGACTCACACGCACGATCGTGACCACTACACTCGGGTGATCGCTTCGGTCATGCCTCTGCTGCAGATGCTCGCTACTGGCGAGACGGGTCTCATGCTCGCGCCGAAGGTCGAGGACTTCGAAGACGAACGGGAAATATGGGACATCGATCGCATCATCAAGCAGAAAGCGGTCCTCTACATGGGCTTCGACTCGCTCTCAAACAGCATCGTGCAGAAGGCAATAGCGTCGCTGGTTCTTGCCGATGTCGCCGCAGTGTGCGGCGCAATCTACAACTTCTATAAAACCAATCCCGATGTCGTTCTGGTTATTGACGAAGTTGCCGAAGCGATCAACGAACAGGTTATCCAGATTCTGAACAAGGGCCGCGGCGCGGGCTTCAAGGCGTTCGTCGCGTTCCAGACACGCTCGGATCTGGAAGCCAAACTCGGAAACGCCGCGAAGATGCTGCAGGTTTTGGGTAACCTCAACAACCAGGTCATCCTTAGACTGGAGGACAGCGACACGGCACAGTGGTTCTCGGACAAGGTCGGCGAGACCGCGATTCGGAACATCCAGATTTCCGGGTCCACGAGCCGTGGGAGTGAAGGCCACATCGGTGAATTCAACGGTGGCATCACACGTTCGCTTCAACTGGAAAAGGCTCCGCTCATACCGACTGCGCTCATCCAGCGGCTGCCCAACCTGCAGTACTTCATGCGCATCTCCGGTGGCGCTGTGTATCAGGGCCGTATTCCAATCTTGCAAGGCTAAATAAAAAAGGCATGACTTCCACCGTGTTTAAGAAAATCATTCGCGACTACAAGCTCTCGGGTCATCTCGTCCCGGTGTTCACGCTTGCACCCGAACTGGAACTCGCATGCTCGCGTCTGGCCGACTTCATTGGCGAGCGGTTTGTCGGCGAGAGTGAACCGCTCATGCGCGAAATGCTTGAGGACGGACTGGCTGCGTACAAGCGCGTACGCAAGACCGGCGAGCCACACGTTGCATTCATGCAGGGCCTCTTTAGTCGGTCGCACCTCCTGTACGCGCGTCGATACGTGGCGCGTCAGGGCGAACGACTTCATGTCTGGTCGCCAATGTTTGAACCTGTAACTGTGTTTGAGGCGCGCTTTCCCGATTGCACCACGGAGATGGTCGACGAAGCGTGTCCCGAACGCATCACGCATAAGACCGCCGCCTTCCAGCTTGCCGCGCGCGCGCTCACAGGCGAAGGTTTCCGGCTCTACTTTGAGGACTACGATGTCGCTCACAGCTACCCTGATAGCGCTGCTGTCGGGGCTTGACCCAGACGACGCGCAACGCGCGCTCACGACAGCCGCAGCGCAGGATGACCCCGCCGCACCCGCACCGCGTGAGTTTGCGCGCGGACGGGGCGCCCGGGCGTATGGCCTCGCCATCGTGATCGTCCGCAATCCAGTCCGCTTCTGGTGCGGTATTGCAGGCCTCATCGCGTTCCCCGCGTATCTCTTTTTCCGCGTCGGAGCGTGGCTCTATGGCTAGCAGCCGATTCGTTCGACATGTGAAGTGGTGGTTCTTTGTTGTTCCGCTGCTGGCCAGCGTCCTTCTACCCATCATCCCGGCAGATAGCCTGTTCGCGATCAGCGATGAGGAGTCGCAGTCGGCAGTCCTGGCCTTGGGTGATGAGCGCGCGTCGAGTTCAGTTGACGCGACAAACGTACTGTTTCGGCGGCTCTTCGTGACCACCGGCGCGGTCCAGGCGACACTGAGCGGCGGTGGCGACGGATTTGACGCGGATGGCACCCGGGACTTTGCGCGTGGCTGGGCACGGCATTTCTGGATGCAGACGTACCGCGCGCTCTATCGCGCCATAGTGATGAAGGCGTGGCTCGCGGGAACAGTTGTGCTGTGCATGGCCGGGTGGGTGGACGGCACAATGCGCCGCCGCATACGCGCGGCCGCCGCGGGCTTCGCCAGCCCGCTGTCTTTCCATCTCGCGATGCACGGCATGCTTGTCGTACTGGGCTGTGCGTTTGTCGTCCTTGTGCTGCCGGTGCCGCTCATCGCGCAGTGGTGGACCATACTGGCAATCTTCCTTCCGTTGCTTCTCTGGATTGTCAGTTCGTCGGCCTGACGCGTCCGGCTTAACACTTTCCACTCCAGAAAAGCTCACGAAAAACGTGAGCTTTTTGCATTTAAGCGTTTAGGCGCCTAAACGAGGGCACGTCGTCGCCAGTCCTGCTGCGGTCTATCGCGCGAAAGCCGCTTTATTTCCACGCGTTTTGCCCGCGAGCCCCGCCTGTCCGCCGCAACAATAAGCAAATGCCGCGCGCTGGTGCGCGTGCAACTTTCACAGGAATTCGAAACCATGAGCACCAACAACGAAGACGCTGTCCTTGTCGAAGCGGCGGCATCCGGCACCGGTATCCCTCTCGCGACGACGTCCGAGGCTGAAAACTCGCGCTCCGATGGCACCGCCGTGGTTGGCGCGCCGGGCGTGACGGCTGCAACGGACGGCGCCGACGACGGCGAGCTGGAGACCGAACTGCAGCAGATGGAAAGCGACGCGGCAACGCTGCAGCGCGAAGGCATGATCAGCGACGCGGAGGCCGACGACAAGCGTCAGCAGGTCGAACGCACGCGTCGCTTCTTTCGCGATCTGCCGCCCGCTGAGCGTGCAGTGATCGTCCGCCGCCGCCGCGAAATCGGCCGTCAGCTGCTGGAAAGGCAGCTCTCGGGCGCCGCGATCGTGCCTGCTGCGGTTCGACTGAACCACACGCGCCTGCGGCCGCTTTTCGAGCAGTGGTGGCCGTACCTCAACCGTATGAGCATCAATATGCAACGTTTCGGCGACGCGACCTTTGGCGAGCGCGACAAGGGAAGCGTGAACGCCTGGTTTGAAAAGCAGGTGGAAGCGATTGAAGCATACGTGGATGAGCAGTTGCAGGTCGCGGACGGTTTTCGCGAGCGGACCGAACGCGAAATGACCCTGCGCGGCGATATCGTGTTCCGTCCTGCCGTCACGAAGCCGTCGCTCGAGATCGAGGTCGAGGCGTTCTCGCGCTTCGCCATGCGCCTGCTGTCCGTCATCACGCGTTTCGACAAGGTGATGGATCAATTCGATTTTCTGGTCTGGAACGGCGTGCGCGACCAGTCCGACGTCGATGAGGAAACCGCGCGTTTTCTACGCAAGTTCCATCCGGTTGGCGTGCGCGGCTACATGACCCATCTGCGCCTGATGACCTCCGTTCGCGGCCTCTGAGTGACGCGCCATGCTCGACGGCCTTAACCCCCGGCAGCTCGAAGTCGCACAGGCACAGCGGCATTGCCTGGCCGTGGCGTGCCCGGGCGCCGGCAAAACGAAAACGATCGCGTCCAAGGCCGCATCACTGCTCGCCGCGCCCGGCAGCAGGGTTGGGGCTGTCACATTCAGCAAGGATGCGGCGATGGAGTTGCGAGATCGCATTCTCACGCTTGCCGGCGCAAGCGCGAAGGCCCGGCTGATCGCCGGTACGTTCCACTCGTTGGGATTCAGGCAGATCGGACGCCCGGGTGGTAAGCGTCGCGACATCGCGTCGGACGGCGACCGCACCGGCCTGCTGATGCGCGTGCTTGCCGAGACCGGTCTGAACTGGAAGGTCGAGGAAGCGGTACCCGTCATCGAGCAACTCAAAACGGGCATCACGCACGCGATCGAGGGGTCGCCCGAGGCTATCCTGTACGAAGCATATGAGGACGCACTCGCGCGAAACGGCAAGATCGACTTCCAGGACATGCTGCGTCTCGCGATCGCTGGCATGGAGTCGGGCGATATCGAACCCTACGCATTCACCGATCTGCTGGTCGACGAGTTCCAGGACACTGACCCACTGCAATACCGCTGGGTGGAATTACACGCTGCCGCCGGCGCGCGCGTGACCGTCGTGGGCGACGACGATCAGAGCATCTATGGGTTCCGCGCAGCGATGGGGTTTCGTGGCATGGAGGGCTTCGCCACGAAATTCGACGCCCAACGCGTCGTCCTCGGCAGCAACTATCGTTGCCGGTCCGAGATCCTCGCCGCCGCCGACCGGCTCATCCAGCACAACACAGACCGGATCGCGAAGGTGCTGCATGCGGAAAAGGGTGCGGGCGGTACCGTCGTGGCTCGCCGGTTCAACGACGAATACGATGACGCCGCGGCCGCCGTCGAGGCGCTGAAGCCGCTGCTCGCCGCCGGGCAGTCGTGCGCGATTCTCTCCCGCACCAACCGGGCGCTGGACCCGATAGAGTCAGTGTGCCGCTCGTATGGCGTGAAGTATTACCGCGCGTCAGGCCGCTCCGTGCTCGACCAGCCCGAGGGCGCGCTCATGTGCAATCTGCTGCAAATCGTCCAGCGGATAAAGCTCAACGGTCTGGACGCGGTACTTGGCTATGCGGGCATGAGCACGCGCGACCTGACGGCCCTGCACAACGCCATGGGTGCGACGCTCGCGCAGAAGCAGAAAAAGGATCTGATCGCGTTTGGCCTGTCCGAGGACACCGCAACGGCCTATCGTGGTTTCATGAAGCGCCTTGCAGAATGGCAGGCGCTATGCGAGAGGCAGTTCTATTCACTCGCGCTTGAGGGCGTGCGGGAGTGGATGATGCTGTACGTGCGCAAGGAAGCCGCGGAGCGCGCGATCCTCGCGACCTACGACGTGATTTCCCGCCTGAATGGCTCTTTCAGCGAACGCATCGAGTTCCTGAAGCGGGCGAACAACGAGCCGGCGCCGGATGCGCTGGTCTTAACCACGATGCACAGCTCCAAGGGTCTCGAGTGGGACCATGTGTGGATCACGCGGTCGGAGGAGAACGTGGTGCCCGACCAGAAAAGCCCTGAATCGGAGGAGCGGCGACTGTTCTACGTCGCGATGACACGCGCCCGCGAAACACTCACGATCACTTCGATCCGCAAGAATCCACCCACACGTTTCATCCACGAATCGCAGGTGCCCGAGGTCTGAATGTTATGTGTATTACTTCGCCTGCCGTTCGACGCAGGGTAAGGGGGAAAGCGTGACAGAAGCCGGGATCGGGCAGGCGCCTGAGTGGTTTGCAAGCTGGTTCACTTCGAAATTCAATGTGGCGGTGCCTGAGGCGTTCGCCGCCTATCTCGCTAAGCATCCGAACGGCCTCTGCTCGCAAGCAGGCTCGCTGTGGAAAGCGGACGAGATCGTCGACGCGACCGAAGAGCGCGATCTGCAAGACAAAGGCGTCTGCATGATCGGTACGACAGCGTTCGAAGCGATTTTTATTCTTCGCGCCCGTGATGGCCGTGTGTTTGCCGTCGACAAGTTTGACTACGCTCAGGTCGATGCGTGGTTTTCTGATCTCGACTCGTGTATTTGCCTGCTGGATTTTGAGGAGGCGACGGCTCCACAGGGATGAGAAGCCGGAAGCTGGCTGATGATTTCGCTCGTGCTAGGATTTCCCCCAACACTGGAGGGAAAGCGATGGCTGTGCACGCTATAACGGCGGTTCGGGTGGGTGGGAATCCGGAAAGGGTTACACACGTGCTTTGGGGGCAGGTGTCCGTGAGCGGAGACCAATTTGAGGTCACACCGCACGCATCGCCTGTAATCGAAGTGGTAGACGCACTGGCTAAGGGCGACACCGTCGTAACGGTCTTTCCGCTGGATGGGCAGCGCGTCGCAGGTCCGGAAGTCCGCTCTGTCGTCGACGACGCCGGACGCCAAAGCATCGAGACGGTGGCCACTGATTCCGATGGGGGCCGAAGGCTAACGGACCTGCCACGGCTTGATCACGAATAAGGCGCTCGTCGTGTCGACTTTATCGGTTGGAGTTTACCCCCCCGCCCTCACGACCCGGCGCCGAATCCGTCCCCCAGACTCCCGTCGTCTGAACACATAGGTGGGCCTGTCATGTGTTTCACATTGGAGACAATGACTGCGCCTAACGGTTAATACGACGACGAGATTACGCTGAGCCGGTTGATGCTCGCGGGAGGTGCTGGACGTTCGAGTTCTCGGGCGCGACCGCGCCGTCTATTGTGAGTTCGCGCGCGACGCGTTTCAGCTGACCTTCGAGCGAGGCGCGCTCGCCAAGCCTGATGGTCCCGCAGTAGAAAATGTTCCCTCTCACGCGGCCGTTGATCTCCAGCGAACCGCGTGCGCGCAGGTCGCCCTCGACCGTGCCGTCGATGCGCACGTGCTCGCCCTCGATCTGACCTTTCACCAGCCCGCCTGCGCCGACATGGAGCAGCCCTTCGTTGCTGATCAGGTTTCCGTCGACGATCCCGAATAGGCTAACGCCGTGGTCGAGGATCAAATTTCCCTCGATCGTGGAACCGGGCGCGAGAAGCGTGACATTGAGCGTGTGTTGCGATTTCATGGTCCGGTGTCCTTCAGAAGAGTTGTACGTCGCCGTTGCGCTGCCCCGGTGCTGCCGGAGACTTCGCGGTTTCGACGCTCGGTTGCTGCTCCGTTCGCGCCGGTGAGGTGTGAGGGCGGCCCACGTGACGCACGACTGGTCGCGGCGCCGGTTGATCTTCCTTGGGCTGGGCAGGAGTTACAGCAGCATTCGGCGCGGCAGCCGGCACCGGTTTGACTGCTGCCGGCGCGCTCGTTTGAGGTTGCGGCACCTGCACGACGTGCTGGCGCAGCGGGGAGGCAAGCGCCTTCTGTTCGTCCGGTGCGCTCGCCGACATCACGGGACTCGTCGGCACGCTTTCACGGGTTTGGGGCGCCTGCCGGAGCACGGTGGCCGGATCAACGGCGGCGCTCCAGTTAGCACGACCAGGCCCCGTGAGCTGGTCCTGCGATGTTAGGGCTGGCGCCGATGCGGCCGGCACGGAAGCCTCGGTCGGAATATCCACTCTCGCCGAGGAAGTGGCGTGCAGGTCCGTTGAAGCTGCAACGTGAGAGCGATCGCCGTGGACTAACGGAATGAGGCGGGCCACGCCCATGCCCAGTAAGCCACAGACGGCAGCGCCGCCCGCAACCATAAGCGCCGTGCGGCCAAGCCGCCAACGCGCATTCCACGCCCGCCGCACGGCCGACGTGCTGGCCGCAGGTTCGTGCGCAAGCAGCAGCGGCGCGGGCAGGGCCTTGACCTGATTTTCCAGGTCGATGACAAAGTGTTCGCGGGCAAAGCGCGCATGCAGCGCGTGAACCTCGCGAAGGTCGATTTCCATGGACGTTCTCCTCAGTGGGGTACTGTCGAGCGTAGCCGTCCGGCGTGGAAGTCAAGCCGGAACAATCAGCCGTCTTGCGGGGGTCAGCCTTCGCGGCGCGTGCCGTCGAAGTCGTACTCTTCGTTGTCGGGCACGCACAGCAGCGTGATGCGATTGAGTTTCTTCTCGGCGTTTGCCAGTGTGGCCGTGCATCGCTCCTGGCTAAGCAGGTGCGATGCGTGGGCCGACCATGCGCGGGCGAACAGGCGCTCGTACTGGGTCAGGCACCGGACAAGCTGGCCGGCGAGCGGACGTTTGACTTCGAGTTCAATCGTCTCGTACCGTCGCGGGAGATGGCGAGCGCCGAGCTGCTCGGTCCATACGATCGCCTTCGTGAACCACTCGGTCGTCTCCCGGATAGCGTGGTCGAGCGCGCGCAGCTTGCCGTCTCGAGCGACCGAAATCTTTGAGGCGCAAAAGTTGTAGTCCGAACGGAGAAATGTCCGGACGAAAATGGAGCTGTACTTCAGCGTCGTCACCTGGGCGGAATCCGGGATGATCTTCGCGTAGCGTGTATCGCTCGTCAGGCGCTCGATGGGTTTGAGCCCGGTGCCTGAAGGAACAGCGGTGAGCGGGGCGGGTGCGTCGGGCGCCCCGCCCTGTGCCGCGTTGCCGGGGGTTTCCTCCGGTTGCGGCGCAGTTTCAAGAACGGCGGCCATGATGTTGTTCGGGTGTGGTCTCTCTCACCTGTCATTGTGTTCCTGATTCGTCTGCAGATTTCCGGCAAAAGCTGCACGATATTGGCCACCATTCCAGGGACACACCCACGTTTTTTTGGCGATACTGACTCCATTGCTCGCGTCTCCTGACGCATCGACCTCGACTCCGTAGCCCGGAGTCCATCTTCTGCCTCAAGTCGTGCCTTTACGGCATGCTCCGACCAGCTGGCTGCTGGTGTGGAATATCTCTCGTGCTGAGCGGCTCGCCACCTGCTCCCCTCTCGTCAGTCGTGATACTCGTCGCCGGCCGCATTCATTTGCGCCGCGACATCGTTCGAGCCCGGATATTCGGGTGTCTCTCTCCAGACCCATCTGGGTAGAACGATCGAAGTGGACTGACCCGTGAACCTGCGGCGAAAACTCATGTTTTCGGAAAAGGGCTGTTCGCGCGACGTGATCATGTCGCGCCGGGAACGACCTAACGTTCCCTGCTATGAGCCTCACGGCTCCCTGTGCGCCACGTCCCCGAAAGGGACGTGGCGCATGGGTCATCTTTATCCGAATCCAGAACGCGTTCCTCTTGCCAGGGGAGCGCGTTTTTTTTCGTCCTGTGTTTTTACATTCCCTGTCTGGAGACGCTCCCATGCTTCTTCCCAATGGCCTTGACCAGCGCATCGCCGACACGATCAGCAGCACGATCGAAAGCGAACGCGCGACTACCGACACCACAACGGGCGCCTGGCGCGCGCGCTGTGAGGTCGCCCAGATCGCGATGCTTGCCGACGGCGAGCGCCGCGTTTTCCTGTCCCATATCGCCACACGCCGCGGAGAGGCGGCGGCATCGAACCTGGAGCAGTCGGCCAGCGAGATGCGCACCTCGGCGATCTTCTTTCTTGCGAGGAAACCCTCATGAACGCTGTTGTTCCGTTGGGCGCTGCGCCCGTGCGCAGCATCGTCGAGGAGCGTGCACCACGCGCCCCCGTCATCGGCCGGATTCGTCCCGGCATCAAGGTCCTGACGTCTGCCGCGAGGCAAAACGAACAGGCAGTCAAGCTCTACGAGCAACTCGTCGCTGCTGGCGAGTCATTCGAGAAAATCGGCGACGAGATCGAGCGGCGCTGCAAGCTCAGAAACGCGCTCGCACCGCGCAACGTCCCGTACTTCACCTGCCGTCGATCCGACTTCACCAACCCGGATGTGGCCGACGAAATCCTGCGCCTCTATGGCGAGGATCGCGGCGACGGTCGGAAGCTCTATCGTTTCCCCGTTGTCTTCGCCTTCAACGACTGGATGGCCAACATCCCGAACGAGATGGCGACGTGGGGCACGACCGGGCGGAAGTTCTTCTCCGAGTACGGCGCCGATGGCACACGCTTCTGCAAGCAGTACGAAAAGCCGGAACGCGACGTACGGGCCCAGCGGGCGCAACGCAATTTCGGACCCCGTTCGATCATGCTGCGGCAGGACAACGCGATACCCGACGGCGTGTGCAATCCGCAGGGGTGCCCGCAGTATCAGGCGCGGCAATGCAACCTCTCGGCGCGCTTCATCTTCGCGGTCCCCGAGATCAAGGGGCTCGGCCTCATCGAGCTACCGACGAACTCGATCTACGTGCTCCAGAAAGCGTATTCGGCGATGCAAACCGTGGCGCTAGCGCGGGGCAAGCTCACCGGCACGCGGTTCTGGATCTCGAAGCGCGAATTTGAGATCACGCGAATCAACGAGCAAAGCGAGCCAGTGCGTCAGATGCAGATGCTCACCGTGCTCGACGCGGATATCGACATCAGTGCGTTGCTCGACGGCGCGGAAGATCATCCGCCGGCGATCGCTGTTGCGTCGGAGGCTGCGGCGCTGCTTGAGGGTGCGACCAACGTGTACCCGCTCACGCCAGCAGGAGGGCCAGCAGGTGCCGCGAGCGATGCTCATGAGGTTGTCGAGGGACTCGGCTTGCAGCCATCCGGGTCGCCGACAGCGGAAACGCTTGAAGAAAAGCGCGACCGCATGTCGGACTTGCTCAGCCGCCTCGGACTGAGCGTGGAGGACCGGCAGCGCGACTTCCGGGTCTTCGCTCACGCAACTTACGGCAGAGGCTGGGTACAACGCCTCGCCGACGTCGACGGCATGAACGCTCGTCTCGAAGGCGCACTCGAGAATCGCGAAAAGCTTGATCGCGAAATCGAGAGTGCGGTTCGTGCGGCGATGCGTGACTGACCATGGCCGGCCCCTCGCAGGGCTGACTGACTCTTCCTTCGCCGTACGACGGCGTTCATCCCATTGAGGCTGCCATCCGGCGGCCACTTTTCGTTTACGGAGGTGCGCCTTGAAGATCGCACATTTTTCTGACCTGCATTACTCGCCTGAGCGACTCGACGAAGCGGACCGCTGTTTCAGTTCCGCTACTCACGACGCGATCATGCGAGGTGCGCGCGTAGCTGTCGTGTCCGGTGATTCGACTGACCATCGACTCGACGCTCATTCACCGGCGCTCGTCACGCTCGCGCGTCGGATTCACCGTCTCGCGGCCTCGATGCCCGTGATCATGCTGCAGGGCACGTTCTCGCATGAGCCACCCGGCACGCTGGACATTTTTGCGCTCATGGGCTCGACCAACGAGGTGTTCATCGCAAGCCGCATCCAGCAGGTTGCGTTTGCGAATGGACGCTTCCTCGCATCGGCGGGGCCGTTGTTCAACGAACGCGAATTCGCGCAGGTAGTGGCGATGCAACCCGACGCCGTTTTCACCTGTCTGCCGACCGTCAATAAAGGGCAGTTCGCAGCGAGTGTTGGCGCACTCGTCGCGGCGACGGATCTCGGCGACGTACTCTCGACGTATCTGGCAGCGTCGGGGCAGGTGAATGCGCGTCTGCGTGAAGCAGGCATCGCGACTGTGGGCATCTCGCACGGTACGGTAGTCGGCTGCGAAACGGAGCACGGTGTCACGATGGCGGGGCTCGATCACGAGTTCTCGCTCTCGGCGCTCTTCGACGCGCAGTGCTCGGCGTTCATGCTCGGTCATATCCACAAGTTCCAGTCATGGGAGCGCGGTGGGTCGTTGATCGCGTATGCGGGATCGATCGGTCGCTTTCACTTCGGCGAGCAGGGCGAGAAGGGTTACCTGCTATGGGAAGTGGATACCCATTCGGCCTCGGCTGAACTGGTCCCAACGCCCGCGCGCCGCATGCTTTGCATCGACTTTGATGGTCCGCCCGACATGGAACGACTCGCGCAGTTTGCGAGCGATACTGGCGACGCGTTTGTGCGCGTTCGCTGGCAGGTCGATGAGGAGCACCGGCAGTCGGTCGACCGTGCTGCAATTGAAGCAATGTTCGCGAACGCGCAGGGCGTGAAGCTCGAACCCCGCATTCTCCCGGTCGTGCGCAGTCGCGCACAGGGCATCAGCCTGGAGACATCGGTCGACGCAAAGCTCGGCAGGTGGTGTGAAGTCGCCGACGTGAACGCGGCACCGGTTCTCGAGCGTCTGCAACTGCTCGATACCGGCGATGCGAACGCGATCGCCGACGCCGTGATGGCGCAACTCGACCAGTCGCCAGCGGCCACACCGCTGGCACTTGTCGCGGGCACGCCGTCCGATGCGGTCCGGCCGGACGGTTCTCGTGTCGTTGTCTCGCCCGCGTCCAGCGTGAGCGGGAACACAGGCGAGGCTCTCGACTGGCTGGAAGGCGATCTCTTTGCGGCTTAAGCAGGCAACATTAGCCGCCAACCAGTGGGCGGGGCCCGTACGGCCCGCTCACTCGTGGACACAGCTGTGTCCCGCCAGTGCGCTCGCGGTTTCTCGATGAGCGCACTGCCGGAACAAGGTTCACCCGCGCCACCGGCGCATCGATCGCAGCAACTGCTGCATCCATTTTCTTTTTTGACCCTGACGGGGAGCGATCTCCCGAAGGGGGCGCACTCCGTCCTTTTACTCTGGAGTGTTCCCCATGTTTGGTCTTTATCCCGCTGGTCCCGACTGGGTCCAGCATTTCAATGCAACGTCTCCCGCACGCGAGATCCAGCAGCTTCTCGTGAAGCACGCCGGATTTACTGCGGGGCTTTTCCATCAACCCTACGGTCCCGCGCGCGGTGCCGTGATTGCGGTCCGCCACGGCTTTGTCGTGATGGTCCATGAAGATGACGCCGCCGAGCTTGAGCTCGTCGTGGCGCCTGACGTCGAGATGACGAATCTGCTCTGGTCGCATAGCCACGGCTATGCGAGCCAGTGGTCGCCTCGCGAACTGAAAGCGCTCACGGCGTGTGACAGCTGGGAACAACTGCTGAAACTGGCAGGTACCCGGTTTCGCGCGGCCTGCACGGCGCTCGAACGCGCCATTGACGGCACGATCGTGCCGGCACCTGAGCCGATCGATCCGGTGATCGCCGCGCCGTTCCCTGACGATGACGATGTGCCCTGGCTGCCGTCCGACTACCTGCACGACTCGCCGGTCGGGGAGGGTATGCCATGCGACCGCTGATCCTCACGCTCGAAGGGTTTATCGGTGTGCGCGACGGGATGAAGCGCGACAGCGTGACTCTCGACCTGCAGGCGTTGCCAACGGGGCTGATTGCGCTCAAGGGCGCAAACGGCGCAGGGAAATCCACCCTCATGGACAACCTGCACCCGTACCGCATCATGCCTTCGCACGCCGCGAAGCTCTCCGTCGACGCCTTCTCGTACTGGGACCACCTCTGTGGCGTCCAGGCGCAGAAGATCTTCGAATGGGAGCACGCCAACGTGCGCTACCGCTCAACGTTCGCCTTCCGCAAGCCAGGCAAGACCGGCAAGGCGGAGTACTTCCTCGCATGGCTCGACAGGGCCGGATTCTGGCAGCCGTTTGTGGCGACCGATGGCACACGTTCTGACGGCAAGGCGGACACCTATGACCGCTGTGTCGAATCCGTGTGCGGCTCGCTCGAATCGTTTTTTACGAGCGTGTTCTCCGCGCAAAACCGGCGACCGCTTGCGTCCTACAACGCAGGCGAGATCAAGTCGCTGCTGGCCGAACTGCTGCACATCGACCATCTACGCACACTTTCGGCGAAAGCTGCGGACGTCGCGAAGATCCTTGGTGTCAAGCTCGATGGCATCCAGCGCGAACTCGCGTCCCTGTCCCTGAAGCGCGATTCGCTCGCGCAGATGGAACGGGCGATCACAACGGACGCAGAGTCGATCGCAACTGCACGGCGCGAGCGCGAGGGCCTTCTGGCCACCGCGCAGACGCTCGGGCAGCAGCGCGCCACGCTCGCGGCAAAGCAGGCCGAGTCGGCAACGGCAGAGGCACGCCTGCGCGAACTGGCGAAGCAGCGCGGTGACACGCAAAAGTCTCTCGCATCCATCCAGTCGGATGCGACAGAACTGACGCGGCGCCTCAACGATCGACGCACGACGCTCGTGAAGGGCATCGCCGCACATGAGACGACACTAGCTCAGCGTGCTTCGATCGAAGGCGCGCAGGCGCAATGTGATCAGGCGCAGCTGGAGATCGGAAGGCTGGAGGCGCAGCTTCAAGCGCTTCAATCCGAGATCGCCGGCCTCGAGCCGAAGCAGACGGCGTTGACCGAAGCAAATGCGGCCCTCGAAGGGCTGCAGGCGCAAGGGTCAACGAAGGCTGCGCTGCTCACGATGCTGCAACAGCAAGCCGCCGTTGTAGACCAGGTTCCGTGCGCTGGCCATGCCATGCATGCGACCTGTCCGCTGCTAGCCCAGGCGCGTGATGCGTCGGGGCGGGCTGGTGAACAGCGCATCGCAGTCGAAGCACTTCGCAGGAGCTATCGCGAGAAGAAGGCGCTTGCTGATGATCTGACTCCCGTCGTGGCACGCCTTGCGCCCCTACGCGAACAGCTTCGTTTGGCCAACGTGGCACTCACGTCGGCCCGGCGCGCTTTCGAGTCAGCCACTGCTCTCGCCGCACGCAAGCCGCTTCTCGAAGCAGCCGCGAACGGCATGGCACAGGCAAAGGCGGATCTTTCCGACGTCGATGTGCAACTGGTGCAGGTCGCTGAACGCCGGGAGGCCGAAACGACGCGCCTGCAGGCGGTGCTGCGCGATATCGATGCCGAAATTTCAAGGCTCTCAGCTTTCGATGTCACGGCCGCAATCGGGGAACTCGACCGGCAACTGCTCGCAAACCGGGAGGCCAGCACGGCTCTCGATGCGCGTATCGAGGCGCTCATCCGTCAGCACGCAACGCGTGAAACACAGCGCGAGGCAATGAAGGCGGAACTGGATGGCTTTGGTGCGACGCAGGAGAGGGCGGTACGCCTGTCCGACGAAATCGCGAACTGGAAGCTGCTGGCAAAGGGGCTCGGCAATGACGGCGTCATAGCACTGACGATCGACGATGCTGGCCCCGCGCTCACGCAGACGGTCAATGACCTGCTGCTTGCGTGCTATGGCCCGCGCTTCACCGTCGCGATTCGCACGCAACGCGAGCTCGCGTCGGGCGATCTGCGTGAAGGCTTCGAGATTCTTGTCCATGACGCCGACAACGACAGCACCAAGGCCGTATCGGTGATGTCGGGTGGGCAGAAGGTATGGATCAACGAGAGCCTGACTCGTGGCATTGCGCTGTATCTCGCGCGCAATGCGGGGCAACCGTGCCAGACGTTGTTCAGCGACGAATCAGACGGCCCGCTGGACCCCGTGCGAAAGGTGCAGTTCATGAAGATGAAACGCGAGGTCCTCCGGCAAGGCGGATACGAGCGGGAATTCTTTATCTCGCAGACACCTGACCTTGTTCTCGAGGCGGATGACGTCATCGATGTAGAAGCGCTTGCCGCATGACTTTTCTTTTTAACCCTTGTGGGGAGCGAATCCCCGCAAGGGGCGCTCCTCGTCTCAATCCCGAGGAGCAACCATGTTCAAAAAGCAATCTTCCGTTGTTGGCTGCATCACGCGCTCGGCCCGTGCGGCATCTCCGCGCGCGGGTCGCGAGCACGTCTACACGCTCAATGGTTCGCGCCTGCGCGACGTCTTCGTGGACGGGCAGTGGATCACGGTTTCCGTATCCGATCCCGCAGTGCAACGCGCAGCCGCGTGATCACTTTCGCCGCCCCTAACGGGGGCGGCGCCTCTTTTTTTCTGGAGTCAAACTCATGATGAATTTCTTGATGCTGCTCGTCGCAGCAGCCGGCACCTCAACCCTCGGAGCCTGCACGCATGCGCAGTTGCGCCCGCAGGCAGAAGCACGGGTGATCGTTGTGCATTCGCCGAAGGGCGAGCAGGGCGATTTCCGCATCTGTGACGACGGGCGCGTGCTGGTCTATCCGGCGAGCCACCCGAAGTCCTGTACCTGACGCGCTCTCGCGCTCTTTCCGATAAGGCCCCAGTCCCTTTCAGGGGCCGGGGCCTTCGTCCTTCTGAACGGAGTCCCTATGAAACGACAGATTGTTATCGCAACCGTCGCGGCTTCGCTCGTCGCTGCGGCGTGCCTGTGCGCGGTATCGGTGTATGCCGGGCCGCGGGCATCACTGGCTAGCGTCGGACGAGCGAACTGAATTCCACTCTGACCCAACGGTTGCCAATGCCCCGCGAGGGATGCGCCCCGCCTTCTGGAACCTGACGATGACTTACTCATGCAACCAATTCTCTGAGGACATCGTGCGCTGCCTCATCGATGCCGAAGTGGTAGACGCCGTCGCCTTGTCGGACCCCGACATGGGCAGACAGGCCGACGTTGCGATCGCCGGTATCGTCGCTGCTGGACAGGCAACGCGTGCTGCGCGCTTCATCTCGCTCGTTCTCGCGAGCGACGAATCGCGCGCCGCGCTCGCTGTCACCGGTGACGGCGCCTTCGTCGACGCTCTTCGTCTGGCGGACGCTATCGCGTCCCAGAGCGTGCTTGAATTGCCGCCGGCACGTGCAAACTTTGCTGCGTTCGTCGCGGCGCTGCCTCACGGCCGCGAGTGGGCGAAGCAGATTCGCCTGCGTTCGGTGTAGGATGCGCGCCATCATGTTTTCGGCAACCAACTCCTACCCCAGCGCGCTCACGCCGCCAACGGCCCATCAGCGCGATCAACTGAAATGGCGTCCGGACTTTGCGAGGATTCGCGGAAAGATCTACCTCGCTGTCGCGGACCAGATTGAGCAGGCCATCCGGTCCGGCCTGTTCCGGCCGGGTGACGCGCTGCCCACTCAGCGGAGCATTGCTGACGATCTGGGCTTTCATCTGAACACCATCAACGCGGCGTTCCGTGAAGTGGCACGCCGCGGCCTCATCGAGAGTCGTACACGTCGCGGCTCGATCGTTTCCTTTGAGCCCGCTGCGGTCTGAGCATCATCGCCGCGCCCACCGTTGTCACCGTACCGATCGCACTTTTTTTAACTCGCGGCCTGATCCGCGCCATTTTTCCCTCATGGGGCGACGCCCCGCGAGGGAGTTGCCCCGTCTTTTTCCAGGAGCAACTCGCATGAGCAACGAACAGATTGATGGCGTCGCGCCGGGCATGCCCGTCCTTCAAACGAACGCGCATCTCGGCGACAGCCTTATTGTTCGCGCTGGCATACCGCATCGGGGCGGCAAGCTCGCTTCACATGCGTTCAACGAAGGATACGCCGCGATGGTGTCGGCGAATGCCTTCTGGAACCCCGTACGGCAGGCCTTTCACATTCCTGAGGCGACGGACCTTACGGAACTAGACTTCGCCCTCGATAGCGCTGGCTTCACGGCCATGCAGCTGTGGAAGGCGCGCGGCAATCAGGCCGGGATCGCCGGTGTGTACCCGTGGAGCTACGAGCAGTACGTCGAACTCGCGTCGTTTTGTGGTGCATCGTGGTACGCACAACCGGACATGTGCTGCGAACCCGAAATATCGACTGATCGAGAGGTGATCGACTATCGAATTCGGGCAACAGCGACGATGCTGGAAGGGACCTTACGTGTCGTGTTCGCGTGGCAGGAGCAACTCTTGCGCGACCATGACAGTCGAACCGTGAGCAATCTTGTTCGCGTACCGGTGCCGGTAGTACAGGGCTGGACGTCGAAGCGCTGAACGAAAAGTCCAGATTGTGGGAGCGGCTCGAGGCATATGCAGCCGGCCAGGCGCTGAGCCCGCAGCTATTGCTCTCGCAGATACTCTACTTCAAGCCATGGATTCCTCTGAACAGGAAGATGACGGAGATCGACGCTCTGGTATGGCCGGAAAGGAAGGCACGCAGCGCGCTCCTGCTGTTCGTCGCCGACGAGATTCGTGCTGGCGTTGCAATCAAGAAAACAAGCATGGGCGAATGTGTGGTGTGCCCTGAAAAGGGCATCCGCGCCGTGGGCCGCGATCAGCGACTGACGCAGCCACCCTACTGGGTGCTAAGTGTGGTCGACCGCGATCGTGACGGCAACGTGCGCTTTCGGGAAGCGTTCGCGCAGCACGCGTATTCGTTTGCACGACCAATACCTTTGGACAGCCGGTATGAGCGCGTCACGCTGAAATTGCTGTTTGGCGTCATGGAATGGGTAAGAAAGCACGGCGTCGAGGTGACGCTCTGGAAACTGCTGTTTGACCGGGAGGTGAGGCAGACAGACAAGCCGAGCCTGTGGTGCCGGCCCGACTTTGAACTGACGTTCCGTTCGACGGCAGCCACCGGAGTGGCCCCCCGGCTGCACCGCCTCGTCGTCGAGACAATGGGCGCCGATGATCCTGACTACCTTGAGCGCAAGTCGCGCACTCAAGGAATCATGCAACGACGCGGCATCCTGATCGAGCATCGCGTTGCCGACGATGCTGGCCAGAAGGAGCGGGACGACGTGTTCTTCCGTAGGGTCGCCGCAAAGATCCTGCATCTCGCCGGAGTGCCGCAGGCAAGGGCAGTCTGAACGTTTCACTGCGCTTCGTTATCTACCAGCCTTCTTGATTGATGCCCTCCGCTTCCGGGTGCTTGCCGGCAATATCCGCGCCCTCGCCAGAGCGACGCCGAGTATGACGACCGGAGTAGCGGGCCATGGTTCATTGTGTTGAAGCTGGCCGCGCAGGTTGACGGCTGGGTGGCTCAACTCCGGGCGCGTTTGACATCACGCGCGCCAACTGTCAAGTCGCCTTCGGCCGTTACGCCCGGCCGTCGCCCGGGCGGAATATGCGACTAACGGTCTTCCGCAATTTTCTCCAAAAATAGGCGAAACCCACATGACTCCAGTCTTCAGGCAAAGGGGAGGGCAGCATCTGCCCACGTTTCCGAAAGACGACGCGCGCGTGCGGGTCTTCGAACATGACGAGGCCATATCGCAATGTGTGACCGTCTACGCCGGTTCCAGTCTCAACACCTCGTTTTGAACCCTGCCATCGGCGAGTGCTGCATCGAGGAGGAAGCATTTGCAGGGGCTCGTCGACGAACGATTGTCAGCCTCCCCAACCCACGAATTCACTCCGTTGGTGAAACGTCTTGCATAAATCTGCAAGCCTATGTAATTCGGCAGCGATTCTTCTCCTAGGGAAGGTCTGCAAAAGTCCTGGAGTTGATGTCTGGTTGGCCTATCCTGGAAGAACGCGAGTTAAAGGAGTTCCTCGATGACACAGCTCGGTCTTGGTCTGGATCTTTCAACGAAACGCACGCGCAAGCGGGAATTTCTCGATGAGATGAGGCGCGTTGTGCCATTGTCGAAGCTGATTGCGCTGATCGAACCGCACTATCCGAAGGGTAAGACTGGAAGGCCACCGTTTCCAGTTGCGACGATGCTGCAGATCCACTTCATGCAGCAGTGGTTTGGTCTGTCAGACCCGGCGATGGAAGAGGCACTTTATGACGTGCCGCTGTATCGTGAGTTTGCGGAGCTTGACGAAGGTATGACGCGCTTACCGGACGAGAGCACGATTCTGCGGTTCCGTCATCTTCTCGAAACGCACGGTCTGGCCGCGCAGATGCTCGCACTGGTCAATGAGATCCTGAGTGAAAAAGGCTTGATGTTGAAGGCAGGGTCAGCGGTCGACGCGACCTTGATTAGCGCGCCCAGTTCGACAAAGAACGGCTCTGGCAATCGGGACCCGGAGATGCATCAAACGAAGAAAGGGAATCAATGGTACTTCGGGATGAAAGCGCACATCGGCGTGGACGCAGAGTCGGGTCTGGTCCACACCGTCATTGGTACGGCGGCCAACGTTCACGACATCAATGCGGCCGAAGCGTTGTTGCACGGCCAGGAAAAGGATGTGTACGCTGACGCCGGCTATCAGGGTATTGAAAAGCGCTGTCAGGCGAGTCCGGTACGCTGGCATGTTGCGATGCGACCGGGCAAGCGTCGACAACTGGACCTGAACAATCGTCTGGACGCGATATACAACCAGATTGAGCGTCTGAAGGCTGGCGTACGCGCCAAGGTTGAACATCCGTTCCGCGTGCTCAAGCAGCAGTTTGGCTATACGAAGACGCGGTACCGAGGATTGGTGAAGAACACCGCGCAGATTACGACACTGTTTGCGCTGGGCAACCTCTGGATGTCGCGCAGGGCTTTAAGCAAAGCGTGAAACGCCCGCGGGTTCAGGCCGTGAGTCTCGGCAAACGATGGTCGTCATGTTTGAAAAACCAGACGACCAACCTGCGAGCAAACGCTTACGCCTGATATGCCTAACGTGGAGAAAGATCAGCGCTCTGAAAACGTGTTGTGCAGACCTTCCCTAGATTTCGAACCAGTGCGCGACGCATCGGTCGCGTGATAAGAATACTTAATGGTAGCTTCGCGTGCTGATTGTTGGCGTGTTCTTAATGGTGAGAGTTCAAGTAGATAGCCCTACTGTTGCGATAGAAATTTTTTAGCGAAAGAGGAGATTTCATGATCCGCCGGCTGGAGATTACGGGGCGATTGAGCAAGGTATTGATCGCGAATGGATTCGTTTTTTTGTCTGGGCTAACGGCCCGCGACACTACAGGGGGCGTCAAGGAGCAGGTTGTAGATATCCTCGCGCAGATTGATGACTTTCTGCTGGCCGCCGGCAGTGCCAAGTCCCGTATTGCTGTTGCGAATATCTGGCTTAAGGATGTCAACACCTTCGATGAGCTAAACGAAGTATGGGAAGCTTGGGTCGATAAAGAGCATCCCCCCGCGCGCGCGACGGTCGAGTCGAAGTTGGCAGGGGAAGACATCCTCGTCGAGATCCAGGTTCAGGCGGTGGCCTGAACAGGACACGCGTGATGTTGCCAGAGCGATATACGTTTATCAGAGGGAAGGGAAAATGAATCTGCAGGGAAATGCTCCGAATGATCCGTCCTGGTGGTTTGAGGAAGCGCTCCGCAGCGAGGGGGTACAACCTGCGGCGCCGGCCCTTACCGGGGTGCTCACGGTTGACGTGGTGATCGTCGGTGGCGGGTATACTGGACTGTGGACCGCCCTGGCCCTCAAGGAACGCGCCCCGCATCTCGTCGTCGCTCTCATTGAATCGTCCCAGTGTGGTTCCGGCGCTAGCGGTAAAAATGGAGGGAAGGTTAGCGGATACTGGCCGTCTCTCACCGGAATCGCGGCGAACATTGGCCCAGATGCGGCGTTGGCCGTTGCAAGAGCCGGTACTCGGGCTCAGGACGCTATTCGGCTGTTTGCTACCGAGCCTGGTCGCGACGTATGGTGGCGTGAAAACGGTCATATGCGCGTCTCCGCAGCACCGGCGCAAGACGCCCAAATCGCAACATACCTTGATACGGCACGGCAACTCGGCGCAACGGACACCGTACGGTCGCTGACGGCCGAAGAAGTACAGGAGATTTGCCGATCTCCCGTTTTCCGGGACGGCATATATTTCCCCGAGGGCGCGACTGTTCAACCAGCACGTCTGGCGCGCCAGTTGCGGGCTGCGGCAATCGCTGCGGATGTGAAGGTATTCGAAGGCACGCCGATGATCCGGCTCGACGAGGGAACGCTCAATCGCGTTGTCACCCCTACCGGTGAAATCATCGCAAAGGAAGTGGTACTGGCGACCAATATCGAACTCGCGAAGCGCAGGGAGATCGTCCCATTTCTTACCGTGTTCTCATCCTACGCATTGGTGACGCAACCGGCGCCCGAGAAAATCAGCCTGATGGGCTGGAAGCGGGAGGAGGGCATCACTGACTTACGGATGTTCGTCCACTATTTCCGGAAGACTATCGATGGGCGGGTCCTCATGGGTTCTGGCTCGGGCCCCATCGGATTTGGTGGACATACGTCGGATCCGCGACTGACTACTGACATGGCGTCCGCAGTGCGCGCGGAGCGCGGACTCCGTCGCCTGTTGCCGGCCTTTAGAGACGTTCAGATTGATCGAACGTGGGGCGGTGGCATCGATATCTCGTTCGACCGGCTACCGTTCTTTCGAACGTTATCGGGAACGCGCATCCACTACGCCTGCGGATATTCTGGGCATGGCGTTAATCCCACATACATTGGGGGGCAATGTCTTGCGTCGCTCGTCTTGCGGTCAAAAGACGAATGGAGTTCGCTACCTTTCTGTACGCGAGAGCCACGAGCGCTGCCGCCGGAGCCTTTTCGATATGTTGGCGGGCGCTTCGTACGCTGGGGCATCCTCCGATGCGAAGATGACGAGGAAGTTGGCAAGAGGTCCCGATTGTTACCTCGTGTCGCTGCGGCCATCCCCAAAACGTTTGGCTTGAGAATCGGAACCCGATGATGGCGAGCACATCCATTGGCGGCCGATGCCCGCAGGCGGTGTTAGACCAACGGCGAAGCTCGCTCTAATCGGCTCCGGGAAGACTATCCGGGTATGTCGCACTCTTCGCAATCTGGGCAACGCAGGGTGGCCGTTCATGACCCGTAGGAGGACCACTCAGCGACAAGGGATGTCACCTCATAAGGAGTTCAGCGGCGAAAAAGCCCGATCGGATTTGGCCCGCAGCTGATGGCCGGTACTGTCCGTACAATCGAACTATCGGTGCTGTCCCTTGCGGCCGCGGTTGTCCTTGGACTCATGGGCTTTGTCCGGATGGGGGTATTGCAAAGATGCTGCGGGTTGTGTAAAAGCGCAACGTCATGAAGCCAGCTTGAATAATGCCATATAAAGCCAGACTAAAGACGGGTGAACGGCGCAAGCGCAAGAAGCCGGGGTACCGGGTGACGAACGCGCGGGCGTATAACCAGAGCCTGAGAAAGCGCGGCATGATCAGCCTGTATGTGCCGGGCGGCGATCTGAAGGCGCAGCTTATCAACGCAAAGATCCGTACGCCGGGCGTGTCGGGGCGTGAGCCGACCTACACCACGGCGTACATCGAGCTGATCTTTACCTTCTACCGGCTGTTCGGCTGGGGGATGCGGCAGATCACCGGCTATATGGAGGACTACTGGGAGACTCGCGGGCTGGACATCCCGGTGCCCAGCGCCAGTCAGCTGGGCGAACGGTTCGCTTCACTGGAGGTGAGCGTCACGCAGCGTTGCGAACAGTTGGCCCGACGTCTCGCGCGCGGCGAGACGATCAGTCTCATCGTCGACAGCACGGGATTGAGCTTTGGGCGGGCGAGCCAGTGGTACGAGGAAAAGTACGGTCAGAAGGCCGCGCGCACGCCGTGGCGCAAGATGCATCTGTCGATCGACGCTGACATGAACGTACACGCGATCCGCATCACCACTACAGAAGTATCGGACAGCGAAGGAATGGACGCCGTGCTGCCCGCTGATGTGCCGATGGATCGGGTGATTGCCGATGGCGCGTACTACAGCATCGAGCGTACCGAAGCGCTTTCAGGCACGGGCGTGACGCCCGTCATCCCACCGCCAGCTCACGCTGTCGGACACGGCGAGGAGCGAACCCGCCGGCATGACCAGATCGTCAGATACATCGAGGACAAAGGCATCTATGCATTTCACAAGAAATACGGCTACGGTGTGCGCTCGCTGGTCGAGGCACAGATCTCGCGCATCAAGCGCTGCATCGGCGAGCGCCTGCTGACGCAGGAGCTTGCGTCGCAGGAAGGCGAAGGCGTAATCATCGCCAACCTGCTGAACCGGTGGAACGCCTTCGGCAAACCGGTTTGCGTCAAAAATGCATAGTCGCGTCCATAGCACGGGAACTCGTACCCATCCGGACAAAGCCCGTCTTCTCCAGTTTATGGAGTCGCTGTAATTATGCGTAGTTCGCCGGACCGGAAATCCTCGGGGACCGGCTCGGCGACCGGCGCAGCATTGTTCGGCAACGAACGGCTCCGCGTAATTTGCCGCTGCGTATTATTCCGGCTACACGATCATGCCTCACACGCACGAGCACGGACAAAGGGCCCAGCTGAGCCGCTTACAGCACATCTGAAATTCGCGCCGCGCTGTATCAATTTACCTCCGCGCGCGATGTATTGCGTTGTCGCGATTATGCCAGTGAGCATTTCTTCGTTGACTGGACTATTGGGCTTTGGCAATTGTCGCGCCTTCTGGCCAACTTGCGAATGGGAATCTGGCCGGGATCCCTGCTCAAGACGCTCATTAGGGGACAGCTTGTTCACGATCGACTGGAAGTGTCACCTTGATTGTGGTGCCGGCGCCCGGCGAACTGATAACGTCGATTTCGCCATCCAGCATCAGAACACGCTCTTTCATCCCCGCTAGACCGAACGATCTCTTCCCGGTTGCCAGAACATCGAACCCGACACCGTCGTCGCTCACTTCCAGCAGATAGGCGTCATGTGTTCGTTTCAGCCCGATAATCACCCGATTCGCAACCGCGTGACGGGCGACGTTGGTCAGCGCCTCCTGGACGAGGCGGAACAGGACGATAGCGCGATCCTCGCTCACGACGATGTTCTCGTCCTGCAAGTTGAGGTAACAGGCTGTGCGGCCGTTGCGGTTGAACTCTGCAGCGAGCCACTCGAGCGCTGCCGCAATGCCAGTGTCGAGTGCTGCCGGACGCAGCGATGCGATCACCCCTCTGACGACCTGCATCGTTTCATCCACAAGGGAAATCAGTACCTGGGTCTGCGCGACCAGCTCCGGTCGATCTCGGCCCAACTGCATGCGTAATGCCGACGCCTGCAGGCGAAGCGCGGTGAGATGCTGTCCAAGTTCGTCGTGCATCTCACGTGCGATGTGCTTGCGCTCTTCCTCGCGAGCCATTTCTCGATGTGACGTGAGCTCCCGAAGCATTTCGTAGGACTCGCGCAAACGGCGCTCCGCCTCCTTGAGCACGGTCAGATCAATCACGAAGGCGACGCCTTCTTTCCCGCTGGCATCGAACGCCGCCCGGCCGACCATGACGGGTACACGACTGCCGTCCTTCCGGACGTACTCCTTCTCGGAAGGTTGAATACGCCCGTCCTGTCCGATCTGTAGCAGAGCCTGTTCGGCGCTTCCGCGCCATTCGTCCGGCGTCAGATCTCGCCAGCGTAGATGGGCTGCGGCAAGTTCAGTACGGTCATATCCCACCATGCGCAGAAACGCGTCATTAGCCTCGAGGATGTCACCCTCGGCGTTCCACACGATGATGCCGATGATATTGGCATCGACGAGTCGCCGGATTCTTGCCTCGCGTTCGGCAAGGTCGCGGTACAGTCGGGTATTCTCGAGCGCAGTCGCCGCCTGCGACGCGAGGAGCCGGAGTACCGCACTCCGTGCTGAGGTGAAGGCGCGGGTGATCAGATTGTTTTCGAGGTACAGAGCGCCGATCAGCTTTGCCTGATTCATCAACGGCATGCAGAGAACGGAACGGGTTCGATGCTCGCGGATATATGCGTCCATCGCGAACGCGGGCTCGTTCACGGCATCGTCGAGAATGACGTTCTTCCTTGTGCGCAGCACATGGTGGAGCACCGACTCGGGCATCACGGTTGCGCTTACGGGCACATCCCGCAATTGGACGCGAGGTTTTTCGCCGTCCGTCCCGACTTCCGCTGCGAGCCGCTGTTCGCCCGTATGCGAAAGAATGAGTAACCCCCGCTCCGCGCCTGCCTGTTCGATTGCCGTGCGCATGATCGTGTCGATCAACCTGTCGAGAACGACCTCTCCCGAAACCGCTTGCGATACCCTGATTACAGTAGCAAGGTCAAGGTGTTCGACAGGCGCCCCGATCGTGCTGCCTGGTCCGGGCGTGCGCTCCTCATCCCTGAGATGGGGGAACAGTTCGTCGAGTTGGCGCACCTTGCCTTCGGCGCCCCAGTGTCGGTAGCCCCGGCGCGCGTCCTGCAAATAGACACGGGCAATCTTGTCGAAATCGCGCGCCGCGTAGAAACCGGATGCGAGTTCATTGGCAAGCGCTTCGTTGTGTACAAAGCCGTTTGCGCGCGCGAGGCGAATGGCCTCGTCGTAGAGCCGCATCGCGTCGACATCACGGCCTTCCAGGCGCGCCATCTCCGCGCCCACCAGCGCAGCGCGATTGCCGAAATTCGCCGGACAGTTCTTCGCCCATATCTCCAGTTGCCGGCAATGCGCAGCGATGGCGTCGTGCTGCTGCTGTCGCTCCCCGGCTGGTGCACGGTCGCAATGTGCGGCGAGTGCGAGCGCGCCGTAGAAGTGGTACTCGCACTCCTCCAGGTGCGACGACGAGCTCCAGAGGAGCTGCTGCGCGACCGCTGCCGCATTCACGGCGGCCACATGGTCGCCTGAAAGGTAGCGCCCCTGTAGTTTCCGGATCCAGTACCAGCACGCAGCCGTCGCGAGCGCGGGGTTGGCGGACAAACGCTGTTCCGTACGAAGCTCGTTGAACTCGCCGTAGTCGAAACGACCGAATTTTATCGTCGAGCCGCGGAGCATCCGGATCAGCGCAAGTTGCGTAGTGAGGTTATCGACGACAAGGCCGAAACGCGCCTTCACGGAGAATGCAAGGCCCTGTTCAGCTTCGCGTTGCACGTCGATCAACGGCTCACCGGCAAAAAGCCGGTCCGAAACCACGTGGCAGCAGGTATAGGCGCCAGACGGAAGGTCCCCGGTCCGGGTTGCCGCTTCGAACGCGCGGCGCAGCACCTCGCTGCTGACGCGCACGTGTTTCGTCCAGCGCACGACGTAGAGCGCGTAGCAGAGATACGTCACTGCCTCGAAGCGTTTGAGTCCCCGGCGCTCGACCAGATCGAAACCAAGCTGGCCGAACTGGATACCGGCGTGGTAATCGCCAAAGCGTGGTCCTGCAATCCGGGGGAACATGACGTACGCAAAGCACGAGGCGTCGCAGTTGCCGCGCTCCAGACTAAGACTGATCAGTTTGCATATGGCGAGGGACGCGAGATTCGCGTCGAAGAACCAGGCCGGCCTCAAGAGCTTGCTCAGCACATCGGCGATCGCAAGGGACATCGGATCCGTCATCAATGGCACATCAATGAGTGCCTCGATTGTCCGACCTGCAAGCAGTGACCGGACCGTTTCGTATCCCCGCTGTACGTCGTTTTCGTGCGGGTGCGCTGCCCAGTCAATACCGACTTGCCGGAGGTGGTCGAGACAGACTTCGACCGCGCGACCGCTCCGGTCGAGAGTCAGGTAAACATCCATGCGCAGACACGCAACATGCGCCTGTTCGGCGGTAGTCGTCGCGCGGCTTGACAGCATGGCCAGCCGCTCTTGCGCGTCCGCTAACCGCCCGGTGAGGAACTCGCATTCGGCCCGGTTCAACTCCAGCGCGAAAATCAGTTCATGCCTGCGCTCCCAGCAGTCGCCCGTCAGGTGTTCCGCGCCAGCAGTGAGGTAGGTGAGCGCCGACGCATAGGCTGTCGACGCCTTGGCTCGCCGGGCTGCGCTTAGGTTGAACTCGGCCAGTTGCTCGCGTTCCTGCTGGGAAGTCATCAGCGCTGCGCCACGGTTGAGTTGGCTGACGATCTCGAAGATCGCATCTTCCATTCTGCCAGCGGCGGTTTGCGCTGCGAGCAGCCGCCCGATTCGCAGGTGGGTGTCGGCACGCAAATCTCCCGGAATCAGCGAATAGGCGGCTTCCTGCACCCGGTCGTGTACAAACGCGTACGCGTCTTCCCGTTGCTCGACCAGTTCCTGATCGACTGCAGGCCGCAGCAGCGCTCGAATTTCCCGCGTCGAGGTGCCCAGAACCTTCGGCAGTATCGCAAGCGAGGCGGTGTTGCCGAGGCAGGCGAGCTGTTGCAACGCGCGCTGCGTTTCAGTGGGCAGACGCGCCAGCTTCGCGACCATGAGGTCTACCACGTTGTCGGTGTATCCCGTGCCGTGGATGCGGGGCAGATCCCAGCACCAGCAGGCCTTGTCATGGTCGAAGCTGATGAGACCGGCATCGGCGAGCGCGTGCAAAAACTGGATCACGAAGAACGGATTGCCCGCCGTCTTTTCATGCACGAGGCGGGCAAGCGGTGCGGCGCGCGCCGGCTCACAGTGAAGCGCTTCGACGTTCAGTTGCTCCACGTACTCGCAAGCGAGAGGCGCTAGAGCGATTTCGTCGATCCGTGCGCCCGCCGCCCTGAACGTCTGAAGCTTGCGCAGCAGCGGATGGCTGGCATCCACTTCATTGCTGCGATAGGCGCCGATCAGCATCAGATATTGAAGATCAGAGCGCGTCAGAAGATCGTCGAGCAAATCGAGCGTCGCGGCGTCGAGCCATTGCAGATCGTCGAGAAAGAGTGCCAGCGGATGCTCACGTTGCGCAAACACGCCGATAAAGCGCCGGAAGACGAGTTCGAAGCGGTGTCGCGCCTGATTCGGCTCGAGTTCCGGGACGGGCGCCGGGTCTCCGATGACGAGCTTCAACTCGGGAATCATCTCGGTCACGAGGCGCGCATTCGGACCCAGTGCTGTGACCAATGCGTCGCGCCAGACCGCGAGCTCCGTGTCCGGCTTGCCGAGAAGCGACCGCACCAGGCCCTGAATGGCCTGCACGAGTGTCGAATAGGGTATGTCGCGTTTGTACTGGTCGAACTTGCCCGACGCGAAGAGTCCACGTGGTGGTACCAGCGCCTTGTGCAGTTCACTGACGACCGCAGACTTGCCGATGCCCGAACAACCGGAAACCAGCACGAGTTCAGGCGTGCCGGTGTTGACCACTCGATCAAATGCGGCAATCAGGGCCTTGACCTCGTTCTGCCTCCCATAGAGCTTCTCGGGGATCCGGAGCCGGTCGGGCATGTCGTATTCACCCAGCAGGAAGGCATCGATGTGGCGTTGACGTTGCCATTCGGTCAGGCAACGCCGCAGGTCTCGCTCGACGCCCGCCGCAGTCTGATAGCGCTCCTCGGGCGTCTTTGCGAGCAGCTTCATGACAAGTTCCGAGACGGCAGCTGGGACCGTGTTTACCATCTCGCTTGGGGGCACCGGCTTTCGTGCAATATGGCAATGCACCCATTCCATCGGGTCGGAGGCCATGAACGGCAGGGTCCCCGTGAGCATTTGATAGAGCGTGACCCCGAATGCATAAAGGTCACTGCGCGAATCGATTGAGCGATTCATCCGTCCGGTCTGTTCAGGTGCCATGTAGGCGAGGGTGCCGGCGATCGTTTCAGGCGGCTGCGGTGATTGCCGCTCGCGCGGCAGTTGCGAAGCGATGCCGAATCCGGTGAGCCGCGGCTGCCTGTCTGTGCAGTCAACCAGAATATGAGCGGGCTTGAGGTCCTTGTGGACAAGGCCGCACTGATGGAGCTTGACCAGCGTAGCGGCAATGTCCACGGCGAGCGACAAGACACGCTCCACCCCGACAGGCGCACCGACCAGGCGCTCGAGTGGGTCGCCACCCGGATCCTCGAGCAGCAGGGCCATCCGTCCGTCTTCGCGCACCAGCTTGATGGGGCGCACCGCCCACGCGCTGTTGAGCTGTTCCTTCAGCGCGAACTCGTGAGCGAGGCGATCGAGAAGGGCGGTCGAGGGGTGTTCGTCGGCGCTGCGCACGACCAGCACACTGTCGGTGGCGCCAGGGGACCCGACACGGCAGAAGGTGCGCTCTTCATCCTCCCACAGGACGTGGACACTGAAGCCCGTGTCGGAGCCATGTTGATAGTTCATGTGCCGTCATTCACAGTCAGGCTCTAGCCCTTGATTCTATCAAGATACGTGGCCCTATTCGTCTGTCTATAGCGCGCAGGGCGCGACCGGAGTGGCCCGGGGGGCGCCTGCGCGGTCAGCAACGTCGCTGACTACAGTTGCACGATACCCGGTGCGACGCTGCCATGGCCACTTGTATTTGGGCTCTGGTGCAAATAGCGCGGGGGCGAATCGGTTAAGGTGTCGGGCTGAACGAATTGAGAACTGGGGATGAGCAAGCTGAAGAGCCTGGACGAACTGTTTGCAGGCCGTCACTTTGACCGCGATGTGATCATTCTGTGTGTTCGCTGGTACCTGCGCTACAAGCTTAGCTTGCGCGATCTGGTCGAAATGATGGCGGAACGGGGTCTGGCGCCGGCCCACACGACGATCCTGCGCTGGGTGCAGCGCTTTGCGCCGGAGTTCGTCAAACGGTGGAATCTTCGGCAGGCCCACCGGCCAGTCCTGGCGTGTTGACGAGACTTATCTCAAGCTGCGCGGCAAGTGGGTCTATCTTTATCGGGCGGTGGATCGGGTGGGCCAGACAGTGCCAGGCACGACGTGAAGGCGGCAAAAGCCTTTTTCAGGAAGGCGATCAAACATCAAGGCCAGCCACCGAAGACCATCACGCTTGACGGCTATGCGGCCTCGCACCGCGCCGTGCGCGAGATGAAGGCCGATGGCCTGCTGCCTGAGGACACGAAGGTCCGATCCTCGAAATATCTCAATAATCTGGTCGAGCAGGACCACCGCAACATCAAGTCCCCGGACGAAAGTCATGCTCGGCTTCAAGCGTTTCAGGAATGCAGCGATCACCCTCTCTCGTATTGAGCTGGTACATCGTATTCGCAAGGGACAATTCGGTCTCGCGAAGCTCGGCCTCAAAGATGCCACTGCGCCCGCAGTCTGGGAGGACGTCTTGTCTGCTTGATAAGGTATCCTCTATATAGGAAAAATCTCGTGCAGACCGCCTATTTGCACCAGAGCCGTATTGGGTGGGTCCGCGACGCTTGTGACGCACGCCCGGAGCTTTGACGTACGAAAAAGCCCCGAATCTTGGCATCCCCCCATTGGACACCTGACAGCTGGGATTGTAAAAGATCTGAAACGTTCATCACGAATGGACAGATAAAAAATATTGTACTAAACCGCTGAAGCGGTAGGGGGAGGTGGGCACAGGTCTATGGCTGACGCTTCATGAGGAGGGTTGTCTGGCGCTGAGCCCCAGCGAGGTGGTGAGCGGTGTCGCCAGGAGCAGTATGTGGACGCCCGGTTGGGCATTCCACCTACTGTTTCCAGGAGGTTCGTCATGACTCCGCTGCGCCAACGCATGCTGCACGACATGCAGATCCGCAACCTTGCAGACAACACCCAGAAGACCTATCTGCTGCAAGTCTCCAGTTTCGCCCGGCACTTCCGGCGCTCACCCGAGGTGCTCGGCCCCGAAGAGATCCGTGCCTGGATCATCCATCTGACCAACGAACGCAAGCTCGCGCCGGCCAGTGTCCAACTTGCCGTGGGCGCGCTGCGCTTCCTGTACCGCATCACGCTCAGGCGGAACTGGAGTGACGAGGATTTCCCGTTGCCCAAACGGCCCTTGAAGCTGCCCGTCATCCTGAGCTTCGAGGAAGTGACGCGTTTCTTCGAGTCCATTCCCAGCCTGAAGCAGCGCACCATCCTGATGACGGCCTACGCGGCCGGCCTGCGGATGTCGGAAGTCGTCCACCTGAAGGTCACCGATATCGACAGCCAGCGGATGATGATCCGTGTCCGCCAGGGTAAAGGCCGTAAGGATCGCTATGTAATGCTCTCGCCACGGCTGCTCGAGATCCTGAGACTGTACTGGCAGGACGCTCACCCGCGGGAGTGGCTGTTTCCGGGCAACATTCCCGGACGGCCCATCAGCCGCCATGCCGTGGGCCAGGCATGCGCGCTTGCACGTAAGCGCAGCGGCATCACCAAACCCGTGACACCCCATTCGCTGCGGCACGCGTTCGCCACGCACCTGCTGGAAACCGGCGCCGATGTACGCCGGATCCAGCTGCTGATGGGACATCGCAGCATGGCGACCACGGCACGGTATCTCAAGCTGGCGACGAGCACTGTATGTGCCACCACCAGTCCCTTCGATCTGCTGCCGCACCCTGCACCCATCCCGCCTGAGCCCACACCGCCCGCATACTTCTGAAGCCGGCGATGCGACCGGCGCTCGAGGTGGCGGACATCTTCCGCCGCTGCGGCGAACGGTACCGGCAGACCCATGCCGATGCCCTCAGTCGCGCCCAGCGGCGCGCGATGAGCGCCATCGAGCTGTGCCGCACCGCCGCGCTCGGCGGACATGTCGAGCAGTGCGATACGTGCGGCCATCAGCGCATTGCCTACGACTCATGCCGGCATCGGTGCTGTCCGAAGTGCCAGTCGCTCGCCCGCGCGCAATGGCTCGAACGCCGGCGCGCCGAGCTGCTCCCCTCAATCGAATACTTCCACGTCGTCTTCACACTCCCCGAGCCCATCGCCGCGCTCGCGTACCAGAACAAGAAGACCCTCTACGATCTGCTGTTTCGCACCAGCGCCGAGACGCTGCGCACGATCGCCGCCGATCCGAAACACCTGGGCGCGGAGATCGGCTTCATCACGGTCCTGCACACGTGGGGGCAGAATCTGCTGCACCATTCGCACGTGCACTGCGTGGTACCGGGCGGCGGCATCGCCCCGGACGGCGAACGCTGGCTCGCCTGCCGGCCAGGCTTCTTCCTGCCCGTACGGGTGCTCTCGCGGCTCTTCCGGCGGCTCTTTCTCGACCAGCTGCGCCGCGCGTTCGACGCCGGCGCGCTGCGCTTCCATGGCCAGCTCGAGCCGTTGCGTGACCCGCGAGCGTTCGCCGCCTGGCTCGCGCCCGCCGCTCACGCGGAGTGGGTCGTCTACGCTAAACCACCGTTTGGCGGCGCGGCACAGGTGCTCGATTACCTGGGCCGCTACACGCATCGCGTTGCCATCTCGAATAACCGGTTGCTGCGCTTTGATGGCGATTCGGTGTTGTTCCAGTGGAAGGACTACCGTCACCACGCACGCCACAGGACCATGACCCTGACGGCCGACGAGTTCATGCGCCGCTTCCTGCTGCACGTGCTGCCCGTCGGCTTCAAGCGCATCCGCAGCTACGGGTGGCTTGCCAACTGTCATCGAGCAGCGCGCCTGGCCACCTGCCGGCGACTGCTCGGCGTCGAGCCTCCCGCCGCTGCATCACCTGCCATCAAGGAAGACTACCGTGACCGTTACCAGCGGCTCACCGGCAGGTCACTGCGCCATTGCCCCGTATGCGGCAAGGGCCACATGGTCCGCATCGAAGGCGCGCTGCCTGGCCACAAGTCTGGCATCCTCGCGCGGGCGCCTCCCGATCCGGCCCATGTGCACTGACCGGCATCAGCACCACCCCCGCGCACGTTGCTCTTCCTCCAAGGCGGCCAACGCGAACCGGCTCGTGCCATGGCGTCGTCGCACCCTCACAATGCCGCGAAACTCAGCATTCCTTACCCATTGGCGTCCGCATTTCCACTGTCTTCGCGCGACGGGCCCGGCCAACCGCCCGCTTCTGGCGCGCACCACCCCGTGCGCCTGGCATCACAAATCACCGCGACGATCATTCAATGCCCATAAACGCCAGCGCTTGCGGAGCGGTTTAGCACAAACATTTTTTTGATTACCGATCGCGGACTGGTCCCGATCGGCCTGTTCACGCGTAAGTGGCCGCGATCGCCAACCAAAAAAATCTCTGCTTTATCTGTCCAATCTTGTTCTGAATCTAAACTGGCAGGCATGAAAACGCGTGAGATAGCCCCCATCGCCTTCCCCAGCGACGCTGAACTGGCTGCGCTGCGCGCCTGGTATGCCAGGTTCGACCCTCGAGCGGCCGTCGCGCGCTATCTGGGCGACCGCAAGGCGCCCGGGGCGTCGGCGCGCGGCGTGCTCGGCCGCATTCGGCGCACTCTGGTCGCGTTCGCGACGAGCCGTCACCGGGCTGACCTGGGTGAAACATTCGGCGAGCGATCCGCCGCGTCGGCCGACATCGTCGCACGCGCTATTGAGACATTGCGCAGCCTGCCAGCACCGGTGCCGCACATTGCCGACGAGATCGACCAGTGGTTGCCGCCGCGCGTGGTGGGCGCGCTGCAGGCGCACGGCCTCCGGACGCTGGCCGATCTGACCGTGCGGATTCCGCGCCGGCGCCGCTGGTGGATCGCGATCGACGGACTCGGCGTCGCCGGCGCGCGTCGCGTGGAGGCGTTTTTTGCCGCCCATCCGGCACTGACCGAACGGGCGCGGGCGTTGATCGTCGTGGCACCGGCCGGCGACGTCGTGGCGTGGGAGCAGTTGCGTGTGCCGCACGAAGTCGACGGCTCGCATGGACAGTTCCGCGCACCAAGGGCTGCTTGCCTGCTGAATGCATCCAACGACTACGAGGCGATCCAATCCTGGCTCTCGCTGCACGACTCGGCCACCTCGCAGCGCGCCTACCGCAAGGAAGCAGAGCGCCTGATCCTGTGGGGGATCATCGAGCGAGGCCGAGCGTTGTCGTCGCTCACCACTGACGACGCGATCGCGTACCGGGCATTCCTGCGCCGGCCCACGCCGCGCGAGCGTTGGGTCGGGCCGTCGCGGCCACGCCACAGTGTTGAATGGCGACCTTTCATCGGCGCGCTCTCGCCCCGATCAGCGGCGTACGCACTGAATGTCCTGTCGGCGCTATTTCGCTGGCTGGTCGAGCAGCGCTACGTGCTGGCGAATCCGTTCGCCGGCGTCAAGGTCAAGAGTGACGCGCCGCGTGCGGGATTGGACGTGTCGCGCGGTTTCTCCGAGGGCGAGTCGCTGCTCATCCGCACCGTTGCTGACGGCCTCGAATGGTCCTACGGCTGGAGCGTGCCGGCCGCCCAGCGCGTGCGGTTTCTGCTGGACTTTGGCTATGCAACTGGCCTGCGCGCGAGTGAACTGGTCGGCGCGACGCTCGCCGATATCCGTCGAGATGAGCACGGCGATCACTGGCTGCACGTGCTCGGCAAGGGGGCAAGCGCGGTAAGGTTGCGTTGCCGTCGCTCGCCCGAGCCGCGCTGGATCAATTTCTCGTGCAGCGTGGGCTGCCGGTTACGCCCGCGCGCTGGAACCCGGCGACGCCGCTCGTCGCGAGCCTTGAGGAGGACGGCGCAGGCATCGAACTAAAACGGCTCTGGCGTGTGCTGAGACGATTCTTCATTGTGGTGGCCGACGCGATCCAGGACGAACGGTCAGCGACTGCCGACAAGCTGCGCCGCGCAAGCCCGCATTGGATGCGTCACACGCACGCGTCGCACGCGCTGGCACGGGGTGCTGAGCTGATCATGGTGCGCGATAATTTGCGCCATGCGTCGATTTCGAAGACGTCGACCTACTTGCACAGCGATGAAGTGCAGTGGGCCCGGCAGTTTGATCATGCGTTCGAGGCACGCAAGCGGTAGACCGACTGCAGACCGACGACGCTGGGACAATGATAGTGTCTGTGGGCTGAACACTGCTCAACCAAACCGACAAAAAATCAGAATTTCTCCGCAAAATCATCGAGCTAAGATTATTTTGGCGAAAATTTCGCGATTACCCACACCGGCAAATTAGGCGAAGCGCCATGTAGACGATGGCGACACCGCCGTGTTCAGGCGGGATCGCTCGGGCTGAGTTGTGTGGCAATGGTTCGCATAATGCCCTGAACTTTTCCTACCGACCATGGTGGCCGGCAAGGAGAGGCTGGCGTTGACATCAGTGTCATCGCATTCTGGCTGGGCCATGAAAGCATCGACACGACGCACATCTACATGGAGTCCAATCTTGCGCACAAGGAGGAAGCGCTAGGTCGCTTGCAGCCTGTCGGGCAGCGGACGCCGCGTTTTCACGCAACCGACAAGGTCATGGCCTTCCTCGAAACCCTCTGATTATGCGCACCGCAACGGCCGGGGTCTCATGTTCCAGACGGCTCCCCGGCCGTCGTTTCGCCTAATTTGGCGGTGTGGGTAATCGTTAATATCTGAAGCTTCAGATATTCGCGAATCCCGGCCGACCCTGCTCTAAGCAGCACGAAACAAATGGGCGCGCGTGCAGTGCACCGGTCGTCGTTACATGATGCTCACCCGTAACAGCGGTGGTGGCACGGTGCGTTTCTCGCTCACGCTCAACTGGTCGCAAACGAGCGTCCGGTCGACGGCTAGGCGCCGCTGCAGAACGGCCAATGGATACATGTGGCCGTGACGCTCTCGGGCACCACTTTCACCCTGTATTACGCAATGCGGCCAACTTCGCTACCGCTCTTCAAGCGATAAATCGTTATCCCCGCAAGGCGCGCTAGCCGAATTAGTGGGCACTTTAGCGCTTCTGTGAACACCGTTAGCAGAAAATGTGAGCCGCAACACCCGGCTTCTTCTCCGCAGACTGTGTCAAAGTGATGCCCATCAGATTGGAAATGATGGGCATCACTTCGATGTCGCCCTCAGCCGCCGTCTATAACGGCCGGCACGAGTCGCTTACCCTGCTCCTGCGCCACCGCACGGATCGCTTGACGTCAATCAAATTTTCGCTGTTGGGAAGAACGACGGTCATCCCGGCTGACCGGTTCCGAGAATTCTGCATTACCAGCGGATATAAATATACAGGCGAGGACGGGAGGCGCCGATATCACTCCGCGGTGATGGAGAAGTTTTTGGACGCGAAAGGCAGACCGCCAGGCGACGACGTTATCTCGAAGCCGTACTGAACATCGCCGAGCACGACATCATCGAAATAATTCCGCGACTTGAGGTAATTCATGAATGCCAGCACGTCGAGCGTGGTGTGGTCGGTCTTTTTTGTGCGAAGAAACGAATAGACCGTGTTACTGCTATTGCTGCCCACGTAGACATTCCAGTAAGCGCCCGACAGCTGGACATCTTTCTGAATTGGGATCGCGCAGCCGGAAAACGTCCAGTTCGCGGAAATCGGTTTTACGTTGCCGCAGCCATCAGGGGATCCGGTATAGTTGAGCCAGATCATGATTTCATGCGCGTTGTTTCCGGCCCAGATATCGAAGGTCGATTCCCAAGCGCCGCTAGAAGGGGTGATCGCTGAGACGACAGCAGTCAGCGACTTAAGCGAACTGAGGGACTTGTTGACCGTATATCCGATGTGTGGATAGGACTTGATGTGGCCGGTGTCGGGTTGATTTGAAGAGACGCCCCAGTCAAGGTTGCTGTTGGCCCAGATCGTCTGCTTGCCTGCAGCGACACCTTGGCAGGGCGACCAGACGTCATTGTTGAACGTGTAGCTTCCGTAGGAGCTGGAAGCAAAAAGGAGATCGGACGGATAGCAGGACGAGGCTTCGGGCGAAGTTGCAGACCAGGCCTCGGCCTGTGCTTCTGCACTGCAAACCATCAAAGCTGTGGCGGCACAGCCGGCGAGGAATGGCATTCGCTGCATAAGGTTGCTGTCTCCTATAGGGTCGATGATGTCAGTCGAGATTGGTCTCCCTTGGCTTTTAGCGGCGATATGAGCCGTAACATTGCCGAACTGTCATTCATTCATTCCCTTTGCCACTTTTGATTGCCGGTCGGAACCAGCGGCGTTGGTCAAACGGGAACAGAACGTAGTCGCGAACCGTATGCGGTTCCGGTTGGTTGCGAAGACCCACTTCCGGCCATTCCTCTTTTTCCGGCCAGTATGCAGTGCGAAAAACTGTGTCCCAGATGGTGGTGAAGAATCCATAGTTTTGGTGCCGGTGATGCGATTCCATTGAGTGGTGAATGCGGTGAAACTGGTTATCGCCGATGATGTATCGGAGCGGCCCGAGATTCACACGCGTGCTGGAGTGAGAAAGATGCGCCTGAAAGCTAATTAGCGTCATGGCAACCGCGGGCACGACACCGGACTTGAAGTGGATTAGCGCGAGTGGCAGTGCTACAAACATCGCGTAAACAATCGGTTCGGAAATGTGATGATTACAGTTCCATGCAGTCAACTCGCGGATCGAGTGATGAGTCGCATGCAAGCGCCACAGGAACGGAATTGCGTGCTGCGCGCGGTGCATCCAGTAGTAAAAGAAGTCGCCGGCAATTGCAACCAGAACGCCAGAAAAAACCGCCATAAACACCCCGGCGATCGTGTTGCCGGAATGGAGCAACGCCCCAAAATCCACTGTCAGGAGTGGTTTCACCCCTAGCCATTGCAGCCCCATAGCGTAAAGGTGCCAGATTAATGCACCACAACCGATGCGGATTATCCAGTTCCGCACGCCCCGAATGTATGACGAAAAACTGTAGCGGTAGGCCGGGAAGATCAGCTCGAGTACGACGCAGACGTTAGCGAAGACCATCACGAGCTCAAATGAGTTCACGAAGAACAGGGCCATCTGATCAATATCGACAACGTGCATTCATTTGCTCCGGCGAATCGGCGCTCTATGCGCGAGCCTAGGTAAAAGTGGTACTGGCCAGCCAGCGGCCTGACAGCTGTCGGTTCACAGGTCCGAAACTATTTGGCCCAGCGTATCCTATAAATGCCGGCTCGGCATGCAATTGGAAGTGCGGGCGGTAGTGCACGGGTTGCACCTGGCAGGTCAAGCAACATCAGGACCGTAGTACTTCAAACCATAACAGTGACGACTACACAGCAGGTTCTAGTATGCATCGCTTCGCGCCATTGTGAAAATTGATTGTTTGGATCGGAGGCATCCGCGTTCTAAATGCCGTTTGCACCTCAGTCGTAAGTACTGGCGGCATTCAGCCACAACGGATTTGTTGCAAGAGTTGATTGCCACACTGTTCACCGACCCTGCTCTTCTACGACACGACGGCAATCTGATCGCGGTCGACCGTCATTCCTATACCGCCACAGTGGGGTTGGCGTGGCACGAAACCCACAGCGGCGAGTTCGTCTCTCAGGGACATCTGGGCACTGGGACACGCGAGAAACGACAGCTGGCATTTAACGATTTGATTTTCCTGGCTGCCGCACCGATATAGTCCTACATCATAAATTGAGCGGATGGCGAGGTACGAAAGAACCGACGATCGTTTGTAAGGCGTCCTCTATGGGACCAGTTAAGTGGTGTACTCGAGGCGGCGTTGTTGCATAAATCGAGCATAGGGACGAAGTGGCCTCCATGTTTTCAACCTCAGGCGATACGAACGGACTGCGGGCGGCGAGCGCCGCCATGCGGTTGAGCACGCCTGCACGAATCGATACCTCGGTCGCCTGGGAGCCGATCGCGCGCGCCCACAGGCAGGGGCCCGTGAGTATCTTGAGGCGGTACATCAGGGTCTCTGCAAGCGAGCGCCGGTGGTAGCCGCTCTCTTGCTTCCATTCGCTCCTGCTGCTCTGGGCGATTGCATCGATGGCCGCATTGCGCCACGCCGCACCGGGCGTGCTGTCAGGCCAGGGCATTGCGCCCTCGCGTGGTGGAATAGACGGCGTAGCGGCGCGCGCGGCAATCTGCGCGTGGCACGGCCTGGTGTTGTAGGCGCCGTCGCCACCAGCGGTGTCGATCGCCACGTCAGCGGGAATCTGGTCGAGCAAATCGGGCAGCACTTCGCCATCTCCCTCGTCCTGATGCGTCATCAGCGCGGCGCAAATCTGGCCGGTGTTCGCGTCCATCGTCAGATGGACCTTGCGCCAGGTGCGGCGCTTGGACCAGCCGTGTTTACGGACCTTCCACTCGCCTTCGCCGTAGACCTTCAGTCCAGTACTATCGACGACGAGGTGCAACGGCTCGCCGGTGTGCAGCACTGGCAGCGCGACCTTCAGGGTCTGCGCGCGGCGGCACCGGCAAGCCGGGGAAGGCAAGCTGCCCAGGCTGAGCGCGAACCCTTGGAGTGCGCGCAATGGCAGGCGAAAGACCTGCTTGAGGCCGAGCAACATCTGCACGAGCGCATCCGGGTAGACGCAGGGGCGGCCACGGGCACGTACGTCCAGCTCGGGGGGGCGCCGCGAACAGGCTTGGGTCGATCTAAACCGTCACGTCCCCTCGAGCAATGAGGCCAGCGTTGTACTGCGCCCAGTTCTTGACGCGGTATTCGGCTTTCGAACTCGATTGCTTGCTGGTCGTGTCCTTGCGCATCTTCTCGGCAAAAATCGAGAATGTACGCAGGAAACCGAACTGTTATCAGAGCCACGCCCGTACGGTGTTGCGCGTAAACGTCAGCATGTCGCGGCCAGATTTATGCAACAACGCCACTCGAGGCGGTAATGTCAGAAGTCCCGGTGCTGGACTGACAACGCCGACGATTAGCGGCTGATAGCAAATTCGCTGGCACGCGCGACGGTCTTCGCCACGTTGTCCCCGACAGACGATCGGGTGAAACAGGGACATGCGCGCAAATTACCGACACGATGCAGGAACTCGGGCATGGCAACGTACGTGGAACGTCGCGATGGCAGTAAGGCGCAGGCGCGCAACTTCACGTGAGCACCTGAGTTTCTGCGACCTTCTTCCAAATTCTGCGGCGGCAGTCCGGTTCTATGTAGAGGTAAACGATCAGGTATGGCTGATTGCGCATCGTCAGAGCCTCGATTTTGCTCAAACTTCCTGAGGGCTTTTGATGGTGCAAAATGGTCCTCTTCGAGGCGCCATTGGGCGCGGCCGTACGCTCAAATCTTCCGTGAGGAACAGACCGTGTCACGTCGGAAACAGATATCTGACAACCTGTTGTCTAGTTTCTTCGATTTCTATTACGTCTGTAATCAGGCCATCAGCCTTCAAGAGATTTGGATTCTGGATCTCGTCCGATAGCTTTCGCATAGTGTCTTTAATAGCGCCTTCAGCACCAGACATCACTTTGCTCATCGTGTCCGCGCTAAAAACGCCGATGTGCGCCTGGGGATACGCCAGCACGGCTATTGGATCGAATCCGGGGCCGCTCATCGCATACACGCCGCCGGTGTAGGCTTTTCGGACGACAAGGAGTAGCTTAGGTACGTTGCATCTGACATGTGCTCTGAACAACTCCGCTGCTGCCAAAAATATGCCGCTATTTTCAGCTTCCCTGCCTATCATGAACCCGGGAACGTCGGCAAGGAAGATGATTGGCATGCTGGTCTTTGCAGCAATGTTTATCATCTTTGCCATCTTGGCCGCGGATTTCCGGTGGATGGCGCCGCTGTTGAATCGCGGGTTGTTTGCCACGATTGCCGCGAAATGTCCCTTAATGCGCGCATAGCCCGTCAGTGCTTCTCGCGCGTATTCGGCGTTTGTTTCAGTGAAGCTGCCTTTGTCGACAAAAGAGAGCAGCAAATGATGCATGTCGTAGGGGGTGCGGTGATTGGATGGAATCAGATTTTCAAAATCGACTGCGTCGGGTTCCTCATATTCAAGCGCTGTGTCTTTGACAAGGCAGCGTAGAAAATCTCTTACGCATTCAAATAAACGGCGTTCATCTTTGAACGCGAGCTGAACTGACCCCGAGCCCCTGCAGTGAACGTCTGTTCCGCCAAGCGAATACAGATCTGACTGCTCAGCCAGCATCGCCTTCACCATATCCGGACGGCCCATACATAGAGCCCCTTTCTCAGTCATCAACACCAGATCGGCGAGCATAATCGGAAGAGCCAACGGGCCTGACGTCGGTCCTAGTATTGCTGAGATCAGCAGATTGGCTTCTGCGAAGTCTGCAAGCGACGCGCTGACCCTGCCCATGCCTGCTGGAGACAAAAGCAATCTCGACATATCCGACGAGATTACTTTCGTTGTATCGAAACTGCCCACCTCTCCCGGATGATCCTGAATGTAGATCAACGGAGCCCGCTGGTCCCGGGCCTGATTCACTGTGCTTATGATTTGCTCGGCGGTACGCCATTGTCCGGCTCCCTTGAACATACAGTCTTGTCCACGATTCATGACCAGAAACGACTTGACCGAATTGATTAGTCCCTCGCCGCAGAGGAAGTGGGCGTCCGCTCTTGGATAATGGTCCACAAAGCTACCCGCGTCAAAAAGCATGCTTATTCTTTGCGACGAAATCTGCATGGATTGCTTACCTCCGAGCAGTGCGTGAGCGTTTGGAAGTCCAGCGCCAGCGCGGCTGAAAGTCGCGTACGCTACGAAGCAAGAATCTCTTCCACAGCGGCTGCCATCAGGAGGAGCCGGCGGTCTTGGCCGCGTGCGGCATCAAGGCTTATTCCCACGGGTAATGCATCGTTCGGCGCCACAGGCAAGGTAATGGAGGGCATTGCGACATTGCTGGCGAGGTCGGTGTTGCGTATTACGTCTGCGAACAGTCCTGGACGCTGTGCATCGCTAACGTGAGGAGTGCTGCGCGGGACAGTGGGATAAGCGAGAAAATCGATCCCTTGGGCGTTGAGCAGCGCATTCATTTGTAGCCGCAAAGCGTTAATGTTCTGTACTGCGGCGGTATAGTCTTTCGCGGAGATCAGACTTCCGTCAAGGTGTTGGTGAATGATGCTCCTCACGCACTTGTCATGGATGTTGTCGAACACAGCATTAACCCTACTTCCCCATCCAAACGAGAGCAGTGCGCGCGGAAAGTCCGTAAAAAATTCGTAGACTGGAATAGTAAAAGTGCCGAACTTATTTAATTCGGAAACAACCGCGTCATCGAGGTCGACGCACTGAAAGCCTGCGCGAGTGAGACGCCTGATCGCCTGCCAGCAATGCATCCGAACATCATCATCCAAGTCGTCCCACATGGAGCGTGGAAGACCGATTCGACAGCGAGTATTTGTTTGTTTTGACGGGATTTGGCTATCGGAGCTCAGCAAGTCGTATAGAAACAAAGCGTCTTTTGCCGTTCGCGTCAGGAGGCCCGGTGAATCCTTGGTGCGTGAAACCGGAATGATTCCGGCTGAAGACCAACGGCCACTTGTTGGTCTGAAACCCGCTATGCCGCAAAAGGCCGCAGGTATCCTCACCGAGCCGCCAGTGTCGGTTCCAATCGCCATCGGGACAATACCCGCTGCCACAGCTGCGGCGCAGCCGCCGCTGCTTCCGCCGGCCAAATGGCCCGGAGCCGCCGGATTGCCCACGGTTCCCCAATGGGGATTGACGGACGTGATTCCAAAGCTCAGTTCATGCATGTTGTTCTTGCCGGCGACGACGGCGCCGAGGGATTTGAGCTTTCTGACCACAAGTGCGTCGCGTGTGGCTATACAATCTTCCATGCCCGGTGTCCCGGCGGTTACAGGGAGTCCCTTGACGCAGATATTGTCCTTTGTAGAAAAAGGAATGCCGTAGAGTGGCGCGCCTCTCAGATTGTCCCTCGCTCTCGCGAAGTGCGCCTCCGGGCTGCGAGCACGTATGAAACAGTTTAGATGTGTCTGGTTAGCTTCGGCGTTCAGTGCGCGATCCCGGATCTCTTCCGCTGTAACTGTTCCAGACATTATGACGTCGCAAAGCGATTCAAGAGTGTTTTGAAAATGCATGAAATTTTGCACGTGGGAGGTCGGGGAGTGCGATATTAGTAGCAGTAGGCACTGCGTATATCGTCAAGAGGGTTGCCAGGTAAAAGATCACCCCCGACGCTACGTATAACGGCGCATGCGCTGTTGATCGCTGTCTGCACGGCTCCCTCAATCCACCCACCGGTGAAAGAACAGCCGCATCCTGCCAAGTAGAGCCCTGTATCGCTTGCTGGATCGTTTGCCGTCTGGAATTGAAAAAACAGACGCTGCGAATAGACATCCTCACCTGGGTAGTTGAGCTTGAAGGCGCCGGACGAATGCGGATCTGTCAGCCAGTCATGATGGAGGACGCAGCGTTCATAGTCCTCATCTGCAGGGACGAGGTGACGCGCAAGTTCTGGATGGAAGGTAGACAGGTCGTCGACGAAGCACTCGCACCGCTCCTTTTTGTCTGAAACACTCAGCAACTTGTGAGCGTCGTCCTCCCAAGTGTAGCTGAGCAAAACCACACCCCGACCATCTGGATTGTGAGGTTCGTAATCAAGGCAGTATACGCCTCGTGCGAAGCTGTCAGACTGGATGGTGACGGGCAGTTTCTTGTTTATCCAGAACTTGTCTCGGGTGAGCATGAAGAGCTTTGACGATCCAGTCAGGTGAGTTTCTCTGACTGCTCTGGAAACGTCGCGGCTGAGAAACGTTTCGTCATCTGTCAAGCAATGAACCATCTGCATCGCCCTGTTGTTGCTGGTGACGATCACCCGGTCAAAGGTCGCAATTTCGTTATTGTCGGTCACGAGCTTGATCTCTGCACCTTCTTTGTAGATGCGACCGACGCCGCTGAAGCGAACCCGTTCGGCGACGGTGCTTCCATAAATATTCTCGTTTGCAATACGTTCAGCCAACGTTGAAATTCCGCACGAGATGAGGCGTTGATCGTCCATGTAACCGTTAATGACGAGACGCAAAATTTCGGTGAATCCGGCCTGATAGACGGAGAGAAAACCACCCGAGCCAATCCCAAGAGATCCAAATAGCTCGAAGTCGTACGGCCTTTCCCAAGCAGTACCTCCAGGCGGGCAAGGACCCGTGAAAATGGTGACGATGGCGGCATAGAACGAACTGTCGCGAAATAAATCCAGCCATGTTTGCCACGCGGCGCATGCCTCATTAAAGCGCTGCGATTTCAACATGGCCGTAATTTCGGCCGGCGCGACGAGAGATGTGCCATTGATCACGCATCCATCCTGCAAGAGAGCTCTCCAGCCTTCGTGTACACGCCTGAATAGAGGCGGTGGGGGATTTCCGGCCGGCCAGATATGGCGAACGCCGCGATAATGTAGTTCCGTATCAACGACTCCAGGATCGGGGAACGATGCTGTGGTGGGAATATCGTACCGGTCAAGGTAATGAAAAAGACCGGTCGCACTTGGAGGAAACCGCATTGCGCCCATTTCGGCGATGAGATCTGGGTGCTCTGAATCAAACGGCTGTGACCACAACCTGCCGCCAATGCGATCGCGAGCTTCAAACACAGTGACGTCGCCTACACCTGCTCGCATCAGTTCGTTCGCGGCCACAAGGCCGCTGACGCCTGCCCCCACGATAGCAACGCGTGGACTTGCGATATCCGAGGAAAGCGTTCCGATTGCCCCAACAGATGCGCCCCGCTCCAAAAACGGAGCATAGTCATACAGTAGATCGACGGTCGGCGATGGAACTTTCGAAGATGTGACGTAGTTTTTCATGGATTCCTCTCCTGTAATGGCAATGCATCGAGGCGAAAGACGATGATGGCGGGAATGACGCACGCATCTCGATAGAACAAGTCGAGATCCTATAATTCGTTGCCGATAACGTGTTGCTCGTCAGTAGAAAATGCCGCGCCGGAATGTCTATGCAATCGACGATAGCAATCTCCTGTAGCGGAATCAAGCAAGTAAAATTGATGTCTTTAGCAATCTGACGCGGGCTATGGATAGTTGTGTCGATAGTGTGAAAATGGAGGTGCTATACCTGAGATCCGACAATGTGCTCTGGGTCAACCTTAAGGGCGGTGACAACGATGGACTTTTCATCGGGTCAGAAACCTCGTCGCGCCCGCGCGTTTGCGTCGGGTCACGACGCCAGCACCTTGATCCATGTGCCATTGCAAGCGTGTGACGCTTCATTGTTCTCTTTTCCACCTCATTGCCTGTGAGCTCAATAGCGCTCGACGAGCACGACCAGTGGACCTTCCAGCATTGGCTTCCCTAACTGCAGAAGGGTGGGTTAGGCGTGCTCCACGAAATCCAAAGCCAAGCAACGCATCGCTCGTCCTCACGCGGCAATTACGCTGACGCACGGGTGCCGGGGAGTGCGTATTTGGAATAGGCGAAGACATCGCTACTGCACAGATGGACAACCAGTTCATGACTGGTCTTTTGGCGTCCCTTGATGATTTGCACCCAGCAACATATACATTGCTGGTACGACGAATAGTGTGAACGCAGTGCCGATCGACAGTCCGGTGAAGATCACCAGGCCCATTGCGTTCCGGCCTGCTGCGCCCGCGCCCGAGGCGACGACTAAGGGCAGTACGCCGAGCACCATGGCGACCGTCGTCATGAGGATCGGGCGCAGGCGTGCACCTGCGGCTTCCTCCAAGGCTTCTCGCTTACCGCGGCCCATGCGCTGAAGCTGGTTCGCGAACTGCACGATAAGAATCCCATGTTTGCTGACGAGCCCCATGAGCGTGACAAGTCCGACCTGCGTATAGATGTTGAGCGTCGAAAAGCCGGTATTGATGAAGACGAGAGCACCGAAGAGCGCCATTGGGACGGATACCAAAATGACTAGCGCATCGCGGAAGCTTTCGAACTGCGCTGAAAGCACAAGGAACACGATAATCGTTGCGAACGTGAGCGTGACCAGGAAGTTACCAGAATCTTGCATGAACTGGCGCGATAGCCCTGCGTAGTCGGTGTTGTAACCTGCCGGAGCTGCGTCGGTCGTGGATTTACGAAGGAAGTCGAGAACTTCGCCCTGGGAGACGCTAGGTGAGATCACAGCGGAGATCGTTGCCGCATTGAGTTGCTGGAACCGATTGATCGATTCGGGGACGACCGTTTGCTTCAGGTACGCAACCGTCGCCGCCGGAATCATGTTGTCGTCCGGCGTGCGCAAGTAATAGTCGAGTACCTGTGACGGATTCAGTCGATCTATTTGCTGGACTTGCGGAATCACCTTGTATGAGTGGCCAGCGATCGAGAAGTAGTTTGCGTAGTTACCGCCGAGTGCAGCGCCTAGCGCCTGTCCCACATCGCTTTGCGTGAGGCCGAGCGACGCGATCTTGTCGCGGTCAACCGTGACGACGGCTTCAGGCTCGTCGATCCTTAGATCGCTATCGACAAAGAGAAACATGCCACTTTCACGCGCTTTCTGAAGCACGGCTTTCGTCACCTCGTCGAGATTCTCGAAGGGCTCTGTCGTGCTGATCACGAATTGCACGGGGAAACCCTGTGCGCCCGGCAAAGGCGGGAACTGGAACGCGGCGACACGAGCACCAGCAACGCTATTCCACCTCTGCTGAAGGTCCTGTTGTAGGTCGGTTGCGCCTCGTTTCCGCTTGTCCCACGTCTTGAAGAGCACGCCGCCGAAGCCCTGATTCAATGTCGGCAGGCCGGTCAACTGAAACATCTGGGCATACTCGGGCAAGCGCCTTGACATTTCTAATACCTGATCGGCGTATGTCTGCATTTGCTGGACTGTGGCATTAGGCGGCCCCTGGATCAGCGATAGCACGATGCCTTGGTCCTCCTGCGGCGCAAGCTCTGCTTGCGATGTCGAAAAGAGATACACGGTTCCGCAAAGCAGCATAACTCCCATGACGACGAACACGGAAGATGTGTCGAGGGCCGCATGCAAGAGCCGGGCATAGCCGGCATGCACACGATCTAGCTGTCGATTGACGAAAACGGCGAAACGCCCGGACTCGTGCACGTTCCGGAAAATGCGCGAGCACATCATCGGCGACAGGGTTAGCGCAATCACGCCTGACACCGCGACGGCGCTCGCAAGGGTGAACGCAAATTCAGTGAACAGGGCGCCTGTCAGGCCGCCCTGAAAGCCGATAGGCAGATATGCGGCGATCAGCACGGCGGTCATTGCCAGAATCGGGCCGCCAAGCTCGCGCGCGGCGGCTAGCGCGGCTTCCATGGGAGGCTTGCCTTCATTCATGTGGCGGTCGACATTCTCAACGACGATGATCGCATCGTCGACCACGAGCCCAATCGCGAGCACCATCGCGAGTAACGTCAACAGATTGATCGAGTAACCGAGCAACTGCATCATGAAGAACGTGCCAATCAGCGAAAGCGGCATCGCGACCACGGGTACGATGACGGCGCGCAAACGGCCGAAGAAGAGGAAGATAACGGCCGTGACAATCAGTAACGCCTCGACGAGCGTCTTCACTACTTCATCAATCGCGCTGTTGATGAAGTCTGTCGCGTCGTAGACGATATCACCAGCCATCCCCGTCGGGAACTGCTTTTGCAGATCGGGAAACACCGCTTTAACGCGTCTGGCCACATCGAGCACGTTTGCGTCAGGCGCTACCTTGATTCCGATAAACACAGAACGCTTGCCGCCGAATGCGACGCTGGAATCGTAATTGTCCGCGCCTAGCACGACATTGGCAACGTCCTCGAGACGCACTATCACTCCGTTCTTCTGTTTGACAGCCAGTTTCTGAAAGTCCTCCACCGAATGGACATCGGTACGCGCGTTTAGACTAACGCTGGTCATCTGGCCTTTCGTTGTGCCGAGTGTCGCGAGGTAGTTATTGTTGCCGAGTGCTGTGTAGACATCAGAAGCAGTGACACTATGCGCTGCGAGCTTGGTTGAATCGAGCCATGCGCGCAATGCGAACTGGCGACCGCCCAGTATCTCCGCGGTCTGCACGCCCTGAATGGAGTCGAGCTTCGGCTTCACGACGCGCAGCAGATAGTCGGTGACATTGTTGGGCGGCAGCACGTCGCTGTAGAAGCCCATATACATCGCGTCGGTGGTCTGACCCACCTGCATCGTCAGCACCGGCTGCTGGGCCTCGCGTGGCAACTGGTTACGCACTGACGCTAACTGTGTATTGATCTGGGTGAGTGCGCGGTTCGGATCATAACTCATGCGTAGCGTCGCGTTGATCGTCGACACGCCCGTGCTGCTTTTCGACGACATGTAGTCAATGCCCTGCACCTGAGCGATGGCCGCCTCCAGCGGCTGCGTGATAAACCCAGCCATTGTGTCGGCGCTCGCCCCGTAATAGGAAGTGGTAAGCGTGACTACGCCCGTCTGGGTTTGGGGATATTCACTGACCTTCAGCGTGGAGAGCGAACGCAAGCCTAGTACGAGGATCAGCAGGCTCAGCACCGAAGCGAGGACCGGCCGGTTAAGAAAAATGTCGGTGAATTTCATCGGGCGGCCTCTCACTGCTCCTGAGGCGTCGGAGCAGGGCTGTCCGCAGGTAGCACACGATTATTGATGACGAGCGGTGTGCCGTTCTGTAGCTTGAGCTGACCGCTCGTGACGACCTGCGCGCCCTCGTCGAGACCCTTCAGGATCGCCACCTGATCGCCGCGCGTGGGCCCCGGCGTCACGAATACCTGTTGCGCCACCGGCATCGTTTCACCGTGCGCGTTTTTGTGCTCGCTCGGTCTAATGACGAATACCGTTGCACCGTACGCATTGTGCGCGATCGCGGTTTGCGGCAAGGTCAGATAGCGCTGCTCGCTACCTACATCGATCTTCACGTTCGCGTACATGCCGGGCAACAGCTTGCGCTCGCGGTTGTCCAGGACGGCTTCGATCTGCACGTTGCGCGTCGTGCTGTCCACGCGCGGATTTATCGCGCGGACTTGGCCGCCGAAGCTGAGGCTCGCAAATGTGCTCGTATTTACGGCGACTTGCTGTCCGGCCTCGAGATGCCCCAGTTGCTCCTGGGGTAGATGAAAGTCGACGTAAATGGGATCGACGGCTTGCAGGGTAACAATTGCGTCCCCCGGGCTGATGTACTGGCCGGGATTAACGGTGGTGATCCCCACGCGTCCTGCGAAAGGTGCGCGAATGGTTTTCTTGGCGACGAGGGCAGCTTGCTGTTCGACTTGCGCCCGTTTGCTCTTCAGTTCGGCAGTGTCGGCATCCAACTGCGCTTTTGAGATGGCCTGAATCTCATACTGTGCCTTGTCGCGCGTGTAAACCGTTTGCGAAAGGTCCGCGGCAGCTTGTAGCGATGCGAGCTGTGCGCGATCAGAGTCGTCGTTGAGGCGCAGGAGGACCTGTCCAGCTTTCACCTCCTCTCCGGAACTGAATTCGATCTCGCGCACGAGGCCTGCCACTTCTGTCGTCACGTCGACGCCGCGCACCGCGCGCAGGCTGCCCGTGGCGGAAAGCTGTGGCTGCCAAGTCTGATAGCTGACCACAGCTGACGTGACCGTGGCGGCGGCCATGCCATCGCGCATCATGAATTTTTTAATGGTATGCGCTTTGTAAAGATTGAAGCCGATCAGCGTGCCGAGCAGACTGCCCACGCAGATCAGCATGATGATCATCCGTTTTCCTGTTGGTCTTTTCGTCGTCATCGTAGTGTCCTTGCACGGCAAACTCTCGAGGCACGAGCGTCTTTAGCGCGCTGCCCGGGAAACGTATGCAGCGCGCAGCAATCGTCATGAGCATTCACTGGGAGCGGAGACCGGCGTTGGCATGCCCCTTCTCGTCATACGCCGTGTCATTCCACCAACTACCACCCAGTGCCTGGAATAACGCGGCTGTATCTGCATAGCGAGCTGCTTGCGCCTGCGCGAGATTCACGACGGCCTGCTGATATTGGCGCTGTGCGTCGAGCAGCGACAGATAGCTGAGTCCGCCGACTCGAAACTGTCCGCGCGTCACATCCAGTGAACTGCTAGCCGCGCGCGAGGCTTCGGTTTGCGCGGCAAGAGCAGCCGCGTCGTGATCGAGTGCGCGCAATGTATCCGCCACATCTTCGAATGCGAGCAGCACGACTTGCCGATATCGCGCGTTGGCCTCGTCAAATGCGGCTTCCGCCGCCCTTTTCTTTGCGGTCAACTGCCCACCATGGAATATTGGTTGGGTGAGTCCCGCGCCGATGTTCCAGATCATGTCGGCATACTTCAGCATGCCGGCCGGCGTTAAAGACTGCGGGCCGTAATTCGCGGAGAGCATGAGTTGTGGATAGAGGTTTGCCGTGGCGACTCCGACCTCGGCGCTCGCCTGGTGCAGCACGGCATCGGCGGCCAAAATATCCGGCCGCTGCCGGACCAGCGAGGAAGGCAGACTGACCGGCAAGGTTTGCGGCAGCGTGAACATCGACATCGTGAATTCGGGCACACCTGTTTCGCTCGGTAATCTGCCCGAAAGCGCGGCAAGCTGGTGTCGAGTCCGATCAAGCGACTGCCGCAGCAGCGGTAGCGTCGCCCGTGTTTGCGCGACTAGCGTCTCTTGCGCGAGCACGGCAATCCGGTCCACACCGCCGAACTCGAATTGCTTGCGCAGAACGCCAAGCTGCGTCTCCTCGTCGGCTACAATGTTCTCGGTCGCGCTGATCTGCTCACGCAGCGACGCTTCCTTGACGGCAGTCGTGACGATGTTTGCCGACAGTGCGAGGTAGGCGCCTTGCAGCTGAAAGCGCTCAAAATCGACCTGTGCGCCCAGCGATTCGAGCTCGCGCCGAACACCACCAAACAGATCCAGATCATACGAAACACTTACTGATGCGTTGTATAGAGTCAGTATTTTGTTGACGTTGGGCTGCCCCAACGTCGCGCCGTTCAGCTTTTCACGTAGAGCGTTGGGCTTGGCATCGACGGATGGGTAGAGTGCGCTCCCTGCTTGTGCGCGCAGATCCTCGGCGGCTCGGCGTAGCGCGGCACTGGCTGCTGCGATCGTTGGGCTGTGTTTAAGTGCTTCGCTTATCAGCGTGTTGAGCGGCTCGCAGCGATAGAGCGTCCACCATTGAGCAGGCAGGTCGCCGCCGGCCGCAAACCGCTGCTCAAGTCCCGCTTCGCCCTGCGACGATGCCGTGCGATCAGGTAAAGGCGTCGGTGTGTAACGCTGAATCGTGGGTGGCGCTGGAGGGTGGTATTCGGGGCCGACCGTGCAGCTGGCCAGCGAGCCGAGCAGTGGAAACACTCCAGCGATTACTGCGGCACGCATGACAACCGGGCCTGTTGTGCAGTGAAAAGCTGCCGCGCAAGATTGCGGACGCAAACGTGCACGACCGGAGCTGCAATGGACCTCGTCATTCATCTATCTACCTGGCTTGTGAGCGATGAGTGTTGTCAATATTTGGATGCAGAACTCCCCCTGGTTCAACGGTGTTGCTGCGAAGCGTGTATGCAATCACGAATGATGGCAACGGTCAGAACTGTGGAGCCAATTCAGGACCATATCGGCACCTTCGTCGACGGACTTACAACATGTGTCAATCAAGACGTCTGGATCTGTCGGCTCCTCATACGGGGAGTCGATGCCAGTGAAGCGCTGGATTGCGCCGCGCCTTGCCAGCCGATACAACCCTTTAGGGTCACGGGCCTCCGCCGCGGCTAAACTCGCGTGAACATGGATTTCGGCGAAATTATGGCTGCCCGCCGTAGACCGGGCGAGTTCCCTATCGCGGCGGAACGGCGAGATGAGGCATACCAACACTACGATGCCGGCGTCGGCCAATAATTTTGCGACCTCCGCGACGCGCCGTACGTTCTCGTGACGGTCTGCATCGGTAAAGCCAAGGTCTTTGCATAGACCGAGCCTGACGGAGTCGCCGTCAAGAATGTAGGTGAGTCGGCCGGCTGTATGGAGACGCGCCTCCACGGTGTCAGCAATAGCCGACTTTCCCGCGGCTGATAGGCCGGTAAACCAGAGAATGGCCGGTGTTTGCCGAAGCAAGCGTGCTCTTGCCTCCGGCGGAACCCGGAAGCCGTGCGCATACAACTCTGAAGTCGAAGGCTCATTCGCCATACTTGCCTACTTAGATCGGTGCGGTCGGGGTATGAGCTTGCGCTCACTTGTTGCGGCATTGCGGTGAAGATCCCAATTCATGCAACCCGAAAAGATTTCGGCTCGTCGACTGACGCCGATATCTCGTTTCTGCATGTCTTGGTGAATAGAAGACCATTGCACCAAACGTGTTCGACACCTCCCCATTCACACGCCGACGCAGCATCGGGGAAAAAGCCTCGTCCCAGGTGGTTGGCGCTGGTGTTGCACAGCAAGGGAAGGCCTGTGAGCTTCTCGTATTCGATTAGCAACTGCGCTACAGGGTGTTCGGATGACCTTGCAATGGTCTGCAATCGCGCAGAACCATCGAGATGCACGACGGCAGGTATCCTGTCCCGCCATTCGTCGCGTGTTTGATGATCGAACAGCATGTAGGGATCTGGAGTGCCTGGGAGAAATACAGCAGGCGCCCGGTCTTCAAGACATATGGGCGCCACAGGACGGAAATATTCCCGATGCTTGACATCGTTGAGAAGAGCCTTCATGCTCGGCGAAGTCGCAGCGGCGAGAATACTTCTCGCCCCAAGTGCTCGGGGGCCCAGCTCGGCGCGTCCGGCAAGGAAAACGACGGGCCTATTTTCGGCGAGAATATGTGCAAGTTCAGCTAGGGAACAAGGTGACGCAGACCAGCCGGCCGCTCGGTTGCCCGTTTTCATTGCGGGGCCGCTATATACCGACCACTCTAACGGCATGAAGCCCTCGTTCGCGGCTATTGCGCAGCATGCGGTGCCGATCGCCGAACCGCTGTCGTTCGGAAAGGGCGGAATCCAGGTAGCATCGAACAAGCCACTTGCGCGTAATGCACTGTTCCATTTGATATTGAGTCCGCATCCGCCGGATATGCACAGGTTGCGCGGCCCAGGAATACAATGGCGCCGCAGAGCCTTTTCCATTTCGCGGACGAGTAGGCGCTCGAGGAAGGTATGGAAAGAGGCGAGTACGTCTTCGGGAGGTTTAGCCTGCAGCTCCGGCACGCATGCGCGGAAGAAATTGCGTATCGCTGCGAGCGATGTACTCGGAAGGTGGAGATTCTGGCGATAGTTTCGCGCAAGTTCTGTGTCGCCTGCAAAGCGTTCAAGGTAAAGATGGCGAAATATAGCAACGATTTCTTCGTCGACTGACCCCAAGGCGATGTATGCCATTAGCTTTCCGGCCACTCCCAGGTCCCACTCCGCACCCGCCGCCTTTGCGTACGGCCCGAAATGATGTCCGGCCGCCGCATACATTTGACCGATGATGGGGAACAGCTGGTCAATGAGCCGCACGTCGTCGCGTCCTACATGGTACAACCGTGGCACCATGCCGCCATCCCACACCAGGCATAACGCAGGTTGCCCAAGTTGTGCGAACGGACTCGTGCAGTATGCGGCGGCGACATGGCCGGACACGTGAGGGTAGCTCGTGTACCGATATGACTTGCCACCGATCAGCAGCCCGGTGCCGTCGACCGAAGCCAGAAGATCGCCGTTTTTTCGTTCCGTATAGGGGGCACCCTCAAGGACGATTGGGGTGGGGCCGCTCAGCACCTGAAACTGCGACGTCACTTCGCCGTCCCAGCCGTCGATCACAAATTCGTCGATGTCGTCAGTCCGTAGACCGTGCTCGGCTAATGCGGTCTCAATTGCATCGAGGTTCCGTATATCGTGATATCTCGGATTGTTGTCCCGCTTCTCCTGTTCGATGCAAAAAACGAGCTTTCCATCTTCGACAACGGCGATTGCTGCGTCGTGTGTCAGCTTGAGGCCACAGATGCGCATGGTATCTTTCACCCTAGCAAGGGAAATCTGATTGATGGGAAAAATGCACTGCGTTCTGGAAGCGTGCGAGCAGGCAATCCTCATCGGACGACTGGCCGACGCACTCGACTCGCTCAATCTCGGTGAACCGTTCGTTTAGCATCTTCAGCACCGTTTCAGCACCAGCAATATGTCCCCAGCGTCGACAATTGGCGTCACGCGCTGAACCGAATATCAACTGGCCGTCAGGCGCGAGTACGCATGCCAGTTTGCGGATAGCATCCCGCACTTCGGCGATGTCGGCGAGATAGTAGAAAACCTCCGCGACTACGATCAGTTCGAACCGCTCTGCGCTGGAAAAGTGCTGGACGTCTGCAACGATCCAGTTCACGTTTGGCGGGTAATTTAGCCGCTTGCGTGTCCTCGCAAGCGCTTGCGGCATCACATCCATCACGGTGAGCCGCTGACAGTATGGCGCCAATTTCTCTGTGAACGCGCCGCCGGCACATCCGACCTCAAGAGCATGGGCAACGGGACCTTTAGAGAGCGATAATCGAAGCATGTGCATATGACGCTCATGCTCGAACGGATTGCTGTCCAGTTGCCACGGATCGTCCGCGTCCAACTCCCGACGCAACAAGTCAAAATGCGTTACGTTTTTCAATTTAGCTTACCTGAGAGTGTGCGTTCAAATCTCGTTGCAGGACAGATCGAGGCGCTGACCGCATGTCCGGTCAGATGCAGGCGAGTCATAGCTCAGGGCCATTGCGTTCGATTTCAGTCCCGTGCGGCCACTCACTCATACCCCTATCAATCGGCATAATCACCGCCAGTACATCTTCAACACGTGTTGCCGGCAAATCGAGGTGAACGTTGGGAAGCGTTGAACGGACGCGAACCCCCGAGATGATCGTTCCCATTCCATGTCGACATAACCTGGTGAAGTGGTTCTTCAAAGCATGGCGGACGGTGCCGAATGCGAATGGCACGCGAAGCTCCTGCAATACAGGATACATCGCGCGAATGGATTGGCTGATTCCGAGCCCCTCTAGGTCTGGCCGCACTCCATACAGACCCAGTTCCGCCACCAGCACGTCGGTTGCGCCAACCTTGATGAAGCGGCGCAACGAACCCATGTGCGCCGCCACACCTTGCGAATCGTAGGCAATGGCGCGGAGTTCGGGCCTCGCCCCGGCCCAACTTCGACCGCCGTCGAACGGCTTTGCATTGAACGGTCCGGTTGGACCATACGTTATCCGGAAAAACTGGGCCAATTCGAGATGATCGGAAAGCTGGAGCTCATTCTCCCAGCACAGTTTCCACTGCACCTTTGAGGACATGGAAAGTTACCTTGTTCAGTTGCGTTTACGCGCAACCCGTGGCGTGCGATTGCCCAGAAGGCGGAAGCATCGCATTCTGGATTTTGCGCCAGTAGGAAACGCAAAGATCGTAAAATGAATCTTTAGATAGCAGACTTGTTAGAAGGATAGATTTGGTGCTGTTTCTATGGAAATGAACATGGGCGAACATGGGTCATGCGATCACGAGAAAGTCCATCTCACGCTGTTTCAAAAAATCTCTCATAGTGCCCGCGACTGAAGTGACCTTTCAACTCGTCGAAGTTGAGTACGGTTTGCTCCAGAGGCCGTACTTCCTGCCTTTGAAGCGCCGTCCTGTGAGAGCAGGGATGCACGGAAGTCCCAAGGAACGTCTGCACCGCTTCCATGCATCGGGCGGGGTCATCGAGGAGGTTTTCATAGTCTATTGAAAGCAGATTCTCTGGCGCAAAAGAGTCGACGACTTGACGATGAAAATCGTCTGCAGCTTTGAAGTAGGCTTCGCATAATTCAATAGTCAACGCGACCTGCGGAGGCGGAGCTGATCCATTGTCCGAACCGTACTTCAGCCATTCACCACTTTGTCTCGCTTGCACCAGGGATCGCAGAGATTCCAGCGTATTCCTGCGGACTACAAGCATCGCCTTCAGGCATGGCCACCGTGCCAATTCTTCAAAGAACCCGGGGCGCTCCAGAAATTGCGGCTGATTGATCTTGCAACCGATATGCGTGGCGTACGCCTTTCCCTTTTGGACCGGATAGCGAAGATAGGCAAGTTCGAGAAGTTCCCGATTGCTGCACCTAAACCGGTTGGTGTCAGGCCAATTGGTGTCGTGGGTGTTGAGCAACTCGCCATTGCTCAAAACGTTCGGATGAGCATTCAGCAGTTCTTCCAGATAGTGAGTGCCGGTTCTGGGCATCCCGAGAATCACGAATGGCTGAGTTTTCGGCATGAAGTGGGTCATGGCGTGCATTTAATTAGGTTGAAAGCGGTGGTTCGGATGTAGCCCCCAGTCCGACGCTTATCACAAGACTGCTTCTGAGGCGCAACGCCGTCAGCGTCAAGACATCAGGCGGCGGCGGACCAGTGTCGCAGACAGGAAGAACGGCAGTATTGTGTAGACACAAAGCACGCAAAGATGCAGCCCCATGTCGCCGACCGGACGTGCAAGCATCGCCGGACGGATCAATTCAACGGAGTGGGCAAGCGGCAGGAACTGTGCAAGGTATTGAAGCGCGGCAGGCAGTTGGCGCACAGGGAAGACGACACCACTCAGGAACAACATGGGCGTAAGCACAAGCGTCTGGTAGAAAACGAAATAGTCATAACTCGGCGCGATTGCGACGAGTACCATTGCCACGCTCGCGAAAGCGAGGCCAGTGAGAAAAACGACAGGGATCACAGATACGATGCTCGAAAACGCCGCGTAACCGAGCGTCGCCGCAACCACCATCACGGCGGAGCCCGCGAGAAGGGCTTTTGTAGCGGCCCATGCCAATTCGCCAAGAATAACATCGCCAATTGTCAGTTGGGTGCAGAGCACGGCTTCCCACATGCGCTGAACTTGCATGCGAGCGAAGGCAGCGTAAATCGTTTCAAAAGTCGCTGAGGTCATGGCGCTTGTCGCAACCATTCCAGCCGCTAGGAACGCAATGTAAGGAGCGCCGTCGATGTGACCTATCATTATTCCGACGCCGAAGCCGAGACCAAACAGGTACATCATCGGGTCCGCCAGGTTGCCGAGAAGGGAGATAAGTGCCGCTTTTCTCCACGCCAGATAATTGCGCCGCCATACAGTGCGCCAGTTCCAAGCGTTGCCGGGTAGGGCAATCATAAACTCTTCGCGCATTATTCAATCCTTCATTTCTCGTCCGGTCAGCCGAAGAAAAACGTCCTCCAGGTTCGCGGGACGTTGCACAATACGCAGACCTGTGCGCTCGCGCAGTTGCGTGCACACCTGTTGTGGATCGGCCGTGTAGCAGAACAGTGCATCACCGCTTACCTCTGTACGCTGCGCAAACGGCATCAGCAGCGTTTTGAGTTCATGTGGGTTGCCGCCATATATCTCGAGAACGTGACTTCCAATCTGCTCGTGGATTAATGCATCAGGTGCCCCCTCAGCAATGGTGCGTCCTCTGTCGATTACACATAGCCGATCGCACAATCGCTCTGCCTCTTCCATGAAATGAGTAGTGAGAAGAATTGTTTTGCCGCGTGCGAGTAAACAGCGCAATCGATCCCAGATGAGGTGGCGCGCATGCGGATCTAGCCCAGTCGTCGGTTCGTCCATGACAATAAGTTGCGGATCGTTGATGAGCGCGCGTGCAATGGTTAGGCGGCGCTTCATCCCGCCCGATAACTCGGTGACGCGTGCGTGAGCCCTGTCCTCGAGGCGTGCGAACTGCAGCAAGGATGGAACCACCGCCTCGATTTCGCCTGTGCTCATCCCAAAGTAGCGCCCGAAGAGCTGCAGGTTCTCGCTCACACTAAAACCTGGCTCCAGGTTGTCGAATTGCGGAACGACACCTATGCGCCTGCGCGCCAGGCGTGCCCGCGCTGGCACCGGTTCTCCGAGGACGGTAATCACGCCTGCGTCAGGCAGCGCCATACCCAGCACCATTCGCGTGGTAGTGCTTTTGCCGGCACCATTAGGCCCGAGCAGACCGAAGCACTCGCCGGGTTCCACACGGAAGGACAATCCATCGACAGCAAGCTTACCGCCGTAGGATTTCCTTACACTCGAGAAGGTGATCGTTGCATTAGACATGGAGCCAGAACTGTATACAGACCACTGTTTAAGGAAGATTCCGCGGCGCGCGCGACGCTACGCATTACTCGCTCTTGGGAACACGGTGCTCGCCGCGGTCTTTGACGGCAGAACTGCGGGAAAGCCAGTCACTGTTGTCCAAGGTACATAGAGCGTATGCCTTTACAGGAAGCAGCAGCAAAAGATTGATGAGTGTGTGCACTGAAAATCCAAGAAATCGAAGCTCTTGGGCGCGAATGGCAGCAACGGAGCAGCGGACCATCGTCATTGAAGCAATAACGAAGCCTGCCTGCCAAGGAGCTGTGGCTGTGAGCACGATCTGCAGAAAGCCGGAGATCATTGAAATGGCGAGCAGCAGAGAGCCAATGTTCTGCGCTACCACATCAAGAGTTAGGTAGCGGTCAAGACGAGGCAAAAGGCGAAGGGCGAGCAGGGTGTCACGATAGGTGCTGCGCGCCCAGCGCAATTGCTGGCGCAGGTACGGTCGCAGCTTATCTGGAACCACGGTCGCGGCGACTGCATCTCGAACGTACTCCGTCCGATAGCCCGCCGCGAGCATGAGAATTGTCAGATGGCGATCTTCGCCGAAATCGCTGCGCTTGCCCCGGAACATTTGCGTTTCGTACTGGTCCAGCAGCAGAAGAAGCGCTGTGCGCCGGTATATTGCACACGGTCCGCAGCAGCACATCACAGCGCCAAAGCGCGCTTGAGCCGCGCGCTCCTCGTTGCACGCAAGCCAGTATTCCATATCGATCAGGCGGGTCAGCCACGTGTCGCGGCGATTGCTGGCTACCAATTGACCCATGGCTGCACCGACCGATGGGTCGCTCATTGTCAGCACGAGTTTCTTTACTGCGTCCGGCGCCAGAGTGGTGTCCGAGTCTACGTTAAGTATGAGCTCTGAGGTCGAAGAACGTATCGCGGCGATTTGCGCTTTGCGCTTTCCCACATTCTGTGGAAGAAGCAGGACATTGAATCGCGGATCATGCTCGTGCTCCCGATACACCACGTTCAACGCATCGCGGTTGGCGGATCCATCATCGACCACGTGAACCCTGATGGCGCCCGCGTAATCCTGGGCGCCAATCGAGTCGAGACACGCCCGTAGCGTTTCTGGGTTTTCGTTATAGCACGGGACGATGATGTCGATGTCCGGCAAATACTCGGTGTCGGATATCTTGATGCATGCAGGTGGGCCGCTAGTCGGCAGAGTGTGAAGAACCTGCGCGCTTTTATAGATGGCCGAAAGTGACGCGTATAATAGGACAGATGTCGTGTTGATTGCGGCAGGAATGTTCATCGGGGTCGGTGTGCTAGGAGACGTTGGGATTCTCAGTACAGGCCTGCCGGGAGCGATGGCGCGGGAGTCAGGCACGGTAATACCATCTAGGTTCACGCGCGATTCGAGGGGCAATTATTCTCGTGCATGTAGAGTTGGCGTTTCTTCATGGAGCAGGAAAGACGCTGTTATAGCGTGCGAGAAAAATGTCCAGTAACGTACCTCATGGTAGCGAGGTCGACAAAACGCTTCCATCGGCGTCGGCTGAAAGTCAGATCAGCCTACGCCTTCTTCGGGGTCAGTATTTCCTTAGTTCTAGCCATGATCGTCAGCGCGCAGACCACGCGCATACTTATCTATTGGTAAGACGTTTCTAATGGAGTATATCGTCCACTTGTCGAGCAGTTTGGGGTCAGAGATGCTCGTAAAGCGAGATTTTCCATTGAACTTACGGAAGTGAACTGATGACGAAGCCCCTTTCCTTCAATCCTAGAATCAGGCGCGATAGTGCTATGACAGTCTGCACGCGCGAAGCATCGCGATGATGCAAGTCGCACTCTTCGGGAGGAGCCCCGTCGTGCAGCAGTACTATCGAGCCGGGCAGAACGGATGTCAGTACAGAATCGACAATCGCCTCGGCACCCGGACGGGACCAATCTCGTGGATCTACCGACCAGTGGAGTGACATTAATCCCGCTTTCATGGATTCGGAGATAACGTCGTTCGTCCATTTGCCATACGGCGCGCGCATATATCGCACCGCTGCCGCTGGGCAAGCACGCTGGATAAGCGCGTTCGCTTCTGCTATCTCGTGCCGTATTTGACCTGGCTCACATTTCGACAAATCCCGATGGGAGAGGCTGTGATTCGCGACATCGTGGCCTTCCGAGACCATGCGCCGGATCAGTTCCGGATACTCAGCCGCGTAGGCACCGAGTACACAGAAGGTTGCCGGTACCCGTTGCCGCGCCAGCAGATCTAGTATTTTCGGGGTCCATATCGGGTGTGGTCCGTCGTCAAAGGTAAGGTAAACCTTACGCAAACCGTTACGTTCGCGCTCGTTTGGCACTTCCGCAATAGATTGCAGCATTTCACAATCGCTCAGTCTTCTCATGGTCTTCCACTTATCTTTGGATGAGTCGCCGTCTGCCTTGGAACCAGCCACAGTCGCAATCGCGAAATGCCGCGTAGTAGCTCAATATCTGGGAGTGGATGTCGAGAGTTGTTCAGTACAACGACAGGAATACTCATATCAATGACTTGCATGTCAAGCTGAATTGCCGTAACTTTGCGGTACCTCAGTTAATTTGTACAATCGATTCTGTCGATGTGCTTCATCCATAACGCGGATTATTAAAAATGCGCTTCAAAGGCCTCGATCTGAATCTTCTCGTCGCGTTGGACGCATTGATGGCGAAGCGTAACGTCACGCTTGCTGCACGCGATATCAATTTGAGTCAACCTGCCATGAGCGCTGCGGTGTCGCGGTTACGAGACTATTTTCGCGACGACCTCTTCGTGATGAGAGGCCGAGAGTTTGTGCCCACGTCACGAGCGATAGAGCTTGCCGGACCGGTGCGGGAGGCTCTATCGCATATCCAGCTTTCCATCATCTCGCGCGACGTTTTCCAGCCGGCCAAGTCGGATCGCCGGTTCAGGGTCTGCCTCTCTGATTTCATGACGCTCGTCTATTTCCAGAAGGTCATTAAGCGCGTTGCACGCGAGGCTCCCGCGGTCAGTTTCGAATTGATTTTCCCAGACGACGAGCCTGGGGATTTGCTGCGGCGTGGCGACGCCGATTTTTTGATTCTGCCCGATCTATTCCTGCCGGATACTCACCCGAAAGCGCCGCTCTTCGACGAGAAGCTCGTGTGTGTAGGCTGTCCCGCCAACAAGCAGTTGTCGGAGCAGCTTCCGCTTGACCGGTATATGTCCATGGGACACGTGACGGTGAGGTTCGGGCGGGCACGCAGGCCTACGATCGAAGAGTTTTTCCTACTAGATCTCGGTCTCAAACGGCGCGAAGAGGTCGTCGTCCCGACCTTTCACCTCATTCCGGCGGTGCTATCGGGTACCCGTCGCATTGCGACGATCCCATTAAGGCTTGCCAGGCATCTCGGGGAGGCCTCTCCTCTGCGGATCGCCGAAGTACCGCTCCCGCTATCCACTTTTACTGAGGCTATCCAATGGCCTGCGCTGCATAGCGGTGATCCTGCAAGTATCTGGATGCGCGAGCTATTGCTGGAGGAGGCGCAAAGTCTTGTTTAGAGGCGGTTTCATAAAGACTGTTGAGCCCGCTGAAGGATGTTCCAGCAGATCAGGCAACAGCCGAGTTTGAGAAACGTTTCATGAATGTCGGCGCGACGTTCGAAGCAAATACGTAGACGGTGGAAGTTGTGCAACCAGGCATGTGTACGTTCGACGACGGATCTTTCCACGGCCACTGCCGTGGGGGAGGCCGCGTCGCGCGATGCTGGTGGGAATGCTGCGCCCGTGAAGAATGCGTCGGTATTTGTCGTGGTCATAACCCCGGTCAGCGTAGGCGCGGCCGGGACGGCTCAAAGGCCTCCCACGCACGCCGCTAATCGGTACGATGGCCTCAATCAGCGGAACAAGTTGGGTGGCGTCGTTACGATTGGCGCTAGTCAGGATTGCCGCGATCGGTGTTCCGTGGGCGTCGGTGGCGAGGTGGTGCTTGGATCCTGATCGCGCTCGATCAGTGGGATTCGGGCCAGTTTTCGCCGGCCCCAACTGCGCGAATCGACGACGAGTCGACGACCACGCGCGAGAAATCGATCTTGTCGACCGCCCTCAACTTCGCCAGGATGCGTAGCCTGCGCCAACAACTGACGCCGGAGCCGCCCCCCATCTCGGCTGGCAAATCTCGCAAGCGGATACCGGTCTTCAGCACGAACAAGATGCCGGTCAGCACAGCCCGATCCGGTACCGGTTTGCGGGCCCGGATGCTTGAAGCGCCGTGGCTTCGCTGGTGGTAGCAGTGGCTCGATCAGTGCCCACAGTTCGTCGTCGATGATTGGTTTGCCCATCTCCTCGATCCTGTTGATACGACGATCGAGGTCAACGGGTTACTTTACGAGTTAACAGCCCCTATGAACTCTTTTGAAACCGTCTCTTAGGGTGATGTCATGTGTACTGCTATTCGGCGAGCCCACGCTTTCGGCCAGCGTGTATCGGAAATCGCGCAACGTCGCGCGAATTGCCCTGTCGATTTCTTCCTCCGATGCGCCGCGATAGCGGAAGCGTGCGAGGATGTTGCTAGAGCGGCGGGAACCGTTGAATAAGTGACGTCTCACCGGGAAGATAGCTTCGTAAAGCCCCGGGATAGCGTTCGGCAATTGTGCGTCGACGAATATCTTGCCGACGGGCTCTGGCAGCATCAAGAATCCACCGCGTGTGGGCGAGGTTGACGCGACTGACGCCGCCTGCGCCCGTGCGGCGAACCGCGCCTCGTCACCTGATTGGTGGGTGACCCAGAGGTCGAAGAGGTCGACGCCGTACAATTCATGGAAAAGAAAGGGGATTTCCCCGCTGCCGACACGGGCACCGACTTCCAGAAAATAGAATCCGTCGCAAGCTCCGATTATCTCGAGATGAAACGGTCCATTACTCAAGGCGAGCGCTTTCAGGCATGCCGTCGCAAATTCAAGCACAGCATCATTGAGCGGCCCCGGGTCGAGCATCACCGAGCCTAGGGGTTTTCCTTGTGCAAACTGAAGACGGGTGTTGATGTAGCGGGACGCGCGCGCAATTACCCATGTGTTGTCTCGCACGAAACCGTCAACGTGATAGACGGGCCCTTCGATGTACTCCTCGCACTCATACTCAACCAGCGGTAGTGTCGGCCACAACATATCCAAGCGCGTACGGGTGTCGATGAGCCGTACGTCTAGGCTTGCGGCTGCGGTACGTGGCTTTACAATGATCGGGAAGCGCATTACAGGGGACGAATTTGCTTTCGCAAAGGCCACATCTTCCAACGCTGCAACGCGTGGCACACGCAGGCCCGCGGCAGCAACGGTATGCTTCATAATGGCCTTGTCACGAAAGCGGACGACGGTATCGTGAAGGTCGCCAGGTATATTGAACGAATTGCGCAGTCGCGCGGCCTTCAGAAGGTCGAATTCGGACAATGCGATCAGCCTGTCGATGCCGCCGAGCGCCGCTTGACAGGAGGTCATCGCCTTATGCAGCGCGTCTTCATCGAGGATGTCGGATAGCTCTTCGACGTGCGCGGTTTGAGAGGTGTCGAGCGCAGCCGCGCCGTTCGGCGTGCAGATATAAGCGACGTTATTCGCCGCATGATCGATGTAGCGATGGTAAGCTGCAAAGCCGTCAGACCAGCGGTTAAGCACGACTATGCGGCTACGCGGGGCGGGGTTGTTGGTTGTCATGAAGGGCAAACCGTTCAGATATCTTTACAGGCCCGGCGGGATCCGAGCGTTCTCAGCGCTTCGGCAAGGCGCAAATCAAGGGTCGGGCGATCTGGCGCGATGAACAGCACATGGCCGACGCGGCCGCTCATCGCCACTCGCAGTGGCACTGTGCCGCCGATATGAGAATGGACCTCCACCTCCTGGAAACCTGGTATGGCGCGAACGCGTTCGACGGCGGCCGCGTCGCCTTCAGGTGTGAAGAACCGTATGCCGCTAACACACACGGCAGGTTTTGCATCGGCGTCGGGGGCTGGCTCGGGATCGCCGAGGTGGCTGCGTATCGCTATTTCCGGCAGAGAGATTGACCTGCTGAGTTCGATCAGCCGATAGATGCGATCACCTCCGAGGCAGGCCGCGATCTTGATCAGCACCGGACCGTCGCGTGTTATGCGCACTTTGGCGTGGAAAACACCGAGGGTCAGTCCAATCTGCGCCGCGGCGTGCTCGACGTAATTGACGAGCGCGGCTCCTTGGTCCGCGGTCAAAGAGGCTTCGACAAAGTGGCCCAATTTTGTGAAATTCTGCTCTGCGCCCGAGAGATTTTCGGTTACTGCGACGACGCGGGCTCCGTGCTGGCTGCTGACGTAGCCTTCGACGCAGTACTCTGGGCCTTCCAGATACTGTTCAAGGAGCAACACGTTGCCGGTCTTATGGTCGATATCGACAACGCCGTGATGCATTGCGCAATCGACCGCAAGTTGCAACTGGGAAAGAGAATTGACGTACGTCACATGCATGCCTCCGCCGCGGACAGGCTTGAGGACGGCTGGAAAACCTACTTGTAAAGCGGCTGTCATGACGTCGCGATGATGTGCGATGAAGGCGAACACAGGAACCGCCAGTGCGGCGGCGGCGAGATGCATGCGGCTGCAGTATTTATCGCGCGTGAGTGCTGCCGCTTCCGGCTGCAAATGTGGAAGACCGAGGAGCGCCGCTGATTCAGCTGCTACGCCTGTTGCGTATTCGCAACCGGGTACGATCGCATCGACGCCGATGGCGCATGCGGCGACCGCCACGGCGTTCGGCGAGGCAGTGTCTACCATCGTGTACGGCACCGTAGCGGCCTGCAGTTTGCGTGACAGGGGGGGCTCATCGCAGTTGGCCGAAAACACGTGGGTGGCCACGCCAAGGCGCACAGCTGAGGCGACAAGCGCGGTCCCGGACGAACGCGGCTCAATCACGATGATGGCGGTCATTTGAATGCTGCCTGTTCTGTGCCGGGTTCCGGCCGGGGTAGGGTCGCGACACGCAACTCTTCGAAATACTCGTGAATCATTCCGACAAAGTTGTTCAAATAGATCTCCGCTTTCCCCATTCCGCCCCAGCCGCCGATCGCGAGCTTCAGAGCGATCCATGTGGAGTCTTCCAGGCTGCGCGATTCGGCGTACTCAATGTGGCTGAGCGTACCTTTTACGTAGTCGTGCCCGAATGCGCGCGCGGCTGATTCCGCGATGACCTTGTTGTAGCGGCCCGAATACCATGCCTGCAACCAGCTCCAGAGCATCGTAGGGAGGGGGCCATCGCGGACGATGCTGAAGTAGAGATATCCGATTAGCTTGTCTGTACTATTGAATGGTCTAATGCTGTCCACGCTTGCTGCGGTCAGGCCGAACCGCTCGAGGTCATGCAGAAGATGGCATTCTTGCCCATATTCTTGTGCGAGGTGCTGCGCGAGCATCTGCGCGAGCGAGTTATCCTCGCGGCCGATTTTGTAAAGCGCGAACGCGCCTACTTCGTTGTTGAGCCGGATGCGTAACACGGTTTCGACGAGATGGCGGCGATAGTACTCACTGTCGATCCAGTCGCCGCGGTGGAACGCAACGGTTTCCGGCGAAATCGCGAGTATCTGGTCCATGGCGTGCTTGGCAAGCGCCTCGAAGCGAACCCGATCGTTGGGTGTATTCATGTGATCTCCAGATAAGATGAGAAGGAGCGAACGCGGCGCGCTGGGTTGCGGGTCGGCGGCGCATGAACCGGAGACACGAATTCTCGTCGCACGAAGCAATGGTGACTCCCTCGGATTGCGAAAGTCGCCACGCCTGGCCTCGAAGCTGCGCACCGGTCGTTGTGCGACGAGAAGGCGTTGAAGGCCGACCGCTCTCGGGTGGCCCCCAATTGGGTCGCTCTTTGCAGAGCGGTCTGCTTTGGCAAACGCCATCGCATCGAAATGATTTCTGTCAACCGACAACTGGCCCAATCGTCTCCTTAAACACAGCGAATACTTTTTGCAACACGTATCTAGGCATCATTCTCATTCGTTTTTTGCTCACCCATGCTCTCTACGTGGGCGACGGAAGGATACTAACCGCAGCGGTATGCGTGGTATAAGCTGATAATGTTTATGTTTGAATGAGGGAAATTGATGATTCGCGATCTAGACAGCACGCTACTGCGTACGTTCGTGACGGTAGTGGAAGCCGGCAGTGTGAGCAATGCTGCCATGGAGCTACATCGTACACAGGCTGCCGTCAGCATGGCCCTTCGGCGGCTCGAAGACGCAGTCGGCCAGCGCCTCCTTGAACGTTCCCCGCGCGGCGTGAAGCCGACCTCTGCGGGCAACGTTCTGTTGCCGTATGCACACAAGCTGCTCGAAATTGGCCTTGCGGCCCGTTCCGCCCTTACTTCGGGTGAAGTTGCGGGCACCGTGAAAATCGGAATTCCCGAGGACATCGCAATGAGTCACCTCCGCCATGCACTGCGGCAATTTTCGACATTGTTTCCTGATGTAGCCCTGGAGATCGTCGTTGATGCGAGTCCGGCCTTATCGCAGCGGCTCATGAGCAACACACTCGATTTCGCGATTGGTGATCCAGCTCTGATCCCCGCGGAACCGCTCGTCACCTGGCGACATCCCCTTCGCTGGGCGGTTGCGCGCACGCGCAACGATAATCTCGGAGACGGTCCGCTGCCGATTGTTGCATTCGGCGGTGTATGCCGGTGGCAGGAGAGCTATTTTGCCACGTTGCTTGAAGCAGGTATCGCTTGGCGCGTGGCCTGCAAAAGCACGAGCCTCTCTGCGGTTCAGTCAGCCGTTGAGGCTGGGCTCGGCGTTGCGCTGCTTCTGGACTGGCAGGTGCGCCGCGATACGATGCGTGCGATCGATCACCGTGCAGTGGGGTTGCCGCTGCCGCCGGTGGCGGAATTCGGTCTCTTTAGTCTTGGGCACTTAGAAGACCGCTCGTCTGCGGCCAACGCACTTCAGCGTTTTCTTTTCCGTTCGCTGCAACTGAGTACTCTTGGAGACAGTGCACACGACGGAGCGTCAGCAGGCTTGCCACTGCGTGCTTCAAACTGATGAGCCTCTGAGACAAACGCGTCGAAGGGCCGAACTTCGGCGCGCCAAATGGAGGTGCAGACGATAACGTCCTGTTTTTTGAATCCAGCATTAACGCAAAGTGACGCGTATTCTCTAATTCACGCGCAGTCCTGCTATTTCCTCACAAATCAAGTGCGCGACTCATACATTTAAACATAGACTGCCGCACAGATCTAAATTTGTCGCAAAACCTACGTTTTTTTTCGGTAGTATCCCATCTGCGCACAAAGATACCTCGTGTTCTTTGTCACATTTCTGACGCCGCGACTGCGATTGTGTCATCTCTGTCTGCTTTTGTCGGATTTCGTGCCCGTTGCGGCAAGAATTCACCGTGGCTTGCGCAAATGTAGCGCCGCCATTCATTGTGTTGGGACCCGGGTCCCGCGGCGCTAACGTGCAATTTCCGGAGTTCAGATTTATGTCGCATCTCGATGTCAATGAGAGTCATCTCAATTTTGATGTGGTCTACGAAGTAGTAAAGACGTTGACCTCGTCACGAGATACCGAAAGGACGTTGGAGAGATCTTTGCGTTACCTCTCATATGCGTGCGGATGGCGCTCCGCGTTTATTGCGGTCGCTGAGCCAGACGGCCATCTGGGCGGCCTGTGTGGCACGGGGTTGTCAGCGGGCTGGCGTGAACGTCTGCGTTTCCTGCCCAATGACGGGGTATTGGGGCGAATACACACCAACGACTCGGCCGTGGTGGTGGCGAGACTGCGTGATGAACCACTCTTCGTGGACAGCATCGAGATGTTTGACGGATTGGAAGGTGAGCATGTGGCACTGCTCGGGGCGCCGATCAGGTATGAAGGGCGTCCGCTCGGCGTACTTGTTGCGTTCTGCGAGAATACGGACGGACAGCGCGTCTTTGCTAGCGACCTCCAACTCATGAAGGTCGTCGCGGCGTCGATGGGCCAGGCACTTCTGCTTGATGGTGCGTCGGGGCAGATGCACCAAACCGCGCGACAGGAGATGAGACGAGCGGTCAATGCTGACCAGACTTCGTATCGTATCGACAATGTGCTCGGAGAATCTGCCGCTATGCAACGCGTCTTTTCGCAGGTTCATCAAGTAGCGCCTACGCGGACGACGGTGCTTTTGCGCGGCGAGAGCGGAACTGGAAAGGAGCTGATCGCGCGCGCGATTTATGGGTTATCGCCCCGCAAGGACCAGCCGTTCATCTCAGTGAACTGTGCGGCGCTCACTGAAACACTGCTAGAAAGCGAATTGTTCGGCCATGAGAAGGGAGCGTTTACCGGTGCGCAATATCAACGCAAAGGGCGTTTTGAACTGGCACACGGCGGGACACTTTTCCTCGACGAGATCGGCGACATTTCGCCTTCGTTCCAAGCCAAATTGTTGCGGGTTTTGCAGGAGCGAGAGTTCGAACGGGTGGGTGGCACCACCCTGGTAAGAGTCGACGCTAGGCTGATCGTCGCCACGAACCGCAACCTCGAACAAATGGTGAAGGCGGGGGAATTTCGTGCGGATCTCTACTACCGCATCAACGTCGTGAGTATCCTTTTGCCGCCGCTGCGCGAACGCCGTGAGGAAATTCCGGCAATGGCGCAGCACTTTCTGGACCGCTTTAACCGCGACAATCGTCGATCTTTGCATTTCAATGAACAAGCGTTTCGGGTTCTGTCCAGCTGCTACTGGCCTGGCAATGTGCGCGAGCTGGAAAATTGCGTTGAGCGTACCGCGACCATGGCGGATCACGACACGATAGATCGATTTTCCTTTCTGTGTGAGAGAGGCCGGTGCCTCACCAAAGAACTGCATTACATCGAACGAGAAGACGCTGTGCGTCCTGCCCGCACATTGGACGCTACAAACAGTGAAGTGCCGAATGCCCTGTCGAGCGTAAGTGCCGGTGATTGGAATGAGGGTAGCTTCGAGACGCGAAGCGGTAGCGACATGCCGGGGAGCGAGCGGGAACAGCTTGTGTGGGCAATGGAGCGCTGTGGATGGGTACAAGCGAAGGCCGCACGACTCCTACATATCACGCCGCGGCAGATCGGCTACGCACTGCGTAAACACGGGATCAAGCTGCGCCGCTTCTGACGGCCGCGGCGGTTGCGCGCATGCACTTGGAGAGACTGGGCGAGAAGACTACCGGCAGGCAGGCTCTTGCCTGTCGGATCACTGTAGTGATTGGTTGAACTTCTTCAACGCAGGTAACAAGAACGACAAATCTGGCTTCGGCATAGCGCCGCTATGACCGCTAACTTGGGCTGCGATGGTGGTACGCAATTTGCCTGCAGTCGTGGACTTCTATCGTCAGGACTCTACGATGTGGCTAAAGACGAGCGCTGTCGAGATCTTCAACGAACCGGGTTGCGCAAAGAACCTGGCGAAGAGCGAAAAGGAGCGCAAGCAAGGCTGTTCGAAGCAGGTTTCGCCGGGGGCGGCCGCCGGCGGATGCGCATTCGACGGCGCGCGGATCGCATTGCAGCCCGTGGTCGACGTTGCACACTTGGTGCACGGGCCTATTGCATGTGAAGGAAACTCTTGGGACAACCGCCATTCGGCATCGTCTGGGCCGACTCTCTACCGCACCGCGTTCACAACCGATATTAACGAACTCGATGTAATTTACGGTGGCGAGAGGCGGCTCTTCAGGAGTCTGCGTGAAATTTTCGAAAAGTACGATCCGCCCGCCGTGTTCGTCTATCAGACGTGCGTGACCGCATTGATCGGCGATGACATAGACGCCGTATGCAAGCACGCGTCGGAAAAGTTCGGTAAGCCCATCATACCGGTGAATGCGCCCGGTTTCGCAGGATCCAAAAACTTCGGCAACAAGCTCGCAGGGGAGACGATCCTCGATTACGTCATCGGCACGTGCGAGCCGGCGTACAAGACACCATTCGATATCAATCTTATCGGTGAATATAACCTCTCGGGCGAGTTGTGGCAGATAAAGCCGTTGTTCGAGGCGCTCGGCATCCGGATTCTGTCCTGCATCTCGGGAGACGGCCGCTACAGCGAGATCGCGAGCGCACACTGCGCGAAGGTCAACATGGTGGTGTGCTCCAAGTCCATGCTCAACGTTGCGACAAAAATGCAGAAGCGCTACGGTATTCCATACCTCGAGGGTTCATTCTATGGAATTGGCGACATGAGCGACGCGCTGCGCGGGGTCGCGAGGCTACTGGTGGAGCGGGGTGCGCCGGACGATCTTATCGTGCGCACCGAGCACCTTGTCAAGGCAGAAGAGGCGCGCGTATGGGGGCGCATTGCTCCGTACAGGCAGCGGCTCGATGGCAAACGTGTGCTGCTCATCACGGGGGGCGTGAAGTCATGGTCGGTGGTCGCGGCGCTGCAGGAGGCCGGGCTCGAGATCGTCGGCACGAGTGTGAAGAAAAGCACGGAGGGGGATAAGGAAAGAATCAAGGAGATCATGGGCGATGAGACGCGCATGGTCGACAATTTGACGGCGCGCGAGATGTACAACATGCTCCGGGATGCGAAGGCCGACATCATGCTGTCTGGCGGGCGCTCGCAGTTTGTCGCACTTAAGGCGCGCGTGCCGTGGCTCGACGTGAATCAGGAGCGACACCATCCATACGCTGGCTACGAGGGCATTGTTAAATTGGTGCAGGAGATCGACCGTGCAATCCAGAACCCAGTCTGGCAGCAGGTGCGTATTCCTGCGCCGTGGGACGACGAAGGGCTAGTGCATCGCGAGGGGATTCGTAAGTCTTCCGCGCACATCAATCCGATTCCGCGGGGCGCAGACGGTGAGGCCTACGATTGGAACTTCCGCGCGGCGGTATCGAGTTGAGTTTCAGAGTGGGGCACATATCATGGCGATAGTCGTCGAGTCTGGAAAAGCCTGTACCGTTAATCCCCTAAGAATGAGTCAACCGCTCGGCGCGACGTATGCAGCCATGGGTCTTGATGCATGCATGCCGGTAATGCACGGCTCGCAGGGCTGTACGTCCTTCGCGCTCGTACTACTGGTGCGCCATTTCAAAGAAGCCATTCCGCTGCAAACAACGGCGATGAGCGAGGTCACCACGATTCTCGGCGGATACGAGAACGTAGAGACAGCGCTGCTGAACATTCGCAAGCGCGCGGCGCCTAAGATCATTTTGCTCTGCACGACGGGCCTGACTGAGACGAACGGCGAAGATGTGGAGGGGCACCTTGCGATGGTGCGAAAACGCAAGCGCGAACTGGACGATACTGAACTCATCCTCGTATCGACACCGGATTATATTGGTGCCTTTGAGGACGGCTACAGGCGCGCTGTGACCGCGATCGTCGAGACACTGGTGAAGCCGTTGCCGACGGTGCCTCAGCAGATCAATCTGGTGCCGGGCAGTCATCTATCGCCTGGCGACATCGACGAGCTTCGCGAGATTATTTGCGCATTCGGACTGGAGCCGATTGTGCTTCCAGATGTTTCCGGCTCCCTCGACGGCCACCTTGATTCTGCGTGGCGTGGCACGACGCTGGGCGGAACGACGATTGATCAGATCCGTGCCGCGGGGGCTTCGTCGTTCACAATTGGCGTGGGTGAGCAAACGCGCGACGCCGCCAAGACGCTCGAAACAATTGCCGGCGTGCCGTTCGAGATCCTCGAGCGGCTTACGGGGCTGGAGCCGAACGACCGGTTCTTGCATCGCCTTGCACAACTTTCGGGGCGTGCAGTCCCGGCCCGGTATCGCCGGCAGCGCAGCCAGCTACTGGATGCGATGCTCGACAGCCATTTTTATACTGGCGGTCTCAAAGTGGCGATCGGTGCGGAGCCGGACCTGCTGCTTTCGATCGGTTCGCTGCTCCGTGAAATGGGTGCGGAACTATCTGTTTGCATTAGTACCACTGCTTCGGCATCGCATGCGCTGTTGCCGGCAAGCCAAGTCATATTGGGGGACCTGGAGGACATGGAACGAGGCGCGAATAATTGCGACCTGCTGATCACGCATTCGCACGGCAGGCAGATGGCCGGTCGCCTCGGAAAGCCGCTGATGCGCGCGGGCTTGCCGGTGTTTGACCGCGTCGGCAACGCCCATCGTTGCCAGATAGGTTATCGCGGCACAATGAATCTTATTTTCGAGATTTCCAATCTCATGGTCGAGAGGATCTCGCAATCTCATCCGGGCGACTGGAAACTGCCGCAATCATTGGGCGGTCTTGATGTTTCGGTTCCGGGTTAGGTTTAAGAGAAGGGTGTTACATGCCGTAACTTGAACTTTATGAGGAGACCAGCGCATGAAGATCGCATTTGCGACACAGGACAAAGTGCACGTCGACGCTCATTTTGGCTGGGCGAAAAGCATTGCGGTCTACGACGTGACGACGGAAGAGCATACACTTTTACAGATTTTTGATTTCGGCGACAAGCCGGTGCAGGACGGCGATGATGAGAAACTTGCGCCGAAGCTCGAAGTGATCCGCGACTGCGCGATCTTGTATGTCGCGGCCATAGGCGGTACTGCGGCTGCGCGCGTAGTAGCACTTAATGTCCATCCAGTGAAAGTGCCGCAGCCGTTGCCGATCGAAGAAATTCTAATCAAGCTGAGCAGGGTTCTGAAAGGCACACCGCCTCCGTGGTTGCGCAAGAAGCTCACCAGGGAACGTGGCAGATCGTACGATTTTGCAGGGGACGATGAGTTGCCAACTGGCCAAAACCGATCTTCGAGTATGGCGGTTCATGTTGCCAGTGACGCCTGTAGTGCGTCGTCCGATAAGGAGGGCATGATGAGTAACGATTCGCGGGAACTTAAGACGCGCCTGAAAAGACTCAACTCGTTGGCCACGCAGGCGAAGATGGATCTGCACGATCTGTCAGAAGAACTTCCAACGGGTTGGGAGCAGATAATGGTAGTCGCGCAACGCTGTCACGACGCGCATGCCGCGCTGATGCAGGCACGTCAGACCGCAGTTTCGGCTTCCGATTAAACTCCGGATCTCCAAATGAGCCATCTTTTTAGCGTGATACTCCCAAGCGGAGAGGTCTGGATACCTCGCTTTGTAGATTCACTCGATGAACAAAAATGCATCGGTTGCGGGCGATGTTTCCGGGTGTGTTCTCGCGGCGTACTTCAACTGTTAGGCATCGATGAAGCGGGGGATCATGTTCCACTGGATGATGACGATGAAGACGAGGACGAGCATGAAAAGAAAGTCATGACAATTGCGTATCGAGGTCTCTGCGTTGGCTGCACGGCATGTGCGAAGATATGCCCGAAAGGATGCTACACACATGCTGCGGCTCAAGTGTGAGCAAGCGAGGATTCCTATGGATTACTACGCGGGGTTAATGCGCTATGCGAGAAACCCGGACGACTTGACGGTGCTTGCGGTCGCCGGTGTGCTCGCAGCCCTGGTCGACGAAGGCGGTACGGAAAGATTGCCTATCCCCGGACTGGATGCCGAGGAGACACACTGGCTGCTTGCTCGCTGGTTCCCCGATGCTGAGAGTTCACTGGGCCTTTACTTTGGCGCGCCGGCTGCAGATTCACAACCAGGACCGTCTTATGACGACATCGATCTTGTAACGTTGTTAAAGACATACGCCAATCCGGTGGCAGGCACAACGACCGAGATCCATTGCATTTCTCACGCACTGGCCTGCGCTTGCGCAGGCAAAAAACATTTGTGGCAGGAGCTACGCCTTTCTTCGCGCGGCGAATTGTCGGCGCTTCTCGAGTACTGGTTTCCGGCGCTTGCTGAAAAGAACGTTCACGGCATGAAGTGGAAGAAGTTTCTCTACAAGGAACTTTGCAGGAGCGAGGCGTTGAACGTGTGCCGGGCCTCAAGCTGTGGGGAGTGTGCGGAATATTCTAGTTGCTTCGGGCCGGAATGATTTTGCGGATCAGTCGCGACTCGGATTGGTATAGATATATTTGATGCCTTCTTCTGACGGTTGCAGGATGAATCACGTAGTGTATGTGATGTGGTGCACAGTACGCCTAGTGATATGAATCCAAAACGATTAGGAATATTAACGTTAGTCGGTGGGGAACAGTTATGAAGAAGTTAAAGAGGGTGCTCTGTGGTGCTCTGATGGTCGCTGCGCTGGTGGCGGCGGCGGCGCTGGCTTCTGCTGCCTCGGAAAAGGAATGCGCGTGGCTAAACGCGGAGAGCCCTTTAGAGAGTTTTACCGTTTACTGGTGGCCCGGCGGGGGGTGCCCCTATGTGGTTCGTCAAGCGGTTGGGGCTGACTTGGGTTCGTAAAAGGTGCCGTCTCGCAGCATAGCGAACAGGACGTCGCAGCGGCGCCGTGCCAGTGCGATGAGCGCCTGGTTGTGCCGCTTGCCCTGCTGGACCTTGCGTGCGTAGTAAGCCCGTGCGACGGGGTCTCTCAAGGCGGCGAAGGCCGATAGAAACAATGCGCGTTTGAGCACCTTGTTGCCGCGTCTGGACGGATGCTCGCCACGGATGGATGAGCCTGAGCGCCGGGTAACTGGTGCGAGGCCAGCGTAGGCCGCCAGGTGACCTGCCGAAGCGAATGCTTTGTGCGCGACCTCGGTGAGGAGTCTGGCGGCGGTCCTGACGCCGACTCCCGGCATGCTGGTCAGGACCGGCCAAAGAGGGTGAGCAAGCACTAGTCCATTGCGTCATTAAAAAAGCACCTGAACTGGTATTCAATGAAACACATGGAAAAGATGAACTTGACGACGCTTGAGCGCAAACAATTGCTGTCGGCGGCTCGTAGCCAAACGGTGCGCGCAGCGGACACGCGGCGCGCCCGGTTGATCCTGATGCTTGACGACGGCGAAACACGTGAGGCGATCATGCAGCGGCTGCGCTGTGACTCCCGCTTCATTAGCCGTTGGTCGAGCCGGTTTCTGGCCGAGCGGCTGGCAGGCCTGTACGCGCGCCATCCGGGACGAGTTCCGGTGCATCCGCCTGAAAAGCTGGAGGCGCGGGTTCTGAATCTCACGCTCAAGCAGCGGCCCCCGGACGGCTCGACGCATTGGAGCAGCTATAAGCTTGCCGCGGCTTTGGGCGATGTGGGCGCTTCCACGGTCCAGCGCATCTGGCGCAAGCACGGCGTACGCCCCCATCGGCTCGATACGCACATGGTCTCAAATGATCCTGACTTCGAGACCAAGGCGGCAGACGTGATCGGTCTGTATCTGAACCCGCCCGCACACGCGGTGGTGTTCTGCGTAGACGAGAAGACGGCAATTCTGGCTCTGGACCGTAAAGACCGGATGCTGCCGCTGTCGCCCGGGCGCGCCGAGAGCCACGGCTTCGAATACAAGCGCAACGGCACGCTGAGCCTGTTCGCCGCGCTCAACACGACAACCGGGGAAGTCATCGGCAGGACGGCGCCGCGCCATACCAGCGAGCAGTTCGTGGCCTTCCTCACCGACGTTATCGCCAGCCAGCGGCCCAAACAAGAGATCCATGTGATCTGCGACAACGTCAGCAGCCACAAGACCCCGCGCGTGCAAGAGTTCCTGCGGCAACACCGAAACGTGCGGTTGCATTACACGCCGACCTATACCTCCTGGCTGAATCAGGTCGAGAACTGGTTCTCGCGCATTCAGCGCGACGTGATCGCGCGAGGCATCTTCACCACAGTAAAGGATTTGGAGCGCAAGCTGATGCGCTATATCCGCGAGCACAGTGCGACACGTGTCGCCGTCAGCCGCGCGTCAAGCGGCATGCAGTAGGCGGTAAAGCTCGTCTCTGTCTTGTCACGCTTCACAAAATACCGTGTTGCCGTGACCTGCTGTACGGCCAGCAGTTGCCTACTTGGACAGGCGCGGCGGGTAACTGCCGGGTCTGAAGCTCCAAGGACAATGTACTCGTCGAAAGACACCACGCTCGGCGACGATATGTGGTGACGCTGCGAGCCGTAATGCGGCGTCGAGGCTAGGCAATTTCCGCATGCGCAACGAATGTGAATCGTCGATAAACCTCGTAACGGATGATGGGCCGAAGCGGCTAATGGGCCCAAACCAAAAGGTATGCAGCCGGTTGCTCCTCTTTTGCTTGGGGGTACGCCGTCATAATGCTGCCGGGGAATAGACGGGCGCTAAACGGATAGGCCCGGTGGCATTCGGGTCGGCAGAAACGGGAACGTGGTAAACCCGATCCTCCGCCACGATTTCGGATTATTGAAATCGTGGCAGGTACGCCGTAAGAGCAAGCTGTTGGGGGAGCGGGCATGAGAACGCGGAAAAAGCGAACGGCGTGCGGTAATAGCTCGCATAGGGGTTCGAGATTTGCCCTAACCCGAAAGGGTGCAGACTTCCGCGTGGTGCAGTTGTCGCGAGTCCACGTTTTAGATTCATCGAGGGGAAGCTTGTGAGAGACCCGGTATCACTACGGTTCAGCACCCTTCGTCTCAGCGATGAGGCGAGTCAACAATGTGACGCTTGCGAAGGGCTCGTGCAGTTGGCGAGACCGGCGTTAATGCGACGCTTAATGCTGTGCTCGAGCCGTATGCGGGGAAAGCTCGCACGTACGGTTCTTCGGGGGCCGCGTTTCCGAGAGGGAATGCGGCTACCCACTACAAGAATCCCCGGCCGATTAAATGGAAATACGACGATCCATCTCGGCGAATTAGACCAGTGCCATTTCAATGACGCAGTCGACTAGCCGCTCAACTTCGGCGGCGATTTCGTCGCGCTGTTTGCGCAAGGAGGCGAGCTGCTGGGCTAGACGGGGCATGACGATGGTGGCGGCCTGCGTGCCGGGCACGATCACGGCCTGTTCACCCAGCGCCTGAACGACTTCGGCGGCCAATCCCTTGCCCATGCGTGGCGCGAGCTTGGTTAGTCGGTTGGCAAGCGTCTTCTCGCTGGTTGCAGCAAGCGCCGCTGGAGACGGGTAGCGCTCGAGTAGATCAAGCACGGCTGGATGTTCGAGGCGCGGTCCGAGAACGCATCTCGTTATACAGAAGTGGCGCAGTAGCAGCCGTTTGTCCGAAAGCGCATTGAGCGATGCACCTGCGTGATGGGTGTTAACGGGCGGATTTTCGCGTTTCGCAATTTACTCTCGACTTTTCGAATGCAGATTCGTAATGAGCCGGGAGCGTGGGTGGACGAGGAATTTGAAACACTGGATCTGGGTGACCCGAGGCGGACTGGCGACAGCCGGTCGATGCGGCCAGACCCTGCAGCGCTTCGTGAACGTATGTGACAACGCACGCGTAGCACAATGCACGCGCGTAAACTGCCTGCATGGCATCCAGCGACGCTACGCTTCCGGACGACATCGAGGCCGTGAAGGCTCTCGTGCTTGCACGTGAGGCGGCGTTACGTGAGCGCGAAGGTGATCTGCGGATCTGCGCGATACTGTGACGACGCTCCAGAAGTCGCTCTCGGACCGGGCGCTTGAAATCGAGCACCTGAAGCTGTGGATCGCGAAGCTTCAGCGCATGCAATTCGGGCGCAAGTCAATGTAGCTTGCCCGGCCGGATTGAGCAGGGGACGAGGATTCGTCGCCGGATTGCCGGCCTGATGTATTGGAGGGACTTCACGCGAGGTAGGCGGCTGGCCTGCCGGTAGGGCTTATCGGCGCCCGGACTGCGCGAGAAGGGCTTCCACCACGTTGAAGCCGACGCAGTCGGCCGGGTCCAGCCGGCGCAGCTTGGCAAGGAGCTTTAGGGCAACCGCGCGTTCGCGGCGGCGAACGCTGATAAAGGCCAGCGCCTTCAGCGTGAAGAGCCAAAAGCGTGCCGGTCCAGGAATCGTGAAATCTGTGTCGCCTGGCTGTACCGCACACCAGTCAATGTCAATTGACGCTTCCCGCGCTGCAGCTGTCAAAGCCTTGGTTGCAACTTCCTTCGCCTCGCCAAGCTCGCCCCGGTTCGCGTGAAACTTGTATAGCAGATAGTAGGGTGGCAGGCAGCGCGGGTGACAAATAACGGCGGTCCACAGTGCAGCGGTAACATCGTCACAGCGGCCGCCACGTGTGTCCTCGATTAGGTGCAATACGGAAGGAGGCACGGCGCCGCCAAACAGATCTGTCGACTCAATGCCAGTAAGGAGATTCATTGACTTGCTCCGAAACGATAAGGCTTCTGACCCTTCCTGTGATAGGCGGAAGCCGAAATGCCGAGGTCGTATTCGTCTATCCAAACTTGAACTGGATTCCGTGGCCACCCCTCGGGTACTCCCAAGAAAGGTTGTGGTGTTCCCTGCATAGAATGCGACAACTGCCGCACTCAAGGCAGCCGTCGGTAATTAGTGTCACGGCGCCGTTGTTCTCGTTCCGATAACAAGAAGCGGGGCAGACGAACGTACAGCTTTTATCGCTACATTCATTAATGCAGGTCTCGGGATTTTTTATTTGGACGTGTGGTCGGCCGACGTCAACGCGGTAACGGTTTTGGAATAGCTTCTCGTCGATGTTCACAGTAAGTCTGGTCATCGGAAGGCCCTCCAGAGTTTGTACGCGTCGCCCACCAAGCCTGTTAGTGAGCGACTTTTGCGGAAACTCGCCATGACCTCACCCTTCTTGGTCTGCTTGTCCACGCCGTCGACCGTAATCATTGTCCGAGCCGCTTTGGCGACGAGATCAGGATATGTGGTGAAAAAATGCGGATTGCGATGCAAGATCTTCGGCATGTCTCGGTACTTGAACAGGTCCTTCATCACGAAACTCTTGTCGAGCGCGGCCTTGTACCCGGAGAGGGCGCAAGCCCGATAGCTGTGGCCTCCGGTGGCTTTTGCGGCTATCGCGGTCTCCGCGGCGAGACGTCCTGTCGTCATGGCAAGATTAGAACCTTCGCGATGTGCGGAATTGACGAAGCCACCGGAATCGCCGACGATCATCCAGCCATTGCCGTACACTTCCGGGATTGCATTGAAGCCCCCTTCGGGGATCAGATGCGCACAGTACTCCTTCATTTCACCGCCGGCGATGAGCGGGGCGATGGACGGATGACGCTTCATTTTTTCGAGCAACACATACGGGCTTGTACGGTTCGAGTTGTTTTTGAAGTCGCTCAGCATACAGCCGACGCCGATTGTCAGCGACTCCTTGTTAGTGTACAAGAAGCCGGTTCCAGCCATGCCGTCGGTGATTCGGCCGACCATCTCAATGACAACGCCCTCGTAATCGGCAACGTTAAAACGCTGGCAAATTATTTCCTCAGGCATAAAGAGAATCTCCTTCACAGCCAGCGCGACATTGCCCGCCTTGATTTCGCCGTGAAAGCCTGCCTTACGCGCCAATGTCGAATTGACGCCGTCCGCGAGGACCACGATGTCCGCATAGACTTCGCCGTGTTCGCGGTCGCATTGCACACCGACAACCTGGTCTCCGTCCACAATCAGGCGATTTACCGTGGTCTCGCAGATCAGCAAAGCGCCTGCTTCACGTACTTTCGATGAAAACCACTTGTCGAACTGTGCCCGTATGATCGTGTAGCGGTTATATGGGGGATTGTTGTAGTCTTCGCTGCGCGCGTGCGTGCCGACAAACGAGGTATCGTCGAGCATCCACAGGCGCTGCTCGATGATGTGGCGCTCGAGAGGGGCATCGTCGTGGAAGTCTGGAATGATCTCTTCCAGTGCATTGGCGTAAAGGATCGCGCCCTGAACGTTTTTGCTTCCGGGATACTCGCCGCGTTCAATCTGAAGCACTTTCAGCCCGCCTTTCGCCATAACGTAGGCTGCGGCGTTGCCTGATGGTCCAGCTCCGACCACAATGGCATCGAATTTTGGGGAGGTTATCATGTTTGTTTTCCTTACGAGTCTAGCCGCTGCGGTGTCAGGTGCTGCTTAAAGGCCTGTGTTAGTTCTGGTAGTACGCGCATTGCGTCCCCCACAACCCCGTAGTGTGCGTAGTCAAAAATCGGGGCGTTTGGGTCGGTGTTGATTGCGACGATGACGTCAGAGCTTTCCATTCCGACCCGATGCTGGATCGCACCAGAGATTCCCGCGGCGATATAAAGCTTGGGCCTGACAGTTTTGCCGGTTTGTCCGATCTGGCGTTCGGCTCGGACCCAACCCGCCTGAACGCATGGGCGGCTGGCGCCGACTTCGCCACCGAGCACCTGCGCCAGCTCGAATAGCAGCTTGAAGTTCTCGCGATTCTTGAGTCCCTTGCCGCCGCTCACGATCACGTCCGCGTAGGCGAGGTTGATTTGATCGCTCGTTTCGTCGGGGATGAAGTCAAGCAATTTAGTTACTATATTGGCCTCGATCATCCCGAGCGTTTCCTGCACGATCTCGCCACTGCGGCCTTGCTGCGCCGGCGGCATGGACATGACTCGTGGGCGCACAGTCGCCATCTGAGGGCGAGATTCGAGCGTCATGATCGTACATAGCAGAGAGCCGCCGAAGGTCGGCCGCGTCGCAGCTAGTGCACGCGAGGCGGGATCGATATTCAACTCGGTGCAGTCGGCTGTAAGGCCAGTCAGAAGCCGTGTTGCGACAGAGCCCGCGAGATCTCGGCCCATTGAAGTCGCACCGAGCAACAGTATCTCGGGGCAATACTTGCTAACCAGATCTGACAGGCCTTTCGTGAACGGTTCATTGCGATAACCGCGCAACACCGGATCGTGGATGACATACGCTTTGTCCGCGCCCAGGGTGAACGCCTCAGCGGCAAACTGCTCGAGTGGCTCTTCAGTACTGCCGAGTACCGCTACAGCGACGTTGCTGCCTAGTTTGTCGGCGAGCTTGCGAGCCTCACCGATCAGTTCCCACGATACGCTGTGCGCTCGGCCACGGTCGTGCTCGATGAAGACCCACACGCCCCGATAGTCTTTCATACGGTCGGGAAGTTCCACGTTGCAGCCGTTAGCCTGTGCGATCGGCGCACCCGGTTTTTTTTTCCAAGCAACAAGCGAATTCATGCATTCCTCTCCGTGAGCCGCAGGTCCGCCTCCAGCGTCGGATGGCGAGTGAAGATCTTATGCACGAGTTGAGCCGCCGCGTCGTGGAGACTCGACTCGTCGAATTCGATCATCTCGGCATCTTCTTCACGCGGCGTTGCGCCGAACACCTTACGTACGACGGTATGTGAACCCTTCAGCCCGATCTTGCTGACGTCATCGATCCCGGCCTGCTCGCGGTTCCACTTGCGTACGGGGAAGCGAGCGGCATGGATTACTCTAGGCAGTGTTGCGAAACGCAGATCGTTCGTGTTTTCAAGCATCGTAACAAGGCACGGCAACGCAGTCTCGAGTACCTGAACGCCCCCTTCAGCACGGCGTTCGACCATGATCGTGCGTCTGACGAGGTCGATCTCGAGGATTCTCGACACGTAGGTAAGCAGTTGGATGCCCATGCGCGTCGCGATGCCCGGGCCGACCTGGGCTGTATCACCGTCGATCGTTTGTTTGCCCGTAAAGATCATATCCACTGAGCGTTCACTCGCGATCTGGCGTGTCGCGGCGGCCAACGCATAAGAAGTGGCGAGCGTGTCGGCGCCGGCGAACGACCGGTCGGTGATGAGCACGGCGTCGTCTGCACCGTAGCTGATGCATCTACGCAGTGCGTCCTCGGCCTGTGGTGGTCCCATAGAAAGTATCGTGACCCATGCGCCGAAGCGGTCTTTTAGCCGCAACGCTTCTTCTAGCGAGAAGAGATCGTAAGGGTTGACGATTGCCGGCACGCCTTGCCGCATGATGGTGTTGGTCACAGGGTGAACCCGAATCTGGGCAGAATCCGGTACTTGCTTGATGCAAACGACAATATGCATTGAGGCTCTCCTGATCAGAGGCCGCTGCGTGCCGACAGCAACGCGCACAGGCTTTTGAGGAAGACGACATGCCGGTCTGCGGCCTTCTAACGACTTTAAACACTCGTTGTTCAGGGGGCCTGGATACAACGAAGTCGTCGCAGGCCTTCCGCAGCAAGCCGTGATAGGTAAGCCGTCGCGGGGGCGGCGTGTCGTTCTGATATTTGATGTACCGAAGGAAGCGTTTCATGATGTGCAGGCGGTTCAACTTCACTATCCTTTCGTCGAGGGCAATGCAAAAGACTCGGAAATCCTCCATAGATGAAAGTGGACGAAGTTTCGAATAAGTTCTTCCATGGGTTTGCTCCTCCTAAGTCCGTTTTTCGCTATGAGCGGCCTTCAGGACGCTCTGACTAGCGTGCTCCGTGACTCACTTAAAAAGCGGCGGAGATCGATTGCGCTAGGCGGCTGCTTATGTTGCGTGGCGAAGGCGCGGATGCGCGGTAGCAGTAGCGGCACAAGCCGCTCCGATACCTTCAGGCCCAAAGCGTCATATGCGTCACGCACGCCTTGAGACCCAGAATGTTTGCCGAGCACCGTAGACCGTTGCCGGCCCACCTCTGCGGGATCGAATCCTGCGTAGGTTGCGACGTGTTTGGTAAGGCCGTCCGTGTGAATTCCCGCTTCGTGAGTAAAAACGCCTCTACCGACGATGCTTTTTCCAAAGGAGACGGCTCGGCCCGACGCATGTTCGACCAGCGACGAAATAGCGGGCAGCGCTTTAGTGTCGACCCCCGTATCTCGTCGCAGAAGATGACGTGCTCCCATCACGACTTCCTCTAGCGCCGCGTTGCCGGCTCGCTCGCCAAGACCGTTGACTGTGGTGCTGGCATGTGTTGCGCCTGCCGCAAGGGCCGCTAACGTGTTGGCTGTGGCCAGCCCGAGATCGTCGTGCGCATGGATTTCGATCTCGAGGTCCACGGCAACGCGCAGCGCCGCAATCGCGTGGTATGTCTCAAACGGATCCAGCACGCCAACCGTGTCTGCGAAACGCAAGCGCTGAACCCCGTGCTGCTGTGCGCATTGAGCCACTTCGATGACAAATGAAGGATCCGCGCGCGAGGCGTCTTCCATGCCGAGAGAAATCGTTGCGCGACTTCCGATTGCTATGTCGACAACTCGCGCAATTTGACTCAGAACCCACGTACGCGACTGCTGCAGCTTGTGGCGCAGATGAATATCCGAAACAGGGATGGAGAGGTGAACGATGTCGGCATTGCAACGCAATGCCGCCGCGAGGTCGCCTTCGGTGAGGCGTCCCCAAACGATTATACGGGAGTCGAGATTTAACCCGGCAATTTCCGCTATGCACGCCATTTCCTCGTCGCCCATTGCGGGAACCCCGACTTCGAGTTCCGGCACGCCGGCCTGAGACAGGGCGCTCGCGATCGCGCATTTTTCCTCGACGCGAAATGCAACACCTGCAGTCTGCTCACCATCGCGGAGCGTCGTATCATTAATAATTGGAACATGCATGTCAAGTCTCCCGAGAGATGTCGATAGCGCTGCAAACATCGTGCCAATGGGATGCTACGGCCGGAGTGCGGTTCTGTTTGACCCTGAAATGCGTCATGTCGGGAATCTGAGTACGTGGTGTGATAAGTCGCGTCGGGAATGTCCCATTCCCAACAGTGTCGCGCTTGAACCTGGCCGATCGGGTTATCGGCGCACGCAGAAGCGGTTGCTTTTATCGCGAGTAATTCAAATGAATAAGAACTGAGACACAGCGCCAGCGCAGCTGGACTACCCATGTGTCATGGCGACGGAGCACGGCGATGCTCTCGGCTTCAAGTATCGTCCGCTCGCACATCGTGCGTTTTCGCGTTGGCATGGATTTCGCTGTGAGCGATGGCACGCACACTGTTCATTGCGGAGAGATATCCATGCACGATTGCGCAAATGCCGGCGCTCTGATCTTGGCCGACGGCGCCAGAGTCACACACATCATGCCATCGGTGTCGGCCGCGGATCCAATTGCCCGATACGGCCGCTCTGATTCAAATGGCGCACCAGGCGGGTCAAGTTGCTGTTCGACCGACGCACCAGAAAACATCAGTGTGGAGGTGTGGGAAAAGGTTAGAGATCACCCGTGTTATTCGGAAGAAGCGCATCGCCATTATGCGCGCATGCATGTCGCAGTGGCGCCCGCCTGCAATATCCAATGCAACTACTGCAACCGAAAGTATGATTGTTCGAACGAGTCGCGGCCTGGTGTGGTATCAGAGAAGCTCACGCCGGATCAGGCCGTGAAAAAGGTGATGACCGTCGCCTCGAGGATTCCGCAATTGACTGTCGTCGGGATCGCGGGCCCGGGGGATGCACTGGCCAATCCGAACAAAACGTTCGACACCTTTCGTATGCTTCGCGAACTCACGCCGGACATTAAGCTATGTCTTTCGACGAACGGGCTTTCGCTGCCTGACTATGTCAACGAAATTTGCGATTACGGCATTGATCACGTGACGATCACTATCAACATGGTCGACCCTGTCATCGGCGAAAAGATCTATCCGTGGATCTTTTGGGATCACAGAAGAGTCACGGGTGAAGAGGCCGCGCGAATTCTGCACGAGCGTCAGATGCTAGGGCTCGACATGTTGAGCGCGCGTGGCGTACTTACGAAGATCAACTCGGTACTCATCCCTGGCATCAACGACGAGCACCTGGTCGAAGTGAATCATGAAGTAAAGAGGCGGGGGGCATTTTTGCACAACATCATGCCGCTGATCTCGGATCCTATGCACGGCACGTATTTCGGTGGCCGTGGCCAGCGCGAGCCTACCGCTGGCGAGTTGAAGGCCGTGCAGGACGCCTGCATGGGCGGCGCGGCCCTAATGCGCCATTGCCGGCAATGTCGTGCAGATGCCGTAGGCCTTCTGGGCGAAGACCGCCATCACGAGTTTTCGCTCGCAAGCATCGAACACCTGGACGCCGTGGACACGCTTGAGCTTGGCCGTACACGTCGACACCGCGTCGACGCCGAATGCGATGGAGAGTGCAAGATGAAACATAAGACACGAGGCTTGTCAGGAGCGACCCGGGTGCTAGGCGATGTCGAGGTGCGGATTGCCGTTGCGACGAAGGGAGGCGGGCTCGTCAACGCACATTTCGGCCATGTTTCCGAGTTCCAGATTTTCCAAGTCAGCGCCGCTGGAGCCCTGTTTGTCGCGCACCGCCGCGTGGGCGCTTATTGCCGCGGCGGCGATGGCGCTGAGGATGACTTGGTGCCGATCATACACGCGATCAACGATTGCCATGCTGTGCTGGTTGCAAAGATTGGCTTGTGTCCACGGAAGTCGCTATTAGAAGCGGGAATCGAACCCGTGGATATGTACGCCCACGAACCAATCGAAAAAGCCGCGCTTGCATGGCTCACCGACTATTGTGGCCGTCTCGCGACTGGCGAAATTGACCACACGGGCCGCAGCGACGCGGCAATACCACAGATCGGATTGACTAGGGTGGGCGAAGATGCCCCTGTTTGAGCGGCAGGTAGCGTAGTCGTCACGACGTGCTCGGTTACACAGGAAATCATCACAAGGAGTGCCTGGTATGGCCCTAAAGATCATTGCCTCCGCCTGCACTGGCTGCTCGGCGTGCGAGCCGCAATGCCCAAACGTCGCCATCATCGAGAAAGGCGGCGTCTTCGCAATCGATCCGCGGAAATGTACCGTGTGCGAAGGGCAATTCGAAAGTCCGCAATGCGTGGCAGCGTGCCCTGTGGACGGGTGCATCGTGCCGGCCTAGCGCTGCGGTTCCGCTGCTTTGCGCAGTGTTACCGACGATTATTCAATTCGACGATTTCTAAATCATGTTGCCAAATTTTGCAGTGACACCTGCCGCCGAAAAGTTCCTGCACCGTATCGTGCGCTTTTCCGGGCTGCCATCCGGTGCGGGCGTCCGTATTTGTGTGAGTACCGGCGGTTGCTCCGGATACGAAGCCGAACTTAGCGCCGTCGCCGATGCGCAGCCCGGTGATGAGACTACGGAGATCAATGGACTGCGGATTTTCTTGTCGGCAGAAAGTCGGCTGTTGCTGGACGGCTTTACCGTCGACTTCGTCGAAACACAAGACAGGTGTGGTCTTGCATTCAACAACGGCAATCAAGCATTTGGCGTCGCCGCGCGCGATGGCGCAGGCAAGTCGAGCGTCTCTCGCATCGACGCGAGTGCGATCGGGCGCGGACTTAACTCATTGCCGCGGGAGGTGTCATGAAGCGTGCATCCCTGTATTTAAATGAGCTGGGCGTGAGGGACGTTGAGAGCGACGATGCAGTCGAACTCGCTTTTCCACCGCGGTTCGCCGTTGGCGAGCGAGTGATTTCACGCGCCGTGATTCGTAACGACGGTACATACAACGGTAAGGCTATGGGGGAACTGCTCGTGAGCCAAGGCGATGCCGGTTATGTCAGCGCAATCGGCACGTTTCTGCAGCGGTTCTACGTCTATGCGGTTCACTTTTTCGAAGGAGACCGCCGTGTCGGAATGCGCGCGAAGGAGCTCTGCACGCTCGACCGCCTGCCGCAGGACGTGCTCGCACAACTGGGGAGGCGCGCCGACGCGCTTCGCTGGATCGGTTCGTGGCACGCCGATATGGAGAAGGAGAACTGCGTGCAGATGCCGACGCTAAGCGCCGAGCGTATTAGTGAGCCGCTCGATGATGGTGGACTCCCTTAACTCAGCCTGTTTGTGTGGGATAAGGCGGCATCGTACTGCGCACGTGCGGCATATCCGCCGGTTGTCGCAGCCATACGTCCGGCGGGAATCGCTTAACCAACCCGGGAGATATAAACGTGAAGGTCACGATCCGAAAGGATGACAATGGCGTATTCAGGGCTTATGTTCCGAAGAAGGATCTCGAGGAGCCAATCGTCTCCATCGATGGAGCGCAGCTGTGGGGTGCACGTATTACGCTTGCTAACGGCTGGCAGTTTCAGTTGCCCGAACTTGCGAACGACACCACGCTTCCGGTAACTGTCGAGGCGCGGCGCGTGTCAGGTGGGTGCGAATGACATGGGCCTTACTGTGGAACAGATTCATGCGATAACTGAGCTGGTTTGTACCGAACCGACGCTGCTGGAAGCCGCGGTAATTTGGCGAAAGCGCTATCCCGAGGTGCGCATCATTCGGATCACCGCGGTCGAGCTAAGCGATGAGAAGCCCTTCCTCGAGTTCCGTGGTCGCCGGGTCTATCTAGCGACATGGACAGGCATTTGCATTAACGTGACCACGGACGCAGCGAAAGCGGATCTGCTAATACTGGCAGAGGAGGCGTTTTACGATGGCGACTGAAGAAATCGCACGCGAGCTGGCCTACCGGACCACGACGATCCAGGTTGTTTTCGCGGGCTTTCGAGTCGTTAGAGGATGCCGTTGTCGCGGTGACTCGACGCTTGGCAGCTCGATGGCCCTGCGTGTGCTGGGCATTGGGACGGGTGACGCAATTACCAGCGCACCCTGCACGCCCCATCCCATAGACTGCACGTTGAATTACCGTGGCCGGCTTAGGGCCTTGCCTGTATTTGCCGATATCAACCTGACTCGACGTGAAGAGGACGGTGCAGAATATCGGTAAGCGGACGTACGCAATTAGTCAGTGACGGCGAACGCTTGGCCTACGAATTACAATACCTGTTTTGGGTGACAGGAAGGTGGTTTGAGCGTCGGTGTCGAGCGGTTCTCGTGTGCAGTTTAAGGCTGGCACCGGGTGAGCTCTCCGCCTCGTTCGGCATCGCGCACATAGAAGGCCTCGATGAACCAATTGCCAAACGCAACATGTGGAAACCTCGCTAGCGCGAAGCCTCGGGACGTCAGGCGGTGCTATGCATCATAGAACAATACTAATCGCGCGCTCTATGCCGTCTTCATCTGCACTGTGTTCCGCCCGGGCCACCAACGAAGGTGTATCGGGTCCACCAACTCGGATCGTGGTTATCGGCGGGAATATTACCGCCATCTCCGTTGCTGAATGGCCCGGCCGCGTGGTAGCAACTCGATTGTCCCCACAAGTGCGGATCATCCCAGGCCTTGTAGTAGTAGAGGTTGCGCTGATAAGCTGCATGGCCATATAGTTGACTCTCCCAATTACCACTACCCGCGCCTGGCCAAGACGTAAGCCCAGTTGTTTCTGTTCCAAACCCAATCGACGTCGCGTTATGACTGTTCTGTCCGCTTTGATAGAGCTCCGCGGGGTAGTAACCAATCGCGACGCCGTTACGAAAGAGCCACCAGTTCCCGTGTGCGTAGCGACGATTTCGGCACTGAACTCGTGCTGTTGACCGCCGGGAAAACTGACGTCAACTAACGCGCCCCCGAGCACCGCTTTCTCCGAAATCTGCACGAAACCCGCGGCTGTTGTTCCGGCATCCGGTGTTCGCGTAGTTATCGGCGGTGCTGTATATGAAGAAGTGCGGCAGATTGTCCGCAAACATGGAAGGAGAGACTACCCAGCCGGTCTCTTCTGACTGAAGAGGGTTTGCACCGCAGGCTCTGTCTCCACCAAGGATCCAGATCTGGGACAAACTGAAATACTGACCCGCTGCAGCATCCACTTTCGGATTCCGGACATTGAATGTGACGTTGCCTCCGAGGTTCTCCACGTTTTGCACGAATGTCGCATATTTGTGTGCATAAGAATCCGCGAGAGTAATTGACTCGCGATAAAGGGTGCGCTCGCGGATTCGCTGCCTGACGGGAGCCTAGATACTATGGAGGGGCCGCGGAAGTAAGCCTCCTTGAGTAAAACGAGGATTCCGACACCCGTTTTCCGAGAGGAGTACGCAAATGAATGCGCCTCGCACAGCCCCTCACGGGCAAGATACAACCATCACCGGATCGCTGTATGTCGCCTTTGAACTGGGTGACAGGAGCTGGAAGCTTTCGCTGGGCGATGGGGTGCGCGCGCAGAGCCGCTGCACGGTGGCCGCCGGCGAGACGGCCGCAGTCTTCACGGCGATTTCTAAGGCCAAAGCGCGCTTTCATCTGGCCACTGATGTCCTGGTGCGCAGCTGTTATGAAGCCGGGCGTGACGGCTTCTGGCTGCACCGCTGCCTGGAAGCACATCAGATCACGAACATGGTGGTGGATTCAGCCAGTATCGAAGTGAACCGGCGCAGACGTCGCGCCAAGACCGACCGTCTCGACAGCGACACGCTGCTGTCAATGCTGATGCGCTACTACGGCGGTGAGCGCCGCGTTTGGGCGGTCGCACGTATCCCCACCCCCGAACAGGAAGATGAGCGGCGAGTACACCGTGAACTCGATCGCCTGCGCCAGGAGCGCACTGCCCACAGCAACCGCATCCGCTCGCTGCTGGTACTCCACAACCTGCGGCCCGAGCGAATCGGTGGCCGCGCGTGGGCGCACTGGTAGGCGCAGCACACCGCGCAGCTGTTGCCAGCCCTGCGCGCGGAGATCGAACGGCTGTTGCTCGCTGCCAGGCAGATCAGGGCGCTCGAGGTACAGCAGCAGCGCGAGGTGCGCAGCGGTGCGCAACCCGCGATTGCACAGCTCGCGCGCCTTGCGGGTATCGGAACCGGCAGTGCCTGGGTCCTGATCAGGGAACTGTTCGGTTGGCGGCAGTTTCACAACCGCCGTGAAGTGGCCGGCTGCCTGGGCCTGGCCCCGACGCCCTATGCCAGCGGCACCAGTGAAGTTGAGCAGGGCATCAGCAAGATCGGCAACAAGCGAGCCCGATGGCTGATGGTGGAACTGGCGTGGAGCTGGTTGCGCTTCCAGCGCAGCAGCCAGCTAAGCTGCTGGTTCAACGAGCGCTTTGCCGGCGGCGGCAAGCGCGTGCGACGCATCGGTATTGTGGCGCTTGCGAGACGTCTCGTGATCGCGCTATGGCGCTATCTGGAATTCGGCGAGATTCCCCTCGGGGCAACCCTCAAGCCCCCTGCGAAGAAGGTGACAGCGACCTGAGTAGCCAACGTCGAGCGGCAACAGCGTTTGAAGGTTCGGCGCGCCCGGACAGTGAGAGGGTTACCTTCGCAGGTAACCGTAGTTCTAGATGGGGCGCGTCTGTAATGGGGTGGTTCCAGCGCCTTGCACATGCGGTATGTGGTGCCTGGTCTAGTGCCAGCACGGATAGAAGTTGGTCCGGTCAAGTGTCCGGACTTCAGACACCCCGACCTCACTACTGTTCTCGCTTGATATGGAGGATTGCAGAACATCTGAATCGAGCAGGTTATCCACCGCCGGCCAGCGTCCTGGTCGTAACAGGCGACCCGCCGGCCGGCCGTGGATAACCTGTCACGCTCTCGAATGGGAGATAACTGACGGAAAATTGGATCGCGAAAGGGCTTGACTTCTATTGCCCCATAGAAGTGTCACTGTGTCATAAAACTAGTTGCGCGCTCGATTGTTGTACAGGAAGAGTGGCATCGTTGCATGAGCCTTTGACCGAGTAGGATACGCAACGTAGCAATGGAATCAGGAACGTGGCGTTGAGCGCGCTGGACTGCCCCGGGGGATGTAATCCGGGGGAAGGACAGGCAGCGCGCGTTCAAGGAAGTTTTTTTACCACGTCCATCTGATTGCATTCTTAGTCGTTGAGCCATCAGAAACCCATACGAAGCGATACTCAGTGTGGCGTGATGGTGAAAGCCACGCCAGCCTCGCCCTTCATAGTGACCGAGCCCGAACTCCTGTTTCAGGTCCTGATAGTCGCGCTCGATGCGCCAACGCATCTTGGTCACGAACACAAGCTGCTCGAGGGTCGCCTCCTCGGGTGCAGTAGTGAGAAAATATTTGAGCGACTTCGTATCGCCATCAGGCCATTCAATAAGCAGCCATTCTTCGTCGCGAACGGCACTTCGCCAAGTGTCGCGATGTGCGGGACGAACCCGCACGGCGGCAAAGCGTAAGGAAAGTGCCGCGTTGCTGCCTTCCCGCCAGGTTACGGTCTGCCAGACGTCCACGGGTAATTGCATGACCAGCTCCTTCACCACAATCGGCTCGTGGCCGGGCGCACGGCGCAGCAATGCCGGTGGCTTGCCGCGCCCGCTCCAGGGCTTGGGTGGAAGCGGCGCAGTACCAGGTGCCCAAACAGAGGTGCCCGGCCGGATCCCTACCGCATACAACAAACCCAGTTCAATTACGCTTTCACGGAAAGCGGTTTCGTCGCCGTACCCGGCATCGGCGAGCACAATGCCCGGCACAACGCCGGATGCTATAGCCTCTCGAAGTTGGGCCAGCGCAATCTGTGGCTTGGTCTCGAAGGCGAGATCGTCAGGAATGCCCGCGCGACGCGCTCGTTCCCGGTCGTCAATCCATTCCTTGGGGAGATACAGCTGCCAGGCAATCGGCAGGCTGCCGCGTTGCGTCGCGATCGACAGGCTCACGGCGATCCGGCAGTTATCCTGTTTGGCCAATTGCCCACAATATTGCCGCGCTACGCCGACCGAATGCTTGTCTTTCTTCGGGAAGCATGTGTCGTCAATAATCCAGTAATAGCCAGCCTCTTCAGCAGTGTGCAGGCCCAAGGCGGGCATCACCCATTCGCGCACCCGATGCAGAACCGCCCGGTCAGACCATTCTGCCTTGGCCACAAAATGGTGGAGTGACTGGTGTTTCGCGCTCGCGTGAAGGGGAGCAATATGCGCAGCCATTGGCTCGACGCTCTTGCGTGACAACGGCATTGCCAGGCCCGAACAGTAACCCTTGAGGCCGGCATGGCGATCGGCGTGCCCCAACGCCTGCGCTAGATGATTCAGATACGCGTCAAATTCGTCGACGTCTTCTCTCATCACGGTCGCCCAAAGTTTGTATTATTCAATACTACCAGGTATCACTTTGCTGAAAACGTCTTTTGGTGACACAGTAGTACCAGTCATCGGTGGAGGCGCCTTTCTGTGATATGCAGCTACTGTCGTAAATCGACTAAGCTCTTCCAATGTGACTCTATTCAAGGGGACGCTGCCCGTACCACAGCCTCCCATATTCACACCATTTTGCAACTGTTCAGACGACCCTATCGATCGGCTGGATAGGTCACGGTTGAGGTTTGTCGCTGACGCTAACTGTGGAGGTGTCGCGATTTGGCTTATTTGATATCTCCGGACAACAGGTTGCTCCATCACCGGAACGCAGTCATAGGTTTGGTCGTTCGCAAGAAAACTCTTTGACACGTGTACTCCATTGTAACGTTCAATAATCGCTTGGCGCATCCCTTCGAAAGCAGACGGATCATTGACTTTGTATTTACGCGATATTGGGGGTTGATGATCTGACCCAAGAAACGCCCCTGATTCGGGCCAAGAGCGACCAATAAAATCCTGAGCGGCCGCAGCTCTCGTGTCAGCCATGAATCTGTCAAATGATTCAATATGGGAATCCACGCGCTGCGCGTATGCGGGCATTGTCCATGTCAATATCCCGGACAAACACACAGAAGACACATACTGAATTGTGTTTGCAAGTCTACCGAGTTGTTTGTCGTTGCCGGGACTTACAGCGGGGAATTCTTGTATGCTGAGGTAAATAGACCGAGTCGACATATAATTTTCCTTGGAGTTAGCTTTTTTGCAAGGCAGATATGGAATTGCAGGCGCCAGCTCCTTGGGAGCGCTTCAAGGTCGATGCAATAATTGTACGCGCTCAGCCGCGGAATAATTGCTCAAATGCCCTTCACGAGCGGCCTGGCGGCGTGCTGCCGTAATGAGTGCCTTGTTGCGTGGAGGGGCGGACGGTGCGCTGACCTCCTTATCCAGCGCATTACCGCTGCAACGCGGACAGGACGCCAACGAATTGGCGCGTACGAGTGTCTCGAACCGTAAATTGCAGTTGCGGCATACATAGTCGTAAAGAGGCATGAGACGTTTTCCTCAATGCGCAAGGTTGTGCGACGGAGCATCATTGGCGAAACGCGACGATTCGCGCATGGCGTTTTTGAGTCGGTCTACCGTTAGCAGCAGCTGTAGTCCAAAATCCGTGGCCATGTCGAAAGCAGTTCGCCCATCTGGCGCGACCAAGCTGTCACTCGCACCAAGGGATATTAGCAACCACATGACGTCGACTCTGCCGCTGGCTGCTGCCTGCATCAGGCATGTGACGTCGTGCGCATTGGCATGATCCACATTAAGACCGGCACTGACCAACAGTAGAATCGGCTCGGGCGTTCCGTATAGACATGCGTACCATAGCGCATCGTTTCCGTCGTCGTCGAGCGCACGGACGGGTGCACCTTCGTCGAGCAACGCGGCGACGATACGGTATTCCCCATGCATCGCTGCGAGCATCAGCGGCGTTATGCCGTCAACGCTGCAGGAATGGGCATCCGGAAAGTCGTGCGCCGACAGCCATCTAGCGACTGACGAACGTGCACGAGTTTGCAGACCTTCATCAGCGTGCGGGAGGCTTTGACCGTTCCCTTTTCGACGGGCGGCAGCATCGATTAGCAATGCCATGGAAATTCTCCAGTTAGATTGCGTGAGCATTGTGATAGCTTGTGTGCATGGGGGCGTCCTCATGAGGAGGCGCCGTGGCGAAACACAACTTAAACCGGTCTGTTTTCGTTAGGATCACGGACTGGACCCATCAGTTCGAGTCCCTGCGCGTAACTGATGGGATCGAAACACAAGTCGAACTTCGACCCTGCGTCGGCGACCGCATCGAGTTTTCCCGCAGTGTCCATTTTCTTCAGCTCTGCCTTATCGAGATACAGGAGTTCAAGTGTTTCGTTGTAGACCGTCGATTCCACGATCGGCAAGACATAGAATACTGCGCCCTGATAGTGCGCCTGATAGCGACTCGAAAGATCGATGTTGTCGCAGAACAGAAAGTACTTTCCGTTTGGCGAGAGGGCGTCTCCCAACACTTCGGCGACGTCTTTCAGATGTTCGAAACTCAATAGCCACCCCGCAAAAAATAAGAGATGCGGGTCGCCGAGGTCGGCCACTGCCGTGACCTGCTCGCAAGACAGCTCAGGCGGGCGGGCTTCGTCAGCGAGTTGCGGTCCGAAGCGCAGCGCGAGTTCGCCGCGAAAACCGATGCGCCGAGGCGTACTGGTGGGGCCCTTGAACACTGCATTGAGTAAACGGCCCTCGAGCTGCAAGCGGGCGAAAACAGTCTGGTCAAGTTCCTTGTCGATAGTCATATCGTTCATTAGGTTTTCCTCTCAAGTTTGTATAGCTTGTGAAATGGCAGTGACAGTTCGTATTTGGTCAAGAAGCACGGAGTTTCGTACGCAACTTCCGTACCACCAATCCCTCTCTTAGTGGCCCACTGCCATTGACCGAGGCGGGCCGAATCAAATCTGGTTTGCGACAACAACGCACGGTTTGTCAGGAAGCCGACGCTGCGGACGTCGGTAGGCGCCATGCCGGCACGCTTGCTGAAAGCGCGATTTGCAATGCATTTCAACGACTCTGGAGCGTTGGCATAGAAACTGCTCTACAGCGATTCGCGCGGACACCATCCGGCCGATGCGTGACTCCACAGAAGAAGATCATATGGACACTGCACGCTGAGCGCATGATCGCGGCTTTGCAGCCTTGATTGGCAACCTTGGTTTAATCCTTCTATCTCAATGGAGTACCACGATGGCTCAACTTCGGCAGATCGCTTTCTACGGAAAGGGCGGGATTGGAAAATCGACCACGTCGCAAAACACGCTCGCGGCGCTCAGCGACCTCGAGCAAAAGATCCTCATTGTCGGCTGCGATCCGAAGGCAGACTCGACACGGCTGATACTGCATGCGAAGGCGCAGGACACAATTCTCTCTCTCGCGGCGGAGGCCGGCTCTGTGGAGGACCTCGAACTCGAGGATGTCATGAAGATTGGCTACAAAGACATACGCTGTGTGGAGTCGGGAGGTCCTGAGCCAGGTGTCGGCTGCGCGGGTCGCGGGGTGATTACATCGATTAATTTCCTGGAGGAGAATGGCGCCTACGACGGAGTGGATTACGTCTCATACGATGTGCTGGGCGACGTGGTGTGCGGAGGCTTTGCAATGCCAATTCGCGAGAACAAGGCACAGGAGATTTATATCGTGATGTCAGGCGAGATGATGGCTATGTACGCTGCAAACAATATCTCAAAAGGGATTCTCAAGTATGCCAACAGCGGTGGTGTGCGTTTGGGCGGCCTCATTTGCAACGAGCGCAAGACCGACAAGGAACTCGAGCTTGCGGAATCGCTCGCAGCGATGCTCGGCACACGTCTGATCCACTTCGTGCCGCGCGACAACATCGTGCAGCATGCGGAGCTACGCCGCATGACGGTGATCGAGTACGCGCCAGAGAGTGCACAGGCCGCCCAGTATCGCGCGCTTGCAGAGAAGGTGCATAACAACGCCGGCAATGGCGTGATCCCAACGCCGATCACGATGGACGAACTCGAAGATCTCCTGATGGAAAAAGGAATCATGGTGCAGGTCGATGAGTCGAAAGTTGGCAAGACAGCGGCTGAACCGACCGCCTGACGGCTGCGGGGATGACGGTTGCCGTGCGGCGTACGGCAACCGATTCCGGCAATCATATTTCTCCACTTATGGATATGCAATGACCGAAACGGTTGAACAACGTAAGGCAGCTAACAAGGCTCTCATTGATGAAGTGCTGCGAGCTTACCCCGAAAAGATGGCCAAGCGACGGGCCAAGCATTTGGGCACTTTCGAGCAGGGCAGGCCAGACTGTGGGGTGAAGTCCAACATAAAGTCGCTGCCTGGTGTGATGACGATTCGCGGCTGCGCATATGCCGGTTCGAAGGGCGTGGTCTGGGGACCGATCAAGGACATGATTCACGTCAGTCACGGACCGGTCGGCTGCGGCCAGTATTCGTGGGGTTCGCGCCGCAATTATTATGTCGGAACAACCGGAGTCGATACGTTTGTCACGATGCAGTTCACTTCTGACTTTCAGGAGAAGGACATCGTGTTCGGTGGCGACAAGAAACTCGACAAAATCGTCGATGAGATTCAGGAGCTGTTTCCGCTCAACCGAGGCATATCGGTTCAAACCGAATGCCCGATCGGTCTAATCGGCGATGACATCGAGGCGGTCTCGAAGAAGAAGAGCGCCCAGTATGGCGGGCACACAATCGTACCCGTACGCTGCGAGGGATTTCGCGGCGTATCGCAGTCGCTTGGGCATCATCTCGCGAACGATGCGATTCGCGATTGCGTGTTCGACCGGGTCGATCCGAATAACCATTCCGCGCTCGAGTCAACTCCGTACGACGTTGCGATCATCGGTGACTACAATATCGCTGGCGACGCGTGGTCAAGCCGCATTCTCCTTGAGGAGATGGGTTTGCGCGTTATTGCGCAGTGGTCGGGCGATGGTACGCTCGCTGAACTGGAGAATACGCCGCGCTCAAAGCTTAACCTGCTCCACTGCTACCGGTCGATGAATTACATCAGCCGGCATATGGAAGAGAAGTATGGTGTTCCTTGGCTGGAATACAACTTTTTCGGTCCTACCATGATTGAACGGAGCCTGAGAGAGATCGCGAGCCGATTTGACGACACGATCAAGACCAATGCCGAGAAGGTGATCGCCAAATACCGCCCGCTGATGGATGCGGTGATCGCGAGATATAAACCACGCCTCGAGGGTAAAAAAGTGATGCTCTTTGTAGGCGGCCTTCGCCCGCGCCACGTCATCGGGGCATACGAAGACCTCGGCATGGAAGTCGTCGGCACCGGCTACGAGTTTGCCCACAACGATGACTATCAGCGCACTACACATCACATTCACGACGGCACGCTAATTTACGACGACGTGACCGGATACGAATTCGAGCAATTCGTCGAACGCATGCGGCCGGACCTCGTCGGTTCAGGAATCAAGGAAAAGTACGTCTTTCAGAAGATGGGTGTTCCGTTTCGCCAGATGCACAGTTGGGATTATTCAGGACCGTACCACGGCTACGACGGATTCGCGATCTTTGCGCGCGACATGGACATGGCAATTTCGAGTCCTGTCTGGACTCTTTCCAAGGCGCCGTGGAAAAAAGCAGCGTGAGCTAGGCGGGCCGTTGGCGATACGGCCGTGTCGCCGGAAGGCTCTTCAGGAAATCGATTCAGGAGCGAGTCATGCCCCAATCAAGCGACAACATTCTCGATCACGAGCTGCTCTTTCGCGAGCCGGAATATCAGGCGCTTTTGCGCAACAAGAAGCAAAATTTTGAGTTCAACCATTCTGATGAGGCAGTGAGGGAGGTTGCCGAATGGACAAAGACTGAAGACTACAAGCAGAAAAACTTCGCGCGCGACTCGCTAACCATCAATCCAGCGAAGGCGTGCCAGCCTCTTGGGGCGGTATTCGTGGCAAACGGCTTTCATAAAACACTGCCGTTCGTGCACGGCTCTCAGGGCTGCGTGGCCTATTATCGCTCACACTTTTCGCGGCACTTCAAGGAACCGACGTCGTGCGTGAGTTCGTCAATGACCGAAGACGCGGCGGTCTTCGGGGGCCTCAATAATATGATCGACGGTCTGGCGAATGCATACAACCTTTATAAGCCCGAGATGATCGCCGTATCGACGACCTGTATGGCAGAGGTCATCGGTGACGACCTCGATGCATTCATCAAGAATAGTAAGCAGAAGGGGAGCGTTCCGCAAGGCTACGATGTGCCGTTCGCTCATACGCCCGCGTTTGTCGGCAGTCACGTGACGGGTTACGACAATGCTCTACTGGGCATTCTCAAACACTTCTGGGACGGCAAGGCCGGTACCGCGACACCACTCATACGTGTGCAGGACGAGAGCGTAAACTTTATCGGTGGCTTTGACGGTTTCGTGGTGGGCAACATCAAGGAGGTTCGACGTATCTTCGATCTGTTCGGCGTGAGCGTCAACATCATCTGCGATCCTTCCGACACATGGAATACACCGACGGATGGCGAATTCCGCATGTACGATGGTGGGACCACGAAGGAAGAAGTTGAACGTGCACTGAATGCGAAAGCAACGTTCATTTTCCAGGGGTATTGCTGCGAAAAGACGGCGAAGTTTATCGCGGAACATGGCCAAGAGGTAATTGTGCTTAATTCGCCAGTCGGCGTTGCTGGTACCGACCATTTCCTCATGGAGATATCACGTGTCACGGGCCAACCGATTCCACCTAAACTGGAAAGGGAGCGGGGGCAACTCGTTGATGCAATCGCGGACAGTCAGGCTATTCTCCATGGCAAACGCTATGCACTCTACGGCGATCCCGATCAGATGCTAGGTTACACGCAATTCCTGCTCGAGCTCGGTGCAGAGCCGGTGCATGTTGTGTCGACAAACGGTAACGACGGCTGGGCAGAGAAGGTCAAGGCGTTGTTGGACGCGTCGCCGTACGGTGCGGGATGCAACGCCCATCCGAAGCGCGATCTCTGGCATCTGCGCTCGCTGCTATTTACCGAACCAGTCGATTTCCTGATCGGCAACACTCATGGGAAGTACCTGGAGCGTGATACGGGGACACCGCTAGTGCGACTCGTGTTTCCTATTTTTGACCGGCACCACTATCACCGTTTTCCGACGTGGGGGTATGAGGGAGGATTGCGCGTTCTATTAGCACTACTGGACGAATTCTTCGAAAAGCTCGACGCGAGTACGGTCGATATTGCGAAGACTGATTACAGTTATGACATTGTTCGCTGATGGCAGAATGGTTGTTGCCTAGGCTTGGTTTGCCCAGCCCCTCGACGTGGGCCATCGTGCGCGGCCGCTCGGCAGAGTGCGGTCCGCACGACTTTTTGACTAAGGGCTGTTTACATTCGATGAAATGTGTTTACATCTTGTCTTTTGCGCGAGCGGGCCAAGATGATTCGAACGTTATTGAGCGATGAAGTATGGGCCCGAATCGAATCCGTCTTGCCGGGCAAAGAAGGCGATCCAGGGCGAACGGCGACCGACAATCGTTGGTTTGTCGAAGCTGTCCTCTGGATCGGCCGGACCGGCTTCCCGTGGCGCGATTTGCCGAAGGCGTTCGGCCGATGGCATACGGTGTACATGCGTTTCTCCAGGTGGCGTCGCAAGGGTGTGTGGGAACGCGTGATCCTCGCCGTGGCCGACGAAACCGAGATCAAGCATGTGTTGATCGATTCGACCATCGTGCGCGCACACCAGCATTCGTCCGGAGCTCAAAAAAAACGGTCCGCAAGCGCTCGGTCGCTCGCGAGGTGGACTGACCACCAAGTTGCACCTGGCCGTCGATGACGCCGGACGCCCCCTGCGGTTGATTGCCACCGAGGGACAAGTTTCCGATATTTCGTGCGCGAATGAACTGGTTGAGCATTTGCGCACCGGTGCGGTCATCGCTGACAAGGGCTACGACTCGAACGCCTTTATGGAGAGTATCCGCACTACGCGTGCGAAGGCCGTAATCCCGCCGCGTTCGAACCGCAAGACCAAGCGTCGCTATAGCCGTGTGCTGTATCGGACCCGGAACATCGTCGAACGCTTTTTCAGTCGTATCAAACATTTTCGTCGTGTCGCCACTCGCGACGACAAACTCGCAGGGAACTATCTCGCCTTCGCTTCGCTTGCCTGTGCCTTTGGACCGCTGATGAGAATGTGAACAGAACCTAGTTTTCCACAGCACCCAGGTATGGCCGCGCTCCGTCGTCCGATTCGCATCTATCCTCTAAAAGCCCCTGCTCGAAGTTGCAAATCTCGATGAATTAACTCGATGCAATTAGAGAAGGCAGCGGCAGTAAGCCCGACTGGTGTAAAGGAGGATTCGCACACTCATCTTCTCCGAGGAGCACGCAAATGGACGCGTCGGACACATCCCTCCGAGGGAGAATACGACGCTAGGTGGCCGCCTGCACATGGCATTTGAACTGGGCGAGAAGACTGGAAGCTCTCACTGGGTGATGGACGGCGAGCCGCTGGCCATGCGTGATGTGATCGCAGAACTCAGGAGCTACGTATGCAAGGCATAGCCGCTGCCTCGAGTAAACTGCTGGAACAGGGCGAGCTTGAACAGTCAACGGGGCGGCGGTCGCTTGAGCAGTTGCTTGCCGCTGAGAGCGTTGATCGGGCCGTGCGCGTGGTCAACCACCAGATGTGGTTGGCGAAGTTCCCGGTGGATCGCGATCTGGGTGGGTTCGACTGCGACGGCTCGCCAGTTTATCGCAAGCCCGGTATGCGTCGATCCAGCGCAGTTGCGACTCGTGCTCCGCAGGCTGATGCCAGCATGATTGCTCGCCCAGCGGTACTCACATATGGCTGGCAACGGGTGTTAGTACTACTGTGTCAGAAAAAGCATCTGCAGCGAAACGATACCTGGTAGTATTGAATAATACATATTTCGGGCGATCGTGCTGAGAGAAGATGTCGATGAATTTGACGAGTATCTGAATCATCTGGCGCAGGCGTTAGGGCACGCCGATCGCCATGCCGGCCTCAAGGGTTACTGTTCGGGCTTGGTGATGCCATTGTCACGCAAGAGCGTCGAGCCGATGGCCGCGCATATTGACCCACTTCACGCGAGTGCGAAACATCAGTCACTCCACCATTTTGTGGCCAAGGCAGAATGGTCTGACCGGGCGGTCCTGCAGCGGGTACGAGAATGGGTGATGCCCGCGTTAGGCCTGCACGCTGCTGAAGAGACTGGCTATTACTGGATTATTGACGACACGGGCTTCCCGAAGAAAGGCAAGCATTCGGTCGGCGTAGCGCGGCAATACTGCGGGCAATTGGGCAAACAGGATAACTGCCAGATCGCCGTGAGCCTGTCGATCGCGACGCAACGCGGCAGCCTGCCAATTGCCTGGCAGCTGTATGTCCCCAAGGAATGGATTGAAGACCGGGAGCGAGCGCGTCGTGCGGGCATCCCCGACGATCTCGCCTTCGAAACCAAGCCACAGATTGCGCTGGCCCAACTCCGCGAGGCTGTCGCATCCGGTATTGGACCGGGCATTGTGCTCGCCGATGCCGGGTACGGCGACGAAACCGCTTTTCGGGAAGGCGTAACTGAACTGGGTTTGTTGTATGCGGTAGGGATCCGGCCGGGCACCTCTGTATGGGCACACGGTACGGCGCCGCTTCCGCCCAAGCCCTGGAGCGGGCGCTACAAACCCCCGACATTGTTACGCCGCGCGCCCGGCCATGAACCGCTCGCAGTGAAGGAACTGGCTATGCAACTGCCCGCAAACGCCTGGCAGACCGTAACCTGGCGGGAAGGTAGCAACGCAGCACTTTCCTCACGCTTTGCCGCCGTGCGGGTCCGTCCCGCACATCGCGACAATTGGCGAAGTACCGTTCGCGACGAAGAATGGCTGCTCATTGAATGGCCTGCTGGCGATACGGAGCCGCTCAAATACTTTCTCACTACGGCCCCCGAAGAGGCGACCCTCGAGCAGCTCGTGTTCGTGACCAAAATGCGCTGGCGCATCGAGCGCGACTATCAGGACCTGAAGCAGGAGTTCGGGCTCGGTCATTATGAAGGACGAGGCTGGCGTGGCTTTCACCATCACGCCACACTGAGTATCGCTGCGTATGGGTTTCTGATGGCTCAACGACTCAGAATGCAATCAGGTGGACATGGTAAAAAAAACTGCCTCTTTTGAAATCCGAGTGGGCGGTTTGGCGGGTCAAGGGCGGGCGTGAGCCCGGCGCAGGGAACCCTTGAGGGGCTTTGAATCGACAAGCTGGCGCATGGCTGGTTGCGGCAGAATGCTGCAATCAGACATGCGGGACGATGCGAGTGACGAATCAACTCTTTGAAGCCGCCTTGGGAATCAAGGCACCGTGGTACGTGCAAGGTGTCGACTTTGATACGGCCAAACGACAACTCACGATTGCC
>NZ_JAMBPQ010000002.1 GCF_024206495.1 Paraburkholderia sp. CNPSo 3272 | reverse complement strand
CAGCAGGCGTTTGCCGTGTTCGAGCTGCTCAGCGATCTGCGGGCTCGCATCTGGATGCGTTACGGCGTCGAGTTGCACGAGCTGATCCGTCAACAGCGATCGCCTCCGAACGTCGGCGACGTTGACGATATCGCGGACCCGTTCTGAAACGACGTCAACCAGCGGCCGGCATCGGCCGCCGTTCGTTGTTGAGCGATTTACTCGACCTGCGCCGCCGTTTAGTGTCGGATTTGCACAGCCGTCAACAGCATGACAACTCCTCGGAGCATTCCCTCATGCCTGCCTCTACCCCGATTGCCCGCAGCAAGACGGCTGCGCTCGCGCGCGTGCTCGACGTTATCCCAAAGGGCTACTACCGATACACGCAGGGCACTGTGTCCGCGAGCAAAGCGGAATCGCTGGCCCGCAAATTTCACCTGCGATATGGCATCGGCTGCACTCCAGCGCAACGCGTGACGAAGCGAAAGCGCGGGCTGGCCAATGCGCTGCTTGTGATGTTCTGGCCAGAAGGGTGTCTCCAGGTTCAGTGGCTGATGCTCGCGACGGATGGGGATGGCATGGATGGCGAGAGGCTGCTCAGCATCGCAGAGAAGCCGCGCGCGGTGTGGCTCGGATACGAGCTAGTGCGGCGGCCGGAACGTGGCCGAACTGCATGGACCTGGCGTCGTACGTCGAGCGAAATGGCAGAGCATCATGCGCTCATCGCCGAATTCAGCAACAAGCGCTACGCCAATTCGTTGGGCGCGCTGCTTCAGCGTCTCGCCAATCAGCCTGGTTTTCACGGCGTTCGCGAACAATCGAAACGACTTTTCGACGAGGTTCGCAGGTGTGGTTACGCCGGTGACCTTCCTAGCTTGTACTACGTTCAAAAGGTAGCGCACGGGGAACGACTGCGCTTGGTGTAGCAGCTTAGCCACGGCGGCAGCGGACTTCCGCTTGGGAGGTCCTTGCACCGCTGCACGTATCGACCTGCGACTCGTGGGACGCGTTGCGCGACGCATCCGGCCCTCGCGACTGCCGCAATCATCCGTCTGACAAAAATGGGGATACAATCCGACGTTCCGAAACCGGCGTGCGTGTTGCGTCGGTCACGCAAAATTACTTCACTTTTAAGTTAACATGGCGTACCATCTCCGGACGTTGACGCGCCGGTCTATTGGGATATCGAAGCCGGACCCGGCGGTGGGCGTAGGTGCGCGGAAGCTGGTCGCATGGTGCACGGAGAATGATGCCGAAAAATGTCAGCTGCTCGGACAGATTGCGGAGTTGGAGCTTCTTCCCCGGAAAGCTGCCGTCCTTGCTATTGACAAGTTGATTCAAGTTGCCGCGTCGGGATTGCCGGTGGCGGAATTTTATGATGAAAAGTCATGCCACAAGACGCATTCATTCGACTATAAGGGCAAAACGCGAGATATCTGGCGCGTAAGAAAGAGCGACGTCCGAGTCACCTTTTTTTACGGGCACGACAAGCTCATCGTCCTGACTCACGCATTTGCCAAGTACAAGGACAAGCTGACTCGAGCTCAGGAACGAGAGCTCGAGGACGCGGTTAAAGCCTTCATTGATGCGGAAACCGCGCAGCAGTTACTTTATGTCGAGGAACCAAAATGAGTTCACGTGAATCGACCAGCAGCAAGGCAAGCAACCTTGCTGCTCTCCTGGCTGAGGCCGCCCAATCTGACGATTTCGACTTCGAGTTGAAGGCGCAGGAAGTTGCTGTGAACCTTGCCTCGCTTATGCTGCACGCAGGTTTGAGCAGGGCGGCCTTGGCGCGGCAACTGAACTGGAAGCCCGCGCGTTTGAGCAAAGTGCTGGGTGGCGAAGAAAACCTCACTCTACGAACGCTTTACCTTATATACAAGGCTCTTGGATACACGTTTGACGTTGTGCCACGCGCCGAAGATGAGCTGGCGCCCATGCAACCGTGGCAGCGCTTCTCATTTGACAATGAGCATGTACAAACGGCTGACATCAAACTTGAAGAAAAGCCGAGGGTTCCTTCGGTCGGGAGCCGACCCGAGGACGCGTGGCCAGAGTGGCTTTCGCGAAGCCAAGAGAAATACTCGCAGCGCGTTGATTTGATTGCTGCAAACATGGATTTTTACGATGCAGCGCTCGCCTCTTGACCTGCGGCACTACCACTTCAACAGATTCGAACTACAAGTTCGTGGCGACAGGCGTGGTCCCCAGACCTCATCGAATTCAGGGCAATATCCGAGTTTTGATGAGGTCGACTACTCAGCCAACGTACAGGTCTCGGCCCCGCCTGACCAGACATCCCCGTTTCAATTCGCGTTGAAACTTGCTCTCGTTTGCCAACCGAAGTCCCCTGAAACGCAATTCCCGTACACGTTCAATGTTGAAGCGGAGGGCTTCTTTCAGGTTCAGGCTGAGGACGAAGACAAAGGGAGAAAATTGCTGCTCGCAAACGGGACGGCAGTGCTGTACGGTGCGATTCGTGAGCAACTACTGACATTCTCCAGTCGGTTCTCGCAAGGGCCGATGTTGCTTCCGACTGTCAACTTCCTTAATCTGCTCCCGAAAACGAAAGCGGAAGAGACTGTCCCGCCGCTGGCTACGTCAAAGCGCAAGCGTAAGAAATCCACAGAAGGCTAGTGAGTGGCGGTATGACTTAAGCGGTCGTCGTCATGTCGCTAGGTCGTCTATTTGGAGCGCCACCTACGGCCAACCCCAAGACGTCAGCTATTCGACGTTGAGTCTGCTGACGGCTGCGATGTTATACAGCGTTGAGCGTGACACACCGAACTGGCGGCTGATTTCGGCGACCGACATGTCTCGGTTCTTCATCATCGCCAAGGCGGCTTTGCGCTGCTTAGCATCTAGGGCGGGTGGCCTGCCACCATGGCGGCCACGGGCGCGAGCTGCCTCAAGGCCTGCAAGGGTTCGCTCGCGGATGAGTCCGCGCTCGAACTCAGCTAGGGCTGCGAACATGTGGAAGACGAGCTTCCCGGTAGGGCCAGCCGTGTCAATTGACTCCTTCACCGACCTGAGCTTCACGCCACGCTCGTCGAGTTCGCCGACGATGCGGATAAGGTCTTGGAGATTCCGGCCCAGCCGGTCCAGTCGCCAGACCACAAGCGTGTCGCCCTCACGCAGTGCCTTCAAGCAGTGCACGAGTTCTGGCCGGTCAGCCGTCTTGCCACTCGCCTTGTCTTCATAGAGCGTAGTCGCGCCCGCTGCTGTCAGCGCATCGCGCTGAAGGTCGATGGTTTGGTCGACAGTGCTCACCCGAGCGTATCCAATAATCGTCACGTCGCACCCTTTTCCAGTCGCTGATTGCTAAAGAGAATCTTGAGCATCTGGAGGGGTATAGAGCGACGCACAGACCATGACGACGAGCACTGTCGCAAAATTCGTCGTTTTCGTGAGCTTCATGAGAGCGCCGGGAAGTCGCATCCGCGTAACGTTAGGTCCGCACCCGTAACGGCCCTCTTGATACGTATCAAGAAGGCCGGTTCGTCAGGGCGGCGAGGATTGTCGATATCCACTGTTCAATTCGCGCGGGTAGCTCATGAATAGGTCTTGATACGTATCAAGACCAAGTCGCTACGACGAAGACCACAAGCGTCAGGGACGCCCCCTTGATACGTATCAAGAAAGCTATCGCGCAGCGGGGGCGATGCGCCAGCAACCGGTCCCTAGTAGGACACATTTGACCGAGGCGCGACGCGAGCAGATTTTCGCGCGGCGGGCAGCGCACCCCGACGGGCGCCGGCGCCTGAGACGGCGACCGCGGCACGACGCAAAAAGTGTCGTCAAAGAACACATTCAACCCGGCGCCGGCTCGTGTCCTTTAAGGACACGCTCGAACCGGTACCGAAACACGGGGGAATGTCTACGAGAAAGTGTCCGACTCGGACACTTTTGAAAATTCGAGGGTGCGCCGCGTTGGCTTCACCGACGCCCGTGCGGGTGGGTAAGGACACGCCCCGAGCAGTTCCATCGCATGTCGCAGCAAAGCGTCGACGGGAAGGAGTTCGAACCCGAACACCTCTGTATTACGATGAGGGGCTCAGCCTGCTGCCTTGCTTCGCGGCTTGCTGGCTCGCTGACGAGGTTTCGCCTGCCGGGTCATCATCTCAGGTTGATGGTCGGCACAGGGGCGATGGTGTCCAGCCACGTCTCGCGACCTAGTACCCGAAGGACCACGATGAGCGTGTGGAGGGACGACCCGTTGCCGCACTCCAGATTTCGAAGCGCCCGTACGCTGATGCCTGCTCGTTTAGAGACTGTGACCTGGTCCAGGTTTCGATTCACCCGGAGTCTTTTCAGTCGCTCTCCGACCAGGTACTCCATTTCCTCTGGCGGCAGAAATCGCGGTGTTCGCCCCAGCGTCTGCATTTGCCCTCGTCAGTCCGTGTGGATGGTCGCTCAATAACCGGCAGTATTGCGCCGATAAAGCGATTTTTTGCCCTTAACCGGCACTACTTTTCCTTTTACTGTATGTCTGAACATGCACCTTCATAAATAGCTCCTACGGGCGGCCGTCGGCGAGGGTGAAAAACAGTTGCGACCGAGTCCGGAGGTATTCCCATCCCATTGCGGTGGGGTCCTTACGCCGAATGAGGAAGCGAACACTGATGTCCTTCGAGCCGGGTTCGTCGGGTGCCGTTTCGCACTCTATCTCCACGTCTGACCGCTCATTGATTTCGCGTATCGCGGGCTCCAGGACCTTCCGAAGGAAGTAATCAGTTCGTGCGGTCCTGGCCCGTGACGCTCCCGGCCAAGCGCGAACAACGTCCAATGGAATCCACTCGATGGAACCGTGACCTTGGCGCTCTCGCTCAGAAAGGTTGAGGTACAGCGAGCGCGCGTATTTCGACGATAAATCCGGTTGGAACTCGAAAGGCAGCGTGCCGGGCGATTCTTGCGAGCGGAGATAGCGCAGCAGGTCAGTCCACACTTCGACACGAAATCGACTCTCGTCCGCTGTCGTTCCCACGGACTGCACGAACTGTGTTGCCATCCAGACTTCCGAACTGGGTCGCGGTGCGCGGGATGCACGAGTCTCTTCGAACGTTACTTGGTGTGCGTTCCTCAGCATCCGTTGCAGATGGTCGACGTCTCCGCTGTCGACACCCATCAGCCATGCGAAAAGCGTCCGGTCGATTTCATGCGATGCGTAGCGGCTCCCCGTATCGGTTACATCCACCAACGCGAGGTTTGAGTAAGCGGTAAAGTAAATGACGCTCAGGACTTGCGCTGAAACCCAAGTTAGATTGCGCACTTCTTGGCGCACCTGCATCCCGCTGGCTGCCCGATGCGCTTGGGCATTCCAAAGGCTGATATCTTTTGACATTAAGGGTACCTTCGAACTCAGTTGTCGGCGTCTGCGGCAAACCGTTGTGCGACATCATTCACAAGCGCTGCTCTCCCACTCGCTAGTGCTTCGAGCGCGTTCACGTCACCGAGCGTCTCCCGCGGAGATGTGAAAAAAAGCCACTTCACCCAGCCCGGCAACGAGCCGAGTAGTTCGGATATGCGCTCGAGTACCTGGAGGTCGACTCCTGAATTTACGAAAAACGCGGGGTAATAGTCCTTTCCGTCCACATCGACGGTAAAGAATCTCTTGCTATGCGTCGCATCGCCCAATTCCTGCGGCGACATTGACAGCGCAGTCTGAAGGTCGGCGGAAGTGAGTAGCAGGCCCCCAGCGAGAATCTTGCGGTGGTTCTCTTGGACTTCCACTTGAATGTCGGTGTCGGACACATCATCGTCGGGAAAGCGTTCCTCAGGCGGCAGGTCACCTTCAACCTCGTACGAACTGGACTGTTCGCCATCCTTTGTGCCAGTCGGCTCTGGACAGCGTAAGTCGTCGCCATGGACATCGACCAACCATTCCCCAATGCGGTGCTGGACGGTCGCGTCACCAATACCCTTCTTTGGGTCGAGCAGCACCAAGTGTTCGGTCAGGTCGAGGAAGTCTGTACGGAGGTCGAATGCTCCGTAGACGGAGTCGTCGATGGTCAGCCAGTTCTTCAGCCGCTTCTGGAACACATAGGACCGAATGATGTAGGTGCGGTCGATGCCGCTTTTGATGTACCCGAAACGAGCCTTGATGCCCGCGGTCGTACCGACGACACGTTTGGCCAGCGCCGTCGGCAAAAAGGAAACCACCCGTTCAAGGGAGAGCTTTTGCAGCCACCGCGTCGTAAGGACGATTTCCACGTCAGGGTAAGGCTCCAGCATGCTCGCGAGCAGTGGCGCATATTCGAACGCTGGCTCGCCAGAATCGAGCGACACGTTGCCGTGCTCGTCGAGCAGGCCGCGTCCCCTGTGCAGGGTGCCGTCGTAGTCGACGAAGAGTGTCGGTGTGGGCTGGTCCAGCACGAGCGCCGGCGGCTTGCTCTCATTCGTCACGCTTTTCTTCCCCGGCTTGGTTCAGGATATTCGAGTCCGGTGATGTTCTGCCTGACGCAGGGTCCGAGAGAATCTCGCGTGTGCGTCCGATGGTCCAAGTTACCTCGGCATCGGAAAACTCCCATATTCCGCTGCGAGTTTTCTTGAGGAGTCCTGCCTCAACTTTGGACAGTGTTGTTTGCAAGGACCAGGCGTTTTCCGCCATTTTCCTGGCCGTGTACGTTACGAGCTGTTGAGCGAGGTCCTCGCACACGATGTACCTCTCATAGACCTCGGCATCCATAGGTTCTGCGTGGTAAGTATCACCGGACTTGCGCAGCAGGAGTTTGGGCTGCGCGCCAGACACAGCGCCTTGCGCGGACGCTCGCGGAAAGTTGTCTGGGACACACTGCCGGTTCATGAAGGCACCACAAGTCACAGGGAAAGACCACGCTATCAATGGCGTTCGGCGAGCGTCAACAAGAAGTCGACGGTCGCTTGCGAACTGCAAATTCCGCGGTATACCAAGTGTTGCTTTTTTGCCAACGACGAAGGATGCGGGGTGCTGGAAGTCGTCGTCTGCGTTTAGTGCCTGGGTCTACATCAGTGTCAGTGATGGCTTGATGATGACTGCTTTGACGCGGACCAGGGCTGGCAGGGTGGCGGTGCGACGAAGGCCGTCTGCCCCGCACGAGCGTGTTGAAGGTGGGGCGGCTGCTCTTCCTCGCCGCCTCGCTATCGCTCGGAACGGGCGCGACCGCGTCGCCACTGCCGTGACCGTCGCCGCAGCTCATTCTTGGAGGTGAGACGAGTTTGGGCGCCACGATTGTCGGCCGCATAGCCACAGGTCCCCGCCCCCCAATCGGGGTAAATGACCTGCGCCAGCTTCGTGCACATCGCAGCACGGGCGCCGGCTGACCAGGATACGTACATGACCGCTACACACCTATACTCCGACGGACTTACGGCGGAGGTCGGCATATCGACGCGGGCAACTGCGGCGGGCAATATCGCTGAGCCTCGGGTGCGACAGGCCGCCCGTCCTGGTAAGCAAAATCCACCATGCGCGAAGGTCTGCATAGCCGCCGCAGGCAGCAGAATTCTTCGCACGGGAGATGGCGAGCGAAGCGAGCTGATTTAGCTTTGAAATACCATTGCTTAGTAATTTTCTAAAGATGTATTGCCCGCCCTCACTCCCCGAAAAGTGCGCGTAGTAGCGCTGAGTATTCCAGCTTCTCGGTTCCACAGGTCCCTCGCCGGTAGCCACAGGTCCCCTTTCTGCCAGCCGCAGGTCCCCATTGTTCCAATCATGGGTCATCTCCCGACGTATACTTGCTGCCGTCCGACGGGCGGCCATGTAATTCTGACAGGAACGACAATGACCGCGACGCCGAACAACACGCTGGCAGCATGGCACAAGCTGCAACTCCCCCACGGCCTGGGGACGAACTTCGTTACCGCGCAGACGCTCGCGCGAAGCGCAATCTTTAGCACCCTGACTTACGGACCGAAAGCCCGGCGTCCACAATATCTCTCGAAGACGCAACTGGCGACGACTGACACGAGCGGCATAAAGGTCTTTCAGACCGCCGGTCAAGGGCTCGACCAAGGCGACGCTGATGTCTTTTACGAACTGCTCAGGCGCGTCGTCAACAGTGGCCAAGAAAGGCATCGCGAAGCGCGCGTCTATTTCAATCGCGGCGAAGTCATCAAAGCGCTCGGACGAACTCCCGGCGGAAACACCAGAAAGCTGCTCGACGATTCGCTTGACCGTCTTTTTCACGCGGAATTCGAGTTCTCGGTCCCTGGCCTTTTCGTCGGCAAATCCAGGCTGATTCTTAAGATGCTCGGCCCTGAATGCGAGTCGGAAACGGAGCACGACTATGACGTTCTGCTCGATGTCGAACTGGCGAGGCTTTTCGATGGCGGGCAATGGACGCTGCTGCGCCGGTCTGTCATGCAATCCCTCAAGGGCAATCCGCTCGCAAAAGGCCTGTACGCGTATTACTCGACGCATCTGTCTCCCTATCCCATGTTGCCCGGAACGCTTCGCGACCTGATGGGGCGAAAGGGCATGCAATTGAGCAAGTTCGTCGCCGTACTGCGACCTGCGCTGGCTGAGGTCAAGAAGGCCACCGGCTGGGCTAAATGTGAACTGGAGCTGACCGAGAAAAACGCAGGCAAAGTCGTCGTCGAGAGAAACAAGAAAAACAAGAAAGAAGCGAAAGACACGGCGCCCGCGTCAGCAGCGAAGACCGAAGTACCGGAGCCTGTTGCAGAGACCGTGGCGTCCGACGACCCATACGGAGATATTTAGGTCTGACGGGCAACGAGTAATATCACCGAGCGCGAAGCACTTTTTTGGGCGGGAGCGCGAGGTTCTCGTTGACCCGTTCCGCAGAACGGTCAGCAACGGAACCGCGGTGAAGCGCACGGCGTTGTTCTCAATCCTTGCAATTCTTTCTTATATGATAATTACTATTATCATATAAGATTTTTTGAGACTTATAAGTCGGTATTGGCCAATTAAGTGAATGCGCTGAAGGTTTCGGTAGTCTCGAAGCTGTGGGGCGCTGCGCATCTTTTTCTCCCATGCGATTACCGATTCACCGGCGCCGATGCAGGTCAGTCTTTTGATTCGGCATCGCATTCTCGGCCGTACGTCTGCGTCTGCGTACAAATGCGCCACGGTCAAGCGACTGCACTGTAGCTAAAGTCTGACTTGCGATATGCCGATATGCCGAGAATGTGTAAACCAACATTTTGCGGCAAGAAATGAAATGCATTTTGGGTAATCGACTTTCTGGATTGATATCAGGACTGTTGCCGAAGTCCGTGTTTGCGTTGCGGCGGCTGAAATCAGTAGCTTTCGAAACTCCGGCAATGATGAAGACGGCGCTCATGGCTGTAGCACAGTTGTGGCTCCCTTTGTCGATAGTCTCCGTTTGCCTGGCGGGTCTGTATCTCCCTGAGCAATCGGTCGCGCTTTGCCGCTCGCTGTCTGCAGCGTTGTCGGAAAGCGGCCAGAACAATCTTGGCAGCACGGGCTATACGGGCACGCTAGCCGAAATCTTCGACTGGCTCGGAGGAAGTGGGCTTGTCGTAGTTGTCATGTGGTTCTTTCTGCCGTTGGGGACGAGCGTTGAAGCGCGCTTTCACCGCGAAGCTGCAACTAGTGCCGTTGTCCAGATAGTCATCTTATCTCTAGTCGCGCACCTGCTTATCCTCGCCCCGCTTTTCCTTCACCCTTGGTTTAACCAGTGGAGTGCGTATACGTTCTTTAGCCTTCTGGCCATCTCGTACACGCTTGCGCGCTATTCGCTAGCAGGTCAGTGGTTGAAAATGGTATTTGCTTCGGTAACCTACTTGGTCATCGTAGTTTGCGTCGGGTACGGCTTCCCTCAGGTCGGTGTCGTCGTTGCGGTATTCGTACCCTTTGGATACCTCGCGAGGTTGCATGACGGGGCAGCTGTCGGTTGGCAACGCCGCTGGCCCTTCCGGGAGCCGCTAGTGCTCTTGGTTGGCACAATACCGGTCCTCTTCGGCTGTATTTGGCTTGATGCACTACTCGAACCAGACGTCTTGCTCAAGCACCGCACAACCGTTCACCCCGCTATTTTGGCCGTATGGTGGCTGATTCCGGCCGTGGTCACATCTGCGATGTTACGCATAAGGCTGCCGAAGCCGCGTATGTCGGCAATGGTGCTGGTGCTGCTCGCCGCGGCAGCGGTTGTGCTACATGGCGGGCTCAAATCACATGCTTCCGCTCTGACGACACTGTGTTTGACTACCACACTGGCTCTTGTGGCCGCGTTTATCCTGAGCCGCCCGAGGTCCAGTCTCGTCAGGACCGCACTGGTTACAGGTCTCGCCTTTTGTGCCTTGTGGTCAGCATCTCGGTTGAACCCGAGCATTGACCTCGAGCATGCTAATGCACAGCCTGGCCGCGCCGAATCGGGAGACGACAAGAGCTTCAGAACATTCTATGACGCTTGGCTTGCTGCTCGCGGCGAGACGGAGAACGATAACGGTCCAATCATCCTGGTGGCCGCAGCTGGAGGTGGTATCAGAGCCGCGGAGCACACAGCGCTCTCACTTGCCGCTGCGGACGATTACACAAGCGGAGTATTTGGGTCGCGGATTTTTGCTGTAAGCGGCGTGTCCGGCGGTTCCCTCGGCATTGCGTCGTGGCTAGCTGCACGCGATGCTAGCGTCTTGCCCGCAACTCAACCAATCTGCGCAAATCCCATGTATTTGCGTGGTGCATGGCGGCTTGCACACTTCTACGCACACGACTTTATCTCCCCGGTAGCCACGCGGATGTTGTCGTCAGACTTTCCTCTCGCCATATCACCGTGGCCAACAGGGCATAGCAGCCGTGACAGCGCGCTAGTCGATTCGTGGGCAACTGGTTGGGCCGCTGTTGCAAGGGAGTACGGGCGTGACGAGAACAGTTCCGTTCTGGTGCGTACTCTAGAAAGCCTCTCTGAGGACGCTGCTCACTTCCCCCTGACAGTATTCAATTCGACTGCTGCAGCAGACGGAAGGCGAGCAGTCTACAGCAGCGTAAGCATGGACTTTCCTGGTGCATGGACATTGGACGCGGCTACGCCGGTTGATGTGGCTACGCTTGACAGCGCAAGGTTTGCGCTTGTAAGTCCGGTGGGTTCAGCCTGTGCTAGGGGGAACGATTCGGAGAAAGCCAGTGCAGACCCATTGCAAAAGTGCCCGCCTGGATACCGACGCATTGCAGTTGCCGACGGCGGGTACGCTGACAATTCCGGGCTGGCTTCGGTCAACGACATTCTCGACAAGTTGCAGGTGTTTAGGCCGAACCTTGAAAACGTCTATGTCGTCTCGATAAGTAGCAACCCGACTCAGAACGTCGCTTTCAAAGAGGGCACTCGCTTCGACAATGGGCGCTTTCTGGCGGAAATGGTTGCGCCAGCGTATGTGATGGAAAGCGCGCGGGCCGGCCACACAACGGTTTTTTCGAATCTTGTCGCGAAGCGCGTTGGCGAGGCGCATTTCATGCGTTGGGAGATGCTGTCGGCAGAGTCGGTCGAGTATTGGCGAAAGCAGTATCTCAGGGCAACAGCTTCAGGTGGTAGCTTTGTCGAAAGAATGCAAAGCCGGTCGCATGCCATTGAGCAGCTTGACCTTGCACCGCTCGGTTGGACGCTAGACCCCTATTCGGCAGGAGCGGTGTTCTCGCAATCCGTTGGCCATTTTCGAATCTGGGATTTCCCCGTGTGCAAGCAGTACGGAGTCGGGCTTCAGGATATGTGTAACGTGCTGGCACCGTACGCGCAGTGGGGCTTCGGGGCTAGCAAGCCGGCCCAAGGGGCACCAGAAGCCACAGTGAAGGGGACGCGAGCTGCATCGGACCGGAACGAGCCTCGACAGATTTCCCGCAAGCTGGGCTAGGGTAGACGGTCGTGGCGGCTTTGCTGGTTACCTCGGAGGCCACGTTCGTATTCCATTGATAGGGGTGGTTTAATGAGGCGGGGCAGTTGCGCGTAATCATTCCGGACCGGTCTCAACTACCTATGCGCATATTCACAGATACTGAATTCACTGATTTTCGGGACTCGGAGCTAATCAGCATCGCACTCGTCGCCGAAAATGGCGCTGAGTGCTATGGCGAATCGAGCGACTTCGACCAGTCACTTTGTAGCGACTTTGTGAGCGATGTCGTGCTGTCCCAGCTCGGGATGCCAGCAGGGCGGTCGATGCCATATCTGGAGCTTCAGCGGGAGGTGCAGATGTGGCTCGGACGCATTTCGCGTCGAGACCAACCGGTTGTCTGCTATGACTTTGACTGCGACCTGAAATTGCTGGAGTGCTTGCTTGGTGGTGAGCTTCCTCCCGGATGGAAACTCGAGAACATCTGGAGTAAGCTCAGCTAGGGTAGACGAGTTTTTTGCCGAGCACGGCATCTGCATCACGCTTTGTGGGACGCTCGCGCGAATCGAACTGCGATGAACCCGAAAGCGTTCAATTAAGGCGCTGCTATCTGCGCGTCGAGGAGATGCGCGCGGGCACATCTTGTTCTTGTTTCGGTGGTCGAAGACAGTAGTCAATTTCGCAGCATTGACGTTTTGGGGGCAGCGAATGGGGCACGCTGAAAATCAACTGAGAAAAAGTCAGCGTATTTAATTTGCGTTTTTACAACAGTTCAGTGGCCCTCCGCGCAACAGAGCTCAGCCGATGGCTAGGCCCTTTTTCTTTGGTAAATCTGAATCGCTGTGCCAATTTCGCTGGATTCTTGCAGACGGTCTGGTCATGCTGAATATTCTTGCTAGACGAATAGGTCTGAATTGGAACGTGTCGCAAGTAAGCGCGGATGATGTATCTACTCGTCCCTACGAGGCACGCATATTAAATTTGATCGGGGTTAATAAGTCTCGAAAAATGATCGGAGTAAAGGTAACTCTAGGTTTTAGCGATAACGGATTGGCTACAATTAACCATATTCAATAATTGAACGGGTGATTTTACCCCTCCGTACTCCTTGCACAGATTTAGCCATGAACGAGAAAGATCAAGTGTTTTTTATTGAGCTTGGCGAACGTATTGCGAGGGCGCGAAGGGCGCGCGGCATGACCCAACAAGAATTAGCAGAGGCGCTCGGTATCGCACAGCAAACGCTAGCCCACTATGAAGTCGGGCGCTCGCGAGTGCCGGCATCGCTGTTGCCAGCTTTAGTGGAACGGTTGATGTCCTCTTTCGAAGAGTTGCTGTGCAGGCCAGTCGCGCGACGGCTCGGCAAAGGAAGTTCTATATCGCGCCTACAACGTCAGATCGCCGCAATCGAACAACTCCCCAAGCCCAAACAGCAGTTCGTCTCACAAATGTTGGACACCGTGCTCGCACAGGCACGGAAGTAGTAGGAGTCGCAATGCAGTAAACGAAGCGCGGGCCATGAGTGTTACCAGCACTCACGGCCCGCTAACCAAAACCAACTCAACGCAGGAGTTGACCATGGCTGACGCCAATCTTAATGCATCGCACGCACATCCCGAGCGCCGCGTAACCATCCAGCAGTCCTGGCGGTACCGCAGGTACAGTTCGCGCGCAAGAAATGACCCGCCGCTTTACCCTTGGCTTAAGCTTTCCGGCCGATGGCTCGAAGTCGCAGGCTTTGAAGCAGGCCAGCGCGTCCGAATCACGGTAGAAGACAAAAGGCTTGTGATCACCCCAGACTGATCCGCCCTTCAGAGCGAAGCCCGCACACAAAGAAGGCCACGAACCCGCGGGGTTCGTGGCCTTCACGCCTTCTAAGGCCGAACCGAAAATCTTTTTTGAAAGACTGCGCCCCTCTTTCTTTACTGCTTGATTTCGGCCTCGACGAGCTTCGCGAGCAACGCCAGCGACTCCTGCCATCCCAGATAACACGCCTCGACCGGAATGATCTCCGGTATGCCCTCCTGCACGACGGTCATCTCCGCGCCGAAAAACACTGCGCGCAGTTCCACCGTCGTCTGCATGGTGCCGGGCAGGTGCTCGTCCTCGAACACACCGGTGTACCGCAAACGCTCGTTCGGCACGAGTTCGAGATATTCGCCGCCGAACGAATGACCGTGGCCGGCCGTGAAATTCTTGAACGACATCCGGTAGCGGCCGCCGACTTTCGCGTCGAGTTCATGAACCGTGCAGGTGAAGCCGTTGGGCGGCAGCCATTTCACGACTGCGCTCGCGTCGAGAAAGGCCCGATAGATGCGCTCGGGCGGCGCGCGCAGCACACGATGCAGGCGGACGGTGTTCGATGCCATGTCTAAGCTCCCAGGGTGGTGGATCGCCCTGCAATAGTAGGCCACCCGCCCGGGACCCATCGCCTAAACTTCCCAATACCGAATCAATACCGCACACCCGGCCGCATACCCATCGGCCGGATAGCCCGCAGCCGCTAACCCAGCGGCACCCGGAGGTCACCATGAGCGCTCAACCGCTTGCGATGCATCAGGTCGACTACGAAGGCTTCGAGATTCACGTCAGCGCCACGCCAGCCCAGGAAGGCGCGAACCGCTACACCTACACGGCCTACGTTTGCCATCCCGGCGCGAATCCCGCGAAGCCGGGTCACACGGTCACGTATCACGCGGATGGCGACGAAACCTGGCGCAGCGAGGAGGACGCCACCGAGGAGGCGGTGCATGTGGGCCGCAGCATCATCGACGGCACGCACCCCGATCTTTCCGTGCTCTCGCTCGTCACCCACGGCTTCTAGGCCCCTCCGAGTGAGCCGCCTTCGCGCGCGGCCCGCGCTAAAAAAGCGGGCCGCATGTGTCGCGGGAGGGGAGGAGGAAAAAGGCCCGGACCGCAGTCCGGGCAAAGCCGCCGGATTTCCGGCGGCGGAGGTTTTCGTGGGCGTGCCGCTTATTTGTGCCGCGCGCGTTGCACGCGCGGCGCAGAAATGAACGGCGGGCCCGCTCTCTCCCAATCGGGAGAGCGGGCCCGCCAGGCGTTGCTCGCGTAGTGCGCCGGCACTACGTGTGAGCCGCGATTACTGGCCGAAGTAGGTCGGCTTGATGTTCGGTGCGCGGGTGCCGGTTTGGGCGCTGCCGTTCGTCGACGCGCCGTAGGCCGTGGCTTCTGCAGCGCCGTTCTGCTGGGCGACGCGCGCCTCGGCAGCCTGCAGGTCTTCCGGATAGTACGGGCTCGACAGGTTCGGTCGGTAGCCGGCCTTTTCCAGCTGGACCAGTTCGGCGCGAACTTGGGCGCGCGTCACGGGCGCTTGCTCGGCTTGTGCGAACGACAGGGCGGGAGCGGCGAGGACGGTAGCGGCGAGTGCAGCAGCGATCAGATTCTTCATGGTAACAACCTCCGAAAATTATGTTGTCGATCCGTAACAATCATGTTGTTCGAACCGTTGATAAGACTTTATTGCAGTGCACTTCAAAGAAAAATACCGCAGTACAGCAAACATCCTTACTGCAATTGCAATAATTCCAACGATCTTCGGGCGCTTCGGCCGGACCGGATGTGGTCCGGTGAGGCAAAATAGGCACCGAGGGCCGCGCGTTGGGACGGCTGCTTAGCCCGATCGCTTAATGCGAAACCCATTTCAAAGTTCAAGGAGAAACACCATGAAGAACTCTCTCGGCCGCCAGGCGCTAATCGCCGCCGCGCTCGCGGGTCTTGCGGCGGCCGGCGCGGGCGTGGCCCACGCGGACGACACCGTGAATTGCTACGGCGTCGCCAAGGCCGGCCAGAACGATTGTTCGAGCAAGACCGGCGTGCACGACTGCGCGGGCCAGGCGAAGGTCGATCACGACAAGGGCGACTTCAAGACCATGCCGAAGGGCACGTGCGAGAAGCTTGGCGGCATGCCGGAAAAATGAGCCTCGCGGCTGAGGCGGCGCGCAACGCGGGGAGCGCAAGATGAGCGCGCCGGTCGCACTCGGCGGCGTGGGCATTGGCCTGCGTCACGCGCACTTCGAGGCCTTCATGGCAGGGGCGCCTGCGGTCGACTGGATCGAGGTCCACAGCGAGAACTACTTCGGCGAAGGCGGATACGACCTGCACGTGCTCGAAACCGTGCGCCGCGATTTGCCGGTGAGCCTGCACGGCGTGGGGCTCGGGCTCGGCTCGGCTGCGCCGCTCGATACGGCGCATCTCGCGAGGCTCGCGCGGCTGGTGGCGCGCATCGACCCCGCAGTCGTCTCCGAGCATCTGTGCTGGGGCGCGAGCGCGCAAGGCGCGCTGCACGATCTGCTGCCGATGCCGCTCACGCAGTCCTCGCTCGATCACCTGAGCGCGCGCGTCTCGCAGATGCAGGACGGGCTGCGGCGTACCGTGCTGATCGAAAATGTTTCGACCTACGTACGATTTCGCGACGATAGCTACAGCGAGGCTGAATTCCTCGCCGCGCTCGCGCAGCGCACGGGCTGCGGCGTGCTGCTCGACGTGAACAATCTGTACGTGAATCAATGCAACCACAGTGAGGATGCACTGGCGGCCATGGCCGCGCTGCCGCCGCAGATCGTCGGCGAGATCCATCTGGCCGGGCATCGCGCGACGCCAGCCGCCGTGATCGACGATCACGGTTCGCGCGTCGCGCCGGCGGTCTGGTCGCTGTACGAGGCCGCGCTCGAGCGCTTTGGCGCGACGCCCACGCTCATCGAGTGGGACACGGCGGTGCCGGCGCTCGAGGTGCTGCTCGACGAGGCTCGTCTCGCGCGCGAACGCTTTGCGAAGCACGCGCATCACGTAACGGAGCTGCGCTCATGACGGTGCGCAACACGCTGGAAGAGACGCAACAAGCCTTCGCCACAGCGCTGGACGATCCCGCCGCCGATGCGGCGCTCACTCGCGAGCTGCTTCCCGACGATGCCGCGCTGCTGCACGCGCGCATGGGCCTGTATCGCGGCAATGGGCGCGCGGCGCGGCGGCTTGCGCTCGCGAACGCATATCCGGTGCTCGCGGCCCTGACCGGCGAGACGTGGTTCGATGCGCTCGCGCTAGCCTATGCGCGCGCGCATCCTTCGCGCGATGCCGATCTGAACCGCTTCGGCTCGCAGCTGCCCGAATTCATCGAGCGCTACGAGACCGATGCGCGTTATGCGTATTTCGGCGATGTCGCGCGGCTCGAATGGGCGCTGCACGCAGCCAGTTACGCAGCGAACGCCACGCCGCTCGACGCGCAGCAATGGCAAGCGCTCGGCGCGGAGCGTCTTGCGCAAGCGCGTCTCGCGGTGCATCCCGCCTGCGCCGCGCTCGCTTTACGCTTCGACGCCGTGGCGATCTGGCGGGCGCACCAGCCGGGCGGCGTCTGGCCTGGGCGTGTGGACGTGCCGTCGTGGGCGCTCGTGATCCGGCCGCAATGGCGGCCCACGGCGCTTGTGCACACGCGTGCCGCCCACGCGGCCTTCGTGGCGCTGCGCGACGGCGCCACGCTCGACGATGCGCTTGTACAATCCTTCGACATCGACCCGGCTTTCGACTTCGGCGGCCAGTGGCGAGCGTGGATCGAGGCGCGCGCCATCGTCGGCGTGCGCGACGATTGACCCAGCGGCATGACAATGCGCACACATAGTCGCACGTTAAAGCAGAGGAATCCAAACTATCAAAAACGCGCGACGCTCGAAATACACTATATTCAGGAGAATAGGGCGCAAAATGGAGCGCGCCGCAAACGTCGCCATCGACCGGACTTGCCCGCATAGCCACGCCTCGCGTGCCATGCGAGGATGAATGCACAGCAAGCGCCCGGCAACGGGCGCCACTGCAAGGCTAGCCCCCGAAGGCACGAGATGATGATCCGCCGACCGTACGCCGTGCTTGCCATCGGCATTGCGCTGGCAGCAGTGCTGACGCTTGTCGCTGCGTGGGTCATGGCGCAGATGCGGCACGACGCGCTCGCGAGCGCCCGCGCTTCGGCCTCCAACATGGCGCTGCTTTTCGAGCGCGACACGGCGCGCAATATCGACGTCTACGACCTTTCGCTGCAGGCCGTCATCGACGCCATCGACGATCCGCGTCTCGCCTCGCTACCCCCCGACATCCGCCAGAACGTGCTGTTCGACCGCTCGGCCACGGCGAAGAATCTCGGCGCGATTTTCGTCACCAACGCGGCGGGCGAGGTGGTGTTCGATTCGCGCTCGGTGCCGCCGCGCGCGCTCAATGTGGCCGACCGCGACTATTTCATCGCGCAGCGCGACTCGCCGCACGTGGGCCTCTTTCTGAGCCATCCGTTCATTCCACGCGAGGGGCCGGCCAACGCGACCATCGGAATGAGCCGCCGTCTCTCGAATCCCGACGGCTCTTTCGCAGGCGTGGTGGTGGGCACGATGCGGCTCGATTATTTCCGGCAATTGTTCAGCGGCGTGGACATCGGCGCGAACGGCACGCTCGCGCTCACCCTCGCCGACGGCACGCTGCTCATGCGCCGCCCGTACGTTCCTGAGTTGATCGGCAAAAGCGTCGCGGAATCCGCGCTCTTCCAGCGTTTCCGGCGATCGCAGGCTAGCGGCTTCTTCTCGCTCGGCCCCGTAGACCGCGTGCGGCGCTGGTTCGCGCTGCGGCCCGTGGACGGCTATCCGCTCGTGTTCGTCGTTGCCGTCGCGGCGGACGATATCTACCGCGAATGGCGCGTGCGCGCCTGGATCATCGGCACGCTTACGTCGGTGCTCGACATCTCGCTGATCGCGGTCTCGTTGATGTTCACGCGCCAGTTGCGCCGGCGCGGCGAGGTGGAGGCAGAGTTGCGCGTGCAGGCGGGCACCGACGCGCTCACCTCGCTCGCGAACCGGCGCGCCTTCGAAACCCGCGCGGACCACGAATGGGCGCGCGCACGCCGCTCGGGCAACCCGCTCGCGCTCGTGCTGCTCGACGTGGACCGCTTCAAGCTCTACAACGACCGCTACGGCCATCTCGCGGGCGACGACGCCATCGCGGCGGTGGCGCATGCGCTCCGCGCTCACGCACGCCGCGCGGCGGACTGTGCGGCGCGCTATGGCGGCGAGGAGTTCGTGCTGCTGCTGCCCGAAACGGGCGAGGCCCAGGCGCTCGCGCTGGCCGAAAAGGTGCGCGCCGCGATCGAGGCGCTGGCGCTGCCGCACGCCGATAGCCCGAACGGGGTGCTTACGGCAAGCGTGGGCGTAGCGTGTACGACCCAAATCGCGTTTGCCGACTGGCGCGCGCTCACCGACGCCGCCGACGCGGCGCTCTACAGGGCCAAGCGCTCTGGCCGCAACCGCGTGGCGGCGTGGCTGCCCGCTACGCCCGATGACGCCCGCGGCGCGGATGTCGAAGGCCGCTCTGGCTGACCACCATCCAATTTTACCCGGATGATATTGCACAATATAATTTACCCGGATAATATTCGCCAATCATTGGATATCAAGACGGAGAACACCATGGTGGTGGCGAATGGCTGTACGGCTTTTGCGGGCACGCGCCTGATCGCGCGCGGCGCGCCGCTTCAGGTGGCGCTGGCGGTCAAGGCGGAACTCGAGCGTGACGCGAACGAAAGCGGGAACGAGAACGGAGCGACGGTGCTGGTCTTCGACGACCGCGACGCCCGCCCGGTCGAATTCGATCTGCGAGGCACGGAAAAGGACATCGTGGCGCGCATCGCGGCGCAGGTGGGCAACGAGCAGGACGCAGCCGCGCCCAACGTCGCCGACGAAGCCGCACCGGAAGACGCCCCGCGCGGCCGCGGCCGCCCGAAGCTTGGCGTGATAGCGCGCGAGGTGACGTTGTTGCCGCGCCACTGGGACTGGCTCGGCGCGCAGCCTGGCGGCGCCTCGGTGGTGCTGCGCCGGCTCGTGGACGCCGCGCGCCACGCGAGCGAGGCACGCGAACGTGTGCGCGCGGCCCAGGAAGCCGCGCATCGCTTCATGACTGCGCTGGCCGGCAATCTGCCGGATTACGAGGATGCGTTGCGCGCGCTTTATGCGGGCGAGCGTAGCCGCTTCGAAGCGGCGAACGCGCCCTGGCCGGAAGACGTGCGCGACTATGCGCGGGAACTGGCGGAAGCCGCCTTCGCCTGAACGGGCGAAGGGCTCGAATTGCGCGGGCAAAAAAAAACCGCTCCAGCGGGGAGCAGGAGCGGGGAAGTCGGAGAGTTACTACTTGCCAACTCTGCATGAACACTCGTGTGGTCACGCAGCAAGGACAGTCTAGATCCGGCACCCCGCCCTCAATATAGGAGAAGTCTGAAACTCCATTCGGTGTCGACTTCATAACTCACGTCGACGGCTGCCGCAATTGTTTCGGACGCCCGACATCCGGCTTGCCACGCCGATTGCGGCTCCGTACACTCCCGCCTGACCTGCATCAAGGGCGGCCGTTGCATCGATGCGTGCGCGCCAACAATCAAAACCACAACCAGAACCGCAAATCACGCCGACAAGAGGAACCCATGTCCGACTCCTATTTCCCGCGCTGGCGCGCGCAGACGGGTGACGCCCGCAGCGTCGTGGCCCCCGACGAGCGCCTGCCCTGGCCGCAGATGCTCGCCATGGGCGTGCAGCACGTAGTCGCCATGTTCGGCTCGACCGTCCTCGCGCCGCTGCTCATGGGCTTCGACCCGAACCTGTGCATTTTCATGTCTGGTGTCGGCACGCTGCTGTTCTTCGTGGTGGTGGGCGGGCGCGTGCCGAGCTATCTCGGTTCGAGCTTCGCGTTCATCGGTCTCGTGATCGCCGTGACGGGCTATGGCGGCCAGGGACCCAATCCCAACATTCCGGTCGCGCTCGGCGGCATCATCGCGTGCGGCGTGGCTTATACGCTGATCGGCCTTCTAGTTTCGGCCGTCGGCACCAAGTGGATCGAAACGCTCATGCCGCCGGTGGTGACCGGCGCGATCGTCTGCGTGATCGGGCTGAATCTCGCGCCCATCGCGGTGAAGGGCGTGAGCGGCTCGATCTTCGACTCGTGGATGGCCATCGTCACCGTGCTCTGCGTGGGCGGCGTGGCGGTGTTCACGCGCGGCATGCTGCAGCGTTTGCTGATTCTCGTCGGCCTGTTGATCGCCTATGTGATCTACGCGATCGTCACGAACGGCATGGGCCTTGGCAAGCCGATCGACTTCTCGATCGTCGCGAACGCCGCCTGGTTCGGCATGCCGAAGTTCACCGCGCCGGTGTTCGACCCGCACGCCATGGCGCTGCTCGTGCCGATCGCCGTGATTCTGGTGGCGGAGAACCTCGGCCACATCAAGGCGGTTTCCGCGATGACGGGCTACAACCTCGACCGCTATGTGGGCCGCGCGTTCATCGGCGACGGCCTCGCCACGATCGTTTCGGGCTTCGCGGGCGGCACGGGTGTCACGACCTACGCGGAAAACATCGGCGTGATGGCCGTGACGAAGATCTACTCGACGCTCGTGTTCGTGATCGCCGCGCTCATCGCGCTCGTGCTCGGTTTCTCGCCGAAGTTCGGCGCCGTCATTCAGACGATTCCGGGCCCGGTGCTCGGCGGCGTCTCGATCGTCGTGTTCGGTCTGATCGCCGTGACGGGCGCGCGGATCTGGGTCGTCAACAAGGTGGACTTCTCGGACAACCGCAATCTCATCGTCGCCGCGGTCACGCTCGTTCTCGGCGCGGGCGACTTCTCGCTCAAGCTCGGCGGCTTCGGGCTGGGGGGCATCGGCACCGCCACGTTCGGCGCGATCATTCTCTACGCGCTGCTGCGCCGCAAACCGGCGCAGGAAGCGGCGGTTTAAGGCTCACCGCCTTACCGCCTTACCGCCTCACCGCGACATGCGGCGCCGGTCCTCGGCGCCGCGTTTTCCACTCTCTCGTTTCCCCCAACTGCGCCTAAGTGCTCAGTTGCGATTGCGTCCGCGCGTCGTCATCGCCGTTTCCGAAAGATCGACTTCGCGCATCAGCTTCGCGAGCGTCTCGTCGTTGATCTGCATCTGGTTGCGCAGCTTGAGCAGCGTCGCGCGTTCGGCGCGCATGCCGGCGAGGCGCATTTCCATTTCCAGCGCGTCCGAGCGGCGCGCGTTCGCGCTGCGGTCGCGGTCGGCGTCGAGCGAGGCGAGGCGGCGGCGGTAGGCGTCCATCACGCGCGCGGTCGTGTCGGCGGCGTAGGCGGCCTGCGATTCGTCGAGATCCTCGCTCACCTTTTCATGCACCGCATCCACGGCGCGGATGGCCGCCTGCGCCGCCTGGATGCGCGCCGCACGCTCCTCGGCCGCATGCGGTCCCTGCGCGCCGCGCCGCACGCCGCGCAGCAACAGCGGCAGACCCACGATCGCCACCAGCAGCGAGGCGAGGATCACCCCCGTCGCGATGAAGATGGCGCTGTCGCGCCCGGGCAGAGGGCTGCCGTTGGCGAGCGCCACGGGCAGCGAGAGCACGCCCGCGAGCGTCACCGCGCCGCGCACGCCCGCCACCGTGGTGATCGCCACGGTGCGCAGGCCCGGCACCGCGTTGGCCACGCCGTGACGCGCGGCGCCGCGGCTCGCCACCCAGCGCAGCAGCCACACCCAGCCGAAGCGCATGGCGTAGAGCGCCGCGAGCACGGCGGCGATATAGCCGATGAGGCGCAGCATCTGCACGTTGCTCGTGTGGTGCGCGTCGAGCAGCGCCTTGCCGAGAATGCCAGGGAACTGCAGGCCGAGCAGCGTAAACACCATGCCGTTAAAGACGAACTCGATCATCGACCAGGTGCTCGTGGCGCGCACGCGTGCCGACACCGGTCCTGTGTGCGCGACGCTCGTGAAATTCATCGTCATACCGGCGGAAACGGCCGCGAGCACGCCCGACACTTCGAGGTGCTCGGCGAACAGATACGCCGCGAACGGAATCAGCAAGGTGAGCACGACGCCGGGCGCGGGGTCGCCTTCTTCCGTCATGTTGAGAAAACGCGCCGAAACGAAGCTGAAGAGCCAGCCGATCGCCGCCCCAAGCGCCAGACCGCCCGCCGCGATCACGACGAAGCTGAGCGCCGCCGAGCGAAGCGAAAAGTAGCCGGTGAGCGCGGCCGCCACGGCGAACTTGAGCGCGACGAGGCCCGAGGCGTCGTTCATCAGCGCTTCGCCTTCGAGAATGTGCATGAGCTGCGCGGGAATGCGGTCCTTGCCGGCGATGCCCGAGAGCGCGACGGCGTCGGTGGGCGAGAGCACGGCGGCGAGCGCGAACGCCACGGGCAACGAGATCTGCGGCACGAGCCAGTGCACGAAGTAGCCCACGGCGACGACCGTCAGCAGCACGAGCCCGAGCGCGAGCATGAGGATCGCGCGGCGCTGCAAGAAGAACTCGCGTTTGGGCATGCGCCAGCCGTCCGCGAACAGCAGCGGCGGAATGAACAGCGCCATGAAGATGTCGGGATCGAACGTGACGTGCGGGTTCACGAGCGGAAACGTGAGCAGCGCGCCAATGCCGATCTGCACGAGCGGCAACGGCAGCTTGAGGGGCACGGTGCGCGCGATGATGCCGGACAGGGCGACAGCAAGCAGCAGAATGAGAACGGTGAAGAGAATGTCCATCGAAAAACGTAGCGGGGCGAAACGTGGCCGAACGGGACCAGGCGGGGAAGCGTCGAAGAGGGGCGGAGCCTCTTTTCACACGCGGTGCGGCACTGCGTTCTGGCGCGCATTAGAAAGGGGCGCGCCGGTCGAGGGACAGTGTAGCCTGACGCGTCTGTAAGCCGCCGCGAAGCGCGCAGGGCGAATACGTGATGAACCGGAATTTGCCGAAGATGCGGCCATTTGTCTTCCATGTGTGCGCCACGAAGTGCGCCACGACTGCGCCACGACCGAAGCAAAGGCGCGGGGAAAGGCGCACGATATCGGTGCGCCGTGCGATCTCTCGCGCGGTGCATGGCGTGCCCAATCGCTGCGCACGCGACGGGCGTGAACGCGTTTCCCGATGCGTGCCAGATCGCAGTGCGAGCGAGCACGGACCTTGCTTCATCCCTCTCCTGACGCAACGAAAACCAGGCTACGGAGGGTAAGCGCGGACCGTGCAGAGGCTGTGCGGACTGCAGCGTCCTTCCTACGCGCTAGAGGATGGCATGATCACAGAGCAACAGGACAAAACAGCCGTGACCCCTCACGGCTTCGATCTCAGCGTCACTTCGGGGCTACAGCGCTACAGCGCACACCACGGCGACCTTACGCTCACGAGCGTGTTCCAGCCGGTGTTCAGCCTCTCGCACATGCGTGCGGTGGGCTACGAAGGGCTGCTGCGCGCGCATGATCCGCTCGACCGCCCGGTTTCGCCGCTCGACGTATTCGGCGACGCCGCGCGCGTGGGCGAAGCGCTGCTGGTGGACCGGCTCGCCCAGGGGCTGCATCTGGAGAACTTCGCGCTGCTCGGCGCGGAGCGCGAGTGGCTCTTTCTCAACGTGCATCCGGGCACGCTGATCGAGGCTTATCACTCGGCGGCGCTGCTCGCGAACCTGCGGCGGCTGAACATCGCGCCGCGGCGCGTCGTGCTCGAGGTGCTGGAGGACGAGGCGACCGATCTCGACGCCCTCGCGCAGGCCGTGGCGACGTTTCGCGAGCGCGGCTTTCTCGTGGCGCTCGACGACTTCGGGGCGGGCAACGTCGATATCGGCCGCGTGTGGCAGCTCAATCCCGACATCGTGAAGCTCGACCGCATCATGCTCATGCATGCGCAGCATCGCGCCGACATGGCCGCGACGCTGCCCGCGCTCGTGGCGCTGTTGCACGACGCGGGCAAGCTCGTGCTGATCGAAGGCGTGGAGACGGAACACGAGGCGCAGCTCGCGCTCGCGTGCAACGCGGACTTCGTGCAGGGCTTCTTCTTCGCGCGGCCCGCGCCCGGACTCGCCGACGCGGCCCAGGCGCAGAGCGTGATCGCCGAGGCGACCGAGCGTTTTCGTCAGCAGACCGAAACGCGCGAGCGCGGCGAGACGAATCGCCTCGTGCCCTATCTGCGTGCGTTCGAGCGCGCGGCCGAACGGCTTGCGGCCGGCGAATCGATGGAGGAGGTGTGCTGGAACTTCCTCGCGCTCGATCATGCGGCGCGCTGCTATCTGCTCGATTCGAACGGCAGGCAGGCGGGCCGCAACGTGGTGCTGCGCGTCGATCGCGCGGAGCGCGATGCGCGCTTCTTGCCGCTGGAGGACGCACAAGGCGCGAGCTGGCTGCGCAGGCCGTACTTCCGCACGGCGCTCGTCACGCCGGGGCGGGTGCACGTGACCGGGCCGTATCTGTCGATTAACGAGGCGCTGCCGTGCCTGACGCTTTCGATGGCGGTCCCGGTGGGCGAGCGCCTGTGCGTGCTGTGCGGCGACATCGACTGGTTCGAGTAGGCGTGCATCTGCGATCATGTCGCGTTCCTCACGACATGGCGCGCCAACATGCAACATGAACGGGTCCTGCTGGAAGTCATCGCGACCACGGTCGCCGATGCGCAAGCCGCGGAGCGCGGCGGCGCGGATCGTCTAGAACTCGTCACCGCAATGGGCGAGGGCGGCCTTACGCCGAGCATCGGTATGATCGAAGCCGTAGTCACGGCGGTGGCGATTCCCGTGAACGTGATCGTGCGGCCGCACAGCCGCTCGTTTATTTACGATGCGAGCGATTACGCGGTGATGCTGCGCGACGTGCGTGCGGCAAAGCGGGCAGGCGCGCATGCGGTCGTGATCGGCATGCTCACGGCTTCGCATGAAGTGGATCGCGAAGGACTGCAGCGCGCGATCGACGCCGCCGACGGCATGCCGCTCACGTTTCATCGCGCGTTCGACGAAGTACGCGATCTGCACGAAGCGCTCGACGTGCTGCTTGGTTTCGACGCCGTGACGAACGTCCTCACCTCGGGCGGCAAGCCTTCGGTGCTCGACGCGCAGAGGCAGATCGCAAAGCTCGTGCAGCGCGCGGCGCGCACGCATTGCACGGTGCTGGCGGGCGCGGGACTGACGCTCGAGCGCGTCGCGCAATTCGTGAGCGCGACGCAGGTGTGCGCGGTTCACTTCGGCTCGGGCGTGCGCGTTGACGGCAAGGGGCTCGCTCCCGTCGACGAGAACAGGGTGCGGCTCGCGCGGAACCTGCTCGACGCCTGACCCATAAAAAAGCGCGCGCCATTCAGATGAACGGCGCGCGCCTTCCTGCTTCGCGTCACGTTACTTCGCCACCACCACCGGAATGCCGCGCAGCGCGCCCGCGCCCTTGAACGAAGCGAGGGCTTCCTGTACCGCCGCGCTCGTCTTCACGTCGATGGCAAGGCGCGCCGCCAGTTCGCGCTCGCTGCGTTTGACCGCCGCGAGGTTCGCCAGCTTGACGTGCCCATAGCCGCGCACACGTTGATGCAGATTCGCGAGCTTGGCAATGTCGTCGGCGTTTTCGGCGGTGAGGCTTGCGAACGCACCGCGCAGCGTCGCCTCGTAGTCGCCGGAGAGGGCGCGCTCCATGCGTCGCTCCAGCGTCTTGCCGAACGGATCGAGCCACGTGCCGCGCACGCTGCGGCCCTTCTTGAGCAGCCCAAACGCACTCCACATCCACTGGCCGAACTGCATCTTGCGCGGAGGCTGGCCATTCTTTTCACGCGCGATGAGCGGCGGCGCGAGGTTGAACTTCACGGTGAAGTCGCTGCCCGCCGTGCCCTCGAACTGCGCCTCGAGCGCGGCGCGCAACGCCGGGTCGGCGTGCAGGCGCGCGACTTCGTATTCGTCCTTCACGGCAAGCAGCCGGTAGAACGTGGTCGCGACGGCGCGCGCGAGTGTTTTCTCCGCACTCTTGTCGGCGCTGCGTGCGGCGTCGACCAGCGCGCGATAACGCTTCACGTAGCTCGCGCCGCCATACGCGAGCAGACGTGCTTCGCGGTCGGCGATCAGTTCGTCGAGCGTTTGGGTGAGCTTGCGCGCCGTGGCTTTCGCGGCTGCCGTGCGTTGCGTGTCGAGCGCTTCTAGCGCGGCCGGATCGGCGGCGGCCATGCGGCCAATCGAGAACGCGAACAGGTTTGCCTTCACGGCCACGTTGTTCAGCTCGATGGCGCGCGTGAGCGCCGCGAGCGAGACCGGCACGAGGCCGAGCTGCCACGCAAAGCCGAGCATCACGATGTTTGCGCCGATCGTGTCGCCGAGATAACGTTGCGCGAGCGCCTGGGCGTCGCATGCGGCAAGCGGATCTTGCGCCGGTTGTGCGCCGCCTGTCGCCGCGTGCCGCATCTTCGCGAGCAGCGCGTCGGCGTGCAGGTTCGCTTCCGGGTTCTGCACGAACGACGCGTTCGGAATCTCATGCGTGTTCACGACGATGCGCGTGCGGTCGTGTCGCACGGTTTGCAGCGCGTCGGCGCTCGCGCCCACCACCATGTCGCAGGCGAGCAGCAGGTCGGCCTGCTGCGTGTCGATGCGCACCTGGTTGAGCAGCGCGTCGGTCGCCGCGAAGCGCACGAACGAGAGCACCGAGCCGCCCTTCTGCGCGAAGCCCATGAAGTCGAGGACCGAAGCGCTCTTGCCTTCCAGATGCGCGGCCATGCTGATGAGCGCGCCCACGGTCACGACACCGGTGCCCCCCACGCCCGTCACGAGGATGTCGTAGGGCGCGTTCTCGAGATGCGTGGCCGGCATGGGCAGCGCATTCACGCGCGCGGTGAGCGCCTGCGGATCGAACGCCGCGCCCGCGGCCTTCTTGAGCTTGCCGCCCTCGATGGTGACGAAGCTCGGGCAGAAGCCGTTCACGCACGAATAGTCCTTGTTGCACGACGACTGGTCGATGCGACGCTTGCGGCCAAGCTCCGTTTCCACGGGTTCGACCGAAAGACAATTCGACTGCACGCCGCAATCGCCGCAGCCTTCGCACACTTCCTCGTTGATGAAGAGGCGCTTGTCCGGGTCGGGGAATTCGCCTTTCTTGCGGCGGCGGCGCTTTTCGGCGGCGCAGGTCTGGTCGTAGATCAGCACGGTCACGCCCGGCGTTTCGCGCAGTTCGCGCTGCACCGTATCGAGTTCGCTGCGGTGATGGAACGTCGTGCCCTTCGGGAACAGGCCATGATGGCCGTCGTACTTCTCGGGCTCGTCGCTCACCACCACGAAGCGCGAGACGCCTTCGGCCTCCACCTGGCGTGCGATCTGCGGCACGGAGATGCTGCCGTCCACGGGCTGGCCGCCCGTCATCGCCACGGCGTCGTTGTAGAGGATCTTGTAGGTGATGTTGGTCTTCGCCGCGACTGCCTGGCGAATCGCAAGGATGCCTGAGTGAAAGTAGGTGCCGTCGCCGAGATTCTGGAACACGTGCGGCATCTTCGTGAACATCGAATGCGCGGCCCAGTCCACGCCTTCGCCGCCCATCTGGATCAGACCGGTCGTGTCGCGCTCCATCCACGAAGCCATGAAGTGGCAGCCGATGCCGGCCTGCGCGATCGAGCCTTCGGGCACCTTGGTCGACGTGTTGTGCGGGCAGCCCGAGCAGAAGTAGGGCGTGCGGCGCACGGCGTCGGCGGCGTTCGAGAGGATTTGCGGCGCGACGAGATCGACCACGCGCTCGCGGCGGTCGAGCGCGGGCCGGTGCTTCGCGAGCCATGCGGCGAACACGGGCAAGATGCGCGAGGGGCGCAGCTCGCCCAGCTCCGAGAGCAGCAGCGTGCCGTCTTCGGCGTGCTTGCCGATCACCGTGGGGCGCGCGCCTTCCTTGCGGTTGTAGAGGTAGTCCTTGATCTGCTGCTCGATCACCGGGCCCTTCTCCTCGATCACGAGCACGTCGGTGAGGCCCGCGACGAACGCGTCGATCCGCGACATCTCCAGCGGGAACGACAGGCCCACCTTGTAGATGCGCACGCCCGCGCGGTCGAGGTCGTCGACGGTGAGATCGAGACGGCGCAGCGTTTCCATCAGGTCCAGATGCGCCTTGCCGCAGGTGACGATGCCCACGTTCGCGTGCGGGCTCGGCGCGATCCACTTGTCGATGCTGTTCATGCGCGCGAAGTGGCGCACGGCGTCGAGCTTGGCTGCGAGGCGCTGCTCGATGGCGAGACTCGGCAGATCGGGCCAGCGGTTGTGCAGGCCGCCCGGCGGCGGGGTCAATCCTTCCGGTGCTTGCCAGTCGGTTTTGATGGCATCGAGGTCGACGGTCGAGCCCGACTCCACCGTTTCCGAAATCGCCTTGTAGCCGACCCACGCGCCCGAGTAGCGCGAGAGCGCCCAGCCATAGAGGCCGAATTCGAGCATGTCCGCGATGTTCGACGGATTCACGACAGGCATGTGCCACGCCATCATCGCGAAGTCGCTCTGATGCGGCATCGACGACGACACGCAGCCGTGGTCGTCGCCGGCCACCACGAGCACGCCGCCGTGCGGCGACGAGCCGTACGCGTTGCCGTGCTTGAGCGCGTCGCCGGCGCGATCGACGCCCGGGCCCTTGCCGTACCACATCGCGAACACGCCTTCGACGGTGCGCTCCGGGTCCGCTTCCACGCGCTGCGTGCCGAGCACGGCGGTGCCGCCCAACTCCTCGTTGATGGCGGGCAGGAAGCGCACGTCGGCGGCTTCGAGCAGTTTCTTCGCCTTCCACGCCTGCTGATCGACCATGCCGAGCGGCGAGCCGCGATAGCCGCTGATGAAGCCTGCGGTGTTCAGGCCATGCGCGCGGTCGAGTGCGCGCTGCATGAGCGCGAGGCGGATCAGCGCCTGGGTGCCGGTCAGGAAAATGCGGCCGCGCGTGGCGGTGAGGTTGTCGGTGAGCTTGTAATCAGCGAGGGGCGGCGTATCAAGCGGCGAGGACGTATCGCCGAACGGGGGGCGCGCGGTCATTGGGGGGAGTCTCCATTTGTCGAACGCAGTGAGCGCTTCAGCTGTCGCCCGGAGTTAGTGCTTCAGCACTTACTCCGGGCCCATGCAGAGCACTTACTGCGTTCGCATGCATAGCTTTGCGGTCGCTCAAGCCCCACGGAGCAGGGCGGCGAAAGAGACTCTATTTTTCCTCGCCAATGACGCAAATTTTTTGCTAACTCTCCGGCGCTGCCGCTTATTCGCGCGAGAGCCTGCCCGCGCCGGGCGAGTTTGGAGAGAGATTTTCCCTGCCGTGCCGCAAACCCGTCTGAAACGGCCTTCGGGACAATCCGTCAGATCGTCCGGGGTGCGTAGGGCTTTGCCCGATCGAAGGGCACGACATCGTGAAAGTGCGTGTAGTCCATCGTGCTCACGCCGTCCGCGTCGCTCATCAGGTCGACGTAGCGGTAGTCCCAGCGGATCTGGCGGTCCGACCAGCTAAAGCGCGCCTGCATGGTCTGCGCGGTGGACTCGTCGGAGCCCTCGATCACGACGTGCAGCGTGGCGTGCTGCTCGGCCAGCGTCTCGGGCGTGACGCCGTAGAGCGGGCTCGACTCGTCGATCACGTGCATGAGATTCCAGCCCAGCGTGAAGAGCGGATGCTGGTCGCGCACGAGCTTGAGGTCGTGAATGCGCCGCGCGCGAAAGCCATCCGACGAGGTTTCGATGCGGATGAGCCGCAGCTTCGCGCCCGCTTCGGCGATCACGTTCTGGCGGGCGTTGGCGGCGCGCGCCATCAGCGTCATGCGGCCTTCGATGGGGTGCACCACCACCTGGCTCGCGAACATGATCTTCGCGCGCGGGCGCGAGAAGCGCGCGAACACGAGGCCGGTCGCCAACGCGATGCCCGACATGCCGACGAAGATTTCCAGCGTGGCGACGATATGCGCATAGAGCGTTTGCGGATGCATGTCGCCGTAGCCGACCGTGGCGAGCGTTTCCACGCTGAAGAAGAACGCGCCGAGAAAGCCCGTCGGGTACTGATTGGCGATGGGCGCCGTGCCGAGCTGGTAGAGGCACGCGAACACGCCGTTCATGAGCAGGAACAGAGCCGCGAGCGACGCAAAGAAGGTGGGCCAGCGCATGGTGAGCGCCGTGTGATAGAAGTCGCCCCAGGACTGCGGCATGCCGTAGACGAGCACCTCGCGCGTGCCGATCATCAGCTTGCGCGGCGTGCCGCGTCTGGCTTTTCGCCTCGGCCCCGCGGGCGTTTCGGCCTCGCAGGCGGCCATGTCCACGCCGGGTGAAGCCCCGGATGCCGAATCGGCTTGCTGGGCCGCTTCCTGGTTGGCGAAGCGCTCCGGCGTCTCGGACGTCATGATGGTCCCTGCGGATCTGAAGTAAGGAGAAGAGCGTAGCAATGCCGCAGGGACAGGACAAGCGGGCACGCGCCGACGCGCGCTGGCGGGGCGCACGGCTAGCGCGGCGAGAGCAGGAGTGCGACGCGGGAGGAACCGCGTCGAACGAAAGGCTTACGGAAACCCGTGCGGCTTCGGAATGCCCGCGCCATGTTCGATATCGGCGATGGCCTGGCGGCGCGCGGCGTCCACGGCTAGCGTCGCCGCGTCGAAGCCGGCGTTGCCGCCGACCGTGACCCACGGCTGTACGGCCTTGTCGCGATGCGTGATTTGATACTCGGCGTCCCAGCGAGCGCCCAGCAGTTCGAGCGGATGCACGTGGATGGCGTAGACGCCGTATAGAAAGAGCTGTTCGGACATGGCTAACCTCCTGTCGACCAGAGTTAGCGCTTTAGCGCTTACTCTGGTCCCATGCACAGCTGTCGACCAGAGTTAGCGCTTTAGCTGTCGGCCGGAGTTAGTGCTTCAGCACTTACTCCGGGCCCATGCAAAGCGCTTACTCTGGTCCCATGCACAGCTGTTGACCGCACTCGTGCGGCCCCATGAAGAGCACCCCCGCCTCTTGCAGCGTTGCCCGCAGTCCCTGAGCGGGCACCGGGCTCACCGCGGCGACTTACAGTTCGAGTTCGCCGAGAATGCGATGCGCCAGCGCCTTGGCTTCTTCGAGAGCCTCTTCCGGCGTGCCCGATGCGGCTTCGACTTCGTACACCGCGTTCTCGAGTTCCTCGCCGTCGTCGCGCGCCAGGGAGACCAGGCCCTGGTACTGGCCGGCGTTCATGGGCCGCACAGAGGCGACGGCCGTGTAGATCCCCTTGGTGTAGCTGACGTCTTCCATAACGTGCTCCTCGTGGAAGGAAACTCCCCTCGACGGGTCACGTGGATTGGGGCGCGCAAGCGTCGCGCATGACCCGCAGCAGGAGGAGATTCCATGCTAGCACGTTGCCCGCGCCGCTGCGGGACACGCATATGACGGCGGCGCGGCGCTTTCGTGTCAGCCCCGCGCGGTGTCCAGGCGGTGCGCCAGACTGCGCGCCGCGGGCGCCTTCAGTCGGCGATCAGCGCGACGACTTCGTCGAGCGTCGGCGAATGCGCGCCGGGCCGGCGGCACGCGGCGGCGCCCGCGGCGAGCGCGAAGGCCAGATGCTGGCGCCAGTTGCGCTGCGGGGCGCTCATGAGACTGAACAACAGCCCGCCGATGGACGCGTCGCCGGCACCTACCGTATCGGCCACTTCGACGCGCGGCGGCGCCGCCTCGATCACCTGGTTGCCCACATAGAGCGTGGCCGCCTGCGCGCCGCGCGTGACGAGCAGCGTGGCGGCCGGATTGAGCGCGCGCACGGCTTCGATGGCTTCGGCCTCGCTCTTGCCGGCGAACAGCATGCGCAGGTCTTCGTCGGAGACCTTGATGAGGTCGGCGAGCGCGGCCATGCGGCGCAGGATCGGCTCGTAGCCGTGCGCCATGAGGTTGCGGTAGTTCGGATCGAAGCTGATCTTCACGCCGGCCGCGCGCAGCTCGGCGGCGAGCGTGGCGAGCGTTTCGCCGAGCGGCTGGCGCACGAGGCTGATGCAGCCGAAGTGCGCCCACTTCGCATGCGCGCGCCAGCCTTCGGGCAGCTTCGCGGGATCGAAGGCGAGGTCGGCGCTGTGCTCGCCGATGAAGTAGTACGCGGGCGGATGCGTCTGATGCACGATAGCGAGCAGCGGCGCGCGCTCCACGCGCTGCATGAAGCGCATGTCGAGACCGGCGGCCACGCTTGCGTTCCAGAGCTCGTCCGAGAAGTTGTCGACGCCGAGCGCTCCCACGCTCGCCGTGGGCAGCCCGAGGCGCGCGACCGCGCGCGCGACGTTCCAGCCCGCGCCGCCAGGATGCGCGCGCCAGTGCGAGTCCATGCCCGGTGCGCCGGGCTGCGTCGTATGCGGCGTGCCCTCGGGCGCGGGGGTGCGCACGAGATCGGTGAGGATGTCGCCGGCCGAGATGAAGGCCGGGAAGCCGGACGAAAAGTCCGGGCCGGTGCTGCAGGTGCTCATCGTCGTGTTCCTCTGTTTAGTTCTGGCCGCTCGTGCCCGTCATGTCGTTCGCGCCACCAGCGGCGGCGGTCGCTTCCTCGCGGCCCACGACCGGCGCCATGCCGCGTCCTGGCAGCGCGTTCAGCGCTTCGTAGCACGCGCCCATGGTGTGATAGTCGGTCTTGCCGGCGGGGCTCTTCTCGTCACTGTACTTGCGGTTGTCGCAAGTGAGGATGCGGTACCACGCTCCGTAACGATGATCGACGAAATTCGCCCAGCTGTAGCGCCAGATTTCGTCGTACCAGTCCCAGAAGCGCTCGTTGCCGGTGCGCTTGCCGAGCAGCGCCGCCGTGGCGAAGGTTTCCGCCTGCACCCAGAAGTACTTGTCGTGATCGCACACGGTGCCGTCCGGGCCGAAGCCGTAGTAGAGGCCGCCGTGATCGTTGTCCCAGGCGTGCGCCATGGCGGCGTCGAACAGTTCGATCGCGCGCGGCAGCAGCCAGGGCAGCGGCCGGTGGCGTTCGAGCAGCAAGAGCAGCTTCGCCCACTCCGTTTGATGGCCCGGCTGGAAGCCCCACGGGCGGAAGATGTTCGAGCTGTCTTCCTCGTTGTAGTGCCAGTCCACCGACCAGTCCGCGTGAAAGTGCTCCCACACGAGCCCTTGCGAAAGCTTCGCCTGGCGCAGCGTGATGTTCGAGGCCACGCGCTCGGCGCGGTCGAGATAGACGAGATGGCCCGTCGCCTCATAGGCCGCGAGTAGCGCCTCGGTCGTGTGCATGTTGGCGTTCTGGCCGCGATAGCCGGACACGACCCAGTCGGCGCTCGCCTCGTCGGCGTAGAGGCCCGCTGCGCCGTCCCAGAAGCGGTGTTCCATCAGATCGAAAGTCGCGCCGATCATCGGCCGCGCTTCTTCGATGCCGGCCATCGCCGCATGCGCGTAAGCGAGCAGCACGAACGCGAGGCCGTAGCAGTGGCGCGTGGCGTCGAGCACGCGCTTCTTGCCGTCGCGCCAGTCGATCTCCCAGTCGTAGCCCTGCAGATGCGGGTCCCAGTGGCCCTCGCGCAAGAACTGCAGGCCGTGGCGCGCGTATTCGAGGTAGTGCGGATCGCCGAACTCGCGATACGCCATCGCATAGTTGAAGACGTAGCGGCAGCTGCTCACGAGGTGGCGCGAGTGCGCGTTATAGATCGAGCCGTCGTCGCGGAAGTAGTGGAAGAAGCCGCCCGAGGGATCGAGCACGTTCGGCGCGTAAAAGCGCAGCGTGTCCTGCACGTGGCCGAGCAGGAAGCCGCGGTCGCGAAAGCTCGCGACGCCCGGTACGGCGACGGGTTGTGCGGTGGCGGAGGAGGCGGTGTCGGCGGTCATCGTCATGGCTTTCTCTTCTGGCTTGGACGTGGCTTCAGCGTATTTTCGATCTGTGTTCTGCGTGTTTTCGACGGCGCGCGTCACGCGCTCTGCGGTGCATCTGCAGCATGATGGACGGCGTGCGCGACAATGAGATTCGATGACGCCGCACCCAGTGTGCTCGCACGCGCGACGAGCTGCACCGGCAAGCGGATTTCGCTCGCGTCAGGCGTTTCTTCGAGCAGCAGTTCGACGCCGCGCCGCCCGAGCGCTTCCTTGTCGACGGCGATCGTCGAGAGCGGCGGCGTGGCGTGGGTGGCGCCAGCGATATCGTCGAAACCGATGATGGCGATGTCCTCGGGCACGCGCAGGCCGTTGGCGAGGCACACGCGCATGGCGGCGAGCGCGGCGGCGTCGTTGTAGGCGAAAAGCGCGTCGGGCGGCGGGCGCGAGGCGGCGCGCGCCGCGTCGATCAAACGCTGCATGGCGAGCGACGCGCCCGTGTCGGGATCGAGGCCGCCGTCGATCGTCGTTTCGAGCGACGGGTCGAACAAGAGCCCCGCCTCGAAGAACGCGCGCCGGTAGCCGAGCGCGCGCTGCGCGATGCTGTAGTGCGCGAGCGAGCCGCCGATGAACGCAATGCGCCGCCGTCCCAGTTCGAACAGATGCTGCATGGCGAGCGCGGCGCCGGCCGCGTTATCAATGTTCACCGAGCGCAGGCCAGCCGCCCACAGGTCGATCAGCACGAGCGGGCGCTGCAGCGCGACGAGCGCGGCGAGCATTTCCGGCTCGACGAAGCCCGCAACGGCGATGGCGTCGGGCGCGTGCAGGCGCAACTGCTGGACGGTGTCGTCGGCGGGACCGGCGGTGAGCAGCGCGGGCACGATGCCGTGTTCGCGGCAGGCGTCTTCCACGCCGTGCAGCACGTGCGAAAAGAACGGGCTGGCCGCGAAGTTGTTGTGCTGGCGATGGAGCAGGAAGGTGAGCCGCCGAATGCGCGGACGCAGTTGCGCGCAGTCATAGCCGAGCGTGCGCGCGACTTCGACGATGCGCCCGCGCGTGGCCTCGGAAAGGCCCGGCTGGTTCTTCAACGCGCGCGACACCGTGCCGATCGACACGTTGGCGGCTTGCGCGACGTCACGAATGGTTGTCCCCATAATTCCTGGCTGGCGGTGGCGCGTTGGGCGTTCCGGGTGTGGTCAGGTGTGCGGCGATTGTATAGTAAAAACCTGGCAAAAAACCCCCATTCCAGGTTTCGAATTCCAGGTAAATACCAGTAAACAATGAAATAAACGCAAACGTTCATGTTTAGTAAAAAGTACTAAACGGGCGCAGGCACGACGGTTGCGGTAACCCCGACACCATCACTCGACTTGCGGAGGCATCATGCTCGGCACCCTGCTTCTGGTCATTCTGATCCTGCTGCTCATTGGCGCGTTCCCAGCGTGGCCGTATAGCCGTTCATGGGGCTACGCGCCGTCGGGCACGCTCGGCATCATCGTCGTCGTGGTCGTCGTACTGGTCTTGATGGGGACGATCTAGCCACGGCGCAGCCGTAAAGCGACGCAAGCAAAAGGGCCGGCGCGCGGCACCCGCCGCGCGGCCGGCCCGTTCGTGTTCTGGGCTGCCGCAGGCTGAGTCAGGCTGCTATGACCAACCGGCTTCGCCAGGTGCCGAAGTGAGCGCGGGCACGAGGTTGGCGCTCGCGCTGCCGTGGATCACGACGAGTCCGCTCGCTTCCTGCTTCGCGCGGCGCTTGGCCAGGGCCGCGAGCGAGGCGATGGCGTCGCTGCTGTGCTGCGCGCCCTCGCCCGGGGCGATGTACACGCAGCCGATCGCCATCGTCACGAAGGTGAAGAAGGTGGCGTTGCCGTGGCGATCCTCGCCGTGAATGCCGCCTGCGAGGCGGTCGCCCGGTGCGTAGAAGCGCTGCGCGCCTTCGTTGAACATATCGATCGCCTGGCGCGCGCGCTCGCGCCACGTCTCGCTCTGGAACAGGATCAGGAAGTCGTCGCCGCCCACGTGGCCGAGGAAGTCGCGCGTGGGGTCGCAGGCGTCGGCGAGCACCGTCGCCGCGAACTTGAGCACCTCGTCGCCCTGCCAGTAGCCGTACTGATCGTTGAAGGGCTTGAACTGGTTCAGGTCGACGTAGCACGCGTGAAAGCCCGCGTCGTGCGACAGCAGACGCTCGATATGCGAGCTGATGGGGATATTGCCCGGCAGGAACGTGAGCGGATTGGCGTAGCGCGCCGCCTGGATGCGCACCTCCGTCACGGCGCGCACAAGGCTCTCGCCGGTGCCGAGCCCGGCGTAGCGGCCGTTATCGGTGATCACGAAGCCATCGGCGAGATAGCGCTGGTCGTCGCTGACGAGCAGCGTCGCCATCTGCTCGACCGTCATCGACTGCTCGATGAGCACCGGCTGCGCGTTGGCGAATTGCAGGCAGGCCTTCTTGCCGAACAGCTCGCGGTGATACGGCAGCGCATAGCGGTCCATGAACGCGCGCCGGTTGATGAGCGCGACGGGCGCTTCGTCTTCCACCACGGCCACCGCGTGCAGGTCGGGTTGGCCGTTGAACAGCTCGAGCACGTCGTTGTTGGTCGCCTGGCGCGGCAGCGCAGGCGCGCGCACGAGCATCTTGCTGGCCGGCGCGCCACCGCCCGCGGGCTGCGTGGCGGCGCTGCGCGTGGCCTCGGGGAACACGGCGATATGGTCCGCGCGAATCGCCTCGCGCGCTTCGCGGGTGAGCACGCGCAGCGGCTCTACGTTGGGGCGGCCGAAGAAAAAGCCCTGGCCGCAGTCGATGCCCATGTCGCGCAGCACGATCAGGTCGGCCGCATTCTCGATGCCTTCCGCCACGAGCCGTGTGCCGCTCGCCTGCGCGAAATGCTGCACAGCGCGCACGGCTTCGAACTTGAGCGCGTCGTTGGCGATGTCGTGGATGAAGAAGCGGTCGATCTTCACGACATCGGGCTGCAACTGCACCCAGAGGTTGAGGCTCGCGTTGGCCGTGCCGTAGTCGTCGAGCGCGAATTGGGCGCCTGCGGCGCGCAGCGTCTCGACGACGGGCGAAAAATTGCGCAGGTCGTGGATGGCGCTTTGTTCGGTGAGCTCGATCACGACGCGTGTGGGGTCGATCGGGCCGTCGAAGAGGGCGAGCGCGGCGTCGCCGTCGGCGGTGAGCTGGCGCAGCGCGTCGGCGCTGAAATTGAGGAATAGCTTGCCGGGGCAGTTGAGCCTCGCGAACGTTTCGATGCAGGTGCGGGCGGCGGCGCGTTCGAGCGAGGCGGTGCACTGTTCGTCGCCGGCGCGCGCGAAGAGGGCGGCGGGCGTTTCGAGCGGCGAGCCTGCCGGCCCGCGAATGAGGCCTTCGTAGCCGACGATCGCGCCACCCTCGAAATCGACGATGGGCTGGAAGACGGCGCGCAGCTGGCGCTGGGCGATCAGCGCCCCGACGCCGGGCGCCGCGTGCAGGAGTGGCGCGGGAGCAGACATGGACAGGCCGGAACGGGCGAAGACGATGAACTTAACGGCATATCATCGGATGAATTAAATGAAATTTTGGTGACAGCGCGGGGAAGCCCATTCTTTGGGCATCCGGCGCATGCGCGCGACGCGGGGAGGGGAGGCTGGCGGGGGAGGGTGAGACGCCGGGCGCTAGCCGCGGCGTTTGCTGCAGCGGGGCGGCGGTCTCGCGCCGGGCCGAATGACGTACTGAACGATGCTCAGCGCCGTGCGGCGGCGGCAGTGCGCTCATTCGCGCCGGCGCGCGATTCGTCGCCCGCGCTGGCGGCGCGCTCGGCGCTCATGCCGCGCTCGCCCCAGCGCTGGGCGAGCGCCGCGCACACCATGAGCTGGATCTGGTGGAACAGCATGAGCGGCAGCACGACCGCACCCACGGCGTTCGAGGCGAAGATGACTTTCGCCATCGGCACGCCGGCCGCGAGGCTCTTCTTCGAGCCGCAGAAAATGATAGTGATCTGATCCGCGCGCGAGAAGCCGAGCTTCTTGCTCGTGAACATCGTGATGCCGAGCGCGAGCGCGAGCAGGACGCCGTTCACGACGAGCAGGCCGCCGAGCGCGGTGAGCGGAATGTGATGCCAGAGCCCTTCGTTCACGGCCTCGGAAAACGCGCCGAACACCACGAGCAGGATCGACCCCTGATCGACGAACTTGAGCACGCCCTTGTTGCGCTCGATCCAGCGGCCGATCACCGGGCGCAGCAGCTGGCCCGCCACAAACGGAACGAGCAGTTGCAGCACGATGTTCCACACGGTGTGCCAGGCCGAGCCGCCGCTCGCGCTCTGGTTCGTGACGATCAGGCTCACGAGGGCGGGCGTGACGAAGATGCCGATCAGGCTCGACGCCGAAGCGCTGCAAACGGCGGCGGGCACGTTGCCGCGCGCAATCGAGGTGAACGCGATAGACGACTGCACAGTGGAGGGAAGCGTGCAGAGGAACAGCACGCCCGCGTAGAGCGCCGGGGTGACGAGCGGCGAAAGCACGGGCTTGAGCGCGAGGCCCAGCGCCGGAAACAGCACGAAGGTACTGAGCAGCACGACGATGTGCAGCCGCCAGTGCGTCGCACCGGCGATGATCGCCTCGCGCGAGAGCTTGGCGCCGTGCAGGAAGAACAGCAGGCCGACGGCCACGTTGGTCAGCCAGTTGAAACCGGTGGCGGCCTGGCCGTGCACCGGGAACAGGCTCGCAAGAATCACCGTGCCGACGAGGCAAAGGGTGAAGTTATCGGGCAGGAATTTGGGACGTGCCATCGGACAATCTCAAGTGCGCGCGTGGGCGCCTGGCTGCGCGCGGATCGATGTGCGTGCAACGGGTGAATGGGAAAGTCTATTGTCGGCGCAAGCCGATTGAAAAAGCAAATTCATTTCAGGCATCGATTAATGATTGGCGCGCATGTATCTCGGCATCCCTGTTCGCTTTATGCGGGATTCCTCCTGAACGCGCGACGGGTATTCCCGAGCCGCAAAAGTCGTCAGGACTCCGCGCATTCTTCAGATGTTCAGAGATGACTGAAGCATAAAACGAACCGCTGCTGACCCGTGCCCAAGAGCCTTGCCAAACGGCCTTCGCTGGGCGCGTCGGCAGCCAGAAAACCCAGCAGTAACATGGTGTTACAACCCTTCGGGCGGCATAACATCTTTTGGCTCGACACCCCTTCAGCACGCCCATAAATTACCGTCAAAGGACGCCCGGACCGTTGTGGCGGCAATCGTTACGCGCTCGCGCGGCGAGCGTCCGGGGACTAGCCCGCCATGGCCCGATTGGCGGGTGTGCCAAAGCGCGAACGTCGGGCAGGTGAAACGTCACAATGCACGCAGGGTTGTCAAAACTGGGACAGTGGGTCTTGGGGGCCGGATTAGCGGCCTTCGTTGCGCTCGCCCATGCTCAGCCCGGTTTTTCAGGGCACGGCGGGGGCGGCGGCTTCGCGCGCGCGCCTTCCATGCCCGCGATGCCCGCCATGCACTCGATGCCGGCGCCGCGCGGCGGCAGCATGGCGTGGGGCGGCGGCTACCGCGGCGGCCCTGAACGCGGCCGTGGCCCGACCGCTTACGCCGGTGGCGCTTCGCCCATGCGCGTGGCAGACCAGGGCGGCCGCAATGAGCGCCGCGGCAACCGCGCGCCGAACCAGTGGCAAGGCCAGGTCCAGCAGCAGGCTCCCCATCGCGACTACAGCTACGGCACGCCGTTCGGCGGCTACGGCGGCGGCTATCGCGGCAATCCCATCACGCCCGTGAGCGCGGAATCGCGCCAGGTGCCGCATCCGCCGGCCGACTCGCCGGTGCGCGCGGGCTCGATCCGCGAAGACGTCGCCCGCTACAACGAGGAGCGCGGCGGTACCTACCGGCCATTCCCGCGCAACGGCGGCGAAGTCCCGCGTCCGCCCATGCCTTCGCCTTACCGCAATTGAGCGCTGCCTCGCGGCCGCTTTCGCTTTCTTCCCCACGCACGTTTTCTCCCGCTTTCTTCTTTTGATTCTCCTCGGGATTCGCTTCAGGCATTGACCTGCTAGCGCCGCCGAAACACGTCCAAAACAAGGTGCGTTCGTCCACGCCGCGAAAACTGACGCGTGGATACCACACTTTTTTGGAAATCTCTCGTCACACAGAACCCTATCGTCTCAAATCTCGCTTTCGTTTCGGCGGCGCGTCATTCGCAGCCCCGCGCGTGCGGCAGCGGCCCGCTGGGCGCGGCCCGGCACGCTGCGATTCATGGTGACGCAGCGCAACGCAAAGCGGCGTCGACAGCGGAAAAGCCGGTTCGATCGACGGCAAACTAATGCGCCCGATATACCGGCAATAACACCGTTTATTTTTGACCATAAAAATGGTCCGCAAAGATGGATCCGCCCAGAACGGCCACGTCTGCGAACGACGAAAAACAAAGCCTTGCGCGAGCGCCTCAGCCGCCCGACACCCTTTTTTGACAAAGACTGGAGAACCCATGAATACAACGGTCAGCCGCGCGCTGCGCACTACCCTGAAGGCGAGCGCGCTCGCCGCTGTTCTTGCCGCCGCGTCGTCGTCGGCGTTTGCGCAGTCGAGCGTCCAGCTCTACGGCCAGGTCGACGAATGGGTCGGGGCGACGAAATTCCCGGGCGGCCAGACCGCCTGGAACGTGAGTGGCGGGGGCATGTCCACGTCGTATTGGGGCATGAAGGGCTCTGAAGATCTGGGCGGCGGCTTCAAGGCGATCTTCACCCTGGAAAGCTTCTTCCGCGCGCAGAACGGTCAGTACGGCCGCTTCGCGGGCGACACGTTCTTTGCGCGCAATGCGTACGTCGGCCTCGAATCGCCGTACGGCACGGTCACCGCGGGGCGCCTGACGACGCAGCTATTCGTCTCGACGATTCTCTTCAACCCGTTCATCGATTCGTACACCTTCTCGCCGATGGTGTACCACGTGTACCTCGGCCTCTCGACGTTCCCGACCTACACGACCGATCAGGGCGTGGTGGGCGACTCGGGCTGGAACAACGCCGTGCAGTACTCGACGCCTAACTTCAACGGCCTCTCGGGTTCGGCCATGTATGCGTTCGGCAACCAGGCCGGCCAGAACGGCTCGAAGAAGTGGAGCGTGCAGGGTCTGTATTTCCATGGCCCGTTCGCGGCCACGGCGGTCTACCAGTACGTGAACTTCAACAACACGCCGGGCGACATCGGCAGCATCGTGAGCGGCGACACGACCATCATCGGCCTGAAGAGCCAGGGCGTGGCGCAGGTCGGCCTCTCCTACGACCTCCAGTACGTCAAGTTCTTCGGCCAGTACATGTACACGGCGAACTGGCAGCAGGTGGGCAGCTGGCACGTCAACACCGCCCAGGGCGGCGTGACGGTCCCGGCCGGCCCGGGCACGGTGATGGCGTCGTATGCGTACTCGCGCGACGGCGGCGGTCTGAACCAGACGCGCCAGACGGCGGCCATCGGCTACGACTACCCGCTCTCCAAGCGCACGGACGTCTACGCCGCGTACATGTACGATCACTTCGACAACATGTCGAGCGGCCAGACCTACGGCGTGGGCATGCGCGCGAAGTTCTAAACGGCGCAGCCTTCAAAACCCCGCGCTATGTGCAGCGCGGGGTTTTTGCTTTTTGGGCCGCCCGATATGAAGCGCGCCTGCGCGTTTCAACACCCGCATTTGATAAAACGAGGAAAATATCGCCGATTGATTCCCATTCTTTGATGTTCGAAGTGAAGGCCGCGCAATGGATACCCTCGTCAGCATGAAAGTGTTCCGCCAGGTGGTGGAGGCGGGCAGCTTCGTCGCGGCGGCCGAACGCATGAACATGTCCGCCGCGATGGCGAGCAAGCATGTGATGCATCTGGAGCAGCAGCTCGGTGCGCGCCTGTTGAACCGCACCACGCGCCGCGTTGCGCCCACCGAGGCGGGGCGCGAGTACTACGAACGCGTGGCCCAGGCGCTCACCGAACTGGACGAGGCCGGCCAGGCGGTGGGCGCGGCGAGCGTGGTGCCGCAGGGGCGGCTGCGCGTGTCGTCGCTCACGGCGTTCGGGCTGCGTCATGTGATGGGCGCGGTCGCCGACTACGCCGCCGGGCATCCGCAGGTGACCGTCGACATCACGTTGTCCGACCGCGTGGTCGAGCTGATCGACGAGGGCTTCGACGTGGCGATCCGCGCCGCGCCTTCCGGGCTCAAGTCGTCTTCGCTGATCGCCCGGCCGCTCGCCACCGCGCACATCGTGCTGTGCGCCTCGCCCGAGTACCTGCGGCGCCACGGCGTGCCGAAAACGGTGGCCGATCTCGCGCGGCACAACTTCGTTCAGTACGCGGGGGCATCGGCTCAGGAACTCGCGCCGTTCGCGGAGGGCGCGGGCGGCATGAAGCCCAAGCCGGGCGGCAACCTCATCGTCAATCACCTGGAAGCGCTGCGCGTGGTCGTGCTGCAAGGCGGCGGGCTGTCGATGCTCGGCACCGAGGTGGTGGGCGACGATATCGCCGAGGGGCGCCTCGTGCCCCTGCTCGTCGACGCGCTGCCGCCGCGGGAACTGCCGATCTACGCCGTGTACGCGAGCCGCCGCCATCTCTCTGCAAAGGTGCGCTCGTTCGTCGATTTCCTGGCCGCGCGTTTTTCGGAGCGCGCGCTGTGGCCAGGCGTGGAGGCGATCCGCGCGGCGGCGGTCAATGCCGACGCCGCCCGTATTGCGTCTACCCGGCGCTGAAACCGGGCGCGCCTAGCGTTCAGCGGGCCACGCCCAGCCGCGCCTTCGTCGCCTCATACTCGTGCTTCAGGCGCGCCACGAGGTCCGCTACCGAGGGCACGTCGTCCATCAGGCCGACGGCCTGGCCCGCACCCCACACGTCTTTCCAGGCCTTCGCCTTCGAAGTGCCCGCGCCGAAGTCCATCTTCGACTTGTCCGACTCGGGCAGCGCATCCGGATCGAGCCCGGCGTTCACGATGCTCTCGCGGATGTAGTTGCCGTGCACGCCCGTGAAGAGGTTCGTGTAGACGATGTCCGCGGCCTTCGCTTCGAGAATGGCGTGCTTGTAGTCGTCCACGGCGTGCGCCTCTTTCGTCGCGATGAAGCGCGTGCCCATGTAGGCGAGGTCCGCGCCCATGGCCTGGGCGGCCAGGATCGAGCCGCCGTTGGCGATCGCGCCCGACAGCACGATCGGGCCGTCGAAGATGCGCCGCACTTCGCCCACGAGCGCGAACGGCGAAGTTGTGCCCGCATGGCCGCCTGCGCCCGCGGCCACGAGGATCAAGCCGTCCACGCCCGCTTCGAGCGCCTTCGCGGCGTGGCGCAGGTTGATGACGTCGTGCAGCACGATGCCGCCATAGCTGTGCACGGCGTCGAGCAGTTCGCGCGGCGGCGCGCGCAGGCTCGTGATGAAGATCGGCACGTGGTGCTCGACGCACACGCGCACGTCGTGCTCGAGCCGCGCATTCGACTGATGCACGATCTGGTTGACGGCGATCGGCCCGATGACGGCCTCGGGGTTCGCGTTCTTGTAAGCGGTGAGTTCTTCCCGGATCTGCGTGAGCCAGACGCCCAGTTCCTCGGCGGGGCGCGCGTTGAGCGCCGGGAACGAGCCGACGATGCCCGCCTTGCACTGCGCGAGCACCAGCTCCGGATAGCTGACGATGAACATCGGCGAGCCCACGACGGGCAGCGAGAGGTTTTGCAGGACGGCGGGGAGTGCCATGGGGAGGTCTCCTGGCGGCGCTTCGATAGACGGCGGGGCGCGAAATCGGCCGTTCGATTATAGGCGTGGGGTCGTTCGGGCATCGCGTGTGCGGATTCCTGGTATGGTTTTCGAGGGAGTGTTCGGTTTCTACCGCTGCGGGCTCAAAAGCACATTTTCGAGTCGCGCGCGCCTCATACAATGACCGCAGACCAACAAACACAAGAGACTAGCCCCATGCCCTTCGACGGATTCCAGCCTTTCACCGTTCGCACTGCGGGCGGCGTAGACATCTGCGGCGTGAAGGGCGGCGACGGACCGCCGCTATTGCTGCTGCACGGCCATCCGCAGACGCATATGATCTGGCACCGGTGCGCCTCTTCGCTCGCGCAGCATTTCACCGTCATCGCGACGGATCTGCGCGGCTACGGCGCCTCCTCGAAACCGGCCAGCGACGACACGCACGCCGCCTATTCGAAGCGCGCGATGGCGGCCGATCAGGTCGAAGTCATGCGCCACTTCGGCCACGAGCGTTTTCTCGTGTGCGCGCACGACCGCGGCGCGCGCGTCGCGCACCGCATGGCGCTCGACCATGCCGACGCCGTCGAGAGGCTCATGCTGCTCGACATCGCGCCCACGCTCGCCATGTACGAGCAGACGGATCGCGAGTTCGCCACGCTGTACTTCCACTGGTTCTTCCTGATCCAGCCCGAGCCGCTGCCGGAAACATTGATCGAAGCGAACCCCGACGTCTATATCGAGCGCGTCATGGGCAGCCGTCACGCGGGGCTCGCTCCCTTCGCGCCGAAGGCGCTGGGCGCCTACCGCGCGGCGCTGCGTCAGCCGGGCGCCGTCCACGCGATGTGCGAGGACTACCGCGCCTCGGCCACCATCGACCTCGAGCACGACCGCGCCGACCTCGAGCGCGGCAACAAGGTGGCGTGCCCGCTGCGCGTGCTGTGGGGCGCGGAAGGCGTGATCGAGCGCTGCTTCGACCCACTCGCCGAATGGCGCAAGGTGGCGCGCGACGTGAGCGGGCGCTCGCTGCCGTGCGGCCATTACATTCCCGAGGAGGCGAGCGAGGCGCTGGTCGAGGAGATGCTGGCCTTCTTCGAGACCACGGAGCGCTGACGGGCTGCCGCGCCCCGGCTTCAGCCTAGAGGCGGCAGGCGGCGCGGGACCGGCGTGGACTTGACGATGGCCGTGCTGGTTTCGGCGCGCTCGGTGACTTTCGCGAGAATCTCATCGAGCTGATCGATCGAATGCAGATAAAGCCGGGCGATGAAGCAGTCGTCGCCCGTGACCTTGTCGCACTCGACGAATTCGGGAATGCGCCGCAGCACCTCTTCCACCAGATGCAATTGCCCGGGCAGCGGCTTCACGCGCACGATGGCCTGCAAGGTGTAGCCGAGCGCGCGCGGATCGATCTGCACCGTATAGCCGCCGATCACGCCTTGCGCTTCGAGCCGGCGCAGCCGGTCGGACGTGCTCGGCGCCGACAGTCCCACGTGCTTGGCCAGTTCGGCGACGCTCGCGCGGGCGTCCTCGGCGAGCGCCGCGAGCAGCATGCGGTCGATGTCGTCGAGCGGGGCCGCGGCGGGCGTTGGATTCGGGCGTCGGTTCATGATTGCGCGGGTGTTCCGCCAAGTTGGCCTTTCAATCGAAGGCAATGGTTGCCTCTCGCCTAAGTTTAGCCATGTATTCATCGGCCCGCAGCCGATAAACTGACTTGCAGATGCGAAGGGCCGCGCGCCCTTCGTGCGCTACAACGAGGATGCAAGCTCATGTCTGCCAACACTCCTGAAATTCGCCGCGGCGCCGCCGAGATGATCGTCGCGATGCTGATGTCCGGCACCATCGGCTGGCTCGTGGTCGCCTCGCGCCAGGCGCCGATCAACATCGCCTTTTTGCGCTGCGTGCTGGGCGGCGCCACGCTCACGCTCGTGTGTGCTGCGCTCGGCCTGCTGCGCCGCAAGCATCTGCCGCCGCGCACACTCGCGCTCGCCGTGCTCGGGGGCGCGGCCATCGTCGCGAACTGGGTGCTGCTGTTCGCCGCCTATTCGCGCGCTTCGATCTCCATGGCCACGGCCGTCTACAACACCCAGCCGTTCATGCTGGTCGGTCTCGGCGTGGTCGTCTTGCGCGAGCGCGTGAGCGCTTCGACGTTGGCGTGGCTGGCGGTGGCCTTCCTCGGCCTCGTGTGCGTGGTCGAGGTGCAGCCCGCCGTGCTCGCCGTGCCCGGCGAGTATCTGCAGGGCGTGGCCTACGCGGCGGGCGCGGCGTTTCTCTACGCGATCTCGTCGATCATCACGCGCCATCTCAAGGGCACGCCGCCGCACCTCATCGCACTCGTGCAGCTCGCGTTCGGCGCGCTCGCGCTCGCTCCGTTCATCCACTACGGCACGCTGCCGGCCACGCCGCTGCACTGGGCGCAGCTCGTCACGCTCGGCGTCGTGCACACGGGCATCATGTACGTGCTGCTCTACGGCGCGATCCAGAAGCTGCCCACGGCGATGACGGGCGCGCTCTCCTTCATCTACCCGGTGGTCGCGATTCTCGTGGACTGGTTCGCGTTCGGCCAGCGTCTCGCGTGGATCCAGGTGGTGGGCGCCGCGCTCATCCTCGTCGCGGCGGCGGGCGTGAACCTCGGCTGGCGGATCGTGCCGCAGCGGCGGGACACCCGTTCGGCCTGAGGCGTCGCGAGCGCGCCGCGCGGGCGCGGCGCTTCGGCATGCGGCGGTTGGCGTGTGGACAGCATAATGTCGCGATTCGAACCTCGCGATTCTCTGGTCCTCATGACGCCTTCGCACGCCCCCCGGGACGAAGCCGAACTCACGCGCGCCAAGCGCCAGGCGCTGGCGTTCCTGCTGGTTGCGGCGCTCGTCTTCGCCGGCACGGCGCTCTTTTTCCCGCCAGGCGTCGTGACGGACGGCGTCAAGTCCGTGAGCGAAGCCGCCATGGTCGGCGGCCTGGCCGACTGGTTCGCGGTGGTTGCGCTGTTCCGGCGCGTCCCGATTCCGTTCGTTTCGGCGCATACGGGCGTGATTCCGCGCAACAAGGAGCGCATCGCCGACGAGCTCGCCGCCTTCGTGCGCGACAAGTTTCTCGACGTGGGTTCGCTCGTCGGGCTGATCCGCCGCCACGATCCGGTGGCGCGGCTTTCCAGCTGGCTCACCGCGCCGCAGAATGCGCAGCGCCTCGGCGACTACTCGGTGCGCATGATGTCGGGCGTGCTTGGCCTCACCGATGACGCGCGCATCCAGGGGTTCATCCGCGACAGCCTGAACGCGGCGCTCGCGCGCGTCGACTTCTCGAAGTCGGCGGGCGCCATTCTCGACACGCTCACCCGGGATGGCCGCCACCAGGAGCTGCTCGACCAGATGCTCGAGCAGTTCGCCATCCTGTTGCGCGACGAGGGCACGCGCGCGTTCGTCGCGTCGGCCATCGTCGACTGGCTCAAGAGCGACTATCCGACGACCGAGAAGTTTCTGCCGAGCGAGTGGATCGGCGAGAGCGGCGCGCGCGTGGTGGAAAGCGCCGTGAACCGGCTGCTGCTGCAGGTGAGCGAGGATCGCGAACATCGTCTGCGCCAGAAGTTCGACGAGGTCGTGGAAAAGCTGATCGTGAAGCTCAAGAGCGATCCGGCGTTCCTGCGCAAGGGCGAGGAGCTGAAGGCGAGCCTGCGCGAGGGCGGTGCGCTCAACGATTACACGCGCGCGCTGTGGGACAGCCTGCGCGCGTGGCTGCGCGACGACCTGGAGCGCGAGGACTCGGCGCTGCACGCGAAGGTCGCTGCAACGGGCCAGTGGCTAGGCGAGACGCTCGCCGCCGACGCAGACCTGCGCGCCTCGCTCAACGGCCACCTCGAAGACGCCGCGCGCGCCATGGCGCCCGACTTCGCGCGCTACCTCACGCATCACATTCGCGACACCGTGAAGAACTGGGATACGCGCGAGACGGCGCGGCTCATCGAGTTGAAAATCGGCAAGGATCTGCAGAAAATCCGCGTGAACGGCACGGTGATCGGCGGCGCGATCGGGCTCGGGCTCTACTTGTGTTCGCATTTGTTCGAGCTCGTGCGGCTCAAGCTCGGGCAGTGAGATTGATTCGGATTCCAGATGAATGAATCCTGCGACGAGGCGCCTGGCCGGAGGGCGTAGGTCATCTGTAGGGAAATCACCGATGCTTCGGGAATTCTGGCGCGAGTATCATGACTTCGACAGTTTGATCACGTCAGAGCTAATTCCAACGCTCGTCCGGAAACGGACGAGCGTTTTTTTTCGTGCTTTTCCAGCGTTTGTCTTGCGGCGCGGCTAGACCGCTGCCGCCGGTGCTTCGAAGCGTTCGCCGTTTATGACCAGGGCGCCGCTCTTCGCCAGCTCCCCGGCCAGCTCGCGCAGCAGCCCGGGCCACGCGCTGCGCGGGCCGAGTTGTTGCGCCGCGGCGCGCAGCGAGGCGGCGTTTTCCAGCATCGCCAGTAGCGCGTCGAAGGTCATCGCGCGCACTTCCAGCAGCTTGAAGACGATCAGCACCTTGAGCGCGTTCTTCGCGTTGCGGGCCGGGTCGGCGCGCAGCCAGGCGAGACGCGAGAACGCGCGCTCCAGCGCCGCCTCGACGTTTGTGAACGGCTTGCCATGGCCCGGAATCACCACGCGCACGTCGAGCTTCGCGATGGCCTCAAGCACCGCGTGCTGCTCGGCGAATCCGCTTTCGCCTTCGAGTTCGGGAAAGATCACGCCGAAGCCGTGTTCCCAAAGCGCATCGGCGCTGATTAGCAGGCGCGGCCCGGCAGCGTAGAGCATCACCGAGTCGGGGTCGTGCCCCGGCGCGCCGACCACCTCCCAATCGAAACCCCCTAGCGCGAGCCGTTCGCCCGCCGCGAGCGTGCCTGTGAACGCGAATCGCTCGCAGGTCTGCCCGGTGGCGAGAAAGCTCAAGCGCGCCTCGTCCCACTCGCGCACGATAGGCGCGCTCGCCGCGGGGATCAGCGTCGCGCAGGGCCATTGCGCCTGCAGTCGCGCGTTGCCGCCGCAATGGTCGGAGTGCAGGTGCGTGTTGACGATGAGGTCGAGCGCGCGCGGGCCGAGCGCGTGGCGCACGAGCGCGAGCGTCTGTTCGGCGTGCGTGGCGTAGCCGGTATCGACGAGTGCGGCGCGCGCCTCATCGACGAGCAGCACGTTGTTCGACGACAGCCAGCCGCGCTCGAACACGCGGATCGATTCGGGGAGTGCGGGCGCGGCGCTCATGCCGATGCGTGCTCGGGTTTGGGCATGACGAGGATCGTCGCGCGCCCTGCCACGAGCGTTTCGCCTTTCTGGTTCACGGCCTCGCCCACGAGCTTCACGAGATCGCCGTTCAGGCTCGGCTTCCACCACGCTTCATCCACGCGCCACTCGAACGTGATCGTGTCGTTCGCATGTGCGGCGCGCTTGAGCTTCATGTCGAATTCGAGCCCGAGCGGTTGCGCGTACTGCGAGTAGTGCGTGGCGAGCAGCGCCATGAAATGCGCGGTGGGTTGCGTGCCCGATGCGATCAGGCCGCCAAAGCGGCTTTGCGCCGCGTAGGCTTCGTCGTGATGCAGCGGGTTCAGGTCGTTCACGAGCAATCCGAACGATTTCACCGATTCGGGCGTGAGTTGAAGCGTCGAGCGGAACGTTTCGCCGACCGTAACGACGCGGGCGGGCGCGTTCATTGTTGTTCTCCTTGCGACGCGAAGCGCCGCGCGACCCATTCCGTGTGACGTGTCTCGATCGCGTCCCAAACGGCGCGCTTGGCGTCGTCATCGAACGTCGACCAGTTCGCAATTTCGTCGATGGTGCGCAGGCAGCCCTCGCACAAGCCGCTGCGCGCATCCATGCGGCAGATATTGATGCAAGGCGAGGGCGGCGGCGCGACGGTGTCGTGAATCGCGGTCATGCTCACGCGTCGCGCAGCGCGACGTCCACCACGGGCGCGCCGGTCAGCGCTTCGAGTTCCTGTGGCGAGAGGTTGAACACCGCATGTGGATGGCCGGCCGCGGCCCACAGGCTTTCGAGCTCGAACAGATCGGCGTCGATCAGCGTGACGGGCGTCGTGGCATGGCCGATCGGGCACACGCCGCCAATGGCGTAGCCGGTCTTCTCGCGCACGAACTTCGCGTCGGCGCGGCCGATCTCGCCCACGTGCGCGGCCACTTTCTTTTCGTCGACGCGGTTCGCGCCGCTCGCGATCACGAGCACGGGCGCGTCGTCTTCGCGGCGGCGGAACAGGATCGACTTGGCGATTTGCGCGACTTCGCAGCCGAGACCCGCGGCGGCTTCGGCGGAGGTCTTGCCGGTCTCGGGCAGCATCACGACGGGCCTTGCGTGGCCGCGCTCGCGCAGCATCAGGGCGACACGGCGTGCGGAATCGGGCAGGGCGTCGAGGTTGTCGAGGGTTTCCGTCATGAGTTGATTTCCTTCGTACTGCGATTCGATGGGGCGCGTGTCACGAGCAGGCGGCTTCGCTGCGGGCCTTCGCAAGCAGGGCCTTACCCGCGCGCGAGACGTTCGCCCGGCCAATGGCGGTCGAAATGAAGTCACCCGCCGCGACGACCTGGTTCAGGTCGATGCCGGTATGGATGCCCAGGCCGTTCATGAGGTACAGCACGTCTTCGGTCGCGACGTTGCCCGTGGCGCCCTTCGCATATGGACAGCCGCCCAGGCCCGCCACCGAGGCGTGGAAAATGGCGATGCCTTCTTCGAGCGCCGCATAGATGTTGGCGAGCGCCTGGCCGTAGGTGTCGTGGAAGTGGCCAGACAGGCGCTCGCGCGGGAACACCTTCGTCACCGCTTCGAACACTTCGCGCACGCGCTTCGCCGTGCCCACGCCGATGGTGTCGGCAATGTCGATCTCGTCGCAGCCGAGCGCGGCGAAGCGCTCCACCACGTCGACGACCGAAGCGACCGGCACTTCGCCCTGATACGGGCAGCCGAGCGCGCACGACATGCTGCCGCGAATGCGCACGCCGTGCTCCTTCGCGGCTTGCGCCACCGGTGCGAAGCGCTCGATGCTTTCTGCGATCGAGCAGTTGATGTTCTTCTGCGAGAACGCCTCGCTCGCCGCGCCGAAGATCACGATCTCGTCCGCGCGCGCGGCGAGCGCGCCTTCGAAGCCGCGCAGATTCGGCGTGAGGACCGAGTAGATCGCGCCGCTGCGGCGCTCGATGCCGGCCATGACTTCAGCGCCGTCTGCCATCTGCGGAACCCATTTGGGCGAGACGAACGAGGCGGCCTCGATATTCGGAAAGCCCGCGGCCGAGAGCCGGTTGATCAGTTCGATCTTGGTTGCGGTGGGAACGAATTCCTTCTCGTTCTGCAGGCCGTCGCGCGGGCCGACTTCGACGATCTTGACTGCGGTGGGTAAGGCCATTGCCGTGTCTCCAACGATATTTTTGAAAAGGCGTCGCGATGCGCCGCCCGATGTTCAGTAACCGCGCCCGACATGCACCACGCCGCTCACGGTCTCGCCGCGAGCCAGCGCGCCAATCTTGTCGGCGACCTGCGAGATTGCTTCGTCGCGCAGCGTGAGCGCCGAACTGTGCGGCGTGATCGTGATACGCGGCTCGCGCCAGAACAGGTGATCGGGCGGCAGCGGCTCTTCGCGGAACACGTCGAGCGTCGCCGCCGCGAGCGTGCCGTTGGCGAGCGCGTCGAGCAGATCCTGTTCGTCCAGATGCGTGCCGCGCGCCACGTTCACGAGATACGCGCCTCGCGAGAGCTTGCCGAAGGTGCGCGCATTGAGCACGCTTTCGGTGTCGGGCGTGGCGGGCAGCAGGTTCACGAGCAGCTTCACGCCGTCCAGAAAGGCGTCGAACTGCTCGCCGTGCAACTCGCCCGAATACGTTTCGATGCCCTCGATCGTCTTCATGCTGCGCGAAAAGCCGCGTACCGGCACGCCGAGCGAGGCGACCGCGTGCGCGACCTGCGCGCCCAGAACGCCCAGGCCCAGCACGCCCACCGTGAAGGTCTCGTGCGGATGCGGCGCGAGCACGTGCCATTCGCGGCGCGCCTGCGCGAGCGCGTATTCGTCGAAGCGGCGCAGGTAGCGCAGCACGGCATGCTGCACGTACTCGCTCATTTGCCGGCCCATGCCCGAGTCCTCGAGCCGCACGAGCATGGCGGTGCCGGGCAGCGTACCCGGCCGTTCGCGTTCGTGGGCGAGGATCGCATCGACACCCGCGCCCAGATTGAAGATGGCGCGAAGCCCCGGCACGCCGAAGAGTTCGCGCGGCGGGTGCCAGACGACCGCATAGTCGGCGGGATCGGTGTCGCCGGGCTGCCACTCGCGCAACTCGGCATCGGGCAGGGCGCGAGCGAGGCCGTGGAGCCACGTGGAGGCGTCGGTCTGCGGGAACCAGAAAATGATCTTCATGATGGGTGAACCTGTCCCTGGTAACGGCGGTGCGGCTCGAACAGACGCGCGCTGCTGCGTTGCGTGCGGCCCGCCAGAGCCGGCAGAGCCGCGTGCACCGGCACCATTCTACTTTTTCAGGCCCGCGCCCGCCGCGCAAATCGCGGCGCGCCCGAGCGCGGCGTGTCGTGCGCCGGCCCGCGCCGGGCGCGCCGAAAAGCTAAGCAAAAAAAATTGGTTCGGCGCGCGCGGCCCGCAGGCCACAATCGATTCACGCCGTGTTCCAGCGAGGAAAAAATCATGCTTTCGTGCGCGCAAATGCGTTGGCCGCCCCGCCTCGTCACCGTGCCGGGCCTGCACGGCAGCGACGGCGCTCACTGGCAGAGCTGGCTCGAACGCCAGTTCGCGCGCTCGCTGCGCGCGGAGCAGGACGACTGGGACGCGCCCGATCTCGCGGTCTGGGGCGCGGGGCTCGCGCGCCGGCTCGCTGGCGAGCGCGGGCCGTTCCTGCTGGCCGCGCACAGCTTCGGCTGCCTCGTGGCGGCGCATGCGCTGCACACCGGCGTGCTGGGGGAAAACGGCGCCGACATTGCCGGTGTGCTGTTCGTCGCGCCCGCAAGTCCCGAGAAGTTCCGCTTTGCCGGCGCGTTCGAGGCGCGGCAGCTGCCCGTGCCCTCCATCCTCATCGGCAGCGAAACCGATCCGTGGATGCCGCTCGAAGGCGCCCGCGCGCTCGCGCAGCAACTCGGCAGCACGTTCGTGAATCTCGGCGATGCGGGTCACATCAACACGGCGGCAGGCTTTGGGCCGTGGCCGCGCGCGAAGTATTTCGTCGATACGCTCGTTCATGGCGCAGCGCCGGGGCGGTTGCGCGACGCGGTATTCGACCAGGGCGGTCCGGCGTACGCCTGAAGTCAGGGGTAGCGAACCGCTGCGCCGTGCCCGCTCAGTGCCTGAGCGCCGCTCGTAACAACCGTGCCGTATGGAGCGCGATCATCCCTTCTTCGTCGGTGCGGATCGCGAAAACGGGCACGCGGCTTTCGCGCGTGCTCACGCGCTCGTTGCCGTCACTGCTGCCCACCTCGTTGACTTGCGCGTCGAGCACGGTGCCGAAAACCGGCGCGAGCCGCTCGCACACCTGCGCGCGAACGGGCGCCGCATGCTCGCCGATGCCCGCCGTGAACACGAGCGCGTCGAGCCCGCCCAGCACCACGGCGAGCTTGCCCACGTCCTGCGCGATGCGATACGTATAGAAGTCGATTGCGAGCCTCGCCCGGTCGCTGCCGCTCGCAAGCAGCTCGCGCATGTCGCTGCTCAGGCCCGACAGCCCCTTCAGGCCCGACTCCTGATACAGCACCTTCTCGATGGCGTGGTAGTCCATGCCCTTCGCCATCATCCAGAGCACGGCGCCCGCATCGAGCGCGCCGCAGCGGGTGCCCATGGGCAGACCGTCGAGCGCGGTGAGGCCCATGGTCGTCTCGACGCTCTTGCCGTCCTTCATCGCGCACAGGCTCGCACCGTTGCCCAGATGCGCGACGACCACGCGCCCGCGCGCAATGTCGGGCGCGACCTGATGCAGGTGCCGCGCGATGTACTCGTACGAGAGACCGTGAAAGCCGTAGCGCCGCACGCCCTCGCCGTAATAGCTATAGGGCAGGGCGAAGAGCTGCGCCATGATGTCGTTGCCCGCGTGGAACGCGGTGTCGAAGCATGCCACCTGCGGCAGTTCGGGCGCGGCCTGGCGCACCGCGCGGATCGCGGCGAGATTGTGCGGCTGATGCAACGGCGCGAGCGGCGTGAGCGCGTCGAGCTCCTGGATCACTTCGTCGTCGATGAGCACCGCGTCGGCGTAGCGCGCGCCGCCGTGCACCACGCGGTGACCGATCGCGGCGGGCGGCGTGTCGCGCAGGCCCACGGCGAGCACGAGGCGCAGTAGACGAAACGCGGCGTCGTGATCGGTGACCTGCGCAACCGGAAACTTCTCGTCGACGATCAGGCGCCCGTCGGCCATATGCGCGACCACGCGCGGCGCGACGCCGATGCCCTCGATCTGCCCGCCCGCGCCATGCAGCGCGCGCGCGCCGCCTTCCACGTGGCCGTCTTCGATCACTCGAAACACCGAACACTTGATGCTCGACGACCCCGCATTCACGACGAGCACGACATGGCCTTCCATGGCCGGATGGGGCTGGACGCTGCTCACAGGATCTCCGTTGCTTTGCGCGCACGCCGCGCATGCGCGAGCAGTACGGCGATCGCGCAACTGCCGATGCGCGAGCGCACGCTGTCGGCGCGGCTCGTGAGGATGATCGGCACGCGCGCGCCGAGGACGATGCCGGCCGCTTCCGCGCCGGCGAGGAAGGTGAGCTGCTTGGCGAGCATGTTGCCCGCTTCGAGGTCGGGCACGAGCAGGATGTCGGGGTCGCCTGCAACGGGCGACGTAATGCCCTTGATGCGCGCGGCTTCGGCGCTGATCGCGTTGTCGAAGGCAAGCGGGCCGTCGAGCAGGCCGCCCGTGATCTGGCCGCGATCGGCCATCTTGCAGAGCGCGGCGGCGTCGATCGTGGAGGGCATCTTTTCGGACACGGTTTCCACCGCGCCGAGAATGGCGACCTTGGGCGTGCCCACGCCCAGCGACTGCACGAGGTCGATCGCGTTGCGCACGATGTCGGCCTTGTCGGCGAGCTTGGGGAAGATGTTGACGGCCGCATCGGTGATGAAAAGCGGCTTGTGGTACGAGGGCACGTCCATCGCGAACACGTGCGAGAGGCGCCGCTCGGTGCGCAGCCCATTCGCGCCGAGCGCGACTTCGTGGAGCAGTTCGTCGCTGTGCAGGCTGCCCTTCATGAGCAGTTCGGCCTGGCCCTCGCGCACGGCGCGTACGGCGAGTTCGGCGGCGGCGTGGCTGTGCGGCGCGTCGATGAGGGTGATGCCGTCGAGGCGCAGGTCGGCTTCCTCGGCCACCGCGCGGATCTTCGCTTCGGGGCCGACGAGGATCGGCACGATCAAGCCGAGGTTCGCGGCGTCGAGCGCCCCCGTGAGCGAGGATACGTCACAGGGATGCGCCACGGCGGTGGGCACGGGCGCGAGGCCGCCGCAACGGGCGAGCAGAACCGAATACTTGTCGGGCGATGAAGTCATGGCGGTCTCCACTAGGGCGTCCATCTGGACCATGCTGCGGCGCGCAAAGCCGTAACAGTGTAGACCAGCGCGAATGAGCCAGTCGGCTGGATGCGCGCCAGCCCGGCGCGGCATCATGACGCGCGACGGTCAGGGCCGACGGTCGCGCCTGTCATCCTTCGTTCACAGGGCGTTGCGATCATCGAGGGAGGTCCCGGGGGCCCGCCGCGAACTTGACATTCGCCGGGCCGACGCCTAAGTTTTTAGATGCCGCAGTGCAACATGATCTGGCTCTTTTCACGTCGCGGTCGCGAGGCGCACGAAGCGCGCATGCGGCCGCGAATATCTTTTGCCGGCCCCGTTGCCCGCCATGCCGCCATTCTCGGGGCGGCAGAAGAGGGGGCAGCGGCCAGGCCCCGCGCGCCATCCGTCGTGAAGGCGCGCGTCCACGGCCCGCGCCGGCCTGGCGCCTGCTCGCCGCGAGGCGGGCCGGTGCTCCCTTAAAGGAGATTCGTCTCGTGGCAGTTCCCGCCTCCTCGCCGCTCGTTTCGTCGCCGTTTTCGTTTCTGCCCAGGCTCGCATCGGGCACGTCTTTCTGGCCCTTTGCGCCTTTCTGGCCCCTCGCGGGCGCATCCGACGAGGAGTCATCGCCCGAGACGCCGTTGATCGAGGCGGCTTCGGCCGTGTCCTCGGCAGTGAACCGGGCAATCGAATCGGCGCAGGCCGCGCCGACGGCCGCGCAGCCGCTCTACGACTACCTCTACGACGCCTGCCAGCGCAGCGTGCTGTTCCTCGACGTGCTGCGCGAGCGCGGCAACCAGACTTACGTGCACGAACAGGCGGGCATGCCGCCGGTGCTCGCGTTCGACTACGAAGTGATCGTCGACGGCCGCGAACTCGACGATCCCTGCAATTACGCACTCCTGCGCATCAAGCCCGAAGAGGGCGTGCCGACCGATCCGCGCATGCGCCCCTTCGTCGTGATCGATCCGCGTGCAGGCCACGGTCCCGGCATTGCCGGGTTCAAGATGGACAGCGAAGTCGGCATCGCGTTGCGCAAGGGCCACCCGTGCTATTTCGTGACCTTCTTCCCGGTGCCCTGCGAAACGCAGACGATCCAGTCGGTCGCGCAGGCTGAAGGCGTGTTCGTGCAACGCGTGCGCGAGCTGCATCCCGACGCCGACGGCCTGCCGTTCATCATCGGCAACTGCCAGGGCGGCTGGGCCGCGGCGCTGCTCGCAGCCTCCGCGCCCACACTGGTGGGCCCGCTCATGCTCGCGGGCTCGCCGCTGTCGTACTGGGCCGGCGTGCGCGGCAAGAATCCCATGCGCTATTCGGGCGGCATGCTGGGCGGCTCGTGGATGTCCTCGCTTGCAGCGGACCTCGGCGACGGCCGCTTCGACGGCGCGTATCTCGTGCAGAACTTCGAGTACCTCAATCCGGCCAACACGTACTGGGGCAAGCTCTACAACCTCTATTCGAGAGTCGATTCCGAGCGCGAGCGCTTCCTCGAATTCGAGCGCTGGTGGGGCGGCCATTTCCAGCTGAACCGCGCCGAGATCGACTGGATCGTGCAGAACCTGTTCGTGGGCAACCACCTCACGCGCAACGAAGTGTTCGCGAAGAATGCGCGCTCCCCAGTGGACCTGCGCAACATCCGCACGCCGATCATCGTGCTCGCTTCGTGGGGCGACAACATCACGCCGCCGCAGCAGGCGCTCAACTGGATTCCCGACCTCTACGCGAGCGTCGACGAGATCGTCGCCAACGAGCAGGTGATCGTGTACTGCCTGCACGACAAGGTGGGACACCTCGGCATCTTCGTTTCGGCGAGCGTGGCCAATAAGGAGCACACCGAACTATTCTCAGCGCTCGATCTGATCGACGTGCTGCCGCCGGGCCTCTACGAAGCGAAAATCACCGACTCGACGCCGGAAGCCGGGCGCCTCGAAGCGCTCGAAGGGCGCTACGAGATCCGCTTCGAGCGCCGCACCATCGAAGACATTCTCGCGCTCGACGACGGCCGCGAGGACGAGCAGCCTTTCGAGGTGGTGCGCCGCTTCGCGGAGAACAACCAGCGTCTCTACGACCTGTTCGTTTCGCCGTTCGTGCGTGCGTCGAGCAACGCGTTCAGCGCGCATGCGCTGCGCGAGTCGCATCCTTCGCGCGTCGAGCGCAGCGTGCTGAGCGACGCGAACCCGGCGCTCGGGGTGTTGCCCGCGATGGCCGAAGCGGTGCGTGGCAGCCGCAAGCCCACCGCGCCCGACAATCCGTTCACGCTGCTCGAAAAGCAGGCGTCGGCGACCATCGAAGCTTCGTGGGACGCCTACCGCGACGCCCGCGACGCCTGGATCGAAAGCACGTTCTACAACGTCTACACCGCGCCGTGGGTGCAGGCCTGGGTGGGCGTGACGCCGAACGAGCCGCTCGAGCCCATCGCGCCGCCGCTCATGGCGCTACGCAAGGAACTCGCGCAGTACCGCCTGCGCGCGGCGCGCGCGCATCTCACGAAGGGCTCGCTCGTCGACGCGTTCATGCGCATCGCCGCGTACATCGTCGATGAAATGCATACCGTGCAGTACCGGCCGTTCCAGCGCATGCGCGAACTCGCGCGCGAGTATCTCGGCGATCGCCAGCCGAGCATCGCCGAGCTGAAGGAATCGGCGAGGCGCCAGGGCGCGATCGTGCAACTCGATCCGCAGGCCGCGATCGACGCCTTGCCCGAGATCGTGCCCGAGATGAAGACGCGCCGCGCGCTGCTCGCAGCCGTGTACCGCATCGCTACCGTGTCCGGGCCGCTCGAAGGCGAGCGGCGCGAGCGCTATCGCCACGTGCAGCGCGCGCTGGGCGTCGAGCCGGGCAGCGAGAAGACGGGGCTGCCGCCGCTCGACGGCGGCGGGTCGTCGTCGGAGGGCGGCGGTGTTTCGGGCGCCGGCGGCGGTACGGCTGGTGACGGCAGCGCCGAACAGGGCGTCCAGGCATCCTCCGCCGCACAAGCTGCGCAAGCTGAAGTCGAAGCCCCGGCGGCTCCCGCGAAGTCCTCCCGCGCGAAGGCCGCTGTTGCGGGCGAGCACGCCGCGTCCGCGAAACCCATGCGTGCGGCGCGCGCCGGTGTGAAGGTGAAGACCACGGAACCGGCCGAAGCGAAGAAGGCGCCGGCTGCCGCCAAGACGGTAGCGCGCCGCTCGCGCGCGGCATCGACGCCCACCGCCACGCGGGCCGCGGGCACGACGGCCACGCGCCGCCGCGCGACGCGCAGCGCAGGCGAGTAACGAGGCCCGTTGCCGTGTCACCCCGGACGCGCCGCATCCACCGATGCGGCGCGTCGCGTTGAGGTCGGCACACCGGCAGCCAGATCGGCAACTGCATCCGCGGCCGTCACCGGCCGTCTTCCACTGCGAGGTCAGCCATGCATACTCCTCCCGAACGGCCGCTTGCCGGCATGCGCGCGCTCGTCACCGGCGTGGCGAACGCCGATTCGATCGCTTACGGCTGCGCCCGCGCGTTCGCCGATCTCGGTGCACAGCTCGCCATCACCTATCTCAACGACAAGGCCAAACCCTACGTCGAGCCGCTCGCTAACGAGCTGGGCGCGCAGTTGCTGCTGCCGTTGAACGTCGAGGAAGACGGCCAGCTCGACGCCGTGTTCGACGCCGTGCGCGAAACGTGGGGATCGCTCGACATCGTGCTGCACTCCATCGCTTATGCGCCGAAGGAGGATCTGCAGGGCGGCCTGCTCGATTCGTCGGCGCAGGGCTTCGCGTATGCGATGGACGTGTCTTGCCACTCGTTCATCCGCATGGCGAAGCGCGCCGTGCCGCTCATGCCGCACGGCGGCACGCTCTTCGCGATGAGCTACGACGGCGCAAACCGCGTCGTGCCCAACTACAACCTGATGGGCCCGGTGAAAGCGGCGCTCGAAGCCTCCTGCCGATATCTCGCGTACGAACTCGGGCCGGTCGGCATCCGCGTGCACGCGATCTCGCCCGGGCCGCTCAAGACGCGCGCGGCCTCGGGGCTGCCCGACTTCGACCGCATGCTCGCCGAGGCCGTGGAGCGCGCGCCGCTCGGCGAACTCGTCGACATCATGGACGTGGGTTACGCCACCGCGTATCTCGCCACGCGCTACGCCCGCCGCATGAGCGGCAACACCGTGTATATCGACGGCGGTGCGCACATCATGGCTTAGCACGAAAGCCGCAAAGCAAAGCTCGCATCGGTATAAGCCGTGCGCCCCGGCTCGCTAGAATCGGGCGTTCGGTCTGCTTACGAAAATCATGCAGGCAGGCCGAAACGCCTTTCAACGACAGACGGGGATCACCATGGCAGGTTTGGGACGCACGGCGCGCTGGCTCGGCGTGGGCATCATCACATTGAGTGCAGCGGCGGCGCATGCGCAAACGTCGCTGCTGAACGTCTCGTACGACGTGACGCGCGAGCTGTACAAGGACATCAACGCGAGCTTCATCGCCGACTATCAGAAGAAGACTGGCGAGACCCTGTCGATCAAGCAGTCGCACGGCGCCTCGAGCGCGCAGGCGCTGTCGGTGCTGCAAGGCCTGCAAGCCGATGTCGTGACGATGAACCAGCCCAACGACATCGACCTGCTCGCGCAGCAGGGCCATCTCGTGCCCGCCAACTGGCGCACGCGCCTGCCCGACTCGAGCGCGCCCTACACGACGACGATGGTGTTCCTCGTGCGCAAGGGCAACCCCAAACACATCAAGGACTGGAACGATCTCGCCAGACCCGACGTGCAGGTCGTGATCGCCAACCCGAAGACGTCGGGCAATGGACGCTACGCGTATCTGGCCGCGTGGGGCTACCGCAAGCAGCAGGGCGCGAGCGACGCCCAGGCGCTCGACTTCGAGCGCGCACTGCTGAAGAACGTGCCGGTGCTGGACGCGGGCGGCCGGGGCGCGACGACGACCTTCACGCAGCGCGGCATCGGCGATGTGCTCGTGACCTTCGAAAACGAAGTCGCGCTCATCGATACTGGCGAGGGTGCGAAGGACTTCGAAGCCGTCTATCCCTCGGTGAGTCTGCTGGCGGAGCCGCCGGTGACGATCGTCGACAAGGTCGTGGACAAGCACGGCACGCGCAAGAGCGCGCAGGCGTATCTCGACTACCTGTATTCGCCCTCCGCGCAGGAGATCATCGCGCAGCATCATCTGCGTCCGCGCGATGCCGCGGTGCTCGCGAAGCATGCGAGCGAGTTCAAGCCGATCAAGACCTTCACCGTTGAGCAGGTGTTCGGCAGCTGGCAGAACGCGCAGGCGACGCATTTCGCCGATGGCGGCACGTTCGATCAGATCGTCGCGGACCGCAAGTAATTCGGGCGCGACGTAACGACAGCGCGTAATAAAAAGCGCCTCGCAGTTTGCGAGGCGCTCTTCATTTCAGGCTGCCATTCAGTACCAGCCGCGACGGCCATGCCATTCGTTGCGGCCGTACCAGCGGCGGCCGTCCCAGTAGCGGTCGCCGTGCCAGCCGATCACGACAGCCGGCGCGTAGGCCACGCGCACGGGCGGCGCGACGTAGACCGGACGCGGCGCGACATACACGGGCTGCGGCGCATAAACGGGCTGCGGCGCGACATACACCGGTGCGGGTTCAACATAAACCGGAGCGGGCACGCCGACGTTCAGGCCGACCACCACGCCGGCCATCGCGGTTTGCGAGGCGGCCAGGACGAGCGCTCCAGCACCCAGCGCGGCAAAGAGTTTGGTTTTCATTTTGAGCCCCTTCGGTTGAAGATTCGATGGCTTCAATGTAGCCAGGCGCTCGCCGGCTTGAGTTACCAAACTGCAACAAACTGCGCGCGAATTTTACCGGCGGTAATGGGAGGAAAGGGCGCTTGCCCGCCTGCGGCGGGCTTCCCGCATGTTTGGCGCAGGCGGGCGTGTTTCAATTCGTGATCGTCGGGGGAGGTCTGTAAACGGAGCGCCGGGCGCGAACGCCCGGCGCTCGTGCCGTTACTGCACCGCGACGCTCGCGAAGTTCTGGCGTCCGAACGGACTCACCTGATAGCCGCTCACGTTCGTGCGCGTGATGGCGGAGGCGGTCGGGTAGCCGAGCGGAATCCACAGCGCCTGGTCGTGGATGATCTGCTGGGCGGCTTCATAGAGCTTCACGCGCTTGGCCTGGTCGGCGGTGGCCTTGCCTTCGGCGATCAGCTTGTCGAGCTGCGGATCGCAAAAGCGCGCGAAGTTGATGCCCGACTGCACCGCATTGCAGCTAAAGAGCGGCGAGAGATAGTTGTCGGGGTCGCCGTTGTCGCCGGCCCAGCCCATGAAGAGCGTGTCGTGCTGGCCCTGCTTCGCCTGCTTGATCAGCTCGCCCCACTCGATCACCTTGATCTCGGCCTTCACGCCGATCTTCGCGAAATCGGCCTGCAACAGCTCCGCACCCGCGCGCGGGTTCGGGTTCAGCACGCTGCCGTTCGGACGCACCCAGATCGTCGTCGCGAAGCCATTGGGGAAGCCCGCGTCGGCGAGCAGCTGCTTCGCCTTCGCCGGGTCATACGGATACGGCTGGATCGACCGGTCGTAGCCCCAGGTGATGGGCGGCCAGGGATTGGTCGCGGGGGTGGCGGTGTTGTCGAAAATCGCCTTCAGGTACGTCGTGCGGTCGAACGCCATGTTCAGCGCCTGGCGCACCTTCTGGTTGTCGAGCGGCTTCTTCTGCGTGTTCAGCGCGACGAACGCCGTCATGAACGCTGGCGTCTCCACCACCTTGAGCGACTTGTCGTCCTTCGCCGCGGCCACGTCCTGGGGCTTGGGCGAGAGCGCGATCTGGCATTCGCCGGCCTTCACCTTTTGCGCGCGCACGGCGGCGTCGGGCGTGATCGCGTAGATCAGGCGGTCCACCTTCGGTTTCGGCCCCCAGTAGGTCGGGTTCACGTCGTAGCGGATCACCGCGTCCTTCGTGTAGCTCTTGAGCACGAACGGGCCCGTGCCCACCGGCTTCGCGTTGAGATCGACCTGCTTGCCGCCCTTGAGCAACTGGTCGGCGTACTCGGCGGAATAGATCGACGCGAAGCCCATCGTGAGGATCGAGAGGAAGGTGGCGTTCGGCTCGTTGAGCTCGAACTTCACTGTGTTCGCATCGACCTTCGTGACCGCCTTCACGAGCTTCACGAGGCCCATCGACTGCGCGTGCGGGAAGCCGCTCGCGCCGGCTACCTTGTGCCACGGGTTGTTCGCGTCGAGCATGCGATCGAACGTGAAGACCACGTCGTCGGCGTTGAGCGTACGCGTGGGCTTGAACCATTCGGTCGTCTGAAACGCCACGTCGGGCCGCAGATGGAACGTATAGGTCAGGCCGTCGGCGCTCACTTCCCACTTGTCCGCGAGCGCGGGCACGACCTTTTTCTGCGCTTCGTCATAGGCCACGAGCGAATTGAAGATGACGTCGGCGGACGCGTTGGTCGTGACGAGCGAATTGAATTGCACGACGTCGAAGCCGTCGGGACTCGACTCGGTGCAGACTGTCAGCGGTTTGGCGAGCGCGGGAACGGCCGCGAACGCCGCGCCAAGCGCGGTCGCGAGCACGAAAGCAGGCATGAGCGCGCGCGCGGTGGGCGAGGTGAAGCGCATGGGATCTCCGTGGTTTTCGGTGGCGGACGGCGCCCCGTTTTGTTCGATTGAGGAGAGGCGAGAAGGCTCGGAAGGGCGCCCGGACGAGCCAAGCTTATCGAAGGGAAATTGCCGAGACAACAATTTAATCCACATACCCATATGGCATGGGGGCGCCGTGCTGCAAGCCGAAGCGGCTTAGTGGCTCGCTGCGCGCGGCTTGCGCGGCGCCTTTTCGAACACGCGGTCGTAGACCCAGCGCGGCAGCGCGCGCAGCATCATCGCGGCCACGCGCATCGGCCAGGGGAACACCGCGAACGACGTGCCGCGCGCGATCGCTTGCGCGGTCTTCGCGGCGAACTGGTCCGCGTCCATCAGGAAAGGCATGCGGTAGGGGTTCTTCGCCGTCATCGGCGTGCGGATGTAGCCGGGCGCGATGGTGACCACGGGCACGCCGAACGGGCGCATTTCCACGCGCAGCGCTTCGAGATAGGCGAGCGCGGCGGCCTTCGAGGCGCTGTAGGCGCCCGAGCCCGGCAGCCCGCGCACGCCGGCCACGCTCGCGATGCCCACGAGCGTGCCGCGTCTTGCCCGCGCCATTGCCGACGCGAACGGCTCGAAGGTGGCGACCATGCCGAAGTAGTTGGTGTCCATCACGTCGCGGAACGTGGCGAGATCGCCTTCGCCCGTCAGCGCGCCGCGGCTCACGCCCGCATTGGCGATCACGATGTCGGGCATGCCGTGCTGAGCGATGAAGTCGCGCGCGGCGGCAGCGAGCGCATCGGCGTCGCGCACGTCGGCGGGATAGATGGAGATGGGGTGATCGGGGTGGGACTGCCGGAAGCCGGCAAGGGCCTCGCCGCGGCGCGCGACGAGCCCGAGGACGGCGCCCTGCCGCGCGTATTCGGCTGCGAGCGCGGCGCCAATGCCGCTCGACGCGCCGGTGATGAAGACCTTCAGTGGCGCGTCTTGCATGGCGCTAACCCTCACATCTTTTTCGCGCGGATCTGCGAGATGATGTAGTCCATCACCTGGGCCGTACCCGGCAGCGCCTTGTCTTCCGGACCCTGGACCATGGCCGGGCCGGTTTCGTATTTGCCCTGGATGGCAATGGTCGGCACGCCGTCGATCTTGTAGGCGTCGAGTAGGGCCTTGTCGCGCTGCAGCGCGCTCTGCGTCGAGAACGAGTTGTACGCTTCCATGTACTTCTTCGCATCCACGCCTTGCGTCGCGAGGAACTTCGCCTGGTCTTCCGGCGTGAGCAGGTAGTTCTTGTTCACGTGGATTTCGTGGAACACGACCGGCGTGAGCTTCTGGGCGAGACCGAGCGCGTCGAGCGCGTAGTACATCTTCGAGTGCGGGATGAAATCGTCACGGAACGCCACCGGCACGCGCTTGAACACGACGTCCGGGCCCTGCTTCTTGATCCACGCTTCGAGATAAGGGTCGAACGCGTTGCAGTGCGGGCAGCCGTACCAGAAGAACTCGATCACTTCGATCTTGCCCGCGGGCACGTCGAGCGCCTGGGGCGCCTTCAGGACCGTGTAGTCCTTGCCGGCCACGGGTGCCGCGGCCGAGGCGTGGGCCACGCCGGCGATCAGCGAAAGCGAGAGAAAAAGCGTACCGAGAAGTCGTTTCATGGCGTAGGAGTCCACTGTTCTTGGACCGGCGGCGGCCGGTTGTCTGCCGCAGGGCGCCGTTGGCGCGAAGCTGGCGCGTGCGGGTGCTGCGCGGGTGTTGCTTGTTGACGGACGCCGCGCGGCGCGCCGCGGCCCTGCCTCACGCGAACGCCGCTGAATGGCTGCGGCTTCGCTGGGCGGGCGCGGTGCGCGGCGCGCACGGCGATTACTGCTTCGTGAAGCGGATGACGGCCGTATCGATACCGGCGTCGGACAGGCGCTGACGCGTCGAGTTCATGTCGTCGAACTTCGTGAACGGACCGATGCGCACGCGATAGTACGTCACACCGCCGGCGTCGCGCTGCGTGACCTTCGACTCGAACCCCTGGAACGCGAGGCGCGCGCGCTGCTGCTCGGCGTCGCCCGATGTCTTGTACGCGCCCACCTGCAGGAAGTAGCCGGTGTTGGCGTCGCCCTGTGCGGGCACGGCGCTGCCGGGCTTGGCGCCCGGGGGCGTCGGCACCGCGGTGGCGGGCTTCTGCGGCTGGTTGTTCGCGAGGATCTGGGCCGGGTTGCTCGTCGAGTTGCTGGCCGACTGCGGTTTCTTCGCGATCGCCGTGCCGCTCGTGACGTTCTCACCCGTCGACGGTTGCGGCGCGACGGCCACGCCGTTGTTGTTGGCGTTGCTGTTCGAACCCGAGGGCGGCACTTCCACGATCTGCGGCTCTTCGAGCATGCCCGAGGACTGCGACTGGTTCGTGGTCTGCCCCGGCGCCGTGTTGGGCGGCGTGCTTTGCGCGGCCTGCGGCACCGGCTGGCCCGGCGACTTGCCCTGCAGCGCGCGGTTCGGGTCGACCTGCTCGTTGTTCTGGCCGACGTCGGAAGCGGCCGGCGGCGCGACCTTCGAGACGAACGGCGTGGGCGCGCGCGTGATGTAGAGCGCCACCACCACCGCGATCGCAAGGCCGACGATCAGGCCCAGCACGATGCCGAGAAAGGTTCCCCCGGACTGCTTCGACTGCTGTTTTGTAGTGCGGCGCGGTTTTGCCATCGTCTGAATCACCTGCAAACAAGAGAATCCTGGAATGGCCGTCCGCGCGAGGCGGCGGCCCCAAACAAGCTGCTGCGCGCGGGTCTCGCGCGTCTCGTTACATGCGCTCCGGCGCGGACACGCCGATCACGGCCAGGCCGTTCGCGAGCACCCGGCGCGTGGCCGCGAGGAGGGCGACGCGGGCGTCGCGTTCGGCGACGTCGTCGACGAGAACGCGTTCGGCATTGTAGAACGAGTGAAACTCAGCGGCGAGTTCGCGCAGGTAGAACGCCACCGCGTGCGGCGCGAGTTCGCTGGCGGCATGCGTGAGCATGTCGGGGAATTCGCCGAGCTTCGCGATGAGCGCGAGCGCGCGCTCGCTGGCAAGCGGCGCGAGATCGACCTTGGGCAGCGCGGCCGGATCGCCGCCGAACTTGCCCTGCCAGTCGCCGAGAATCGACGAGATGCGCGCATGCGCGTACTGCACGTAGTACACCGGGTTTTCGTCGTTTTCCTTCAGCGCGAGGTCGATGTCGAATACGAATTCGGTGTCGGCCTTGCGCGAGATGAGGAAAAAGCGCACGGCGTCGCGGCCGCGGCGGATGGTCGCCTCGTCGAGCAGGTCGGGCGAGACTTCGCTGCCCGGGTTCGCGCCGCCCGACCATTCGATCAGGTCGCGCACCGTCACGTAGCTGCCCGCGCGCTTGGAGATTTTCACCTCCTGGCCGTCGCGCATCACCGTGACCATCTTGTGCAGCACGTAGTCGGGATAGCCGTTCGGAATGCCGATGCCGAGCGCCTGCAGGCCCGCGCGCACGCGCGCAATGGTGCCGTGGTGGTCGGAGCCCTGAATGTTGATGACCTTCGTGAAGCCGCGCTCCCACTTCGTGACGTGGTAGGCCACATCGGGCAGGAAGTAGGTGTAGGTGCCGTCGGACTTGCGCATCACGCGGTCCTTGTCGTCGCCGTAGTCGGTGGTCTTGAGCCACAGCGCGCCTTCCTGCTCGTAGGTTTGCCCCGACGCGACCAGCGCCTCGACGGTCTTCTCGACGCGGCCTTCCGTGTACAGCGACGACTCGAGGTAGTAGCGGTCGAACTTCACGCCGAACGCCTGCAGGTCGAGATCCTGCTCGTGGCGCAGATAGGCCACGGCGAAGCGGCGGATCGCTTCGAGGTTCTCGGGGTCCTTCTCGCCCGTGACGGGCTCGCCGTCCTTGGCCGCCACGGTTTCGCCCGCGAGGTAGTCGCGCGCGATGTCGGCGATGTATTCGCCGTTGTAGGCCGCTTCCGGCCATTCGGCGTCGCCGGGCTTGAAGCCGCGCGCGCGCGCCTGGGTGGAGACGGCGAGGTTGCCGATCTGCACGCCTGCGTCGTTGTAGTAGAACTCGCGGTGCACGTCATAGCCCTGCGAGGCAAGCACATTCGAGATGGCGTCGCCGAGCGCGGCCTGGCGGCCGTGGCCCACATGCAGCGGGCCCGTGGGGTTGGCCGAGACGAACTCGACGAGCACGCGCTTGCCGGCCTCGCGCTGCGAGCGGCCGAATGCCTCGCCCTGCTCGAACACGGCGCCGATCACGGCGCGCTTCGCGTTGGCGGTCAGACGCAGGTTGATGAAGCCGGGGCCGGCCACTTCGGCCGCCTCGACGAGGCCTGCCGCCTCGGGCTGGGCGAGCACGGCGTCGACGATCTGCTGGGCGAGCTGGCGCGGGTTCGCGCGCAGGGGCTTGGCCAGTTGCATGGCGACGTTGCAGGCGACGTCGCCGTGGGCGGCGACCTTCGGGCGCTCGAGCGTGATCGCGGGCACGATGAACGCGGCCTCGCTCGCGCCTTCGGCGGCCTTCGCCACTTGGGCTACGGCTTGCGCGAGCAGGGTCTCCAGGGTGTGTTTCTGTGCGGGCAGCATGCTGGTTGCAAGTCCTGTGCGGGTAATGGGATGCGGGGCCGGCGCCCGGGGGCGTAACCCGGGGCATGGCCCCTGGCTTGCCGGCGCTGACCGCCGAATACGGGTGAGGGCGCCAGCCTCGCGGCGGGCCACCTGTTATGCGTCAATGCACGTGGGGCCTCGTTGCGGCAGGCGGCGTGGCGGCGTCCCTGATGCCAGAACGTCCGGTCGCCGCACCCTGCGGGTAATTCCGTCCTGACGGATTTTAGCAGGTGCTAATATGTGAAATGAGGTAGCGCGACATGGACCGCCTTGGCCCATCTGGCTTCGCAGGCCGGAACGTCACGCGCAGATCCAAAAAATCATAAAGGGAACAGACATGCTGGTTACTTTTAAATGCCACGCGGCGCCTGACGTTACGATGCTGGAGAACCTCGCACAGTACCTTCTCGGCATCATCGGCAAGCGGCTCGGCCCGCGCGGCGTGATTACCCACGACGAACTCGATACCGCCATCACCAAGCTCGAAGCAGCCATCGCCACGGACAAGAAAGAGCGCCACGAACAGGAAGGCCATTTCCACGAAGGCGAAGATGACCACGTGCATCACGAACTGCCGGTCGGCCTCGCGCAGCGCGCCTTTCCGTTCCTCGATATGCTGCGTGCCGCGAAGAAGGAAGACAACGACGTTTTGTGGGGTATTTGAGGTCCGTGCGTGACTTGACTGGGCGCGGGGGTGCGCCGCCGCCATGGCGCGCAGCAGCGAGCCTGTGAGGGCCGCTCCGGCGGCCCCGCCCGATTCGATGTTCCAAAGCAAAGAGCCCGCAACATTGCGGGCTCTTTGCTTTTGTTCACCTGCGGCTCGCCTTACTCGCTGGCGGCCGCCGGTTCGGCGGCGGAAGCCTCCGACTTCTTCATTTTCTTTTTCTTCGGCTTCTTCACGTGCTTTTCGGTGGGCGCCGAATACGACGTCGCCGGGCTCGCCTGCTCCGGCGCGGCCGGCTGGGCGAACGACGGCTGCGCGAGCGCCGCGACGCCGAAGGCGGTCAACATCAACATCAGCTTTTTCATACGATTTCTCCGTCGAGGTTGCTTCGATTTTGCGTTTTAAGGATTTGCTGATGAGCGAGCCGGCGCGGTGTTGCCGTATATGGCCGGGTGTCATGCAGGTGATACCGGGTCTTGCCGGGCCATCTTACAAAGCCGAAAAATCGCGCGCGCGTAATCTTCACCTTGCCGGATGGCGTATGTCGGGCGCCGACAACAGGGGGTAGCGCGACGGGGGAAAGCGCGCCGCCCGGGGCGGCGCGCCGTGCGGCTTAGAGCTGCGGCGCCAGCGCGCGGCGGGCGTCCGCGTCGGAGAGCGACATACGCTTTGCATAGTCGGCGAGCTGGTCCTGGCCGATCTTGCCCACCGAGAAATAGGTGCTGTCCGGATGCGCGAGATAGAAGCCCGAAACGCTCGCGGCCGGCAGCATGGCGAGCGATTCGGTCACGCTCATGCCGACTTCGCCCGCTTGCAGGAAGTCGAACATGTCGCGCTTCACGAGGTGATCGGGGCAGGCCGGGTAGCCAGGAGCGGGGCGAATGCCCGCGTACTTTTCGGCGATCAGCGCGTCGTTGTCGAGCGTTTCGCTGGCTGCATAGCCCCACAAATCGCGGCGCACGCGTGCGTGCAATGCTTCGGCGAACGCTTCCGCGAACCGGTCCGCGAGCGCCTTGAGCATGATCGCGCTGTAGTCGTCGTGGTCCTTCTCGAACTGCGCCTCTTTCACGTCCACGCCAATGCCCGCCGTCACCGCGAACATGCCGATATAGTCCGCCACGCCCGAATCCTTCGGCGCGATGAAGTCGGCAAGCGAGCGGTTCGGACGCGTCACGCCGTCCACCACCGGGCGCACCGACTGCTGGCGCAGGTTGCGCCACGTGAGTGCGACTTCACGGCGCGTTTCGTCCGTGTAGATCTCGATGTCGTCGTCATTCACCGTGTTCGCGGGCAACAGCGCGATCACGCCGTTGGCCTGCAGCCAGCGGCCCTGAATCAGGCGCGAAAGCATCGACTTCGCGTCGGAAAACACGCGGCGCGCCGACTCGCCGACGATCTCGTCGTTGAGGATCTGCGGATAGGGACCGGCGAGATCCCAGGTCTGGAAGAACGGACTCCAGTCGATGTAATTCGCGAGTTCGTTCAAGTCGAAATTCTTGAACACGCGGCGGCCGATGAACTTCGGCTTCACGGGCTGGAAGTTCGCCCAGTCGATCTTCGTCTTGTTCGCGCGCGCTTCTTCGAGCGTCACTAGCGGCGTGGCCTTCTTGTTGGCGTGCTGGTCGCGAATGCGCTCGTAGTCGGCCTTGAGTTCGTCGAGGTACTTCGCCGCGCCTTCGTCCGAAAGCAGGCTCGACGCCACCGACACCGAACGCGACGCGTCCGGCACGTACACGACCGGACCTTCGTAGTGCGGCGCGATCTTCACGGCCGTATGCACGCGCGAGGTGGTCGCGCCGCCAATGAGCAGCGGAATCTTCTTGATGCGGAAGTAGTCGTCGCGCTGCATTTCGCTCGCGACATAAGCCATTTCCTCGAGCGACGGCGTAATGAGCCCCGAGAGCCCGACGATATCCGCGCCTTCGACCTTGGCTTTCGCGAGAATTTCGTTGCACGGGACCATCACGCCCATATTGACCACTTCGAAGTTATTGCACTGGAGCACCACCGACACGATGTTCTTGCCGATGTCGTGCACGTCGCCCTTCACGGTCGCGATGACGATCTTGCCCTTCGCGCGCACGTCGGCGCCCGCTTCGGCGAGCAGGCGCTTTTCTTCCTCGATGAACGGAATCAGGTGCGCCACGGCCTGCTTCATCACGCGCGCCGATTTCACGACCTGCGGCAGGAACATCTTGCCCTGGCCGAACAGGTCGCCGACGATGTTCATGCCGTCCATGAGCGGGCCTTCGATCACGTTGATCGGGCGGCCGCCGCCGCCCATGATCTTCTCGCGCGCTTCTTCGGTGTCCTCGACAATGAAGTTCGTGATGCCGTGCACGAGTGCATGCGCAAGACGCTTTTCGACAGGCTGGTTGCGCCACTCGAGGTTCTCTTCCTTCTTCGCGGCGCCGGTCTTGAACTTGTCGGCGATTTCGAGCAGCCGGTCAGTGCCGTCGGCGCGGCGGTTGAGCACCACGTCTTCCACGCGCTCGCGCAGTTCGGCGTCGAGGTCCGCGTACACCCCGAGCTGGCCCGCGTTCACGATGCCCATGTCCATGCCTGCCTGAATGGCGTGGTAGAGGAACACGGTGTGGATCGCCTCGCGCACCGGGTCGTTGCCGCGGAACGAAAACGACACGTTCGACACCCCGCCGCTGATCTTCGCGTAGGGCAGGTTCTGCTTGATCCAGCGCGTGGCGTTGATGAAGTCCACCGCGTAGTTGTTGTGCTCCTCGATGCCCGTGGCGACCGCAAAGATGTTCGGGTCGAAGATGATGTCCTCGGGCGGGAAGCCCACTTCGTTCACGAGGATCTCGTAGGAGCGCTTGCAGATCTCGGTCTTGCGCGCGAACGTGTCGGCCTGGCCTTGTTCGTCGAACGCCATCACCACGCTCGCCGCGCCATAGCGGCGAATCAGCTTCGCGTGATGCACGAACTGCTCCTTGCCTTCCTTGAGCGAGATCGAGTTGACGATGGCCTTGCCCTGTACGCACTGCAGGCCCGCCTCGATCACGTCCCACTTCGACGAGTCGATCATGATCGGCACGCGCGCAATGTCGGGCTCGGAGGCGATCAGGTTCATGAAGCGCACCATCGCCGCCTTCGAGTCGAGCATGGCTTCGTCCATGTTGACGTCGATGACCTGTGCGCCGTTTTCGACCTGCTGGCGCGCCACGGCGAGCGCCTCGTCGAACTGCCCGTTGAGAATCATCCGCGCAAAGGCCTTCGAGCCGGTCACGTTGGTGCGCTCGCCCACGTTAATGAACAGCGTGCCTTCGGTCACGTTGAAGGGTTCGAGGCCGGAAAGGCGCAGGGTATGGTCAGTCATGGCGTGGGACCGGATCGTATGGTGTGGGAGCAGGACTCGGAAGCAGCGATCGTATGTGGCGTCAGGCAGCGTCGCGATACTGGCCGGGCCAGCGGCGCGGCTTGATCTCGGCGAGCGCTTTGGCAATCGCCGCAATGTGCTCGGGCGTCGTGCCGCAGCAGCCGCCCGCCACGTTCACGAGTCCGGCGCTCGCGAATTCCTTGAGCAGTGCCGAGGTATCGGCGGGCGTTTCGTCGAAGCCCGTGTCGCTCATCGGATTGGGCAGGCCCGCGTTCGGATAGCACGAGACGTAGGTGTCGCAGAGCTTCGCAAGCTCGGCGATATACGGGCGCATGAGCGCCGCGCCCAGCGCGCAGTTCAGGCCGAACGTGAGCGGCTTCGCGTGGCGCAGCGAATTCCAGAACGCTTCGACGGTCTGGCCGGAGAGAATGCGGCCCGAGGCGTCGGTGACGGTGCCCGAGATCATGATCGGCAGATTCTCGCCCGTATCTTCGAAGAGCTGGTCGAGCGCGAACAGCGCGGCCTTGGCGTTGAGCGTGTCGAAGATCGTCTCGACGAGGAAGAGGTCGCAGCCGCCGTCCATGAGCGCCTTCGCCTGCTCGTAGTACGCATTGCGCAGTTCTTCGAACGTCACGTTGCGCGCGCCCGGATCGTTCACGTCGGGCGAGATGCTTGCCGTTTTCGGCGTCGGCCCGATCGCACCCGCGGCGAAGCGCGGCTTGTCCGGCGTCGAATACTTTTCGCAGGCGGCGCGTGCGAGCTTCGCCGACTCGACGTTCATCTCGATGGCCAGTTCGCCCATACCGTAGTCGTCCTGGGCCACCGTGGTCGCGCCGAACGTGTTGGTCTCGATGATGTCCGCGCCCGCCGCGAGATACTGCTCGTGAATCTCGCTGATGATCTGCGGCTGCGTGAGCGAGAGCAGCTCGTTGTTGCCCTTGATATCGCGCGGATAGTCCTTGAAGCGTTCGCCGCGGTAGGCGGCTTCGTCGAGCTTGTAGCGCTGGATCATCGTGCCCATCGCGCCATCGAGGATCACGATACGCGAGGCAAGCAGCGCGGGAAGCGCTGCGCCGCGCGTGTATTTGGCGTCCCCGGCGGGGCGCGAGGCAAGGGCTGCGGGCTGGTTCATGGATCGCGGGCGGGCGTGGTGCCGGTTGAACTGGGAAACCCCACATTGTATCCGCTGCGGCAACGCGCCGCTGCGGGCGGCGTCGCGCGCCGGCAACCGCCGCGGCGCGCGCGGGACGGCCAAAAGAAAACCCCGCCCGGCCAAGCCGGACAGGGTTTCGTGTGAAGGACGCTGCGCGTTGAGTGCCGCGGGGTGCGCTAGCGTCAGTGAAGCACGACGGGTTGCTGCATGAGGCTGTCGAACTGTCCGAGGAATTCGTCGACTTCGTCGAGCGACTGGTCTTCGTCCATCAGCTTTTGCACGTCTTCGCGAAAACGTGCCGCCATCACGCCGTCGATGAAGATCTCGCGGCGCGCGTTTTTGTCGACGATCTCGTAGCCGCCTGCACGCATCGCGCTGTGACCGTCCTGCGGTGGGAATTCGACGACGCAATAGTTGGGACTGTTGTAGATCATTTGCATGGCGACACTCCTTTTTCCTGTGCTCCCTGACCTTCTCGGCCAATACATGGAGCGTTCGTTCTGGAATTCAAGGGGTGGGTCCCGCATCACCTCTTATGTGGACTGCTCTCCCTTTTTTACTTCCCTTCTCGACTGGTGCCACTGCCATGATGCTTTTACTTCGAACTGCTTAGACCAACTGCTTGAGAAACGTTTCGAGCAACGCGGTAAAACGGTGCGACTCCTCTACCGGGGCCAGATGCGCCGCATCGAGCACCACGAAATGCGACCCTTCTACTTCTTTTGCAAGGGCCTGCGTCACGGCCATCGGCGTGCCGCTGTCGTGGCGGCCCGCCACTGCGAGCGTCGGCACGCGCAATTGCGCAAGCCGGTTTTCCACGTCGAAATCGCGTAGCGCCTCGCAGGCCATCGCATAGCCTTCTGAAGGGGTCCGTAATAAAACGTCACAAATCCGCTGGACTGTCGGCGCATGCGTGCGCCGGAAGTCGGCGGTGAACCAGCGTGCCATCGTCGCGTCGACGAGCGTCCCCAGACCCTCGCTGCGTACTGTGGCGGCGCGCTCGTTCCATGTTTCGCGCGCTTGTGGCGGCGTATGGCTAGCGGTGTCGCAAAGCGTGAGCGTCGTCACGCGTTCCGGATAATCGAGCGCGAACTGCTGCGCGATCATGCCGCCCATCGACATGCCGACGAGATGCGCATGCTCGATGCCGGTTGCGTCGAAAAGCGCATCGAGGTCGGCGGCGAGATCGGCGAAGCCGAAGGGCTCGCTCGCGACGGCGCTCGCGCCGTGGCCGCGCACGTCATAGCGCAGCACGCTGTGACGATGGCGAAAATGTCCTGCCAGCGTGTCCCACACGCCAAGGTCGCCGCCCAGTTGGTGAATGAACGCCAGCGCGGGCCCACCGCTCCTGTCGTCGAAGACATAGTGCGTATCGATGCCGTTGACAGTCACTTGCATGGGTTCCTCCTTCGCCATCCAGGCTGGGAGTCAAGCCGTTTGCGAGGTACTGCATGCACGCGATGCTGGTGGAGCAAGCCGCGCGCCTGGGGCGCGCAGACGATGCGCGATGCGATGTTCGTTAGCTTGTGTGTCGCGTCCCTGTTTGCTGCGCTGTTTGTTGTGTCGTACCGATGTTGTCCGTCTTGTGCAGCGGTGTATCGGTTGGTTCGTGCTGGCCCGTTTGTCGGTCCGTTCGTTGACCCGTTTCTCGGTCCGTTCACTGGTCCGTTCGTTGGTCCATTGTCTGCGCGCGGCGTCGTGCTGCCGTGTTTCGTCTGCTTGTTCTTTGGCCCTTCGTGTTGCGCGCGGTGCCTTGCGATCCTTGACGCATGGCTCGATTCCAGTATGCGCTATTTCGCGCATTTGTGTTGTGAAGCGGGCCGTCCGGATCGAGCGGTGCGTGCGCTTTCTCGCTCAGGGATGCTCGGGCGCAGGGCCCGGCGAAGCGGATGAGGGTTGTGCGTCGACGGTGGACGGTCGCGGCGGTGATTCTGTTGGCTGTTCTGTCTGCATATTGGCGGGCGCCGCCGGCTGTGCGAACGGTTGCGGTTGCGCTTGTGATGCAGCAGGCGCAGAAGCCGGCGCAGCTTCCGGCGTTGCGGATTGTGCCGGGGCGGTTTCGGGCACCGCGGTGGGCGTCGGGGCGGTCGCGGCCGCTGAAGGATCGGGCGCCCGCGCGGGCGCGTTCGTCGCGGTCGGCACCGTGAGCGCGCCACGCCACACCAGTTCGAACTGGTTGCCGTTCGGTTCGGTCTGCACGATGCGCACGGGCAACCAGCCGAGCGACTGCGCGAGCCACACGTCGATGCGACGCTTGTCGCCCTCGCGGCGCGGCAGACGCATGAAGTGGCGAGCCGTGACATAGCCGTGATCCGTACTCACGGTCTCGTCGCCGATCGTGGTGATGGGCCAGGTCTCGCCGCTGTCGTTGTCCGCGACATAGAACTCGCGCGTGACGCCTGGCTTGTATGCGTCGGGGTCGCCGCGCACGAGGCTCGCGAGCTGCATCACCATGCTGAAGCGGTCCTGCGCGCCATCGGGCAGCCCGAGCGAGTTGGGCGTGCGCGTGAACACGATTTGCTTGTCGGTGCGATTGAAAACCGTCACATCCGAAGGACGATGGCCGCGCTTTTCGATGTACTGATCCGGTGCGAGGCCGAAGGCGTCCACGCGGCCCTTGCTCGTCCAGCTGAACTCGCCCACGAAGGGCAGCGGCACACGCACGACCATCTCGTAGCGTTGCCCGTCGCTCGACCAGTGGATCGTGCCGGGCTGATTGCGCACGCCGTTATAGAAGGTGTCGTACTGCAGTTCGCCCGACGGCGGCACCGAAAACTTCAGTCCATGCGAGGCCTGCGTGGCTGGCGCCGAAGGCTCTTTGCCGTTGCCGGGCGCCGTGCTTGCGGTCCCGCTCGTGCCGGCGGCGCTGGCGGTGGCTGGCGATGCGGCTGCGGGCGCGGACGCCGCCTGCGTATCCGGCGGCGAGGCCGGCGCTTTGGGGTGGGGCTTCGGCGGCGTCACCGCGTGCAGCGTATGCGGCTCGGCGGCATTCGGCGCTGGTTTGGGCGCGGCATGCGCAGGCGCCGCCGCGGGCCCCGCGGGTTTTGCTTCGCGCTCGATGCGCTCGGGTTTGAGGAGCGCCACTTGCACCGGCACGCGCACGTGCGCGACAGGCGGCGGCGCGCCGTGATGCCGCTCGAACCATTCGGCCGCGAGCCAATGCAGCGCCGTGACCGCGACGAACACACCGACCCAGCGCCACGCGCGCACGCGCTGCGGCGTGTGTGAGTCGGTGTCGAGGCGGCGTGCCTCGCGCGGGGCGGCTGGGGTGGACATCGGCGGTTCGTGGGTCGGGTATCGGTCGTACGTTAATGTGACACAACCCGCTGGGTGCTTGCAGAAAGGCGGATGCGCTCGGGCGGGTCACATATGCGCCGGCCCGGCCACACGGCCCTCAGCGCGGCGTTGGACTGTACCCCAATTCGTACGACAGCTTTTCGGCGCACGCGCGCAGCGCGGTGTCCACGGCGCCGTTCCAGGCGATATCGAACGCGCCTTCGTGACCGAGCGCGATGAGCCCGAGTGCGAGTTCGCCGCTCGCGTCGAAGACGGGCGTGCAGAACGCGTGGATGGTCGGCAGCAACATGCCTTCCACGCGGGCAGCGCCATGCTCGCGAACTTCTGCGAGCGCCTGTTCGAGCGCATCGGCCGTGCGCGGTGTCGAGCCGTACGAAGAGTGCTGTGCGCCCGCGAGTTCGCGCTCGATCATCGGGGCCGTCTTGCTGCGCGGCAGGTAGGCGGCAAACAGCAGGCCGGTCGCGGAACTGAGCATCGGCATGACGTCGCCGAGCTTGAGCGACGCTTTCGCGGGATGGCTCGACTCAAGCCAGTGCACGACTGTCGGCCCCTGATTGCCCCACACGGCGATGCCCACGGTGATGTCGAGCGCGTCGCGCAATTCGGTGAGCGCGAGGCGCGCGAGCTTGACGCCGTCCACGCGCGCGAGACGCGCGAGTCCAAGCTGCAACGCGAAGCCGCCCAGTTCGTAGCGCCCCGAGAGCGGGTCCTGCGCGACCACGCCGAGGCGCATGAAGCTCACGAGATAGCGGTGCGCCTTCGCCGGGCTCATGCCCGCGCGCTGCGCGAGGTCGCGCAGCATCATCGCGCGCGGCTCGCTGGTTAGCACTTCGAGCAGGCGAAAACCCACTTCGATCGACTGGATGCCCGAGCGCAGTTTTTCTTCGCCGGGTTCGGCGCCTTCCGCAGCTTCGGCGGTCTCGAGAGTATCGGCGAGATCTTCGGCGCTCGTGGCGTCTGGGGCGCTCGTGCGCGGCGAGGCGGATCGGACGGTTGGCGGCATGGATGCGTTGTGGTGTTCAAACGTACGGCGACCGTACGGCAACTGAGGGCTTGCGGCGCGCCTGCTTGGGGCCCGCCGATTCACCATCGTAGAATACATTTCCCTTATCGTCACTCACGTCTGATTCCATGAAACTTGCCACGCTCAAGGACGGCACCCGCGACGGCCAGCTGATCGTCGTTTCCCGCGACCTGCGCAGCGCCGCCATCGCCGACGCGATCGCGCCCACCCTGCAGCGCGTACTCGACGACTGGCGCTTCTACGCGCCGCAGCTTGCCGAGCTATACGACGCGCTCAACTACGGGCGCGCGCGCAACGCGTTCAGCTTCGACGCGCGCGATTGCATGGCGCCGCTACCGCGTGCGTACCAATGGGCGGATGGCTCGTCGTACGTGAATCACGTCGAACTCGTGCGGCGCGCGCGCGGCGCCGAGATGCCCGCCGAATTCTGGACCGACCCGCTCATGTACCAGGGCGGCAGCGACGACTTCATCGGGCCGTGCGACGACATCGTGTGCGCGTCCGAGGCGTTCGGCATCGACTTCGAGGCCGAAGTGGCCGTCGTGACCGGCGACGTGCCGATGGGCGCAAGCCCCGACGAAGCGTTGCGGGCCGTGCGGCTCGTCACGCTCGTCAACGACGTCTCGCTGCGCAATCTCATTCCCGCGGAACTCGCGAAGGGCTTCGGCTTTTTCCAGAGCAAGCCGGCCAGCGCATTCGCGCCGGTGATGGTCACGCCCGACGAACTCGGCGATCACTGGCGCGAAGGGCGCGTGCACCTGCCGCTCATCGTGCACTGGAACGGCAAGAAGGTGGGTCAGCCCGATGCCGGCACGGACATGGTGTTCCACTTCGGCCAGCTGATCGCGCACGCTGCGAAAACGCGCAATCTGCGCGCGGGCGCCATCGTCGGTTCGGGCACGGTCTCGAACAAGGACACAAAGCGCGGCTACTGTTGCATTGCCGAGAAGCGCTGCCTCGAAACGATCGAAAGCGGACAGGCGAGCACCGAGTTCATGAAGTTCGGCGACAGCGTGAAGATCGAGATGCTCGACGAAGCGGGCAAGTCGATTTTCGGCGCGATCGATCAGGCTGTGGCGTCGCTGCACGGCGAGCCATGACACGCCAACGCTGAAGGGTTTCGCCGGATGCCGCGCGCCACGCGTGCGGCTACACTGGCGAACGCCCTTGTTCTTCGAGCGCATCGGGCAGACCAGTCAAGGTACGAGCCGTAGAAGCACGCAGCATCCGAACGTAAAACGACAAGGAGACACCGTGAACGCTTCTCGCCCCAGCCGTCTTGCGCTACGCATCGCCTCGGTCTTCAGTATCGGTGCACCCACGCTCGCGCTCGCGCAGGTCAAGATCGGCCTCGTGCTTTCGCTCACGGGTCCGGCCGCCTCGCTCGGCATTCCCGCGCGCGACACCGCCGCGATGTTCCCCACCGAGATCGCGGGCCAGAAAGTCCAGTACATCGTGCTCGACGACGCCTCCGACACGACCCAGGCTGTGCAGGACACGAAGAAGCTCATCGATGAGCAGCATGTCGATGCGATCATCGGCTCGTCGATCACACCCAACTCGCTCGCGATGCTCGACGTGATCGCGCAAGGCGAGACGCCTACGATCTCGCTCGCATCGTCGGCGAAGATCATCGAGCCCGTCGACGACAAGCGCCACTGGATGTTCAAGACGCCGCAAACCGACGCGATGATGGCCGGCGCGATCATGGAGCACGCCGCCGCGCACAACGTGAAGACGCTCGCCTATATCGGCCAGGCCGACGCGCTCGGCGAGACGTTCTATGCCGAGATCGCCAAGGCCGCGCAACAGCACGACATCAAGCTCGTCGCGAACGAGCGCTTCAATCGCACCGACCCGAGCGTGACGGGGCAGGTGCTCAAGATCGTCGCGGCGCGCCCGGATGCCGTCGTGGTCGGCGCGGCCGGTACGCCCGCCGCGCTGCCGCCCAAGGCGCTCAAGGAGCGCGGCTACAAGGGCGTCATCTATCACAACCACGGCGTGGGCAACCGCGACTTCCTGCGCGTGTGTGGCGCCGACTGCAACGGCACGTTCCTTCCCGCAAGCCAGGTGCTCGTGGCCGCGCAGCTGCCCGAGGACCAGCCCGGCCGGCGCCTCGCGCTCGACTATATTTCGCGTTACGAAGCCCGTAACGGCGCGGGCACCGTGTCGGCATTCGGCGCGTACACGTGGGACGCGGGGCTCCTGCTGCAGAACGCGATACCCGTTGCGCTCAAGTCGGCAGCGCCCGGCACGCCCGCGTTTCGCCACGCGCTGCGCGACGCACTCGAAGCGACGCACGGGCTGCATGACACCAATGGCGTCCTCAACATGAGCGCCACCTATCACCTCGGCCTCGACGCGCGAGCGCGCGTGATGGTCGAGATCCGCGATGGCAAGTGGATGTATCAGCCGCATTGATGAGCGGCACTGCCATCGCTTTCAAGTAATCAGCAATCCGAAGCAAAGGAGTCCTCCCATGAACGATCCTTTTTACGCCCACTATCACGCTTTGCGCGTGCGGCGGCACGAGCACGGCATCGTCGAGATCGTGATGAGCGGCGAGGGCACGAACAAGAGCGGCCTCGCGACCGCCGACGCCAACATGCACCGCGAACTCGCCGAGATCTGGCGCGACGTGGACCGCGATCCCGACGCGCGCGTCGCCGTGATTCGGGGCGAGGGCAAGGGCTTTTCGGCGGGCGGCGACCTGCAGCTCGTCGAGGACATGGCCACGCATTTCGACGTGCGCGCACGCGTGTGGCGCGAGGCGCGCGACCTCGTCTACAACGTGATCAACTGCGGCAAGCCGATCGTCTCGGCCATGCACGGTCCGGCGGTGGGCGCGGGGCTCGTCGCGGGACTACTGGCCGACATTTCCATCGCCACCAAAACAGCGCGCATCATCGATGGCCATACGCGCCTCGGCGTCGCAGCGGGGGACCACGCGGCGATCGTGTGGCCCCTGTTGTGCGGCATGGCGAAGGCGAAGTATTACCTGTTGCTGTGCGAGCCGGTGAGCGGCGAGGAGGCGGAGCGCATCGGTCTCGTCGCGCTCGCCGTGGACGAGAACGACCTGCTGCCGAAGGCGTTCGAGGTGGCGAAGCGCCTCGCCACCGGTTCGCAAACCGCCGTGCGCTGGACCAAGTACGCGCTCAACAACTGGCTGCGCATGGCGGGGCCGAACTTCGACACGTCGCTCGCGCTCGAATTCATGGGCTTCGCGGGGCCCGACGTGCGCGAGGGCGTGCAGTCGCTGCGCGAGCGGCGCGCGCCGGAGTTTCCGGGCGGCGATCCATTTTGATTTGCGCTTTCTGCCGATTTCTGGTTTTACGCGCGCTATTATCGAAGAGACCGTTTCGTGCCGCCCACGCGCGCGCATTTGACCACCTATCTATGCGAGGGAGTACCGCATGACCGACTCAGCAGGCACCACGCCGCCGTTCCCGGGCTTTCCAGGCTTTCCGCCCGCCGAAATGCTCGACCAGATGTGGGGGATGATGCGCCTCACGCCGTTCGGCGGCGCGTTTGCGGGCGGCGAGCCGGGCGTGGCGCAAGCCTTCGGCCCGCCGCTTTCGATGATGTCCGACATGATGACGCCGCTCACCAACATCGAGGAGCTCGACAAGCGCATCACCGATCTGCGCGCCGTCGAGCAATGGCTCAAGCTCAATCTCGGCATGTTGCAGTCCGCCATCCAGGCGCTCGAAGTGCAGCGCGCCACGCTCTCCACGCTGCGTGCGTTCGGCGCGTTCGCGCAGGCGCAGATGACGCCGACGCACGCCGAATCCGAAGCGCCGAGAGCGGGCGCCGCGCGCGAGCGGGCCGCCGAGCCCGAGACCGCGAACGCTGGCGCTGCGCCCACGGGCGCGGCCGTCGCGCCGCCGGGCTTCGACGCCGGTTCGTGGTGGAATCTCGTGCAGGCCCAGTTCAACCAGCTCGCGCAATTCGCGATGGCGCAGCCCGCCGCCGCGGCGCAGGCCGCGCAAGCGGCGGCGGAAGCGGTGAGCGAGGCGCAGGCGAAGACCGAAGCCGCCGCGGCCAAACGCAGCAGCACCGCACGGCGGAACAACAGCGCCGGCAACACCGGCAACACCGGTAACGCCAGCAACGGCAATGGCAACAGCGGCGGCGCGGGCCGCAGCGCGCCGCGCGGCGCGAAGAAGGCGCCGGCGCAGCCCGAATAAGGCGCGCGGCGTCACGCCCACCCCGGAAGTGCTCGCGGCGCGCCCCGACATCGACCGCTATCCGACGCTCGCGCGTCGCGAGCGTGTTCCTCGACTCGCTCGGCGCCCGTGATTTCACGCGTGAGTTGCGCACTGGGTTACCGCGACACGCTCGCCCCAAGCGACGTTCTTTTGACTTGGCTCAAAGCTCCGACAGACGGCGCGAGCAACGATTTCGGGGCGTGGCGGAACTGAAACATCGGCATGCTATTATTGTGTAAGGTTTTTCTGGTCATTTGTGGGAGTTGCGGGCGGCGTTACGGCGCTTCGCCGCGCGGGTTCCACGGCCTTGACGGGCGGAATGTTGCCCATTGGAAAATCGGCCAGCAAGGTGGTCAAAAGGACGTCGACGTGCGGCGCGAAAGTGCGACATTGTGTCGCGCGGGCCTGCGGCGATGGCTCGCGCGCCTCGCGGGTTTCGGTGGTGATCAGCGGTATCAGGCGGCCGGATTCGAGGAACGGAGCAGCTACCCAGAATCCAGGACGGCGCCTTCATTCCGGTTGGCTGGATTGTCGTGTGGCAGCGCGTATTGCGTTCGCTGCTCTGCGATTGCGTCCAGAGGGCCGGATACCGCGTAAAATTAAATGCTTTTTGCCTGCGCGGCCGCGTTGTATGCGGGCACGCGGCACGCTACGAATTCGTCATGCGCGCGTTTTGCGCAGATCAGGGGCGGGACTATGAACACGATGCTTTATCCGGAACTTTACAAATCGCTCGAATCGGTCCGATGGGACATGGAAAAGGACATTCCCTGGGACAAGTTCGATGCGTCGCTCCTTACCGATGAGCAGGCCGCGACCATCAAGATGAACGCGATCACCGAATGGTCGGCGCTGCCGGCCACGGAAATGTTCCTGCGCGACAACCACCACGACAGCGACTTTTCGGCGTTCATGAGCGTGTGGTTCTTCGAGGAGCAAAAGCATTCGCTCGTCCTCATGGAATACCTGCGCCGCTTCAAGCCGGAAATGGTGCCGACCGAAGAAGAACTGCACGCCGTGCGCTTCGAGTTCGATCCGGCGCCGCCGCTCGAAACGCTCATGCTGCACTTCTGCGGCGAAATCCGTCTGAACCACTGGTATCGCCGTGCCGCCGAATGGCACACGGAGCCGGTCATCAAGGCCATCTACGAAACGATTTCGCGCGACGAAGCGCGCCACGGTGGCGCCTATCTGCGCTACATGAAGAAGGCGCTCAACAATTTCGGCGACGTCGCGCGCGCGGCGTTTGCGAAGATCGGCGTGCTGATGGCTTCGGCGCGCCGCACCGAAAAGCCGCTGCACCCGACGAACCTGCACGTGAACCAGGCGCTGTTCCCGCGCGACACCGTGCAGTCGCGCCTGCCCGACCCGGAATGGCTCGAGCGCTGGCTCGACGAGCAGATCCGCTTCGACGACGGCTGGGAAAAGAAGGTGATCGAGCGCATTCTGCACAACCTCTCGATCCTGTTCGAGCGCACGTTCACCACGGCACAGGAACTGAACCGCTATCGCAAGGAAGTGGTGCAGCGCCTGCAGGCCGAGCAAGGCACGCAACAGCCGGCCTGATGCGCCGAGACAGCTCGCGTGCGCGCCTTGCGTGGCGCGCCGCGACCGGGACGGCCCGAAGCGCTTCTCGCGTGACGGGCCGTTTTCATTGGCGCGCGGCTCAACGGCCTGCTCAATGCGGCTAGCCTGCTGCGAACCGCGCCCATTTTTTTATCCGAGCCTCATTCCATGCCCGCTACCTTCGAACGCAAGATCACGACCCGCGAGGCGCTCGCGCAACTGCGCGCCTCGCTGCCCGGCCCTGTGGTGTTCACCAATGGCGTCTTCGACATCCTGCACCGCGGACACGTCACCTATCTCGCCGATGCGAAGGCGCTGGGCGCCACGCTGATCGTCGGCGTGAATAGCGACGCTTCGGTGAAGATGCTCGGCAAGGGCGACGACCGCCCCATCAACAACGAGAACGACCGCATGGCGCTACTGGCGGCGCTGGAGAGCGTGGACTGGGTCGTGAAGTTCGGCGAGCAAACGCCAGTCGAGCTGATCGGGGCCTTGCGCCCGGACATTCTCGTGAAGGGCGGCGACTACGACATGGACGCGCTGCCCGAGTCGGCGCTGGTGCGCGGCTGGGGCGGACGGGCGCTCGCGATCGCGTTCGAGCACGACCGCTCCACGACGAAGCTGCTGCAGAAAGTGCGCGCGCAGGAAGGATCGAAGTAAGTCTCGACATACGTCTGCCTCGTGCGGCGGACGATGCAAAGCCGGCCGGAGAACGGGCCGCCCAACGCCGGGGCGGGCCCGTTCTCCGGCCGGTTGCGTTTGAAGCGCGGCTTACTGCGTGAGGGTCGACGCCTGCACCGACGGTACCGTCACCGGGCCGCCGACGGTCGGCACATCCGCCGATTCGGAGGGCCGGATCGCCTTCACCACGAGCCGCTCGGGGTGGGTCTGCCGGTTCAGGTGCTGGGTTTCGCGCGTACCCGACGAGGGCGTCGGGCCGAACACGCCGCCAATGGCCGCAAAGGCCAGGCCGTTGGCGAGAATCAGAATGGCGATCAGCCAGCGCAGCATCGTGTGAAGCTCCTTCGAAATCGTTCGTTCGTTTTCAGGGCCGGAGGCGGGCGGCGCGTGGGTCGCGCGCGCCTCAGGACTGCGCCGCGATGAGCGCCAGCCCCGACAGCACCAACGCATCGTGGCGAGTATGCGGCACCTTGAGCGCCGCTGTCACTTCGGCCGCCGCGCCGCCGCTCACCACGAGCCGCACCGGCATTCTCCACGCATCCTGCAAATCTGCCGAGGCGCGCTCGACGAGCGCGGCCTGCGCAAGCGCGCAGCCCGCCGAGATCGAGCTTCGCGTGTCGGCGGCGAAGGCGATGCCCGGGTGGGCGGCATTCGCCATGCCGCCGGCGACCACGGGCAGTTGCGCGGTGTGCTCGCCGAGCGAGCGCATCATGAGCGTGAAGCCCGGCGCGATCATGCCGCCCACGAACGTGCCGTCGGCGCGCAGCGCTTCGAGCGTGGTGGCGGTGCCGAATGTCGCGATCAGGAGCGGCTCGTCCGGATAGGCGGCGTGCGCGCCGATCATGCCGGCCCAGCGGTCGCTGCCGAGCGCGTCGGGCGTGGCATAGCTGTTCGTCACGCCGCACTGCTGCGCGCAGGCCCGCACCGCGGTGCGCGGGAGTCCCGGCCAGTGCGTCTCGACCAGCGCGCCGAGGCGTTCGCCCACCGCCGCGCCCGCGACGTTCGAGATCCACGCGCCGGCGGGGCGGGGCAGCGTCGCCCATTCTTCGCTGCTACCAGCTTCATGAGCGATGGGCGCGGATTGCGCGCCGTCGTCGCGCACATGATCCATCGTTCCCGCGTGCAGGCGCGACCCGTCGGGCGCGACGAGCGCCCATTTGATCCGGCTGTTGCCTGCGTCGATCAGGAGGAAGGGGCCGCGGCTCATGCGCCGCTGTCCGCGAGCCGCAGCGACACGTCGCCGGCCGTGACGGTCTCGCGCCCGTTCGGCGTATCGAGGAGCAACTGGCCGAGCTCGTCCACACCGGCCGCCGTGCCGCGCAGCAATTCCTTGCCTTGCTCGTAGATGGCGACCTCGCGGCCCGCATACGCGTGGCATGCGTTCCAACGCGCCTGGAAGGGCGCAAAGCCCGCCGCGCCGAAGCGTTGCAGCGCGGCTTCGAGCGCGTTGAGCTCGGCGGCGAGCGTGTCGGTGAGGTTGGCGTTCGGCCACGCGCGCGAAAGCGCCGTGGGCGTCGTGCCGGGCACGACCGCCGCGCTGCCGCCGGCGGCGTTGAGCGCCTCGACTTTGGCGGCGAGCGCATCTTCGCCGCGCACGTTCGTGCCGATGCCGATCACGACGGCCGTCGCGTCGGCGGTGGTCCAGGCTGTCTCCACGAGGATGCCCACCAGCTTGTCGCCTTCGAGCAGCACGTCATTGGGCCACTTGAGCGCGATTTGTCCTGGCGCGGTCACGGGCAGCGTGCGCAGGCCGTCCACCAGGGCCGAACCGATGGCGAGGCTCAAGCCCGCGAGCCCTTCGATGGGACGTGGCAGCACGCAGCCGATCGAGAACAGCAGCGCGTCGCCGGGCTGCGCGACCCAGGTGCGGCCGCGCCGGCCGCGGCCTGCCGTCTGCAGATAGGCCACGCGCACGATCGGGCGTGCGAGGGCGCCGCGCTTTTGCGGCAGCGCCTTCAGGCGCGCCATGAGGTCGGCGTTGGTCGAGCCGGTTTCCTCGACGATCTCGATGGGCCAGTCGTGTGCGGCCGGGCCGAACAACGTGATCGCGCGGTTGCGGTCGATGCGCCAGTCGCCGGCGCTCGGAGTCTCGGGAGTGGGGGGCGTCGCATTCATGTCTCATATTGTAGTGGCTGGCGCGCGGGTGACAGCCCGCCACGCCCGTTTCGACCCGAAATGTGGGCAATCCACATGCCACCCACAGGCGGCCCACAGGTTATCCACGGAATTGTCCACAGGGGCGAAGGTGTCCGACGGGATCGGAAGCTGACCATCGCACCGCCGGTTTCCGCGCAATCTGCCTAATCTTGTGGCAATTCACAGGCCGCCCACAGGCAGTCCACAAGTTATCCAGAGAGTTGCCCACAGTTCGCCTCGTGTCTTAAAGCCGGCCGTGCGCTCTCGGGCCGACGAAACGGGGCGCGTTCGCTACAATGTTTGCTCACCCCGTCCGTCGAGTGCTTACCCTTGAACCAAGACACGCCGCCCGGCCTTGAAGTCTCGGCCGGCACCCACGGAAAGACCGTGCGCCTGTCGGGCCAGTGGACGGCGCTCGCGCTCGCGCGCGACCGCGACCAGGGCGGCGCCGCGCGCCGCCTGCGCGCGCTCGCCGAAGAGCGCGTAGGCGTTTGGGACCTCTCGCGCGTGGAGCGCATGGACCACGTGGGTGGCCAGGCGCTCTGGCGCGTCTGGGGCCACAAGCTGCCGGCCGATCTCGTCGACCTCACGCAAACGCAGCGCGACATCTTCGAGCGCATCGCCCTGCTCGACTCCGTGCGCGAGCCGGCGGAGCGCATCGTGCGCATCGATCCGGTCACGCAGCTCGGCCTCGCGATCTTCTCGTTCTTCGATCACCTGTACGGCGGCATCGCCATGTTCGGGCGCGTGATCCTCGATCTGCTGCTCGTGGTGCGCAAGCCCAAGGTCACGCCGTGGATCGAGATTTCGGCGAACATCTACAACGCCGGGGCGCGCGCGCTGCCGATCACGGCGCTCGTCGCGTTTCTGATCGGCATCGTGCTGTCGTACCTCTCGGCGCAGCAATTGCGCCTCTTCGGCGCGAACCAGTTCATCGTCAATATCCTCGGCCTCGCGGTGATCCGCGAACTCGGGCCCGTGCTCTCGGCGATTCTCGTGGCGGGGCGCTCCGGCTCGGCGATCACGGCGCAGATCGGCGTGATGCGCGTGACCGAAGAACTCGACGCCATGCGCGTGATGGGCATCTCGCACGGCCTGCGCCTCATCCTGCCGCGCGTGATCGCGCTCGGCATCGCGATGCCGCTGCTCGTGATCTGGACCGACATCATTGCGTTGCTAGGCGGCGCGATCGCGGCGAAGATCGTACTGGGCATCGACATTTCGTGGTTCATGCGCTCGATGCCCAGCGTCGTGCCGATCGCCAACCTGTGGATCGGCCTCGGCAAAGGAGTGGCGTTCGGCATGCTGGTGGCGATCGTGGGCTGTCACTTCGGCTTTCGCATCAAGGCGAATTCGCAGAGCCTGGGCGAGGGCACGACCACGTCAGTCGTCACGTCGATCACGATCGTGATCCTCGCCGACGCCGTGTTCGCGATCCTGTTCCAGAACGTGGGGCTTTCATGAGCACGACTGGCACGACGGTTACGACGATCGAGACGAAAACGACCGGCACGATCACCACGCCGCTCAAGGAGGTCGCGCAGGATCTGCCGCTGCCGACCATCGGCGAGCCGGTGATCGAAGTCCACAACCTCTCGAAGCGCTATGGGCGCAACATCGTCCATCAGCATCTGAACCTCGAAATTCGCCGTGGCGAGATCGTCACGCTGGTGGGCGGCTCGGGCTCGGGCAAGACCACGCTCGTGCGTCAGATCCTCGGGCTCGAGAAGCCGACCTCGGGCACCATCAAGATGTTCGGCGAGAACATCACGACCATCGACGCCGAGCGCGCCCGCCTCATGCGCACGCGTACCGGCATGCTGTTCCAGCAAGGCGCGCTGTTCTCCTCGCTCACGGTGTTCGACAACATCGCCCAGCCCGTGCGCGAGCTCGGCAAGGTGCCGGCCGCCCTGCTGCGCGACATCGTGATGCTCAAGCTCGAAATGGTCGGGCTGCCGTGCAAGCACGCCTCGAAAATGCCGGCAGCGCTCTCGGGCGGCATGATCAAGCGCGTGGGCCTCGCGCGCGCGATCGTGCTGGAGCCGGAACTGCTCTTTCTCGACGAGCCCACGGCGGGGCTCGACCCGCGCTCATCGGACGAAGTGGTGGACCTCATCAGCACGCTGCACCGGGCGTTGGGGCTCACCGTGGTGCTCGTCACGCACGATCTCGACGCCATGGTCGCGCTCTCCACGCGCGTGGCCGTGCTGGCCGAGCGCCGCGTGCTCGTGGCGGCGCCCGTGGAGGAGGCGGCGAGCGTCGATCATCCGTTCATCCGCGAGTACTTTCTGGGCATGCGCGGTCGCCGCGCGCTCCAGGCGCTGCCGCCCGAGCGGCGCGCGAAACTGCCGCCCGCGGCGCTCGCCCCCGCAGCCGTGGCGTACAAGCCGTGGTAGGGCCTGCGCACGCCTCTATCCGGCTCGATCGGCCCGACCGGCTCAACCGGCGCGCCGTGGCCGCCAAAGAAGGAATCTGACGATGGAAAACAAACCGCATGCGTTCTGGGCGGGCATGTTCACGATAGGCCTGCTCATCGTGATCGCGCTTGTCGTCATCTTCTTCAGCGCCGACCGCTCCGTGCGCGTGCCGTACGACCTCATTTCGCGCTCGAGCGTGACGGGCCTTTATCCGGACGCGGCGGTGCGTTTTCGCGGTATCGACGTGGGCAAGGTGCAGTCGATCAAGTTCGATACCCAGCATCCGGGCCAGATCCGCATTCGCATTCTCGTCGACCAGAAGGCGCCGATGACGCGCTCCACCTTCGGCTCGCTCGCGCTGCAGGGCGTGACGGGCATCGCGTTCGTGCAGCTCGACGACAACGGCATCGACCTCTCGCCGCTGCATTCTTCCCCGGCGCGCGTGGCCGAGCTGCCGCTGCGCCCGGGCTTGCTCGATCAGCTCCAGCGCCGCGGCGACGCGCTCCTGCGCAAGCTCGACAATATAGCCGGCGATATCGACGAAATGCTCTCCGAGGACAACCGCAAGCAGGTGATGCAGGCCGTGAACAGCCTGCAGCAGGCCGCGAGCAGCGTGAACGTGCTCGCCGAGCAGCTCCAGCCCGCCACGAAGCAGCTACCGGGCGCGGTAACGCAGCTGCAGCACACGCTGCAGTCGACCAACACGCTGATCACGAGCATGAACCGCCCAGACGGCCCGTTCCAGACCAACCTCAACAAGGCCGGCACGGCGGCGGCCCAGGCCGGCGCGGCGCTCACCTCGATCGACGTCTCGATCCAGGACCTGTCGGCGCGCGTGGGCTACGACACGCTGCCGCGCGTCGACTCGCTCACCGACGACGTGCGTTCGGCCATGCGCGCCGTGGACCGCGCGGCGGGCACCTTCAGCACGAGCCCGCGCAGCGTGCTGTTCGGCGGCGCGCCGCAGCCGGCGCCCGGGCCCGGCGAGGCGGGCTTTGCCTGGCCGGCTACTGCGGGGACGAGGTAGGCCGCGCCGCTGCCTGACGGCCTTACGCGACATCATTCGATGCAGTTTCGCGCCGCGCATGCGCCGCGCGCCAAAGAAGGAAACGCAATGTCACGCACATCACGCCTGCCACGATCGATGCAACGCGCTGCAGCGGCCGGCTCAGCCTGGCTGGCGGCGCTCGCGCTCGGTGCGCTCCTCGCCGCCTGTGCGAGCAATCCGGCGATCAACGAGGCTCGCTACGACCTCGGCCTGCAGTCGTCGCAGGAAGCGCCTGGCGCCCAGGCCGCCCCGGCTGCACCCGGCGCGCCGGGTGCCAGGCCGCTTTTGAAGGTGCTGGCGGTGAGCGCGCCGCCGCCGCTCGATAACGACGGCATCCTCTACCGGATGAATTTCGACTCGCAGCGCACGGCGCGCTACGCGAACAGCCGCTGGACGATGTCGCCCGCGCGGTTGCTCACGGAACGTCTGCGCACGTCGCTCGGCGCGCACGCTACGGTGCTCGCGGGCGGTGACGCCGTGCAGGCGCCGATGCTCAAGGTCGAGCTGTACGAGTTCGAGCAGGTGTTCGAGAGCCCGACGCAAAGCGCGGGCGTGCTGGCTGCGCGCGCAACGCTCATGCAGGGCGGCAGGGTGCTGGCGCAGCGCTCGTTCGCCACGCGCGCGCCGGCGCCCACGCCCGATGCCGCGGGCGGCGTGCGTGCGCTGCAGGCGGCCAGCGACGACTTCGCCAATCAATTGGGCGCGTGGCTGAGCACGCAGTCGTTCGCGGGCACGCCTTGAGGGACATGAACAGGCGTCGTGCGATCACCGTGCGCGGCGCGGCGTTGGGGGCAAGGGCGGGATAGCGGATGATCGAAGCGGGACGGCTCCGGCTGCGCGCCCCGCAAGGCGGGCGGCGCGGGATGGACGGCGACGAGGGCGGCCATAGCGGTGGCCAAAGCGGTGGCGAAAGCAGCGGCCAAAGCAGCGGCCAAAGCAGCGGCCAAAGCGGCGGCCAAAGCGGCGGCCAAAGCGGCGGCCAAAGCAGCGGCCAAAGCAGCGGCCAGGGCGCTGGCGACGAACGCGGTGCAGTCGCCAGCGGCGACACGCCTGCATCCGCGTCGTCAGCGCCATCGCCATCGCCTGCCGCCGCACGCGAGCCGCTGCCGCGCCAGGCCTCGACGCTCTCGCGCCAGGCGCTCGCGCTTTACACGGCGCTGATCGTCTACGGCTCCTGGTATCCGTTCACTGGCTGGCGCTCGCTCGGCCTCAGTCCCTTCGCCTATCTCGGCGACCCGTGGCCGCGCTACTGGACGGTTTTCGACATCGTCACCAACGTGCTCGGCTACATGCCGTTCGGCGCGCTCGTCGTGCTCGCCGCCTGGCCGCGCTGGCGCGGCTGGTTCGCGGTGCTGCTCGCGGCCATTGCGGGCACGCTGCTCTCGGGCGTGATGGAGGCAGTGCAGACCTGGCTGCCCACGCGCGTCGCGTCCAATCTGGATCTCGCCTCGAATGCGCTCGGCGCGTTGCTCGGCGCACTCGTGGCCGCGCCCGCCACCGGCGCGCTGCTCGAGCGCGGCTTCCTGCGCCGCCTGCGCTTTCGCTGGTTCGAGCGCGACGCGGCCGTGCTGATGGTGCTCGCGGCGCTCTGGCCGTTCGCGACGATGTATCCCACACCGCGCCTCTTTGGCCTCGGCGAGTGGGCGCGCGCGCTCTGGCAGCGCCTCGATGTCTCGATGCAGGACGCTGTGCTCGCCTGGACGCCCGCCGCCTGGCATCTGCGCTCGCTGCCCGACATGCTCGCCGCGCGTGTGCCCGATAGCGGCTGGGAGGCGATCGTCACGACGCTGAATCTGTTCGGCGCGGCGGCGTTCGCGACGCTCCCCATGCGCTCCCGGGCGCCGCGCGCGCGGCTCGTCATCGTGTTGATCGTGGTGACGCTCGTCGTCAAGGTAGGCGCGACCTTTTTGCAGTCGCAAAGCGGCCTGATTTTCGACTGGGCGACGCCGGGAGCGCTCGCGGGCCTCGTGTGGGGCACGCTGCTCGCGTTTCTCGCCTTGCGTCTGCCGCGCGCCGTGCGCGCCGCGGCGGCGACGCTGGCGCTCGCGGTGGCCCTAGTGTTCGTGAACGTGCTGCCCGTGAACCCGTATTTCGACGTCGTGCTCGCCGACTGGCGCCAGGGCCGCTACCTGCATTTCAACGGCCTGGCGCGCTGGCTAGCATGGACGTGGCCTTGGGCCGCGCTCGCGTGGACGGCGTTCTCGCTCGAACGCGCGTGGCTCGTGCGGCGCGCGCGCCGGGCCGCGAAGCGCGCTCGCCACGACCGCTGAGAGCGCGCTGCGCTCGCCTGAGCGTTCGCGCCGCGCTCGTTATAATCGACCGGATCGCCGCGCAGCCACGCTCGCGCGCCACGCAATGTATTGCCGCCAAGGCGGGCCACACGCTTTCAGCAAGCCTGCGCTCGCTGCGCGACACTCACCGGTGCCCCACGCCATGACCGATTCGTTCTACAAGTACCACGTCTTTTTCTGCCTGAACCAGCGCGACCCCGGCGCGGACCGCCCGAGCTGCGCGAATTGCAACGCACAGGCCATGCAGGAGTACGCGAAGAAGCGCGTGAAGCAGCTGGGCCTCGCCGGTCCCGGCCAGGTGCGCATCAACAAGGCGGGCTGTCTAGACCGCTGCGAGGAGGGCCCGGCCGTCGTCGTGTATCCGGAAGGCACCTGGTACACGTATATCGACGAGAGCGACATCGACGAAATCGTCGTCTCGCATCTGCAGAACGGCCAGGTGGTCGAGCGCCTGAAGATCGATCGCTGATTGACCCCAATGCAGGGCCCAAAAGTACCCGTAAGGACTGCCGCACGATGAACGCCCAGACACAAAAATTCCAGATCGACGGTCCCGTCGGCAAGATCGAATGCGCGCTCGACGTGCCCGACGCCGGCACGACGCCGCGCGGCATTGCGCTCGTCGCGCATCCGCATCCGCTCTTTGGCGGCACGATGGACAACAAGGTTGCGCAAACGCTCGCGCGCACGCTGGTGCAGCTCGGCTACACGACGTATCGCTCGAACTTTCGCGGCGTGGGCGAAACGGCGGGCACGCACGACAACGGCATCGGCGAACAGGACGATCTGCTCGAACTCATCGCCTACATGCGCGCGCAACCAGGCCAGGCCGACGTGCCGCTCGTGCTCGCGGGCTTTTCGTTCGGTACTTTCGTGCTTTCGCACGTCGCGAAGCGCTATCTCGAAGCGGGCGGCGCGATCGAGCGCATGGTGTTCGTCGGGACGGCCGCGAGCCGCTGGGAAGTCGCGCCCGTGCGCGACGACACGCTCGTGATCCACGGCGAACTCGACGACACCGTGCCCATTCTCTCGGTGTACGAATGGGCGCGTCCGCAGGAATTGCCTATCGTCGTTATTCCGGGGGCAGAACATTTTCTGCACCGCAAGCTCCATATCCTCAAGCGCATCATCGTCGAAGCGTGGCGCTGATGTGTCGGGCCCGCTGTTTCGGGGCCCGATGCAACCCGTTCGTCACCCCGCGTATGCCGGGCAGAAATGCGTGAAAAATGCACCACAGGTACGCGCAAACGTGTGACTTAGCGAAAATTCGCCACGACGTGCCGCGTATAATGTTCGCCAATTTTGTGCTTGCTGCGCCGCGATCGGCGCATGCACGGCACCCGCATTCCCGCTTTCACCGACCGTGCGCCGCATGGCGCGTTACGTTCATCCCGTCCCAATTCCGCCCGACCTGAACCTATGCGTTTTCTCTCCTCTGGCCAACCGTCTTCTTTTGTTCCTTCCACCATCGTTCGTAACGTCACGCTTGCAGTGCTCCTGCCCGCCTCGCTGCTGGCGAGCGCGAACACGTTCGCCCGCACGCCCGCACACACCGCGGGCGTGAAAGCGCAGGCGCAGCCGCAAACGGCGGTGGCTGTGGGCACCCCCGCAGACAACGTGCTCGGCGGGCTGCCCCCTCCCGGCGTGAATGCACGCTCGTGGGTGCTCGTCGACGCCACCGCGAACCAGGTGCTCGCCTCCGGCAATGCAGATGAGCGTGTCGAGCCCGCATCGCTCACGAAGCTGATGACCGCGTACCTCGTGTTCGAGGCGCTGCAGAGCAAGAAGATCACGATGGATCAGGTCGTCACGCCGAGCGAAGCCGTGCGCCGCGTGAAAAACGACGAGTCGCGCATGTTCATCGAAGCGAACAAGCCGGTCTCGGTGCATGACCTCGTGTACGGCATGATCATCCAGTCGGGCAACGACGCGGCCATCGCGCTTGCCGAACTGGTGGGCGGCAGCGAAGCGAACTTCGTCAACATGATGAACGCCGAAGCACAGAAGCTCGGCATGACGCACACGCACTTCGCCGACGTCAACGGTATGCCCGACCCCAATCACTACACGTCGGCCGGCGACCTCGCCACGCTCTCCGCGCGTCTGATCCGCGACTATCCCGAGTACTACGACATCTTCTCGGTCAAGGAATTCAAGTACAACAACATCAAGCAGCCGAACCGCAACCGCCTGCTGTGGATCGACCCGACGGTCGACGGCCTGAAGACCGGCCACACCGAAGCTGCGGGCTACTGCCTGATCGCGTCGGCCAGGCGTCCGCTCGCGGGCGGCGGCAACCGCCGTCTCGTCTCGGTGATGATGGGCGAGCAGAAGGAACACGACCGCGTGCAGGACAGCCTCAAGATGCTGAACTACGGCTATAGCGCGTACGACACCACGCGCATCTATCAGGCGAACCAGGCCGTGGCGACGCCGCGCGTCTACAAGGGCACGCTCGACGCCGTGAAGGTCGGCGTGCAGAAGGATCAGTTCGTCACGCTGCCCAAGGGCGCCGCCGACAAGGCCAAGCCGCAGGTCGAACTCAGCAGCCCGCTGATTGCGCCGCTCGCGGTTGGCCAGAAGGTCGGCACGGCGAAGTTCGTGGGCGCGGACGGCAAGGTGCTCGCGCAGGTTCCGCTCGTCTCGCTCGAAGCCGTACCGCAGGCCGGCGTCGTCGGCCGCGTGTGGGATTCGCTCATGCTCATGGTCAACAAGAAGAAGTCATGACGCCCGCTTCAGCGACGCAGGCGGGCGAGCCGCTTGTCTGGCTCAACGGCGAGATCACGCCGCTTGCCGAAGCGCGCATTCCCGTGCTCGATCGCGGCTTCATCTTCGGCGACGGCATTTACGAAGTCGTGCCCGTCTATGCGCTCGCCGATGATGCAGGCACGGTGCGCGTGCCGTTTCGCATCGCGCAGCACCTCGCGCGTCTGAAGCGCTCCCTCGAGAAGGTCGGCATTGCGAATCCGTTCGACGAAGCGGGCTGGCGCGCACTGGTCGAGCGTTTGATCGAGGCGAACGAAGCCGCGCTCGCGCTCGCGCGCGATGCCCACGCCAACTTCTACGTGCAGGTCACGCGCGGTGTGGCGCCGCGCGGCCACGCCTTCCCGGCGGCGGCCACGCCCACCGTGTTCGCGATGGTCAATCCGCTCAAGCTGCCGGGCGTTGCACAGCGCGAGCAAGGCGTGCGCTGTGTGACGGCAGAAGACAAACGCTGGCTGAATTGCGACATCAAGTCGACTTCGCTGCTCGGCAACGTGCTGATGGCGCAGCACGCGGCGGAAAACGATGCATTCGAAACGATCCAGCTGCGCGACGGCTGGCTCACCGAAGCGTCTTCGTCGAACGTTTGGGTCGCGAAGGGCGGCGCGCTCGTTGCACCGCCGCGCAGCAACCGCATTCTCGAAGGCATTCGCTACGGCCTGATCGAGGAGCTGGCCAAGGAATGCGGCGTGCGCTTCGAGGCGCGCGAGGTCGCCGAAGCCGAACTGCGCGAGGCGGACGAGATTCTCGTGACCTCGGCAACCAAGGAAGTGCTGGCGGTCGTCGCGCTCGACGGCAAGCCGGTGGGCGGCGGCAAGCCGGGGCCGGTCTACGCCGCGCTCCACGCGGCGTACCAGCGCGCGAAGCAACGCGAGGCGCAGGCATTGCGCGCAGCGGCTGCCGAGCTACAGCAAGTGGAGAAATGAACGTGACACAACAGGCAAGCAACCCCGCAGCGAAAGAATCGCTGATCGAATTCCCCTGCGACTTCCCGATCAAGGTGATGGGCAAGACGCATCCGGAATTCCAGGACACCATCGTGACGGTGCTGCGCGAATTCGACGGCGGCTTCGACGCCACGACCATCGAGACCCGTCCTTCGAGCGGCGGCAACTACACGGGCCTCACCGTGACGGTGCGCGCCACGAGCCAGGCGCATCTCGACGACATCTATCGAGCCCTCACCGGGCATCCGATGGTGAAGATCGTGCTGTAAGCGGGCGGAAGGCGTTCACATGAAAAGGGCCGCAACGTGCGGCCCTTTTTGCATCCGGCGCCGCATCCGGCCCCTCGGGTCGTCAAGGCATGTCGCCCACGCGCGCACGTTGCGCCGCGGCGGCGGCCGTCATCAGCGGACCGGCCTCGCAAGCGTCCTCGTAGAGCCGCCGAAAGCGCGCGACCTCGTCGAACACCCAGTCCCGGAACGCTTGCACGCGCTCGGTCTGCATGCGTTGCGGCGGGCAGATGAAGTAGTAGCGCCACGGGCTCGGTCCGTCGATGTCCTTGAAAAGGCGCACGAGGCGCCCGAGCGTGATCTCGTGCATGGCGAGCGAGCGGCGCACGAGCGCGATGCCCTGGCCGTCCATGGCCGCCTGCAAAAGGTTCGACGAATCCTGGTAGAGCACGCCGCGCTTCGGCTCGGGCAGGTCCTGGAGGCCCGCGGCGTCGAACCACGGGCGCCAGAGTTCGTCGTCCGAGCGCAGCAGCGGCAGCTTCGCGAGTTCGTGTGGATTGGTGGGCAGCCTCCCGCCGTTGAAATCGGGCGAGCAGGCGGGAAAGAAGATTTCGTCGAGCAGCAGTTCGGCGTGCAGCCCCGGATAGTGCCCGTAGCCAAAGCGGATGGCGACATCGACGTCGTCGCGCGCGAAGTCCGTGAGCGAATTCGTCGATTGCAGCTCGACGTCCCACTGCGGATGCGCCTCGATGAAGCGGCCGATGCGCGGCGTGACCCAGCGCGCCGCAAACGACGACAGCATTGAAACGACGAGCCGCCGGTCGCGGTCGCCGGCGCGGATTTCCTGGGTGGCGTGCGCGAGCTGGCTGAGCGCGTCGCGCACCTGGCCGGCGTAGCGGCGGCCGGTGTCGGTCACGCGCACGCGTTTGCCGTCACGGGCGAAGAGCGCCACGCCCAGTTCCGCTTCGAGCGCGCGAATCTGGTGGCTCACTGCGCCATGCGTGACGAAGAGTTCGTCGGCGGCGCGCGAGAAGCTTTCGTGGCGGGCGGCGGCTTCGAAGGCCTTGAGCGCATTCAGCGCGGGTAGCTGGCGCAGATCCATATCGTATTTTTTCTCACATAGGCGTGAAAATTCATCGTTTTGCTCGACCCCTTATGGTGTCTACGATTGTAGCTATCGAAGCAGGTCATTCGGAGTCGAAAATGAGAGAAATTTCTTCGGATATCACGTTTGAAGTGGCGGCCGACCAAACGGCCTCGGTGCGCGTCACGCGCAGCACGCGGCTGACCGTGAAGTGCGGCACCGTCTGGGTCACGCGCAGCGACGACACCGCCGACTACTGGCTCGAGCCCGGCCACACGCTGCGGCTGCGGCGCGGCGAGCGCCTGTGGATCGGCGCGGAAGGCGGCGCGGCTGCGTGGGTGGGGTTCGCGGTGCCTGCACGCCTGAGTGAGCGCGTGGTCGACCTGGCCGCGCGCGCCGCACAGCGCGCGGGTGTTCATATCGGCGACGGATGGCGCACGGTTTGACCTGACTGGCAGCTCAAAAGCGGCGACGATGGGAATGCCACCCATCGCCGCTATCTGCAGCATGCCCGGCGCGCTCGTCCCGAATTCGGTAAACTCCCGAAATCATGTGCGCCACCCCGGTTTCACCCTCGCAAATTCCTTCCGACCCCGGCGCGGCCGCGGTCGCGTCTCAAACGGCAAGTTCGTCCATCGTCGTGCGCTGGCGCGGCAACGACGCTTATCAGACGAGCTTCGACGCCATGCGGGAGTTCACGGCCGCCCGTGACGCCAATACGCCCGATGAAATCTGGCTCGTCGAGCATCCGCCCGTGTTCACGCTCGGCCAGGCCGGCAAGCCCGAGCACCTGCTCGTGGCGAACAGCGGCATTCCCCTCGTACAAATCGATCGCGGCGGGCAGATCACGTATCACGGGCCGGGCCAGGTGGTGGCCTACCTGCTGCTCGACTTGCGGCGCAGGAAGCTGATGGTGCGCGAGCTCGTCACGCTCATCGAGGACGCCGTGATCGAAACATTGGCGGCGTATAATCTCGCCGGCGAGCGCAAGGCCGGCGCGCCCGGCATTTACGTGCCGCAGGACGCCAGCGGCGCGAGCGCCGCGCATACGGGCGCGAAGGTCGCCGCCCTCGGGCTGAAGATCCGCAACGGCTGCAGCTATCACGGCGTGAGCCTGAATGTGTCGATGGATCTGGGCCCATTTCTCGCGATCAATCCGTGTGGATACGCCGGTCTCGAAACCGTCGACATGGCCACGCTTGGCGTTCAGGCGAGCTGGCGCGACGTAGCGGGCACGCTGGCGGCACAGCTCGAGGCGCATCTCGCGGCGCACGCAGCAACACTTCCGACGGTAGCCGAAGCGGCTGCCACCGGCCCTTCAGCCGAAGCAGCCGGGATGAACCCGGCCGCAGAGGCGGCTGAAAAGGAAGCGGCCGCTTACGCGGCCGCGATGGACCCGGCCGAAGCGGCCGTATCAGGCGGGCAACCGCCGCAACCGCAGGCTGACGTCGCACCGGCGGCCTGACTGGATCGAAAGCATGACTGACATCACTGCGAACCCCGCTGGCACCGACGCCGACGCCGTTCCCTACGACGCCACCGCAAAACAGAAGGCGCAGGCCAAGACCTCGCGCATTCCGATCAAGGTCATTCCCATCGAGAAGCTCAAGAAGCCCGAGTGGATCCGCGTGAAGGCGGCCACGGGCAACTCGCGCTTCTACGAAATCAAGAACATTCTGCGCGAGCACAACCTGCACACGGTGTGCGAGGAAGCGAGCTGCCCGAACATCGGCGAGTGCTTCGGCAAGGGCACCGCGACCTTCATGATCATGGGCGACAAGTGCACGCGCCGCTGCCCGTTCTGCGACGTGGGCCACGGCCGCCCCGATCCGCTCGATCCGGACGAACCGGCGAACCTCGCGCGCACCATCGGCGCGCTCAAGCTCAAGTACGTCGTGATCACGAGCGTGGACCGCGACGACCTGCGCGACGGCGGCGCCGGCCACTTCGTGGAGTGCATCCGCCAGGTGCGCGAGCAGTCGCCCGAAACGCGTATCGAGATCCTTACGCCGGACTTCCGCGGCCGTCTCGACCGCGCGCTGCAGATCCTCAACGCCGCGCCGCCCGATGTGATGAACCACAATCTCGAAACGGTGCCGCGCCTCTACAAGGAAGCGCGCCCGGGTTCGGACTACGCGCACTCGCTCAAGCTGCTCAAGGACTTCAAGGCGCTGCATCCCGAAGTCGCGACGAAGTCGGGCCTGATGGTGGGTCTCGGCGAAACCGAAGAAGAAATTCTTCAGGTGATGCGCGACCTGCGCGCGCACGACGTCGACATGCTGACGATCGGCCAGTACCTGCAGCCTTCGGAGCACCACCTGCCGGTGCGTTCGTACGTGCATCCCGACACGTTCAAGATGTACGAGGAAGAGGCGTACAAGATGGGCTTCACGCACGCGGCCGTCGGCGCGATGGTGCGTTCGAGCTATCACGCCGACCTGCAGGCGCATGGGGCAGGGGTGGTTTAAACAACTCACCACTTGTCGCAAGCCCGCAATCGAAAAGCCCGCTGAAAAGCGGGCTTTTTGCTTTTTTGCGTTGCGCCGCGCCCGAGCAGCGCAATGCGCGCATCGCTTCCAGCACCATCCACCTCAACGCGAAATGCAATGCTTCAGCAGCGTCATTAGCTAACGCGGATAAGTTAGAACCGCTCACCGCGAGACTCCCTATAGTCGGAACCTTCATTCACTCGAACGTCGTTCCGCCGGAGTCTCTCGATGAACCCTCGCGCTATCCCTGCATTCGCACGCCGCCCGCACATCGCCGCCGTCGCATTCGCCGCCGCCTGCCTCGCTAGCGCGTTCGGCGCGCCGCGCGCGCACGCCGAAACGCGCGAGGTCGTGATCGCGTATCAGGACATGGTGGTGCCGTGGCGCTACGCGCAGGCAACGGGCGAAGTCGAGAAGGAAACGGGCTACAAGGTCACCTACCGCAAGCTCGCGAGCGGCGCCGATGTGATCCGCGCGCTCGCCTCGGGCTCGGTGCAGCTCGGCGAAGCCGGTTCGAGCCCGATCGCGGCGGGCCTCTCGCAGGGCGTGGATCTCTCGCTGTTCTGGATTCTCGACAACATCAACGACGCCGAAGCGCTCGTCGCGCGCGACGGTTCGGGCGTGACGAGCATCGCGGGTCTGAAGGGCAAGACGATCGGCGTGCCGTATGTCTCGACCTCGCACTTCCACGCACTCGTCGCGCTGCAGAACGCGGGCGTGAATCCCGCCGATGTGAAGATCGTCAACCTGCGTCCGCCTGAGGTCGCGGCCGCCTGGCAGCGCGGCAACATCGACGCGACCTACATCTGGGACCCCGTGCTCGTGCAGGTGAAGAAGAACGGCAAGGTGCTGATTACTTCGGGCCAGGTGGCGAAGGCCACGGGCAAGGCGACCTTCGACGGCTTCGTGGTCGACCGCAAGTTCGCGAAGGACAACGGCGACTTCGTCGCGAAGTTCGTGAAGGTACTGGCCGCCGCGGACGCCGATTACAGCGCGCATCGCACTGCATGGAACGCGGCCTCGCCGCAGGTGAAGGCGGTGGCGAAGGAGTCGGGTGCGAATGCCGCCGAAGTGCCCGCGAGCCTCGCGCTCTACGCGTTCCCCACGCCCGCCGAGCAGGCCTCGAAGACCTGGCTGGGCGGTGGCGCGCAGTCGGGGGCGGCGCAGTCGCTGCTCGCCACGGCGGCCTTCCTCAAGGAGCAAGGCACGATCCAGAACGTGCTGCCCGACTATTCGGTAGGCGTCGATCCGCAGTACGTGCAGCGCGCGGCTGCGCATTGAACGCAAGGAGCAACCCATGAGCGCGCTCGCGATCCGCGATCTCACCGTCATCTACGAGGGCGCGCGGCGTGACGCTGCGCCGAACGTCGCGCTCGCGAATGTGAACCTCGAAGTGGCGAGCGGCGAGTTCGTCGTGGCGCTCGGCGCTTCGGGCTGCGGCAAGACCACGTTGCTCAACTGCATCGCCGGCTTCATCGAGCCGGCGCTTGGCGAGGTGCGCGTGAACGGCGCGCGTGTGGAGGGGCCGGGCGCCGAGCGCGGCGTGGTGTTCCAGAAGCATGCGCTCCTGCCGTGGCTCGACGTGCTCGACAACGTCGCGCTCGGCTTGCGCTTTCAGCGCGTGCCGAAAGCGCAGCGCGAGCGCATCGCGCGCGAGCAGCTCGCGCTCGTGGGCCTGGAGCGCCACGCGCGCGAACGCGTGTATGCGCTTTCGGGCGGCATGCAGCAGCGCGTGGGCATTGCGCGCGCGCTCGCGAGCGATCCGCAGATCCTGCTGATGGACGAGCCGATGGGCGCTCTCGACGCCATGACGCGCGAGCAGGTCCAGACGCTCGTGCTCGACGTCTGGGCGCGCACGCAGAAGACGGTGTTCTTCATCACGCACAGCGTGGAGGAGGCGCTCTTTCTGGCGACGCGCATCGTCGTCATGACGCCGGGGCCGGGGCGCATCGAGCGCGAGTACGAGGTGCCGTTCGCGCGCCAGTATCTCGCCACGCGTGACGCGCGTGCCGTGAAGTCGTCGGCGGAATTCATCGCGTGGCGCGAGCGGCTGGTGGATTTGCTGCACGCGGACGCGGGCGCTCACGTACACGAGGAGCCGGTATGAGCGTGCCGCACGAATCGTTGAGAGAAGTCGCGCTGAAAGCGGCCCGCGCGCTGCCCCGCACTGACGAGGCGCACGCGGCGCACACGGCGCGCTCCAAAGTCTGGCGCATGCCCGGCGAAGGCCCCACGGCTGTGCTGAGCGCGGCGTCGGTGGCGGCGCTCGCGCTGCTCTGGTGGCTCGCGACGCACCTGCACTGGCTGCCGCCGCTCTTCCTGCCGACGCCGGAAGCCGTCTGGCAAGCCTTCACGGACGCGCTGCACGGCCGCATCCAGGGGGGGCTGCCGCTCTCCGAGCATCTGTTCTGGAGCGCGCTGCGCGTGTTCGGTGCGTTCCTGCTGGCGGTGGTGACGGCCGTGCCGGTCGGCATCCTGATGGGCGTCTCGCGCATCGCGCGCGGCCTGCTCGATCCGCCGCTCGAGTTCTACCGGCCGCTGCCGCCGCTCGCCTACCTGCCGCTCGTGGTGATCTGGTTCGGCATCGACGAAACGGCCAAGATCGTCGTGATCTGGCTCGCCTGTTTCGCGCCCATCGCCATGGCCGCGCGCGCCGGCGCGAAGAGCGCGAGCGTCGAGCAGATCCGCGCGGCGGCGTCGCTGGGCGGCAGCCTCGCGCAGATCGTGCGCTTCGTCGTGCTGCCCGCCGCGCTGCCGGAGATCCTCACGGGCCTGCGCATCGCCATCGGCTTTGGCTGGACTACGCTCGTGGCCGCCGAGATGGTCGCCGCGACGGCAGGTCTCGGGCAGATGGTGCTCAACGCGTCGAGCTTCCTGCGTACCGACGTCGTGGTGATGGGCATCGTGCTGATCGGGCTCATTGCCTGGCGCTTCGACCTCGCCATGCGCGCGCTCGAACGGCGCCTCGTGCCGTGGAAGGGACGCGGCTAAGGCGGCTCCCGTCTTTCTGGAAATCCGAACGCTCATAGGGCGCGATTCTGGAAAACCAGATTCGCGCCTTGGTTCGTTGGATAAAAATCCTTATAAATCAATGGCGTGAGCGGTTGCGCTAGCTGGCATTCTCCTTGCAAATAAGAACGCGCGGCCACCCCGGCCGCGACAAAAAAAACAGCAAGGAGACAGCCGATGTCCGATCCCCTCTTCCGGTTTCGCTGATCCCCAGTTTCGACCTGTCGCGGCCCGAACTCGATTCGTTCGGCCATTGGCTTAACTCATTTGCAGGAACCATCGTGAAGAAACCTCTCCACAAAGTCCTCTATTTCCAGGTGATCGTGGCGATCGTCATCGGCGTGATCCTCGGCCATTACTGGCCCGCCATCGGCATCGACATGAAGCCGCTCGGCGACGCCTTCATCAAGCTCATCAAGATGGTGATCGGGCCGATCATCTTCTGTACCGTCGTGACCGGCATCGCCGGCATGGAGGATATGAAGAAGGTGGGCCGCGTGGGCGGCAAGGCGCTGCTGTACTTCGAGATCGTCTCGACCTTCGCGCTCGTGCTCGGCCTGATCGCCACGCACGTGCTGAAGCCGGGCGCGGGCTTCAACGTCGACGTCCATTCGCTCGACGCCAAGGCCGTGGCCAGCTACGCCGAAAAGGCGCATGGCCAGAGCAGCGTCGACTTCCTGATGCACATCATTCCGGACACGATCACCTCGGCGTTCGCGCAGGGCGAAATCCTGCAGATTCTGCTGATCGCCCTGCTGTTCGGCGCCGTGCTCACGCAACTGGGCGAGCGTGGCCGCGTGGTGACCGAGTTCATCGACAGCATCTCGGGCGTGCTGTTCGGCGTCGTGAAGATCGTCACGAAGCTCGCACCGATCGGCGCGTTCGGCGCGATGGCGTTCACCATCGGCAAGTACGGCGTGGGCTCGCTGATCCCCATGCTCAAGCTCATCGGCACGTTCTACCTCACGTCGATCGTGTTCGTGCTCGTCGTGCTCGGCGCGATCGCGCGCTTCACGGGCTTCTCGATCATCCGCTTCGTTTCCTACATCAAGGAAGAGCTGCTGATCGTGCTCGGCACCAGCTCGTCGGAATCGGCCCTGCCGCAACTGATGCAGAAGCTCGAGCGCCTTGGCTGCTCGCGCTCGGTCGTGGGCCTCGTCGTGCCGACCGGCTACTCGTTCAACCTCGACGGCACCAACATCTACATGACGATGGCGGTGCTCTTCATCGCCCAGGCGACCAACACGGATCTCACGTGGACGCAGCAGCTCACGCTGCTCGCGGTGACGATGCTCACCTCGAAGGGCGCGAGCGGTGTGACCGGCGCGGGCTTCATCACGCTGGCGGCCACGCTCGCCGTCGTGCCGACCATTCCGCTGTCGGGCATGGTGCTGATTCTCGGCATCGACCGCTTCATGAGCGAGTGCCGCGCGCTGACCAATATCGTCGGCAACGGCGTGGCGACGGTCGTCGTCTCGGCATGGGAGAAGGAGCTCGACCGCAACAAGCTGCGCGCCGTGCTCTCGGGCGAGGTCGAAGAAATGAAGGAAAGCGCAGGCGCGTAAGCCGCGCTGGGCGGGCGTGTGCAGGCCGTGAGGCGCGCCGCCCCCCGATGTCTGTTCTCTCGATGTTTCGCGGCCATCGCCGCTGGGCGGCGCGAGCGTTTCCCCTGCGCGAGCGCCGCCCGTTTTTGTTTCTCGTCTGACTTCGCCGCAGTTTGGCTGAGTGGGTCCGAAGCGCATCGTCCGACCCGGACGCCCCGGCGCGGCGCGGCCGTGTGCCACAATCTCCCTCATCCCCCTCGACCGTCTGGAAGCCGCTCACGTGACGCGCCGCCTCATCATCCTTTTCGCGCTCGCAGCCGGCCTCGTCGCGGTCTGCGCGCTGACGTGGGCGCTCACGTGGCAGACCGGCATCGACGCGCTGCGCCGCAACGCCGCCGTGCGCGGCGACCGCACCGCGGCTTCGCTCAAGAGCACGCTCGAGCGCTACGACTCGCTGCCCTATATCGTCGGCGAGCATCCGCTCGTGCAGGACGTGCTGGTCGATCCGAGACCCGAGTGGGTGGCCGCCGCGAACCGCTATCTCGAAGACGTGAACCGTCACGCGCGCGCCACGACGACCTACATCATCCGCGCCGACGGCATGAGCATCGCGGCGAGCAACTGGCGCGACCCCGATAGCTTCGTGGGCGTGGACTACCGCTTCCGGCCGTATTTCATCGACGCGATGAACGGCCGCGTGGGGCGCTTCTTCGGCATCGGCACGATCTCGCACGATCCGGGCTACTACGTATCGCAGCCCGTGCGGCGCGACGGCAAGATCGTCGGCGTGGCCGTAGTGAAGCTCAATCTCGAATGGTTTCCGGGCACCGATGCCTCCGAGCCGCTGCTCGTCACCGACGACAACGGCGTGATCTTTCTGTCCTCGGTGCCCGCGTGGAAGTACCGCACGGTGCGCCCGCTGCCGCCGGCCGTGGTGGCCTCGATCGACGCCACGCGCCAGTACGCGAGCGAGCCGATCGCGCCGCTGCCGACGAGTGTCGAACGCGTGTTGCCGGGCGACGCCGACATCGTGCGCATGGGCGCGGGCATCCGCGCACCGCGTTACCTGGAAACGCGCCGCTCGCTTGGCGAGCCCGACTGGCATCTCGTCACCATGTCGTCGATCGACCCCGTGCTCGAGGCCTCGCGCAACGCGACCATCATGACGGGCTTCGGCTACGTTTCGCTGTGCCTGTTCGGATTCTACTGGCGCATGCGGCGCGCACGCGTGCGAGAAGTGATGCGCAGCCGCGCAATGCTGCAAAAGGCCTACGCGATGCTCAACGAGCGCGTGGCCGAGCGCACCGCCGATCTCTCGCAGGCCAACGAGCGCCTGCAGCGCGAGGTGGCGGAGCGCACGCGCGCTGAGGCGGAACTGCGCGCGACCCAGGACGAGCTGATCCAGGCGAGCAAGCTCGCCGCGCTCGGCCAGATGGCGGCGGGCATCACGCACGAGCTGAACCAGCCGCTCGCGGCGCTGCGCAGCTTCTCGGACAACACGCGGGTGTTTCTGGAGCGCGGCCAATACGCGGCGGCCACCGAAAACCTCGAGGCGATCGGCTCGCTCACCGAGCGCATGGGCAAGATCGTCAATCAGCTCAAGCTGTTCGTCGGGCGTGCGCGGCCGAGGGGCGCGCGTGCACCGGTGGCCCGCGCGCTGCGCAACTCGCTCGCGCTGCTCGGCAAGCGGCTCGACGGCGTGCGTGTCGATCTCACGTTGACGGAAGACGGCGCGCCGACCGTGCCGCTAGACGTGGACGCCGAGTACCCGGACCTGAGCGCGCAGAGCGACGACCTGCGGCTCGAACAGGTGCTCATCAACGTGCTCGGCAATGCGCTCGACGCCGTGGCGGGCCTGCCGTCGCCGCGCATCGCGATCGACGTGCAGGCGAGCGCAGCGACGCTCGTCATCGCCGTGAGCGACAATGGTCCGGGCGTTCCCGAAGATGTGCTGCCGCGCCTTTTCGAGCCGTTTTTCACGACCAAGGAAATGGGGCAGGGGCTCGGCCTCGGACTTGCGATTTCCTCCTCGATCGCACGCGACTGCGGCGGCACGCTCACGGCGAGCAACGTGCCGCAAGGCGGCGCACGCTTCGTGCTGACGTTGCGCCGCGCGCGTGCGGATGCCGAGAGCGCGGCGCGCGCCGCCGGGTTGTGACGCCGGGTTGGGTGGCTGGCTTTTGAATCAGGATGACGAACGAACATGGTGAATGCATGGTCAATACCGCGCCCGGCCGGGTGCTCTACGTAGAGGATGACGAACTCGTGCGCCGCGCGGGCGTGCAAAGCCTGCAGCTCGCGGGCTTCGACGCCGCCGGTTTCGCCAACGCGGAAGGCGCATTGCCGCTCATTGATGCCGACTTCGCGGGCGTCGTGGTGAGCGACATCCGCCTGCCGGGCATGAGCGGGCTCGATCTGCTCGCGCAATGCCACGAGCGCGCGCCCGAGGTGCCGATCATCCTCGTGACGGGCCACGGCGATATCTCGATGGCCGTACAGGCCATGCGCGACGGGGCCTATGATTTCATCGAGAAGCCGTTCGCCTCCGAGCGCCTCATCGAAACGGTGCGGCGCGCGCTGGAGCGGCGCCTGCTCGTGCTCGAAAACCTCGCGCTGCGCCGCGAACTGGCGGGGCATCACGCGCTCGCGCCGCGCATCATCGGCAAGAGTCCGGCGATCGAACAGGTGCGCAAGCTCATTGCGAATGTCGCGCCGACGGACGCGTCCGTGATCATCAACGGCGACACGGGCGCGGGCAAGGAGCTGATCGCGCGCAGCCTGCACGAGCTATCGCCGCGCCACGACAAACCGTTCGTCGCCGTGAACTGCGGCGCGCTGCCCGAACCGATGTTCGAGTCGGAGATGTTCGGCTATGAAGCGGGTGCTTTCACGGGCGCGGCCAAGCGCCGGATCGGCAAGCTCGAGCACGCGAGCGGCGGCACGCTCTTTCTCGACGAGATCGAGAGCATGCCGCTCTCGCTGCAGGTGAAGCTGCTGCGCGTGCTGCAGGACGGCGTGCTCGAGCGCCTCGGCTCGAACCAGCCGGTGCGCGCCGACTTGCGCGTGGTCGCGGCGGCGAAGGGCGACATGAGCGAGCACGTCGCGGCGGGGACCTTCCGGCGCGACCTGCTGTACCGGCTGAACGTCGTGACGATCGCGCTGCCGCCGCTGGCCGAGCGCCGCGAGGACATCGTGCCGCTCTTCGAACACTTCCTGCTCGACGCGGCAGTGCGCTACCAGCGTCCCGCGCCGCTGCTCACCGAGCGCGACCGCATGCGGCTCGCGCAGCGCGACTGGCCGGGCAACGTTCGCGAGTTGCGCAATGCGGCGGACCGCCGGGTCCTCGGGATTCCCGATGATCTGTCGGCCGGCACGGCGACCGGGGAGGACGATGCGTTGCCGCTCAAGGAGCGTGTGGAGCAGTACGAGCGCGCGCTGATCGCCGACGCCCTGCAGCAGAGCAACGGCGCGGTCGCCCAGGCCGCCGAGCGGCTGCAGATGGCGAAGGCCACGCTGTACGAGAAAATTCGCCGCTATGGGCTGGTGGCGCGCGGCGAGGCGTGAAGAAGCATCAAGAGACGTAAAAAAAGCAGCGGTTTTTTCCGCTGCTTTTTTATTGGCTACTCGTATCGCGTTTCAGGTCGCCAGCGCCTTCTGCAGCAACTGGTCGAGTTCCGCGAACTGCGGCTCGCCGACGTAGCGCTTGAGGATCTTGCCGTCGCGGCCGATCACGAACGTGGTCGGCGTGAGCTGGACATTGCCGAACTGCTTTGCCGCCGAGCCGTCGTCCATCGCCACCTTGAACGGCAGCTGGCGCGTTTGCGCGTAGTTGGCGACGTACATCGGCGCGTCGTAGTTCATCGCCACCGCGACGAACTCGAGGCCTTCGCCCTTGAAGCGGTTATAGGTCTGGACCATCTTCGGCATTTCCGCCATGCAGGTGGTGCAGCTCGTCGCCCAGAAGTTGACGAGGTAGACCTTGCCCTTGAGGTCGTGCGTGGAGACCTTCTGGCCGGACAGGAGAGTGAAGGTCGCGTCGGGCACGCGCTGCTGGCTGCCGAAGAACGCGAAGTAGCCGGCCACGGCGATGGCGACGACGACCACCGCCGCGCCAACGCGCATGAGCGCGCCGGAACGCCGGTTCGAGGAATTCGGGGATGCAGCGGTCATGGGCCTTGCCTCGTGCGCCGAAGGACGCGGGTGTTGAGCGCAAATATTGTAGCGCCGAATTTCCCGGCATAGCGGTTGCGAGACAACATCCGGGTATGCGTCGACGGATAATGTCGCGCACCTTTCACTTCCGTGACGAACCGCGCCCATGGTCCTGGACATCCTTCGCCGTGCCCGACTCCCATTGAATCTGCCGATGCGCGCCTTCGTTTCAGCCCGCGTGACGACGCTGGGCGTACTCGCCGCCTCGTTCGCGCTGGCCGCCTGCTCGCCCACGTACGACTGGCGCACGATCTCGAACGACGCGAGCGGCTACTCGATCGATCTGCCGGCCAAGCCCGGCAAGGACGAGCGCCGCATCGACGTGAACGGCACGCCGATGCGCATGCGCGTGCAGACGGCCGAGGTGGCTGGCAACGTGTTCGTGGTCGGCATGCTCGATCTGCCCGACGCGCAGCCCGAGACGCAGCAAAAGGCGCTCGAGTTCCTGCGCGCGGGCCTCGCGCGCAACGTGGGTGCGCCTGCCGAGGCGCACGCGGTGGCGGTGCCGCTCGCGACGGGCGGCTCGATCGAGGGCGTGGAAATGCGCATCGCCGGCAAGGCTGGCGCCGACGGCGAGACGCGCACGATCCACGCGCGGCTCGTCGCAAAGGGCGCGCGCGCCTACCAGGTGGCGATCGTGGGGCGCACCGAGCCGCCGGTCGAGCAGGTCGACCAGTTCTTCGAATCTTTCAAGCTGTACTGAGTTTTGGGACTCAGCAGGGACGCTTTACGCCTTGATGTTTGGCTCCCGCACGGGCGGGCGTTTGCGCGACGAAGTGAAGGTTGCGCTGCAGGTAAACACGCTAATTATCGGATTTGATTGAGGGTTTACCGGTTACCCACAGGAGCTGTGGGTAACTTTGTGGAAAACCATGCCCCGTTGGCTGGAAAGGGCCGTCCTGTGGGCTTTCTGTTAGTTTCGGCCGCTTTTCTGTAAATCCAGAACGGTAGAAGAATCAATAGGTTATGAAAACGGCCGCGGCGTAATGCGAACCATGCTCAGAACCGGGGCCAGCACGACGAAATGTGCATAAGTCAAGTCTTGACTTCGACTTATTGGCGCTATTCACATTCCCCGTGGCGAAAAGCGGCGGCGTTTTCCCGCGAAACCGGCGCTGTGCCTGGCTATCGCTCGGCGAACACGCGCCGGTACTGCACGGCCTCCGCCACGTGCGCGGCGTCGGGCATCGCGGCACCCGCGAGATCGGCGATCGTGCGCGCGACCTTGAGCACCCGGTAGTGAGCGCGGGCCGACCAGCCAAAGCGCTCGCCCGCTTCGCGCAGCAGCGCTTCTCCGGCCGCGTCCGGCTGGCAGACTGCGTCGGTTTCGCGGCCGGTCAATTCGCGATTGGTTTTTCCCTGCCGCGCCAGCTGGCGCTCGCGTGCCGCCTGCACGCGAGCGGCGATCGCAGCGCTCGGCTCGGCGTTCGTGCCCGCGCGAGCGGCCAGTTCGGCGGGCGCCAGCGCCGGAATCTCGATCTGGATGTCGATGCGGTCCAGGAGCGGCCCGGAAAGCTTGCGCAAATAGCGCGCGGCGCTGTCGGGCGTGCAGCGGCAGCGGCCGGCGGGGTCGCCGCGCCAGCCACACGGGCAGGGATTCATCGCGGCGACGAGTTGGCACGCGGCCGGAAAGTCGGTTTGCCACGCGGCGCGCGAAATCGTGATCGCACCCACTTCTAGCGGTTCGCGCAGGGTCTCGAGCACGTGGCGGTCGAATTCGGGCAGTTCGTCCAGAAATAGCACCCCTAAATGCGCGAGCGTGATTTCGCCCGGCTGCGGCGGATTGCGCCCGCCGATCAACGCGGCTGCGCTCGATGAATGGTGGGGCGCGCGAAACGGCCGCTTGCGCCACTGCTGCGGCGTGAAGCCGACCGCGCTGGCGGAGAGCAGGGCGGCAGAGGCTAGCGCCTCGTCGTCCGTCATGGGTGGCAGGAGCCCGGGCAGGCGCGCGGCGAGCATCGACTTGCCGGCGCCAGGCGGCCCCACCATCAACAGATGGTGGCCGCCAGCCGCCGCGACTTCGAGCGCCCGGCGCGCGCCGCGCTGGCCGACCACGTCGGCCATATCTGGAGGCGTGACGCTCGGTGCGTCGAGGGCGCTCGAGCGCACGGGTGCGAGGCGCGCTTCGGGATCGACGCCCGCAAGGTGGGCGCAAAGGGAGCGCAGATCTGCCGCGCCGTACACCGCGACATCGGGCACGAGTGCCGCTTCGGCGGCGTTTTGCGCCGGCAGATAGAGCTCGGGCATGTGTGAGCGTGTGGCTTCGCCAGTCTTAGCATCAGGAATCCGAAGAATGTTGCTTTCGCCTATGGCTTCGCGGCTGAACGCAGGTGCTTCGTCGAAACGCGCTGCGCGATCTCTATGCGCGCGTGCCGTGCCGCAAGCCATGGCGAACGCGCCGCGCATGGGCCGCACGGCGCCGGTGAGCGAAAGCTCGCCCGCGAACTCCCGGTGCGCGAGCGCAGCAACCGGAAGCTGACCGCTCGCCGCGAGAATGCCGAGCGCAATGGGCAGATCGAAGCGGCCGGATTCCTTGGGTAGATCGGCGGGCGCCAGGTTGACGGTAATGCGCCTCACCGGGAAATCGAAGCCGCAGTTCGAGAGCGCGGCGCGCACGCGCTCGCGGCTTTCGCGCACTTCGAGGTCGGGCAGCCCGACGATGGAAAACGACGGCAGACCGTTGGCCAGATGGACTTCGACTGTGACTTCGGGCGCGCGGCCAGCAGCCGGCGCGCGGCTGCGCACCACGGCAAGCGACATGGGATTCTCCGGAAGGCTCGCATGCGGGGAGTGGCGCGCGTCGCTCTACGAAGCTTCGGACCCGGGCTTCGTACATCTTTCGCGCGCCGTGCATGCGCCAGGCTGGTGAGGCAAATGCCCCTTTACGGTTCCATTGCGATCACGCTACGGATCGCTTGCGGCGCTGCGGCAGAGGTGCCGCACTCGATTGCGCACAGGAGTGCGCAAGGAAATGATCAGGAGGACTGGCTAGTCACCGGCAGCTTCTGCTCGAGTTCGGCCACGCGGCGCTCGAGTTCTTCGAGACGCTGGCGCGTGCGCACGAGCACCTGTGTTTGCGCGTCGAATTCCTCGCGCGTGACGAGGTCCAGCTTCGAAAAGCCTTGCGACAACATTGCGCGAACATTGCGTTCGACATCGCGCGCCGGCGAGTTCTTGAGCAGATCGCTCACGCGCGACTGCAGATCATTGAATACGTCGTTTGGTTGCTTCATTCGATTCCCCTTCGCTGCACAAAAGATGTGCAAGTTTTCTTTCGCCTGTGCCCCGCGACGGACCGTGATCGATCTTGGTGCGAACTCGCAGGGCCATGGCCAGTGTGCGCGCAAGTGGTGCGCACCGCGGGCCCAGATGCTTCGCGCCGTGGCGCGGCGGCCCACTTACAGCCGCTACGCGGCGCCCGCGCGGCAGCGATGCCTGAGAGCACTGTAGCAACGTTCCCCACGCCACGCCACCGCGCCCGCGCCACGTTGGCCGTTCGGCCAGGCCCTCGCGCGCCGCGCCCCTCAAGGCGCGGACCGCATTGTCCACGGCTTTGGGCGCGCTTGCATCGAAGTCCATCACCGCGGCTTTGCGCACGGGCTGCAGCAAATTGGCACGGGTGTTGCTAATACTGCCCCGCGCACCGAACGACGGTTGGCTCACGGTGTGCCAGCGACGCGGCGAGGCATCACGCGCCGTTCGCCGGGCGCCCGTTGCAGAAGCACACAAAGGAATGAAGCAAACCACAGCGAGGACTACATGAAACTCATTACAGCAATCATCAAGCCGTTCAAGCTCGATGAGGCGCGCGAAGCCCTTTCGGCGATCGGCGTTTCGGGGATCACGGTGACAGAGGTGAAAGGCTTCGGTCGCCAGAAGGGGCACACCGAGCTGTATCGCGGCGCGGAGTATGTCGTCGACTTCCTGCCGAAGGTGAAGATCGAAGCCGCCGTGGCCGACGACATCGTCGAGCAGGCCATCGAGGCGGTCGAACGCGCGGCCCGCACGGGCAAGATCGGCGACGGCAAGATTTTCGTCACCCCGATCGAACAAGTGATCCGCATCCGCACCGGCGAGACCGGCGCCGACGCGCTGTAAGCCCTAAAGAGACCGAGACAAGAGGAAAGAGGAAACCGAGATGCGCAAACTTTTGATGTCCCTGATGATGGCCGGCTCACTGCTGGCCGGCGGCGTCGGCGCCGCACTGGCGGACGACGCATCCGCGCCCGCCGCGGCCTCCGCGCCGGCCACCACCGCGTCGGCGCCCGACGCATCCGCAGCCGCTCCGGCTTCGGCGCCCGCAGCCGACGCGGCTTCGGCCCCGGCAGCCGCCGCGAGCGCTCCGGCAGCCGCCGCGAGCGCCCCGGCCGACGCATCGGCAGCCGCCGCAGCCGCCGCGCCCGCAGCACCGACCGCGCCGTTCTCGGTCGATTCGTCGAAGATCAACTCCGGCGACACCGCGTGGATGCTGACCTCCACCGCGCTCGTGCTGTTCATGACGATCCCGGGCCTCGCGCTCTTCTACGGCGGCATGGTCCGCAAGAAGAACGTGCTCGCGACGCTCATGCAGAGCTTCGCGATCACCTGCGTCGTGACGGTGATCTGGACGGTGGTCGGCTACTCGATCGCGTTCACGCCGGGCGGCTCGTTCATCGGCGGCTTCTCGCGCATCTTCCTTGAGGGCATGAACTACATCAAGGGCGACAAGGCGACGACGCTCACCGTGAGCCATCTCGCGCCGACCATCCCCGAGACCGTGTACTTCGTCTACCAGATGACGTTCGCGATCATCACGCCGGCGCTCATCACCGGTGCGTTTGCCGACCGCATGAAGTTCTCGGCGATGCTCGTGTTCATGTCGCTGTGGTCGATCATCGTCTACTCGCCGATCGCGCACATGGTGTGGGAGCCGACGGGCTGGCTCGCCAGCGCCGGCATCCTCGACTTCGCGGGCGGCACGGTCGTGCACATCAACGCCGGTATCGCGGGCCTCGTGTGCTGTCTCGTGCTCGGCAAGCGTGTGGGCTATGGCCGCGAAGTGATGGCTCCGCACAACCTCACGCTCACGCTGATGGGTGCGGCCATGCTGTGGGTGGGCTGGTTCGGCTTCAACGCGGGTTCGGCAGTCGCGGCTGACGGCCGTGCGGGCTTCGCGATGCTCACGACGCAAATCGCTACCGCCTGCGCCGCGCTCGGCTGGATGTTCGCGGAGTGGATCGCGAAGGGCAAGCCGTCGGTGCTCGGTATCGCTTCGGGCGCCGTGGCAGGTCTCGTGGCCATTACGCCGGCTTCGGGTTTCGTCGGCGTGCTGGGCGCAATCGTGATCGGCGTGGTGGCGGGCGTGGTCTGCTTCTGGTCGGCTACGTGGCTCAAGCACAAGTTCAACTACGACGATTCGCTCGACGCGTTCGGCGTGCACGGCATCGGCGGCATCATCGGTGCGCTGCTGACCGGCGTGTTCGCGGTGAAGGACATCGGCGGCGCGGACGGCAGCATCATCCTGCAAGCCAAGGGCGTGCTCACGACCCTCATCTACAGCGGCGTGGTGAGCTTCGTGCTGCTGAAGGTGATCGACATGGTGATGGGCCTGCGCGTTTCGGAAGAAGACGAGCGCGAAGGTCTCGACGTGGTTCTGCATGGCGAGCGCGTGGAATAAGCGCGCCGCGCCCGATGGTTTGATTTAGCAGGGCAGCAAGCAGCGACCTGGGCCCGCCGTTTCGGCGGGCCCTTTTCTTTTGCGCGCCCGGGCGCCGGGTGTGGGCCTTGCTGTCGCGCAGGGAGGCGCGTATAAGCACCTCGCCCGCGCGTTCGCGCAGTGCCCCTTCAGTGCGTGGGCCCAATTGCGCCGGGCGGCGCGGGCGGTCCAGAATGGATATCCGGCGTGAATATCCGCGCGGCCAGAACGCCCGATTGACCCTACCGCGCTCAAGGGAATTCGCGGCGGAGTTTCACGTGGGCAATCCCGTCTTGCAACTGGCGCAATCGTCCCCAGATAAACGACCGGTTTTCCTACAATCAAAGCATTTCGTCTGCGAGTCACCCCTTATGGTCCCGCATCTGGTTACGGCGTTGAACGGCCCGCTCCTCGAGCTGGAGCAGCGCATTCTCGAGGCGACGCCGGCCATCGAGCGCTGGTTCCGCCTCGAATGGCAGGAGCACACGCCGCCGTTCTACGCTTCTGTGGACCTGCGCAACGCCGGCTTCAAGCTCGCGCCGGTCGACACCAACCTGTTTCCCGGCGCCTTCCACTGCCTGCCGCAGGAAGTGCTGCCGCTCGCCGTGCAGGCGGCCATGGCCGCCATCGAAAAAATCTGCCCGGACGCCAAGAACCTGCTGGTGATTCCGGAGATGCACACGCGCAACGCGTTCTATCTGGAGAACGTCGCGCGACTCGCCACGATCATGCGCCAGGCGGGCCTGAACGTGCGCTTCGGCACGCTCGACGAAACAATCGCCGGGCCAGTCACGATCTCGCTCGCCGACGGCCAGAAGATCGTGCTCGAACCGCTCGAGCGGTCGCAGCGGCGCCTGGGCCTGAAGAACTTCGACCCCTGCTCGATCCTGCTGAACAACGATCTATCGGGTGGCATCCCACCCGTGCTCGAAAACCTGCATGAGCAGTACGTGTTGCCGCCGCTGCATGCGGGCTGGGCGGTGCGCCGCAAGTCCACGCACTTCTCCTGTTACGACGACGTGGCCAAGAAGTTCGCGAAGATGGTGGGCGTGGACCCGTGGATGATCAATCCGTACTTCGCGCACGTGGAAGGCGTGGACTTCGAGGCGCGCACGGGCGAGGAGCAAGTCGCGACCGCCATCGACGCTGTGCTCAAGAAGATTGCGAAGAAGTACCGCGAGTACGGCATCACCGAAAAGCCCTATGTCGTCATCAAGTCCGATGCCGGCACGGACGGCCGCGGCGTGATGACGGTGCACGACGCCTCGGAGGTCGCGGCACTCACGAAGCGCGAACGTGCGAAGATGTCGGCCACGAAGGACGGGCTCGAAGTGCACGACGTGATCGTGCAGGAAGGCGTCTACACGTTCGAGCATATCGGCGACGAAGTGGCCGAGCCGGTCGTGTACATGATCGACCGCTATGTGGTGGGCGGCTTCTACCGCGCGCACGGCAGCCGCGAGCGCGACCAGAACCTGAACGCGCCGGGCATGCATTTCGTGCCGCTCGGCTTCGAACATACGGCGCTGCCCGACACGCGCGCGAAAGCGGGTGCGGCGCCGCCGAACCGCTTTTACATGTACGGCGTGGTGGCGCGGCTCGGCTTGCTGGCGGCCTCGGTCGAGCTGGAGAAGACCGACCCCGAGGCGATCCAGGTCTGAGCCGGCCGTCATCATCCACACAATCGAACGCAGCGCCCGCCACCGTGCGGGCGTTGCCGTCATGAAAGCAGGCGCCACACACGGCGCCATGCCAGGCGTCAAGCAGCGACAGGACAGGGACAAGGCAGAGACGATATGGACATTCTCTTCATCGCCGATCCGCTCGAGCGGTTCAAGATCTACAAGGACTCGACCTACGCGATGATGGCCGAGGCCGCGAAGCGCGGCCATCGGCTTTTCGCATGCGAGCCTCAGCACCTCGCATGGGTGAACGGCCAGGTGGAAGCCGACGTGCGGCGTTTCACGATCATCGGCGATACGGCGGACCTGCATCGCGCACCGTGGTTCGAAGCCACGGCCGATTCGCGCGCGCTCACCGGCTTCGACGCCGTCGTCATGCGCAAGGACCCGCCGTTCGACATGGAATACGTCACATCGACGTGGCTGCTGGAGATCGCCGAGCGCGCGGGCGCGAAGATCTTCAACAAGCCGCAGTCGATTCGCGATCACTCGGAAAAGCTCGCCATCGGCGAATTTCCGCAGTTCGTCGCGCCGACGCTCGTCACGCGCAGCGCGGCGCGCCTGCGCAAGTTCCATGAAGAGCACCAGGACGTGATCCTCAAGCCGCTCGACGGCATGGGCGGCATGGGCGTGTTCCGCGTGAAGGCGGACGGCATGAATCTCGGCTCGATCATCGAGATGCTGAGTCACGACGGGGCGCGCAGCGTGATGGCGCAGAAGTTCATCCCCGAGATCAAGTCCGGCGACAAGCGCATTCTGCTGATCGGCGGCGAGCCGGTGCCGTTTTCGCTCGCGCGCATTCCTCAGGGCAATGAGGTGCGTGGCAACCTGGCGGCGGGCGGACTTGGCGTCGCGCAGCCGCTCACGGGGCGCGACATGGAGATCGCTAAGGCCCTGGGCCCGACGCTCGCGGCACGCGGCCTGCTGCTTGTCGGGCTCGACGCCATCGGCGACTGGCTCACCGAGGTCAATGTCACGAGTCCGACGTGTTTCCGCGAAATCATGGAGCAGACAGGCTTCGACGTGGCCGCGATGTTCATCGACGCGCTGGAGCGCGCGGCGGCCTGATCCTGCATCCGCCGGGAGTGCGGTTCGAAACGGGGACCGGGCGCATTTGAAGCCCGCACCTGGAGCGCGGACTTGAAAGCCGCGTGTATGGCTGCATTTGCCGGATGTGGACGCCTCGCAGGGTGGGCGCTCCATCGAGACCTTGACTGACGGGCACTTCCGGACCATGAAAGGTCGAGCCAGCACGCGGAGCCTGTGAATGGCGCGCGGCATCTGTCGCCGCTGTGAGCAGAACCGCCTCGCGTGCGCGAAAATGACCCTGCTACAATGCCGCGAGCCCGCGTTCCGGGCTGGCGAGCCTGCGTCGACAAGACGCTCTGGCTGCCGCGCGGCGCGTGTTCCGACCCTGCGAGCTCACGGCTGGCTGCGGGGTTGGCGCTGCAGGACGCGATCTACGGGTCGTCCGAGCATCAACCTGAGCCGTTTTTTGCAATCAAGCTGACATGGCAGGGATTCTGATCATTGCGCACGCACCGCTCGCCACCGCGCTACGCGAGTGCATCGCGCATATCTATGGCGGTTGTCCGGCGCGCATCGGCGCGCTCGACGTGCTCCCCGACAGCGACCCGGCTGAAGTGGTCGCCAAGGCGAATTCGGAGATCGAGCGCCTGCGCGAAGACAACGGCGCGCTCGTGTTGACCGACATGTTCGGGGCCACGCCTTCGAACATCGCGGCGCGCCTCGCCACGGTGCCCGAGGTGCGCGTGCTGGCCGGCGTGAATCTGCCGATGCTGGTGCGTGCCGTGTGCTACCGGGCAACGCCGCTCGACACGCTCGTCGAAAAGGCGCTGGCCGGCGCGAGCAAGGGCGTCCAGACCATCGGCCCGACCATGCCGCCCGTTGCTCCCGCGAGCGAATGCGGCTGCCCGCCCACGCCCTGCACCGAAGCCACTGCCGACACGGCAAAGCAGGCCGCGAATCCGGTAGCGGGCCAGAACGCGAGCCAGCCCGCTGCGCCGACGCGGGCCGAGGCTTGCACCGGCGGCGTTGCGGCGGGCGTGTTCAGGCCGGCTGGCAGCACCTGAACCGGCGGCGCGCCAGCGAAAGCCAACAACAAGGCACACCGAAACAACCCAGTCACACTTCCACGCACCGCGTCCGGATCGACCTATGCTGCAACAAGAAACGACCATCGTGAACAAACTCGGCCTGCACGCGCGGGCGTCGGCGAAGCTGACGCAGCTCGCAGGCAACTATCAGTCGGAAATCTGGATGAGCCGCAACGGCCGCCGCATCAACGCCAAGAGCATCATGGGGGTCATGATGCTGGCGGCGGGCATCGGCAGCACGGTGACGATAGAGACCGAAGGCCCGGACGAGGCCGACGCCATGAGCGCGCTGCTCAAGCTGATCGCCGACAAGTTCGGCGAAGGTCAGTAAGACGCGCGGCAGTCAACGCGCCTTGCCCGGAACGCCGCGGTTTTGCCGCGGCGTTTTTGTTTGGTGCGCGGGGCGTGCTGCACAAGGCCGCAGACGGGCGCGAACACACGCGTATGGCCACATTCGGCCGCGCTGGAATTTATAATCATCGCCGGGGTCTGAGAGAGCGCATTGCAGCGGTTTGCCGCAGCATCAAATAACCAGAGGAGGTGCGCGTGCCGTTCACGCTGCATGGAATTCCCGTATCACGCGGTATAGCCATCGGGCGAGCGTATCTGATCGCCCCGGCTGCACTCGACGTCGACCACTACCTCATCGAGCACGCGCAGATCGAAGACGAAATCGAGCGTTTTCGCGTGGCGCTCCAGGCCGTGGAGCACGAGCTCGACGCGCTGCGGGCCGACCTCGCCGCCGACGCCCCTTCGGAAATGGGCGCATTCATCGGCGTTCACCTCATGATCCTGAACGACGTGATGCTCGTGCAGGAGACCATCGATCTCATCCGCACGCGCCGCTTCAATGTGGAGTGGGCGCTTACCGAACAGCTCGAACGCCTCTCGCGTCACTTCGACGACGTCGAGGACGAGTACCTGCGCGAGCGCAAGGCCGATATCGAGCAGGTCGTGGAGCGCGTGCTGAAGTCGCTCGCGGGCGCCATGCCGCCTACGCTGCACGGCGGCTGCGACGAGATGATCGTCGTCGCGCACGACATCGCGCCGGCCGACATGCTGCAGTTCAAGGGGCAAACCTTCCAGGGCTTCGTCACCGATCTGGGCGGGCGCACTTCGCACACGGCCATTGTCGCGCGCAGCCTCGGCATTCCGGCGGCGGTGGGCGTGCAGCAGGCGAGCGCGCTGATCCGCCAGGACGATCTCATCATCGTCGACGGCGACCACGGCATCGTGATCGTCGATCCCGCGCCGATTGTGCTCGAGGAGTACACCTACCGGCAAAGCGAGATGGCGCTCGAGCGGCGCAAGCTGCAGCGCTTGAAGTTCTCGCCGACGCAAACGCTGTGCGGCGCGAAGATCCAGCTGTACGCGAACATCGAGCTGCCCGACGACGCGCAGGCCGCGCTCGACTCGGGTGCGACGGGCGTGGGCCTCTTTCGCACCGAGTTCCTGTTCATGAACCACAAGAACCAGTTGCCGGAGGAGGAGGAGCAGTTCGCCGCCTACCGCCGCGCGGCGGAGCTCATGAACGGGCTGCCCGTGACGATCCGCACAATCGACGTGGGCGCGGACAAGCCGCTCGAGGCCATGAGCGCGGGCGACGGCTACGAGACGGCCGCGAACCCGGCGCTCGGCCTGCGCGCGATCCGCTGGAGCCTGTCCGAGCCGCAGATGTTCCTCACGCAGTTGCGGGCGATCCTGCGCGCCTCGGCGTTCGGTTCGGTCAAGATCCTGATTCCGATGCTCGCGCACGCGCAGCAGATCGACCAGACGCTCGACTTGATCCGCGAGGCGAAGCGTCAGCTCGACGATGCCGGCCTCGCCTACGATCCCAACATCCAGATCGGCGCGATGATCGAGATTCCGGCGGCCGCGCTCGCGCTACCGATGTTCCTGCGGCGTCTCGACTTCCTCTCGATCGGCACCAACGACCTGATCCAGTACGCGCTCGCCATCGACCGGGCCGACAATGCGGTGGCCGACCTGTACGATCCGCTGCATCCGGCCGTGCTGCAGCTGATCGCGCATACGCTGCGCGAGGCGAAGCGCGCGGGCGTGCCGGTTTCGGTGTGCGGCGAGATGGCGGGCGACCCGTCGTTCACGCGTTTGCTGCTCGGCATGGGGCTCACCGAGTTTTCGATGCACCCGAGCCAGTTGCTCGTGGTGAAGCAGGAGATCCTGCGCTCGCAGCTCAAGACGCTGGAAAAGCCGGTGGCGGAGGTGCTGGCCGCTTACGAGCCCGAGGAACTGGAGGCGGCGCTGCAGCGTGTGGCGCAGGCCTGAGCGGTCGCCCATACTGACGCGAAAATGCAAAAGCCCCGGCATGTCCGGGGCTTTTGCTTGCCTTGGCTCGCGCGGGCCTCAGGCGTGCCGGTGGCGCTCGCCGCACACTGGGCAATCCGGCTGCCGCGCCACGCGCATCGTGTTCCACTCCATGCGCAGCGAGTCGAGCATCATGAGCCGCCCGACGAGCGCCTCGCCGATGCCGCCGATCACGCGCAGCGCCTCGGCAGCCTGCATCGCGCCGATGATGCCAACCGTAGGCGCGAAGACGCCCATCGTCGAGCACGCCACTTCCTCGAATGGCTGATCTTCCGGGAACACGCAGGCGTAGCAGGGCGAGGCGTCGTCGCGGAAATCGAACGTGCTGATCTGTCCGTCGAAGCGCAACGCGGCCCCCGAGACGAGCGGCACGCCGTGCTTCACGCACGCGCGGTTGATGGCGTGGCGCGTGGCGAAGTTGTCGGTGCAGTCGAGGACCACCGTCGCGCCCGGCACCTGCGCGTCGAGCCAGGCATCGTCGACGCGTGTTTGCAGCGCATTCACCTTCACCTCGGGATTCAGGCGCGCGATGGCGTCGCGGCCCGACTCGACCTTCGCGCGGCCGACCGACGCCGTCTCGTGCATGATCTGCCGCTGCAGGTTCGTGAGGTCGACGGTGTCGTTGTCGACGAGCGTGAGCGTGCCCACGCCCGAGGCCGCGAGATACATCGCCGCCGGCGATCCCAGGCCGCCCGCGCCCACGACGATCGCATGCGCGTCGAGAAAGCGCTGCTGCGCCTCGATGCCGATCTCGTCGACGAGGATATGGCGGGAATAGCGGAGGAGTTGGTCGTCGTTCATCGCGATGCGCTGTTCGATGGCGCTGCGATGGACCTCGAGAGCCTGGGTGGCCCTGAATGGGGGAGCGCGCGCCGGGGAAATACCGTGCCGTTATTGTAACGACGCCAGCGGCTGGGGCAGGGCGGCCTCGCGACCGGCGCACGAGGCGCGCGAATCGCGAGGCGGTACGGCGTGTTACTTCGCCGGTGCCGGAGCGGAGGCCGGCGCGGCAGCGGAGCCCGGAGCCGGCGCCATGATGAGGGCGCCCGGCTTCACGGCGATCGGCGCGGAAGCCGAGGTCGGCGGCTTCTGCTGCGCGAGGCGGCGCTCCATCGGCGACTTCGATTCGGCCACCGGCTTGCCCTGGAGCTTGTTCAGCGCCTGCTGGAGCATGAAGTCGTCGGTGGAACCGAACTCGACCGGCTTGCGCTCGCGATCCTTCTGGCGCTGCTCCGGCGTCTTCTTGTCGTTCTGCTCTTCGAGCTGACGCAGCATGTCCATGCGCTCCTGCTCGCGCTGGTCCTGCTCCTTCTTCTCGTCCGGATCCTGCGTGTTGGCGAGGTGGTTCTGGTAGTCCACTTCGCGCGTGACGAGTGCGTCGTCCGGATCGCCGTCGGCGTACTGGTCGACCGCGATATCAGGACGGATGCCCTTGTTCTGGATCGAGCGGCCGCTCGGCGTGTAGTAGTACGCCGTGGTCAGGCGCAGCGCCGTGTCGGCCGTCATCGGGCGCACCGTCTGCACCGAGCCCTTGCCGAACGTCGTCTTGCCGACGATCAGCGCACGCTTGGAGTCCTGCAGCGCGCCCGCCACGATTTCCGAGGCCGACGCCGAGTAGGCGTTGGTCAGCACGACCATCGGCACCGTCTTGAACTCGGCCGCCTCGCCCTTGAGCGGGTCGCCGTCGAACGACGGCAGGCGGTAGTTCTCGTAGGTGTCGCGGTAGACCTGCTTCGAGTCCGGGATCTGGCCGTTCGTCGAGACGACGACCGAATCCGGCGGCAGGAACGCGCCCGCCACGCCCACGGCGCTTTGCAGCAGGCCGCCGCCGTTGTTGCGCAGGTCGAGGATGATGCCCTTGAGGTTCGGCTCCTGGCGCGCGATATCTTGCAGCTTCTGGGCGAGGTCGGGGACCGTGCGCTCCTGGAAGCTCGTGACGCGGATATACGCGTAGCCCGGCTGCAGGATCTTCGACTTCACGCTCTGCACCTTGATGATGGCGCGCGTGATGGTGAGCGGGAAGGTGCGGTCGTCGGTCTTGCGGAAGATCGTGAGCGTGACCTTGGTGCCCGGGTCGCCGCGCATCTGCTTGACGGCCTGGTCGAGCGTCATGCCGCGCACCGGCTTGTCGTTGATGCGCGTGATGAGGTCGCCCGGACGGATGCCGGCGCGGTACGCAGGCGTGTCTTCGATCGGCGAGATCACCTTGATGAGGCCGTCTTCCGACGAGATTTCGATGCCGAGGCCCGCGAAGCGACCCTTGGTCTGCTCCTGGAGTTCCTGGTAATCGGTCTTGTCGAGATACGACGAGTGCGGGTCGAGGCTCGACACCATGCCCTTGATGGCGGCGGTGAGGAGCTTCTTGTCGTCCACCGGCACGACATACTCATGCTTGATTTGACCGAACACTTCGGCGAAGAGCCTCAGCTGGTCGAGCGGCAGCGGTTCTACGACCGTCTGCTGGGTTTGCTGCGCCTCGGCGGAAATCTGCAGGGTGGCAAATACGCCGGTCGCGAGGCCAGCGGCGATCAGGCCGATGTTTTTCAGGTTCTTTCGCATAGAGTATGTTGCGTGCGGTCGGAAAGGCGCGTGGCAGCGTCTATTGGAAAAGCGACGGACAAGTATAACTGCACACCCGCCGTGGCTGTGTATATGGCGCGTACGATGGGACTAAGACAGTGCTGCAGCCGCCTGGTTCGCAAACCGTCTGCCGTAATATCGGTGCTGGCGTGGTGCTGGCACGGTGCTGGCGGGGCGCTGGCAATCCTGCCAGCCAGGCCCGAAAAAAGGCAGAAAAGGGGAATGTGCAACGAATTTCCCGCGTGGCCGCAGGGCTGACCCCGGCACGGCCGCCGGCCCGACGCACCGGCGGCTGCCTGAATCGGCAAGGCATGGCCAGGGGGACAGCCGATGCCGGGCAGCGCCAGACGTCAGCCCGCCTTCTTGCCCTGGTTCGCAACGGCGGCCTGCGCCTTCGCGATGGCTTCGGCGTCGCCCAGATAGTAGTGCTTGATGGGCTTGAGGTTCTCGTCCAGCTCATAGACGAGCGGCACGCCGTTCGGGATGTTCAGGCCGACGATGTCGTCATCGGAGATGTTGTCGAGGTACTTCACGAGCGCGCGGATCGAATTGCCGTGCGCGGCGATCACCACCTTCTTGCCCGCCTTGATGGCCGGGGCGATCGACTCGTTCCAGATCGGCAGCACGCGCGCGACCGTGTCCTTCAGGCACTCGGTGAGCGGCAGGTCCTCGCGCGGCACCTTGGCGTAACGCGGGTCGTTGTACGCCGTGCGCGAGTCGGTCGGCTCGAGCGCCGGGGGCGGGGTGTCGTAGCTGCGGCGCCAGACCAGCACCTGCTCGTCGCCGAACTTGGCTGCCGTTTCGGCCTTGTTCAGGCCCGAAAGCGCACCGTAGTGACGCTCGTTCAGGCGCCACGAGTGCACCACGGGCAGGTACATCTGGTCCATCTGGTCCTGCACGTGCCAGAGCGTGCGGATCGCGCGCTTGAGCACGGAGGTGTAGGCGATGTCGAACGTGTAGCCGGATTCCTTGAGCAGCTGGCCTGCCTGCTGCGCTTCGCGGTTGCCCTGCTCGGTGAGGTCGACGTCCACCCAGCCGGTGAAGCGGTTTTCCTTGTTCCACGTCGATTCGCCGTGGCGGATGAGTACGAGTTTGTACATGAAGATGCCGGTCGGTAGTGAAGGAAGCGGTAATCGGGGACGGAGGACGCAACACGGCAGCAGCGCCATGGCGGCGGTCCAGTCCGGCGGGCTGCACGCCCGGGCTGGGGGGCGGTAACCCTGCGACAAACGGTTATTTTATAATGAGTGGATTGTCCGAATCCGATTTCGCACGATTTCTCCGACTTTCCCTTTTTCCGGCGGACCCTCCGTGACGTTCTTCACCAATTACATCAACCTTGTACTCATCGCGATCGTCCTCATTTCAGGAGGGTTGCTCCTGTGGCCGACGCTCAAGCGCGGCGGGCGCGGCGGGGTTTCCACCGCCGAGGCGACGCAGCTCATCAACCGCCGCAACGCGGTGGTGGTCGACCTGCGTCCCGCAGGTGAATTCGCGAAGGGGCATCTGCCCTCGGCGCGCCAGGTCGAATTTGGCGAACTCGAGACGAAGATCGGCCAGCTCGTGAAGAACAAGAGCAACCCGGTGTTGCTGGTCTGCCAGACGGGCCAGCAGTCGCACAAGGCGCTGCGCCTCGTGAAGGACGCCGGTTTTGCCGAAGTCCACGTGCTGGACGGCGGCGTGAACGCCTGGCAGCAGGCCGGAATGCCGGTCGTGAAACAAGGAGGTTCGAAGTGAGCAAAGTGATCATGTACAGCACCCAGGTGTGCCCGTATTGCCAGATGGCCGAGCGTCTTTTAAAGTCGCGCGGCGTCGAGCACATCGAGAAAGTGCTGATCGACCGGGACCCGGCGCGGCGCGAAGAGATGATGACGCGCACCGGCCGGCGTACCGTGCCGCAGGTTTTCATCGGCGAGACGCACGTGGGCGGTTACGATGACCTCTCCGCGCTCGACCGTGCGGGCGGCTTGATGCCGCTGCTCGAAGCCGCCTGAGGTTACAGGCGATTCAAGGCCTGATTCGCAGCCCGATAGCCGTGCGGCCTCGGTCCGCAGGCGGGCTGCGCAGCGTGACGTAGCGACGCAGGGTTCCGGCCCGCGCGAGCCAGTGAGGCTTGCGCGGGCCTGTTGCCGTTCATTGCCGTAGCGCGGCGCATTTTCGGGACTTCGAGATGTCACGATGATGCCGCCGCGATCCATTCAATCAGGGAAGCCATACACCATGTCTGACGAGAACAACCAGCCGTTCTTCAATATCCAGCGCATTTACCTCAAGGACATGTCGCTCGAGCAGCCGAATTCGCCGGCCATCTTCCTTGAGCAGGACATGCCTTCGGTCGAAGTGGAAGTCGACGTCAAGGCCGAGCGCCTCGCCGAATCGGTGTTCGAGATCATCGTCACCGGCACCGTCACGGCCAAGGTCAAGGACAAGGTTGCGTTCCTGATCGAAGCCAAGCAAGCCGGCATTTTCGACATCCGCAACATCCCGGCCGAACAGGTCGATCCGCTCGTCGGCATCGCATGCCCGACCATCCTGTTCCCGTACCTGCGCTCGAACATCGCCGACGCGATCACGCGTGCGGGCTTCCCGCCGATCCACCTGGCCGAGATCAACTTCCAGGCGCTCTACGAGCAACGCCTGCAGCAACTCGCCCAGCAAGACGGCGCAAGCAGCGCAACGCATTAAAGCGTACGTTGATCGTTTCCACGAACTACCGGTGCGGAGTATCGGAATGAACATCGCCGTTCTCGGCGCCGGAGCGTGGGGCACCGCGCTGGCAGGGCATCTCGCCCAGGCGCATCACACGCTCTTGTGGGCGCGCGATGGCGCGCTCGTCGACACCTTGCGCAAGACGCACGAAAACGCCCGCTACCTCGCGGGCGTCGCGCTGCCCAGGAATCTCGAATACGAAACAAATCTTGCCGCCGCGCTCGACCATGCGTCGGGCGAGGCGGACCTCGTCGTGCTCGCCACGCCCGTGGCCGGCCTGCGCGGCATGCTCTGCACGCTGCGCGACATGAGCCGCGTGCCCGCGCACTTCGTCTGGCTCTGCAAGGGCTTCGAAGCACAAACGCAATTGATGCCGCATCAGGTCGTGGCGGCCGAACTGCCGGGCCACGCGAGCAACGGCGTGCTTTCGGGGCCGAGCTTTGCGCGCGAAGTCGGCGAGGGCCTGCCCGTCGCGTTGACGGTGGCGAGCGCTTCCGCCGATTGCCGCGAGCGCACGCTCGCAGCGTTCCATCACCGCGCGATGCGCATCTATACCGGCGACGACGTCGTCGGCGTGGAGGTGGGCGGCGCCGTCAAGAACGTGCTCGCGATCGCGACCGGCATTGCCGATGGTCTGGGTCTCGGCCTGAACGCACGCGCGGCGCTCATCACTCGCGGCCTCGCCGAGATGACGCGCCTTGGCGTCACGCTCGGCGGGCGCGCCGAGACCTTTACGGGGCTGACCGGCCTCGGCGACCTCATCCTCACCGCCACGGGCGACCTCTCGCGCAACCGCACCGTGGGCAAGCAGCTCGCGAGCGGCCGCACGCTCGACGATATCCTCGCCGCACTCGGTCACGTGGCCGAAGGCGTGCGCTGCGCGCAGGCCGTGCTGGCGCTCGCGCGCGTGCACGGCATCGACATGCCGATCACCCAGGCGGTATGCGCCGTGCTGTTCGACGGTGTCACGCCGCGCGACGCCGTGAGCGCGCTGCTGCGGCGCGACGCGAAGGCGGAGTAGGGCGCTTCGGTCCTGCTGCGCCAGGTTTTGAGCACGCTTTGCGTGGACCGGAGCGCAAAGGAGGACCGTATGCTGACCATCGGAAACTGCCGCATCGAAGCGCAGGCTGTCGACATCACCACGTTGAAGGTCGATGCGATCGTCAACGCCGCGAACGAATCGCTGCTCGGCGGCGGCGGCGTGGATGGCGCGATTCATCGCGCCGCCGGCCCGGACCTGCTGCGCGAATGCGAGACGCTGAACGGCTGCCCGACCGGCGACGCCAAAATCACCGGCGGCTATCGCCTTCGCGCAAAACACGTCATCCATACCGTGGGCCCCGTCTGGTACGGCGGCGGCCGTGACGAAGCGCATCTGCTCGCTTCCTGCTACCGGCGCTCGCTCGAGTGCGCGCGCGAGGCGGGCGTGACGAGCATCGCGTTTCCGGCAATCAGTTGCGGCGTCTACCGTTTTCCTGCCGACGAGGCCGTGACGATCGCCGTCGCGACCGTGATCGACGAGCTATCGAAATACCCGACGCTCGAGCACGTGATCTTCGCCTGCTTCGACAATGCAATGCTCACGCGCTACGAGCGTGAGCTGGCGGCGCGCGGCAAGGCGTCGGGCAACGCGTAACTACGCGCTTGCCTCATTCGCCGCCTTCGAACCCCGCCTGACGCCACGCTTCGAACACCACGACCGCGACCGTGTTCGAGAGATTCAGGCTCCGATTGCCGGGCCGCATCGGCAGGCGCACACGCTGTGGCGTGTCGAAGCGCTCGAGCACCGCATCGGGCAGTCCACGCGTTTCCGCGCCGAACACGAACCAGTCGCCCGGCTGGAACGCATGCGCATGAAAGCGGCCCGATCCGCGCGTCGTGAACGCGAACATGCGCGACGGGTCGGGCGCTTCGTTGGCGATGAAGGCATCCCAGTCGGCGTGCACGTGCATCTGCGCGTACTCGTGGTAATCGAGGCCCGCGCGGCGCATTTTCGCGTCGTCGAGGGGAAAGCCGAGCGGTTCGATCAGATGAAGCCGCGCACCGGTGTTCGCGCACAGGCGGATCACGTTGCCGGTGTTCGGCGGAATTTCGGGTTCGACGAGAACGACGTTGAACATGACGATGAAACTCTCTGTGTGTCTTGAAGAGGGTGAGGCCGATCAGTCCTTCGGCGTGCGCAGCGCGACGAAATTCGTCACGCGCCGTGCGCCGGCGGCCTTGAGCGTATGCGCGAGCGCGTCGAGCGTGGCGCCCGAGGTCATCACGTCGTCGACCACGCCCACGTGCTGGCCGGCAAGCGGCCGCGTGAGCGCGAAGGCCCGGCCGACGTTGCGGCGGCGCGTCTCGCGATCGAGCTTCGATTGCGGCGCCGTATGCAGGATGCGTCGCACGAGCGTGGCGTCCGCGTGCGTGCCCAAACGGCGCGCGAGCGGCCGCGCGATCTGCCACGCCTGGTTATAGCCACGCTCGATGAGGCGCTCGCGCGAGAGCGGCACCGGCACCACGATCTCGGGCATGCCGTGCTCGTCGCACATATTTTGCGCGGCCAGCGCGAGGCGTCGCGCAAACTCCTCGCCGAGTGCGAGGCGCGCGCGAAACTTCAGGCCGAGCGCGAGCAGGTCCAGCGGCGCGCGATAATCGGCGAGCGCGAGCGTGGCGTCGAATGCGGGCGCCGCGTCGGTGCAGGCCTCGCAGCGGTAGCGCGCGCGTTGCGCCGCACCGCGCCTGTGCGCGAGCGGCATCGCGCAGACCGTGCAGCGCAGGCGCGGCTCATTCCAGTACGCGGCGTCGCAGCACACACAGAGCGTGGCTCGCGACAAATTGCCGCATAATGGGCACAGATTGGGCAGCACGAGGTGGGCAAGCTGTGACGGCAGCGCCCGCGCTTTTCGACAGACGCGCGCAACGCCCGCAAGACGAGTGCGGTGCGAAGTGGGCGGTGTGACGCGCGCTGCATTGCGTGCATCACGTGAAGAACGGCGCGGCGGCATCGAAGGACGGCCCGGGCAGCGGGCTCGCGTGACTGAAAGGAAAGGAGTGAGCGAGTATACTTCGCAGACTTCGCCAATACGACCGACATGTCCCTGTCTCCCGCAAGAACTGGCCGTCCGGACTATGAAACCCGGCACCTTCGGCGCATCTTCGATCGCCGCGCGGCGACTTTCGACGACGTCGCCTTCCTGCCACGTGAAATCGCGCAACGCATGCGCGAGCGCCTCGAGTACATCAAGGTGAAACCTGCGGCCGTGCTCGACATCGCGTGCGGCCAGGGCGACGACCTGCCCAGCTTGCGCGAGCGCTTTCCCGAAGCGCCCGTGTTCGGCACCGATCTATCCCTCGCCATGCTGCGCCGTGCCCGCGAGCACGACGCCCCCGACACGAGCTGGCGGCGTTTTCTGCCTGCATCGGTTGGACGCGCGCTCGGCTCGCGCGGTCCGCGGGTTGCGCAGGCCGACTTCGCCGAACTGCCGTTCGCGCACGGCGCGTTCGAACTGCTGTGGTCGAATCTCGCACTGCATTGGCATCCGCGCCCCGATCTCGTGTTCGGCGAGTGGCAGCGCGTGCTTAAGGTGGGCGGCCTGCTCATGTTCAGCACGCTCGGGCCCGACACGCTCAAGGAACTGCGCGGCGCATTCGCCGAAGTCGAAGCTGCGCACGGCGTACCCACGCGCGCGCACGTCATCGATTTCGTCGACATGCACGATCTGGGCGACATGCTCGTCGAGAACGGTTTCGAGATTCCGGTGATGGACCAGGAAACGCTCACCATCACCTACAAGACGCCGGAGAAGCTGCTCGCCGACGTGCGCCGCTGGGGCGCATATCCGTTCGAGCGCAAGGGCGATGGAGCGGGTGAGAACGGCGGCACCGCGCGGCGCCTGCACCGTGCGCTCGTGGCTGCACTCGAGGCGCGCCGCTGCACGGACGGACCGCACGCGGGCACGATCCCGCTGACCTTCGAGATCATCTACGGGCACGCGTGGAAGGCCGTGCCGCGCACGACCGCCGAAGGCCATGGCATCGTGCGCATCGAGGACATCGGCCGGGGTCCTGCAAGGAATCGGTAACGTGGTAAGGGGGCTTCCGTTATGCCTGAAATTAGCGCCGGAAAAGCCCTGAGGAAATACTTGAAAAATCGCTGAAATGCCCGTCTGGTATGGGTTTGCGGGCGGTTATGCGTTGCTTGTGAGGGCTGGGGATCGCGCCTATAATGCGTCAGTTTGCTGCAGGGAAGGGTCCCCAAAATCCATTGTGGCAAGTCCAGATGTTCCCGTAGTTGTGCGAGGCGCGACGCGGCGATAGTCTGACGAGGTTGCAAGTGGGGAAGCGAGCGATGCAGGCGTCTGATCTGCTGGCGAGTCCGGAACCGGTCCTGAAAGACTGGACCATGAAGCGCAACTGTTCGGTTTCGCCCAGGCAATTCGTGTTCTTCTATGTTTCGCTGGCGCTGGTTTCCATCGCGATCGCCGTTCTGTTGTTGATCCACGGCGCCTGGCTGGTTTTGCCGTTTACCGGTATCGATCTGTTGGTAGTAGGCGCCGCTTTTGTCATCTATGCGCGCCATGCTGTCGATTACGAACGTATCAGGCTTTATCCGAACCGGCTGGTGATCGAACAGATGAGCGCCGACGTGCTCACGCAGTTCGAATTCAATCCCCGCTGGGTCCGGGTCGAGCCGGGCGCGACCCCACGCGACCCGGTGCGTCTCGTGTCCCGCGGTCAGGCGGTCGCTGTCGGGTTGCATCTGCCGCAATATCGGCGTGCGCAGTTCGCGCGGGAACTGCGTGCCTGGCTCGCGCGCGCGTCTTGATGCGCGGCGCGTGAGTTCGCCGGTTGGCGGCGAGAGCGTCCCAGGGGGCGCCCTGGTTGCAAAACCTTCCTGCGGGGTCGAGGGTTTGAATGGAAATTATGGGTAAGGAAGCTATGAAAACAATCAAGCGAGCCCTCCAGGGCGTGCTGGCGTGCAGCGGATTCCTCGTCGCCGGCGCGGCACTCGCAGTCGGAGACAGCCCAGGCGGCCCTGCGGTGAACGAGATCAATTTCCAGCCGCCCGTCACGCGCATCGCCGAAGAGCTTTACAGCCTCCACATGATGATGCTGCTCTTGTGCGTCGTGATTTTCGTCGGCGTGTTCGGCGTCATGTTCTATTCGATCTACGCGCACCGTAGATCGAAGGGCCACAAGGCCGCTCATTTTCATGAGAGCACCACGGTCGAAATCATCTGGACGGTGGTGCCGTTCGTCATCGTCGTGCTGATGGCGCTGCCCGCCACCAAGGCCGTCGTCGCGATGAAGGACACCTCCAACGCCGACCTCACCGTGAAGGTCACGGGCTACCAGTGGAAATGGGGCTACGACTACGTGAAGGGGCCGGGCGAGGGCATCAACTTCCTCTCCACGCTCAGCACGCCGCGCTCCGAGGTGAACAACCGCGTGCCGATCACCGACACGTACCTGCAGGAAGTCGACAATCCGCTCGTCGTGCCGGTCAACAAGAAAGTCCGCATCATCACCACGGCCAACGATGTCGTGCACTCGTGGTACGTGCCCGCGTTCGGCGTGAAGCAGGATGCGATTCCGGGCTTCGTGCGCGACACGTGGTTCAGAGCCGACAAGGTCGGCACCTATCGCGGCTTCTGTACCGAACTGTGCGGCAAGGAACACGCGTTCATGCCGGTCGTCGTCGAGGTGCTCTCCGACGACGACTACGCGAAGTGGGTCGATACGCAAAAAGCGAAGATGGCCGCCGCCAACGACGACCCGAACAAGACCTACACGCTGGCCGAACTCAAGGAGCGCGGCGAGAAGGTCTACAACTCGAACTGCGCGGTGTGCCATCAGCCCACCGGCAAGGGCGCGGGCGCATTCCCGGCGCTCGACGGCAGCAAGGTGGTTCAAGGTCCGCTCGCGGGGCACGTGAGCATCGTCCTGCACGGCAAGAACGCCATGCCTTCTTGGGCGCCGACGCTCAACGACGTCGAGATCGCTTCGGTCATCACGTTCGAGCGCAACTCGTGGGGCAATCACACCGGCGACATTCTGCAACCGCGTCAGGTGACCGACGCGCGTAACGGCAAAATGCCCGAGGGCGGCGGCACGACGGCGGCAGCGGGCGAGGGCGGCGCGAGCGGCGCGGCCGCGGCAAGCGGCGCGGAAGAAGCCAGCGGCGCGGCCGAGGCGAGCGCTGCGAGTGGCGCGGCGCCCGCGAGCGGCGCGGATCAGGCGTCGGGCGCAGCGGCGCCGAGCGCGGCCGCGTTGCCGGCGAGCGTGTACTTCGAAGTGGGCAAGAGCACGCTGCCCGCCGACGCGAAGGACGCCATCCAGGCGGCAGCCGACTACGCGAAGGCGCACCCGGACGCGAAGTTCACGCTGTCGGGCTACACCGATTCGAGCGGCAACGCCAGCACGAACGCCGACCTCGCCAGGCACCGGGCGCAAGCGGTGCGCGACGCGATGAAGGCGGCAGGCATTGCCGAAGACCACATCATTCTGAAGAAGCCGGAAACGATCACGGGCGGCGCGAACGCGAAAGAAGCGCGTCGGGTGGAGATCAGCGCGGCGGCCTGAGCTGGCTCGCGCCATAAGAACAAGCAGCAAGAGACGCAAAAGCAATTCGCTTCAGCATTTCAATTGCATGGGGCTGGGGTCTGGCGCCAAAGCGCCAACTCCGGACCGACAGGAGATAAGACATGTCTAGCATCGGACACGATGTAGCTGGCGGGCACGGTCACGTGCACGGCGACCACGCGCACGCCACGCCCCACGGTTGGCGCCGCTGGCTGCTCGCGACGAACCACAAGGACATCGGAACGCTGTATCTGCTGTTCTCGTTCGTGATGTTCCTTTCGGGCGGCGTCATGGCGCTCGCCATTCGTGCGGAGCTGTTCGAGCCGGGCATGCAGATCATGCGCCCCGAGTTCTTCAACCAGCTCACCACGATGCACGGTCTCATCATGGTGTTCGGCGCGATCATGCCGGCGTTCGTGGGCTTCGCGAACTGGATGATTCCGCTGCAGATCGGCGCCTCTGACATGGCGTTCGCGCGCATGAACAACTTCAGCTTCTGGCTGCTGCCCGCCGCCGGGTGCCTGCTGGTCGGCTCGTTCTTCTCGCCGGGCGGCGCGACCGCCGCGGGCTGGACGCTCTACGCGCCGCTGTCCACGCAGATGGGCCCGGGCATGGACTTCGCGATCTTTGCGCTGCACATGATGGGCGCCTCGTCGATCATGGGCGGCATCAACATCGTCGTGACGATTCTGAACCTGCGCGCGCCCGGCATGACGCTCATGAAGATGCCGATGTTCGTCTGGACGTGGCTCATCACCGCCTACCTGCTGATCGCCGTGATGCCGGTGCTCGCGGGCGCCATCACGATGCTGCTGTTCGACCGCCACTTCGGCACGAGCTTCTTCAACGCGGCCGGCGGCGGCGACCCGGTGATGTACCAGCACATCTTCTGGTTCTTCGGGCACCCCGAGGTCTACATCATGATCTTGCCGGCGTTCGGGATCGTTTCGCAGGTGATTCCGGCGTTCTCGCGCAAGCCGCTGTTCGGCTATAGCTCGATGGTGTACGCCACGGCGTCGATCGCGATTCTCTCGTTCATGGTCTGGGCGCACCACATGTTCGCCACCGGCATGCCGGTCACGGGCCAGCTCTTCTTCATGTACGCGACGATGCTGATCGCCGTGCCGACGGGCGTGAAAGTGTTCAACTGGGTCGCCACGATGTGGCGCGGCTCGCTCTCGTTCGAAACGCCGATGCTGTGGGCCGTGGGCTTCCTGATCGTGTTCACGTTCGGCGGTCTCTCGGGCCTGATGCTCGCCATGGCGCCGCTCGACATCCAGTATCACGGCACTTACTTCGTGGTGGCGCACTTCCACTACGTGCTGGTGGCGGGGTCATTATTCGCGTTGTTCTCAGGGTGGTACTACTGGGCGCCAAAATGGACCGGCTGGATGTACAACGAGACGCGCGGCAAGATCCACTTCTGGTGCTCGCTCATCTTCTTCAACCTCGCCTTCCTGCCGATGCACTTCGTCGGTCTGGCCGGCATGCCGCGGCGCTATGCCGACTATCCGGCCCAGTTCACCGACTGGAACCAGGTGATCACGATCGGCGCCTTCGGCTTCGGGCTTTCTCAGGTGTACTTCCTGTTCTTTGTCGCGCTGCCCGCGTATCGCGGCGGGGGCGAGCTGGAAAAGGCCGGCGACAAGCCGTGGGACGGCGCAACGGGCCTCGAGTGGACCGTGCCGAGCCCGGCGCCGTTCCACACGTTCGAGAATCCGCCGACGGTCGAGTAAGCCGTTGAGTCTGTGGCGTCCGGCTGTGCGCAGCCGGACGCGAACGAAGCCCGCGGTCTTCACGCAGTCTTCATCGGGGCACGTACGAGAGGCGATTCACGATGCAAGGAGAAGCCGCGGCCAGCCGCGCTGAACGCATGACCCGGGATCCACAAAAAAGGCGCACGCCTGAGCAGATTCGCGCAGGCAATCTACGGCTCGGCCTCATCTTGCTGGCTGTCGTAGTCGGTTTCTTTGTGGCTGCCGTCGTCAAGCAGGTGTATTTCCCCGGCCACTGACGCGCAGAGCGTTTGCCGGAAGATCGTTCGAGGAAGTTCGATGTCCACGCAAGCTGGAAGTGATCGCGCGTTCAACCGGTCGATGCTCATCAAGCTCGTCGTGGTGGCGCTGCTGATGTTCGGGTTCGGCTTTGCGCTCGTGCCGATGTATCGCGCGATTTGCCAGGTCACCGGCATCAACAACCTGGTGCAGCGCGACGCCACTGAGCGCGAGGCGCGCAACACGCAGGTGGACATGACGCGCACGATTTCCGTCGAGTTCGACGCGAACGCACGCGGGCTGCTCGGCTTCAAGCCAGAGCAGACGAGCCTCGACGTGCATCCCGGCGAAGTCATGACGGTGATGTACGACATTTCGAACAACGAAGGACGCACGATCGACGCGCAGGCCATTCCGAGCTACGCGCCGAAGCAGGCGACGGAGTACTTCCGCAAGATCGAGTGCTTCTGCTTCACGCAGCAGGTATTGAAGGCGAACGAGACGAAGCGCATGCCGGTGGTGTTCGTGATCGACCCGAAGCTGCCGAAGGACGTGAAGACGATCACGCTGTCGTACACGTTCTTCGAACTGAACAAGCCGGCCGTGCCGCCGCCGCCGAAACAATCGGCGGGTGCGTGAGGCTTCAGCGCCGAAGTCAACGATGCCAGGAGGCGAAAGGCGCATGAGCGACGAACGCGGTGGTGCGGGGCCGGCGAAGAAGAAGGGCGGCATCCTGCAGTTGATGAAAGCGGTGGCGTGGTCTTTTCTCGGCGTGCGCAAACGCGCCGACCTCGAAGACGACGCCGCGAACCTGCACCCCGTGCAGTTGATCATCGCGGGCATCATCGGCGCGGTGCTGTTCATCGTCGTGCTGCTGTTGATCGTGCACGCGGTGGTGGGATGAGCGAGTGCGCGCAACGCTGCGCGCGAAGCAGTGAACAACGAGGACACACTCGGACAAATGCAGCCGGCGATGTCCGGAGCAACTGGAAACTGGAGAAACAGGCATGAGCGGCCAAAACGATAGCCCGTACTACTTCGTACCGCACCCGTCGCGGCATCCGATCAGCGCGTCCATTGGGCTTGTGGTCATGCTCGGGTCGCTCGCCTCGTGGATCAACGGCGAGTCGTGGGGGCCGATCGGCGTGCTCGTCGGCCTGCTGTGGCTGCTCTTCACGCTGTGGCACTGGTTCGGCGATGCCATCGCCGAGTCCGAGGGCGGCATGTACGGCAAGCGCGTCGACGTGTCGTACCGCTGGAGCATGAGCTGGTTCATCTTCTCCGAAGTGATGTTCTTCGGCGCGTTCTTCGGAGCGCTCTTCTACGCGCGTGCGATCGCCCTGCATGAACTCGGCAGCCTCGACTACAAGCTCATCTGGCCGGACTTCTCTGCGGTGTGGCCGAACAACGGCCCCGCGGCACTCGTGTCGCACTTCCGCTCGATGACGCCGTGGCCCGTACCGACCATCAACACGGCGCTGCTGCTTTCCTCGGGTGCGACGCTCACCGTTTCGCACCATGCGCTGCGCGACAATCATCGCTCGAAGGCGATCGCGTGGCTCGCCGCGACGATCGTGCTGGGCGTGTGCTTCCTCTTCCTGCAGGCGTTCGAGTACATCCACGCGTACGGCGAGCTGAATCTAACGCTCGCTTCTGGCATCTACGGTTCGACGTTCTTCCTGCTCACGGGCTTCCATGGCTTCCACGTGTTCCTGGGCGGCACGATGCTGACCGTCGTGATGATCCGGCTCATTCGCGGCCACTTCACCGCGGAACATCACTTCGCCTTCGAAGGCGCGGCGTGGTACTGGCACTTCGTCGACGTGGTGTGGCTCGGCCTCTACGTCGTCGTGTACTGGCTGTGATGCGGGGTGCGCCGCGCACGCCGCGGCGCGCGAGACGAGAACGAAACAAGGCGCCGCCCGACCTCGTCGGCGCGGCGCCTTGTGTTTTCCGGAATGCGGTTTGCGCTGCGGTGTTCAGTAACGGTCAGCGGTGCTCAGCGTCCGTAGGGAATCCCGGTGGACTGGATCCAGCCCATCCAGTGCGCGAACAGGATGAACAGAAAGAGCGAGATGGAAAGGCCCACGCGCGTGGCGAGCGACCAGACCATCCGCTTGGTGCGGCCCCGGTCGTGCATCATGAAGTAGAGCGCGGAGATCATGCTCGCGATGATCAGCGCGAAGGCGACGGGGACGAGTATGTGCATGAAGTTCACGGAATTTGGCATGCCTGAAAACGTCTGTCTCATTATCGCACCGCGCTGCGTGGCGCGGGGTACGATCACCGGTATCTCACGCATCGGTCGTGCCCAATGAAAATCCGGCTCGTCCCCACGTTGCTGATCCTGATCGTGATGGCCGTGACGATCCGGCTCGGCTTCTGGCAGCGCGACCGCGCGCATCAGAAGGAGGCGCTGCAGGCGCAAATCTCGCAGTACGAATCGTCTGCGCCGCAACCGGTGGGTGTCGCGCCGCTCGCCCTGAAGGACATTGAGTTCCATCGCGTACGCGCGACGGGCACCTTCCTGCCCGAGCGCGTGGTGTATCTCGACAATCGTCCGTATAACGACCAGCCGGGTTTTTATGTCGTGATGCCGCTTAAACTCGAAGGCGGCGGCTACGTGCTGGTCAATCGCGGCTGGCTGCCGCGCAACGTCGCGGACCGCACCGCGATCGCGCCCTATGTCACGCCGCCTGGGCCGGTCGTCGTCGAAGGCATAGCGCGCGCAAACGCCTCGCGTGCGTTCGAACTCGGTGCGGGTGGCTCTGCAGCGCATCAGAAGATACGGCAGAATCTCGGCGTCGCTTCCTACGCAGCGGAAACCGGGTTGCCGCTGCAATCGTTCGTGATCCAGCAAACCGGCTTCGCGCCGGCCTTCAAGGACGGGCTCGTGCGCGACTGGCCGGTGCCGGATACCGATGTCGAGCGCAACTACGGCTACATGCTCCAGTGGTGGGGCATGGCGCTCGCGGCCCTCGGTTTCGGTCTGTTTGCGGCGCGTAAAGCCGCGAAAAGCGCTGCGACAAATGCGCGCATCGAAGGCGAAGCCGGGCGGCGCGCCGAAGAGCCCGAAGGGCAAGACGCAGGCAGCGCGAAGGACGCCTGATGATCGGTCGGACGAATCGATTCGATCCCGACATGATCCGGACAATGGCGCTGCGCATGCAGCACATGGACAACTGAAGCGACAGAAGCGAGGTTCCACGAGAGTGTCGACGCAATCCCCCCGTTCCGCCCAGGCCGCACAGGCCCCAAAGCCGGCCGCCCCGCCGGCGCAGCAGCACGCGAGGCGGCGTGGCCGCTGGACGCTGCTCATCATCATGCTTATCTGCGGCGCGCCGATCGCGATTTCATACTTCACGTACTACGTGATCAAACCGAAGGGCGGCACGACGAGCTATGGCACGCTCATCGAGCCGCAGCGGCCCATTCCCGGCGCGCTCATGGTGACGGGCGACGACGGACATGAGGTGCCGCTCGCCTCGCTCAAGGGCCGCTGGCTGATGATCTCGGTGAATGGCGGCGACTGCGACGAAGCCTGCGCCACGAAGCTCTATTTCATGCGCCAGGTGCGCGCGACGCAGGGCCAGGAGCGCGAGCGCATCGTCACAGTCTGGCTGCGCACCGACGACGCGAGCGTCGCCGGAAAATTGAAGGGCGCCTATGCGGACACGCGCGTGTTGCGCGCCGATCCGGTCGCCGTCGCCGCGTGGCTGCCCGCAACGCAGACGACGACAGACACCGACCACATCTATCTGGTCGATCCGAACGGCAACCTGATGATGCGATTCCCGGCGCATGCCGATCCGTCGAAAATCAAACAAGACGTCACTAAACTGCTCAAGTGGTCCCGCATCGGTTAAGGTGCGCAGCGCGAGTCTGACAGAGAAGAGTAAGAGAGATGTTTATCCTGGAGCTGGGCCTGATTGGCCTGTGCGTCGCGTTGCTGCCGCTCTCGTGGGTCTGGGTGAAGGCCGACGACAACAAGTTTCGCAAGCTCGTGTGGCTCACGACGTTCATGACGCTCGACCTCGTGATGTTCGGCGGCTTTACGCGCCTGACCGACTCGGGCCTCGGCTGTCCTGACTGGCCGGGCTGCTACGGCACGTCATCGCCGTTCATCGCGCACGCGCAGATCGCCGCCGCGCATCTCGCCATGCCGAGCGGCCCCGTGAGCATGACGAAGGCGTGGATCGAGATGATCCACCGCTATTTCGCCATGGCGATCGGTGTCCTGATCATCGCGCAGATGGCGATCGCCTGGCGCGCGCGCATCAAGCGCCTGCCGCTGCATGTGTCGCCGTGGTGGCCCACCGCGCTGCTCGGGCTGATCCTCGTGCAGGGCGTGTTCGGCGCATGGACGGTGACGATGAAATTGCAACCCATCATCGTCACGACGCACCTCCTGCTCGGCCTCACGCTGCTCGGCTCGCTCGCGTGGCTCGCCGCACGCATGACGCCGCTGCCCGCGTACGAGCCCGACGCCGGGCGCTGGCGCGTGGCCGCGCTGGCGGCGCTCCTGTTGCTCGTCGTGCAGATCGCGCTGGGCGGCTGGGTGAGCACGAACTACGCAGTGCTCGCCTGCACCGACTTCCCGACCTGCAACGGCGCGTGGATTCCGCCGATGGATTTCCATCACGGCTTCCACCTCTGGCGCGCGCTCGGCATGGACGGCAACGGCGACGTGATCACGCAGGACGCGCTCGTCGCGATCCATTGGACGCACCGCACGTTCGCGTTCGTCGTGATCGCTTATCTGTTATGGTTCGCCCTCAAGTTGCGACGCTATGCCTCGCTGCGACGCCCTGCAAACTGGATCATGATCGTGATCTTTATCCAATTTCTGACAGGGCTATCCAACATCGTGCTGCAGTGGCCGCTGCCCGTCGCAGTGGCGCACAACGGTGGCGCGGCGATCCTGCTGCTTTTGGTCGTCGTGCTAAACTTTCGAATTGCTTGTAGCCGCCCCGGCCGCGCCGTTCTCCCTGCGCGCGACACCGCTGCGGTGTGATCCCGCCCTATGGAAAGTACAACCCTATCCCAGACGCCCGGTAGCCGGATTTCCCAATATCTCGCGCTCACCAAGCCGCGCGTCACGCAACTCGCCGTGTTTTGCGCCGTCATCGGCATGTTCCTCGCCGTGCCGGGCATGGTGCCCTGGAAGCAGCTGATCGGCGGCACCGTCGGCATCTGGCTCACGGCCGGCGCGGCCTTCGCGATCAACTGTCTCGTCGAGCAAAAGGTCGATGCGCGCATGCGTCGCACTGCCTGGCGTCCTTCGGCGCGCGGCGAGATCACGAGCCCGCAGATCCTGATCTTCTCGGCGGTCATCGGCGGCCTGGGCATGTGGGTGCTGTACACGTTCGCCAATCCGCTCACCATGTGGCTCACGGTCGCGACTTTCATCGGCTACGCGATCATTTACACGCTGCTGCTCAAGCCGGCCACGCCGCAGAACATCGTGATCGGCGGCGCCTCCGGCGCCATGCCGCCTGCGCTCGGCTGGGCCGCCGTGACGGGCCACGTGCCCGCCGACGCCTGGATTCTCGTGCTGATCATTTTCGTGTGGACGCCGCCGCACTTCTGGGCTCTCGCGCTCTACCGCCGCAAGGACTACGAAAACGCCGGCCTGCCGATGCTGCCCAACACGCACGGCGAGAAGTACACGCGTCTGCACATCCTGCTCTACACCGTGATCCTGTTCGCGGTCACGCTGATGCCGTACATCTCGGGCATGAGCGGCGTGCTGTATCTGGCTTCGGCCGTGCTGCTCGGCGCCGTGTTCCTCGCCTACGCGTGGAAGATCTACGTCGAGTATTCCGACGCACTGGCGCGCAAGACTTTCCGCTATTCGATCGTCTACCTCTCGTTGCTGTTCATGGCGCTGCTCGTCGACCATTACGTACATGCGCTCATCGCGGCGTAACGACATGGCCCACCGCACGCTTGCGCGCTTCGTGCGCGCCACGGTCGTCGCGCTTGCCGCTGCAGGCGCACTCGGCGGCACGCTGGTACTCGAGGGCTGCGGCCAGCAGCCGCCCGCGTTCTCGAACCTCGACATCACCGGCAATACCCAGTTCGGCAAGGACTTCGCGCTGCCCGACACCAGCGGCAAGACGCGCACGCTCGCCGACTTCAAGGACAAGGTGGTCGTGCTGTTCTTCGGCTACACCCACTGTCCGGACGTTTGCCCGACCACCATGGCCGAGCTTTCGCAGGCGCTCCAGCAGTTGGGGCCCGATGCGGCGAAGCGCGTGCAGGTGCTGTTCGTCACCGTCGATCCCGAGCGCGACACCCCGCAGATCCTGGGCCAGTACACGGCCGCGTTCAATCCGACCTTCATTGGGCTGCGCCCGGCCAACGAGGACCAGCTCAAGCAGGTGGCGAAGGATTTCCGCGTGTACTACGCGAAGGTGCCCGGCAATACGCCGGATAGCTACACGATGGACCACACCGCCGCGAGCTATGTGTTCGACACGACCGGCAAGCTGCGCCTCTTCGCGCGCGACGGGCAGGGCGTCACGCCCTGGCTTCACGATCTAAAGATCCTCCTCGGTTCGAATCCCGACTAGGGAACGCTGCGTGTTCGCCTTGAACGGCGAACACGCGCCGCACGCCTCAGGGCCGCGCGGGCATACCAGTATGCGAATTCATTATTTCCCGCAACCGGTGCCATATGAGACGATTTATATCGTCCGGCAGACGGCGCACAACGCCGCGGAACCGGAGCAATACCAAAACCACGCAGGAACATCCTCTTCATGCAGCGCAGAAATCTGATTAAAGCACTCCTCGCCGGCATCGCCGCCACCACGCTCGCAGCGAGCTTCGGCGCACGCGCCGACGACCAGGTCATCAAGGTCGGCACCGTTTCGGGTCCGGACGCGCAGGTCTGGGCCGTCGTCCAGAAGGTCGCCAAGCGCGAAGGCCTGAACGTCAAGGTCGTCGAATTCAACGACTACATCCAGCCGAACGCCGCACTCGACGCTGGCGAGCTCGACGCCAACAGCTTCCAGACTGGCCCATATCTCGACAGCCAGATCAAGCAGCGCGGCTACAAGCTCGTGAACGCGGGCCTCACGTATATCTCGCCCATCGGCGTGTATTCGAAGAAGCTCAAATCGCTGAACGATCTGCCGCAAGGCGCGAAGGTCGCCGTGCCGAATGACCCGTCGAACGAAAACCGCGCGCTGCTGCTCCTGCAAAGCAAGGGCCTGATCAAGCTGCGCGCTGGCGCGGGCGTCAACGGCAACAACGCGACGCCGCTCGACCTCGCCGAAAATCCGAAGAAGATCAAGCTCGTCGAACTGGACGCCGCGCAGCTTCCGCGCGCGCTCGGCGACGTGGACGCCGCCGTAATCAACACCAACTACGCGCTCGCGGCCGGCCTGCAGCCGACCAGGGACGCAATCGCCATCGAGGACATCCACAGCCCGTACGCGAATCTGATCGCCGTTCGCGCCCAGGACAAGGACAAGCCGTGGGTGAAGAAGCTGGTCGCCGCGTACCAGTCGGAAGACGTGCGCCAGTTCATCAAGAGCGAGTTCAAGGGCTCGATGGTTCCGTCGTTCTAAGGAACCGCCGCCTAGCGGCTGCCTGCGTCGAATCGACGCGGAAGCCGCCAGAATCCGAACGCCGTGGCGACCGCCACGGCGTTTTTTTATTGCGCGTGCACTATCGCGGTCTGCGCGATGCTTCCAGTCGAAGAGTCGCGTCTTGGTCCTACGGCGGTACTACGGTGGGCTATGTCGGACAACCTGTTGATGCCACTCTGGTCCCATTGCGACGCCCAAGGAACTGCTCCAGGGTAAATCCTGATGCCCGATTGCACCCCGTTGGAGCCTTGTGTATTCGTGCAATGCTTTGATTTTTAAAGATATTTTTAGACATGCCGCGGCACGTTGGCAGCTGTTGACTGGTCTTATTGTGGTTATATAATGGGCTCGCCTTCACACCGGACCAATCTGCACCACCGGCACTGTCACGCCGCATGCCCGTCCGGCCCCCCACGATCGTCCAACCGCTGGCGCCAAGTCCATGGAAACCCGTTGGTCTGCCCTGATGCCCGATGCGCGCAATGTGACGCCGCTCTATCTGCAGCTGGCGCGCAACCTTGCCACGGCGATTCACTGCGGCGTGTGGTCGGCCGGCGAGGCGCTGCCATCGGAGCGCACGCTGTCGGACGCCATCGGCGTATCGCGCATCACAGCGCGCAAGGCGATCGAGCTGCTCGTGGAGCAGGGACTGATCCGGCGCGCACGCGGTGCGGGCAGCTTCATCACGCCGCGCGTGGAAGACCCGCTTTCGCGCCTCACGGGCTTCACGAAGAAAATGGAGCAGCGCGGCTTCACGCCCGACTCGGTGTGGCTCGCGCGCGAGGTACGGCCCGCGCACCGCGAGGAGATCGTCCAGCTCGGCCTCTCGCCGGGCGCTTCGGTCGCGAGCCTGCGCCGCCTGCGCCGCGCCGACGGCACTGTGATGGCCGTCGAGCACTCGGCGCTGCCCGTATCGATCGTGCCGGACCCGGAAGCCATCGAGGGCTCGCTGTATGCGTATCTGGAGCAGCGTCGCGTGCCCGTGGTACGCGCCCTGCAGCACTTTCGCGCGGTCAACGCGACGGGCGAGATCGCCGCGCTGATGGGCGTCGAGCCGCGCGCGGCGCTGCTCGTCATCACGCGCGTGGGCTTTTCCGCCGATCAGCGCGCCATCGAGCTGACCGACACCTATTGTCGCGACGGCTATTACGACTTCGTTGCGGAGCTGCGCCAGTGACCGCCGCCGCAGTCTCACTCATGCACGTCACCGAAACGTCCTACCGCGCTTCGATGCGCCTCATCGGAAAACTCTCATGCTGAGCGGAAACATACTCACCCCTGAAGGCTGGATCCACGGCACGCTGTCGTTCGAGAACGGACGCATCACCGCGATCACGGGCGAGGCCACCGATCCGGCGAACAACGACGCGCCCTACATTCTGCCGGGCTTCATCGACCTGCACGTGCACGGCGGCGGAGGAGCCGACGTGATGGAAGCCGGCGACGCGATCGAAACCATCGCGCGTACCCACGCCCGCTACGGCACCACGAGCCTGCTGGCCACCACCATGACCGCCCCGCGCGACGAACTGATGAACGTGGTCGCGGGCCTCGGCAACGTTACGCGCAACCGCACGGCGGGCGGCGCGCGCGTGTTGGGCGTGCATCTGGAAGGCCCGTACATCAATCCGGGCAAGCTCGGCGCGCAGCCCGACGCCGCCGTTTCGGCCGTGCTCGACGAAGTGCTCAAGTACCTCTCGATCGCGCCGATTCGCGTGGTGACCGTGGCGCCGGAGATCGCGGGCCATATCGAGATCATCGGCGAGATGGCGGCGCGCGGCGTGCGCGTGCAGATCGGCCATTCGCTCGCGACCTACGACGACGCCGTGGCCGCGCTCAAGCACGGCGCCTGCGGCTTCACGCACCTCTTCAACGCGATGTCGCCGCTGCATCATCGCAACCCGGGCGTCGTCGGCGCCGCGCTCGCGCATGCCGAGTACGCGGAGATCATTCCGGACCTGCTGCACGTGCATCCCGGCGCGATCCGCGCCGCGCTGCGCGCCATTCCGCGTCTGTATGTGGTGACCGACAGCACCTCGGCCACCGGCATGCCCGACGGCGAATACCGCCTCGGCAGCCAGCACGTGACGAAATGCCTTGGCGGCGTGCGTCTCGCCGACGGCACGCTCGCGGGCAGCACCCTCACCATGGACCAGGCGCTGCGCAACCTCGTCTCGATCGGCCTGCCGATCGCGGACGTGTCCGCGCGCCTGTCGCGCTATGCCGCCGATTACCTCGGCATCGAAGACCGTGGCCGCCTCGCGCGCGGCGCTTGGGCCGATGTCAACGTGTTCGATCGCGAGCTGGCGCTCACCGCGACCTACGTCGAAGGAGAATCGATTGTCGAATATGCTTAAGGAAGCGCTGGCCTCGGCCAGCGTCGTCGCCGCGCAGCTCGCGGACACTTCGCGCGTCGAGGCGCTCGCCCGCGCGCTGGAGGCCGAACCGCGCCACGTTGCGCTCACCGTCGCGCGCGGCAGTTCGGACCACGCGGCGAGCTACTTCGCTGCGCTCACCATGAGCCGCATCGGCGTACCGGTGGCCACGCTGCCGATGTCGATCGCAACGCTCCAGCAGGCGCCCTTACGTGTGCGCGGCCAGTTTGCCCTCGCTTTCTCCCAATCGGGTAGGAGTCCTGACCTCGTCGCGACGATCAAGGCGCTGCGCGAAGCCGGCGCGCTGACGGCGGCGATGGTCAACGTCACGGGCTCGCCGCTCGCCGAGGCCGCCGGCACGGAGCTGCCGCTCCTCGCCGGTCCAGAGCTGAGCGTGGCGGCCACCAAGAGCTATATCGCGATGCTCGCCATGTCGGCGCAGCTCGTCGGCTTCTGGCAGCGCGACGCCGCGTTCCTCGACGCCGTGCGCGCGCTGCCCGACGCGCTCGATCGAGCGGGTACGCTCGACTGGTCGAAGGCCGTCGAAGAATTGCGGGACGTGAAACAGATGATTGTTATCGGCCGCGGTCCGGGCCTCGCCGTTGCGCAGGAGGCTGCGCTCAAGCTCAAGGAAACCTCGGGCATTCAGGCCGAAGCGTTTTCGAGCGCCGAAGTGCGCCATGGCCCGATGGAGTTGATCGACCGCGATTACCCGCTGCTCGTGTTCGCCCCCCGTGGGCCGGAGCAGGCGGGTCTGATCGAGTTCGCCCGCGACATGGAAAGGCGCGGTGCGCGCGTGCTGCTGGCGGCGCCCGCCGACGTAGCCGGCGCGGCGCTGCCGCTCGAAACGGCTGCGGATGCGGCGCTCGATCCCATTGCGGCCATTTTGTCGTTCTACGTGATGGCGGCGGGCCTTGCCGCCGCTCGCGGCCGCAATCCTGACGAGCCGCGTTACCTGAACAAAGTCACCGAAACACACTAGATTGGAAAGCGAATGGAACGCATCGAGGAGTCTCGCCTGATGGATCCGCATACTCGCGTCGAGGGGCACATCGTACTGGTCTCTCCGCTCACCGGGCCGGTCGTGCCGCTCGCGTCGGTGCCCGATCCGGTGTTCTCGGAAGGGTTGTTCGGCGACGGCATCGGCGTCGATCCGCTCGTCGGCCGCGTTGTCGCACCGTGCGACGGCATCGTCGTGCATCTCGCGCGCACCGGCCACGCTGTCACGCTGCAGACGGCCGAAGGCGCGCAGGTGCTCGTGCACGTGGGCATCGACACCGTCGAGCTGAACGGCAAGGGCTTCGCGCCGAAGGTCGCGCAGGGCGCGCAGGTGCGGCTCGGCGACACGTTGATCGAGTTCGATCTCGACGTGGTGGCGTGCAATGCGCCGAGCCTCGTTTCGGTCGTCGCCATCGCCAATTCGGATGCGTTCGAAGTGATCGAACGCGCGGGCGCGGGTCGCGTCGAAGCGGGCAAGTCCGCGCTGCTCGTGCTGCGCGTGCGTGACGGCGCACAGATCGCGGCCGCCCACGAATTGATCGCAAACGAAGTGCGCCGCAGCGTGACGCTCACGCATGCGGGCGGCCTTCATGCGCGGCCCGCGGCGCGGGCGCGCGAAGCGGTGCGCGGCATCGACGCGCGCGTCGAGGTCCGCTTTGGCGAGCGGAAGTCCGCTATCGAAAGCGTCGTCGGCCTGCTGGGCCTCGGCGCGGGCGAGGGCGCGACCATCGAACTCGTCGGCATCGGCCTGGAGGCGCAACGCGCCGTGGACGCCGTAGCGAACGAGCTGCTGCGCGAAGCGCCCGGCGAGGGCGGCGAAGCGCCGGCGCGGCAGCAGTCGCCCGCGCCCGTGATGCAGGAAGCCGCGGCCGCCGTGGCGTCCTCCGCCGAGCCGGGTGTGCTCGCGGGCGTGTGCGCGGCGCCGGGCGTCGCGGTCGGCAAGCTGGTGCGCTGGGATGAAGCCGAACTGACGCCGCCCGAACTCGCGAGCGGCCCGTCGGCCGCGGAAAGCCGCCTGCTCGACAAGGCCATCGCCGCAGTGGACGCCGAACTGAACCAGAGCGTGCGCACGGCTTCGCAGCGCGGCGCGATCGGCGAGGCGGGCATCTTCACGATGCACCGCGTGCTGCTCGAAGACCCGACGCTCGTCGACGCCGCGCGCGACGCGATCAGCCTCGGCAAGAGCGCGGGCTACGCGTGGCGCGAGGCAATCCGCGCGCAGATCGCGGTGCTCGGCAAAGTCGACGATCCGCTGCTCGCGGAGCGCGCCGCCGACTTGCGCGACCTCGAAAAGCGCGTGCTGCGCGCGCTCGGTCTGTCGAACGCGGCCGCGCGCACGCTGCCCGAAGAAGCCGTGCTCGCCGCCGACGAATTCACGCCCTCCGATCTCGCCTCGCTCGACCGCAAGCGCGTCATGGCGCTCGTGATGGCGCGCGGCGGCGCGACCTCGCACGCCTCGATCATCGCGCGCCAGGCCGGGATTCCGGCGCTCGTCGCGCTCGGCGACGCGCTGCATGCGGTGCCCGAGGGCACCGAAGTCGTCATCGATGCAGGTGCCGGCCGCTTTGCGTACACGCCGAGCGCGCTCGACGTCGAACGCGCGCGCAGCGAAAAGCAGCGTCTGGCCGGCGTGCGCGAAGCGAACCGCCGCACTTCGCACGAGGCTGCAGCCACGCGGGACGGCCACGCGGTGGAAGTGGCCGCGAACATCGCGACGCTGGAAGACGCCAGCACGGCGGTGGATAACGGCGCGGACGCCGTGGGCCTGCTGCGCACGGAGCTGCTCTTCATCCATCGCCAGGCCGCGCCGACGGTGGAAGAACATCTTCAAAGCTACCAGGCCATCACGGACGCGCTCGCGGGCCGCACGGCGATCATTCGCACGCTCGACGTGGGCGCGGACAAGGAAGTCGACTATCTCACGCTGCCGCCCGAGCCGAATCCGGCGCTGGGTCTGCGCGGCATTCGCCTTGCGCAGGTGCGGCCCGATCTGCTGGACGACCAGCTGCGCGGACTCGTTGCCGTGAAGCCGGCGGGCAAGGTGCGCATCCTGCTGCCGATGGTGACCGACGTGGGCGAACTCGTGCGCCTGCGCGAGCGCATCGACACCTTCGCACGCGAAGCGGGCCGCACGGAGCCGATCGAAGTGGGCGTGATGATCGAGGTGCCCTCGGCAGCGCTGCTCGCGGACCAGCTCGCGCGACACGCCGATTTCCTCTCGATCGGCACCAACGATCTCACGCAGTACACACTCGCAATGGACCGTTGCCAGCCTGACCTCGCGGCGCAGGCCGACGGCCTGCACCCGGCCGTGTTGCGTCTCGTGGCAGCGACGGTCGAAGGCGCGAACCGGCACGGCAAGTGGGTCGGCGTGTGCGGTGCGCTGGCGGGCGATCCGCTCGCCGTGCCGCTGCTCGTCGGCCTCGGCGTGACGGAGCTTTCCGTCGATCCGGTTTCCGTGCCGTCGATCAAGGCGCGCGTGCGCAAGCTCGACTACAACGACTGTTGCGAGCGCGCGCGCAACGCACTCGCACTCGAATCGGCGCAAGCCGTGCGTGCGGCAAGCCGCGAAAGCTGGCCGCTCGATTGATGGTTTCTGTTTCACCCACCCTAAGTAATCCTTAAAACACGCCGGCGTGCGCAGCGATCGCGCGCCGGCTTCTCTCACCCACACACGTCAAGCAAGAGATAGAGACTGGAGGCAGTTCAATGGATGGCAATCCGTTTCTCAAGATTCAAAGCCTCGGCCGCGCGCTGATGCTTCCCATCGCAGTGCTGCCGGTCGCCGGCATCCTGCTTCGCTTCGGCCAGGCCGACATGCTCAACATCAAGATCATCGCCGACGCGGGCGGCGCGATCTTCGACAACCTGCCGTTGCTGTTTGCGATCGGCATCGCGGTGGGCTTTGCGAAAGACAATAACGGCGTTGCCGGCCTCGCGGGCGCACTGGGCTACCTGGTCCAGACCGCCGTGATGAAAGACATCAACGACAAGCTCAACATGGGCGTGTTGTCGGGCGTGGTGGCCGGTGTCGTCGCGGGCATGCTGTACAACCGCTTCAAGGACATCAAGCTGCCCGAGTTCCTTGCGTTCTTCGGTGGCAAACGCTTCGTGCCGATCGTCACGGGGCTCACGTGTCTGGTGCTGGGCATCGTATTCGGCTACGTGTGGGGACCGGTGCAGGGCGTCATCGACACCGCCGGCCACTGGCTCACCACGGCGGGCGCGATCGGCACCTTCGTGTACGGCTTGCTCAACCGGCTCCTGCTCGTCACGGGTCTGCACCACATCCTCAACTCGCTCGTGTGGTTCGTGTTCGGCTCGTTCACGCCGGCAGCCGGCGGCGCGGCCGTCACGGGCGACCTGCACCGCTTCTTCGCGGGCGACCCCACGGCGGGCAGCTTTATGGCCGGCTTCTTCCCGGTGATGATGTTCGGCCTGCCGGCAGCCTGCCTCGCGATGCTGCACGAAGCCCCGAAAGAAAAGCGCGCGATGGTGGGCGGCCTACTGTTTTCGATGGCGCTGACCTCGTTCCTCACGGGCGTGACGGAGCCGATCGAGTTCACGTTCATGTTCCTCGCTCCTGTGCTCTACGCGATTCACGCGGTGCTCACGGGCCTGTCGCTCGCGATCTGCTCGCTGCTCGGCATCAAGCTCGGCTTTACCTTCTCGGCGGGCGCGATCGACTACGTGCTGAACTACGGGCTCTCCACGCACGGCTGGTATGCAATTGCGCTCGGCGTGGTCTATGCGGTGGTGTACTACGGGCTGTTCCGCTTCTTCATCCGCCGCTTCAATCTGCCCACGCCGGGCCGCGAAGCCTCGGCGGGCGATACGGCAATCGCCTCGTCGATGTCGGGCGTTGCAGTGGCTGCTGGCGGCGCGGCAACGGCCGCATCGCTCTCGCGTGCTGCGCGTTATATCGAGGCGCTGGGCGGCGCGGCCAACCTCAAGGTGGTCGATGCCTGCACGACGCGTCTGCGTCTAACCGTGGCCGATCCGGCGCATGTTTCCGAGCCGGCGTTGAAGGCGATCGGTGCGCGCGGCGTGCTTAAGCGCGGCGGCGAAAGCGTGCAGGTCATCATCGGGCCGGAAGCGGACATCATCGCCGATGAGATTCGCGGTGAAATCGCACGAGGCAGTTCCGCGGCTGGCAGGGCGGCTCCCGCGGCACAGCCTGCGGCTCAGGCCGTGCACGCTGCTCAGGCGGACGCGAGCGTGGATGTCGCGCACGGCCCGCTCGATCCGAATCCGTCGCGCTGGCTAGCGGCGTTTGGCGGCGTTGCCAACATCGTCTCGCTCGACGCCGTAGCGGCCACGCGCCTGCGCGTGATCGTGCGCGACCCGGCAGCCGTCGATCGCGAGAAACTCGGCGCGCTCGAAACGGTATGGACTTCGGCGGATACGCTGCACATCGTGGTAGGCGACGCCGCGCGCCGCTATGCACGCGAACTGGCGCTCCAGCCGGCGTAATCGATTCGCCGACAACCAGCATACGGTGTGCTGAGCGCCGCTGCGATTTAGCAGCGCCGGAAACACAAACGCCGCGGCAGGGTGCCGCGGCGTTTTTCCTTGGCGTACAGCGCGCAAAAGAAAAAACCCCGTTCGCTGGAACGGGGTTTTTTGTATGGCGTCGAGACCCTGCGGTGGCTTACGCGTAGTCGGCCAGCGCGGTGCGCATCTTCTTCATCGCGCTCGCCTCGATCTGGCGAATGCGCTCGGCCGAAACGCCGAATTCGTCCGCCAGTTCGTGCAGCGTCGAGCCGCCCGAACCGTCGTCGTCCACGTTGAGCCAGCGCGCCTCGATGATACGGCGGCTGCGTGCGTCGAGCGCTTCCAGCGCGCTCGCAATGCCGTCCGACTGCAGGCGGTCGCGCGAACGCGCAGCGAGCACGGCGCTCGGCTCGCTGTGCGAGTCGGCCAGCCAGGCGATCGGGGCGAACGACTCTTCGCCGTCTTCGGTCTGGCCTTCGAGCGCGATATCGGCGCCCGAGAGGCGCGTTTCCATCTCCACGACCTCTTCGCGCTTCACGTTCAGTTCCTGCGCGAGGCCTTCGATTTCCTCCGGCGTGAACGACTGCAGGCCCTGCTTGTGGCTGCGCAGGTTGAAGAACAGCTTGCGCTGCGCCTTGGTCGTGGCGACCTTCACCATGCGCCAGTTACGCAGGATGTACTCGTGGATCTCAGCCTTGATCCAATGCATCGCGTACGACACGAGGCGCACGTTCTGCTCGGGGTCGAAGCGCTTCACGGCCTTCATCAGGCCGATGTTGCCTTCCTGAATCAGGTCGGCGTGCGGCAGTCCGTAGCCGAGATAATTACGGGCGATCGACACCACGAGGCGCAGGTGCGACAGCACCAGGCGGCGCGCGCCTTCAAGATTGTTTTGCTCGCGAAACTCGGTCGCGAACTGACGCTCTTCTTGCGGCGTCAGCATCGGGATCCGGTTCACGGCCTGAATATAAGCGTCGATGTTGCCCAGCTGGCCGGGCAACAGGGAAGCATTCGCGAGCGCCAATGAGCCCCCGGCCTTGGCCGACGACGGGCTCAGCGTACTCGGAAGGGTCATGGTCATTGCGTTGCTCACGTAGCGAACTCCTCAGGAATCTTGCAAAAGTCAGACACCGACTCCACGGTGGATGTTAGCACTCTGAATCCCCGAGTGCTAATACTTGGAGTCTGTAGGGGCTTCAAGGTTCCTTGATTCCTATCGAAATGGTTGTATCGATAGATTACACTAAACGCCGGCAGGCAAGCAGGGCGGGGCCTGGCGCCCGGCGCAGGCCCGCGCAGGGGCGGGCCGAAGGAACACTCTAGAACGGGGCGCAGTCCGGCGCGAGTGCGCGGGAAATAAAGGGTTGAATCGGCGACGCTCGAAGGGCGGCGCAGCGCCTGGATGCCACGCAGTCTACTAAATAGACATCGGACGAAGACGAAAGTGCTGCGCTGCGACATCCGGGCGCGCCCGTGGATGACGCTGGCGCCAAACGCGCGGTTTTCGCCGGCGCGTGGCGTATGCACCATACATGGAGGCGTTGTCTTTGATCGCAAGTATCCTTGCGCCAAAACCTGGTATAAATTTCAGCCAGACGTATGCAGAAAATCTTCGGCGTCGATCTGCGCTCAGGCGCGGGCCGACGCGCAAGGGGCTCAAGCGATGGCGGCAGAACTAATCGATGCGATTCGCGGACTTGAGCGCGAGCGCTTTCGCGCGATGGTCGACGGCGACGGCACGTCGCTGGATCAGTTGCTGTCCGACCACGCGACCTTCGTGCACACCAACGGCAAACGCGAGACCAAGCAGCAGTTCATCGACGCGATCACGGCGGGCCGCCGCCGCTACCGCCAGATCGAGATCCAGTCGCAGGACCTGCTGCACGTGGGCAACGAGGCCTGCGTGGTCTCGGGCCGTGTGCTCATCGAGATGGAAGCGAACAACGGTGCGCTGCTCTTTCCGATCGCCTATACGGCGATTCAGACACAGGAAGGGGGCCACTGGCGTCTGCTCGCATGGCAGGCGACGCGTTGCGCGATCGAGTGACGACCGGTAAGTCCACTCGCTGAACCGCCGCGTAGGCGCTTCAGGCGCACGCCGACGGCCCGTTTTGCCGCCGGCGCTCAACAATGCCGCCGCTTTCCCTGCTCAAACTCAAGCTGCTTCGCGCACCGCGCGCGGAAGGCGTCAGGCCGCCGCGCGCCGATCCATGTGCGGCCAGGCAGCGCGATTAACCGCGCTGACGACCGCCGCGATACACGCATGGACCGCGTCTTCGCCCACGCCGACGCCGTGGCGCAGCGGCTGGCCGCCCACGCGCGCGCCGACGAACACGGCCGTACCGCCCTGCGAGGTGCGGTCGGTCTCGAACGACGTGATTTCAATGTGCTCGCCGGCGATTGCCGCGATGGCGGCGGCCACAGCTTGCGCATGTGCCTCATCGCTGCTGGCGGCAACCGGCATGGCCACATCGCGGCCTTCCCAGCGCACACGGCCTGAACCGGCGCTGGCAGCCGGCCCGCGCGTTTCGAAGTACTCACGCGCGAACAGCGCGCAGACTGCATCGCCCGTGACTTCTTCGCCCGATGTATCGGCGACGGTCTGCACGGCGTGGCTGAACTCAATCTGGACGCGGCGCGGCGGCGTGAAGCCCATGCCGCGCTCGAGCAGATAGGTCGCGCCACCCTTGCCCGACTGGCTGTTCACGCGGATCACCGCGTCATAGCTGCGGCCGAGGTCGGCAGGATCGATCGGGAGATAGGGCACTTCCCAGACGGCGTCGGGCTGCTGCTGCGCGAAGCCCTTGCGGATCGCATCCTGGTGCGAGCCCGAGAACGCCGTGAACACAAGGTCGCCCGCGTACGGATGGCGCGGATGCACGGGCAACTGATTGCAGCGCTCGACCACGCGGCGCACGGCGTCGATGTCCGAGAAGTCGAGGCCTGGGTCGATGCCCTGGGTGTAGAGGTTCATCGCGAGCGTGACGAGATCGACGTTGCCGGTGCGCTCGCCGTTGCCGAAGAGGCAGCCTTCGATCCGGTCCGCGCCGGCGAGCAGCGCCATTTCGGCAGCGGCCACCGCCGTGCCGCGGTCGTTGTGAGGATGCACCGACAGCACGATGCTGTCGCGGTAGGCGAGATTGCGGTCCATCCACTCGATCTGGTCGGCGTAGACATTCGGCATCGCCGCTTCGACGGTCGCCGGAAGATTCACGATCATCTTGTGATCGCGTGTGGGGCGCCACGTCTGGGCCACCGCATCGCAGACTTCGCGCGCGAAAGTCAGCTCGGTCATGCTGAAGGTTTCAGGCGAATACTGGTAAGTCCAGTGCGTTTGCGGGTTTTTATCGGCATATCCGCGGATGATGCGCGTGCCTTCGACCGCGAGCGCTTTGACTTCCTCCTTGGACTGGCCGAACACGATCTTGCGGAACGAGGGGCAGATCGCGTTGTAGAGGTGGACGATGGCGCGCGGCACGCCTTCGAGCGCTTCGAACGTGCGCGCGATCAATTCTTCGCGCGACTGCACGAGCACCTCGATGGTCACATCGTCGGGAATGCGTTTTTCGTCGATCAGCTTGCGCACGAAATCGAAGTCGGTCTGCGAAGCGGACGGAAAGCCGACTTCGATTTCCTTGAAGCCGATCGCGACGAGCAATTCGAAGAATTCGGTCTTCTGCTCGATGCTCATCGGCTCGATCAGCGACTGGTTGCCGTCGCGCAGGTCGGTGCTCATCCAGATCGGCGCGCGCTCGACGGTGCGTGTCGGCCATTTTCGGCCGTTCAAACGGATGGCGGGGAAGGGTCGGTACTTCTCGGCGGGATTACGCAACATGACGAGCCTCGTTCTTCTGGGTGTCGTTTGCGATGGCGGTCGGCAGCGGGCGGCTGGCGCTCTGGCGACGGAGCACGATGCGCGGAACTTCACGCGTACGGGCGGCAACCTCGGACGCGAAGAAGACGGCCACGGTGACGGCGGTAACCGGCGCGGCGAAAGCGGACGTGAACGATGCCCATGCAACGTGCATTTTGACCTCGCGACTCGTCCGAACGGTAAGCGGACGAATGCAGACGACAGGTTGTAGAGATACAGCGGATTTGGGGTACTGCGAGAACTGCTTTGGGAGGACCGCGGTGACCGGAGGAGAGGTCGTTGCGGCGCTACACCAGCTTTAGGCTAGGCGTAGCGATAGGGCCGATAGTCGGCCGAGGGTAATTCGGAGGGTGTTCGGGTAGAAACGCATTCGTCGAATGTAAATCACGGCGGTTGCGCGTGTCAACAGCGATTTTGCAGATGGGCCGCGTGAAGATGCGTGAAGATCGCCGATGAAGCGTACCGATGGGCCTGGAGAGGAACGCGTGCGTCACCCGCCCCGCGCGGCTCCGGGCGGCTTAGGCGACGTGTTTCGGGTTCGATCGTCAACGCTTCGCGATGCGCTTGATCGTCTCGATCTGGCGCGTGATCGCATGCGGAACCGGCGCTTCGCCGCGCAACACGGCGTCGATCCAGGCGGCCGTAGTGGGCGCGTCGCGGCCTTCGGGGAGATCGACTTCGGGCGCGCCGGGCGACGAGCGCTCCGGTTCGACCAGCGTTTCGCAGATGCCGTCGTGCAGCCAGTCGACCTGCACCTGGCGGCGCGTATCGGCAACGGCTTCGCCCTCGGTGCCGCGCGCGAGCAACGCGCCGCCCACCGCCGCTTCCGGATGCGCCGCGAACAGGGCGCTCAGACTTTCGCGATACGGCGGGTGCGTGTAGTTCACGAGACGCAGGCCCGGCTCCGCGAACGGCTGCAGCAGCTTCACGAGCGTATGCGTGGAGTTGCGCACGCCCATGCGCCGGCGCATCGAGAGCAGGCGCGCGAGTTTGGGCGCGAGCGTTTCGATCGACGAAAACGCCACGCGGCCCGCCGCGAGTTGCGCCTCGATTTCGGCGTGATCGTGTACTTCGGGCCGATTCAATGCGGCGAAGATTTCCGCGCTCGTGACGCGGCCCGGATCGGTGACGACGCCATGCACGAGCGCCGGCACGCCTTCGCGCGCGAGCAGCAAGGCGAGCAGCGGCACGAGATTCGGCTGCTTGCGCGCGCCGTTGTAGCTTGGGATCGACACGGGCCGATAGTCGCCTTGCGGCACCGCGAGCGGCGCGAACGAGGCGTGCGCAGCGCAGAGCATGGCGGCCAGTTCGTCCGCGGTTTCTCCCTTGAGGCGGTAGGCGAGCAGCACCGCGCCCAGCTCCAGTTCGGGCACGCGGCCGTCGAGCATGGCTGCGTAGAGGGCGTGCGTGTCTTCGGACGAGAGCGAGCGAGCGCCGTGCGGTCCGCGGCCGATCTCCTTGATGAAGCGGGCGCACGGGAAGATGTCGGTGGAGTCGGCGGTGATCATGGGCGAGCGCGGTTCGTTCGACGGCGTGCGGCGGGCCGCCGTCGAATTCAAAATGGGGGATGCGGGAAGTATCGCACGAGCACGCGGTGCCTCGCCGGCCGCGCCTCGCCGGCCGCGCCTCGCCGGCCGCGTGAAGGCGGCGCCGCGCACCCCCACCGCAGCGCGTTACACTCGCGATTGTTCCGGCGGCGCAAGCCGTACGATCTACAGGCCCGCGTGCCTCGCGCACGCGCCATTACAAAGACGGAGAACTCCATGACATACGTATTCGAGCCGGCGGCGCTCGCCTCGGTGCCGGTGGCGGGCAGCGATACGCGTTTCCCGGTGCGGCGGATCTACTGCGTTGGCCGCAATTACGAAGCGCATGCGCGCGAGATGGGCCACGATCCGAACCGTGAACCGCCGTTCTTCTTCTCGAAGCCCGCCGACGCCGTGCTCTACGTTGCGCCCGGCTCGACCGCCGAATTCCCGTATCCCGCGCAATCGCAGAACGTGCACTTCGAAATGGAGCTCGTCGCGGCCATCGGCAAGGGTGGCAAGGACATTCCCGTCGCGAGCGCGCTCGACCACGTGTATGGCTACGCGCTCGGCCTCGATATGACGCGCCGCGACTTGCAGGGCGAGGCGAAAAAGCTCGGTCGTCCGTGGGATACGGCCAAGGGCTTCGACCACTCGGCGCCGATCGGCCCGATCCATCCGGTTTCGAAGATCGGCCAGCTCGCGAAGGGCGAAATCTGGCTCGCGGTCAACGGCGAGGAGAAACAGCGCGCCGACATCTCACAGATGATCTGGCCGGTCGCCGATACGATCGCGTTCCTTTCGACGCTCTTCGAACTCAAGGCCGGCGACCTGATCTACACCGGCACGCCCGAAGGCGTGGGCGCCGTGGTCAAGGGGGATCTGATGACGGGCGGTGTGGCGGGGATCGGCGAATTCGCCGTGCGCGTCGTCTGAGGGCGCGCGCTGCATCACGATTCAAGAGGAGCAAGAGAGGAGCATGAAGCTTTACAGCTATTTCCGCAGTTCGGCGTCGTATCGGGTGCGAATTGCGCTGAATCTGAAGAACCTGTCGTACGAGTACGTGCCGGTTCACCTTGTGCGCGACGGCGGCGAGCAGCTCAAGCCCGCCTACCGCCAGGTGAATCCCGACGCGATCGTCCCATCGTTGGTCGACGACGAAGGGCACACGCTACAGCAATCGCTCGCGATCATCGAGTATATGGAAGAGACGCATCCCGAGCCGCCGCTGCTGCCGAAGTCGCCTGTCGATCGCGCTCACGTGCGCTCGCTCGCGCTGCAGGTGGCGTGCGAGATCCATCCGGTAGACAACCTGCGCGTGCTCAAGTACCTGAAGCACACCGTGGGCGCGGACGACGCGACGAAAGACGCGTGGTACCGCCACTGGATCGAGGCGGGCTTCGCGACGCTCGAACAGCGGCTCGCCAGCGATTCGCGCACCGGCAAGCTGGCTTTCGGCGATACGCCGACCGTCGCCGATCTTTGCATCGTGCCGCAGGTCTACAACGCGAACCGCTTCAAGATCGACACGACGCTGTACCCGACCATTCAGCGCATCAACGACTACGCGCTCACGCTAGACGCCTTCGCGCGCGCCGCGCCGGGCATGCAGCCGGATACGGAGTGAGTGTCTGACCGGCTGACGCAGGCCGCGCCAATGAAAAAGGGCGTCGTTCGCGAGAACGACGCCCTTCGTGCATCCAGACCGGCTAAAGGCGGCTTTCAGCTGCCGAGCAGCGCGTCGGTGAATTCTTCGGCCACGAACGGCTGCAGGTCTTCGACCTTTTCGCCCACGCCGATGAAATACACGGGAATCGGCCGCTGCCGCGCGATCGCGGCGAGAATGCCGCCCTTGGCGGTGCCGTCGAGCTTCGTGACGATGAGGCCGGTCAGGCCGAGCGCGTCGTCGAACGCCTTGACCTGGGCGAGCGCGTTCTGGCCCGTGTTCGCGTCGATCACGAGCAGCACCTCGTGCGGCGCGCCGTCGAACGCCTTGCCGATCACGCGCTTGACCTTCTTCAGCTCGTCCATCAGGTGCAATTGCGTGGGCAGGCGGCCGGCGGTGTCGGCCATCACCACGTCGATGCGGCGCGCGCGCGCGGCGCTCACGGCGTCGAAGATCACCGCCGCCGGGTCGCCGCTTTCCTGCTGCACGACCGTCACGTTGTTGCGCTGGCCCCAAATCGCGAGCTGTTCGCGCGCGGCGGCGCGGAAGGTGTCGCCGGCGGCGAGCAGCACGCTCTGGTCGAAGCTTTGCAGATGCTTGGCGAGCTTGCCGATGCTGGTGGTCTTGCCCGCGCCGTTCACGCCCGCGATCATCATGACGAGCGGCTGCGCGCGGCCGAGCATGAGCGACTTTTCGAGCGGCTTGAGCAGGCCGACGAGCAGTTCGCGCAGGGCGTTCTTCACCTGCTGAGCGTCGGTCAGGCGCTCGGCGCGCACCTTCTGGCGCAGCGTTTCGAGCAGATATTCGGTCGCGTCGACGCCCGCATCCGACATCAGCAGCGCGGTTTCGAGCTCTTCGTAGAGTTCGTCGTCGATCTTCGCGTTGACGAAGATGCTCTGAATGTTCGAACCGGTTTTCGAGAGCCCCGATCTCAGGCGCTTGAGCCACGATTGCCTGGCTTCGGGCTCGAGCGCGGGCGGCGGGACGATTTCGACGGTTTCCGGTTCGTCGTCGTCGGCTTGCTGCGGCTCGACCGGAGCGGTCACGGCCGGTGGAGCGGACGGCGCAGGCGACGGTTCGTGCGCCGCGTTGGCACGCGCATCGACGGCCTCGTCCGGCACCTCGAGGGTGGCTTCGTCCTGCGCGTTCTCGGCCGGCGCATTCTCGGCGTCCTTCGAGCCGCGGAATCGTTTGAAGAAACTGAACATGGTCTGGGGTGGGTCAGGCGCGCTGCGGATCGGACCGAGGGGCGGTCAGCGACGGCATAGGAAGAGGTAGCGCGCGGAAAACATGGCATTTTATCAGGCGCGTTAGCTGGAGTCGCTGCGCCGTCGCCGAGGAGCGTGGCGGCGCGCACGCGGCGCCTGCGCGAGCCTGTGGTAACGTGCGCGCATTGGGGGGGCGATGCTAAAGCGTCGAACCCCACAGTCGAGTTCCGCCGGCAGTTTGGCCGCCGGAGGCCAAATGCACGCAGCCGTACTATCCAACGCATGACCCGTTCTTCACCTTCACGCGGCCAAGGCGGCCGCACCCATCAGTCCGATCCGCGCGCACGTGGCGGCGGTGGCGGCGCGCACACGATCCGCATCATCGGCGGCGACTGGAAGCGCACGCCGCTGCCGGTGCTCGACCTCGATGGTCTGCGCCCGACTCCCGACCGCGTGCGCGAAACGCTCTTCAACTGGCTCGGCCAGCGTCTCGACGGCCTGCGTTGTCTCGATCTTTTCGCGGGCAGCGGCGGCCTCGGCTTCGAGGCGGCCTCGCGCGGCGCTGCGCGGGTCGTGATGGTGGAGCGCAGCGCGCGCGCCGCCGCGCAACTGCGCGCGAACCAGGCGCATCTTGGCGCGCGCATGATCGAAATCGCGGAAGCCGATGCACTGCGCCTCGCGGCCAATCTCGCTCCAGGATCGTTCGATGTGGTGTTCCTCGACCCGCCGTTCGGCGACACCGCGCTGCTCGAGCGCTCGCTCGAACTGGCCGCGCCGCTCGTCGCGCCGGACGGCTGGCTTTACGTGGAATCGGGTGAGCGCATCGATCCGGCTGCGCGGCCCGCGCTGGCTGGCTGGAGCGTGGTGCGCGAGGGCCGGGCGGGGGCGGTTCACTATCATTTGCTGCAGCGCGAAAATGAGGAATAATGCGCGTTCGATAAGAAGCGGCGGGCGGCTTGGCCGTCACGCACGCAAGTGTGCATGCGGCGCCACGGCACTGCATTGCGCCCCATTTCTGTTGAGAGGAGAAGTCTCATGGTAGTCGCCGTGTACCCCGGTACCTTCGACCCGCTCACGCGCGGCCACGAAGATCTCGTGCGGCGCGCGTCGAGCATTTTCGACACGCTGGTAGTCGGCGTTGCGGACAGCCGCAACAAGAAGCCTTTCTTCTCCCTGGAGGAGCGGCTCGAGATTGCCCACGAGGTGCTCGGCCACTATCCGAACGTGCAGGTCATGAGCTTCAAGGGGCTCCTGAAGGACTTCGTGCGTACCAACAACGCACGCGTGATCGTGCGCGGCCTGCGCGCCGTGTCGGACTTCGAATACGAATTTCAGATGGCGGGCATGAACCGCTACCTGCTGCCCGACGTCGAGACGATGTTCATGACGCCATCGGACCAGTATCAGTTCATTTCGGGCACGATCGTGCGCGAAATCGCCCAGTTGGGCGGCGACGTGAGCAAGTTCGTGTTTCCGTCCGTGGAAAAGCGCTTGCAGGACAAGGTGGCCTCGATGGGCGCCCCGGTTACGAAGGTGTGAACGCCCGGCCAAAGCAGCGTAAACTGTCGGGCTAAGCAACGTGTGAGCCGGCCTTCGCGCCGGCGGGAAATGAGAACAGCATGGCCCTGATGATTACCGACGAGTGCATCAATTGCGACGTGTGCGAGCCCGAGTGCCCGAACGACGCGATCTCGATGGGCCCGGAAATCTATGTGATCGACCCGAAGAAGTGCACCGAATGTGTCGGCCATTTCGATGAGCCGCAGTGCATCCAGGTGTGCCCGGTGGAGTGCATTCCCAAGAATCCGGAGCATGTCGAGTCGCCCGAGCAGTTGATGCAGAAGTACCACGCGCTGAGGGCCGCCAAGAACAACGCCTGAATCGCGCAATTCTGCGGAAAATAAAAAACGCGCCAACTGGCGCGTTTTTTGATTTCATCCTGCCGTCTTCTTACGCGACGATGGCCTTCAATGCGTCGATGAGCGTGTCGCACTCGGCATCCGTGCCGATTGAGATACGCAGATGGTGGTTCACGCGCGGCGCGTTGAAATGGCGCACGAAGATCTCCTTTTCGCGCAGTTTGGCCGCAATTGCCGCTGCGTCGTGCGCGGGATGCTTCGCGAATACGAAATTCGCCGCCGAAGGCACCACTTCAAAACCGAGCGCCGTGAGCGCGGCCGTCAGCCGCTCGCGGCTTGCGATCACGCGCGCGCTCGTCGTCCTGAGCCAGTCGCCATCTTCGTAAGCGGCGGTCGCGGCGGCTTGCGCGAGGCGGTCAAGCGGGTACGAGTTGAAGCTGTCCTTCACGCGGTTGAGCGCATCGATGAGATCGGGATGACCGAACGCGAAGCCCACGCGCATGCCCGCGAGCGAGCGCGATTTGGAAGTCGTATGCACGACCAGCAGATTGGGATAGCGGTCGATCAGCGCGATCGCCGATTGGGCGCCGAAATCCACGTAGGCTTCGTCGATCACCACCACGGATTCCGTGTTCGCTGCGACAAGCCGCTCGATTTCCGCGAGCGGCAGCGCGTGACCCGTAGGCGCGTTCGGATTCGGGAAGATCACGCCGCCATTGGGCTGCCGGTAATCGTCGACGCTAATCGTGAACTGCTCCGTGAGCGGCACCGTGTGGTACTCGACCTCGTAGAGCCGCGCGTAGGTCGGGTAGAAGCTGTAGGTAATGTCGGGAAAGAGGATCGGCTTGTCGTGCTTGAGCAGCGCCTGGAATGCGTGAGCGAGCACCTCGTCCGAGCCGTTGCCGACGAACACCTGCTCCGCGCGGATGCCGTGATGCGCGGCCACGGCGGCGCGCAGACGCTTCGCGACGGGGTCGGGATAGCGGCGCAGCGACTCGCCCGTCTCGCCCAGCTCGTGGCGGATCGCCTCGAGCACGCGCGGCGAGGGCGCATACGGATTCTCGTTGGTGTTGAGCTTGACCGGCTTCGCGAGCGCGGGCTGTTCGCCCGGCACGTAGGGCACGAGCCGGTTGACGATGTCACTCCAGTAACGACTCAAGACACTCTCCTTGTTTCAGCCATTGCGATGCAGCTGCATCACCGCGCGTTCGGCCTCGCCCTTCACGAACGTCGGCATCACGGCGAGCGCGCGCTCGATCGAGGCGTCGATGACCTCCTGCTCCTCGCGGCGCGGCGGCTTGAGCACGAAGTTCGCGACATCGGGCTTCGCGCCGGCGCGCGAGCCTTCGGGAATCAGGTCGCGCGGATGGCCGATGCCGATGCGCAAACGCCAGTACTGCTGCGTCGACAGATGCGCGGAGATGTCCTTCAGGCCGTTGTGGCCGCCGCTGCCGCCGCCGAGCTTGAGCTTGACGGTACCGGGCGCCAGATCGAGCTCGTCATGCGCGACAAGGATCTGATCGGGCAGGATCTTGAAGAAGGCCGCGAGTGCGACGACCGATTGCCCCGAGCGGTTCATATAGGTCTGCGGTTCGAGCAGATGCACTTCCTCGCCGTAGAGGCGCGCCTTCGCATAGTGGCCGTGGAAGCGCCGCTCGTCGCGCAGCGTCGTGCCGGCTTCGCGCGCGAGCTGGTCCACGAGCCAGAAGCCCGCGTTGTGGCGCGTCGCCGTGTATTCGGCGCCCGGATTGCCGAGCCCGACGATCAACCTGATCATTGTGGTGTTCCGCCTGCGTAAATCGATGAACTGACCCGCAAGTGTACGAAAAAGTGCGAAAAAAAACCCGCCGGGGCGAACCGCGGCGGGTCACGTCGTCCGTTTCAGGGAAACGGATCGAGAGGATCGGCTCATTGAGGCCGCTGCGCTTACTCCGCAGCCGGCGCTTCTTCGCCTTCAGCAGCCGCCTGGGCGCCAGCCGGCACGGGTGCCGACACGATGACCGGGTTCTCCGCTTCAACGTGCTGAACCAGCGTCACGCCTGCGGGCAGGGGGATGTCCTTGGCATGCAGCGATTGACCGGCTTCGATCTTCGCGAGGTCGACTTCCAGGAATTCCGGCAGTTGGCCCGGCAGGCACTGGATTTCGATTTCAGCCAGAACGTGCGAGATGATCGCGCCACCCGTCTTCACAGCCGGGTTGGTTTCCTGGTTCATGAAGTGCAGGGGCACCTTCGTGTGGATCTTCTTGCTCGGATCCACGCGCTGGAAGTCCACGTGCAGCACGAGCTGACGGAACGGGTGGTATTGCACGTCGCGCAGCAGTACTTGCTGCGACTTGCCGGCCACTTCGAGGTCGAGGATCGACGAGTGGAAGGCTTCCTTCTTGAGGGCGTGCCACAGCGCGTTGTGATCGATTTCGATCAGTTGCGGCTCGGCGCCGACACCGTAAACGATGCCAGGGGTCTTGCCAGCAATGCGCAGGCGGCGGCTCGCACCCGTACCTTGCAGGTTACGCTCGAAGGCGATGACTTTCATTTGATTCTCCATTGCACTGCCCGCGACCAGGCAGTAAAACGGGGCCTTTTCAGCAGAATGCCTGCCTTGCGGCCCCCAGCGATGCAGCGCGAACCATCGTCCGTTCGCGCCGATTACGTGCAAAAGCGCGGCGTCCTTGCGAACACCGCGCCTTGCGCGTCAATTCTTAGCTTTCCGCGAACAGCGACATCACCGAGTCGCCGCGACGGATACGCGAGAACGTTTCGGCGAGAAGTCCTGCGCTCGTGAGCGAGCGGATCTTCGCGCACGAACGCGCTTCGGCGCCCAGCGGAATCGTGTCTGTCACAACCAGTTCGTCCAGAGCCGAAGCGGCGATACGCTCGCCTGCGCCACCCGAGAGAACCGGGTGCGTGGCGTAAGCGAACACCTTCTTCGCGCCGCGTTCCTTCAGCACTTGCGCTGCCTTGCAGAGCGTGCCGGCGGTATCGACCATGTCGTCCATGATCACGCAGGTGCGGCCTTCGACTTCACCGATGATGTTCATCACTTCGGCGACGTTCGCCTTCGGACGACGCTTGTCGATGATGGCGAGATCGCAATTCAGTTGCTTGGCGAGCGCACGGGCGCGCACCACGCCGCCGACGTCCGGCGAAACGACCAGCAGGTTCTCGTGATTCTGCTTGCGCAGATCGCCGAGCAGCACGGGCGTTGCGTAGATGTTGTCGACGGGAATATCGAAGAAGCCCTGAATCTGGTCAGCGTGCAGATCCATCGTGATGATCCGCTCGACGCCGGCGATTTCCAGCATGTTCGCCACGACCTTCGCCGAGATGGCGACGCGCGCCGAACGGGGGCGGCGGTCTTGACGGGCATAGCCGAAGTAGGGGATAGCTGCGGTGATCCGGCCTGCGGATGCGCGCTTGAGCGCATCGACCATGATCATCAGTTCCATCAGGTTGTCGTTGGTCGGCGCGCAAGTCGACTGAAGGACGAAGACGTCCTTGCCGCGCACGTTTTCCTGGATTTCGACCTGGATTTCACCGTCGGAAAAGCGGCTAACCATAGCCTTGCCGAGGGGAATACCGAGGATGTTGACGACTTCCTGGGCAAGCGCGGGATTTGCGTTGCCAGTAAAAACCATCAGGCCGTCATGGCTGCTCATCATGCACCTGCTGCGGACTTTGAGGGGGCGAGAGGAACTACTTAGGCGAACTGCCCTGGGTAACCCACAGAGCGAACTGCCTGGAATTTTTGGCAGGGGAGGAAGGACTCGAACCCTCGCATGCCGGAATCAAAATCCGGTGCCTTAACCAACTTGGCGACTCCCCTACACTCAACTTTGAGCCTGACTGACCGGTAGGACGATCGGCCACGCAAAACTATGCCGCGAAAGCGAAGAGTGGATGCTTGTTCAGACTCGAGGCTACCGCGCTTCTCCAGTCCGGTTGTTCCGCAAGCAGTCTGGCTTGTGCCGATTCTGCTTCGGACCGACTGGCGAATGCTGCAAAAACGCTGGCACCCGATCCGGTCATCCGCGCCGGTGCGATGCTGTTCGAGACATTCTCAAACCATCGAAGCACTTGCGCTACTTCCGCGTATTTTCCTGCGACAGCCGCTTGCATATCGTTATGACCGAAGCCTTCTGGCCATCCCTGCTGCGTTGCTTGCTGTGCAAGAAAGACTGCAATTGTGCAGGCCTTTGTGTCCCTTGTCAACGATTTTTCTGAAAAAATCTCGGCAGTCGGAACATGAACCCGCGGCGTCACGACCAAAAAATGACGCGGGGGCAATTGTACAGCCTCGAGGGCTTCGCCAACACCCTCCGCGAACGCATTTTTCCCGAACACGAAGAAGGGTACGTCTGCACCCAGCTTGAGTGCGAGCGCCTGCAATTCCTCGCGCGGCAGGTTGAGCTTCCAGAGGCGGTTGAGCGCGAGCAGCGTCGTCGCTGCGTCGGAGCTGCCGCCGCCGAGACCCGCGCCCATCGGCAGACGCTTTTCGATATCGATCTCGACACCCTCGCTCGTGCCCGTGTGCTCCTTGAGCAGCGTCGCGGCGCGCACGGTGAGATCGTGCTCGGCGGGTACGCCTTCGACTTCCACGGTGCGCGTGATACGGCCATCGTGGCGGCGCGTGAAATGCAGCGTGTCGCCCCAGTCGAGCAACTGGAACACGGTCTGCAGATCGTGATAGCCGTTGGGACGGCGGCCCGTGATGTGCAGGAACAGATTGAGTTTCGCGGGCGCTAGGCAGTCGCGCAGCGAGTCCTGGGTTTCGATCATGATGCTCTTGGGATGATGCCTGGATTCTGGCCGGCGCATGCCGGCCAGATATTGCCGATGAGAGACGGTAACCGGCCCGCTTACTGGTCGAGCACGAGCTTGATCTGGAGCGGCGGGACTTCGCGCGTGAGATTGACGCGCTTCACGCCATTGGCCGGCGCGTCCGCGTAGGCGACGTAATCGACGGTCCAGCCGTCCTGCTCGATCTGCGAAAGCCGCTGCGGATTCTGCGGGTCGGGCGTGGTGCGCGCGTGCGACGTGGGCGCGACCGAAGGCTGCAGCCAGTAGCGCAGCCCTTCCACGGGCAGTGCGAAGCCGAGCGCCTGCTGCATGAGCGTGCTCACGTTGTCGGCCGTGAGCGGCTGGCGGTTAGGCAGTTCCAGCGTGGCTTGCGACGGCGCGGAGGTGACGAGCGCGAGCGTCTGGCCGAGCGGATTGAGCAGTTGCAGCGTCACCGTCGAATCGGTCTCGTGCCAGTCGAAGTTGCCGTACGCGTTGCGCTGCTGGCCGTTCTGGTCAACGTACTGCACGGCGAAGCGGCCATGATAGGCGCGGTTCGTCTGCGTACTGAGCGAGGTCGTGGCGTTCGAGGTGGACGGCTGGCGCGGCGGCTGTTGCGTCGCGCAGCCCGTGAGCGCGAGGAGCGCAGCCGCCGCTGCACCGAGCGACGCGCGCCGTACAAGACGGGCGGCGCGCGCAACGGGGAGGGCCTTGGGGGAAACCGAAGTGAAAAATTCTGCCATCAGAGATCGTTGACCTGGAGGCGCTTGAGCGTCTTCAGGAGCGTGTCGTTGTCGGGTTCGAGCTTGCGGGCCTCGCGCCAGGCTGCGCGTGCGCCGTCCTGGTCGCCGTTTTTCCAGAGCACTTCGCCGAGGTGCGCGCCAATTTCCGCGTTCGGCTGCAGGCTGTAGGCCTTGCGCAAGAGCTTGATCGCGTCGGCGTTGTCGCCCAGGCGGAATTTCACCCAGCCCACGCTGTCCATGATGAACGCGTCGTCCGGTGCGAGCGACGAGGCTTTTTCCACCAGTTTGTCGGCTTCCTGCAGGCGCTGATTGCGGTCCGCAAGCGAATATCCCAGCGCGTTGTAGGCCTGCGGATTGTCGGGCTGCGTCTTGATCAGCTTGCGCAGCTGCGCTTCCATGACGTCGTAGTGGCCGGTCTTTTCCGCGGCCATTGCGTAGTCATAGGTGAGGTCCGGATCGTCGGGGAAGTCGGCGGTCGCCTTCGCGAGCCGTGCCTCAGCCTCCGGGTAGCGCTTCGCGTCGAACAGGATCGCGGCGTCGGTGCGCGCGATCAGCGCCTGGTCGCGCGGATCGTCGGCCTGAATGCTCGCGAGCTGACGGCGCGCGTCGTCGGTCTTGCCTTCCTTGTCCAGGATCTGCGCGCGCGTGATCTGGGCCGGCACGTACTGCTGGCTGCTTGGCTGGATCTTGTCGAGCCACTTCTGCGCGCCGGCGTCGTCCTTCTGTTCGACCGAAAGCTGCGCGAGGTAGATATAGGCCTGACCGGGGTCGGCGGCCGGATTCTTCTCGGCAAGTTGCGCGTATTGCGTCAAATACTTCTGCGCAGCGTCGAACTTCTTCTGCTGCACGCTGATGAGCGCGAGCGCCATGAGCGGCATCAGGTCGGTCGCGTTGTCCTTGTGCAGGATCTCGAACTGCTTTTGCGCGTCGTCGAGGCGGTCGGCAGCGAGATAGGTCTGCGCGAGCGCGAGACGCCCTTCACGCGACTTGGGGTTCTGCTGGACGTACTTTTCGATCGACGCAATGCCTTCGGCGCGCTCCTCCGGGCCCATCTGCGCGAGCATCAGCGCGGCGGGAAGGTAGTCGGGCTTGAGCGCGAGCGCCTGCTCGAAAGACTTGCGCGCGCCAGGCGCGTCGTCGGCGAGCAGTTGCTGGCGGCCGATGGCGAGCTGTGCCTCAGGACGGTTCATGTCGTCCTTGAGCAGCGCTTTGAGCACGTTCAGGCCGCCCACGCGATTGGGGCCGCGCGAAAGCAGAAGCTGCAGCGAGAGGATGGCCTGGCCGCGGCTGTCGGCGGGTACTTTCGCGAGTTCGCTCGCGAGCAGCGGCTCGGCGTCGTCGGGCTTGCCGGCGAGCACGAGCAGCGAAGCGTCGAGCTGCGCCGCGCGTTCCGAATCAGGCGCGTACTGCTGCCAGAGCTGGACCGCGGTCAGGGCGTCGGACGGGCTTTGCGCCGCGAGCGCGATTTCGGTCCCACGCTGCGCCATGCGCGGGTCGTGCGTGTCGCGCGCGAGCGCGAGATACGTTTGAAAGGCCGGTGCAGGCTGGTCGCGCTGCAGCGCGATTTCCGCGGCGAGCACCTGGAAGACGATCTGGCTCGACAGCGGAACGCCCGGCAGATCCTTCTTCTCGTCGGGCGAGGCGGGGCCGAAAGCGTCCGGCATGGTGACGGAAGTGTCGTCCGTGTCGGGGGACGGATCCTGCGCATACGCGCTCGACGTGGTCAGCGCCCAGGCGGCGAGAACCGCGGCGCCAACGAGGCGACGGGCGAAGGCGGCAGGCACGCGGGGCGTCGCGGGACGCTTCGCGAACAGCTTAACGAAAGACAGTTCCATGGAATTCCGTCGAATGTTTCGGTCGATTGTAACGCGCTGGCTACAATACGCGCACAACGCGCACACACGTTTACGCAAGTTGCAGACCAACCCGGACCACCATCCGAACCAGGCCGCCAGACATGCCAGAGTTGCCAGAAGTCGAGGTTACCCGAAGGGGGATCGAACCGTGGGTCGCGGGCCGCCGCGTCGAGCGTGTGGAGGTGCGCAACCCCGCATTACGCTGGCCCGTGCCGGCCACGCTCGCCCGTACGTTGCGAGGCCGTACGATACGTTCGGTCGGGCGGCGCGGCAAATATTTGCTGTTCGAGGTCGACGAGGGCTGGTTCATCGTTCATCTCGGCATGACCGGCACGCTGCGCGTGCTGCGCAACCTGCCGAAGCCGCCTGCCGCTGAGAAGCACGATCACGTCGACTGGTTCTTCGACGACTTCACGCTGCGCTTTCGCGACCCGCGCCGTTTCGGCGCCGTGCTCTGGCACCCGCGCGAGGCGGGAGACGTGCTAGGCCATCCGCTGCTGGCGGGGCTCGGCATCGAGCCGTTCACGCTGGCCTTCGACGGCGCGCTGCTCTTTCGCGAGACCCGCGGCCGCAAGGTCGCCGTCAAGCAGGCGCTGCTCGCCGGCGATATCGTGGTGGGCGTCGGCAACATCTATGCATCGGAAAGCTTGTTCCGCGCCGGCATCCGGCCGACGACCCCGGCGGGCCGCGTTTCGCTTGCGCGTTACCAACTCCTCGCGGACGCCGTGCGCGCCGTGCTCGCCTCGGCCATCGAGAAGGGCGGCAGCACGCTGCGCGACTTCGTCGGCAGCAACGGCGAAAGCGGCTATTTTCAGCTCGAATACTTCGTTTATGATCGCGCGGGCCAACCCTGCCGCGTGTGCGGCACGCCGATCAAGCAAATCGTGCAGAGTCAACGTTCCACCTATTTCTGTCCGCGCTGCCAACGCTGAGCGCCGCGCATTTTCCATGTACCGAACGTCCTCCACTTCCGCGCCGCTGCCGGCTGGCGCCTATCCCGCCGAACTCCTTACCTCTTTCGCGCCGCGCCTGATCGCCTGGCAGCGCGAGCATGGCCGTCACGACCTGCCGTGGCAGAACACACGCGACCCGTACCGCATCTGGCTCTCGGAAATCATGCTGCAGCAGACCCAGGTTTCGACCGTGATTCCGTACTACACGCGTTTTCTCGAGCGCTTTCCGACGGTCGAAGCGCTTGCCGCCGCGCCCGACGACGACGTAATGGCGCTCTGGGCCGGCCTCGGCTATTACTCGCGCGCGCGCAATCTGCACCGCTGCGCGCAGGTCGTGGCCGATACCCACGGCGGCAAGTTTCCGTCGACGGTCGAGGCGCTCGCGGAGCTGCCCGGCATCGGCCGTTCGACGGCGGCGGCGATCGCCTCGTTCGCGTTCGGCGCGCGCGAGACGATCCTGGACGGCAACGTGAAGCGCGTGCTCGCGCGCGTGTTCGGCGTGGAAGGCTTTCCTGGCGAAAAGCGCGTGGAGAACGCGATGTGGACGCTCGCCGAAACGCTCGTGCCGGGTCCGAAAGCGAGCGACGCCGACGTGAGCGCGTACACGCAAGGCTTGATGGATCTCGGCGCGACGCTGTGCGGGCGCGGCAAGCCCGACTGCGCGCGCTGCCCGTTCGCTGACGACTGCGTGGCGAAGACGACGGGACGTCAGCGCGAACTGCCCGCCGCGCGACCGAAGAAGGCCGTCCCCACGCGGCGCACATGGATGCTCGTGCTGCTCGACGGCGATGCAGTCATGCTGGAGAAGCGCCCGCCGTCGGGTATCTGGGGCGGATTGTGGAGCTTGCCCGAAGCCGCGGACGAACCCGCGCTCGCCGAGCGCGCACGGGACTTCGGCGTGACGCCGGAGGGCGCGGCGTCGAGTTCCGTGCTCATGCCGCTCACGCATACGTTCACGCATTTCAAGCTCGACATCGAGCCGCGCGTGATCGAACTCAAGCACGATGCCGCGCCGCTCGAAGCCAACGATGGACAGACCGCATGGGTGTCGCTCGGCAACATCGACGCGTATGGCGTGCCCGCGCCGGTGCGCAAGCTGCTCGACGGTTTGCGTGGACCGCTGATCTGAGTCGGCGAGCAAGCGACATCAACGCCGCATCAACGCCGCATCAAAGCAACTGATGCTGCTGCATGTAGTGATGGACGATTTCGATACGCGCGCCCGCGTCGTTCAGCTCCATGAGCTTCTGGCGCGCGCGCAGCGCGATCGGCAGCACCTCGGCCAGACGGTTCGACACCCACGAGGGATCGTCGAAGCGGAACGGCTCCGCAAACGGCAGGCTCGCGGGGTCGCGCTCGCGGATCGTCGCGATGATGCGCTCGAGCACTTCCGCACACGCGCCGAATTGCGCGAGCTGTTTGCCGCCTTCCAGCGGAATATCTTCGGGGATCAGTTCGGCCATGCCCACCAGCAGGCCGTCGGCTTCGACGCGATGCGAGAGCAGATGAAAGCGCTGCGTGCCATGAGCCTGGATGTGCAGCATGCCGACGGTCTCGACATCGCATTGCTCGATGAGCGCGAGGCAGCCTACGGATTCGGGCACGGCAGTCGTCTCGTCGGGCTGCGCGACTTCCGCGCCGCTTTTGAGCAGGCACACGCCGAAAGGCGTTTGCTCGCGCAGGCACTCGCTCGCCATGTCCAGGTATCGCGCTTCGAAGATCTTGAGCGGCAGCAGGCCACCGGGGAACAGCACCGTATGCAGCGGGAACAACGGCAAACGGCCAAGCACGGCAGGAGACGAGGACATGGCGCAACGCTTTCGGTTAAGGGCCGCGCGATGCGCAGCCGGTTAGGCGATCAGCCGTGACGACTCTCCGACATCGAGAGGCGCGTCGCGGTGACGCACGATAACGTTCGACTCGCCGGCGAAGCGCGTGGCGAGCGTCTGGGCGATGTACACCGATCGATGTTGTCCGCCCGTGCAGCCAATCGCAACGGTGAGATAGCTGCGGTTGTCGGCGCGAAAGTGCGGCAGCCACTTCGCGACGAACGCATAGACATCGTCGATCATTTCGTGAACGGCCGGCTGCGCATTCAGAAAGTCGATCACGGGCTGATCGAGCCCGGTGAGCGGTCGCAGGCGAGCGTCGTAATGCGGGTTCGGCAGCGTGCGCACATCGAACACGAGGTCCGCGTCGAGCGGCACGCCGCGCTTGAAGCCGAACGATTCGAACGTGAGCATGAGCGAGCCGCGCTCGCCGCCGACGAACACTTTCACCCACTGGCGCAGCGCGTTCGAACTCAGGTTGCTCGTGTCGACCTGATGGCCGAATTCGGCGAGATTCGAGACGAGTTCGCGCTCGTGCTCGATCGCTTCTTCGAGTGACTTGAGCATGCCCACGTTCGCGTCGTGCGCGGCGGAGCCCGAAAGCGGATGGCGGCGCCGCGTTTCCGAGAAGCGCTGGATGAGCGACTGCGTACTGGCGTTGAGGAAGAGCACGCGCACGTCGTGGCGAAGAGCCAGGTCGCGGATCATCTCCGGCATGTCGTCGAACGACGAACTCGAGCGCGCATCGATAGCGACGGCGAGGCGTTCGTAGCCGTCGTCGCTGAGATATTGGGCGAGCGGCGGTAGAAAGCGCGGCGGCAGATTGTCGACGCAATAGTAGCCGACGTCTTCGAGCGCGTTGAGCGCAACCGACTTGCCGGAACCCGAAATGCCGGTGATCAGGATGATACGCATGGGAGAGTCGATGAACCCGATTGGGTCATCATAGCATCCGATTCGCGCGCCTGTATTGGCTCTCCGGGCCGCAGGCGCTCGTTTCGGGGACGCGCGCGGCGTGCTTCACGCGCCTCGCCGGCCGCGCCTGGCCGGCCGCACCTGGCCGGCCGCGCGCTTCGGGCGTCAGATCAGCTTGCCGGGAAACTGGCTGTCGGGGTCCTGCATGGCGAGACGCTGGCGGTCCATAAAGTCGCGCAGGGTATCGATGCCGCGCAATTGCAGGATCGTGTTGCGCACGGCGGCCTCGACCAGCACGGCGAGGTTGCGGCCCGCGGCCACCTGGATCGTGACCTTGCTGATGGGCAGGCCGAGCACGTCGACGGTCTGGCTCTCCAGCGGCAGACGCTGGAACTCGCCGTCCGGGCGGCGTACGAGCTGCACGATGAGCTTGAGCTTCATCTTCCGGCGTACGGCCGTTTCACCGAAGATCGTCTTGATGTCGAGCAGGCCGAGGCCGCGCACTTCGAGCAGGTTCTGCAACAGCGGCGGGCAACGGCCCTCGACGAAATCGGGGCCGAGGCGCACGAAGTCCACAGCGTCGTCGGCCACGAGACCATGCCCGCGGCTGATCAGCTCCAGACCCAGCTCGCTCTTGCCGAGACCCGAGTCGCCCGTGAGCAGCACGCCCATGCCGAGAATGTCGAGAAACACGCCGTGCAGCGTCGCGCGCGGCGCGAGTATGCGCGACATGTAGAGGCGCAGGCTGTCGATGACGGTGGCCGCCGACATCGGCGTGGTAAAGAGCGGCGTGGAAGAACGCGTACAACGCAGCACCAGTTCGGGCGGCGCGGTCATGCCGTCGGCGACGACGAGAAACGGCGGTTCGAGTGCGATCAGCTCGGCCATGTGGCGCGAGCGGTCTTCGTCGGTCTGGCGCTGGTAGTAGTGAATTTCGGCGTCGCCGAGCACCTGGATGCGGTTCGGGTGGATCAGGTTCAAGTGGCCGACGAGATCGGCGCTCGCCGTGGCCGTGGCCACCGTCTCGGTCGAAAAGCCGCGTTCCCAGCCTTCGTGCCCCGTCAGCCAGCTGAGTTTCAGCGTGGTGGCGTTGTCGTCGAAGATGCTTTGGGCGTTGATGCTGGAAGTGTCCATGAGTCGGTGACTCCGCGAGATGACTCGCTTAACGGCTGACTGAATTGCTGGCTAAATAGACCGCGCGACCTGAATGCGCTACCTGGGTAGTTAACGGCTGCCGGCGCCTTACGCTTCACCCCTGCAACGAGCGTCGAGCGCGCACTGTTCGGCCGCGCGTACCGCGACCGCGCACCAGAAACCGCCGCACATTACATCAAGGTTGCCACTGGGTGAGCAGGCGATGCAACGTTTCGCGGTCTTCTTCCGTATGGAGCCGCTCACGCGTTTCGCGATCCGACAACAGTTGTGCGATCTCTGACAGGATTTCAAGGTGCTGCTGCGTGGCCTGTTCGGGCACGAGCAGGAAGATCAGGAGCGAGACGGGCTGACCGTCTGGCGCTTCGAAGGCGATTGGCTCGGCGAGGCGCACGAACGCGGCCTGCGGCTGCTTCAGGCCCTTGATGCGGCCGTGCGGGATCGCGACGCCTTCGCCAAGGCCCGTGGAGCCGAGGCGCTCGCGTGCGAAAAGATTGTCGGTAACCGTGCTGCGGGCGATGCCGTTCTGGTTTTCGAAGATCAGGCCAGCCTGCTCGAAGACGCGTTTCTTGCTGGTGACGGACAGGCCGACGACGACGTTCTCGATGGGAAGTATCTTGGCTAAACGATTCATATTGGCAGGCGAAAACGTGGCCTGAATGCTCCACACCCCGACAGCTGACCGCTTTGGCGGAAGCTTTGGATCTGGCGACGAAGCCCGGTGCCGGGACCAGTGGGGACCTGTTGGCGCGTTAGACCCCGTAATACGACTGGACCATTATAGAACAAGCGTCCACGCCGATGGTGCGATGCGCCACGCATGAGCGCAACCCTCGTTGCCCGGTTGCACCCTGCGGTAAAACCCTGCATTGCGCGTACTCACGAAAAAGCCGCCCGGTCTGGGCGGCTTTGCTTCGAGGGGCGGAGGATGAACTATCGACTCCAGCCCCGGTTCATGGCGTGAATCGCCACACAGGACACTGTGGGATCACTGCGGCGGGATTTCGATGATGGGCGCAGGCTGGTGCTTGATCGCCTCATGTTGATGTCCCTGCACGCGGTCCTTGTGACGTACGACCTGGCGGTCCAGCTTGTCGACCACCAAATCGATGGCGGCGTACATGTCGCCGTTCGCGCTCTCCACAAATATGTCCTTGCCTTTCAGATGAAGGTTCACTTCAACCTTCTGTCTCTTATCCTTTTCCTTATGGTTGTCGACCGAGAGGACCACATTGCCATCGATAACCTGATCGAAATGTCTTAGCACCCTGTCCAGTTTGGTGATCACGTATTCTCGCAACGCTGGCGTTACTTCGAGATGGTGTCCACTGATCTTCAGATTCATAGTGCTTCTCCAGGCTAATGGCCGCGTGACGCGTGAAGTGCGGCAATGCCGGTCGACTGTCTGCCAGTGCGCGGCTCCCCGAAAGGCCTGCGACGGCGGGCTAACTCGGCCGGCCATGTCCGCCAACGGGCGTAGCGGCCGGAAAACGCCTGCTCCGAAAAAGCCGGAACAGGCTAAAGAGACTTGCGCAGATTGACGGCTGGAATCTTCAGTGCCTCGCGATACTTCGCAACGGTGCGTCGCGCGACCACGAAGCCCTGATCTGCCAGCAGTTCGGCTATGCGGCTGTCTGAAAGAGGAGATTTGGTGTTCTCGGCTCCTATGAGTTGCTTGATGAGGGCGCGGATGGCGGTGGACGATGCAGCGCCCCCCGTGTCCGTCGATACATGCGATCCGAAGAAGTACTTAAATTCAAGTGTCCCGAATGGAGTCAGCATGTATTTACCGGTTGTCACACGCGAGACAGTAGATTCGTGTAGGCCCAGCGTATCAGCAATCTCCCTCAAAACCAAGGGGCGCATGGCGATTTCGCCGTGCACGAAAAAGTTCTTCTGACGCTCGACGATAGCCTGCGCGACACGCAGGATCGTCTCGAAGCGCTGCTGGATATTCTTGATGAGCCAGCGCGCTTCCTGCAGTTGCTGGCGCAGCGAACCGCTTCCTGGATCGCCGCGGTTGTTGCGCAGGATATTCGCGTACAGGTGGTTGATGCGCAGTTTCGGCACCACCTCGGGATTCAGTTCCGCATGCCAGTTCTGGCCGCTCTTCTTCACGATGATGTCCGGTACCACGTAGTCGGCTTCGGCCTTGCCATACGACGCTCCCGGGAACGGTTCGAGCGAACGGATCAGCGCATGCGCGTCACGCAGCTCGTCGTCGCCCGTCTTCAGTTGCTTGCGCAACCGCGTGAAGTCGCGCGCGGCGAGCAGTTCGAGATAGTTCGACACGATCTCGAGCGCGAGTGTGCGCGTGGGCGACGAATTGACGCGCAGCAACTGCAGCTTGAGGCACTCGGAGGCGGAGCGTGCGCCTACGCCCGCGGGGTCGAAGCTGTGCAGCAGCGCTAGTGCCGCATTGAATTCGTCGGCGTCGACTTCGAGTTCTTCGGGAATGTCGGCGAGAATCTCCTCGCAGGTCGCGCTGAGGTAGCCGTCTTCGTCGAGCGATTCGATCAGGAAGGTGATGAGCGCGCGGTCGCGCTGGCTCGCGTTCGTTTCGCGCAGCTGCGCCATGAGATGGTCGCGCAGCGTGGTGGTCGATTCGTGGATCTGCAGCGGCGGCAGGTCGTCGTCGTCGGAGGCGTTGCCCGAGCGGCCGTAGTCGTCCAGGTTCCACTGGCTCGCGTCGCCGTTCGCGTCGCTGCCAAGGCCATCGTATTCATCCACGCCTCGCGGCTCGCTCTCGCTGTTCTCGCCGCTGCCGTTGGACGTCGAGGTGGAACTGTTCGCGCCCTGCATCGGCTCCGCGCCGGCGGACGTGGGCGGCTGCGCGATGAGCGAACCGTCCGCCGCCACGCGAAGCGGGCTCGCGATCCAGTCGTCCTCGTTCTCGAGCAGCGGATTCTGCGAGATCGCCGTCGCGACCTCCTGCTGCAGTTCGAGCGTCGACAGCTGCAGCAGCCGGATGGACTGTTGCAGTTGTGGCGTGAGCGCAAGATGCTGCGAGAGGCGGAGTTGGAGGCTGGCTTTCATGGCGGTGTGCGAACCATTGTAAAGAGTTTGCCACGCGGACGAAACCACGGGGCACACGCAAAAACGAGCGTGCGCCGCGCCGGTGCGTGCCCGGAATTTGGTGCGCAAACAGGGGCGCTCCCGCGCCTGCCATGCACCGTTTTGGGGGCAAGGTCGAGCAGTTACACGGGGAAACGCGCAAGATGAGGCCGGAAAAACGCGAAAGCGGATCGCGCGCGCCCGGGTGGGCACTGCGGGACAGCAGTGAACGGGCGCGCGAGGCGCGCCCGGGGGGTTACATGCGGAAGTGCTCGCCGAGATAAACGCGGCGCACGTTCTCGTTCTCGATGATCTCGCCGGGCGCGCCGGCCGCGAGCACGCTGCCGTCGCTGATGATGTACGCGTGATCGCAGATGCCGAGCGTCTCGCGCACGTTGTGGTCGGTGATCAGCACGCCGATGTTGCGCTGCTTCAGGAACTTCACGATCTTCTGGATTTCCAGCACGGCGATCGGGTCGACGCCCGCGAACGGCTCGTCGAGCAGGATGAAGCTCGGATCGGTTGCGAGCGCGCGCGCGATTTCGACGCGCCGGCGTTCGCCGCCCGAGAGCGACAGCGCCGGATTATCGCGCAGATGCGCGATTTGCAGCTCCTCGAGCAGCGCTTCGGCGCGCTCGGTGATGACGTCTTTCGACAGACGTTTGCCGTTGCCGTCCACCTGCAGTTCTAGCACCGCGCGGATGTTCTCCTCGACGCTGAGCTTGCGGAACACCGAAGCTTCCTGCGGCAGATACGAAAGGCCGAGCGCCGCGCGCTTGTGGATCGGCAGAAGGCTGATGGACCGGCCGTCGAGGTCGATCTCTCCCGCGTCGAGCGGCACGAGGCCCACGATCATGTAGAACGACGTGGTCTTGCCGGCGCCATTGGGGCCGAGCAGTCCGACCACTTCGCCGCTCTTGACGTCGAGCGACACATCCTTGACGACGGTGCGCGAGCCATAACGCTTCTTCAGGTTGCGCACGACGAGCGTGCTCGTCTTGCCGGCCAGCTGGCGGCCGTAGCTTTGGGTGGCGGTGACGGTATTCACTGTGGCGGCGCTTCCTGCAGCTTGGTGGACGGCGTGAGTGCGGCCGGGGCGCCGGCAGGCGGCTGTGCGCCGGTGGTGGTGTTGCGCGGCGAGAGCATCGCGCGGACGCGGCCGCCCGGGTTGCCAGGGCCTGCGACGTCCTTGCCGGAGCGCGCCGTGTAGAAGTCGTTCTGGCCGTCGTACGTGACGACGCTGCCGTGGACCTGATCCATCACCGTCGAGAGGCCCTGCAGGCGGCGCACCGTGGCGCGCGTCGTGAGCGTGGTGAGGTCCTGCTTGCCGTCGTAATCGATGCGCTCGGCGGTGCCGTCGACGTATTCGTCGAGGCCTTCGCGCTTCTGGCGGAAGTAGGCGAGCTTCTCGGCGGGCGTGCCCGGCGCGACGGTGCCGGTCGCGAACTGATAGCCCTGCGGATCCTGCGTGACGACGAGCTTGTCGGCCTTGATGAGGATCGTGCCCTTGGTGGCGACCACGTGGCCGGTGAAGACGGTCTGCTGTTTCAGATCGTCATAGGTCATGTTGTCCGCTTCGATATTGAGCGGCTTGTCCTTGTCGGCGCGCTCGGCGTGGGCCGCGGGCGCGAGGCCGAACAGCAGCGCGCTGGCGAGCGCCATCAGCGCCGCGAAGCGTGCGCGGCGGGCGTCAGGCGAACGGCCGTTCAGTGGACGGGGAAGCGAATCGTTCATGCAATCGTGCCTTGCGTGGACGGCCCGGCGTTCAGGACGAGCCGCCGGAGTCAGCCGGGGCGATCGCTCCACGGACGTTGCCGAAGAGCTGGATGACCCGGGAGACATTGTTGTAGTTCATGCCGCTGGTGGCCGTCATGACCGACTGGCCGCGTCGAAGTTTAACCGGCTTTTCGGTCAGGATCACATCGTCGTTCACGAGCACTTTGAAATGCTCGGAATCAGCCTGCATTTCGGGGTCGCCGGCGCCGGCCGCGCGCAAAATGCGCGCGTTGTCGTACAGATTGACGATCGAGGCGTCGGCGTTGACCGTGCCGCGCAGCCCGGTGGCCGTGACGATTGGCTTGCCGGGCTGGAATGCGCGCACGGCCGGGTTCGTGAGGTCGCTGTTTTCGTCGTCCTCGTAGTGAACCATGTGCGTGGCCGTGAGCCGGTACTGCGTGGCGCCCGACTGGTCGAGCTCGGACACCGAGAAGTTGTCGGCGAAATAGTCGGGCGTATGCGTGGGCGGACGCGGCGCCGCCTCCTTCTCGCGCGGCTGGACGGCCTGCAGCAGCCACCACGTGAAACCGGCGAGCGCGGCCACGCACACGAGCGGCACGAGCGAAGTGAGGCGGAACTTCTGGTTCATCGCGGCATCCCGGCGAGCGGCGCGCAGGCCTCGGCGAGCAGCGCCTCGTAACGGTTCTGCGCACGCAGGATCAGGTCGGTGACTTCGCGCACGGCGCCGTGGCCGCCCACCTTGTCCGACACCCAGTGGGCGCGCGAGAGCACGTCCGGATGGGCGTTCGCGGGCGCGGCGGCGAAGCCGCACTGGAGCATCACGCCGAGGTCGGGCCAGTCATCGCCCATGTAGCCGCACGCTTCGGGCGCAATGCCGGTTTGCGAGAGCAGCTCGGCGAACGCGACGCGCTTGTCTTCCACGCCTTGCCACACGTGCGTGATCTTCAGTTCCTTCGCGCGCACGGCGACGATCTCCGAACGGCGCCCGGTGATGATGGCCGTGTCGATGCCGGCTTCGCGCAGCAGTTTCGCGCCGTGGCCGTCGAGCGAGTTGAACGCCTTCATCGTGTCGCCCGCGCCGGTGAAGAGCAGGCCGCCGTCGGTGAGCACACCGTCGATGTCGAAAATCATGAGGCGCACGCGCGCGGCGCGCGCGGTTGCGTCGAGTGGGCTAGCCATCAGATCACCTTCTTGGAGAACAGGTCGTGCATGTTGAGGGCGCCGATCAGCGTGCCCTCGGCATCGACGACCAGCATCTGATTGATGCGATGGCGCTCCATCAGTTCCACGGCTTCGACAGCAAGTTGGTCCGGGCCGATGGTGCGCGGGCCTTTCGTCATGACCTGCGCGATCGGCAGATCGCGGAAATCGCCCACGCGCTCGAGCACGCGACGCAGGTCGCCGTCGGTGAAAATGCCCTGCACGTGGTCGTCGGCGTTGACGACCGCCGTCATGCCCATGCGCTTGGCCGTGAGCTGGAAGAGGGCGTCGCGCACGGTCACGTCGTCGCGCACCTTCGGGATTTCGTCGCCCGTGCGCATCACGTCGCGCACGTAGGTGAGCAGGCGCCGGCCGAGCGCGCCGCCAGGATGCGAGCGCGCGAAGTCGTCGGCGCCGAAGCCGCGGGCGTCGAGCACCGCGACCGCGAGCGCGTCGGAGAGCGCGAGCGCCGCCGTCGTGCTGGCGGTGGGCGCGAGGTTCAGCGGGCAGGCTTCCTTCTCCACGCCGGCGTCCAGATGCACGTCGGAAAGCTGGCCGAGCGTCGATTGCGGCCGATTGCCCGTCATGCCGATGAGCTTCGCGCCAATGCGCTTGACGAGCGGCAGAATCGCCACGAGTTCTTCGGATTCACCGGAGTTCGACAGGCCGATGAAGACGTCGTCGGCCGTGACCATGCCGAGGTCGCCGTGGCTCGCTTCCGCCGGATGCACGAAGAACGCGGGGGTGCCTGTGGAGGCCAGCGTGGCCGCGAGCTTGCGGGCAATGTGGCCCGATTTGCCGATGCCGGAGACGACCACGCGTCCGCGGCAGCTGAGGATGAGGTCGACCGCGCCGACGAAATTGTCGTCGAGCCGGTCGCGAAGCCCGCGCACGGCGTCCGCTTCGATGTCGAGCACGTTGCGAGCGAGCTTCAGCGCCCGGTCGCCATTGATTTTCGCTATCATCCGCGGAGTATAGCAAAGGCGTCTGCGCGCCGCGCCGGCGCCCCCAGCGCCAAAACCCCGTGCGCGAGCCGCCGGGCTTGCCCAGCCGTTTCTCCGTAGCCCTTCCCATTTAGCCCGTTATTAATGTAAACAGGCCTTAGCCGCCCTGGCGTCGATGATTGACCCGGCGCAGGGCAGAATTTGCATCGCCGGTAACGACGCAGACGAACGAGGACGCTTCACACGATGATCTCCCCGCTGGAAATGACGCTGTTCCTGCTGCTCGCCTCGGTGGTTGGCGTCGTGCTGTTTCGTTATCTGAATCTGCCGCCGATGCTCGGCTACCTCACGGTGGGCATTCTCGTGGGCCCGCGCTCGCTCGGCATCGTGCCGGACACGCATGGCGCGCAGAACCTGGCCGAGTTCGGCGTCGTGTTCCTGATGTTCTCCATCGGCCTCGAGTTTTCGCTCTCGAAGCTGCGCGCCATGCGCCACGCCGTGTTCGGACTCGGGCTTTCGCAGGTGATGGGCACGATCGTCGTGGCGCTCGGGCTCGGGCTCGTGCTGGAACCGTGGGTGCATATCACGTGGCAGGCCTGCGTGGCGCTGGGCGGCGCGCTCGCCATGTCGTCCACGGCCATCGTCAGCAAGATGCTTTCCGAGCGGCTCGAGATCGAATCGGAGCATGGCCGCAACATTCTCGGCGTGCTGCTGTTCCAGGATCTGGCCGTGGTGCCGCTTCTCATCGTGATCGCGGCGTTCGGCGGCTCGTCGGCGTCGCTCGTCGAGTCGCTCGGCACGGCGGCCGTGAAGATCGTGCTCGCGCTCGGCATTCTGCTCATCGTCGGGCAGAAGTTCATGACGCGCTGGTTCAACGTGGTCGCGCGCCGCCGCTCGCAGGAACTGTTCGTGCTCAACGTGCTGCTCGTCACGCTGGGCGCCGCGTTCATCACCGACAAGTTCGGCCTCTCGCTCGCGCTCGGCGCCTTCATCGCGGGCATGCTGATCGCCGAGACGCCGTACAGGCACCAGGTGGAAGAGGACATCAAGCCGTTTCGCGACGTGCTGCTCGGCCTTTTCTTCGTGACCACGGGCATGCTGCTCAACCCGCACGTGATCTGGCAGCACCCCATCATGGTGGCGGCGTTCTTCCTCGGGCCGGTCGTGATGAAGGCCGTGCTCATCACGGCGCTCACGCGTATTTTCGGCGCTTCGCCGGGCGTGGCCATGCGCACGGGTCTCGGTCTCGCGCAGGCCGGCGAGTTCGGCTTCGTGCTGCTGAACCTCATTCTCGACAAGCATCTGGTCGACGCCACGCTGCTCCAGGCCATCCTCGCGGCCATGCTGCTGTCGATGCTCGCCGCGCCGTTCCTGATCCAGAACGCCGACCGCATCGTGCTACGCCTCTCCTCTACTGAATGGATGCAGCAGTCGCTGATGATGACGCGCATCGCCACGCAAAGCATCAAGCAAAGCGGCCATGTGATCGTCTGCGGCTACGGCCGTGCGGGGCAGAACCTCGCGCGCATGCTCGAATATGAAGGCCTTTCGTACGTCGCGCTGGACCTCGACCCCGACCGCGTGGCGGCGGCCGCGGCGGCGGGCGAGTCGGTGGTGTTCGGCGACGCGGCGCGGCGCGAGTCGCTCGTCGCGGCGGGCATCCATCGCGCGGCCGCGGTGGCGATCACCTATGCCAATACGCAATCGGCGTTTCGGGTGCTCCATCACATTCACGAGCTGGAGCCCACCTTGCCCGTGATCGTGCGCACGGTGGACGACGCCGATCTCGAACGCCTGCTCGCCGCGGGCGCGACCGAGGTGATTCCGGAGATCGTGGAAGGCAGCCTGATGCTCGCCTCGCACATGCTGGTGCTGATGGGCGTGCCGATGCGCCGCGTGGTGCGCCGCGTGGAAGAACTGCGCGACGAGCGCTACAGCCTCCTGCGCGGCTACTTCCACGGCACCGACGATGTAGGCGAGGACGGTCACGAGCAGGTGCGGCTACAATCCGTACCGGTCGACGAGCGCGCCGACGCCGTGGGCCGCACGCTCGCGGAACTGGGCCTGTACGAGCTTGGCGTCGAGGTGACGGCGATTCGCCGCCACGGCATTCGCGGCGTGGAACCGGACCCATCGACCAAACTGCGCGAGGCCGACATCGTCGTGCTGCGCGGTCTGCCCGAGCAGCTCGCTCAGGCCGAGGAGCGGCTTTCGCGGCATCGCAAGCCTGGTGCGGCCGGCGCGGGCGCGGCGGCGGCCTGATACGCCGTCGTTCGCGCGATCGCGAGACCGCGCCAAGCGGTCCAGCCCCGTTTAAATAACTCTACCGTTCTTATCTAGTCACTACCCGGAGAAATCATGTCCAACGCACCTGCGAACCCGAGCGCTGAAGCCGCCCAGTTCGTGAACAGCCTGATCCGCACGGTGCCCGACTGGCCTGCGCCGGGAGTGCAGTTCCGCGATATCACGCCGCTCATCGGCCATCCGAAGGGCCTGCGCGTGCTGATCGACCTGTTCGTCGAGCGCTATGTCGATGCGAAGCTCGACTACGTGGCGGGGCTCGACGCGCGCGGTTTCATCATCGGCCCGATCGTCGCGTATGAGCTGAACGTGGGCTTCATTCCGATCCGCAAGATCGGCAAGCTGCCGTACAAGACGGTTTCCGAGACCTACAAGCTCGAATACGGCGAAGCGACCGTCGAGATTCACGAGGATGCCTGCAGCAAGGGCGACCGCGTCGTGATCGTCGACGACCTGATCGCCACCGGCGGCACCATGATGGCCGGCAAGCTGCTGCTCGAACGCCTCGGCGCGAGCGTGGTGGAGGGCGCCGCGATAATCGACCTGCCGGATCTGGGCGGCTCGAAGCTGCTCACCGATGCCGGCCTGCCGCTCTTCACCGTAACCGCTTTCGGCGGCCACTGAAACAACCCGAACGCCCACCGTCACGAGTCGATCTCATGCCGAATTTCGCGCTCTTTCTCGCCACCTCCATCGCCATCACGTTCGCGCCCGGTCCCGACAATCTCCAGGTGCTCGCGCGCGGCATTTCGCAGGGCCGCGCCGCCGGGCTCGTGGCCGCGGCGGGTTTCGCCGCGGGCGTGACGTTCCACACCACGCTCGCGGCACTCGGCGTGGCCGCCGTGCTGCGTTCTTCGCCGCTCGCGTTCCAGATCCTCAAGCTCGCGGGCGCCGCGTATCTCGTGTGGATCGGCGTGAAGGCGCTGCGCAGCCAGGGCCTCGCCGCCGCCGGCGACAAGCCGCGCCAGCCGCTCTCCGCGATCTTTCGCCAGAGCGTGCTCGGCAACATCATGAATCCGAAGGTGACGCTGTTCTTCGTCGTGTTCCTGCCGCAGTTCGTCGACCCGCATGGCGCGCAGCACGTTACGCTGCAGATGCTCGAGCTCGGCCTCGTGTTCATGGCGCAGACGGTCGTCGTGTTCTCCCTCTTTGGGCTGTGCGCGGGCACGATCGGCGGCTGGCTGAAGCGCCGCCCGCGCGCGGGCGTGTGGCTCGACCGGCTCGCCGGCATCACCTTCATCGCCATCGGCATTCGCGTCGCCTTGCGCGACTGATATACGGAGTCCTGATCGATGACATTGCCTTGCATTACCGACGCACGGCGCTTCGATGCCGGCGCGCATCTGCCGTTTCATATCGGTGACGAGCGCGTGGGCTGGATACGGGAGAACGACGTGGCGCTGCTCGCACGCTGGCCCGACGTATTCGAAATCGACGGCGATGCGCATAGCGCCCGCGTGACGCTTGCCCCGCACTTCGATAGCGTCGAGGCGCGCAGCGCGGCGCTCGGCTCGGTGATCGGCGCACTCGCGGCGGAAGGGTGCATTCCGGGCTGGCGCCACGAAACCTACGCGATCCGCAATGCCTTCGACGCGCCGCCGCTCGCCTTTATCGAACGCGCGGCCTCGCGCTTCTTCGGCACGATGACGTACGCGGTGCATCTGAACGGCGTCGTAGAATACGATTCAGGTGCGGCCGGCTCAGGTGCGACCGGCTCAGGTGCGGCCGGCTTGGGTGCGGCCGGCGCGCCGCAATTGTGGATCGCGCGGCGCAGCGACACCAAGGCCACCGACCCGGGCATGCTCGACAACGTCGTGGCGGGCGGCATCGGCTGGGGCTTCGGGATCGAAGCCACGCTCGTGAAGGAATGCTGGGAAGAGGCGGGCATTGCCGAGGAGCTGGCGCGCGAGGCGCGCGCGGGCCGCACCGTGCACGTGCTGCAGTCGCTGCCGGAAGGCACGCAGGCCGAGCAGATCTTCATCTACGATCTCGTGCTCCCGGCCGACTTCGTGCCGCACAACCAGGACGGCGAAGTGGGCGAGCATCGCCTCGCGCGCATCGACGAAGCCGCGCGCTGGATCGAGGAGGGCGCGATGACGGTGGACGCGAGCCTCGCGACGCTCGACTGCCTGCTGCGCCGCCGATGGATAGACGAAGACGCGTGCGAGGGCATTGCCGCGATCTTCGAACCGCCGACGCTGTGAAAGGGCGCCGGTTCTTTTAGCAAAGCCCAAAGCCCTTTTAGACACACCAAAGTATTGACGGGAGTTACCAAGGTCATGTCGACCGATCACAGCTTCATCCTCAAACTGTCGTGCGCCGACCGGCCTGGCATCGTGCATGCCGTATCGGGCTTTCTGTTCGAGCGCGGCAGCAATATTCTCGACTCGGCCCAGTTCGGCGACAGCCACACGGGCGAGTTCTTCATGCGCGTGCATTTCCAGCAAGTGGGCGGCGACCCGGGCCTCGACGGACTGCGCAGCGCGTTCGAACCGCTCGCGCAGGAGTTCGGCATGCGCTGGGAGCTGCATGACGCGAACGTGAAGCCGCGCGTCATCATCATGGTCTCGAAGATCGGCCATTGCCTGAACGACCTGCTGTTCCGCTATCGCACCGGCCAGCTGCCTATCGAGATTCCGGCGATCATCTCGAATCACAAGGACTTCTATCAGCTCGCCGCGAGCTACAACGTTCCGTTCCATCACTTCCCGCTGCTCGGCGGCACTGAGGCCGACAAGGCCGCGCAGGAAGCGCGCGTGCTCGAAGTGGTGAACCGCGAAGGCGCCGATCTGGTGGTGCTCGCGCGCTACATGCAGATTCTCTCGCCGCAGCTTTGCAAGGCGCTCGAAGGCCGCGCGATCAACATCCACCATTCGTTCCTGCCGAGCTTCAAGGGCGCGAAGCCGTACTACCAGGCGTTCGATCGCGGTGTGAAGCTGATCGGCGCCACGGCGCACTATGTGACGTCCGATCTCGACGAAGGGCCGATCATCGAGCAGGAAGTCGAGCGCGTGGATCACAACATGACGCCGGATCAGCTCACCGCCATTGGCCGCGACGTGGAATGCGTGACGCTCGCGCGCGCGGTGAAGTGGCACGTGGAGCATCGCATCGTGCTCAACGGGCACAAGACGGTCGTGTTCCGCTGATCTTTCGTTGATCGCGTGCGACACCATGCCGTAGCGTGTTTCATGACACGCTACGGCTTTTCGAATTAATCTTATTGCTCTCCGGCGCGTTCGCATGCATGCGATCTTTCTTCCGCGCCAACTCGTTCCCCCGGTACTACTCCTTAAGTTCTAGTGGCGCATCGTCGCGCACTCCCTGCGGAGAATAGTCCGCACCTTTCGTCTTTCCTACTCTTGTCACGTCAACTAAACGACAAGAGGGAAATTCATGAAAGCCGCCCCATCCCCGCAGGCGGAACCTGTAGCCGATAGCCGAGCCTGGCGCGTGCTGGGTTCGAGCACCTTCGCGTTCACGATCTGCTTTGCCGTCTGGATGATGTTCGCGATCCTCGGCATTCCGCTCAAAAAACAGCTTCACCTCACCGATACCGAATTCGGCCTGATTGCCGCGATGCCCGTGCTCACCGGCTCGCTCGCCCGCGTGCCGCTCGGCATCTGGACCGACCGCTTCGGCGGGCGCATCGTCTTCTTCATCACCATGCTCGTGACCGTCGTGCCGATCTGGCTCGTCACGTACGCGACGCAACTGTGGCAATTCCTCACGCTCGGCCTGTTCGTCGGGTTCGCCGGCGCATCGTTCTCGGTCGGCACGCCCTATGTCGCGCGCTGGTTTCCGAAGTCGCGCCAGGGGCTCGCCATGGGCATCTTCGGCGCGGGCAATTCGGGCGCCGCACTCAACAAGTTCGTGGCGCCGGTGCTGATCGTCGCGGCCGGCACGTGGACCATCGTGCCGAAGGTCTATGCCGTTGCGATGCTCGCGACCGCGCTGCTGTTCTGGATGTTCTCCGCGAGCAACCCGGCGCACCGCGTGCCTGGCACCCAGAGCGTAGCGAGCCAGATGCGCGTGCTCGCCGACCCGCGCGTGCTGCGCTATGCGCAGTACTACTCGGTGGTGTTCGGCGGCTATGTCGGCCTGTCGCTGTGGATGCCGCAGTACTACGTGAACCAGTACGGCTTCGGCATCGAGCAGGCCGCGTTTCTCGCTGCGTGCTTCTCGCTGCCCGGCGGCGTGCTGCGTGCGCTAGGCGGTTGGCTCTCCGACCGCTATGGCGCGTATCGCACGACGTGGGCCGTGATGTGGGTCGCGCTCGCGTGCTTCTTCCTGCTGAGCTATCCGCCGACCGACTTCACGATCCACAGCGCGCATGGCCCGCTCGGTCTGCATATCAGCACGGGACCGGTGTTCTACACGGTGCTGATGTTCGTCGTCGGCATTGCGATGGCGGTGGGCAAGGCCTCGGTCTTCAAGTTCATCGGCGACGAGTACACCGACAACATCGGCGCTGTCTCCGGCGTCGTGGGGCTGGCGGGCGGCCTCGCGGGCTTCGTGCTGCCGATCCTGTTCGGCCTGCTCGTCGACCTCACGGGCGTGCGTACCACCTGCTTCATGTTGATGTTCGGCGCCACCCTGGTGAGCCTGCTGTTCATGCACTTTTCGTTCCGCCCCGAAGCGCTCGCCCACGGCAGCGCGAAGCTTGCGCACAAGATTCGAGCCGCGCCGCCGGCGCCGAAGGAAACCACGTACTCCGAATAATCCAACTTGCGCCGCGTGTGCGGCGCCTACTGAACGAGCACAATCATGTCCAAGTATCTCCTGACCCAATGGGAGCCCGAGAACACCCGGTTCTGGCAGGCTTCCGGCGAGCAGATCGCCAACCGTAACCTGTGGATTTCGATTCCCGCCCTGATGCTGGCGTTCGTGGTGTGGTCGCTGTGGAGCGTCACGGTCGTCAATCTCGACAAGGGCGGCTTTCACTTCACCAAGAACGAACTCTTCTGGCTCACGGCGCTGCCCGCGCTTTCGGGCGCCACGCTGCGCATCTTCTATTCGTTTCTCGTGCCGATTTTCGGCGGCCGCCGCTTCACGGCGATCTCAACGGCGAGTCTGCTGATCCCGGCCATCGGTATGGGCTTCGCGCTGCGCGATCCGTCCACCTCGTATTCGACGCTGCTCGTGCTCGCCTTGCTGTGCGGTCTGGGCGGCGCGAACTTCAGCTCGTCGATGGCGAACATCAGCTTCTTCTTTCCGAAGGCGCGCAAGGGTTTTGCCACCGGCCTCAATGCAGGCATCGGCAACCTCGGCGTCTCGCTCGTGCAGTTCGTCACGCCGATCGTCATTTCGACAGCCGTGTTCGCCGGCCTGCTCGGCGACGGGCACACCTACGTGAAGGACGGCGTCGAGCACAGCATCTGGCTGCAGAACGCCGGCTTCGTGTGGATTCCGCTCATCGTCGTCTCCTCGTTCGCCGCGTGGTTCGGCATGAACGACATCGCCGACGCGAAGGCCTCGTTCAGCGAGCAGGCCGTGATCTTCCGCCGCGCACACAACTGGATCATGTGCTTTCTCTATGTGGGCACGTTCGGTTCGTTCATCGGTTTCTCGGCCGGCCTCGCGCTCCTCACGAAGGCCGAGTTTCCTGCCATCAACCCGACTGCATGGGCCTTCCTCGGGCCGCTCGCCGGCGCGCTCACGCGCCCCGTCGGCGGCTGGATCTCCGACAGGCTCGGCGGCGCGCGCGTCACGCTCTGGACCTTCCTCGCGATGATCGTCGCGGTGATAGGTGTGATCGCGTTCCTGCCGGGCGGCGCGCTGGGCGGCGCACAGGGCAGCTTCGCCGGCTTCCTCGCGATGTTCGTCGTGCTGTTCGCGCTCACCGGTGTCGGCAACGGTTCGACCTTCCGCATGATTCCCGTGATCTTCCTGACGCAGCATCAACGCGCCGCGAAGAGCAAGGGTGATGACGCACATCGCGGCGCGCTCGCCGAAGCGGGCAAGGAATCGGCGGCGGTGCTCGGCTTCGCGGGCGCGATGGGCGCGTACGGCGGCTTCTTCATTCCGAAGAGCTTTGGCTCGTCGCTCGACATGACCGGCTCACCGGTCGGCGCGCTCGTGTGCTTCATCGGCTTCTATGTGGTGTGCGCGGTGGTGACGTGGTTCTTCTATGCGCGCCGCAACGCGTCCACGCCTTGCTGAACCGGATTAGTCCTTTGGGAGTAGTGCGAACTCTCCCGTTGATGAATGGGCAGGCAGGTGCCTGCTCGCCATACTCGGAACGATACGAGCGCGAGGCGCCAGGCTTGCAACGCGAGCGGGCGGCGACAGGCGCGATCGATCGATTCCAGCAGCAGTCCCGGAGAACCTGATGAGCTATTTTCTGGACCGGTTGAAGTTCATGTCGCGCGTGAAGTCGACGTTTTCAAAGGGCCACGGCGCGGTGGTGAACGAGGACCGCAAATGGGAAGACGGCTATCGCAGCCGCTGGCAGCACGACAAGATCGTGCGCTCGACCCACGGCGTGAACTGCACGGGCTCGTGCTCGTGGAAGGTCTACGTGAAGAACGGCCTGATCACGTGGGAAACGCAACAGACCGACTATCCGCGCACGCGCGCCGACCTGCCCAATCACGAACCGCGCGGCTGCCCGCGTGGCGCATCGTATAGCTGGTACGTGTATTCGGCGCAGCGCGTGAAGTACCCGATGATCCGCGGGCGTCTGATCGAGATGTGGCGAGAGGCGCGCAAGACGCTCGACCCGGTCAAGGCATGGGCTTCGATCGTCGAGGACCCGAAGAAGGCGGCGCACTACAAGCGCGCGCGCGGCCAGGGCGGCTTCGTGCGTGCCGGGTGGGACACGGCCACCGAGATGATCGCGGCGGCCAACGCCTACACCATCGGCAAGTACGGTCCCGATCGCGTGATTGGCTTCTCGCCCATTCCCGCAATGTCGATGGTCTCGTACGCCGCGGGCGCGCGTTATCTGAGCCTGATCGGCGGGGCGTGCCTGTCGTTCTACGACTGGTATTGCGACCTGCCGCCTTCCTCGCCGCAGGTGTGGGGCGAGCAGACCGACGTGCCCGAATCGGCCGACTGGTACAACTCCACCTATCTCATGGTGTGGGGCTCGAACGTGCCGCAAACGCGCACGCCCGACGCCCACTTCTACACCGAGGTCCGCTACAAGGGCACGAAGACGGTGGCCGTGTCGTCCGACTTCGGCGAGATGGTGAAGTTCGGCGACATCTGGCTCGCGCCGAAGCAGGGCACCGACGCGGCGCTCGCGCTCGCAATGGGCCACGTGGTGCTCAAGGAGTTTCACGCAACGGCGAAGTCCGCGTACTTCCGCGATTACGTGAAGCAGTACACCGACATGCCGATGCTCGTCACGCTCGCGAAGCGCGATGGCGCGTTCGTGCCGGACCAGTTCCTGCGCGCGTCGCAACTCGCCGCAAATCTCGACGAGGCGAACAACCCGCAGTGGAAGACGCTCGCCATCGATTCGACCACAGGCGACATCGTCGCGCCGAACGGCTCGATCGGTTTCCGCTGGGGCGAAGGCGAGCACGACGGCGGCAAGAAGGTGGGCCGCTGGAACCTCGAAATGAAGGACGGCGGCAGCGGCCGCGAAATCGATCCGCGCCTTTCGCTCGTCGATCAGCATGACGAAGTGATCGAGGTGGGCTTCCCGTACTTCGGCGGCGAGCATGGCGCGCTGCTCGCGCGCCGCGTGCCCGTGAAGCGCGTGGCGCTCGCGGACGGCACGAGCGTGCTGGTCGCCACCGTCTACGACCTGCAGATGGCCAACTACGGCGTCGACCAGGGGCTTGGCGGCCCGAACGTCGCGTCCTCGTATGACGACGACGTGCCCTGCACGCCCGCATGGCAGGAGAAGCACACCACGGTACCGCGCAAGCTCGTGATCCAGGTGGCGCGCGAGTTTGCCGACAACGCCGACCGCACGCGCGGCAAGAGCATGGTGATCGTCGGCGCGGCGCTCAATCACTGGTATCACAACGACATGATCTACCGCGGCATCATCAATCTGCTGATGATGTGCGGCTGTATCGGCCAGAGCGGCGGCGGCTGGGCGCACTACGTGGGCCAGGAAAAGCTGCGTCCGCAGTTCGGCTGGGCGCCGCTCGCGTTCGCGCTCGACTGGTCGCGCCCGCCGCGCCAGATGAACGGCACGTCGTTCTTCTACAACCACACGAGCCAGTGGCGTCACGAAAAGGTGAGTCTGGACGAGATCCTCGGCCCGGGCGCGGACCGCGAACGCTACAAGAACCTGTCGATGCTCGACCTCAACGCGAAGTCCGAGCGCATGGGCTGGCTGCCTTCGGCGCCGCAGCTGGGCGCCAATCCGCTCGACGTGGTGGACGCGGCGCAGCGCGCAGGCGTGCCGCCGGTGCAATACACCGTCGATCAGCTGAAGTCGGGCGCTCTGAACTTCGCCTGCGACGACCCCGACAATCCCGCGAACTTTCCGCGCAACATGTTCGTGTGGCGCTCGAACATCCTGGGCAGCTCGGGCAAGGGGCACGAGTATTTCCTCAAGTACCTGCTCGGCACCCAGAACGCGCTGTTCGGCGACGAAGCCGATGCGATCAAGCCCGCCGAAGTGAAGGTGCGCGAAGCGGCCGAAGGCAAGCTCGACCTGCTCACTGTGCTCGACTTCCGCATGAGCACCACGTGCCTTTACGGCGATATCGTGCTGCCTTCGGCCACGTGGTACGAGAAGGACGACCTCAACACGTCGGACATGCACCCGTTCATCCATCCGCTTTCGGAGGCGGTGCAGCCGCTGTGGGAGAGCAAGACCGACTGGGAGATCTACAAGGCCATCGCGAAGAAGTTTTCGGAGATCGGCGGCGCGCATCTGGGCAAGCGCATGGACCTCGTGTGCACGCCGCTCATGCACGACACGCCGGGCGAACTCGGCCAGGCGTTCGAGCCGAAGGACTGGCGTCTTGGCGAATGCGATCTGATCCCTGGCAAGACCGCGCCTTCGATGACGCTCGTGGAGCGCGACTATCGGGAGATCTACAACAAGTTCACCTCCGTCGGGCCGCTGCTCGAGAAGCTGGGCAACGGCGGCAAGGGCATCAACTGGAACACCGTGCACGAGGTGGGCGAGTTCGCGCGGCTCACGGGCATCCAGCAGAACCGCGGCGCGGCCGAGGGACGCCCGCGTCTGGAAACGGCCATCGACGCCGCCGAGATGATCCTCACTTTCGCGCCGGAAACCAACGGCCACGTAGCGGTGAAAGCGTGGGACGCGCTCTCGAAGATCACGGGCCGCGATCACACGCATCTGGCCGCAGGCCGCGAGCACGACAAGATCCGCTTTCGCGACGTGCAGGCGCAGCCGCGCAAGATCATCTCCGCGCCTACGTGGTCGGGGCTCGAATCGGAAGAAGTGAGCTACAACGCGGGCTACACGAACGTGCACGAGCTGATTCCCTGGCGCACGCTCACGGGCCGTCAGCAGTTCTATCAGGATCATCGCTGGATGCTCGATTTCGGCGAGGGCCTCTGCAACTACAAGCCCGCCATCGACACGAAGACGACCTCGCCCATGCTCGGCGCGAAACCCAACGGCGAGCACGAACTCGTGCTGAACTGGATCACGCCGCATCAGAAGTGGGGCATCCACTCCACGTACACAGACAACCTGCGCATGCTCACGCTGTCGCGTGGCGGCCCGCACGTCTGGGTCTCGGAAGCCGAGGCGAAGGAGGCGGGTCTCGTCGACAACGACTGGGTCGAGGTGTTCAACGTGAACGGCACGCTCACCGCGCGCGTCGTGGTGAGCCAGCGCGTGCCGCGCGGCATGTGCCTCATGTATCACGCGCAGGAAAAGATCATCAACGTTCCCGGAGCGGAAACGAGCGGCATGCGCGGCGGCATTCACAACTCGGTCACGCGCACGGTGCTCAAGCCCACGCACATGATCGGCGGCTACGCGCAACTGGCGTATGGCTTCAACTACTACGGCACCGTTGGCAGCAACCGCGACGAGTACGTAATCGTGCGCAAGATGAAGAAGGTCGAGTGGCTGGAAGGCCCGATGAAGGAAGGAGCAGCATCATGAAAATCCGCGCCCAGGTGGCGATGGTCCTGAACCTCGACAAGTGCATCGGCTGCCATACATGCTCCGTCACGTGCAAGAACGTGTGGACGTCGCGCGATGGCGTCGAGTACGCGTGGTTCAACAACGTGGAGACGAAGCCCGGCATCGGCTATCCGAAGGAATGGGAGAACCAGGAGAAGTGGAACGGCGGCTGGGTCCGCAACCCGAACGGCAAGCTCGAGCCGCGCCAGGGCCCGAAGCTCAAGGTGCTGGCCAACCTGTTCGCGAACCCGAACCTGCCCGGCATCGACGACTACTACGAGCCGTTCACGTACGACTACGAGCATTTGCAGAAGGCGCGCCTCTCGCAGACGCCGCCCACTGCGCGCCCGGTGTCGGTCATCACCGGCAAGAAGATGGACAAGATCCATTGGGGTCCCAACTGGGAAGACGATCTGGGCGGCGAGTTCGCCTCGCGCAGCCGCGACAAGCTGTTCGAGAACGTGCAGAAGGAGATGTATTCGACCTTCGAGAACACCTTCATGATGTACCTGCCGCGCCTGTGCGAGCACTGCCTGAATCCCGCGTGCGTGGCGTCGTGCCCTTCGGGCTCGGTGTACAAGCGCGAAGACGACGGCATCGTGCTCGTCGACCAGGACAAGTGCCGCGGCTGGCGCATGTGCATCTCGGGCTGCCCGTACAAGAAGATGTACTTCAACTGGAAGAGCGGCAAGGCCGAGAAGTGCATCTTCTGCTATCCGCGCATCGAGGCGGGGCAGCCTACCGTCTGCTCGGAAACGTGCGTGGGCCGCATCCGCTATCTGGGTGTGATGCTTTACGACGCGGACCGCATCAGCGAGGCGGCATCGGTTGAATCGACGCAGGATCTGTATCAGTCGCAGCTCGACGTGTTCCTCGATCCGCACGATCCCGCCATTCAGGCCGAGGCGCGCCGCCAGGGCGTGCCGCAGAGCTGGCTCGACGCCGCCATGCGCTCGCCCGTGTACCGCATGGCGCTCGAGTGGAAGATCGCGTTCCCGCTGCACCCCGAGTACCGCACGCTGCCGATGGTCTGGTACGTGCCGCCGCTTTCGCCGATCCAGTCGGCCGCGGACGCGGGCCATATCGGCATGGACGGCGTGATTCCCGACGTGGCGAGCCTGCGCATTCCCATGCGCTATCTCGCCAACCTGCTGACCGCCGGCGACGAACAGCCCGTGATTTCGGCGCTCAACCGCATGCTGGCGATGCGCGCCTACAAGCGCGCCCAGGCCGTGGACGGCGTGAACGACAACGCGGTTCTCGCGCGCGCGGGTCTCACGCCCGAGCAGGTCGAGGACATGTACCGCACCATGGCGATTGCGAACTATGAGGACCGCTTCGTCGTGCCGTCGTCGCACAAGGAAATGGTCGAGGACTCGTTCAACGAGAAGGGCAGTTGCGGCTTCTCGTTCGGCAACGGGTGTTCGGGCGGCGTTTCCGAGGGCTCGCTGTTCGGCTCGAAGGTCGAAGGCAGCGTGGCGTATGTCGATATGCCGAAGTCGCGTCGCAAGACGCCGTCTGAAGCTTGAGCGGGGGGCACCATCATGTCGATTTATCCGGTTCTCTGCGCGCTGCTCGACTATCCCGAGCAGCCCTTGCTCGACGCGCTCGACGAGATCGAAGCCGCGCTCGAAGCCCTGCCGAACGGCGCATTCGGAGTGCACGAACTGGCGCCGCTCATCGCGGCGCTGCGCGAGCGCTCGCTCGTCGAGTCGCAGGAAGCGTACGTGGCCACCTTCGACCGCAATCCGCGCCACTCGCTGCATCTGTTCGAGCACGTGCATGGCGAGAGTCGCGCGCGCGGCCAGGCGATGGTCGATCTGCTCGACGAATACCGCAACCATGGCCTCGACATCGCGACGAGCGAACTGCCCGACTACGTGCCGCTCTTTCTCGAAGTGCTCGGCCTGATCGGCGAGGACGAGTCGCGCGCGCTGCTCGGCGAGGCGATTCACGTGCTTGCCGCGCTTGGCAATCAGCTCGAGAAGAGTGAAAGCCCCTACGCGGGCATCTTCACGGTGCTGTGCGAGCTGACCGATGTCGAGCCGCTGCCGCTCGTGGACGCTCCCGTGCGCGACATGGACGAGGCGCTCGAACGCTTCGGCACCGGCGCGGACGGCGTGGAGCCGCTCACGCACGCGTTCGGCGCGAGCAACTCGCCGCAGGTCGTTCAATTCCACCCGCGAGCGCAGTTTGCCGCGACCACTGCGACCACTGCGGCTGCCTGCGCAAAGGAATCGCCATGAACACGTTCAATCAGTTTTTGTTCGGCATCTATCCGTATATTGCCGCCGCCATCTTCCTGTTCGGCAGCCTCGCGCGCTTCGAGCGCGAGCAGTACACATGGAAGGCGGACAGCTCGCAGTTGCTCTATCGCGGGCATTTGCGGCTTGGCAATATCCTCTTTCACGTCGGCGTGCTCGGGCTCTTCTTCGGACATCTGTTCGGTCTGCTCACGCCCGTCGCTGTGTGGGACTGGCTCGGCGTGCCGCACGCGGTCAAGCAGCTCGTGGCAATGGTCGCGGGCGGCGTGATGGGCTCGATGTGTCTGGTGGGCCTCGCGATCCTGCTGCACCGGCGGCTTTCGAACGCGCGCGTTTCGGCCGTCACGCGCGTGGGCGACAAGGTGCTGCTGTTGTGGCTGCTCGTCACGCTGCTGCTCGGGCTGAGCACCATCGGCGAATCGGCGAGCCATATGGACGGCGCGATGATGGTGCGGCTCATGACCTGGGCGCAGCACATCGTCACGTTCCGCGGCGACGCCGCGAGCTTCGTGACAGACGCGCCGCTCATCTTCCGCATGCACCTCTTCATGGGCATGACGCTGTTCGTCATCTTCCCGTTCACGCGGCTCGTCCACGTGTGGAGCGGGTTCGCCTCGATCACCTATCTCTCGCGCGCCTGGCAGCTCGTGCGCAGCCGCTAGCGGTCGACGTTTGCCTCCGGACGGCCGTGGGGATGGCCGTTCTTCGCGGGGAGCGAGCCCTCTCGCATTCCCCGCTTTTTTTCGATGCGCAGAGGCCCGGGGCGCGCAACGTGATTCGCCGGGGCTCGCCCGGGAGGCAGGCGATCTGACGCATAGTGTCGCAGTTGGCCGTGCAGACCGCGACATAGCGCGCGATCGGTTGCACTCCGTCCGATAATGTCGGCACAGGCGCCGCCGTTTCGGCGCAGCCGATTCCCGGTCCCGGCCATGACTCCGTCTTCCGATTCCGCAACCGCATCTGCCGCATCTGCCGCCAAGCAGGAAGCGCCGTTCCCAAGGCGGCTCTCCACGCGCATCGTTGTGCTTTCCACGGTGGCGCTCGCGCTCGTGCTCGCGATGATCAGCGGCACGCTCTGGCTTTCCTGGCAGCTCGAGGGCGGCGGCGCCGCGATCAACGACGCGGGCAGCCTGCGCATGCGCGCGCACGCGGTGGCGATCGCTCTATGGGAAGCCCGCACGGGCCAGCCCTCGCAAGTCGATGCCCAGATGCGCCAGCTCGACGAGACGCTGCGCGAATTGCGCGACGGCGATCCGGCGCGGCCGCTTTTTCTTCCCACCGATGCCGGCATCCACGCGCAGTTCGAACGCGTCGCGAGTGCCTGGAACCAGACGCTCAAGCCCGCTGCGCTGAGCGACCTCGCCGGCAGCGGGAGTGAGCCCTCGACGTACATCGGCCTGCTGCCCGGCTTCGTCGACGACGCGAACCGGCTCGTCAGCCTGATCGAGCGCGAGAACGCCCGCAAGACCGCGTGGCTGCGCATTTCGCAGGTCGCGCTCGCGGCGCTGTCGTGCGTGGGCACGATGGCGATCGTCTATCTGCTTTACCAGTGGTTCGTGGCGCCCGTGCAGCGCTTGCAGGACGGGCTCGCGCGCATCGAGGCGCGCGAGTTCGACACACGGTTGCCGGTCGAAACGTACGACGAGTTCGGCCATCTCACGCAAGGCTTCAACCGCATGGTCGCGGAGTTGCAGGCGCTGTACCAGGACCTTGCCGGGCGCGTGGACGCCAAGACCGCGCAACTGGCGGCGCAAAACCGCGAACTCGCCACGCTCTACGAGATGGCGGCGTTTCTCAACACGCCGGGCCCGGCGGAAACCCTGTGCCACGATTTCCTCACGCGCGTGATGCGCGAATTCGACGCCGACGGCGGCACGGTGCGCGTCGTTTCGCCTGACGACGGCAATCTGCATCTGCTCGTCTCGGAAGGCATGCCCGAATCGATCACGCGCGCGGAGCAGTGCATGCCGGCGGCGGACTGTGCTTGCGGGGGTGCCACGGCCGAGGCGCCAGTCGTATTCGGCCTGATGGCGCAGCCAGGCGCGCGCGCGGGCGGGGGAGAAAGCGGCGAGAGCGCAATGAGCGCAATGAGCGGGGCTTTCACGCAGCGCTGCCTGAAGGCAGGCTTCGTGAGCGTCGCGGTGTCGGCCATCGTCGCGCAGAACGAGACGCTTGGCACGTTCTCGTTGCACTTCCGGCGCGAGCGGGAGATTCCGCCGTCGGGCGTCCAGCTGCTCCAGACGCTCGGCCGCCACCTGGGTGTCGCGCTCATGAACCGGCGGCTCGTGGCGCTCGGGCGCCAACTGGCCGTGTCCGAGGAGCGCAATCTCGTCGCTCAAGGGCTGCACGACAGCATCGCGCAAGGCCTGAGCTTCCTGAAGATGCAGGTGCACCTGCTCGATGGGGCGGCGCAGCAGGGCGACCTCGACGAGATCCGCGAGATCGTGCCGCTGCTTGCGGGCGGCGTGGAGGAAAGCTACGACGACGTGCGCGAACTGCTGCTGAATTTCCGCACGAAGCTCGGCCCGGGCAAACTGCGCCTCGCCGTGGAGGACACCGTGGCGCGCTTTCGCCGCCAGTCGGACGCCGAGCTGACGCTCGACTATCGCGACGAAGACGGGCCGCCGCTGCCTCCCGACCAGCAGTTGCAGGTACTCTTCGTGCTGCAGGAGGCGCTCTCGAATGCGCGCAAGCATGCGCAGGCGCTGCACGTACAGGTGAGCGTCGTGAACGCGCGCGACTTCCGCCTGACGATCGAAGACGACGGCGTGGGCTACGATCCCGCCGATATCGCCTCGCGCGGCGAATCGCACGTGGGCTTTCACATCATGCATGAGCGCGCGAGACGTCTTGCCGCCGTGCTCACGCGGCAGAGCGCGCCGGGTCGCGGCGCGCGCGTCGAACTGGTGCTGCCCGCGGCGAGCCGCATGGCCGCGTGAATGCAGCCAATGAACCTGGCCGACGGCGTTACGGTCAGAACGGAAGCCATCGCGAAAGACATCGATCCCCATGACCATACGCATCCTGCTCATCGACGACCACACGCTCTTTCGCTCGGGCGTGAGCGCGCTCCTGCAGCGCCAGCCTGATCTGAAGGTGGTCGGCGAGGCGTCGGACGGCGTGGAAGGCGTCAAGCGCGCGAAGCAGCATCTGCCGGACGTCATCCTGCTCGACCTGAACATGCCGGGCCTCTCGGGGCTCGAAACGCTGCAACTGCTGGTGGAAGATTTGCCGGACACGGCGGTCGTGATGCTCACCGTCTCCGAGGAAGCCGACGAACTCACCGCCGCGATGCGCGCGGGCGCGCGTGGCTTCCTGCTCAAGAGCATCGACGCCGACGCACTGGTGGCGGCGATCCGCAAGGCCGCGAGCGGCCAGCCGGTCATTACCGAGCACATGACAGCGAAGCTCGTGGAGCAGATGCGCAAGCCTGCGCAGTCAACCAGCGGGACCGGCACGGCTGGGGCCGCGCGCGCGAGCGCCGAGACGCTCACGGCGCGCGAGCGCGACATCGTGCGCGAGCTGGCGCGCGGCGCGAGCAACAAGGAGATTGCGCGTGCGCTCGACCTGGCGGAGAGCACGGTGAAGATTCACGTGCGCAACATTCTGCGCAAGCTCAATCTCACGAGCCGCGTCCAGGTGGCGATCTACGCCATGGGGCACAGCGGCATGACCGATGTACCCGGCGAGCCGCGCGGGGGCTGAGGGCCGCTCGCGGGCCTGGGAGAAAGCGGCTCAGACGAGTCGCAGATAGATCAGTTCGCGCTTGATATACGCGTAGAAAATCGGCGCGGCGATCACGCCTTGAATGCCGAACGCGGCTTCCATCACGAGCATCGCGACGAGCAGCTCCCACGTGCGCGCCTCGATCTGCCCTCCCACGATGCGCGCGTTCAGGAAGTATTCGAGCTTGTGGATCAGGATGAGGAACACCAGAGCCGTGACCGCCGCAGGCAGGCTCACGGTGAGCGCGATGGCGACGATCAGCGTGTTCGAAATCAGATTGCCGATGACGGGCAACAGGCCCACCACGAAGGTCACCACGACCAGCATCTTCGCGAGCGGCAGCGGCGCGTGGAACAACGGCAGCGCGAGCAGGAGGAATAGGCCGGTGAACGCCGTGTTGATGGCCGAAATCTTCACCTGCGCGAACACGATGCGGCGGAACGCGTCGGCGAAGCGCGACACGCGCGCGACGAAGGCGGTGGAAAGCGGCAGCCGCGTGGCGTTCTTCTGCGCGCCAATGGCGATGATCGCGCCGATGATCATGCCGATCACGATATGCCCGAAGATGCGCGCGGCGTTCTTGCCGCCCTGGCCGAGCTGGGTGGCGTGCTCGTGCATGAGCGCGAGCGCCTTGAGCTTCATCTGGGCGACGTCCACGGGCAGATAAGCGGCGATAGACTCGGGAATGCGCCCGCGCGCCTGGTCGACGAACGTCATCATCTGCGCCATGACCTTCTGCACGCTGGGCACGTCGCTTTCGAACTGCTCGATGACGCCCACGGTGAGCCCCGTGAGGACGCCCACGATCACGATGGAAACCAGCACCACCGAGAGCCAGCGTGCGCGGCTGCTCGACATGCGCCGCTCGACGATGGGCGAAATGGTATGAACGAGCTGGAAGACGAGCATGCCCGCGAGCAGTGCGCCGAGCAGGTTCAGGTGCAGCACTGCCAGCATGCCGGCGAGCGCAGCCACATAGCTGCCGATTTCCACTGCCGAAAGCTTCGGCAGGCTCATGTCGCTCGTGAGCCTGACCGGGCGTGGCCGCAGGTCGCGCACCTGTTTATCTTCGGTCGCTTCGTTGCGCTTGACCATGTTGGGTATTTTCCGTCTCCAAACTTCGGGGGCGCACGCGCCCCCGACCCGTTGTTGCTGCAGCTATTTCTACTGCTAAATTTCCGGCCCGGTTGTCAGGCCGCCTGGCGGGTTACTTGCCCGAGGCCGTGTCCAACGCGGCGATCTGGCGCTTGAGCAGCGGCGCGAGATAGCGGCCCGTGAAGCTTGCCTTCGACTTCGCCACCTGTTCGGGCGTCCCCTGGGCCACGATCTGCCCACCGCCCGCGCCGCCTTCCGGTCCCATGTCCACGACCCAGTCGGCGGTTTTGATTACATCGAGATTATGCTCGATGATGACCACCGTGTTGCCCTGATCTCGAAGCCGGTGAATCACTTCGAGCAAAAGCGCGATGTCGTGGAAGTGCAGGCCCGTGGTCGGCTCGTCGAGTATATACAGCGTGCGGCCCGTGTCGCGCTTGGAAAGCTCGAGCGAAAGCTTCACGCGCTGCGCCTCGCCGCCAGAGAGCGTGGTGGCGGACTGGCCGAGGCGGATATAGCCGAGGCCCACATCGAGCAGCGTCTTGAGCTTGCGCGCCACCACCGGCACCGCCTTGAAGAACTCGTAGGCGGCTTCCACCGTCATGTCGAGCACTTCGCTGATGTTCCGGCCCTTGTATTGAATCTCCAGCGTCTCGCGGTTGTACCGCTTGCCGTGGCAGACGTCGCAGGGCACGTACACGTCGGGCAGGAAGTGCATTTCTACCTTCAGCACGCCGTCGCCCTGGCAGCTTTCGCAGCGTCCGCCCTTCACGTTGAACGAGAAGCGGCCCGACTCGTAGCCGCGTTCCTTGGCGGCCGGCACGCCCGCGAACAGTTCGCGGATGGGCGTGAAGAGGCCCGTGTAGGTGGCCGGGTTCGAGCGCGGCGTACGCCCGATCGGCGACTGATCGACGTTGATGACCTTGTCGAAGTGCTCGAGGCCCTCGATCGCCTCGAACGGCGCCGGTTCAGCCGACGATCCATACAGATGCTGCGACACGGCGTGATAAAGCGTGTCGTTGATGAGCGTGGACTTGCCCGAGCCCGAGACGCCCGTCACGCAGGTCAAAAGACCGACGGGCAGGTCGAGCGTCACGTGCTTGAGGTTGTTGCCGTAGGCCTCGACGATGCGCAGGCGGCGCTCGCCGGGCTCGAGGCGCTCGTCGGGATAGTCGATGCGGCGCGCGCCCGAGAGGTACTGGCCCGTCATCGAGGCCGGATCGTGCTCGACCTCGCCTGGCGTGCCTTGCGAAATCACCATGCCGCCGTGCTCGCCCGCGCCCGGACCCATGTCGACTACGTAGTCGGCCATGCGGATCATGTCCTCGTCGTGCTCGACGACGATCACCGAATTGCCGAGGTCGCGCAGGTGCTTGAGCGTGGAGATCAGGCGGTCGTTGTCGCGCTGGTGCAGGCCGATGGACGGCTCGTCGAGCACATACATCACGCCCGTCAGGCCCGAGCCGATCTGCGAGGCGAGGCGGATGCGCTGCGCCTCGCCGCCGGAAAGCGTCTCGGCGCTGCGCTCGAGCGAGAGATAGTCGAGCCCGACGTTATTGAGGAACATGAGCCGCGCGACGATTTCCTTGACCACCTTGTCGGCAATCTCGCGCTTTGCACCTTCGAGGTGCAGCGTCTGGAAGTAGCCGAGCGTGTCGCGCAGCGGCCAGCCGCTCACTTCATAAATGGCACGCGCCTCTTCGCCCGCGCCAATGCGCACGAAACGCGCTTCGCGGCGCAAGCGCGTGCCTTCGCAGTGCGGGCAGGCCTGGTTGTTCTGGTACTTCGAAAGCTCCTCGCGCACGGCGGCCGAGTCGGTCTCGCGGTAGCGGCGCTCCAGGTTCGGGATGATCCCTTCGAACACATGCTCGCGTACCGAAGTGCGGCCGCGCTCGTTGATGTACGAGAACGGAATCTCCTGCTTGCCGGAGCCGTAGAGCAGAATCTTGCGCACTTTCTCCGGCAGGTCCTCGAACGCGGTGTCGATGTCGAAGTCGTAGAACGCGGCCAGGCTCTGCAGCATCTGGAAGTAGAACTGGTTGCGCCGGTCCCAGCCCTTCACGGCGCCCGCCGCGAGCGACAGCGACGGGTGCGCGACCACGCGCTTCGGATCGAAGAACGTGATCTGGCCCAGACCGTCGCACTCGGGGCACGCGCCCATCGGGTTGTTGAACGAGAAGAGGCGCGGTTCCAGTTCCGGCAGCGAATACGAGCAGATCGGGCAGGCGAACTTCGAGCTAAAGAGGTGCTCGCGGTTCGTGTCCATTTCGAGCGCGATGGCGCGGCCGTCGGCCAGACGCAGCGCGGTTTCGAACGACTCCGCGAGGCGCTGCTTCATGTCGGGGCGCACCTTCAGGCGGTCCACCACCACGTCGATGGTGTGGCGCTCGCTCTTCTTGAGCTTGGGCAGCGACTCCACCTCGTAGATCTTCGCTTCCCCTTCGTTGGCCGTGCCGCCGCCCGAGCGCACCCGAAAGCGCACGAAACCCTGCGCCTGCATGTCGTCGAACAGCTCGGCGTGCTCGCCCTTGCGGTCCACGATCACGGGAGCCAGGATCATCAGCTTCGTTTCTTCGGGCAGCGCGAGCGCGGCGTCCACCATCTGCGAGACGCTTTGCGACTCCAGCGGAATCTCGTGGTCCGGGCAGTAGGGCGTGCCGATGCGTGCGTAAAGCAGCCGCAGGTAGTCGTGGATCTCAGTGACGGTGCCGACGGTCGAGCGCGGGTTGTGCGACGTCGCCTTCTGCTCGATGGAAATCGCCGGCGACAGACCCTCGATCAGGTCGACGTCGGGCTTTTCCATGAGCTGCAGGAACTGGCGCGCGTAGGCCGAGAGGCTTTCCACGTAGCGGCGCTGGCCTTCCGCGTAGAGCGTGTCGAACGCCAGCGAGGACTTGCCCGAGCCCGAAAGCCCGGTGATCACCACGAGCTTGTGGCGCGGCAGGTCCAGATTGACGTTCTTCAGGTTGTGGGTTCGGGCCCCACGGATACGGATCTGTTCCATGAACCTGCGGGAGAAAGGGAAACCAAACCTGCTACTATAACGACTTTTCCAGACCGCCGTTACGGCTTGCTGACGGTCTTTGAAAGGGCCCGGAGCGGCAAGTGCAAGGGTCTCGAAAGAGGCGCGTCAGGGGGCGTCCCGGTCAACAAACGTGTGGGCACTCGCGGTCCAAACACATAACGCTCCGATGTCCTCCAATTCACCCGCTACATCTTCACGCATGAGCGCGCCCGAGTTGCGCGCGACCGTCTCGCTGGCGGCGATCTTCGCGCTGCGCATGCTCGGTCTTTTCATGATCATGCCGGTGTTTTCCGTCTACGCGAAAACTATTCCCGGCGGCGACAACCTTCTGCTGGTCGGCATCGCGCTCGGCGCGTACGGCGTCACGCAGTCGCTTCTCTATATTTTCTACGGCTGGGTTTCCGACATGGTGGGCAGAAAGCCCGTCATCGCGACCGGCCTCATCATTTTCGCGATCGGCAGCTTTGTCGCGGCGGGCGCGCACGACATGGTGTGGATCATCGTCGGGCGGGTGATCCAGGGCATGGGCGCGGTATCGTCGGCCGTGCTGGCGTTCATCGCCGACCTGACCGCCGAGGAGCACCGCACGAAGGCCATGGCGATGGTGGGGGGTTCGATCGGCATGTCGTTCGCCGTGGCCATCGTCGGCGCGCCGATCGTGTTCCATTGGGTCGGCATGAGCGGCCTGTTCGCGCTGGTCGGGGTGTTCTCGATTCTCGCGGTGGGCGTGGTGATCTGGGTCGTGCCCGACGCGCCCAGCAAGCCCGTGCACGTGCGCGCTCCGTTCGCCGAGGTGCTCCACAACGTGGAGCTGCTGCGCCTGAACTTCGGCGTGCTCGTGCTGCACGCCACGCAGACGGCGCTCTTTCTTGTCGTGCCGCGCCTGCTGGTGGACGCGGGCCTGCCGGTCGCGTCGCACTGGATGATCTATCTGCCGGTCATGGGCCTCGCGTTTGTCATGATGGTGCCCGCCATCATCGTCGCGGAGAAGCGGGGCAAGATGAAGCCCGTGCTCGTTTCTGCGATCGGTCTTATCCTGATCGGCCAGCTTTTGCTCGGCTCGCTCGCGCATACACTTGTCATCGTGGCGGCCGTGCTGTTCGTGTACTTCCTCGGCTTCAACATCCTGGAGGCTTCGCAGCCTTCGCTCGTGTCGAAGCTCGCGCCGGGCAATCGCAAGGGCGCGGCTACGGGCGTGTACAACACCACGCAGTCGATCGGGCTCGCGCTCGGCGGCGTCGTGGGCGGATGGATACTCAAGCACGAGGGCGCGAGCGCCGTGTTTTACACCTGCTCGGGGCTCGTCTTGTGCTGGCTTATAATCGCGGCCAATATGAAGGCGCCGCCCAAGCGGGCAGAAGCCACGCGGGCTTGACCCGGGCGGGCCTGAGTTAGAACCAGCGGTTCACAGCAACGCAATTCGCGGAGGCGGTCCGCGGCCGGTGAAGGCGCATGAAACATCAGGCGCTCGCCGGCGCGCACCGCGCGGCCGCTCCTCGCAACGGAATCAAACAGGAGAAATTCATGGCATCCGTGAACAAGGTGATCCTCGTCGGCAACCTCGGCGCCGATCCGGAAGTGCGCTATCTGCCGAGCGGCGACGCCGTGGCGAACATTCGCCTCGCCACGACCGACCGCTACAAGGACAAGGCGTCCGGCGAGTTCAAGGAAATGACCGAATGGCACCGCGTGTCGTTCTTCGGGCGCCTGGCCGAGATCGTCTCGGAGTACCTGAAGAAGGGCTCGTCGGTGTATATCGAAGGCCGCATCCGCACGCGCAAGTGGCAAGCGCAGGATGGCACCGACCGCTACTCGACGGAAATCGTGGCCGATCAAATGCAGATGCTGGGCGGCCGCAGCGGCGGCGCCTCGATGGGCAGCGACATGGGCGACGACGGCGGCTACAGCCGTGAGCAATCCGCACCGCGCGGCGGCGGCCGTGCCGCAGGTGGGAACAGCGGTGGCGGCGCGCCGCGTTCGAGCGGTGGCGGTGCTGGCGGCGCCGGTGGCGGCCGTTCGAACGCGCCGGCTGGCGGCGGCTTCGACGAGATGGACGACGATATTCCGTTCTAAAACGTCCGAACGCATCTAGCAGGATCTGAAGCCCCGACTCGACCTTGCGGTCGAGCCGGGGCTTTTCATTTGTGCGTGCGGGTCGAGCGGCGACTGGCTGCGACGTTTTCGCACACACAGTCGCTTCTCCGCCTCAAGCGACACCTTTTCTGATTTTTGTCACGGCAAAACTCCCGCCGGCGCGCGACCATTAAAAAGATGCATTGCCCTTGCATCTTACAAGACTGCTCGCGCCGTCACCCCACAAGGAAAAGGAGAAAGCCGTGTTTTGCTATCAATGTGAACAGACCGACCGCACCCAGGCCACACCGGGGTGCGCCTCGGCCAGGGGTAACTGCGGCAAGGACGCCACGACTGCGGATCTGCAGGACCTGCTGATCTACGCGGCCAAGGGCATAGCACAGTATGGCGCGCTCGCGCGCGGCCTCGGCAGCCCCGATCGCGAAGCCGACCGCTTCATGCTCTACGCGCTGTTCACAACGCTCACCAACGTCAATTTCAACGCCAGCCGTTTCGTGGCGATGCTGCGCGAGGCCGCGCAACACCGCGATCGCGTGAAGTCGAGCTGCGAGGCGCTCGCGCTCGCGCAAGGCGTCGCCGCTGCGCAGCCGGGCGGCGCCGCGCTCTGGCGACCGGGCAACGATCTCGCCGAACTGCAGGCGCAGGCCGCGCTCGTCGGCATTCGGGCTGGACTTCCGAAGGTGGGCGAGGACGTCGTGGGCTTGCGCGCCCTCGTGCTCTACGGCCTCAAAGGCGTGTGTGCCTACGCCCATCACGCGCGCGTGCTCGGATACGAGAGCGAAGAGGTCTACGCGGGCGTGGAGGCGGCGCTCGTGTTTCTCGCGGGCGAACCCACGCAGGCCGGCGATATCCTTGAACATGCGCTCGCGCTCGGCAACCTCAACCTCAAGGTCATGGAACTGCTCGATGCGGCGAACACGGGCCGCTTCGGCATGCCAGAACCCGCTGCCGTGCGCGTGACGCCGGCGGCGGGCAAAGCCATCCTGGTTTCGGGACACGACCTCGGCGATCTGGAGGCGCTGCTCGAAGCCACCCAGGGCACCGGCGTGCAGATCTACACGCACGGCGAGATGCTGCCCGCGCATGCTTACCCCAAGCTCAAGGCCTATCCGCATCTGGCAGGCAACTGCGGCGGCGCATGGCAGGACCAGCAATCGGACTTCGCGAACTTCCCCGGCCCGATCCTGATGACGTCCAACTGCCTGATCGAGCCGCTGCCGCAGTATCGCCAGCGCATCTTCACCACAGGGCCGGTAGGCTGGGCCGGCGTGCGCCATCTCGAGCATCACGCGTTCGCGCCGGTCGTGCAGGCCGCGCTCGCGCTGCCGGGCTTCCGCGACACCGCGCCGGAAGAAACCATCACAATCGGCTTTGCGCGCAGCACGGTGCTCGGCGTGGCCGACAAGGTGATCGACGCGGTGAAGGCCGGCCAGATCCGCCACTTCTTTCTGATCGGCGGCTGCGACGGCGCCGCACCCGGCCGCAACTACTACACCGAGTTCGCCCAGGGCGCGCCCGACGACACCGTCGTCATGACGCTCGGCTGCAACAAGTACCGCTTCAACCGCCACGAGTTCGGCGACATCGGCGGCATTCCGCGCCTGCTCGATCTGGGCCAGTGCAACGACAGCTACTCGGCGATCCAGATCGCCATCGCGCTCTCGAAGGCCTTCGACTGCGGTGTGAACGATCTGCCGCTCACGCTCGTGGTGTCGTGGTTCGAGCAGAAGGCCGCCGCGGTGCTGCTCACGCTGCTCGCGCTCGGTCTGCGCAACATTCATCTCGGACCGACGTTGCCCGCCTTCCTCACGCCGAATGTCCTCGACATCCTCGTCAAGCAGTTCGGCATCTCGCCGATCGGCGAGGCGCAAGCGGACCTCGCCGCGGCGCTCGCACGCAAGGCTGCTTGAGCGCGGGTGAAAACGTCATGAGTTATCAAATCGAGCTCACCACGCGCGACGGCCAGGCGTTCGGCTTCGCATGCGAACCGGGGCAGGACGTGCTGAGCGCGGCCGCGGCGGCGGATATCACGCTGCCCTCGCAGTGCCGGCGCGGCAGTTGCGGCGCGTGCCATGCCACCGTGACCGAGGGGGCGTACACGCTCGGCGACCACAGCGCGGACGCGTTGCCGTCCGGCGACCCGCAAGCGGTTCTGCTGTGTCGCACGAGACCTTCGGCGGACTTGCGCGTCGCCGCGCCGTACGACGGCACGAAGGTGCTGCTGCAGCCGGTTGCCGCGCGCGCGGCGCGCATCGCCGCGCTGGAAACGATCGCCGACGGCACGCGCCGTCTCGAACTGCTGCTCGATGCCGACGACACGAGCGGCAGCGCCGCCGAGTTCGAGGCGGGCCAGTTCGCGGAGCTTGAGTTGCCGGAAGGCGGCGTGAAGCGCCCGTTCTCGCTTGCCAACACGAGCAACTGGGAAGGGCGCCTCGAATTCCTGATCCGGCTGCGGCCGCAAGGCAAATTTTCGGCGTATCTGCGCGAGCGGGCGCAGCCGGGCGACGTGCTCACCGTTCACGGCCCGCAGGGCGGGTTCGGGTTGATCGCCGATAGTCTGCGCCCGCGCTGGTTCGTCGCGGGCGGCACAGGTTTGGCGCCCGTGCTCTCGATGCTGCGCCGCATGGCCGAATTCGGGGAAATCAACGACGCGCGACTCTTTTACGGCGTGAATCGCGAGAGCGAGCTGTTCCTGCTCGACGAACTGGACGCGCTTCGGGCGGCGCTGCCGCAACTGCACGTCGAGCTTTGCGTGCGCGACGCGGGTGATGGCTGGCAAGGCTCGCACAGCACTCCCGTCGACGCGCTCGCCGCGGCGCTCGCGGAGGGTGGCGCAGCGCCCGATCTTTACGTTTGCGGTCCGCCCGCGATGGTGAGCGCCGCGCAGGCGGTGGCGGCGCGCGCACGCGTGCCGTCGACGCAGTTCGTGAGCGAGCGCTTCACGGTCTGAGTAGCAATGCAGTGAGTCGTGTTTCTTCGTGTCTGATTGACCTCGCCTTCGGGCGGGGTTTTTTTTCGCGCATCGGGCGGCCAGGCACGGCAATCCTAAGCGATCAATTCAAGAGATTGACATTCAGTCATTAACTGTCAAAATGTCCAACATCATGATGCCAACCCGTAAAACCCGTTCCGGCCATTCCATTGACGAGAACGCGCTGCTCCTGCGCGAAGGCGAGAAGATCGTCGCGGCGCTCGGCCAGACGCTCGCCCCCCTCGTGGAAGTGGTGCTGCACGACCTCACGCGGCCGGAGCACTCGGTTGTGGCAATCGCGAACAATTTGTCAGGACGGCAAGTCGGCGACGCCGCCACCGAAATGGGTCTCGCGCGCATCACCGACTCCGGCTTTCCCGAAGTCGTGGCCAACTATCCGAACCGCTTTCCCGACGGGCGTCCGGCCAAAAGCACATCCATCGGCCTGAAGAACAGCGCGGGAGAGTACGTCGCGGCGCTCTGCCTGAACATGGATGTGTCGCTGATCGGCGCGGTGACAGCGGGCCTCGGTCAACTGATCCAGACCAGCGCGGCTGCGCCCGTCGCCGAAACTCTTGCGCCGCGCGGCGTGGGCTGTGTGCGCGAGGCGCTCGAACGCTTCGCCGCCACGCGCAACACCACACCCATCGGCATGACGCTCGCGCAGCGCCGTGAGGCCGTGCGCGAACTCGCGGCAAACGGAATGCTGAACCTGCGTCATGCGCTCGCCGACGTGGCCTCCACGCTCGGCGTGGCGCGCTCGACCGTCTACACCTACCTGCCAGCCGAAGAACGACCATGAGCACTCTGCCTATTACCTTCGAAGACGTCGCCGCCGCCCACGAACGCCTGCGTGGCGTCGCGCACCGCACGCCGGTTCTGACTTCCAGCACCGCGAACGAACGCGCGGGCGCGCAGCTCTTCTTCAAATGCGAGAACCTGCAGCGCATGGGCGCGTTCAAATTCCGCGGCGCCTACAACGCGATCGCGCAGTTCACGCCGGAGCAGAAGGCGGGCGGCGTGATCACGTTTTCGTCGGGCAACCACGCGCAGGCGATCGCGCTGTCGGCGCGTCTGCTCGGGGTGAAGGCCGTGATCGTCATGCCGCACGACGCGCCGGCCGTGAAGGTTGAGGCCACGCGCGGGTATGGCGGCGAGGTCGTCTTTTACGATCGCTATACCGAGGACCGCGAGGCGCTCGGCAAACGGCTCGCGGCCGAGCGCGGCCTCACGCTCATCCCGCCATACGACCACGCGCACGTGATGGCCGGGCAGGGCACCGCCGCCAAGGAGCTGTTCGAGGAAACGGGCGAGCTCGAGCTGCTGCTCACGCCGCTTGGCGGCGGCGGGCTGCTATCCGGCTGTGCGACTGCCGCGCATGCGCTCTCGCCCGCGTGCACCGTGATCGGCGTCGAGCCCGAGGCTGGCAACGACGGTCAGCGCAGCCTGCGCACGGGTGAGATCGTCCACATCGACACGCCGAAGACCCTTGCGGACGGCGCGCAAACCCAGCATCTCGGCAACCTGACCTTCGCGGTGATCCGCGAGCGCGTGAGCGAGATCGTCACGGTGAGCGACGCGGAACTCGTCGATACGATGAAGTTCTTCGCGAGCCGCATGAAGCTCGTGGTCGAACCCACCGGCTGCCTCGCTGCGGCGGCGGTGCTGCACGGCAAGGTGGACGTGCGCGGCAAGCGCGTGGGCGTGCTCATCTCCGGGGGCAACGTCGACCTGCTGCGCTTTGCCGAACTGGTTCAGTCCGCAGGCTAAAGCGCCTTAACTTAAGCGAGCAGTTCCGCGAGCGCCGCGCGCGCGTTCGTCACGTGTGCGGACTCGCCAGGCTGGCCCGGCAGCAAATGGAATTCGGCCGCGGGCAGAGCGGGCAAGCCGAATGAAGCCGGGCAGGGCATCAGTCCTTCGCCGATCGCCGACTCGTTCAGACACGAGATCCCCAGCCCCGCCTTGAGCGCGAGCTGCAGCCCGGCCACGCCCGAAGCCGAATGCGAAATCAGGTAGGGCATGCGCGCTTCGTCGAGCAACCTCACTACGCGGCGCTGCAACTGGCAGGTCGCCGGCAGCAGCACGAGCGGCCAGGGCGGCGTGAGCGCGGGCCGCTCGCGCAGCGTTTGCGTCGCGCCCACCCACACGAGTTTCTCGCGCCGTATCGACGTGCTCTTGTGCATGCCGCGGCCTTCCTCCATCAGCCGCAGCGACAAGCCGATGTCGTAGGCGTTATCGTCGGCGCTGCTGTCGATCACGGCGCTCGGCAGCACGGTCACATGCAGACGCAGGCGCGGATGCTGGCTCGCGAAGCGCCGGATGATCTCGGCGACGTCGTGCGGCCGGTAATAGTCCGTGATCGCAATGCGCACTTCGCCGTCGAGCGTGCGGCCGAGCATGTCGTCGAACGCGGCGTCGCAAAGCGCGACGATGCGGCGAGCATGGTCGAGCAGCTTCGCGCCCGCGGGCGTGGCGGCCATGCCCTGCTTGCTGCGCACGAAAAGCGGCTGGCCGACGCGCTCCTCGAGCTTCTTGAGCTGCTCGCTCACCGACGACTGAGAGAGGAACACCCGCTCCGCACCCGCCGAGACACTGCCCGCTTCTGTCACGGCGATAAACGTGCGCAGCTGCGCGAGATCGAAACCGCGTGTGTTCATTGATTCAGCTTGATCCGGTGCGTTTCATGCCATTTCATGATTCGGAAATTCCGAATATACGAATTGGAATTTCCCGCTTTTCCGATAGATGTTGCGCCTCTACGATGCCCTCAGTCAATCGTTTTCTGGAGGTCAGCATGGGACGCAGTACGACGCGGGGCGCGGCGCACCGCTGGAAAGTGCTCGCGGTGGGTGTGGCGGCCAACGCCAGTTTTGCGGCGGCGCTTGGCGGCATTCCGGCAACGGGCGTGTTGATCCGCTCGGACTACCGCATCGGCACGGGCGAACTGGGTGTCGTGCTCGGCATGCTCGGACTTGGGATCGTGCTAAGCGAGCTTCCGTGGGGACTCCTGACTGATCGCTGGGGCGACCGGCGCGTGCTGCTCACGGGGCTTTCGACGACAGCGCTCGCACTCGTCGTAATGGCGCTCTGGGGCGCACCGGCGGGCGCGCACACGCCTGGTGCGACGACGCTCGCGGCTGGCCTGCTCGCGCTCGGCCTGCTTGGCGGCAGCGTGAACGGCTCGAGCGGGCGCGCGGTGATGGCGTGGTTCGCAACACACGAGCGCGGCCTTGCGATGAGCATCCGCCAAACCGCCGTGCCAACCGGCGGCGGGCTTGGCGCGCTCATGCTGCCCGCGCTTGCCGAGCATGCGGGATTCGCGGCCGTCTACGGGGTGCTCGCCGCGATGTGTGTGGTCTCCGCCGTGCTGACAATCGTCTGGCTGCACGAACCCGCGCAGGAGCAGGACGCCGGGCATGCGCCGCTTGTCGCTCACGAAGCGCTCGCGCAGGCACAACGCGCAGTCTCGCCGCTGCGCAGCGTCACGGTGTGGCGCATGGTGACGGGCATTGGCGTGCTGTGCATTCCGCAGGTGGCCGTACTCTCGTTCGCGAGCATTTTTCTGCACGACGTCGGCCATGCGGGTACGGCGGCAGTCAGCGCGACGCTTGCAGCGGTGCAGGGCGGTGCCGCGTTCATGCGTGTGTACGGCGGGCGTTGGACCGATCGGCACGGCGACCGGCGCATCTGGTTGCGCGGCTGCGCGGCGCTCACCGTCGCGCTGTTCGTTGTGCTTGCGGCGTTGACGGCTTTTGCGTCGCCAGCGCATCGTGCCAGCACAGTGTTCGTCACGCTGCTCGCCGCGGTGATCGTCCTTGGCGGTATCGCCGCTTCCGCCTGGCACGGCGTTGCCTTCACAGAACTCGCGACGCTCGCAGGCAACGGTCGCGTGGGAACTGCACTCGCAATGGGCAACACCGGCGCATTCGTTGCGTTCTTCGTCGCGCCTTCGGCGATCCCGCTGCTGTTGTCGTGGTTCGGTTGGCCGGCGGTCTGGGCGGCGGCTGCGCTGTGCGCCGCGCTGGCATGGCCCGCATTCGCGGCGCCGCGCGGGCGCAGCGACGCCGGACGCACTGGCGGGAGTCGACAACGCACTCGCGCGCGTGCCGCAGTTTGACAGCACGGAACACAAGCAATCTTTAACGTTTCGGAAATCTCCGATTTCGACGGCGGCTTTTCAATGGTCAGATGAACGACCTGTGGATGTTGCGAGTTGCCGATGCGCTCACGCGGCGCATCGCTTCCACGCAGATCCACCTCGAAGGAGATTCAGTGTGAAGCTACGTGTCGTCCTCGCCGACGATCATCCATTCGTTCTGCTTGGCGTTCGCTCGGCGCTCCTCGCGGCAGTCGATATCGAGGTCGTGGGGGAGGCGTGCGGCGCGCGCGAGTTGTTGCAGACGCTCGAAGCCGTCCCGTGCGACGTGGTGGTCACTGACCTCAATATGCCGCCGGTCTGCGGCGAAGCGGAGGACGGCCTGCGCCTCGTGCAGCGGTTGCGCCGCGACTGGCCGCATATCGCCGTGGTCGTGCTGACCAGCGTTGCGAACGCCGCCCTCCTGCGTGCGGTGGCGCACGCGGGCGTGGTCGCCATGTTGCGCAAAACCGAGCCGATGGACGATCTCCCCGCCATCGTGCGCGGCGCCGCCCAAGGTCTCGCCCGTCTCAGCCCGGCCATCGAGCGCGAACTCGCGGCCGCCGCCGGACCGTCCGACCTGTGTTTGCCACGCTTGACGCCGCGCGAATCGGAGGTAGTCCGCAAATTCGCGAGCGGCAGTTCGATCACGGAAATTGCGCGCACCCTCGGCCGCGACGTGCGCACGGTGAGCTGCCAGAAGCGCGACGCCATGGCGAAACTCGGCGTGAGCAACGACGCGGGACTCCTCGTCTATGTCAAGGCGTACGGACTTCTATGAACCTGCTTCCCTCATCGCTGCCGAATCATTCCGCTGCGCGGCGGCCGCGTCCCAGCGCGCCATGCGCGGCCACGACGAACAGCGCTCCTGCGTCTCGGCGGGCAACATGACGGATACGGCCGACCTCGCGGTACCGGTGCGCGTAATCATCGCCGACGACCATCCGCTCGTCGTGTATGCGTTGGAGAGCATGCTCGCCAACTATCCGAACGTGCAGATCGTCGCGCGTGCGCGCAGCGTGCCCGAGCTGTTCGAAGTCGCCGGCCAGAACGCGTTCGATCTCGTCCTGATGGACCTCTACATGGCGTTGCCCGGCGAGCTGGACGGACCCGAGGCTATCCGCGCCTTTCGCACCGGGTTCCCGCAAAAGGCGGTGGTCGTCCTCACCATGCAAAGCGAGGCCTCGGTCCTGCGCAAGACTATCTCGATGGGGGTGGATGCGGTGCTCAGCAAGCGCGACCGCATCGACCTGATCCCGGTTGCGATCATGTCGGCAATGGCGCAAGAGCAATACGTCGGGCCTGTCGTGCGCGACGTGCTCACTGAAGCGGCGCGCGCCGAGCGGCGTGAAGAGGTGCACCGCATTCTCACGCGGCGTGAATTCGAAGTGATCACGCACTATGCAACCGGACTCGGCGTAACGGAAATCGCAGGTCTGCTCGGGCGCAGCGTCAAGACGATCAGCGCGCAAAAGTGTGCGGCGATGAAGAAGCTCGCGCTCAGCAACGATATCGAGCTCTATCGCTTCGCGGTCGAATGCGGCGTGATGCAGGGCGAGCAAACCTGAGCGGCGCTTCGCACGCAAGGTCGCCCATGCACGCTATCCGGGGCGGTCGAAAAGATGCGCGTCGCACGGGCAAGCCGCTGCGCGTGATGGTTGCCGACGACCACGCGTGCATCCGGCTCGGCGTCGCGAGCCTGCTGCACGCAACGGACCGGGTCATCGTCGTCGGCGAAGCCGGCAACACGCTCGAGCTTGCCGCGCAGCTCGATACGACCGACTGTGACGTCGTCGTTTCCGATCTCTGCATGCCGGGCCTAGACGGCGAATTTGGCTCCCTCACCTTGCTGCGGCGCCTCACGCAAACACGAGGCACGCCTGCCGTCGTCGTCCTGAGCATGATGTCGACGCCGCCCGTTCTGACAGGCCTGTTGCATCAAGGCCTGAATGTCATCGTCGACAAGCGCGACGCCGCGCACGATCTCCTGCTCGCCATTGCCGCCGCTCGCGAGGGCACGCCGTTTCTTTCGGGCCACGCACGCGCGACGCTCGCGCGCGCCGGCGGCGTGTGCGCCCCCTGCTCGGGTGTGCCGAGCGCGCGCGAATGGGAGGTCTTCCAGCTTTACGCGCAGGGTATGTCGGTGCGCCAGATTGCGCAGCGGTTTCAGCGCAGCCGCAAAACGATCAGCGCCCAGAAGCGCAGCACGATGCGCAAGCTGGGGCTCGTCACGGAGCGCGATTTGAGCGACTTCGCCGTCCAGGTGGGACTGACCTGATTCATCCCCGGGTGGCGCGCGTCCCCGGGTTATTCCTGCGTTCGCCGGATTTCCTTCTCGCCGTGTCTTGCGCAATGGGCCCACCGTTTTAAGAGTTTTCCTATCTGATTGCAGGAATCGTCTCTCCATAATCGCAAGCTCGACGCATGGCTCGTCGGATATTGCCGACCCTGGGAATGCGTTCGAACGACGGCCAGGTCAGAACCGGGCCGGGATGTAGTCCGAATGTGGAGAGGAAACGATGAAGCTCGGTAGGCGTTTAGCGGTCGAGGGTGCGGGTACCGCGTGGCTCGTGTTCGCGGGTTGCGCAGCCACGGCGCTCAACGCGAGCCCGCCCTCCCAGGGCTTCAACGTTTTCGAGATGGCAGCGGCATCCGGGCTCGCGCTCACGGTGGCGAACTACGCCGCCGCGCGCGCGGCGAGCGCCCACTTCAATCCCGCCGTCACGATTGGCTACGCGGTCTCCGGGCGCTTTCCGGTACGCGATACCGCGCCCTATCTTGCTGCGCAAACCATCGGGGCCATTCTCGGCGCGGCTCTGCTCGTACGCGTGGCGAGCGGGCGCCCCGGTTTCTCCATCGCGCTGTCCGCCCTCGGCAGCAACGGCTATGACGATCACTCGCCGACCGACTACGACCTCGCCGCCGTGTTCCTCCTCGAACTGGCAGCGACCTTCGTGTTCGTCCTCTTCCATCTGCTGATGTCGAGCACGGTCGCACGCCGCAAGGCTGCGGCGCTGTCCGTCGGAGCCTGCCTTGCCGCCATCTATCTCATCGCCATTCCCGTGAGCAACGGCGGCGCGAATCCGGCGCGCTCGACCGGTCCCGCGCTGTTCGTCGGCGAATGGGCGCTCGATCAGCTCTGGCTCTTCTGGGCGGCGCCGTTGCTGGGGGGCGCCGCGGCTGGCGTGGTGTACCGCCTCGTGAGCAGGCGCTCGCGCAGTTGCGCCACCTCATCTCGCGGCGAGCTTTGAAATCCAGTTTGCCGTGCGCCGATGAAGTCGATTCACCGCATCTTCCGTCTTGGCGCGCGCCCGGCTGCATCGCGGCGCGGGCGCGGACTCGCGTGCGTGATCGCGTACCTCGGCGCGCTTGCCGCGGCATGGGCGCTCGCGTTCTCCGCGGCGGCGGCGAGCGCTGGGACTTCGTGTGAGTGGATAAACGAGCGCGTCGCGTTCTCGCGGCAGGTCGCCGCGACCTTGCCGCGAGAGCTCGTCGTCGGCGTGGTGGAGGGCGGCCGGGCGCCGCTCGAAGTGTTCGACGGTGCCACGCTCACCGGCTTCAGTGCCGCCTATCTGCGCCTTCTCGCCGGTGCCGGCGTCATGCTTCAGCCGCGCGTCTTTGCAGACATGCCGGCGTTGCTCGCGGCGGCCTGCGCAGGAGACATCGACATCGTGATGAGCGTCGCGCGCACGCCGTCGCGCGAGCGCTGCCTCGCTTTCACGGCGCCGTATCTGAACGGCACCACGACATTTGTCACGCGTGCCGGGAACACCGCGCTCGCGACCCAGCCGGCGCGCCTCGGGCGTGCGACGTTTGCAGTCGAGCGCGGCGACGTCCTCGAAGCGGTATTGCGCGAGCGTTTCGCGCAGGCGCGCTTCGAAACCTTCGCGAGCACGCAGGCGGCGCTGCGCGCCGTCGCCCAGGGGCAGGCCGACGTCTATGCAGGCTTTTCGCCCGTGGCGCGCTATCAGCTCGCGCTCCAGGAATTCGGCGATCTGCGCGTCGCCTTCGAGGAGCGCGAGCGCGTGCGCGAGTTGCGTTACGCCGTGCCGGTCTCCAGGTCGGACCTGCGCGATCGGCTGAACCTCCTGCTTGCTGGCGTGCGGCCTGCCGCGGCGGCGGCCGAGCGGTCACGCTGGTTCGAAGGCGACGCGCCGCGAGCGCCGCCGCCGTCCGCGTTCAGCCTGAGCGCCGACGAGCGCGCGTGGCTGCGTGCCTTGTCGCCGCTGAAAGTGGGCTACGACAGTGGCTGGCTGCCGTTCAGCTTCACGGACAAGACGGGCAAGCCGTCGGGCATGGCCGCCGACTATCTCGGCTATCTGGGGCTCACCCTCGGCATTACCTTCGAGCGCGTGCCTATTTCTCCCTGGACGAGCGCCGGGGACGCGATGCAGCGTGGCGAGATCGCGCTCGCCGCGACCTCAGTGGGCGATGGCGTGTTCGGCTCCGGCGTGGCCTACACGGAAGCCTTCGAGCACTATCCGCTCGTCATGGTAGGGCGCCGCGACGAGCCGATGGCACGCTCGCTCGCCGACTTTGCGGGCCGACGCATCGTGCTGGCGCCGCACACGCCGGACATGCAGGAGCTGCCGGGAACGCAGGTCGTGCGCACCGCGAGCCTCGACGCGGGGCTCGCAATGGTCGGTCGCCACGAGGCCGATGTGCTGGTGGGCAACGCAGCCGCGCTCGACGAGCCGCTCAGCGGGCCCTATCTCGACTCGCTGAAGGTGCTGGGAGCGGTGGGCGTCGACGATTCGACGGCATTTGCCGTGCGCGGCGACCTTGCCCCGCTCGCGCGGCTCATCAATCGCGCGCTCGACGCGATGCCGCCTGTCGAACAGCAGCGCATCCGCAATCGCTGGACCGCTGCCGTCTCCACCCAGGCCGGCGGCTGGAGCGTGAATGCGCTGCGGCTCCTGCCGCTCCTGATCGTGTTCGGCGTGCTGCTGCTCGTCACGCTGCGCGCCTACGTGCTGCTCCAGCGAGAGATGCACCGGCGGCGGCGCGCAGAGCAGGTGCTCGCGCGCCAGGTGGAACTGCAGGACACGATGATGGAGATGATCCCGTATCCGCTCGGCGCACGGGATCTCGAAAACCGCTACCTCGCGATCAATCGCGCCTATGAAGAATCGACCGGTCTGGCGCGCTCGCGCGTGCTCGGGCGCACCGGTTCGGCCGTGATGGCGTGGGGGCCCGAAAACAGCCGCCGCATGGACGACCTCTACCGGCTGACGATCGTCGAGGGGGAGAGCCAGCGTGTCGAGTTGACGTTCGAGAACGCGCCAGGGGAGGCGCGTCATGGCATCTTCTGGACGCGCCTGTGCCGCGACCTGCAAGGCGCGCCGTTCTGCGTGCTCGGCACGATGATCGATGTCACCGACATTCGCCGCGCCGAGTTGCGCGAACGCGCATCGGAGCGGCTTCTCTCGGAGGTGACGGGGTCGCTGCCCGCGATCGTGTTCCAGTTGCGCCGCTCGCCCGACGGCCGCTATTCGTTTCCGTACATCGGCGGCGACACGCAGCGGCTACTCGGCGATACCGTCGAGGAGCTTCGCCACGCTCATTCTCTCGATCTCTCTCGGGTGGGTCGACATGATCGCGCGCGTCTTGCCTCGCGGCTCGAACGCTCCGCGCGCTGGTTCATACCGGTGCACGCCGAATTCCGCTTTCAGGGCGCGGCCGGGTTCGTGTGGGTGCGCGCGGAGTTCGCGCCGCGCCGCGCCGAAGACGGCGCGATCGTCTGGAGCGGCTATGCGCTGGACGCGAGCGTCGAGCACGCGCGCGCAGACGAACTCGAACACGCACGCGATATCGCAGAGGCGGCCTCCCGTGCGAAGGACGACTTTCTCGCCATGATGAGCCACGAGATCCGCACGCCGATGAACGGCGTGCTGGGTCTCGTCGAGGTGCTAGAGCGCACCCCGCTGAACCCGGACCAGGCGCAAATGGTCGACATGGTGCACGAATCGGCGGGGGCGCTGCTGCAGATACTCGACGATCTGCTCGACTACTCGAAGATCCAGGCCGGCCATCTCGTCATTGACTCGCAGCCGTTCGACGTGCGCGAACTCGTCGACAACGCCGTCGGGCTGCTGGCCGCGCGTGCGCACGAGAAGGGGCTGAAGGTGCGCGTGGATGTCGAGCCGGACGTCGCGGCGCAGTTGCGCGGCGACAGCGTGCGGCTGCGGCAGATTCTCTTCAATCTGCTCAGCAATGCGATCAAGTTCACGCTGGCGGGCGAGGTGAGCGTGCACGTTCGCGCACGCGATCTCGACGCCCAAGTCGGCACGCCTCTCTGCCAGCGGCTGTCGATCGCGGTGGCCGACACGGGCATCGGCATCGCGCCCGAAGCGCAGGCGCAGCTCTTCGAGCCGTTCGTGCAGGCCGAGACCTCGACCACGCGACGCTTCGGTGGCACGGGACTCGGCCTCACGATCTGCCGCAAGCTCGCGGCGCTGATGGGCGGCTCGCTCGAACTGAAGAGCGAAATGGACCGCGGCACCTGCCTGACGCTGCATATCGAACTGCCCGTCGAGGCGCGTAGCGGTAAGGCCGCCGGGCTGCGCGGCAAGCGTGCGCTCGTGGCATGCGAGGACGCGAGCGTCGCCGCCGCATTGATGCATTTCGGCTCGGCGCTCGGCATGGAAATGCGCCGCGTCGCGCCAGCGGACCTCGCCCGCGCCGCGAGCGCTGACAAGGCCGATCTGGTGTTCGCGTCGGAAGCGCTGGCCGGGCGGCTGGGCAAACGCGGTGCGCCTGTGCTTTGCCTGACGGACAAGCCGAAGCCAAGCGGTTATCGCGTGGCCGAGAGCGGCGTGCGCGTGAGCGTCAATCCGTTGTCCTGGCGGGGCTTGAGCGCCGTTTGTGCGCTGGCGCTGGCGGGGCTGCAGGTGAAGCCTGCCGGCTCGTCGCGTCCCGCCACCGATGTCGAAACGAAACTCCCGGCGCCCAATCGCGAGCAGGAACGCGCTGCCGGGCGCCTCATCCTCGTGGCGGAGGACCATCCGGTGAATCAGGAGCTGATCCGTCATCAACTGGCGTTGATCGGGTTCGCGTGCGACGTCGTCGACGACGGTGCGAAGGCGCTCGAAGCGCTGGCCGAATGCGAATACGGCTGCCTGATCACCGACTGTCATATGCCGAACGTATCTGGCTACGATCTCGCGCGACGCGTACGCGAAATGGAGCAGAAGGCGCAAGGCGCGCGGCGCTTGCCGATACTCGGTATCACGGCTAACACGGCGCCCGAGAACATCAGTCGGTGCAGCGAAGCGGGCATGGACGATTGCCTCGTCAAGCCCACGCGCGTGGCCACGTTGCGCGAGTATCTCGCGCGCTGGTTCGGCGTGGAGGGCATGCAGCGCACCCTGCAGGACGAAGCCACGCGCGAGGCAGGCGCGAACGGACAAGGGGCGCGGCAAGCGGCCTCGCGAGCTTCGGAGTCGGGTCCGCCGGGGCGCGGCGGTTGCCGCGTAAAGCTCGCGGAAAAGCCTGCAAACGTACGGACGTTCGAGCCGCTGGATCTCAGTCATATGATCCAGGTTTGGGGCGGCGAGGCGACCGTGAAGACGTTGCTGGGCTCGTTCGTTTCGGCGATGCGCGACGACCTGGACGCGTTGCCGCCGCTCCTCGAACAAGCCGACGTCGCGCGCCTGCGCGAATGGCATCACCGGCTTGCCGGTGCGGTGGGCGTGCTGCAGTACCCTGCGCTGCTCGCCGAACTCGAGACCTTCCGCAGTCACATGAACTGTCACACTGCCGTGCAACTGCGTGAGGAAGGCTATTCGCTCATCCGCACTTGCCAGGCGATGCTCGTCGGAATCGAGCAGCAGGCCGCGCTGCTCGCGTGAATGCCGTACATCGTGAAATCGACGCGCGCAGGGGATAGCGGGCAAAAACAGGCGAAAAAAAACGCGGCCGAAGCCGCGTTCAAGCTTGGAGACCCTTCGATGAAGAGTCACTTCTCGCAGTTCCTAGCTTAGTCGCCGCGCGACGAGAAATCGAGGCAATTTCGATCAATTAACTATTACAGGAAGTGCGGGTAATCGCGGTTGCCGCGGCGGTCTCGTGCGTGGGATTTCACGGTCGAATCCTCGAGGCACGAGCGTTAGAGAGTCTACCGTCGGGGCATTCGATGAATTCGAAAGGGGTTCTACCGAGGCGGCGGCTGGTTCGTCAAAAGATGCCGCCCATAAACTTCGCTATGCCAATCAATTAGTTGTTGCATCCGGGCACCTCGAAGGCGTCGGCAGGTGGGGCGCAGGCCGGAACGCGGTGGGCATCATGCAAGTGGGTTTCCACAGCTACGACAACTTCTCGTCGAGCAAGAACCTGGGGATCGTCACGACGGGTTTTCGTCACCGCTGCCAGGAATTCGGTAGCGTCGTACACCCGAGGGCAGGAAGCTAATACCGGGGTTGGAGGGCGCTGCTTGCGGCGCATTTTTTATTGCACGCAGCTTACGTCGGGCCGACATCGGCGCAGCGGACGCGCCCAGCGGATTTGCTCTAGCATGTGAGAGCGCGGTTTTGCGCCTTCTGGTGCAGCGCGCCACAAAAACAGGAGAAATTCCATGAATTTGCTTCGTCCGCTACAGCTCGCTCTCGCTCTGTGTGTCCTTGCCTCCAGCGCCGCGTATGCCGACACCGTCGCGCTCAAGGCCGATCTCGAACCGTCCAGCGAGGTCCCGCCGCGCGTGAGCCAGGGCCACGGCATGCTTAACGCCACCTTCGATACGTCCACGAAAACGCTGAACTGGACGATCACCTATGAAGGCCTCTCCGGCCCGGCGGCGGCCGCGCACTTCCACGGCCCAGCGCCGGTCGGACAGAACGCTGGCGTGCAGGTACCGATTCCGAAGGGCGAGCTGGCGAGTCCGATCAAGGGTTCCGCCACGCTCAACGAGCAGCAGGTCACCCAGCTGATGGGCGGACAGTGGTATTTCAACATTCATACGGCGCAGAACCCGTCAGGCGAGATTCGCGGCCAGGTGCTGCCCGCCAATTAATCGGCCCTCGATCGTTCGCCTCATTCGCCGTACTGCGCGCCGCGTGTTCCCGCGATCGACGTCTGATCCCTGGACACTATCGACCGACCGCCGCCGAGTGCTGGTCGAGGCCGGTTTGAGTGCTGCGGAGGGCTGAGCCGATGAGCTGGCAAAGCAGGCTGATCTGCAGGTTCTTGCGCCGCACTTTTCGGCCGCAAACGCGCAAGACGATCAACGTCGCACGCGTGCGCATGCTGACGGCGAGACGCATCTGGACGCCGGGCGTGCCGAGCGGCTGGCGCTTGCGCGAACAGTACGACGCCTCCGATGTTCCGATGCGCGGCGAGTGGCTCATCCGCGAGCGCTCGCCCGCGCAGCGCACGCTCCTTTATCTGCATGGCGGCGGGTACTACTTCTGCTCGCCGCGTTCGCAGCGCGCGATTTCGTTTGGTCTGGGCAAGCGCGCCGGCGCCGACGTCTTCTCGCTCGACTATCGCCTCGCGCCCGAGCATCCGTTTCCCGCCGCGCTCGAGGACGCAATGGCCGCGTACCGCCATTTGCTCGCGAAAGGAACGCAGCCGGGCTCGATCGTGATTGGCGGCGATTCCGCGGGCGGCGGGCTTGCGCTTGCGACGCTCGTCGCCTTGCGCGACGCAGGCGACGCACTCCCCGCCGGCGCCGTGCTCTTTTCACCGTGGACCGATCTTGCGGCGACGGGCGCTTCGATACGCGAGAACGACGGGCGCGATCCCATGTTCAGCGGCGCGGTATTCGAGCGCATCGCGCCGTTCTACCTCGGCTCGGCCAGTGCGACCGATCCCTACGTGTCGCCGCTCTATGCCGACTTTCGCGGCTTGCCGCCGCTAAGCCTGTTCGTGGGCAGCTCCGAAACGCTGCTCGACGACACGCGCCGCGTCGCCGAGCGCGCGCGCGCCGCCGGCGTGGCGGTGGAGTGCGAGATTGCCAGCGGCATGCCGCATATCTGGCCGATCTATGCGCCGTTCATGCCCGAGGCGCGCCGCACGCTCGACGTCGCCGCGAGCTTCGTGCGCCGCGTGACCCTTGGGCCGACGCGCAGCGACGAGAAACCGCAGCCGCCTCAATCGAGCGAGACGTCGATCGCGTCATAGGCCGCGCGCACGGCGGCTTCGCCGTAGCGGCGCTCGAGCCGGCGCACGGTGAAGTGCCCATGCGCCACCTGCTGGAAATGGTCGATGAACACGGTGTTGACCATGGCGCCGAGCACCGCGCCGATGGCCGGTATCGACTTCGCCGCGACCTGCTCGCTCACCTGCACGGAGAAGCGCGCGGCCACCGTCTGCATGAGCTTGAGGAGCGCGGTTGAGCCGTGGGCGGCGAAGCCCTTCGTCGCCATTTCCGACGACGCCGCCGATACCGCCTTCGCGAGCGCGCCGCGCGCGATGAAATAGCCGAAGTCGGCTTCGTCGTCGGCGGCCGAGCGGCCGCCCATGCCGAACACGGTCAGACATTGCAGCTGGGTGTCGGTGCTGGCCAGATTCTCGCCTTCGCTGCGCGCGATGTCGCAAATCGAGCGAAACATCAGCGTGGTCGTGACGGGCAGCTCGACCGGCAGCGCGAACAGGCCGAAAGCGCCGCCCGCCGCGCCCGTGGTTGCCACCGCGAACTTGTGCAGCAGGTTGCTCGGCTTCGCGCTCGTGCGCGCTTCGGCCGTGGAGAGGGCGCCTTGCTTGCCGAGCGTCTTCAGCGCGAGCTGCAGACACTTGCGCAGCGCGGCTTGCGTCGCGTCGGTCACCTTGCCGTTCGCGACGCCGGGTAGCCGCGCGATCAGCTTTTCTACTGGCGCACCCACGATCGCTGCGAGCTTCATGCCGAGCGGCGGCGTTTCGAGCTCGTGCCTGGCGCGCCGCAGCGCGTCGAGATCGGCCTCGGTGAAGGCCGCGATGGCGCCCGTGCGGGCTGGATCGGCGGCGGTGGGTTCGGTCGTGGGTTCCATTGCGCTCCGGGATTTTCAGCGACGACGGCGAGACCATCGCCGCCGTTCGACGCCCCAGTGTAGTGGATCGGACCGTGCTATGATGATCAATCTTTGATGCGTCAATCGTTGCTGGATCAAAAAATGGCCGTTCATACCGCCGCCCACCATTCGAGCGGGCAGGTCCTGCCGTTCCGGGAGTCGCTGCTCGCGATGCTCGGCATCTCATTCGTGACGATGCTCGTCGCGCTCGACCAGACCGTCGTGGGCACCGCGCTGCCGACCATCGTCGCCGAGCTGCGCGGCTTCGAACTTTATGCGTGGGTCGCCACGTCCTATCTGCTTACCTCGGTCATCACCGTCCCCATTTTCGGGCGGCTCGGCGACTATTACGGCCGCAAGCCTTTCGTGATCGCGTCGATCGTCGTCTTCACCGCCGCTTCGGTGCTGTGCGGCGCGGCCAACAGCATGCTGTTCCTCGTGATCGCGCGCGGGCTGCAAGGCATCGGCGGCGGCATGCTGGTCGGCACGGCGTTTGCCTGCATTCCCGATCTCTTCCCCGATTCGGTCGTGCGCCTGCGCTGGCAGGTGCTCATGAGCTCCGCGTTCGGTATTGCCAATGCGGTCGGGCCGTCGCTCGGGGGCTTTCTCACGCAGTACTACGGCTGGCGTTCCGTGTTTTACGTGAATCTGCCCGTTGGCCTGCTTTCGCTGTTTTTTGTCTGGAAGTATCTGCCGCATTTGCGCCACGTCGCGCACGAGGCGCGCATGCGGCTCGACTGGCCAGGTGCGCTCCTCATCGCGGTCGCGCTGGGCAGCCTGCAGCTTTTCGTGGAGCGTCTGCCCGGGCACGGTCTCAGCGCTTCGGCCATCGGCCTGCTCGCTCTCGCGCTGGCGGCCGGCTGGGCGCTCTGGCAGTGGGAGCGGCGCTGCCCGCAGGCCATCCTGCCCGTCGACATGTTCCGCAACGCGAGCCTGAATGCGCTTTTCACGCTCGCCGTACTGGGCGGCTTCACGATGTTTTCGCTGCTGTTCTACGCGCCGCTCCTGTTCCAGGGCGGCTTCGGCATGACGCCGAAGGAAGCGGGCGTCGTCATCACGCCGCTCGTGGTGTTCATCACGATCGGCAGTATCGCGAACGGGCGCATCGTCTCGCGCATCCGCAATCCGAACCTGATGCTCTACATCGGCTTCGCAATGCTCGCGGTGGCCTGCTTCGCCGTGGCGCTCGCCACGCACAACACGCCGCGCGGCCTGCTCATGACATTCATGATCGTGGCCGGCATCGGCCTTGGCTTCGTCATGCCGAACCTCACCGTATTCGCGCAGCAGACCGCGGGGCGCGAGCATCTGGGCATCGCCACAGCGCTGTTGCAGTCGCTGCGGATGATCGGCGGCATGATCGGCACGGCGCTCACCGGCACGATGGTCACGCAGCTTTATTCGAGCGGCGTTCAACGCGCGCTGGAAGCCGATCACGCCGCGCACTGGCTGCCGCAGCTCGCCGACCCGCAGATCCTCATCAACCGCGACGCGCAGGCTTCGCTGATCGCCGATCTAGCCCACGCCGGGCATAATGGCGCGCCGCTGCTCGAAGCCGCGCGTGAGGCGCTCGTGGGCGCGATTCACCTGGGCATTGCCGTGGCGGCGGCGATTGCGGTGGTGTCGATCTGGCAAACCCGGCGCGTGCCGCCCGTCAAGCTGCAGCGCAAGTTGGAGCCCGTGATTCACGCGGATTGAGACGTTCCGCCCCTGGTGGGCACCGCCACGGACCCGGCAAACGCGCGGCGATGAAGCCGGCAGGAAAACAAAGCATGGAAATTCAGGATCGCATCGCCATCATGCAGCAGTTTGGCCGGACCTACCGGACGTTCATGTCGGCGTTCGAGGCGCAGGTCGGCCATCCGCTGCCGCGCTGGCGCATTCTGCTCGCGCTTTACGAGCAGGACGGCGAGTCGTCGCAAAAACGGCTTGTCGAGCGGCTGCGCGTGGACCCCGGCGCGCTCACGCGCCAATTGAAGGCGCTGGAGGCGCTCGGCTGGATCGCGCGCCGCGCCGACGAGCGCGACAACCGCATCACCAACGTGACACTGACCGACGCCGGCCGCGCCGTGACCGAAGAGGGGCTGCCGCGCCGCAACGCGTTCCTGAAGGTGACGATGTCGCTGCCCGACGACGCGCTCGCGGCGCTGTCGAGCGCGTTGGGGATGATGGAGGCGCGCATCGGCGAGGCCGCCAGGGCGGCGGCCTCGCTCGCGCAGGCTCGGGAGGCCGAGCCCGAAGCGGGCTGAGCCTGAACTGATGCGCGCCGCGCTCAGAAGAACGTTTCGATCACTTCCCTCACGCGATATTTCTCATCGACCATCAGCACCTGACGCCACTTGTCGAACGTGAGGCAGGGGTGCGAGATATCGAACGCGATCATGTCGCCGACCTTGAGGTCCGCGCCCGCCGGAATCTTCAGGTAGGCGTGCTGATCCATCATCTGGAACACTTCCCAGCCTTCGCTTGCCGCCACTTCGCGCGGCGCGCCGCCGTTCGCGGGACGGTAGTGGCGCGACGGCTCGGGAAAGCCCGCGTCGAACGCGGCGTCGCGTTTGCCGAAGCCGATGATGGCGCGGCCAGGCTCCGGAATCGACTGCACGTAGGCCCAAAGCTGTAGCGCGGGCAGCAGCGCCACGCCCATTTCGCGCGCCACGGGGTTGCGCGTGAGGATCTGCGACTGAGCCTGCTTGTAGACGCCCACGTCGTGCGTCACGTAGCAGCCGGGGCGCAGCACCACGTCGATCGCGCCCGCCTGCGTGGCCGGCGCGAACTCTTCCGCGACGATGTCGTACCAGGCCGAGCCCGCGCCCGAAAGCAGCGCGGGCGTGCGCGCGAAGCGGCCCGCGGCGGCCAGTTCCTGGGTGACGTTCAGCGCGTCGCGCAGGAAGGTGCGCACTTCGCTTTCTTCCTTGAGGATGCCTTCGTAGATTTCCACGCCCGCCAGCTTGAGCGAGTCGGGATAGCGCGCGATCGCCGCGAGCACGGCGTTGCGCGTGTCGGCGTCGCGCACGCCTGTGCGGCCGCGCGGCACGCCCAGTTCGAGCAGCACCTGCAGCGTGCGGCCCGACGCTCGGAAGAACTCGCCGAGTTGCTCCACGCCTTCGACCGAATCGACGAGGCAGAAGAACTCGAAGGTCGCGTCGCTAAGCAGCTCGGCGATGATCGCCATGTTGCGGCGGCCCACGAGCTGGTTCGCCATCAGCACGCGCGCGATGCCTCCGCGGTAGGCGGCGCGCGTCTGGTGCGCCGTGGCGAGCGTGATGCCCCACGCGCCGGTTTCGATCTGGCGGCGAAAGAGCTGCGGCGCCATCGTCGTCTTGCCGTGCGGCGCGAGCTTTACGCCATAGCGCGTGACGAAGTCCTGCATCCACTTGAGGTTGTGCTCGACGCGCTCGGCATAAAGCACCGCAGCGGGCAGGCTCACGTCCTCTTCGAGTAAATTCCATTCGAGGCGCCCGGCGTCCCCGAGCGGCACGCTCGCGCCCGGTACGTTGCCGAGGCCCTTGCTGTTCGGGTCGATCGTTGCACTCTGATAGTTTGTAACTTTCATTTCCCTTCGCTCCATATGCTTCATGCGTCCCGGCTACGCCGTCGTTCTACGAACCGGCGTTGACTCGGAGATAGTACACAAAGTAACATCGCTTCGTGAATTGTTATTTATTAACAGACCCCCTCCAGTGAACACCGCCGCCGATCCGGCCCGCTTCGACATCGTCGCGCGTATTGCGCAGTGCGTGCCCGAACTGCGTCCGGCCGAGCGCGATGTGGCCGCGCTCATTCTCGACGATCTTGCCAGCGCCGCGCGCGCGAGCATCGGCGAGCTGGCGCAGCGCGCGGGCGTGAGCATCGCCTCCGTCACGCGTTTCGCGAAGGCGGTGGGCTGCCACGACGTGCGCGAACTCAAGCTGCGGCTCGCGCAGGCGGCCGCCGTGGGCGACCGCTTCCTGCGCGGTGGCCGCGCCAGCGCTTCCGAAGGCGAGCCCAGGCGGCGCGCCGCCGATGCTGGCGCCGAAGCCGAACCGCTCGCCACGCGCGTCTACGACGAAATTCACACGGCGCTCGCACGCAACCACGAACTGCTGTGCCAGGCGCCGTTGGCGCAAGCCGCCGCGGCGCTGGCGCAGGCCCGCATGATCTACGTGTTCGGCATGGGCGGCGGGTCGAGCGCGCTCGCCGACGAAATGCGCTTTCGCCTCGTGCGCCTCGGCCGTCCGGTGGCGTCGTATCAGGACAGCCTGCTGCAGCGCATGGTGGCGAGCACGCTCTCGCCCGAAGACGTCGTCGTCGCGCTTTCCGTAACAGGGCGCGTGCCCGAACTCGTCGACGCGTGCCGCATCGCGCGCGACTACGGCGCGAAACTCGTCGCGCTGACCGCGCCGGCTTCGCCGCTCGCGGCGCTCGCCGACTGGCTCGTGCCGATCGTCGCGAGCGAGACCGATTTCATCTACAAGCCGTCGTCGTCACGTTACGCGATGATGATGGCACTCGACGTGCTCGTGACCGAACTGGCGCTCGCGCAACCCGAAGAAAGCCGCGAGTTGCTGCGCCGCATGAAGCACACGCTGGACGCGCATCGCGGCGGCGGCGAACGCCAGCCGCTCGGTGACTGAGCGCCCAACCAAGAGCCATCCTGAGGAGACGTGTATGCATTCGCACCCCGAAGCCGCCGACACGCTGATCGTCGGCGCGATGCTTTACGACGGCACCGGCGCGCCGCCGGTCGAGCGCGACGTGGCGCTGCGTGACGGACGCATCGTCGCGATCGGCAACCTGTCGAACTGGCTCGCGGAAGAGGTGATCGAGGCCAATGGGCGCGCGCTCGCGCCGGGTTTCATCGACGTCCATACACACGACGATACGCACGTGATCCGCGCGCCGCAAATGCTGCCCAAGATCAGCCAGGGCGTGACGACGGTGGTGGTCGGAAACTGCGGGATCAGCGCTTCGCCGGTGACGCTCAGGGGCGATCCGCCGGACCCGATGAACCTGCTCGGCGAGCGCGACGCGTTCAGCTATCCGACGTTCTCAGCGTACGTCGACGCGGTCAACGGGGCGCGGCCCGCCGTGAACGTGGGCGCGCTGATCGGCCATACGGCGCTGCGCAACAACCACATGAACGACCTGAAGCGCGCCGCCACCGGCGACGAGATCGCGGCGATGCGCGCGCAGCTCGAAGACGCGCTCGCGCACGGCGCGCTCGGCCTTTCCACAGGCCTCGCGTACGGCTCGGCGTTCGAGGCATCGACCGAAGAGGTCGCCTCGCTTGCGCAGCCGCTCGCCGCCGCCGGCGCGCTCTACACGACGCACATGCGCACGGAGTTCGACGCGATTCTCGAAGCGATGAACGAGGCGTACCACATCGGCCAGCATGCGCGCGTGCCGGTGGTGATCTCGCATCTGAAGTGCGCGGGCCCCACCAACTGGGGGCGCAGCACGGAGGTGCTTGCGTCGCTCGAAAGCGCGCGCAAGTATCAGCCGGTCGGGTGCGACTGCTATCCGTATAGCCGCAGCTCCTCCACGCTGGACCTCAAGCAGGTGACGGGCGACATCGACATCACGATCACGTGGTCCACGCCGCACCCGGAGCAGGCGGGCAAGCTCATCAAGGACATCGCGGCCGAGTGGGGCGTGTCGCAGCAGGAAGCGGGCAAGCGTCTGCAGCCGGCGGGCGCCGTGTACCACAACATGTCCGAAGACGACGTGCGCCGCATTCTCTCGCATCCGGCCACGATGGTCGGCTCGGATGGACTGCCCAACGATCCGCTGCCGCATCCGCGCCTGTGGGGCGCATTTCCGCGCGTGCTCGGGCACTACGCGCGCGACGCGGCCTTGCTGCCGCTCGAAGAAGCGGTGCGCAAGATGACGGGCCTTTCGGCGCGGCGCTTCGGTCTTTCGCAGCGCGGCGAGCTGCATGTGGGCTGGCACGCCGACCTCGTGCTGTTCGACCCCGCCCGCGTGCGCGACGCGGCGACGTTCGAGAAGCCGCAGCAGGTGGCGGAGGGCATCGACGCGGTGTGGGTGAACGGCGTCCTTTCGTACCGCGACGGGCAGCCCACGGGCGAGCGCGCGGGCCACTTCGTCGCGCGCGGCAAACGCGAGGCGCAGGCCGAGGCGACGGCCTTTTAAGCAGGCTTTATCTATCGAATTTCGACCCCCGGCGCGCGTGGCCCAAGAAGCCGCGCGCGCCGCACGATCTCAAAGGAGCAAACGATGAAACGAATTGGAGCGGAAGGCGGCAAAGGCCAGGGCGGACAACATCTGCCGTTCGCGCGTGCTGTGGAAGCCGACGGCTGGCTGTACGTCTCGGGCCAAACGCCGATGGAAGGCGGCGAGGTGATCAACGGCGGGATCGTCGAGCAGTCGCACAAGGCCATCCAGAATCTTTTCGCGATCCTGAAGGAAGCGGGCTATGGCGCGGAGCACGTGGTGCGCTGCGGCGTATGGCTCGACGACGCGCGCGACTTCACCTCGTTCAACAAGGTGTTCCGCGAGTACTTCGGCGAACATCCGCCGGCACGCGCGTGCGTGCAGTCCAGTATGGTGGTGGACTGCAAGGTTGAAATCGATTGCGTGGCATACAAGGCGCCGGCCGGGAAGTAAGGGCGCGGCTCGAAGCTGCACGAAGTGGTTATGAAGCGGTCATGAAGCGGCTGCCGGAGTCATCTGGCAGCCGTTTCTTCTTGCGTGCCGCCATCGCGCGGCGAGGCGGTGGTAATGCGCAGCTCGATTTTCATACCGGCCGCGACGGCCATGTTGATGAGCGAATCGAGCGAGAACAGATCGATCTTGCCGCGCATGAGGTCGGACACGCGCGGCTGCGTGACGCCGAAGAGCGCGGCGGCCTGCGTCTGGCTCATCTTGTTGCGCTTGATATGCTCTTCGAGCGCGATCATGAGGTCGCTGCGCAAGGTCATGTTCTGGGCCGCTTCGGGCGTGCTCTCGAGTGCGTCCCACACGCTGTCGAAGCGCTGGTGTGCGTGGTTGCGATTTTTTTCGTGATTCATGGTTTGGACTCCTTGTTGTTCAGCGCGTCGCGATAGCGGCGCGCGGCAAGCGAAAGGTCGACGAAGGCCGTTTTCTCGGACTTCTTCTGGAAGCAATGCAGCACGTAGATGGCATCGCGAATATTCGCCACATAAATCACGCGAAACGCTCCATTTGCGTCGCGAATGCGGATTTCGCGCGCGCCGCGCCCAACCGGATTCACCGGCCTCCAGTCGTGCGGGTCGAGGCCGCGTTGAACGCGCCGCAATTGCCGCCCGGCTTCCTGCCGCATGAGCGGCGGGAACTCGCACAGGTCTGCCAGCGCGCTGCCGCAAAATTCCACCGGCTTGGATCGGTTCAGATTATACAAAATTTTATATGATCTCCAGAGCATTGAGCGGCCCGGTTCGCGCCGGGAATGATGTGACTCAAGTTTCTGCAGGCGCGGGTGGCCGCGCCCCCGCTTGCATCAAGCGCGGTGCGGTTTCTGTCCCCCGTTGGCCGTTCGGCAGAGGGGCGTCTTTTTGCCGATTTTCCCAATATATGAGCGACCCAATCACATATTGGAGAACTCGAAAAAACCTGCCTACAATCCAGTCCATCCGATAAGCCGCGACTGCACCGCGGGCAAACATCGTCGGCAGACCCAGATAAATCCGGCGCACGCGCAAGACGCGGAGCGAACCGGACCGCAAAGGAGACGTTCGCCATGCTTCAGCCAGCGCTTTGCGCGGCCACAGGCCGCCCGCCGCTACCTGTCCGAGCCCCGGCCGCCCACGCGCCGGGCCGTCTCCCGAAGCGCGGTTCGCGCGCCGCCTGACGGCACGCGCCTTTCGATCGTCTCTTTTCATCGCCCTCGCCATGAACAAAGCGATGTCTTCCACACTCGCCGCGAATCTCCCCGACGAGGCCGCGCCCGTGCAAAACGCCGCGGCAAGCTCCGCGCAAGCGCAACTGAAAGCCCGCCCCGCCGCCGATGAAATCGGTGTCGCGAGCACGTTGCTCGACGGCTCGATGCAGCAGGCCGGCACCCAGACGCTCCTGCGCGGCCTCGCGATCCTCGAAGCGGCCGCCGCCGGCGTGCGCGACCTGCGCTCGTTCGGCGCGGTGCTCGGCACGACGCGCAGCACCACGCACCGTCTCGTTTCGAGCCTCGTGCAGGCGCGCTACCTGCGCCAGGTGCAGGGCGGCTACCTGCTCGGGCCGAAGCTCATCGAACTCGGCACCATCGCGCTCGAGCAGATGCCGCTCACGGCCGTTGCGCGACAGCATCTGCAGGCGCTCGCCGACGAAACGCTCGACACGATCCACCTCGGCGTGCGCGACGGCGACGACGTGCTGTACATCGACAAGATTCCCGGCCAGCGGGGCCTCGAAATGCGCTCGCGCGTGGGGCACCGCATGCCGCTCGCGTCCACGGGCATCGGCAAGGCGATGATGCTCGACCTCGCGCCGCAATCGTGGCGCGACCTGTTCGACGCGTCGCGCCGTACGCTCGCGGGCGTGAGCTTCCGCCCCGATCACAGCCTCGAACCCGATACCTTCCTCAAGCGCATGGCGACTTACTCGGCAGGCGGGTACACGTTCGATCTGGAGGAGAACGAAATTTCGATCCGCTGCGTTGCGGCGCCCGTGCGCGATGCGTCCGGGGCGATCGTGGCGGCGCTTTCGGTGGCGAGCACGATTCCCTACATGCCGCTCGAGCGCATGGACGAACTGATTCCCGTCGTGCAGCGCGAGGCGCGCGCGATTTCGCAGGAACTGGGCTGGCGTGCGCCGCAGCCGACCACGCGCAGGATTCGTCGATGAAAGCACGTGGGAAGCCTGTAAGCGGCGCGGCCATCGGCGACGCTGCGACCGCTCGCGAAGCCGCGCTCATCGCGCTCGACTGGGGCACGACCTCGCTGCGCGCGTATCTGTTCGATGCGGCGGGCAAGGTGATTGCGACGCGCGTTTCGACGGCGGGGATCATGAACCTGCCCGTGCCCGCCGAAGAAGGCGGGTTCGACGCCGCCTTCGACGAAGCGTGCGGCGTGTGGCTCGCGCAAGCGCCCTCGCTGCCGGTGCTGGCCGCGGGGATGGTCGGCAGCGCCCAGGGCTGGGTGCAGGCGCCTTATGTCGAAACGCCCGCGAGCGCCCAGGCGCTGGTGGCCGGCATCGTGCGCGTGCGCGCCGCGTGCGGCGCCGAAGTCGCCGTGGTGCCCGGCGTGCTGGAGCCCGGTGCGCTGCCTAACGTGATGCGCGGCGAGGAAACGCAAATTTTTGGCGCGCTTGGCGCATCGCGCGACGAAGCCGAGCCGCAAACGGCGCTCGTCGGACTGCCCGGCACGCACGCGAAATGGGTGGTGGTGGAGGGCGAGCGCATTGCGCGCTTCTATACCTTCATGACGGGCGAGGTCTACGCGGCGCTGTGCGCGCATACGATCCTCGGCCGCACGATGAAGCATCCCGTCGAGCCCGACACCGCAGCGTTCCTGCGCGGCGTGAGCGTGGCGCGCGAGCAGGGCTGCGTGGGACTGCTGGCCACCGCGTTCAGCACGCGCACGCTCGGCCTCACGGCCCAGCTCGCCGCCGACGAGCAGCCCGACTATCTCTCGGGCCTCGTGATCGGACACGAGCTGGCGGGCCTCGAAGCGGCGCTCGCGCGGCGCGACGTGGCGCTCGCCGGCTGCGCGCCGCAGCTGATCGGCGCCGAGGCGCTATGCGAGCGTTACCGCATGGCGCTTGCCGCATTCGGATGCAGCGGCGCGCATCTCGTGCATCAGGCGACCGAACACGGACTTTGGCGCATCGCCGTGCAGGCCGGGCTCGTCACGCAGCGCTAAACGCGTGCCGATGGGCCGATGAATTGAACCCGCTGCGAACCCGCTGCAAATGCGCTGAACCGAACCGGACACGAAGCCAAGCAACAGGAAGCCGACATGGAACCCGAACTGAACCTGCCCGCCCCGTACACGCCGCACGCCGGCTTCGTCGCCGCGTTCGGCGCGTGCGGCATGGTCGCGATCGTGCGCGGCATCAAGCCCGCCGAGGCCGCCGAGCATGGCCGCGCGCTCTACGATGCGGGCTTCCGGATGATCGAGGTGCCGCTCAATTCGCCGCAGCCGCTCGACAGCATCGCGGCATTGCGCGAGGCGCTGCCCGACGACGCGCTGATCGGCGCGGGCACCGTACTCACCACTGAGCGCGTGCGCGACGTGCGGGAAGCGGGCGGCGAACTGATCGTGATGCCGCACGCCGACACCGACGTGATTCTCGCCGCCAAGCTCCAGGGCCTCGCCTGCGTGCCCGGCGTCGCCACGCCGACCGAAGCGTTCGCGGCGCTCAAGCACGGCGCCGACGCGCTCAAGATGTTCCCCGCCGAGCAGCTCGGCCCGGCCGTGACGAAGGCATGGCGCGCCGTGATTCCGCCGATCGTGCCGCTGCTGCCCGTGGGCGGCGTGAAGCCGGACAACATGGGCCCGCAGCTGGCCGCGGGCGCGAGCGGCTTCGGCCTCGGCTCCGCGCTCTACAAGCCTGGCCAGGACGCGGCGGCCACGCGCGCGAACGCGCTGGCCTTCATCGAAGGCTGGAAAGCTGTGCGAGGAGCGCAAAAGTGAATCGCCTCGCGGGCAAGGTCGCGCTCGTCACCGGCGCCGGACGCGGCATCGGCGCGGCGATCGCGCGCGCGTTCGCGGCCGAGGGCGCCGCCGTCGTGCTCGCGGAGCTGGATGGCGCGACGGCCGCTGCGACGGCGCGCGAGATTGCGAACGCATGTGAAGGCGCGCGAACGCTCGCCGTGCAAACCGACGTGACGCAGCCCGCCTCGCTGCGCGCCGCCGTGCAAGAAGCGCAGCGCGCGTTCGGCCCGGTCGATGTGCTCGTGAACAACGCCGGCATCAACGTGTTCGCCGACCCGCTCACGATGACCGACGACGACTGGCGCCGCTGCTTCGCCGTGGATCTCGACGGCGTGTGGAACGGCTGCCGCGCGGTGCTGCCGGGCATGGTCGAACGGTGCGCGGGCAGCATCATCAACATCGCCTCGACGCACGCGTTCCAGATCATTCCGGGCTGCTTCCCGTACCCGGTGGCGAAGCACGGCGTGATCGGGCTCACGCGTGCGCTCGGCATCGAGTACGCGCCGAAGAACGTGCGCGTGAACGCCATCGCGCCGGGCTACATCGAAACGCAGCTCACGCACGACTGGTGGAATGCGCAGCCCGACCCGGAAGCGGCGCGCAAGGCCACGCTCGAATTGCCGCCGATGAAACGCATTGGCCGCCCGGAGGAAGTCGCGATGACGGCGGTGTTCCTCGCCTCGGACGAAGCGCCGTTCATCAACGCGAGCTGTATCACGATAGACGGCGGCCGCACTGCGCTCCATCATGAATGAGCGTTAAGAAGTAATTCGCAGCACTAAGGAACGCGAGGTTGGAACGAATACGCAGGAATCCGCCGGAGCGCTGGCCGCGCGCATCGGCGGGTAAAAGAAGAGGCGGCCGATACCCTTCCCGTGACTGAAGAAGACAGGAGACTAGCAACATGCAACGACGCATCTTTCTGACGCTGGTGGCTGCAGCCGCCACTGCCATGTTCGCGCAAGCGCCCGTCGCGCAGGCCGCCGACCAGGTGAAGATCGGCTTCCTCGTGAAACAGCCCGAAGAGCCGTGGTTCCAGGACGAATGGAAGTTCGCGGAAGCGGCCGCGAAGGAAAAGGGCTTTACGCTGGTGAAGATCGGCGCGCCCTCGGGTGAAAAGGTGATGAGCGCGATCGACAATCTGGCCGCGCAAAAGGCCCAGGGCTTCATCATCTGCACGCCTGACGTGAAGCTCGGACCGGGCATCGTCGCCAAGGCCAAGGCCGACAACCTCAAGATGATGACGGTGGACGACCGCCTCGTCGACGGTGCGGGCAAGCCGATCGAGTCGGTGCCGCATATGGGCATCTCGGCGTACAACATCGGCAAGCAGGTCGGTGACGGCATCGCCGCCGAAATCAAGAAGCGCGGCTGGGACATGAAGGACGTCGGCGCGATCGACGTGACCTACGAGCAGCTGCCGACGGCGCATGACCGCACGACGGGCGCGACCGACGCACTCGTGGCCGCAGGCTTCCCGAAGGCGAACATCGTCGCCGCCCCGCAGGCCAAGACCGACACGGAAAACGCGTTCAACGCCGCCAACATCGCGCTCACGAAGAACCCGCAGTACAAGCACTGGGTGGCCTACGGCCTGAACGACGAAGCCGTGCTCGGCGCCGTGCGCGCTGCGGAAGGCCGCGGCTTCAAGGCCGACAACATGATCGGCATCGGCATCGGCGGTTCGGACTCGGCGCTCAACGAGTTCAAGAAGCCGCAGCCGACGGGCTTCTACGGCACCGTCATCATCAGCCCGAAGCGCCACGGCGAGGAAACCTCGGACCTGATGTACTCGTGGATCACGCAAGGCAAGGAGCCGCCGCTGCTCACGCTGACGACCGGCATGCTGGCCACGCGCGACAACGTGGAGAACGTGCGTCAGCAGATGGGTCTCGCTTCGAAGTAAGCGCTGGATAGAAGTGGTTTAGGGTGTTTCCCGCTGCGGGGCGGCCGGCGAGGCCAACGCGTGTGAAGGGCGCGAAGGCCGCGCCCGCAGCGTATCGAATGAGAGGAAACCGAAGTGTCAGCGACACTGCGTTTTGACAATATCGGCAAGGTGTTCCCAGGCGTGCGCGCGCTCGACGGCGTGTCGTTCGAAGTGAACGCAGGCGAAGTGCATGGCCTCATGGGCGAGAACGGCGCGGGCAAGTCCACGCTGCTCAAGATTCTCGGCGGCGAGTATCAGCCCGATTCCGGCCGCATCCTGATGGACGGCAACGAGGTGCACTTCTCCGATGCGGCGGCCTCGATCGGCGCGGGCATCGCGGTGATTCACCAGGAATTGCAGTACGTGCCCGACCTGACCGTCGCGGAAAACCTGCTGCTCGGCGCGTTGCCCAATGCGCTCGGCTGGGTGAAGCGCGGCGAGGCGCGCAAGTTCGTGCGCGAGCGTCTTGCCGCCATGGGCGTGGATCTTGATCCCGCCGCGAAACTGCGCAAGCTCTCCATTGCGCAGCGCCAGATGGTGGAAATCTGCAAGGCGCTGCTGCGCAACGCACGCGTGATCGCGCTCGACGAGCCGACCAGCTCGCTCTCGCACCGCGAGACCGAAGTGCTGTTCAAGCTCGTGCGCGAGCTGCGCGCCGACAATCGTGCGCTCATCTACATCTCGCACCGCATGGACGAGATCTACGAGCTGTGCAATGGCTGCACGATCTTCCGCGACGGCCGCAAGGTCGCCTCGCACGAGAAGCTCGAAGAGGTGAAGCGCGAAACGCTCGTGGCCGAAATGGTGGGCCGCGAGATCAGCGACATCTATAACTATTCGTCGCGCGAGCATGGCAACGTGCGCTTCGCCGTGCGCGGCGTGCAAGGGCATCCGCTCAACGAAGCGGCGAGCTTCGAGGTGAAGTCGGGCGAGATCGTCGGCTTTTTCGGGCTCGTGGGCGCGGGGCGCAGCGAGCTGATGCAGCTCATCTACGGTACGCACAAGCGGCGCGCGGGCGAGATCGAGCTGGACGGCAAGACCATTCGCGTAAAAAGCGCGAGCGACGCGATTCGCCACGGCATCGTGCTGTGCCCGGAAGACCGCAAGGAGCAGGGCATCGTTGCCATGGCGACGGTCTCGGAAAATATCAACATCAGCTGCCGTCGGCACTTTCTGCGCGCGGGCATGTTCCTCGACCGCAAGAAAGAAGCGGAAACGGCGGACCGCTTCATCAAGCTGCTGAAGATCAAGACGCCGAGCCGCCGCCAGAAAATCCGCTTTCTCTCGGGCGGCAACCAGCAGAAAGCGATTCTTTCGCGCTGGCTCGCCGAGCCCGACCTGAAGGTCGTGATACTCGACGAACCGACGCGCGGCATCGACGTCGGTGCGAAGCATGAAATCTACAACGTGATCTACCAGCTAGCCGCGCGCGGCTGCGCGATCGTGATGGTGTCGTCGGAGTTGCCGGAAGTGCTCGGCGTGTCGGATCGCATCGTGGTGATGCGTGAGGGCCGTATATCGGGCGAGTTGCCGCGTAGCGCGGCGAGCGAACACGCGGTGCTTGACCTCGCGCTACCCAAGCGCACGCAGGCCAAGGCTGCATGAGTGGACGGGGAGGAGTGACTGAAATGCAAGCAAGAGAAAACCTGGCGGCGGAGTCTGCCAACAGTGCCGCCAAGAGCGTCGCCGACGCGCTGATTCCGAGTCCCACCGACAAGCAGAAGTGGTGGCAGCAGATCACCGAGTACAGCCTGATCGTGATCTTCGCGGTCATGTTCATCGTGATGTCGCTGACTGTCGATCACTTCTTCTCGATCGAAAACATGCTCGGCCTCGCGCTGTCGGTCTCGCAGATCGGCATGGTGGCCTGCACGATGATGTTCTGTCTCGCCTCGCGCGACTTCGACCTTTCCGTGGGCTCGATCGTCGCGTTCGCGGGCGTGCTCTGTGCGATGGTGCTCAACGCGACGAACAACACGTTCATCGCCATCGTCGCGGCCGTAGCGGCGGGTGCCGCGATCGGCTTCGTCAATGGCGCGGTGATCGCATATCTGCGCATCAACGCGCTGATCACCACGCTCGCCACGATGGAAATCGTGCGCGGCCTCGGCTTCATCGCCTCGCACGGCCAGGCCGTGGGCGTGTCGTCGGACACGTTCATCGCCATGGGCACGGCCGCGCTTTTCGGCGTGCAACTGCCGATCTGGGTCACGCTCGTCTGCTTTATCGTGTTCGGCGTGATGCTCAATCAGACGGTGTATGGACGCAATACGCTCGCCATCGGCGGCAATCCGGAAGCGTCGCGTCTCGCCGGTATCAAGGTCGAGCGCACGCGTGTGTGGATCTTCCTGGTCCAAGGCGCGGTCACGGCGCTCGCGGGCGTGATTCTCGCCTCGCGTATCACGTCGGGCCAGCCGAATGCGGCCGAAGGCTTCGAGCTGAACGTGATTTCGGCGTGCGTGCTGGGCGGCGTCTCGCTGCTGGGCGGCCGTGCGACGATCTCTGGCGTGGTGATCGGCGTGCTGATCATGGGCACGGTCGAGAACGTCATGAACCTGCTCAACATCGACGCGTTCTACCAGTACCTCGTGCGCGGCGCGATTCTGCTCGCGGCGGTGCTGCTCGACCAGCTCAAGAACCGCGGCGCACGCGATTGAGTGCGCTGACAGTTTCATAAGGAAGCCAAAACGATGTCGTCCAACGCAAGTTCGCCCGCTAACGCGCTCACGCGCCACGCGCACGAAAACTACGCGCGCTATCCGAGTCTGACCGACCGCGTGGTGCTGATCACGGGCGGCGCGACCGGCATCGGCGCGTCGTTCGTCGATCACTTCGCCGCGCAGGGCGCGCGCGTAGCGTTCTTCGACATCGACGCGAGCGCAGGCCAGGCGCTTGCCGACGAACTCGGCGATTCGCGCCACAAGCCGCTCTTCGCCAATGTCGATCTCACCGATATCTCTGCGTTGCGCGCCGCGATTGCCGATGTGAAGGCGGCGCTCGGGTCGATCCAGGTGCTCGTGAACAACGCGGCCAACGACAAACGCCACACGCTGGCCGAAGTCACGCCCGAATCGTTCGATGCGGGCGTGGCCGTGAATCTGCGGCATCAGCTGTTCACGGCGCAGGCGGTGGCCGAGGACATGAAGGCCGCACGCGCGGGCTCGATCATCAATCTGGGCTCGATCAGCTGGATGCTCAAGCAGTCGGAAATGCCGGTCTATACGATGAGCAAGTCGGCGGTGCAAGGTCTCACGCGCGGTCTCGCGAGAGACCTTGGCCCGTACGGCATCCGCGTGAATTCGCTCGTGCCGGGCTGGGTGATGACCGAGAAGCAGCGGCGCCTGTGGCTCACCGACGAAGGCCGGGAGTCCATCAAGCGCGGCCAGTGCATCGACGCGGAGCTGCTGCCCGCAGACCTCGCGCGCATGGCGCTCTTTCTCGGCGCCGACGACAGCCGCATGATCACGTCGCAGGACATCGTCGTTGACGGAGGCTGGGCATGAGCGCAAATGAAAGCGCTTCGAACGAAGCGGTGGCCGAGCTGCTCGTCCACTCGAAATGCGAGCTGGGCGAAGGCGCGACGTGGTGTGCGCGCAGCGGCCGGCTCTACTGGGTCGATATTTCGGGCAAACGCCTGCAACGCTACGACGCCGATGCGTCCGGCGCAAAACACGTCACGTGGGAGATGCCCGAGCGCCTCGCGTGCTTCGCGCTGTGCGAAGACGAGCGCACGCTGCTCCTTGGCCTCGCTTCGCAGCTGGCGTTCTTCGACCTGGAGACGGGCGCGATCCAAACCATCGTCGAGGTCGAACCCGGCGTGCCGACGCGCCTGAACGACGGACGCTGCGACCGCCAAGGCCGCTTCGTGTTCGGCACGAAGTATGAGGGAACGCCGAGGCAGGCCATCGGCGGTTTCTATCGCCTGAACCACGATCTCACGCTCGAGCGTCTGCCGCTGCCCGCACCCGCGATCTCGAACAGCATCGCGTTCAGCCCGGACGGATCGACCATGTATTACACCGACACGCTCACGCGCGAGATTCGCGCGTGCGACTACGGCGCAGACGGAACGATTGCAAACGAACGCACTTTCGTCACGCTCACCGACGACACCGGCGTGCCGGACGGCTCGACCGTCGACGCGGAAGGCGGCCTCTGGAACGCGCAGTGGGGCGGCGAGCGTGTGGTGCGTTATGGCGCCGACGGCGTGGAAACCGAGCGCGTAAAGATTCCCACAGCGCAGCCAAGCTGCGTTACGCTCGGCGGTGCGCTTCTGGACACGCTTTATGTCACGAGCGCGCGCGAGGAAATGGAGGAGGAGGCCCTCGCGCGCGAGCCGCATGCGGGCGGCGTGTTTTCGGTTCGAATTGGCCGCCGGGGCCTTGAAGAACCGCGGTTTCAGGGGCGCTGGCGCGCTTGAGTCCGGTGTATCAGGCGCTTAAACAGAGGCGCGCGTGGATTTTCATCTGACGATACACGCGCGCGAACGTGCAAGGCGCCGCTGGCGGCAGGCGGCATGAAGAGACGGACAGTCGTTGCAGTTCGGCAACAGATGCAGTCGATCGATAGTGTGCAGTTGGCTTTGCCAGTACCACTAGAAGGGCGAACACAAGAAGCGGCCACAGGCCCGTGCGCAAGCGCGGTGTCGACAGGCCACCGGTGAGCCGCCTTTTGCGGCGGCAATCAAACATGCCTCTCGAGGAGCATCTTATGAGCGTCGCGAATTCCGCTGTGCGTCGACCTACCCGTTCCACCGTTTCCGCAGGCGCCGCTGCTGCGAGCGTGCCGCCTTCCGTTACATCCGCTCCGTCTGTCTCACCGGTTGTGTCACCGGTCGTGTCACCAGCGGCCGCCGCGCGCCGCGCGCGGCTCGAAGCCGCCACGCATCCGGTTATGCCAGGGCCGAGCACATCGGCGGTCGCGATCGGCGCGGCGGGTTCGAGCGACGTGGCGTGCGTGACGCTCGCGAACGCGTATCTGAGGCTCGACGTCGCGCCCCAGCTGGGCGGCGGAATCACCCGTTTCGACTGGCGCAGCGAAGGCGCGTTCGAGCCCGTGTTTCGCCGTTGCGAGCGCGTGAGCGCGCGCATGGATCCGAACGAACTCGCGTGCTACCCGCTGCTGCCGTACTCGAACCGCATCGGCGCAGGGCGTTTTCACTTCGGCGGCCGTGATATCGAAGTGCCGCGCAATCGCGCAAGCGAACCGCTGCCGATTCACGGCGACGGCTGGCTCGCGCCGTGGAGCATCGAAAGCGCCGATCGCGAGAACGTGCGCCTCGTGCTCGACCGCAGCGACGGCGAACCGTATTCGTACCGCGCGGCGCTCACCTATGCGCTCGACGGCGCGACGCTCGCGATGACGCTGGAAGTGGAGAATACGGGCCGCGAGGCGCTGCCGTTCGGCCTTGGCGTGCATCCGTTTCTTGCGCGCGACGCGAGCACCGAGCTTTCGGCGCCCGCGAGCGGCCTGTGGCTTTCGGGCCAGGACTGGCTGCCGGTGCGCCACGTGCCCGCGCCGCCCGCCTGGCAGTTCGGCGTGGCCTATCCGCTGCCTGAGCAACTCGTCAATCACGCGTTCAGCGGCTGGAGCGGGCGCGCCGCAGTGGTGTGGGAGCGTCGCAGGCTCTCGCTCTCGATTTGCGCGAACACCGACTACTACGTGCTCTACACGCCTCCCGGCGCAGACTTCTTCTGCTTCGAACCCGTCGATCATCCGATCAACGCGATGAACCTGCGCGGCGGCGGCGATGCGCACGGCATGACCGTGCTCGCGCATGGCGAGCGGCTCCTGCGGCGCTTTTCCTTCACCGTGGAGCGCATGGACATGCGCGCGTCAGCGAGCCCGCACCGCGCCGGCGCGCGCGGCCGCACGGGCGCGAGAGGCGGCAAGGGCGCGCGCGCACGGACGTAAGGCGGTGGCGAGCTGGGCGTAGCGCGCGTCGATCACGCGCGCCCAGTTCTTCCGGCGATTCGTCTTGCGGGAGCGCCGGGCGCAGGCCGATTCGGGGCCGCGGCGCGGCCTCGTCTTTCGGGGCGGGTAAAATACGCGCCGTTTTCCCTTATTGGCTCGCCGCGAGCAACCACCATGACTTCCTTCATCCAGACCCTCGGCGCCGCCTGGCAGCGCACCGGCTCGCTGTTGTGCGTGGGCCTCGACCCTGAGCCCACGAAATTTCCCGCCGCGCTGGCCGGCCGCAGCGACGCGATCTTCGAATTTTGCCGCGAGATCGTCGACGCTACCGCGGCTTACGCATGCTCGTTCAAGCCGCAGATCGCCTACTTCGCCGCGCACCGCGCCGAAGACCAGCTCGAAGCGCTGATCGCGCACGTGCACGAGAAGCATCCTGGCCTGCCCGTGATCCTCGACGCCAAGCGCGGCGATATCGGCAGCACCGCCGAGCAGTACGCGCGCGAAGCCTTCGAGCGATTCAAGGCCGATGCGGTCACGGTCAACCCGTATATGGGCTTCGATTCGATCGAGCCGTGGCTCGCGCATAAGGGCAAGGGCGTGATCGTGCTGTGCCGTACGTCGAACCCCGGCGGCTCGGACCTGCAGTTCCTCGAAACCGGCGGCAAGCCGCTGTATCAGGTGGTGGCGGACCTTGCCGCAAACAAATGGAACGCGAGCGGCGAACTCGGCCTCGTGGTGGGCGCGACGTTTCCGAAGGAAATCGAAACCGTGCGCAGCATCGTGGGCGACATGCCGCTGCTGATTCCCGGCATCGGCGCGCAGGGCGGAGACGTCGAGGCAACCGTCAAGGCCGGCCGCACGGCGAACGGCACGGGCATGCTCATCAACTCGTCGCGCGCGATCATCTACGCGAGCAAGGGCGAGGACTACGCGCAGGCGGCTGCAACGGCCGCTAGAGAAACACGCGACCGGATCAACGCGTATCGTTGAGATGGGTTTCGGCCGTGGCAGGTAGACGTTCCTGAACGGGGCTTGCGCCCTAACGTCACCGCCTTTGCCCGCGGGCGTCACGTTGACGACGCCCGCGCGGCTAACCCGGATGCGAGCGCCGCGCCAGTGCGCGCAGTGCTTCGAGTTGCGCCGCCACGGCGGCCGCCAGAACGCCGACCTCCTCAGTCCATCGGCCCGCTTCGCGCATCGTCGCGCGCAGCTCGAGGCAGGCTTCATTGATCATCGAAGGACCCAGCACCGCCAGTCCGCCGGACACGCGATGCGCCCATTCGTTCAACCGCGCGAAGTCGCGCTGGGATGCCAACTGCGCGTAATCGGCGCTATCGCGTTCGACCTGCGCGATGAAAATATCGGCGAGCGCGGGCGGCAGCGGCGGGAAGCGGGGCGACCCGGCTTGCGGCTCTGATTCGGAATCCTCTGTGAGTGTCCCATTTGATGCGCTCGTGCGTTCGTTCGCCGCGACGCTGATCTGCGCCGACACGACGGCCAGCACGCGGACGAGTTCCGCAAGCGCGACCGGCTTGGTGAGATAGTCGGTGAAGCCCAAGGCGCGCCCTTGCGCGATCTGCTCGGGCAGCGCGTCCGAACTCACCGCATAGACAGGCAGATGAGGGCGCTTCGCGCGTACGGCGTCGAGCAGCGCGTAGCCGTTCGTGCCCGGCATGTTCAGATCCGTGAGGATGAGGTCCACCGGCCGCTCGTCGAGTCGCGCCAGCGCCTGCGTGCCGTCCTTCGACTCGATGACGGTGGCGCCCAGTATGCGCAACTGGTCGCGCAGCAGTGCGCGATTGAGCCGGTTGTCCTCGGCGATCAGCACAGTTAGCGATGCGAAATTCTCATCTGTAGCGGGCGAGTCTGCTGCAGGTTGCTGTGCATTGACTGTCGCCACACGGCTGCGAAAGCGCGTTTGCGTCGCGGCGCGTATGCCCGCGAGACTGTACAGGCTCACCACAACGGCGCCGTCGTCGAGTTCGAGCGGGACGAGCGGCCCGTCCTGGCGCAGCCATACGATTTTCGCGTGATCAGGCCAAAGCGAAGCGATGTCTTCGCTGGCGAATTCGTCGGTCACGAGCAGGTAGTCGAAAGTGCCGTCATGCGGCGGCGTGTCGAGGCTCAGGAAGGTCGGCGTGCTGCTGCGGCTATCGAAAAGGTTGGCCAGCCACTCGCGGTTCTCCGGCGCGCGGCACAGGATGGCGGGATGCGCATCGGGCAGCGTCCATTCTTCTCCGGCCGTCGCCTCGCCTTCGGGGTGCAGCGGCAGCGTGACGGCCACGCGTGTTCCCACGCCGAGCGCGCTGTCGAGTTCGACGCGGCCCTGCATCAACTGGGCGAGCCGGGCGCAGATCGAAAGCCCGAGGCCGGTGCCGCGCGCTTGCGTGAACCGATGGTCGTCGCCTTGCGTGAAGGGCTGGAACAGGTGTGGCTTGAGGTCTTCGGCAATGCCGTCGCCGGAGTCGCTCACGCTGATCGCCAGCGCGCCTTCGCTCCAGCGCGCGCGCAGGACGATCTTCCCGGAGCGCGTGAACTTGAAGGCATTGCTGAGCAGGTTGTTGGCGATCTGCGCGACGCGCACGGCGTCGAAGCGAACCTGCGCCGGCATGGCGCGATCCATCACGAGATAGAACGGCAGGTGCTGACGCGCGGCGAGCGGCGCATGGGCGAGTGCGATGCGGACAAGGAGTGCCGCAATCGAGCCAGGTTCTTCGACCAGCTTCATCTGACCGACGTCGATCTTCGAAAAATCGAGCACGTCGCTCACGATCTGCAGCAGTTCGGCCGAGGAGTTCTGCATGGCCTGCACGCGCGCCCCTTGTTCCGGCGCGAGGGGCCCGCGTGCGACGAGTTCGATGTTGCCGACGAGCGAAGCGAGCGGCGTGCGGATCTCATGGCTCATCGCCGCGAAGAAGGTGACCTTGGCGCGCGCGGCTTCGTCGCTCATGCGCTTGGCTTCGCGCAGCAGGCGCTCCGCTTCGTAGCGCTCCGACATGTCGGCGATCGCGCAGAACAGGACGGCTTCGTGGTTCATCGTGGCCGGCGCATAGGTGATGGCGAGATGGAGCGCTTCCTTGCCGGGCCGCTCGAGCGAATAAGGCAACTCGTACACCGTGGTCTCGTCCTCGTGTTTCGCGGGGGCGGGCCACGGCCCGTGCTGCTCGAACTCGACACACAGTGCGCTCGGCAAATGCGTGGCGTGCTCGTCGATCCCGAGAACATTGCGCACGATCTGGTTCGCCAAAACGATCTCAAAGTCGCTGCGCCTGACGATGCACAGACCCACTGGCGTGGCGTGGACGAGCAGATGATTGAGCAGCTCGCCTTCGAGCGCGCGCGTGGCTTCGTCGTAAGTACGCGTCAGCACCCGGCGATTCCAATAGCTCGACAGCAGGGTGAGCAAGGCGGCGAGGACGGCCGTCAGGATCAGGACGATGACGACAGGCACGCGCGTGATCGCGAAGAGCTCGCCCCACGACAGCGCCACCATGAAGTGCCCGAAGCCATGCACGAGCGGCGCTTCGCGCAGCGCGACGCCGAAGCGGGGGAGTACGTGGAAGTTGCCGGGGGCAAGGTCCGTAAGGCGCCCGTCGAGATACTGCGCGTCGGCAGGCGGCAGCGGGCCGGCAAGCATGACGCCGTCAGCGCCGAACAGCGTGGGGGTGATCGACGGGACGCTGGTGCTGGGGGCGAGCAGGAGCGAGTCGAGATCGACGCTGGTGATCGTGAACGCGTAGAGCGTGCCGTTCCTGAGCACCGGCAACGCACCGAGCACGAGATCGGGCGGGAAGCCCAGCGCTTCGGGCGGGCGGAACCAGGCGACCTTGATACCTCTGGCCGCCGCGACCGGATCCAGGCCGTGCGTCGTGATCTGCAGGAGCGCGGCATCGGCCAGCGTGCGCGCGGCTTCGGGTGGCCGCAATTGCGCCCCCTTGGGGGCAACACCACGGCTATACGCCGCGCTGCCGTCAGCGCGCAGCAACATGATGGGAACATCGGACGAGACGCGCTCGAGGATCCCCGCCATGTGCTCGCACACCGCCCTCAGATCCGGCGATCCGTCCATGCCTTCGAAGGTCGTCGCGCAGCGTGACGTTGCCTCGACGTTCAACGGCGCCGTCGCTGTCGAGGCGGCCTCGAGCACGAGGACGGCGCCCGCACTGCCGAGCAGCGCATACAGGCGGTCGAGCCGCGCGTTGGCTTTCGCACTGAGCGTGTTCGCCTCCAGCGCCTGGGCGCGCAGCGCGCTGAACCCGATGCCGCCGAGCGCGGCGGCGCCCATGCACAGCGCCGCAAAGATCAGCAGGCCGGTCAGCAGTGCGAAGACGCGCCTCTCACGCCTGAGGTTGCGCTGGAGCGCCTCGAGCGCGGCGAACGGCGAAGTGGGAGGGGCGCCATGGCGGCGGCCGAAGCTGGGCATCATGCGAATCCGCGTCCCCGGACGCCGCGCCCCTAATCTTTCTTCGCGGCCGCAGCCGCAACGGATGCCGGTTTGCGAAACAATTCGATGATCGATCGATGCAGCGGGTATTTATCGGCGAGCGCGTTCACATCGGCGATCTCGAACTCGCTGAACTCGAACCCGGGCGCCACCGTGCAGCCCACGAGCGCATAGGTCGAAGGATCGCAGCAGCGCGCCGCGAACCAGTGGCCGGCCGGCACCACCGCCTGGAACACGGTGCCCGGATGGTCGAGCGCGTGGCCCAGCTTGCGCGTGGAGAGCACGCCGCGTTCATCGATCGAATGAATCTCGAGGGGGGAGCCCGCGTAGAAGTGCCAGAGCTCGTCGGAGCGGATGCGGTGCCATGCCGAATAGGCGCCTTCCGCCAGCAGGAAGTAGATGGCCGTCGAGGCTGCGCGCGTGCCCTCTGCGGCGGCTGCGCCGTCGCGCCGCACGAGCTTGTCGGCTCGATAGGTTTCGCTGTAGTAGCCGCCTTCGGGATGCGGTTCGAGCCCGAAGCGGCGGATCAATTCTTCGACTGCGGTATTCGCGGCTGCCATGGCATGGGCCTCCTTGGTGGGCCCGGCCGACGCTCCAGCGAGGCGCGGGCCGGTTTTAGCGTTCCTGTTCGTCGATGAACGCGAGCAGCCCGCGCAACGCGTGCGCGGCGGCCTGCACGCGGATCTGTTCGCGGTCGCCCTTGAAGACCAGCGTCTCGACGCTCGTATGCAGCCGGTTGCTCCAGCCGAACGCCACCATGCCAACCGGCTTTTCCGGCGTGCCGCCGCCCGGTCCGGCGACGCCGGTGATGGAGAGCGAAACTTGTGCACGGCTGTTGCTGAGCGCGCCTTCGGCCATCGCGCGCGCGACCGGTTCGCTCACCGCGCCGTGCTTTTCGATGAGTTCGGGCGGCACGCCGATCATCTCGGTTTTCGCCTGGTTCGAGTAGGTGACGAAGCCGCGTTCGAACCAGACGCTGCTGCCGGATATATCGGTGATGGCGGTGGCGACCATGCCGCCCGTGCAGGACTCGGCGCTCGCGAGCATGAGCCGCCCGTCGCGCAGCTTGTTGCCGACGCGGATGGCGAGTTGGTGGACGACGGAATCGGTAGCCATTGCAGCAATCCGTTGAGTTGGCGGCGAAGTGGCGCTACACCGACATGCGCCAGAGCGCGATGACGAGCAGCGTAAAGAATGCGGCGACGATGTCGTCGAGCATGATGCCGAGGCCGCCCTTGAAGCGCCGGTCGAAATAGCGGATGGGCGGCGGCTTCACCATGTCGAAGAACCGGAACACGACGAAGGCCCACAGCCGGCCCTCGAAATCGACGGGCGTGATCATGAGCAGCACGAGCCAGAACGCCACGATCTCGTCCCAGACGATGGCCGAGGGATCGTCCGTGCGCAGTTTCTTCGCCGTGAAGGCCGTGATCCAGATGCCTGCAAAGAACCCGAAGAAGATCAGCAGTCCCCACTCGGTCACCGTGAGATAGCGGTTTAGCACCTCGAAGGACGCCCAGGCGAACAGCGTGCCGGCCGTGCCTGGCGCGAGGCGCGAGAGCCCCGAGCCGAAGCCGAGCGAAACGATGTGCAGCGGATGGGTGAGCATAAACGGCGCGTCGGCGCGGCGCGGGCCACCGGGCTGACCGCCCGTGCCGGGCGCGGCGGCGTTGCTTGCCGAGCCTGCCGCAGAAGCCGGATGACCGGCAGGCGAGGGAGTGGGGTCAGTCTGCATGGAAGTGATCGAAACCTTGCAACGTCAGATTGAGCGGCGTGCCACCCGCGTCGCGCCAGGCGATCTCGGGGGCGGCTTGCGGCGAACTGCGGGAAGTCATTGTACCGATGCGCGCGACGCTCACGCCCGCCTGTTGCGCCGCCGCCTCGACCGCGTCGCGCTGCGCGGGGGCCGCCGTGAAACACAGTTCGTAGTCGTCGCCCCCGGCGAGCGCGCATTGCAGCTGCACGTCGCGCGGCAGGCGCGCCAGCGCAGGCGAGAGCGGCAGGGCGTCTACATCGATCGTCGCGGCGAGGTGCGAACGTTCCAGGATATGGCGCAGGTCGCCGGCCAGGCCGTCCGATACGTCGAGCGCGGCGCGCGCCACGCCGCGCAGCGAGAGGCCCAGCGCCACGCGCGGTTCAGGGTATTCGAGCGCCCGGCGCAAAGGCGCGGCGTCCTGCTCGCTCACCTGCCATTCGCCGCGCATCATGCCGAGGCCCGCGCGCGCGTCGCCGGGCGTGCCGGAGACCCAGATGTCGTCGCCCGCCTGGGCGGCGTCGCGCCGAAGTGCGGCGTCCCGACGCACCGAGCCGAACACCGTCAGGCACAGGTTCAGCGGCCCTGCCGTGGTGTCGCCGCCGATCAATTCGCAGTCGAAGCGGTCGGCCAGCTCGAAGAGGCCCGCGCTGAACGCGGCTAGCCAGTCCTCGTCCGCCTTGGGGAGCGCGAACGCGAGCGTGAAGCCGAGCGGCTGCGCACCCATCGCGGCGAGGTCGGAGAGATTCACGGCGAGCGCCTTGTGGCCGAGCGCATGCGGATCGATCTCGGGGAAGAAGTGGCGGCCTTCCACCAGCATGTCGGTCGAGACGGCCAGCATTTCGCCCGCGGCGGGCGCGATGAGCGCGCAGTCGTCGCCGATGCCCAGCGTGGCGCGTTGCGTGTTCGTGCGCGCTCGCCGCGCAAAATATCGGTCGATCAGGGAGAACTCGGAAAGCATGACGAAAGGGTTATGTCAGTTGGGGTATGGCCGTCGCCGCATAGGGCACCCTGGCATGGCTTTTCCCCCCATCGCGGTCGCGGGACTTGCGCCCGAACTGAAAGGAATGCTGCCAGGGATTGGCGCTACAATCGGTCAAACTTAGCGTTCGAGTTGTCATTCTAATCCGCACCCACGTCCTGCCTCCCCATGTCGAATCCCGCTACGAACAAGCTTCGCGAAGCCGCCCTCGATTATCACGAGTTCCCTACGCCCGGGAAGATCGCGATCGCGCCGACCAAGCAGATGATCAATCAGCGTGATCTCTCGCTCGCGTACTCTCCGGGCGTCGCGTTCGCGTGCGAGGCGATTGTCGAGAATCCGCTCAACGCCGCGCGCTTCACGGCGCGCAGCAACCTCGTGGGCGTCGTGTCGAACGGCACGGCCGTGCTCGGCCTCGGCAACATCGGACCGCTCGCCTCGAAGCCGGTGATGGAAGGCAAGGCGGTGCTCTTCAAGAAGTTCGCGGGCATCGACGTGTTCGACATCGAACTCAACGAGTCGGACCCGCACAAGCTCGTCGACGTAATCGCCGCGCTCGAACCCACGTTCGGCGGCATCAATCTCGAAGACATCAAGGCGCCCGAGTGCTTCATCGTCGAACGCGAAGCGCGCAAGCGCATGAAGATTCCGGTCTTCCACGACGACCAGCACGGCACGGCCATCGTGGTGGCGGCCGCCTTCACGAACGGCCTGAAGGTCGTGGGCAAGGACATCAAGGACGTGAAGCTGGTCGCCTCGGGCGCGGGCGCCGCCGCGCTGGCGTGTCTGGACCTGCTCGTCGACCTCGGTCTGCCGCTCGAAAACATCGTCGTGACCGACCTCGCGGGCGTGGTCTACAAGGGCCGCACCGAGTTGATGGACCCGGACAAGGAGCGATTCGCGCGGGAAACCCACGCGCGCACACTTGCCGAAGTGATCGAAGGCGCCGATATTTTCCTCGGCCTTTCGGCTGGCGGCGTGCTCAAGCAGGACATGGTCAAGCAGATGGCGGCCAAGCCGCTCATTCTCGCGCTCGCCAACCCGACGCCGGAAATCCTGCCGGAGCTCGCGCTCGAAGTTCGTCCGGACGCCGTGCTCGCCACGGGCCGCACGGACTACCCCAACCAGGTGAACAATGTCCTGTGCTTCCCGTTCATCTTCCGCGGCGCGCTCGACGCGGGCGCGACCACCATCACGCGCGAAATGGAAATCGCCGCGGTGAACGCGATCGCGGAACTGGCGCGCCAGGAGCAAAGCGATGTCGTGGCCACGGCCTACGGCATCCAGGATCTGCAGTTCGGGCCCGAGTATCTGATTCCGAAGCCCTTCGACCCGCGCCTGATCGTCAAGATCGCGCCGGCTGTGGCCAGGGCGGCAATGGACTCGGGCGTCGCGACCCGTCCGATCGAGGACATGGACGCCTACGAACAGCACCTCCAGCAGTTCGTCTACCACAGCGGCACGACCATGAAGCCGATCTTCCAGCTCGCGCGCGCCGTGGAGCCGGAGAAGAAGCGCATCGTATTCGCCGAGGGCGAAGAGGAGCGCATCCTGCGCGCGGTGCAGATCGTGGTCGACGAAAAGCTCGCGAAGCCCATCCTGATCGGCCGTCCGTCGGTGATCGAGCAGCGCATCGCGCGCTACGGCCTGCGCCTGCACGCCGGCCAGGACTACACGGTCGTGAACACCGACCATGACGAGCGCTACCGCGAGTTCTGGCAGACCTACGCGAAACTCATGGCGCGCAAGGGCATCACGCAGCAAATGGCGAAGCTCGAAATGCGCCGCCGCACCACGCTGATCGGCTCGATGCTCGTGGAAAAGGGCGAGGCCGACGGCATGATCTGCGGCACGGTCAGCACGACGCACCGCCACCTGCACTTCATCGACCAGGTGATCGGCAAGAAGGCCGGCTGCAACGTCTACGCGGCAATGAACGCGCTCGTGCTGCCGAACCGGCAGATTTTCATCGCCGACACGCACGTCAACGTCGACCCGACGCCGGAGCAGCTTGCGGAAATTACCATGATGGCGGCCGAGGAAGTGCGCCGCTTCGGCATCGAGCCGAAGATCGCGCTGTGCTCGCACTCGAACTTCGGTTCGAGCAACGCGCCGAGCGCCCAGAAGATGCGCGACCTGCTCGAGATCCTCCAGGAGCGCGCGCCGGACCTGCAGGTGGACGGCGAAATGCACGGCGACGTGGCGATCGACGCGAACCTGCGCAAGGAAATCCTGCCGGAGTCGACGCTCGAAGGTGAAGCGAATCTGCTGATCATGCCGAATATCGACGCGGCAAACATCTCCTACAACCTGCTCAAGACGGCGGCAGGCAACAACATCGCCATAGGACCGATCCTCCTGGGCGCGGCCAAGCCTGTGCACGTGCTGACGGCCTCCGCCACGGTGCGCCGCATCGTCAACATGACGGCGCTGCTCGTCGCAGACGTGAACGCGGCACGTTAGGCCCAGTCCGGCGGCTCGCCGGCGGCAGCCGGCGACGCGGTACAAAAATCGGCGTGCTTCCGCTAGCGCGCCGATTTTATTTTTTGAGCGCGAAACCCTGATCGCTCGAACAAAATCGCATGAAATGAGATTGTAAATTTTACCTGTTTGGCCCTCGTGCGGGGTCGAGCCGTGGTCCTCCTCGCCTGACCAACGTTGCTTCCAGGCATCATTAGCGATACCCTTACACCTTTGATTGTCGTCGAACGCGTAACCAGGGAAGCGGGAACCAGGGGATGGCGCCTCGTCTAACTCATTGTTTCGGCGGCGGTTTGTCTGGCTTGCGGCGCGCCGCCGCGGTGGCGCTGGTCGCAACCGCGGCGCTCGCGGCAGGTGGCGCTCAGGCGCGCACGAGTCAGGCGGAAGACGCGGGTAATTCGGTCGGCAGCATTTCGGTCAACGAACTTCCGCGTGAGGCGGTGGGCACGTTGGGCCTGATTGCGGCGGGCGGCCCGTTCCCTTACGAGAAGGATGGCGTCGTATTCGGGAATTTTGAGCGGATATTGCCGCCGCAGCGGCGGGGCTACTATCACGAGTACACGGTCCCGACGCCGGGAGCGCACAACCGTGGTGCCAAGCGCATCGTTTGCGGCGGCCCACGCAAGCGGACCGACAACTGTTACTACTCCGACGACCACTACGCCAGTTTCAGGCGAATTATTGATTGACACCGGGATGAGCGGCATGAGCGATAACGTTTACGCGCACGACCCTCGGGTCGCGAGCGATCTGTTCGCGTCCGGGGAGGGCAACCTGTTCCAGCGCGTCATGCAGTTGAAGCACGACAGCGAGGCGCGCCAGGATGAGGCGGGGCTTTCATCGAACGAGGGGGCCATGAGCCTGTTTTCGACCGTGCAGCCGAATATTGTCCAGTCGATCCGGGCGTTTCGCATTCAGGATCTCTCGGACGAAGCCCAGCGGCTGCAGCAGCATTTCCTCTATGCGTTCTGCGCGAATGCGCAAACCAAGCAGGAAGTACTCGAGACGATTGCCACCTCGTTTCTGTTTCCGAAGCATTTCGGCAAGAACTACGACGGTTTGTACGACTGCCTGACCGATCTGGTGCAGAAAGCCGGCGAGCAGCCCGGTTTCGTGATCGTGCTGGAAGGACTGCCGATTGCCCAGAAGTTCGACAAGGACGGGCGGGAAACGCTGCTCGACGTCTTTCGCGAGGCTTCGGAATACTGGGCCGAGCGCAAGGTGCCGTTCCGCGTTTTTTATTCGTTCGCCTGACCTTCGGCTCACGTTCCGTCGCGCGCATGCGACAGAAATTCGCAAGCCCGCCTTCCGGCGGGCTTTGTCATTTTTACGCGCTGCGCTTACCAGCCGCCCCAGCGTGCGGCGAGCGCCGCGAGCACGGCGATACCCGCCGTTTCGGTGCGCAGCACGCGCGGCCCGAGCCCCACTGCGAGGAAGCCGTGGCCGAGCGCCGCCTCTTCTTCCTGCGACGACAGTCCGCCCTCTGGGCCAATCAGCACTGTCACCTCGCCCGAAGGCGGCTCGACCGGCAAGGTCGAGAATGCGACGTTGGCGCGCGGCGAGAGCAGCAGGCGCAGTTCGCCTTCGCCGGGGCGCCCGGGCAGGGAGTTGAGCCATGTGGCGATGTCACGCGCGGGCGCGACGTCGGGCAGACGGTTGCGTCCGCATTGTTCGCACGAGGCCTGCACGAGGCGCTGCCAGTGCGCCTGGCGGCGCACGGCGCGCTCGCCCGAAAGCCGCACGACGCTGCGCGCTGCAGTGAGGGGCACGAAGTTCGTCGCGCCCAGTTCGACGGCCTTTTCGATCAGCCAGTCCATCTTGTCGTTGCCGGCAATGCCCTGGGCGAGGATGACACGGTAAGGCGGCTCGGCTTCGAAGTCGCGGTGAGGGCCGACGCGGACCTGCGTGTCGCGGCGCTCCATGCCGACAATCTCGGCGCTGTACTCGCCGCCAAGACCGTTGAACAGCACGATGGTGTCGCCGGGCTGCAGGCGCAGCACCTGGACATGGCGCGTGACTTCGTCGGGAAGGGTGAAGACCTCGTCGGATTGCAGGGCGCTGCCGACGAAAAAGCGGGGCATAGAACTATTTCTCATTGAATCAGGACAAGTGCCGAGCAAGCGCCCAGCGGTAACCGTCGAGGTCTTCGATCTGCGCGAAACGGTCCCCCCAGAACTGGTCCTGCGGCTCGCTCAGCGATTTCGCGCCGGCTTCGAGCGCACGCGCATAAACCGCGTCGACATCGTCGACATACAGATAAAAAGATTGCGGCGCGACGGTCTGTGCGCTTTTGGGCGTGTGCGCGGTCGAACCGAACGCGCCCTCCGGCGCGAACATGACGATCAGCTGATCGTGGTACGTCATTTCCACGTGCATGACCGCGCCGTCGTCCTCCACGCTGTCGCGTACCGCAAAACCGAGCGCTGCCCGATAGAAGTCCATCGACGCGCGCGCGTCGCGCACCGTTAGATAGGGGGTCAGCCATGGCACGCCGGCAGGACGGGGTGCGGTCATCGAGTCTCTCCAGATTCGCGGTTCGGATGAAGCGCCGTGCCGCTGCGGGCGAGGGCGCGCCTGCTAAAAGCGCTTGGGACTGGCCGTTTTCCACGGGCAGGACCTAAAGCTGCAGGAATTCGCCTAGTTTATCGCGGGCCGCGCACGAACCTTTTAACAGCGCCGCATGCAGTCGCGGGTCGTAATAGCGCAAACCCTCGAGCTGCCGCCCGGCTGCACGCGCCTGCAACGTGGTCTCGTCGACGGCGGCGGGGTCGAGCGTGTCGCTCGCGATCGCCATGAGCCAGAGTGAGCCGTAGAGCGGCACGTAGGCGGCAAGCGCTCGCACGACGGCGAAAGCCGCGCGCAGTCCGCCGAGCAGCGCGCCCACGCGCTGCGCGTGATGGAACGGGGAGCCCAGATGGAGCGAGACGAGTGCGTCGGCGCTCATCACGCGCTTGAGCGCGGCGTAGAACGCCGGTGCGTAGAGGCCGGCAGCCGGCGAATCCGGCGGTGTCAGATCGAATACGACGAGGTCGAAGCGTTCCTGCGTGGAGGCGACAAACGCGGCCGCGTCGCCGATCACGAGTTCCACGCGTGGGTCCTCGAAGGCGTCGCCGCGCACCTCGGGCAGATAGTCGCCCGTGAGGCGCACCACGTCCGGGTCCAGTTCGGCGACGACGATGCGCTCGATGGCCGGGTGGCGCAACAACTGGCGCGCCGCGCCGCCGTCGCCGCCGCCCAGCACGAGCGCCGCGCGCGGCGCGGGATGCGTGAGCGCGGCAGGGTGCGTCATGCACTCGTGATAGATGAACTCGTCGCCGGCGGAGGTCATCGGGCGGCCGTCCAGCGTGAAGAGACAGCCCAGTTGCGGCGTGTCCCAGACCTCGATGCGCTGCCACGGCGTATCGGCCGCGGCGAGGCGGCGCGCGCCCGGAAAGCCGTAGAGCGCGTTTGCCGCAGGATAGAAGAGCAGAGATTCGGTCACGGAAGTGGAGAGGCGCTGCTAGTGCGCCCGAGCGCGCGAACATCGCGTCGAAAATAGGGCCAACAGAGCCATTATAGGGGTGTGAAGTCCACCCCGACCGCGGCAGAGGCCAACTCGAGGACGACGGCGCGCACGGCGCATACCGCGCGCCTTACGACCAGGGTTCATCCCCACGATCTGCTAGAATATTCCGCTTTGCAGCCCTCTCCGTTTGCTCCGGCCGTTTCGCGTCTCCTGGCGCCGCATGTGCGCCTGAGCGGGCGATTTGCCGAGCTTCCGGACTCCCGCGCTGCTGTGTGCGCCGCAGTTTGCCCTCGCAATTTGCGCTGTTCGCGACCTGCGCCGCTCACGCCGCTTTTTGCACACTTCCGGACTCGACATGACGACCTCGTCCTCCGCCTCCCCCGCTACCACCCAGTTGATGGCCAACGCCATTCGTGCGCTGTCCATGGACGCCGTTCAGCAAGCGAACTCCGGTCACCCCGGCATGCCCATGGGCATGGCCGAGATCGCCGTTGCGCTGTGGTCGCGCCATCTGCGCCATAACCCGACGAACCCGCTCTGGAGCGACCGCGATCGCTTCGTGCTGTCGAACGGCCACGGCTCGATGCTGCTGTACTCGCTGCTGCACCTGACGGGCTACGACCTGCCGATGGCGGAACTGAAAAATTTCCGTCAGATGCACTCGAAGACGCCGGGTCACCCCGAGTTCGGCATCACGCCGGGTGTCGAAACGACCACGGGCCCGCTCGGCCAGGGTCTGGCGAACTCGGTCGGCATGGCGCTGGCCGAAGCGCTGCTCGCCGCGGAGTTCAACAAGGCCGACGCGAAGATCGTCGATCACCACACGTACGTGTTCCTCGGTGACGGCTGCCTGATGGAAGGCATCTCGCACGAAGCCTGCTCGCTCGCCGGCACGCTCAAGCTGAACAAGCTGATCGCGCTGTACGACGACAACGGCATCTCGATCGACGGCGACGTGGTCAACTGGTTCCACGACAACACGCCGGAACGCTTCGAAGCCTACGGCTGGAACGTGATCCCGCACGTGGACGGCCACGACGTGGACGCGGTCGACGCGGCCATCCAGAAGGCCAAGGCGTCGGACAAGCCCACGCTGATCTGCTGCAAGACCGTCATCGGCAAGGGCGCGCCCACCAAGCAAGGCGGCCACGACGTGCACGGCGCGGCGCTCGGCGCCGAGGAAATCGCCAAGTGGCGCGAAGCCGCGGGCTGGAAGTGGGAGCCGTTCACGCTGCCGCAGGAAGTCTACGCGGACTGGGACGCGAAGGACGCCGGTGCGAAGTTCGAAGCCGCATGGAACGAGCAGTTCGCCGCGTACAAGTCGAAGTACCCGACCGAAGCCGCCGAGTTCGAGCGCCGCATGGCCCACAAGCTGCCCGCGGACTGGGCGCAGAAGGCCGCCGCGATTGTCGCCGGCGCCGATTCGCGCAAGGAAACGGTTGCCACGCGCAAGGCTTCGCAGCAGGCCATCGAAGGCCTCGCCGCGGCACTGCCCGAACTGCTGGGCGGCTCGGCCGACCTGACCGGCTCGAACCTCACGAACTGGAAGGCTTCGAAGCCCGTGCGCGCCGCGAAGCAAGGCGAGACCGGCATCCAGTGGGGCAACCACATCAACTACGGCGTGCGCGAGTTCGGCATGAGCGCGGCGCTCAACGGCCTTAACCTGCACGGCGGCTACAAGGCGTTCGGCGGCACGTTCCTCACGTTCTCGGACTACAGCCGCAACGCGCTGCGCGTGGCCGCGCTGATGAAATGCCCGTCGATCTTCGTATTCACGCACGACTCGATCGGTCTCGGCGAAGACGGCCCGACGCACCAGTCGATCGAACAGGTCGCAAGCCTGCGCCTGATCCCGAACATGACGCTCTGGCGTCCGGCCGACACCGTGGAAACCGCGGTGGCCTGGACCGAGTCGATCTCGCATCACGGTCCTTCGTCGCTGATCTTCAGCCGTCAGAACCTGCAGTTCAACGAGCGCACGGACGCGCAAATCGCGAACATCGCCAAGGGCGGCTACGTCCTCAAGGACTGGAACGACGACATCCCGAGCCGCAAGATCATCCTGATCGCCACGGGCTCGGAAGTCGAACTGGCGATGAAGGCCGTCGAAGCGCTGCAGCGCGAAGGCATCGGCGCCCGCGTGGTGTCCATGCCGTCGACCAATGTGTTCGACAAGCAGGACGCCGACTACCGTGAGCGCGTGCTGCCCAAGGGCGTGCGCCGCGTCGCGATCGAAGCCGGTGTGACCGACTTCTGGCGCAAGTACGTGGGCCTTGAAGGCGGCGTGGTCGGCATCGACACGTTCGGCGAATCGGCCCCGGCTGGCGTGCTGTTCAAGCACTTCGGCTTCACGGTCGATCATGTCGTCGCGACGGCCAAGGCCGCGCTCGACAACTAAGCATGCGTAACGGGCCCGCCTGATCGGCAAGATCTGGCGGGCCCGCTGCCTTGAGCGTCCCGCCGGGCCGCCGCAGCCCGGAGTCGGCGCCAGCGCAGCACTGGTTTCAGAATTTTTCAGCCCTTAGGAGATAAACCATGACCATTCGCGTCGCTATCAATGGCTACGGCCGCATCGGCCGTAACACGCTTCGCGCGTTCTACGAGAACGGCAAGAAGCACGACATCCAGATCGTTGCGATCAACGACCTGGGTGACGCGAAGACCAATGCGCATCTGACGCAGTACGACACGGCACACGGCAAGTTCCCGGGTGAAGTGAAGGTCGACGGCGACTACCTCGTCGTCAACGGCGACCGTATCCGCGTGCTGGCCAACCGCAACCCGGCCGAACTGCCGTGGGGCGAGCTGGGCGTCGACGTCGTGATGGAGTGCACGGGCTTCTTCACGACCAAGGAAAAGGCGAGCGCGCACCTGAAGGGCGGCGCGAAGAAGGTCATCATCTCGGCGCCGGGCGGTAAGGACGTCGACGCGACCATCGTCTACGGCGTGAACCACAACGTGCTGAAGGCCGAACACACGGTCATCTCGAACGCATCGTGCACGACCAACTGCCTGGCACCGCTCGTCAAGCCGCTGAACGACAAGATCGGCCTCGAAACCGGCCTGATGACGACGATCCACGCGTACACGAACGACCAGGTTCTGACCGACGTGTACCACGAAGACCTGCGCCGCGCGCGCTCGGCCACGCACAGCCAGATCCCGACGAAGACGGGCGCGGCTTCGGCTGTCGGCCTCGTGCTGCCGGAACTGAACGGCAAGCTGGACGGCTACGCGATCCGCGTCCCGACCATCAACGTGTCGATCGTCGACCTGTCGTTCATCGCCAAGCGCGACACGACGGTCGAAGAAGTCAACGCCATCATGAAGGAAGCTTCGGAAGGCTCGCTCAAGGGCATCCTGGGCTACAACGACGCACCGCTGGTGTCGATCGACTTCAACCACAACCCGGCATCGTCGACGTTCGACGCCACGCTCACGAAGGTCTCGGGCCGTCTCGTGAAGGTGTCGAGCTGGTACGACAACGAGTGGGGCTTCTCGAACCGCATGCTGGACACGGCGGTGGCTTTCGCGAACGCGAAGTAAGCACGCTCTGCGCTGCATGAGAAAACCGCCCTCGGGCGGTTTTTTTTCGTCCTCACCTTTCGATGGCGGTGTGCGCGGAACTGGCGAATGCGGGCGGCGTAGGGAAGTACACGCCCGCGCGCTGTGCCGCATTGGCGATGTGAGCCTCGATGGCCTCGCCGGCGGCCGCCGAGTCGCGTGCCTTCAGCGCCGCCACGATCAGGCCGTGCTCGCGATGCGTGGAGAGCACGCGCTCGCGCCGGTAGAACGGCATGCGCTGGCTCTCTTTCATGATGTCGGCGCTGCTGCGCAGGATCGATTCGATCGCCGCATTGCCTGCGAGATTCACGATACGCATGTGGAATTCGAAGTCGAACTGCGCGGCTTCGTCGAGTTCGTCGCAGGCGAGGGCGCTGTGCAGCGCCTCGGTGTTCGCTTCGAGCCACGCGACGTCGGCGTCTGAGATGGCGAGCGCCGCCATGCGCGCGGCGAAGCCTTCTAGCGCGTAGCGCATCTGGTAGGTGTCGGGCAGCGACGACTGATCGGCGAAACGCCACGGGTGGGCGTTGGTGGCCTGCGCGCTCGTCACGTACACGCCCTTGCCAGCGCGGATCGAGAGCAGGCCGAGCGCCTCGAGCGTCGAGAGCGCTTCGCGCAACGACGCGCGGCTGATCGCCAGCTCCTCGGAAAGCTGCCGCTGCGCGGGCAGCAGGCTGCCGACCGGATACAGGCCGCCCTCGATCCGTTCGCGGATCGTGGCGACGGCGGCGTCGGTGACGGTATGTGGAACGTTCTTCATCGGATGGCGCGGCAGCATTCGGGTGGTCTGACCGGTATTGTAGTCCCGTCCGGCGCACACCCATGGTGCATTGCGGTCAACGCCCGCGCGCCGCGGCATAAGGCGTCGCGCTCCGGCCCGCAAACCGGTCAGACCGCGCAAGGGTAAACACCGCGCTCCCCAACCTTGACTCCGGTATATCGGCTTCCTACTATCCGCCATAACAGCACTGGTCAGACCAGTCAGAGCAGTTGCTTGCTCCACCCCTGCTCAGTAGGAGAAAGTCGTGACGAAGTTCTTCAATTCGCTGTTTAGTCGTGTAGTGATCGCCCTCGTGGCGGGCATCGTGGTCGGCGCGGTGTTTCCGCATTTCGCCCAGTCGCTGCGCCCGCTCGGCTACGGCTTTCTCAAACTCATCAAGATGGTGATCGGCCCGATCGTGTTCTGCGTGGTCGTGAGCGGCATGGCGCACGCGGGCGATCTGAAGAAGGTGGGCCGCGTCGGCCTGAAGTCGGTGGTGTACTTCGAGGCGATGACCACCGTCGCGCTCGTGATCGGCGCCGTGCTCGCGTACGTCACGCGTCCGGGCGCCGGCATGAACGTCGATCTGCACTCGCTCGATGCGGCCTCGCTTGCGACCTACACCGAGCACGCCAGGAGCCTGAAGGACACCGCGGGCTTCCTGCTGAAGATCATTCCCGACACCGCGTTCGACGCCTTCGCGAAGGGCGACATCCTGCAGATCCTCGTCTTCTCGGTGCTGTTCGGCAGCGCGCTCTCGCTGCTCGGCCCGAAGGCGCAGCGCGTGAACAGCCTGATCGACGAACTCGCGCAGGTGTTCTTCCGGGTGATGGGCTTCATCATCAAGCTCGCGCCGCTCGGCGTGCTCGGCGCGATCGCGTTCACGACCGGCACCTACGGCGTCGCTTCGCTCAAGCAACTCGGGCTGCTCGTGATCGTGTTCTACGCGAGCTGCATCGTGTTCGTTGCGGTGGTGCTCGGCATCGTCATGCGGCTGGCGGGGTTCAACGTGTTCAAGCTGGTCCGCTACCTGCGCGAAGAACTCTCGATCGTGCTCGGCACCGCGTCGTCCGACGCGGTGCTGCCGCAGGTCATGCGCAAGCTCGAATGGATGGGCGTGAAGGATTCGACGGTGGGCCTCGTGATCCCGACCGGCTACTCGTTCAATCTCGACGGCTTTTCGATCTACCTCACGCTCGCGGTGATCTTTATCGCGCAGGCGACCAACACGCCGCTGTCGATGCACGATCTCATCGTGGTCGTGCTGGTGTCGCTCATCACCTCGAAGGGCGCGCACGGCATTCCCGGCTCGGCGATCGTGATTCTCGCCGCCACGCTTTCCGCCATTCCCGCGATTCCCGTGCTCGGCCTCGTGCTGATCCTGCCGGTGGACTGGTTCGTCGGCATCGCCCGCGCGCTTACCAACCTGATCGGCAACTGCGTCGCGACGGTGGTGGTCGCGGTGTGGGAGCACGACATCGACAAGGCGCGCGCCAGACGCGTGCTGAACCTCGACGAAGGCTTTCTCTACGTGCCGGCAGGCGACACCGATGCAGACACGGCGCATGGCGAAGACAACGCACTCGGCGGCAAACACGCCCACGCCTGACCCAGCACTCGGCATTCGTTTTCCTTCGATGAACTGAGCAACTTAAGCGTTCGACACCATCATGGCCATTCCGACTCTCGACCCCAATGCCCCCGCGTTCACGCGCCGCTACATGAACCTTGCCGATCCGCGTCTGGGCGCCCGCGCGCTCCACGCGAGCGACGAGTTCTTCGCGCCGAAGGAGCGCATGCTCGATCCGCAGCCCGCGGTCTTCATACCCGGCAAGTACGACGACCACGGCAAGTGGATGGACGGCTGGGAGACGCGCCGCAAGCGCACGACCGGCCACGACTTCTGCATCATGCGCCTCGCGCGCCCGGGCGTGATACACGGCCTCGATCTCGATACGAGCCATTTCACGGGCAACTTTCCTCCGGCGGCTTCGATCGAGGCCTGCTACGCGCAGTTGGGCGACGACGAAACGCCCGGTGACAACGCAGACTGGCAGACCATCGTCCCGGCGACGACCTTGCAGGGCAACCAGCACCACTACGTCGAAGTGAGCGATACGCGCGCGTTCACGCATTTGCGCGTGAATCTCTATCCCGACGGCGGCCTCGCGCGTCTGCGCGTGTACGGCCAGCCCCGGCGCGACTGGAGCACGGCGGAGCGCGGTAGCCTCGTCGATCTCGCGGCGATCGAAAACGGCGCGTATCTCGTCGCGGCCAACAACCAGCACTTCGGGCTCGCTTCCACGATCTTGATGCCTGGCCGCGGCGTGAACATGGGCGACGGCTGGGAGACGCGCCGCCGAAGGGAGCCGGGCAACGACTGGGCGATCGTGGCGCTCGCGCGGCCCGGCATCATCCGCAAGATCGAAGTCGACACGGCGCACTTCAAGGGCAATTACCCGGACCGCTGCTCGCTGCAGGCGGCGAGCGTGACGGGCGGCACCGACGACTCGCTCGTCACCCAGGCGATGTTCTGGCCGGAACTGCTCGGCGAGCAGAAGCTCGAAATGGACAAGCAGCACGTGTTCGAGAGCAGGATCGCGGCGCTCGGCCCGGTCACGCACGTGCGTTTCAACATCTTCCCGGACGGCGGCGTCTCGCGCCTGCGCCTGTGGGGCGAACCGGCCTGAGCGAGGAGCCGCGATGCAGATCCTGCACATGGAGCCCTTGACGCGCGAGGCGTTCGCGCCGTTCGGCGACGTCATCGAACTCGAAGGCGCGCGCCATTTTCCGATCAACGGCGGCACGACCGAGCGCTTCCACGATCTCGCCGCCATCGACGTGAACGAGGCGGGCGGCCGGCCTATCGTCAGTGTGTTTCGCGCCCAGCCGCGTGCGTGGCCCGTCGACATTGCGATGATGGAGCGGCATCCGCTGGGCAGCCAGGCGTTCGTGCCGCTCGGCGACGCGGGCTACGCAGTGGTGGTCGCGCCCGCGGGCGAGTTCGATCCGGCCGGCTTGCGGGCGTTCTGGGCCGGGCGCGGGCAGGGCGTCAACTATGCCAAAGGCGTCTGGCATCACCCGTTGCTCGCGTTCGGGCGCGTGAGCGACTTCGTGGTAATCGACCGCGGCGGCACGCAGCCGAACTGCGACGAGATCGCGCTTGCGAGGCCCTGGCGGCTCGCGCAAGCCGACCCGTCGCTCGTGCCTGCCTGAGGTCCGGCCCGTTTTTCGCAAATACAGGCTCACCAAACGAAAACGCCACGGCAGAACTGCCGTGGCGTTTCCTTTTCTGCAGCCTGCAGCCTGCAGGTTGCAAGCGGTGGTCAGTGCTTGCGGTGCGGGCAGTTTTCCTTCGTGCACGCGCCGTAGAGGGCAAGGGCGTGCTCCTGGAGCTTGAAGCCGCGCTCCGTGGCGATCATCTGCTGGCGCTTTTCGATTTCGGGGTCAAAAAATTCTTCAACGATGCCGCAGTCGAGGCAAACGAGGTGGTCGTGGTGACTGCCCTCGTTCAGTTCGAACACCGCCTTGCCCGATTCGAAGTTGCTGCGCGTGAGCAACCCGGCCTGCTCGAACTGCGTGAGGACCCGGTAGACCGTGGCGAGGCCGATGTCGAGCTCCTCGTTCAGCAGGTTGCGGTAGACGTCTTCGGCGGTCAGATGGCGCACGGGGCTGTGCTGAAAAATCTCCAGGATCTTGAGGCGAGGCAGCGTCGCCTTGAGGCCGATGTTCTTGAGATCGGTTGGATTGGTCATGACGATAAGTCCCTGGAGTACAATGCTAGGTTGTTATGTTAATGCGTTTTTGCCGTTCCGGGCATTTTCGCCAGAACTTCGAACGATCTTCTACAGAATACGCGCGGCTTCGCGAAAAGCCCGCACGGTGAGGGAAATGATTCCAGAATTCACAACGATCGGCCGGCGCATGCACGGCGGCCGCCTGGCGTGCACCCTGCTGGCTGCGGCCGCGTTCGCGGCGCTCGCCGGCTGTAAAACGTACGACAGCGTGACACAGCGCGTCGCCCAGAGCATTACGCCTTACCGCATTACCATCGTGCAAGGCAACTTCGTCTCGGCGGAAGCCGCGGCGCAGATGAAGGTGGGCATGTCGCGCGCCGAGGTCAAGCAGCTGCTCGGCACGCCGCTCCTCACCGACATGTTCCATGCGAACCGCTGGGACTACATTTTCTATTTCAAGCGGGGCTCGACCGCCGTGGTCCAGCAACGTGACTTCGTCGTGCTGTTCGAAGGCGACCGCGTAGCGAGCTGGTCGGGCGGTGAAGACCTGCCTTCGAACCTCGAACTGCTCGCCGAAATCGACGGCGACCGCTCCGGCAAGAAGAGGGCCGTCGCTGCTGCGCCGGCGACGGGCGCATCGGCGCCGGTGGCGGCTGCAGCAGGCGCGCCTGCGCAGCCCTCGAGCGCGACCGGCCCGACGGTAGGCGACACGGCGCGCACGCCGTCGTCCGAACTCGGCACGGCCACCAACGGGCTGCCGCAGGACGCCAACGCACAGGCGGCCGCCGCCGCGAACCGCGCCACGGAAGCCGTGCAAACGCCGTCGGGCTTCACGCCGTCGGTGCGCGCGGGCAATCCGCAGTCGTCGGCGCTGCCGCAGAACGTCGGCACGATGCCCTCGCAGGTTCAGCTGCATCGCCAGCCGCAGCCGCAAATCCAGGGCGTGCCGCCGAGCAACCCGGTTGGCCCGGCCGCCGGCGCGCAAGGCACCGGCGACACCACCAATGCGGCGCCCTCCGGCCCCGCACGGGATTCGTCGCTCGCCGCGCCGCCCACGGTGCCGGCCTCGGGGGCGGCTGCGGCTCCGAGCAACTGATCCGGCTGACCTGGCCGGTAACACAAGCAGAGCGTGGTGCGCGAGGCGCGCCGCGCTTCGATCCGGCGGCCGGGGTGTCACTACCACCGGCCGCCGCGTTTTTGGCGGCGGCGCTGCGTGGCGCCTGGTGGCATCCGGCACCGCGGCCAGCGACACATTGGCAGGAAGACTCATGAAAATCGCAATCGCCGGGGCATCGGGCCGCATGGGCCGCATGCTCATCGAAACCGTCCTGAATTCTCCCGACGTCACGCTCTCGGGCGCGCTCGTGCGCAAGGGCTCGCCCGCCGTCGGCCAGGACGCCGGCGCGTTCCTCGGCAAGGACACCGGCGTGCGCATCACCGACGACATCGAGCAGGTCTTCGCGCAAAGCGACTGCCTGATCGACTTCACGCGCCCCGAAGGCACGCTCGTGCACCTCGAGGCGGCGCAGCGCAACGGCGTGAAGATGGTGATCGGCACGACCGGCTTCGACGCACAGCAAAAAGCGCAGCTCGGCGCGGCCGCGCAGAAGGTCGGCGTCGTGTTCGCGGCTAACATGAGCGTGGGCGTGAACGTCACGCTCAAGCTGCTCGAATACGCGGCGCGTTTTTTCGAGACCGGCTACGACATCGAGATCATCGAGGCGCACCATCGCCATAAGGTCGACGCGCCCTCGGGAACCGCGCTTGCGATGGGCGAGGCCGTGGCGCACGCGCTCGGCCGCAATCTCGACGAATGCGCCGTGTACGGCCGCGAAGGCGTGACGGGCGAGCGCGACCCCTCGACGATCGGGTTTTCGGCGATTCGCGGCGGCGATATCGTCGGCGATCATACGGTGCTGTTCGCGGGTATCGGCGAGCGCATCGAGATCACGCACAAGTCCTCGAGCCGCCTTTCCTATGCGCAGGGCAGCGTGCGCGCCGCACGCTTTCTGCAGGACAAGGCCCATGGCCTGTACGATATGCAGGACGTGCTCGGCCTGCGCTGAGCGTTTCCCCTACGGTCCGGCGCTTGCGCCGGACCGACAGTGAGCGAGGTCCGATGGCAGCGAGTTCCGGAGTCATTCACTATCTGCAGACGGGCGACGCGGTCACTCACGCGGTTGCGTGGGTCTTGCTCGCCATGTCGGTCGCGAGCTGGTGTTTCCTCATCATCAAGAGCTGGGTGCTCCTGCGCGCGAAGCGCCAGGGGCCGCGCGCCATTGCGCGTTTCTGGCAGGCGCGCACGCTCGCAGACGGCGTTGCCGCCATGCGTCCGGTCGACCGCGAGCGCGTGTTCCTGCCGCTGGCTCAGGCGGCGCTCGCCGCCGAGGAAGCCGACGCGCCCGGCATGATGCTCGCGCGCGTGGATCGCGGCGAGCGCGTGCTGCGGGCGCTCCGCGGCGCGCTGCAGGCGTCGCAGCGGCGCCTCGAGTTCGGCCAGGTCCTGCTCGCCTCGGTGGGCAGCACGGCGCCGTTCGTCGGCCTGCTCGGCACCGTCTGGGGCATCTACCACGCACTCGGCAGCATTGCCGCGAGCGGCCAGGCGATGATCGAGAACGTGGCCGGCCCGGTGGGCGAGGCGCTCATCATGACGGCCTTTGGTCTAGTCGTCGCGATTCCGGCGGTGCTCGCCTACAACGTGCTGGGTCGCCTCGTGCGCCAGCTCTGCGACGATCTCGACGGCTTCGCCCACGATCTGCACGCCTATGCCTGCGCGCCCGAAGGCGCGCCGCTGCGCCGCGAAGGTGCGCAGGGCGCGCTGCGCGAAGGCGCGCGCGCCGAGTCGTAGGAGGCAACCCGTATGGCATTCGGCGGACTCGAAAAGAAGCGCGATGCTGCACCGATGTCGGAAATCAACATGACGCCGCTCATCGACGTCATGCTCGTGCTGCTCGTCATTTTCATCATTACCGCACCGCTGTTCTCGCACGCGATCCGGCTCGATTTGCCGAAGGTCGCCGCCGAGCCGGCGCAACAAACGGCGCAGACCGTCACGCTTTCCATCGACGCCGCCGGCAGGCTCTACTGGAACGCCCAGCCCATCACGCTGGACGAACTGCGCGCGCGCTTCACGGCAGCGGGCAAAGAGCCCGAGTCGCAGCAGCCCGAGCTGCAACTGCGCGCCGCGCGCGAGACGCGCTACGACGTGATCGCGCAGGTGATGGGCGCCGCGCAGCAGGCCGGTCTCACGCGCCTCGGCTTCGTGACCGAGCCGCCCGCCGGCGCTCACTGAAGACGCCACTGCGCACGCCGCTGAGCGCGCGCCAGTCAACGGTATAATCAACGTTTCCTTTAAAAACGGGCCCAGCGAAACCGCCGCAATCTGCCGGTATCGTGAACAGCCGGCCCGGTGCATCCGGCACTGAAGGTACCGAAGCAGCCGCCCGTTTCCAGCGTTCACCACCCACACCATGCTCGAAAAATACGTTCCCTCCGACGTCGAATCCGCCGCGCAAAGCGAATGGCGCGCCACCGACGCTTACCGGACGGCCGAGAAGGCCGACAAGCCCAAGTTCTACTGCGTCTCGATGCTGCCGTATCCGTCGGGCAAGCTGCATATGGGCCACGTGCGGAACTACACGATCAACGACGTGATGTACCGTTACCTGCGCATGAACGGCTACAACACGTTGATGCCGATGGGCTGGGACGCGTTCGGCATGCCCGCCGAAAACGCCGCGATGGCCAACAGCGTGCCGCCGGCCAAGTGGACGTACGACAACATCGAATACATGAAGGGCCAGATGCAGTCGATGGGTCTCGCCATCGACTGGTCGCGTGAAATCGCCACCTGCAAGCCCGACTACTACAAGTGGAACCAGTGGTTCTTCCTGAAGATGCTCGAGAAGGGCATCGCTTACAAGAAGACCGGCACGGTGAACTGGGACCCGGTCGATCAGACCGTCCTCGCCAACGAGCAGGTGATCGACGGGCGCGGCTGGCGTTCGGGCGCGCTGGTAGAAAAGCGCGAAATCCCGATGTACTACCTGCGCATCACGCAATACGCCGATGAACTGCTGAACGACCTCGACGGCCTCGGCTGGCCCGAGCGCGTGAAGATCATGCAGCAGAACTGGATCGGCAAGAGCTTCGGCGTGAACTTCGGCTTCCCGTACGAGCTCGACGGCGAGAAGAAGCTGCTGCGCGTGTTCACCACGCGCGCCGACACGATCATGGGCGTGACCTTTGCGGCGATCGCGGCCGAGCATCCGCTCGCCACGCGTCTCGCTCTGGCTAAGCCGGAACTGCAGGCGTTCATCGACGAATGCAAGCGCGGCGGCGTGGCGGAAGCCGACGTCGCGACGATGGAAAAGAAGGGCGTGCCCACGGGCTTCACCGTCACGCACCCGCTCACGCACGAGCAAGTGCCGGTGTGGATCGGCAACTACGTGCTGATGAGCTATGGCGAAGGCGCCGTGATGGGCGTGCCGGGCCACGACGAGCGCGATTTCGCGTTCGCGCAGAAGTACAACCTGCCGATCAAGCAGGTCATCGCCGCAGAAGGCGAGACGTACTCGCTCGACGGCTGGCAGGAATGGTACGGCGACAAGGAACGCGCCGTCTGCGTCAACAGCGGCAAGTATGACGGCCTCGCCTACACGGCGGCCGTTGATGCCGTCGCAGCCGACCTCAAGGCCCTCGACCTCGGCGACAAGCAGGTCACGTGGCGCCTGCGCGACTGGGGCATTTCGCGCCAGCGCTACTGGGGCACGCCGATCCCGATCATTCATTGCCCGAGTTGCGGCGACGTGCCGGTGCCCGAAAAGGATCTGCCGGTCGTGCTGCCGGAGGACCTCGTGCCGGACGGCACGGGCAATCCGCTCGCGAAGTCGGAAGCCTTCCTGAACTGCAAGTGCCCGACTTGCGGTGCCGATGCGAAGCGCGAAACCGACACGATGGACACCTTCGTCGACTCGTCGTGGTACTTCTACCGCTACGCGGCGCCGGATGCCGTGAACATGGTCGACGAGCGCACCGACTACTGGATGCCGATGGACCAGTACATCGGCGGTATCGAGCACGCCATTCTTCACCTCTTGTACTCGCGCTTCTGGGCGAAGGTCTCGCGCGACCTCGGCCTCGTGAAATTCGGCGAGCCGGCCAAGAACCTGCTCACGCAGGGCATGGTGCTCAACGAGACGTTCTACCGCGAAGACGCCGCGGGCAAGAAGACCTGGTACAACCCGGCCGACGTGACCGTCACGCACGACGACAAGGGCCGCCCGATCGGCGCGACGCTCAACAGCGACGGCCAGCCCGTGGTGCTGGGCGGCGTGGAGAAGATGTCGAAGTCGAAGAACAACGGCGTCGACCCGCAGGTGCTGATCGACCAGTACGGCGCAGACACCGCGCGTCTGTTCACGATGTTCGCAGCGCCTCCCGAGCAGCAACTCGAATGGTCGGGCGCCGGCGTGGAAGGCGCGAGCCGCTTCCTGCGACGCGTGTGGACCTTCGGCCATGCGAACGCCGAAGCGATCCAGTCGCGCGCCTCGTTCGACGCGGCGGCGCTCACGGACGTAGAAAAGGCGCTGCGCCGGGAAGTCTATAGCGTGCTCAAGCAGGCCGACTTCGACTATCAGCGCCTGCAGTACAACACCGTCGTTTCGGCGGCGATGAAGATGCTCAACGCCATCGACGGCGCCAAGGGTGCCGGTGCCGGCGTGCAGCGCGAAACGTTCGGCGTGCTGCTGCGCGTGCTGTACCCGGTCGTGCCGCACATCGCGTTCGAACTCTGGAAGGCGCTCGGCTACGGCGACGAATACGGCACGCTGCTCGACGCACCGTGGCCGAAGGTCGACGAAAAGGCGCTGGAGCAGGCCGAGATCGAACTCGTGCTGCAGGTGAACGGCAAGGTGCGCGGCGCCGTGACGGTGGCCAAGGACGCATCGAAGGATGCGATCGAGGCGGCCGCACTCGCGCACGAGATGTTCGTCAAGTTCGCGGAAGGCCGTGCTCCGAAGAAGATCATCGTCGTGCCGGGCCGCCTCGTGAACGTCGTGGTCTAACGAGGCAAACCAAAGGCCATGTGAGCGGCGTAGCGCGCGAAGCACCGCGCGGCGCCGCTCAGCCGACACTGGCGACTCTGTCGCGAACCCAGGGAGTCCATGTGATTCGCAGATCGTTTCTCAGGTTGTTCCCGCTTGTGGCGGGCAGCGCGCTGGCCCTCTCGGCGTGCGGCTTCCAGCTGCGCGGCGAGGAGAACTTCGCCTTCAAGCGCCTCGCCGTCGTCGGCGCGCCGCCGCCGCTCGCCGGGCGTCTCTCGCGTATGGTCGAAGGCGGCAGCGATTCGGTCGTGGTCGACTCGGTGGCCAATGCCGACGCCGTGCTGCGCGTTTCCGAAGGCCGTAGCTTCAGCACGCTCACGCTCAATTCGCTCGGCGCGGTCGTGGAATATCAGGTCAACTATTCGCTGAACTATACGCTGACGAGACCGGACGGCAGCGTGCTGATCCAGCCGAGCATGATCTCGCTGAACCGCGCGCTGACCTACAGCGATCAGTTCGCGACCGCCAAGACGCAGGAAGCCGATCTGCTGTTCACCGACATGCAGAACGACGCCGTTGACCAGCTCATGCGGCGCCTTGCCGTGCTGAAGTCGATCAACCCGACGCCCGATCAGGTCGTGCCGGGTGTCGCGCCGCTCGCACCGCTGCCGCCGCCGCCGCTGTAATGCGCGCGGTTTCCCTCTACTGAGCGATCTTCGACCGAGCGCCATGCAACTGCGACCCGACGCACTCGAACCGCACCTCGCGCGAGGGCTGGCTGGCCTGTACGTCGTCTACGGCGACGAGCACCTGCTCGCCCAGGAGGCGTGCGACCGCATCCGCGCGGCTGCGCGCGCGGCGGGCTTTACCGACCGCTCGGTGTTCACCGTCGAGCGCGGCTTCGACTGGAGCTCGCTGCTTGGCGCGAGCCAGTCGATGTCGCTCTTTGGCGATCGCCAGCTGGTGGAGTTGCGCATTCCGTCGGGCAAGCCCGGCAAGGAAGGCGCGGACGCGCTCAAGACGCTCGCCGCTGCCTCGAATCCCGATGTGCTGATGCTCGTCACGCTGCCGCGGCTCGACGCCGCCACGCAGAAGTCTGGGTGGTTCACGGCGCTGGCTGACAGCGGCGTCGCGCTGAAGATCGATCCCGTCGAGCGCGCGGCGCTCCCGAACTGGATCGGCCAGCGTCTGGCGCTGCAAGGCCAGCGCGTTGCATCCGGCGAAGACGGCCGGCGCGCGCTGCAATTCGTGGCGGAGCGTGTGGAAGGCAACCTGCTGGCGGCGCATCAGGAAATCCAGAAGCTTGGGCTGCTGTATCCCGAAGGCGTGCTGAACTTCGAGCAGATTCACGACGCCGTGCTCAACGTCGCGCGCTACGACGTATTCAAGCTCAACGAAGCGATGCTCACAGGCGACGTTGGCCGCCTCGCGCGCATGCTCGACGGGCTGCAGGGCGAAGGCGAGGCTTCGGTGCTGGTGCTGTGGGCCGTGGTCGAGGAAATCCGCACGCTCTTGCGCATCAAGCGCGGCGTGGCGGCGGGCAAGCCGCTCGCCATGCTGCTGCGCGAGAACCGCGTGTGGGGGCCGCGCGAGCGGCTCATCGGGCCGGCGCTTTCGCGCCTGAGCGAAGCGACGCTTGAGCGCGGTCTCGCGCTTGCGGCGCGCCTCGACCGCCAGGTCAAGGGGCTGTCGGGTCAATCGCGCGCCGACTGGCGCAATGCGCTGCCGCCCGATGCCTGGGATGGCCTGTTCGAACTCGCCATGACAGTAGCCGCGCCACGCGAAGGTGCACCGCAGGCGCGCGGCGCCGCCGCTGCGCGCGGCGCTGGGGCGCCGGGGCGCGTGCAGCCGGGTGCTCAGCCAGCTGGCCCAGCGGCGGCGGCGGCCGCAGCGGCCGCGGCCCGACCGCGCACCGCAGGGCCGTCGCGCCGGCAAGGCTAAAGCGTTCCGCGCTTGCCTGAACCGGCACGTCGGCGCCTGCTCTACGGTCGCCGCGCAGCCGGTGCACCTGCCGGGCGGCCCGGCCGCGTCCAGCAAACCTTGGCGGCTGGCCTTAAAATCGGGCTGAACCGTTTGAATCAAACCGTGCCTGGCGCACATCTGACTGCGCCTCACGCGCCGCATGACGAAAGACACCATGGATATCGACCAGTACATGACCGACCTCGGGCGCCGCGCCCGCAACGCTTCGCGCGCGATGGCACGGGCCACGACGGCCGCGAAGAACGCGGCGCTCGAAGCGGTGGCGCAAGCCATCGAGCGCGACGCGCAGCAATTGAAGGATGCGAACGCACGCGACCTCGCGCGCGCGACGGAGAAGGGCCACGACGCGGCGTTCATCGATCGCCTCACGCTTTCGGACAAGGCCCTCAAGACGATGGTCGAGGGCCTGCGCCAGGTGATGGCGCTGCCCGACCCCATCGGCGAGATCACCAACCTCAAGTTCCGTCCGAGCGGCATCCAGGTCGGGCAGATGCGCGTGCCGCTGGGCGTGATCGGCATCATCTACGAATCGCGGCCGAACGTGACGATCGACGCGGCAGCGTTGTGCCTGAAGTCGGGCAACGCCACGATTCTGCGCGGCGGCTCCGAGGCGCTCGAATGCAATACGGCGCTCGCGAAGCTGATCGGCGAAGGGCTGACCACGGCCGGCCTGCCGCAGGACGCGGTGCAGGTGGTCGGGACTGCTGACCGCGCGGCCGTGGGCAAGCTCATCACGATGACGGAATTCGTGGATGTGATCGTGCCGCGCGGCGGCAAGAGCCTGATCGAGCGCTTGATGGCAGAGGCGCGCGTGCCGATGATCAAGCACCTCGACGGTATCTGCCACGTGTATGTGGACGACCGCGCCGATCTCGCGAAGGCGTTGACCGTGTGCGATAACGCGAAGACGCACCGCTACGGCACCTGCAACACGATGGAAACGCTGCTCGTGGCGCGCGGCATTGCGCATGATGTGCTGCCGCCGCTTGGCCGCCTGTATCGCGAGAAGGAAGTCGAACTGCGCGTGGATGCTGCGGCGCGCTCGATTCTCGCCGACGCGGGCGTCGGTCCGCTCGTGGATGCGACCGAAGAGGACTGGCGTACCGAGTACCTTGCGCCGGTGCTGGCGGTGAAGGTGGTCGACACGCTCGACGACGCGATCGAGCACATCAACGCCTACGGCTCGCACCACACGGATGCAATCGTCACCGAAGATCACGACCGCGCCATGCGCTTCCTGCGCGAAGTCGACTCGGCGAGCGTGATGATGAACGCCTCGACGCGTTTTGCCGACGGTTTCGAATTCGGCCTCGGTGCGGAGATCGGCATTTCGAACGACAAGCTGCATGCGCGCGGCCCGGTCGGCCTGGAAGGGCTGACCTCGCTGAAGTACGTGGTGCTCGGCCACGGCGAAGGCCGTCAATAGTCGCGGATCGCACGAGACGGCGCACGGCTTAGCGCGCCGCCTCGTTGCACAATCGCTCACGAAGAAGAAAAAATAATGTCGATGCTCTGGGTCAAGACGTTTCACATCGTACTGATCGCCTCGTGGTTCGCGGGCCTGTTCTACCTGCCGCGCATCTTCGTGAATCTCGCGATGGAAACCGAGCCTGCGGCCGTCAAGCGTCTGCTCATCATGGCGCGCAAGCTCTACCGCTTCATGACGATGATCGCCGTGCCCGCGCTGCTGTGCGGGCTGTGGCTGTGGCTCGTGGTGGGGATTGGCCGGGGCCAGGGCTGGATCCACGCGAAAGTGGGCGTGGTGGTGCTGCTCGTCATCTATCACGCGTACTGCGGACGTTTGCTCAAGACCTTCGAGCGTGGCGAAAACTGCCGCTCCGGCAAGTGGTATCGCATGTTCAACGAGCTTCCCGTCCTCGGCATGCTGGCTGCGGTGGCGCTGGCTGTCATCAAGCCGTTCTGAACCGCTGACTCACTGACGCCGCCACTGCGGCGCGTAATCCTGGTTTTTCCCCCGTGCGGGCGCCCCCAGGTGGCGCCCGTTGTCTCGCGGCGCATGCGGCCCGCTACAAGACGCTAGCCGTCCTCCTGCTTCACGACCACGTCAGTGAAGCGATACTCGATTGCCTTATCGGCTGCCACGAGCCTCTAGCCGTTGCTGCCGCTCCTCACGGCCATAGCGTCGAGCATTTGCACGTGCACATCGCTCAGCACCTGCGACACCGATATCAGAACGACCGCCGAGATTGGGCGTTGTCGCGGTGCAACGGCGGCTGGCTGCGATACTCGAAGCGGTATTCTCACGGCTCGTTCTGAATAGTATCGAATTTAATATTTATTAAAGAGTCTCTGACAATTGTGAGCATGTTTGTTGATATGTAAGATTATTTTTAAAAAGATGTGGAGAAATAGGATGGCATAGGGAAAAGGTTTATTTTTTGTGATGATTTTCTGCGTGGTTGAGGAAATTAATTGTCAATTGCTCGTTGATTCTTACGCTCTTATATTGATTTCGAGAGCGCGGCGTACGCCTCCAGTCTGCTGCCGTTGTCTTTGCTGATTGTGCGTCTCGGCCCAATCGCATAGAGATTTTTGCTTTAAGAGTTCTCTTATTCTCCCTGTGATTTCGAGCCCATAAAGTTGCTGCTGTCATCGCATATGGCTCCCACGAATCTGTAGGCATTTTCCGAGTTATCGGAATGATCGAGCCATGGCGTGTTCGACGCAGATCGTTGGCTTTAATGGGCCACTTGATTTTCTTTACTGGGAAATGGCCGACAGATTGCAGCGCGCATCGGGTTGTGACGCCTGCGGGTATCACTCGGTCGGTACTCCCTCGATTCACCAGGGCTAGGAATGAACAGGACATACAAATCAGTCTGGAACGAGACCACAAGAACTTGGGTTGCAGCGGCGGAAAACGCAAAAGGCAAGCGCAAAGGCAAGGGCAAGGTGAAGGCGATGGTGATTGCCGTCGCGGTGCTGGGCGTGGCCGGCCAGGCGCACGCCTATACCGCCGGCGGAAGTGGCAATACCGCTCCGAACGACAGTGGCATTGACTCGAACCTTGCGATTGGCTCGAACGCCTATACGGCTGATACATCAAGCACGTATTTGATTCCAGGGGATGGTCGCCATCTGCGGGAGTACAACCTTGCGATCGGCGCCAGTGCCAGTGCAACAGGCTCAGGAACAATGGCAATCGGCCAATACACGCTTGCCAGTGGCCAGAATGCGGGTGTGGTTGGCTTCGGTGCCACCGCTACGGGCGCGTTTGGGACCGTGGTGGGTTCGCTCGGAACGGCAGCCGGCACCGCCAGCAGCGCTCTGGGCTACGTGACAGTAGCAAGTGGGGATTTTTCTGCCGCAATGGGCAGCTACAACAAGGCGTTGGGCTATGCGTCGGTCGCGATGGGCGCGTCGACGACTGCGACTGGCGACAAATCGATTGCCATCGGCAGCTACTCGACGTCAGTCGGTGATGGCTCGGTGGCGATAGGCAGGAGTGCCGTCGCGACCAATGCAAACGACGTGGCGCTGGGCGGTGGTGCGACCACAGCAAACGTGGTGAACACGGCGGGCGTGACGATCGGCGGCAATAGCTACACCTTCGCGGGCACGAACGCGAAGAGCACGATCTCGGTGGGTTCGGCGGGCAAGGAGCGCACGCTCACCAACGTCGCGGCAGGCCAACTGACGGCTGCGTCGACCGACGCGGTGAATGGCTCGGAACTGTTCGCGACCAACCAGCAAGTCACACAGAACACAACCGACATCAGCAACCTGCAGGGCGACGTCACGAACATCAACGGCCAGCTCGCCGATGCGGTGATGTACGACACGTCGACGCACGACTCGGTGACGCTGGGCGGCACGGATGCGACCACGCCGGTGGCCTTGCACAACGTGGCGGCGGGCGCAGTCTCGGCGACGAGCTTCGACGCGGTGAACGGCTCGCAGCTGTACAACCTGGCCAGCTCGACGGCGGATTCGTTCGGCGGCGGCTCGACGGTGAACAGCGATGGCTCGATCTCGAACCCGACGTATAACGTGGGCGGAGACACCTACAACAGCGTAGGTGGGGCGATTACAAACCTCGATGGCCGCGTGACACAGAACACGACCGACATCACGAACCTGCAAGGCGACATCACGAACATTAATGGCCAGCTGGCCGATGCGGTGATGTACGACACGTCGACGCACGACTCGGTGACGCTGGGCGGCACGGATGCGACCACGCCGGTGGCCTTGCACAACGTGGCGGCGGGCGCAGTCTCGGCGACGAGCTTCGACGCGGTAAACGGCTCGCAGCTGTACAACCTGGCCAGCTCGACGGCGGATTCGTTCGGCGGCGGCTCGACGGTGAACAGCGATGGCTCGATCTCGAACCCGACATATAACGTGGGCGGAAACACCTACAACAACGTAGGTGGTGCGATCACGAACCTCGATGGCCGCGTGACACAGAACACGACCGACATCACGAACCTGCAAGGCGACATCACGAACATCAACGGCCAGCTCGCTGATGCAGTGAAGTACGACACGTCGACGCACGACTCGGTAACCCTGGGCGGCACGGATGCGACCACGCCGGTGGCGCTGCACAACGTGGCGGCTGGCGTAGTCGCGGCGACGAGCTTCGACGCGGTGAACGGCTCGCAGCTGTACAACCTGGCCAGCTCGACGGCGGATTCGTTCGGCGGCGGCTCGACGGTGAACAGCGATGGCTCGATCTCGAACCCGACGTATAACGTGGGTGGAGACACCTACACCAACGTAGGCGGCGCGATCACGAATCTCGATGGCCGCGTGACACAGAACACGACCGACATCACGAACCTCCAAGGCGACGTCACGAACATCAATGGCCAGCTGGCCGATGCAGTGATGTACGACACGTCGAAGCACAGCTCGGTCACGCTGGGCGGCACGGATGCGACCGCGCCGGTGGCGCTGCATAACGTGGCGGCGGGTCAAGTCTCGGCGACGAGCTTCGACGCGGTGAACGGTGCGCAGCTATACGAGACGGTGACGTACGACACGTCGACGCACGACTCGGTGACGCTGGGCGGCGCGGTCCATGCTCCCGTCGTGCTGACGAACGTGGCGAACGCTGCGCTGAACGCCACGAGCCTCGACGCGGTGAACGGCTCGCAGCTGTACGCACTGGGCGCGAAGACCGATGCGGCGGGCAATATCAGCAACGCGTTTGTCGCGTATGACGACACGTCGCTCAATACGGTGACGTTCGGCGGCCTGGGTCATGCGCCGGTCGTGCTGCACAACGTGGCGAACGGCGTGGATGCGAACGATGCGGTCAACGTCGCGCAGCTCGAAGCCATGGGTGCGAAGGTCGATCCTTCGGGCAACATCTCGAACGCGTTTGTCGCCTACGACGACACGTCGCTGAACTCGGTCACGCTTGGCGGGTCGTTGGGGCACGCGCCGGTTGCCCTGCACAACGTGGCCAATGGTGTCGTTGCGGCAAGCAGCACGGACGCGGTGAATGGCGGCCAGCTGTACGGTGTTGCGTCGAGCACGGCCAGCGCGCTGGGCGGTGGTTCGACGGTCAACTCCGATGGCTCGATCTCGGCGCCGACGTACGTCGTGGGCGGCGGCACCTACAACAACGTGGGTAGCGCGATCTCGAACATCGATGGCCGTGTAACGAACATCGAGCAAACGGTGACCAACATGTCGGGCCAGGTCGCGAACGCGGTTCAGTACGACTCGTCGGCACACGACAAGGTCACGCTGGGCGGCACGGCTTCGACGACGGCGGTCAAGCTGACCAACCTGCAGGACGCTGAACTCTCGGCGTCGAGCACCGACGCCGTAACGGGCTCGCAGTTGTACGCCACGAACGTCGAGGTGTCGAACCTGAATCAGCAGATTCAGAACATCAGCGTCAACGGTACTGAGTATCTGTCAACCAATACGACGAGCGGCGCGGCTTCGGCCACGGGCGCAAGCTCGATCGCGGCAGGCGGCGGTGCGATTGCTTCGGGTGCGAACTCGACGGCGATGGGCGACTCGGCGCACGCCACGGGCAACAACTCGGTCGCGCTCGGTGCAAACTCGGTGGCGGACGAGGACAACACCGTGTCCATCGGCTCGCAAGGCAATGAGCGTCGGATCACTAACGTCGCGAATGGCGTCCACGCTACCGATGCGGTGAACATGGGTCAGCTGCAGAGCGGCTTGAATGCGCTCCAGAGCAACGTCAACTCGGTGGCGCGCAACGCCTACGGCGGTGTTGCGGCGGCAACCGCGCTGACGATGATTCCGGAAGTCGATCAGGGCAAGACCGTCGCGGTGGGTATCGGTACAGCCAACTTCCAGGGCTATCAGGCAGTGGCGCTCGGCGCGTCGGCGCGCATCACGCAGAACCTCAAGGTGAAGGTGGGCGGCGGTTATGCATCGGGCGGCGGCGCCACAGTCGGCGGCGGTATGTCGTACCAGTGGTAAGCCTGGCTTTCCCCGGTCGTTCGGCTGCGTAGCTCAGGCCGAAACGCAAAGCGGACTTCCTCGGGAGTCCGCTTTTTTGTAGGGCGCCTACTGGTGCGCCGTTAGCCGTTCGCGTCCAGCCTTCTTCGCGCGATGATCTCCTTCGCATCGGCGAGTTTTTCCGCAAGCTCCGGACCGCGCTGCAGCGCCACACCCACCGCGAGTATGTCGCCGATCGCGAGATGCGAAGTCCGCGAAGTCATCGGCGAAAAGACGTCGGTGTCCTCGTCGACGTTCGCGTGCAGGCCGACGCTCGCGAGGCGCGCGAGCGGCGACGCGCCATGCGTGATCGCGATCACCTTGGCGCCGCGATCGAGCGCCGTGCGCGCGGCGTCCACGATGTCGCGCGTGCGTCCCGTGTTCGAGATCGCCACGACCACGTCGCCGGGGCCGAGCAGCGCCGCCGACATCAGGAACGTCTGTGGATCCGAATACGCGACACTCGGCATGCCGAGCCGGAAGAACTTGTGCTGCATATCCTGCGCGGCGATGCCAGAGCCACCCGCACCATAGAATTCGATACGCGCCGCGTGCGCGAGCAGGCCGATCGCCGCGGCGAGCGAGTCTGTCGAGAGATTGTTGCGCACCTGCAGCAGCGCGCCGATGGTGCGGTCGAGCACCTTGGCCGCAACGCCCGGCACCGGCTCGTCCGGGCTCACGTCGCGGTAGACGGCCGGATGTTCCGAGGGCAGATCCGCGGCCACCGCCTGCGCGAGACGAATCTTGAACTCCCGGAATCCCGAGAATCCCAACGCATGGCAAAACCGCGCAATGGTCGGCTGGCTCACGCCCGCACGCTCGGCAACCTCGGTCATCGACAGATCGAGCACCTCGCGCGGCGCTTGAATCACGTAATCGGCGAGCTTGCGCTCCGAAGGGCGCAATTGCTCGCGCATGGCTTTCACCTGGGACAGCAGCATCAGGAAACTCGCACTATGCTGAAAGATCCGTGGACTATAACGGATCGGACGTTATGTACAAAAACTACAGGATCGCCGTTTGCTTCTTTTCAGTCCAGCCGCGCATCAGCGCGCAGGGCTTGTAAATAGTGAGACTAGGCGTTCGTTTAACGTCGCGCTCCCAGGGTCTTACCGGGATTGTCGTCTTGTAGTTTTTCTACTAACATCGCGCCATCGCTGTCCGGTGCGCCTGAAGCGCGCCTGACTTGGCCCCGAGCGTCCCCGCCGTGACACGAAAGGAAGGAGATTCGATGGTTTCCCCGCATTCTCAGTTGATGAAGGTCACGCAGCGCGTGATCGAGCGCAGCAAGCCCACGCGCGAAGCCTATCTGGCGCGCATCGCGGCGGCTCAGGACCGGTTCCCGGCGCGCGGCGCGCTCTCATGCGCGAATCTTGCCCACGGCTTCGCCGGCCTCGAGGGCCGCGACAAGATCTCGATCAAGTCGATTCGTGAGCCGAACATCGGCATCGTCTCGGCGTATAACGAGATGCTCTCGGCGCACGCGCCCTACAAGGATTTCCCCGACATCATCAAGAAGGCGGCCCGCGAAGGCGGCGGCGTCGCGCAGTTCGCGGGCGGCGTGCCCGCGATGTGCGATGGCGTGACGCAAGGCAACGCCGGCATGGAGCTGTCGCTCTTTTCGCGTGAAGTGATCGCGATGAGCACGGCCGTCGCGCTCACGCACAACATGTTCGATGCGGCGCTCTGCCTCGGCGTGTGCGACAAGATTGTGCCGGGCCTGTTGATCGGCGCGCTGCAATTCGGCCACCTGCCGACCATTTTCGTGCCCGCCGGCCCGATGACGAGCGGCATCACGAACGACGACAAGGCCAAGGTGCGCCAGCAGTTCGCCACGGGCCAGTGCGATCGCGCGGCGCTGCTCGAATCGGAGGCGGCCGCATATCACGGCCACGGCACCTGCACGTTCTACGGCACGGCCAACAGCAACCAGATGCTCATGGAGATCATGGGCCTGCATCTGCCAGGTTCGGCCTTCATTCATCCGCATACGCCGTTGCGCGACGAGCTCACTGCCGCTGCGGCGCGCCGCGTGCTCGAACTCACCGTCGAGCGCGGCAACTACACGCCGATCGGCCACGTGGTCGACGAGAAGGCCGTGATCAACGGCATCGTCGCGCTGATGGCGACGGGCGGCTCGACCAACCACACGCTGCACCTCGTGGCGATGGCGCGGGCGGCGGGCATCATCATCGACTGGAACGACTTCGACGTGCTGTCGGACGCCGTGCCGCTGCTCGCGCGCGTCTATCCGAACGGCAAGGCCGACGTGAACCATTTCCACGCGGCGGGCGGCGTCGCCTTCCTCGTGCGCGAACTGCTCGACGGCGGGTTGCTGCACGAAGACGTGAACACCGTCGCGGGCCGTGGCCTGCGTCATTACACGGAAGAACCGAAGCTCATCGACGGCAAGCTCACCTGGGTGCCGGCGGTCGAGAAGAGCGCCGACGAAACCGTGCTGCGTCCGCTGCCGACGCCGTTCCAGCCGGACGGCGGGCTGCGCCTGATGCAGGGGCGTCTCGGCCGCGGCGTCATCAAGGTTTCCGCGGTCGCGCCGGAGCGCCGCAAGGTGCGTGCGCCCGCCATCGTGTTCGATTCGCAGGAAGCCGTGCAGGAAGCGTTCGACCGCGGCGAACTCGAGCGCGATTTCGTGGCTGTCGTGCGCTTCCAGGGCGCCCGCGCGAATGGCATGCCGGAGCTGCACCGCCTAACGCCGTTGCTCGGCGTGCTGCAGGACAAGGGCTTTCACGTGGCGCTCGTGACCGACGGACGCATGTCGGGCGCGTCGGGCAAGGTGCCCGCGGTTATCCACGTTTCGCCGGAAACGCTGCTGCACGGCCCGATCGGCAGGGTGCGCGACGGCGATACGATCGTGATCGACGCGGTGGAAGGCGTGCTCGACATCGAAGTCGATGCCGCCGAGTGGGACGCGCGTCCGCTCGCGCAGCCTGCGCATCAGGAACTCAACGAAGTGGGTTTTGGCCGCGAGCTGTTCGGCGTGTTCCGCGCCACCGCCGCGCCGGCGGAGCTGGGCGCCACGGTGTTCGGTCCGCTCGTGGGCGAGCAGGCCGCGCCCGCACCGGCCGCTGCGGCCGCCGCCCATGCGCCGGCCCACGCCGCGAACTAAATTCATCATCAAGGAGCCTGAACATGGCAAATAGCACAGTCGCCGACATCGTTCGCCTCGGTCCCGTCATCCCGGTGCTGGCATTCGACACGCCGGAGCAGGGCGAGCACGTTTCCCGCGCGCTCCACGCGGGCGGCGTGAAGGTGCTCGAAATCACGCTGCGCACGAAGGCCGGCCTCGAAGCGATCGAGCGCGCCGCGAAGATCGCGCCGGACATCGTCGTGGGCGTGGGTACGATCACGAAGCCCGAGCACTGCGCGCTCGCGAAGCAGGCCGGCGCACAGTTCGGCGTCTCGCCCGGTCTCACGCGCGAGATCCATCAGGCGTCGCTCGACGCGGGCCTGCCGCTGCTGCCGGGCGTGATGACGCCGACCGACATCATCGTCGCGATGGAACTGGGCTACGAGATCGTCAAGTTCTTCCCTGCGGTTCCGGCCGGTGGCCTGAACATGCTGCAGGCCTTCCATGGCCCGTTCCCGACGCTGAAGTTCTGCCCGACAGGCGGTATCAGCGCCGAATCCGCGCCGAGCTTCCTCGCGCTGCCCAACGTGGTGTGCGTGGGCGGTTCGTGGCTCACGCCGAAGGCCGCCATCGCCGCGCAGAACTGGGACGAAGTCACGCGCCTGGCGCACGCCGCGAGCGAACTGTCGCGCCCGGTGCGCTAATCGGGCGCGTTTCTCGACGCTGTGATGCGCGCCGCATGCTGCGGCGCAACGAAGACCGGAATAGCTCGCCCCGCGTGTACGAGGGGCATGCAACGAGCCGCGCAAACGGCGCCTTTTAGGCGCGCGCTTTGCGCGGCTCGTGTGTCTTTCAAGCACGCTGCACCAAAAGTCGTTATAAGCTCTGCAATCCCCGGCCCGGCGGCGGCCGGCTTTTGTCCCGCGCGTACCGCTACTGCGCTCATCCGTCGCCGCACAGGGCAAAAGGACTTCGAACAACTACCTGGAGAGGAGCCTCATGGGAGTGGCCCACGGCAGCATGCTGCTGATTTACGCGCTCGTCGCGATCGCCGCGCTGATCCTGCTGATCACGCGCTTCAAGGTTTATCCGTTTCTCGTCCTGATCATCGTTTCGCTGCTGCTCGGCCTCGCCGTCGGCATGCCGATGGATCAGATCGTCAAGTCGTTCGAAACCGGCAACGGCAACACGCTCGGCCACATCGCCATCGTGGTGGGCCTCGGCACGATGCTCGGCAAGATGATGGCGGAGTCGGGCGGCGCCGAGCGCGTTGCCACGACGCTCATCCGCTGGTTCGGCGAGAAGAACATTCACTGGGCCATGATGGTCGTTGCGATCATCGTCGGCTTGCCGGTGTTCTTCGAAGTCGGTTTCGTGCTGCTCATTCCGATCGCGTTCAACGTCGCCAAGCGCACGGGCAAGTCGCTGCTGCTGATAGGCCTGCCGATGGTGGCGGGCCTTTCGGTCGTGCACGGGCTGATTCCGCCGCACCCGGCCGCGCTCCTCGCCGTGCAGGCGTATCACGCCGACATCGGCAAGACCATCGCTTACGGCCTGATGGTAGGCGTGCCCACGGCGATCATCGCCGGGCCGCTTTTCGCGCTCTTCATTCACCGCTACATCAAGCTGCCGGAAAGCAATCCGCTTGCCGACCAGTTCGTGAGCAAGGCCGATCCCAAGCCCGAGAGCGAACTGCCGGGCTTCGGCGTCACGCTCTTCACGATCCTGCTGCCCGTCATCCTCATGCTGATCGGCAGCTGGGCCGATCTCGTGTTCGCGCCCAAGACGCTGCCGAACAATCTGTTGCACTTTATCGGCACCTCGGACGTCGCGCTGCTGATCGCCGTGCTGGTAAGCTTCTGGACCTTCGGCGCGCAGCGCGGCTTCACGCGCGAGCAGATCCAGAAGTTCTGCGGCGACTGTCTCGCGCCGATCGCGGGCATCACGCTGATCGTGGGCGCGGGCGGCGGCTTCGGCCGCGTGCTGATGGACAGCGGCGTGTCGAAGCAGATCGTCGAGCTGGCGCAGAATGAACATCTGTCGCCGCTCTTGCTCGGTTGGCTCGTTGCCGCGCTCATCCGTCTCGCCACGGGCTCGGCCACGGTCGCCATGACCACCGCCTGCGGCATCGTCGCGCCGATCGCATCGGCCAGCGCCATGACCGTGAAGCCGGAGTTGCTCGTGCTCGCCACGGGCTCGGGCTCGCTGATCTTCTCGCACGTCAACGACGGCGGGTTCTGGCTGATCAAGGAGTATTTCGGCATGAGCGTCGTACAGACGTTCAAGACATGGTCATTGCTGGAGACCATTATTTCGCTGCTGGGCCTCGGGCTTACCTTCGCCCTCGCAGCGGTGGTGTAACGCGCAACTATGTTGCAATCATGTTGGATGGGACCGGAGTAAGCGCTCAAGCGCTAACTCCGTTCGACAGGAGCAGTAAATGATTCTGATAGCGATGGGCGTGTCGGGCGCAGGCAAGACACGCATCGGCGAATTGCTCGCCGAGCGCCTCAATTGCAGCTTCACCGACGGCGACGCCTTCCACAGCGAAGCCAACAAGAAGAAGATGCACGACGGCATTCCCCTCACCGATGACGACCGCTGGCCGTGGCTGCGTACGATACGCGCGGCGATCGAGGAGAAGCAGCGCGCCCATGAAACCGCCGTGTTCACCTGCTCGTCGCTCAAGCGCTCGTATCGCGACATCCTGCGCAGCAACGACCGCGACGTGTGCTTCGTCTACCTGAAGGGCTCGCTCGAAGTGCTGCACGAGCGCCTTGCATCGCGCACCGGCCACTTCTTCGACCCGTCGCTGCTGGAAAGCCAGCTTGATACGCTCGAAGCGCCGGGCGCGGACGAGGCGATCGAGGTGAGCATCGAGCTTACGCCCGAGCAGATCGTCGACGAGGTCATGAAGCAACTGGAAACGCGCCGCAATCAGGCCTCCTGATTTCGGGGCCACGCACGATCACGCGATCGTGCGGCGGTAAACGAAAAAGCGCTCGATTCGATCGAGCGCTTTTTTTATGGCCTGGCGGTGTCGCGATTACGAAATCCGCTTCGCCAGCTCCACGGCTTTGCCGACATACGACGCGGGCGTCATCTCCAGCAGACGCTTCTTCGCGTCTTCCGGAATCGCCAGGCCGCTCACGAACGTCTGCAGCGCTTCGCGCGTAATGCCCTTGCCGCGCGTGAGTTCCTTCAGCTGCTCGTATGGGTTCTCGATGCCGTAGCGGCGCATGACCGTCTGCACCGGCTCGGCCAGCACTTCCCACGTGGCGTCGAGGTCGTCGTTCAGGCGCTGCGGGTTCACTTCGAGCTTGTCCAGACCGCGGATCAGCGCGTCGTACGCGAGCAGCGAGTAGCCGAATGCGACGCCGATGTTGCGCAGCACCGTCGAGTCGGTGAGGTCGCGCTGCCAGCGCGAGACGGGTAGCTTGTCGGCGAGGTGGCGCAGCGTGGCGTTCGCGAGGCCGAGGTTGCCTTCCGAGTTTTCGAAGTCGATCGGGTTGACCTTGTGCGGCATGGTCGACGAGCCGATTTCGCCAGCCTTCGTCTTCTGCTTGAAGTAGCCGAGCGAGATATAGCCCCAGACGTCGCGGTCGAGGTCGAGCAGGATCGTGTTCGCGCGCGCGACGGCGTCGAACAGTTCCGCCATGTAGTCGTGCGGCTCGATCTGGATCGTGTACGCGTTGAACGTGAGCTTCAGACGCTGCTCGACGACTTCCTTCGAGAAGGCTTCCCAGTCGAATTCCGGATACGCCGAGAGATGCGCGTTGAAGTTGCCGACCGCGCCATTCATCTTGCCGAGCAGTTCGACCTTCTCGATGCGCTGGATCGCACGCGCGAGACGCGCCGCGACATTGGCCATTTCCTTGCCGAGCGTCGTGGGGCTGGCGGGCTGGCCGTGCGTGCGCGAGAGCATCGGCTGTTCGGCGTGCGTGTGCGCGAGCGTGACGAGCCGTTGATGCACCGAGCGCAGCGCCGGCAGGATCACGTGCTCGCGTGCGCCCGCGAGCATCAGGCCGTGCGACGTGTTGTTGATGTCTTCCGAGGTGCAGGCGAAGTGGATGAATTCGCTTGCGCGCTCCAGTTCCGGCTGACCCTTCACCGACTCCTTGAGCCAGTACTCCACAGCCTTCACGTCGTGGTTCGTCACGCGCTCGATGTCCTTGATGCGAGCGGCGTCGTGCGCGGTGAAGTTCTCGGCGAGCTTGAGCAGGAATTGCTCCGAGGCAGCCGAGAAGCGCGGCACTTCCGCGAAACCGGCCTGCGAGAGGGCGATCAGCCAGTGGATTTCCACGGTCACGCGGTTGCGCATGAACGCGGCTTCCGAAAGCCAGTCGCGCAGCGCTTCGGTTTTCGAGGCGTAGCGGCCGTCGAGCGGGGAGAGCGCGTTGAGCGCGAAGAGGGTATCGGGACGAGTGTCGGACATGATGGGGACGTAACGTGGCGCGTTACGCTCAGTTGGCAGTCGGTTGCAGTCGAATTCGAGACCGCGGGAACCCGAGATTTTATCACCTTGCCGACAGTGGCCGAGGCCGACGCTGTCAGCTACGGTAAAGCGCAGGCGCGGGACGCACCCCAAGGCGTTCAGTTGCATCGGCCTGTTAACGAGATGGCACGTTTTGAGACGGATATAGAGTGCGCTCACGTCAAAAGTTTGCGCTTAATCAAATACTTGCCGCCATGACTCTCGATGCTCCCATCCTCGCTACCGGCCAGGCCGCTGATCTGGTCGAAGCCGGCCTGGCTTGCCACCGCGCGGGCCGGATCGACGACGCCCACGCTTACTATCAGTCCGCGCTCGCGGCGCACCCCGAAGATCCCGGCGCACTGCACTATCTGGGCGTGATCGCGCTCGGCCGCGACCAACTGCGGGAAGCCGCCGCGCTGATGGATCGCGCGCTCGCGCAGAAGCCCGACAGCGCCGAATATCTGGCCAACCGTGGCGTGGTCGCGCACCGCCTTGGCGACCATGCAGGTGCCGCCGTCTTGCAGCGCAAGGCGCTGGCGCTCGCCCCCGGCTTCGCGAACGCGCACAACAATCTCGGCAATGCGCTGATGGAACTGAGCGATCTCGCGGGCGCGGCGCAGCATTATCGGCATGCGCGTTCGCTGGAGCCGCAATCCGCCCACTTCGCGTTCAACCTCGGGCGCGCGCTGGAAGCCACCGGCGAAAAAGACGCCGCACTCGCGCAGTTGCGCACCGCCGCCGCGCTCGATCCCCGCGATCCGAAGACGTTAATCCACATGGGCCGGCTGCTACGCTCAATGGAGAAGCACGCTGACGCGGCCGCCTGCTTCGAGGCCGTGATCGCGCGCGAGCCCGACAACGCGCTCGCGCTCTTCGAACTCGGCTATGCCTACGACGCGATGCACCGCTACGAAGCGGCAATCCCGCTTTACCGGCGTGCCGCGGAACTCAAGCCCGATGGGGCGGGCATCGTCAACAATCTGGCCTTCGCGCTGACCGCGCTGGCGCGCTACGACGAAGCGGAGATCGGCTATCGCCGCGCACTGGCGCTGAACCCCGACTTGCCGGAATCGCGCTTTCAACTCGGCATGCTGATGCTGCGGCGCGAAGACTACGCCGGCGGCTGGCCGCTCTTCGAGAACCGCAAGCTCACCTCGACCGCGAGAGCCAACTACCGCAAGCTGCCGTGCCCGGAGTGGCGGGGCGAGCCGCTGCGAGGCAAGCGTTTCCTGATCTGCCGCGAGCAGGGCATGGGCGATCAGATCCAGTTCCTGCGCTATGCGAGCCTGCTGGCGCAGATGGGCGCGCGGGTTCACGCGTGGGTCGCGCCGGAACTGGCATCGCTCGCGGCGACGGTGCCGGGCGTCGCACGCGTGCTCGACGCCGCGCCGAGCGACGGAGCCATCGCCTCGCAATACGACTACTGGTGCGACGTAATGAGCCTGCCGCTGAGGTTTCCCGGCCGGCCGATCTACGCCGACACGCCATACATGCGCGCCGATCCTGTGCGGGCCGCCGCCTCGCGCGCCCGCGTGAACGCACTGGCCGGCGCCGCGCAGCGCCGTATCGGGCTCGTCTGGGCGGGCAACCCGCGCCATCATTTCGACGCTTTCCGTTCCGTGCCGCTCAAGTCGCTTCTGCCGCTGGCCGCGCTCACCGGCAACGCCTGGTTCGCGCTCCAGAAAGGCCCGGCGGCCGCGCAACTTGAGGCGATCGCGGGCCGCTGGCCGATGGATGCGCCAGGCGACGATCTGCACGACTTCGCGGCCACGGCGGCGCTCATCGAGGCGCTCGATCTCGTCATCACGGTAGATACGTCGGTCGCGCACCTCGCCGGCGCGCTCGGCAAGCCCGTTTGGGTGCTGCTCGCCGCGCAGCCCGACTGGCGCTGGGGCAAGGATCGCGCCGATTCGGTCTGGTATCCGTCGGCGCGCGTGTTTCGCCAGTCCACGCTCGGCGACTGGCGCGGCGTGGTCGCCGAACTGGAAGCCGCGCTTTCCGGGGCTTCCCGCTAACGTCGTGAAAGTATCCGGCCGGCGCGCCGCGCGATATTCACCGTACCGGCGCCCAGCCGTGCGCCCGCAGGCCTAGAATGCGGACTTCTCATCCGCTCGCTGGCCCCGCATGGAACTCAAATGGCTCGAAGACTTCGTCTCGCTTGCCGAGACGCATAGTTTCAGTCGCTCGGCCGAGCTGCGCCACGTGACGCAGCCGGCTTTTTCGCGCCGCATTCAGGCGCTCGAAGCGTGGCTCGGCACCGAGCTGATCGATCGTTCGGTTTATCCGACGCGCCTCACGGCGGCGGGTCAGGTCTTCTACGAGCAGGCGCTCGCGATGCTTTCGCAGTTTCACGAGGCGCGCACCCTGTTGCGCGGCCACACGGCCACGCCCGCCGCGACGATCGAGTTCGCGGTGCCGCACACCCTTTCGCTCACGTACTTTCCGCGCTGGCTGCAGCGCATCGAGGCGAAGCTCGGCCGCATCCACACGCGGCTGCGCGCGCTGAACGTGCACGACGCCGTGCTCTCGCTCGTGGAGGGCGGCTGCGACCTCGTGATGGGCTATCACCACCCGAGCCACCCCGTGACGCTCGACCCCGCGCGTTACGACACGCTGACGCTCGGCATCGAGTCGATCAGCCCGTACTCGGCGCCGCAGCGCGCAGGCCGCGCGCGTTACACGCTGCCCGGCACACCCGATGCGCCCGCACCCTATCTTTCCTATACGCCGAACGCGTATCTCGGCCGCATGACCGAGGTGATCGTTGCCAACGCACCGGCGCGGCTCTATCTGGACCGCGTGTACGAAACGGACATGGCGGAAGGCCTCAAGGCGATGACCCTGGCCGGTCACGGCATCGCCTTCTTGCCGCACAGCGCGGTGGAAGACGCCGTGGCCCAGGGCGAGCTGATTCGCCTCGACCGCGGCACGCGCGGCGTGCCGGAGGGCCAGTTCACGCTCGACATGGAGATCCGCCTCTATCGCGACAAGCTCGCGACGCAGGGCGACGATGCGCGCCAGGCGCTCGTGCGCGAACTGTGGGAGGCGGTCAGCGAGGAACTTGCGCAGGGCAGGCGCTAACGAAGCGCAAGCTGCACTCACAACAGCGACGCAAACAGTCAGGCTATTTCAGTCTGTAAGGCCTGAGCACTAGCCGCGCGACATGTTTTTTCGACTTCGGGACGTTATGCACGAAAAGCATAACGGGATAATCAAACGGCATTGGATTTCAGTTGGGCGTTTTCTGACAATGGCACCACTTGTTCGATCGGAGCGTTCATGTCATCCCAACTGCAGTCGGTTCCTTCTTATCTCCATGCCGATGATCTCGGCCCCTGGGGCAACTATCTTCGTCAGGTCGACCGCGTGGCGCCGTATCTCGGCTCGCTCTCGCGCTGGCTCGAAACGCTCAAGCGTCCGAAGCGTATCCTGATCGTCGACTGCCCCATCGAACTCGATAACGGCACCGTTGCGCACTTCGAAGGCTATCGTGTCCAGCACAACGTGTCGCGTGGTCCCGGCAAGGGCGGCGTGCGTTATCACCAGGACGTTACGCTCTCCGAAGTAATGGCGCTGTCCGCGTGGATGTCGGTGAAGAACGCTGCGGTGAACGTGCCGTACGGCGGCGCGAAGGGCGGTATCCGCGTCGATCCGCGCACGCTGTCGCGGGGTGAACTCGAGCGCGTGACGCGTCGCTACACCAGCGAAATCGGCATCATTATCGGACCGAACACCGACATTCCTGCGCCGGACGTCAATACGAACGAGCAGATCATGGCGTGGATGATGGACACCTACTCGATGAACCAGGGCCAGACGGCCACCGGCGTCGTGACGGGCAAGCCCATCTCGCTCGGCGGCTCGCTCGGCCGCCGCGAAGCCACGGGCCGCGGCGTGTTCGTGGTTGGCTGCGAGGCCGCGCGCCGCACGGGTCTTTCGATCGACGGCGCACGTATTGCCGTCCAGGGCTTCGGCAACGTGGGCGGCATTGCCGCGCGCCTGTTCCAGGAAGCCGGCTCGAAGATCGTCGCCGTGCAAGACCATACCGGCTCGCTCTACAACTCGAGCGGCATGAACTCGGAAGCGCTGCTCGAGCACGTCGCAAAGACGGGCGGCGTGGCGGGCTTCGCGGGCGCCGAAGTCATGGCGAACGACGAATTCTGGACCGTCGAAACCGACATCCTCATTCCGGCCGCGCTGGAAAACCAGATCACCGAGAAGAACGCTGGCAAGATCCGCACGAAGATCATCGTGGAAGGCGCGAACGGCCCGACCACGACGGCAGCCGACGACATCCTGCACGACAAGGGCGTGCTCGTGATCCCCGACGTGGTGGCGAACGCAGGCGGCGTGACCGTTTCGTACTTCGAGTGGGTGCAGGACTTCTCGAGCTTCTTCTGGACCGAGCACGAAATTAACGAACGTCTCGAACGCGTGATGCGCGAAGCCTTTACGGCAGTGTGGCAAGTATCGAGCGAGCAGAAAGTTTCGATGCGTACCGCGGCGTTCATCGTGGCATGTAAGCGCATCCTGATGGCGCGCGAAATGCGCGGTCTGTATCCGTGATTGCGCGCGGCTGGCAGGCGTCACGACGCTGCAAGCCTTGCCACGCAAGGCGCGCCGCGAAGTGACGAAAGCATGACTGCGCCGTGACACGTTTTTGCGCTGCACATCAAGGCGCATAGAAGGCGGACGTCCTCCACAAGGGGGCGTCCGCCTTCGCACATTCAGCCGTTGCGCCAGGGTCACTCTTGATTCTTTCAAAAAAATTACTTTGATAAACTGGCGGCGGTTCTTGTACCGGAGAAAACAATGCAAATGAAAAAGACCGCCGCACTGCTCGCACTCCTTGGTTTCGTCGCCACCAGCGCTTATGCGCAGGACGCGGGCACGCTCAAGAAGATCAAGGACACGGGCGTCATCTCGCTGGGGCACCGCGAGTCGTCCATTCCTTTTTCGTACTACGACGACAAGCAGAATGTGATCGGCTACTCGCAAGACTACGCGATGAAAATCGTCGAGGCAGTCAAGCAGAAGCTGAACATGCCTAACCTGAAGGTCAAGATGGTGCCCATCACGTCGCAGAACCGCATTCCGCTCGTGCAAAACGGCACGGTGGACATCGAATGCGGCTCGACCACGAACAATGCCGAACGTCAGCAGCAGGCCGCCTTCTCGAACACGATCTTCGTGATCGGCACGCGCCTCATGACGAAGAAGGATTCGGGAGTCAAGGACTTCGCCGACCTCAAGGGCAAGACCGTCGTGACGACGGCAGGCACGACGTCCGAGCGCCTCTTGCGCAAGATGAACCAGGACAAGAGCATGGGCATGAACATCATCAGCGCGAAGGACCACGGCGAGTCGTTCATGACGCTCTCCACGGGTCGCGCAGTGGCGTTCATGATGGACGACGCGCTGCTCGCGGGCGAGCGCGCCAAGTCGAACAATCCGGGCGACTTCGTGATCGTCGGCCAGGCGCAGTCGCGTGAAGCTTACGGCTGCATGATGCGCAAGAACGACCCCGAGTTCAAGAAGGTCGCCGACGACGCCATCGCCAAGGTCCAGACCTCGGGCGAAGGCGAAACGGTGTACAAGAAGTGGTTCGAGTCGCCGATCCCGCCGAAGGGTCTCAACCTGAACTTCCCAATGAGCGACGACATGAAAGCGCTGTTCAAGAATCCGAACGACAAGGCGATCGATTAACACGGCCCCGGCCGTTCGACCCGCATTTAGCGTTTAGCACGGAACGGAAGAAGCGCCGCTTCTTCCGTTCTTTTTCTTGGAGTCTCTTGATGTCCTATCACTGGAACTGGGGCATTCTGCTCAGCCCGGTCTCGACGGGCGAACCCACCACGTACCTCGGCTGGATTCTCTCCGGCCTCTGGGTGACGGTCTCGGTGTCGCTGTGCGCGTGGGTGATCGCGCTCATCGTCGGCTCGTTCTTCGGCGTGCTGCGCACGGTGCCCAACAGGTTTCTCGCGGGCGTCGGCACAGTCTATGTGGCGATCTTCCGCAATATCCCGCTTATCGCGCAGTTCTTCATCTGGTACTTCGTGCTGCCGGAAATCGTGCCGCAAGCGCTTGGCAATGCGTTCAAGCAATCGCCGCCGGGCGTGCAGTTCTTTTCGGCGTCGGTCGTGTGTCTCGGGCTCTTTACCGCGGCGCGCGTGTGCGAACAGGTGCGCTCGGGCATCAACGCGTTGCCGCGCGGCCAGCGCGCAGCCGGCCTCGCCATGGGTTTCACGCAGTGGCAGACGTACCGCTACGTGCTGCTGCCCGTGGCGTATCGCATCATCGTGCCGCCGCTCACCTCCGAGTTCCTCAACATCTTCAAGAACTCGGCGGTCGCTTCGACGATCGGCCTGCTCGATTTGTCGGCCCAGGCGCGTCAGCTTGTCGACTACACGGCGCAGACCTATGAGTCGTTCATCGCCGTCACGCTCGCTTACGTGCTCATCAACCTCGTCGTCATGACGCTCATGCGCTGGGTCGAGGCGAAGTCGCGTCTGCCCGGCTACATCGGAGGCAAGTGATGCATCACTTCGACTGGAGCGGCATCCCGGGCGCGCTGCCCACGCTGTGGACGGGCGCGATCATCACCTTCAAGATCACGCTGTGCGCGATCGTGGTCGGCATTCTCTGGGGCACGCTGCTCGCGCTCATGCGGCTTTCCAGCGTGAAGCCGCTCGAATGGTTCGCCAAGGGCTATGTCACGATCTTCCGCTCGATCCCGCTCGTGATGGTCCTGCTGTGGTTCTTCCTGATCGTGCCGCAGGTGCTGCAAAACGTGCTGGGCCTGTCCCCCGACATCGACATTCGCCTCGCTTCCGCGATGATCGCGTTCTCGCTGTTCGAGGCCGCGTATTATTCGGAGATCATTCGAGCGGGCATTCAGGCGGTGCCGCGCGGGCAGGTGAACGCTGCGTTCGCACTCGGCATGCGCTATGGCCGGGCCATGCAATACGTGGTGCTGCCGCAGGCGTTCCGCGCGATGGTGCCGCTGTTGCTTACGCAGGCCATCGTGCTGTTTCAGGACACCTCGCTCGTGTACGTGATCAGCCTCGCCGACTTCTTCCGCACGTCCACCAATATCGGCGACCGTGACGGGACGATGGTCGAAATGGTACTGTTCGCGGGCGCGTGTTATTTCGTGATTTGCGTGATCGCGTCGAGCCTCGTGAAAGGTCTTCAGAAAAAGGTCGCAAGATGATTTCAATTAAGAACGTTTCGAAGTGGTACGGCCAGTTTCAGGTGCTGACCGACTGCACGACGGAAGTGAAGAAGGGCGAGGTGGTGGTGGTGTGCGGGCCCTCGGGCTCGGGCAAATCCACGCTCATCAAGACCGTCAACGGGCTCGAACCGTTCCAGCAGGGCGAGATTCTCGTGAACGGCGAGTCGGTGGGCGACAAGCGCACCAACCTCTCGAAGCTGCGCTCGAAGGTGGGCATGGTGTTTCAGCACTTCGAACTGTTCCCGCATTTGTCGATTACCGAGAATCTCACGCTCGCGCAGATCAAGGTGCTCGGCCGCGGCAAGGATGAGGCCACGCAAAAGGGCCTGAAACTGCTCGACCGCGTGGGCCTGCGCGCGCATGCCGACAAGTTCCCGGGGCAACTCTCGGGCGGCCAGCAGCAGCGCGTCGCGATTGCGCGCGCGCTGTCGATGGACCCCATCGCCATGCTGTTCGACGAGCCGACCTCGGCGCTCGACCCCGAGATGATCAACGAGGTGCTCGACGTGATGGTGGAGCTCGCCCAGGAAGGCATGACCATGATGTGCGTGACGCACGAAATGGGTTTTGCGAAGAAGGTCGCGCACCGCGTGATCTTCATGGACCAGGGCGCCATTGTGGAAGACGACCAGAAGGAAGCCTTCTTTGCGAGCCCGAAATCGGATCGCGCGAAGGACTTTCTGGCGAAGATCCTGCACTGAGGCTTCGTACGCTTCGAAAAAAAGCCGCGCTCGAATGATGCGCGGCTTTTTTCGTTTTGGCCGTCGCCCGGCTTACTCGCCCCAGGTCTGCAGTGCGTCCACGGCTTCCGGGTCGATCTCGGCCGTCTGCCCGGCGCACGGTGCGCTGGCCGACGCGTCGAGCGAAGGGTTGGCGAGCTTGTCGAGCACCTTCTGCGGCACCGGCACGCTCGCTTGGGCGATCACGTCGCCGTGCTGGAACATGAGCAGGTCGCCGGGGGCGAAGCGCGTCCAGACTTCGTTGTCGGTGAGCGGGGCGGTGGCGATCACCGCCACGCGGTCCTCGGGCGTCGTGTACTTGGCGAAGTCGATGGAGACATCGGCATCGACGAGATGGGCCGTCGAGAACGGCCAGCGTCGCACGAGATAGTAGAGGTGCGTCGAACAATGCGCGAACAGCGCCTGGCCGTTCGACATCAGGAAGTTGAAGACGCCGAACTGGGTGACCTCGCGCGTGAGCGACTCCAGCGCGGCGAACAGCTCGGCGAGCGGCGGCTGCGCACCAGGGAACGCCTTGCGCAGGCCTTGCAGCAGCAGGCAGAACGCGCGCTCGCTATCGGTTGTGCCAACCGGCTGGTAGACGCCCGACATCACCGGATTGAAGTCCTGAAGGTCGCCGTTGTGCGCGAAGATCCAGTGACGGCCCCACAGCTCGCGCTGGAACGGATGACTGTTCTCGAGCGCGCAATTGCCTTGCGTGGCCTTGCGGATGTGGGCGATGGTGTTGCGCGACTTGATGGGATAGTGCTTGACCATCTCGGCGATCGGCGAACGCGCCGAGGCCTCGTTGTCGATGAAGAGGCGGCAGGCCTTGTCCTCGAAGAACGCGATACCCCAGCCGTCGGCGTGGTGATCGGTGGCGCCGCCGCGCGCCGCGAATCCTGTGAAGGAGAACGTGACGTCCGTCGGCGCGGCGCAATTCATTCCGAGAAGTTGGCACATGGTGCTGATGGTGCGTAATGCGACTGCGACGGCGGGTGCAGTGGTAGGCGGGAGCCGCCGTCGACCCGTTACAATGATGATTTTCCAAGCATATCACCGGCCTGCGGGTCGCCAATACGAAATTTGTCGTATGCATTGCAGGCTTGCGTAGAAGGGCGCGCGCCGGGGTCGATGCAGCGCGGATTGTCGTGTGCACGCGACGGTGCGGGCAACGCGCAAGTTGGATCAGCATCGATCGCCGCCGCGCTTTTTCACGTGATATGCCCGGAATTTCCGGCAGCCTGAGCGCGTTCCAAGCGAACTCGCCGCCGTTCATTCATACCGCTGTTGGTTCACTACCGCGCCTGACTCTTGCCATGAACGCCTCTTCCCCCTCGACTCTCACGCTCGCCCGCCCCGACGACTGGCACCTGCACGTGCGCGACGGCGCGATGCTCGCGGCCGTGCTGCCGCATACGGCGCGTCAGTTCGGCCGCGCGATCATCATGCCGAACCTCAAGCCGCCCGTCACGACGACCGAGCAGGCCGCCGCCTACCGCGAGCGGATTCTCGCGGCGCTGCCGGCGGGCTCGACGTTCGAGCCGCTGATGACGCTCTATCTCACCGACAACACGCCGCCCGAGGAAATCCGCCGCGCGAAGGCGAGCGGCTTCGTGCATGGCGTGAAGCTGTATCCGGCGGGCGCGACGACGAATTCGGACGCCGGCGTGACCGACATCCGCAAGTGTGCGAAGACGCTCGAAGCGATGCAGGAAGTGGGCATGCCGCTGCTCGTGCACGGTGAAGTGACGAGCGCCGACATCGACCTGTTCGACCGCGAGAAGGTCTTCATCGACCGCGTGATGATTCCGACGCGCCGCGAATTTCCGGGTCTCAAGGTGGTGTTCGAGCACATCACGACGAAGGACGCCGTCGACTACATCCGCGCCGATCATGCCGCGCCCGGTCTGCTCGGCGCGACGATCACCGCGCATCATCTGCTCTATAACCGCAACGCGATCTTCCAGGGCGGCATTCGTCCGCACTACTACTGCCTGCCCGTGCTCAAGCGCGAGACGCATCGCGTGGCGCTCGTGGAGGCGGCGACCTCGGGCGATCATCGCTTCTTCCTCGGCACCGACAGCGCGCCGCACCCGAAGGGCCTGAAGGAGCACGCGTGCGGCTGCGCGGGCTGCTACACGGCGCTGCACGCGCTCGAGCTCTACGCCGAAGCGTTCGACAATGCGGGCGCGCTCGACAAGCTCGAGGGCTTCGCGAGCTTCTATGGCGCTGACTTCTACGGCCTGCCGCGCGCGACCGAAACGGTCACGCTGCGTCGCGAGAGCTGGACGCTGCCCGCCGAAGTCGAGGCCGGCGGCACGCCCGTCGTGCCGTTGCGCGGCGGCGAGACGATCGGCTGGAAACTCGCTTGAACGAGGCGGGGCAGGGCGTGGCTGCGGGCGCAACGGTAGGTCCGAACAGGGCAGTCGATGCGCACGCATCGATGCCCGGGCGCGCCCCGCGCCGGACCATGCCGCTGGGCAGTTTCACCGACATCGACTGGGCCCGCCCGTGGTTCGCGCAACACGAAGTGCGCGGCCGGCGTTGGCAGCGGGCCGCGCTGGCGGGATACGCGGCGTACCTCGATGAACTGAACGCCGATGCGCTGGCTTGCGCCCAAAGCACGGGCCGCGGCCAGCCGCTGCGCTTCATCGCCCAGGACGACTTGCCGGAGGGCTCGGCCTACGAGGCGCATATCGCGGCGACGGGCTGTGTACCGACGCGCCACAATCTCCACGACTTCTTCAACGCGCTCGGCTGGTTCGCGTTCCCGCGCATCAAGGCGACGCTGAACGCGCGCCAGGCCGCGGCAATCGACGTGCTGGGCGTGGGCCCCACGCGCGGCGGCGTGCGCGACGCGCTCACGCTGTTCGACGAGAACGCGGTGCTCTTTGCCTCATCGGACGCGATGCTGGTCGCGGCGTTGCGCGGCTTCGACTGGCGCACGCTGTTCGTGGCGCAGCGCGCAGGCTGGGAAGCGGCTTTCGGGGAGACGATCGGCGCGGCGCGCTGCGAAGTCCGCGTATTCGGCCATGCGCTGCTCGAAAAGATGATCTGGCCTTATGCGGCGTGCACGGCGCACGCATGGGTGGTCGAGGTGCCGCAAGCGTATTTCACATGGCCGCGCGCGCAACGCGACGCGTATCTGGACGCGACGGTGAGCGTCACGCTTGCCGCCGCCACCACGGCTGATGCGCTCAACGGGCGCAGCTTCGCGCCGCTGCCGGTGCTTGGCATTCCGGGCTGGTGGGAGCAAAACGGGGATCCGTCGTTCTACGACGACGCCACAGTCTTTCGCACTGGCCGCCGAACTCGCTAATAGCCAGGCAGGCGGCAATCGATCCGGCCCCCGGCGCGTCGCGCCCGCGCGTGCTAATATCGCGCCTCGCAAAGCAGGCCAGGCAGTCGCGGCTCCGAGGTTTCGGCCAAAGAGGCGAGGAAAGTCCGGACTCCACAGGGCAGGGTGATGGCTAACGGCCATCCGTGGCGACACGCGGAACAGGGCAACAGAGAACAGACCGCCGATGGCCCGATTTCGGTCGGGATCAGGTAAGGGTGAAACGGTGCGGTAAGAGCGCACCGCGTCTGCGGTGACGTAGACGGCACGGTAACCTCCACCCGGAGCAATTCCAAGTAGGCAGGCGCGCATCTTCGGGATGCAGGATGGGGCCCCCATTCCGTCTGCGGGTAGGAAGCTTGAGCGCGTCAGCAATGGCGCGCCTAGAGGAATGGCTGCCACGCGCGGCGCGTCTTCGGACGCGGCGTGTGCACAGAATCCGGCTTATCGGCCTGCTTTGCAGCCTCATTCATGCAAAAAGCCGGCGCGGTTCTTCGCAGAACCGCGCCGGCTTTTTCTTTTGCCGCCGATTATTGCCGCCGATATCAAGGCGCGACGATCTCGAACGTATGCGTGATCTCGGCAGTCTTGCCGATCATGATCGACGCCGAGCAGTACTTGTCGTGCGAGAGGTTGATCGCGCGCTCCACGGTGGCGGGGTTCAGGCTCTTGCCGGTCACGGTGAAGTGGAAGTGGATTTTCGTGAAGACCTTGGGATCTTCGCTCGCTCGCTCGGCCTTGAGCGTCACGCTGCAGCCGCTCACTTCCTGGCGGCTCTTCTTGAGGATCAGCACTACGTCGTAGGCCGTGCAACCGCCCGTGCCGAGCAGCACCATTTCCATCGGCCGCGGTGCGAGGTTGTGGCCGCCGCCTTCCGGTGCGCCGTCCATGTTGACGAGATGGCCGCTGCCCGTTTCAGCTGCGAACGCCATGCCGTCCTGACCCATCCAGCTAACTTTGCATTCCATGTGCGTATGCCCCTGCGCGATTTCTTGTGATTCCGAACGGCATTGTAGCCCGCGCCTTACTGGTATGTCCGGGGGACACGGCGGCGCGCGCCTTATGACACCCGCTTGAATGTTGCATCGCGACATCCTGTGGACAAGGCGGATTTCCGTGCCGGAATTAGGGGTTTCGCTCTAGCTGTCCTGGATGCTTTTCGCCGGCAGGATTTTTAACCCACTGATTTTTAAGAAATTCTCTTCCAGTACGTCGTTTCGATTTGATTTCACATTGTGGTGTTAGATTTCGCAATGCAAATGTCCTTGCGCCGCACAAGGCTCATCCGTATAATTCGTCTCATTGGTTGTCGTGCTTCACGACACCCTCAGCATGTCTCCTCCACCCTCCTCAAAAGAGTGGATTAAGCCCGAACAAACGCGTTCGGGCTTTTTTTCGTCTGCCGCCCTCGGCTTGTACCGTCAGTAACGCGCCGAAAGCAATTTTTTGACTCGCGACTGAATTTCCCTTTATAATCGTAGGTTCTCCGCATCCATGTCCGCGCGGAGACGGGGAAACTCGAACCAGGGAGAGCCTGCGCCGACGTCAACGAGCGTCACCATATAAGCAGGACCAAAACAGGGCACAGCATTTTTTTTGGATCGATCATGAAGACTTTTTCCGCCAAGGCACATGAAGTGCAGCGCGAATGGTACGTGATTGACGCGACGGATAAGGTTCTCGGCCGTGTCGCCAGCGAAGTGGCACGCCGTCTTCGCGGCAAGCACAAGCCTGAGTTCACCCCGCACGTCGACACTGGTGATTTCATCATCATCATCAACGCCGGCAAGCTGAAGGTCACGGGCAACAAGACCACCGACAAGAAGTACTACCGTCACTCGGGTTACCCGGGCGGTATCTACGAAACGACGTTCGGCAAGATGCAGGAACGCTTCCCGGGCCGCGCGCTCGAGAAGGCCGTGAAGGGCATGCTGCCGAAGGGCCCGCTCGGTTACGCGATGATCAAGAAGCTGAAGGTCTACGCAGAAGCAACGCACCCGCACTCGGCGCAACAGCCGAAGGCGCTCGAGATCTAAGGGGAGCCCATATGATCGGTAACTGGAATTACGGTACGGGCCGCCGCAAGAGCGCCGTCGCTCGTGTCTTCATCAAGTCGGGCAAGGGCGAGATCGTCGTCAACGGCAAGCCCATCGCCGACTACTTCTCGCGCGAAACGTCGCTCATGATCGTGCGTCAACCGCTGGAACTCACGAACCACGGCACGACGTTCGACATCAAGGTGAACGTGACGGGCGGCGGCGAAACCGGCCAGGCCGGCGCAGTTCGCCACGGCATCACGCGCGCGCTGATGGACTACGACGCAACGCTCAAGCCGGCACTGTCGCAAGCTGGCTTCGTCACCCGTGACGCACGTGAAGTGGAACGTAAGAAGGTCGGTTTCCACAAGGCACGTCGCCGCAAGCAGTTCTCGAAGCGTTAATCTCACATTGGCGCTTGGCGTCTGCGCCCCTCGCGGGGCGCAGCGCAGCTGCAAAAGCCGTCCGCGCTTCGTGCGCCGGGCGGCTTTTTCGTTTGTTTTTCGTTTTCGTCGGCGCGCCGAACGTGTGGCGCGCAAGCTGCGACAAGCTGGAGAAACCCCTTGATTTCGTGGGCTTAAGCACGATATCGGGAAGAGCCCTACAATAGCGGCTAGAAGCTTTTTTGGAGAGTTCGAATGAGCGCTGTCACTGAAACTACCGCGACCGAAATGCCCGGTCCCTTCGTTTTCACCGAAGCAGCGGCTGACAAGGTCAAGCAACTGATCGACGAGGAAGGCAACCCGGAGCTGAAGCTGCGCGTATTCGTGCAGGGCGGCGGCTGCTCGGGCTTCCAGTACGGATTCACGTTTGACGAAACGGTCAACGAAGACGACACCGTGATGAACCGCAACGGCGTCCAGCTTCTGATCGACTCGATGAGCTATCAGTACCTCGTCGGCGCCGAGATCGACTACAAGGACGATCTGAACGGCGCGCAATTCGTCATCAAGAACCCGAACGCGACCACCACGTGCGGTTGCGGCTCGTCGTTCTCGGTCTGATCGATTTGCTGTAATAAGAAACGGGGCTTCGGCCCCGTTTCTTATTGGTGCGCGCCTGCTCAGCGCGGATAGATCGCACCCAGCACGCGCTCGCCGGCAGCCCCGGTCACGGCCGCGAGATTGCCAGGTTCGCGTGCCACGCAGCGCATGGCGAGCCACGCGAAAGCAAGCGGCTCCGCCTGATGCGGCGGGACGCCGAGCGCTTCGGTGGTCGTGACCGGTACGCCCGCCACACCGCCTGTTTCGAGCGCCTTTCGCAGCGCAGCCATCAATGCCGCATTGCGCGCGCCGCCGCCGCAGACATACACGGCACGGCAATCGCTCGCGTGACGCTCGATCTCGCGGGCCACGCTCACGGCGGTCAGTGCGACCAGCGTGGCCTGCACGTCGGCGGGCGTGAGAGACTCGAAACCCTTGAGCTTGTCGTCGAGCCATTGAGCATTGAAAAGATCGCGGCCTGTACTCTTGGGCGGCGGCTGCTCGAAGAACGGCTCGTCCAGCAGGGCGTTCAGAAGCGGCTGATGCAGATTGCCGCTCGCGGCAAACTTGCCGTTCTCGTCGTAGGGCTTGCCCAGGTGCCGTTCGGCCCACAGGTCGAGCAGGGCGTTGGCCGGGCCGCAGTCGAATCCACGCACGGCGCCCGTCGACGAGAGCACCGTGATGTTGCTGATGCCGCCGAGGTTGCAGACCACGCGCGTTTCTTCCTGTGAGCCGAACAGCGTCGCGTGGAACGCGGGCACGAGCGGCGCACCCTGGCCGCCCGAGGCGACGTCGCGGCTGCGGAAATCGGCGATCACGTCGATATGCGTGAGTTCGGCTAGCAGCGCCGGGTTCTGGATCTGCACGGTATAGCCCTTCTCCGGACGATGCCGCACGGTCTGGCCGTGCGCGCCGATCGCGCGCACCTCGGCGGGGGGCACCTTGCTCCCGCGCAGCAACTCGTGGCAGCACACCGCATAGCGGGCAGCCAGCGCGTTGCCGGCGAGCGCTTCGCGCTCGATCTCGTTCTCGCCTGGCTGCTGTAACGAAAAAAGCGCCTCGCGCAGCCCCTGCGCGAAGCCGACGAACGCCTCGGCGAGCACCACTGGCCGCTGGCCCGCCTCGAAGCGCACGGCAATGCCGTCCACGCCATCCATGCTCGTGCCCGACATCAGGCCGAAATACACGCCGTCGGCGGCGTGTGCGCTGTCGTTTGGTGCGTCGCGTGGCGCCACGTTGTGCTCCTTTATCAATGCAATTCAGTGCCCTGCGAGGGGATTATCGGTGCAATGCCTCTCGAGCGTAAGCCGAACGGCTGACTGTTGGCCGCCCGCGCGCTGTGGGACGCTCGTCGTCACCGCTCGAAGGCGGGCGGCGCTGGAGCCTTGCGCGATGTCAACCCGTTGAGTCTCTGTGTTGACTGCGCAACGCGCCATCCGTATAGTGAGCCTATACGCTATACGGAGGGCGCGCACCGACCCCAAGCCGGAACCCGGCTCCAGACCCATCCATTGGATCTGCTTAGTCTGGAGAGTCATGATCAAGTCGTGGAACCACAAAGGCCTGAAGGCGTTCTTCTTCACCGGCAGCAAGGCAGGCATCCGGCCCGATCACATACCGCGCCTGCGGCGTCAGTTGGCGCGGCTAGACGAGGCCGAGTCCCCGCGGGACATGAACGTGCCGGGCTGGCGCTGCCATGCGCTGGAAGGCCGTCTCGACGGCCATCACGCGATCGTCGTCAACGGCAACTGGCGCCTGACATTCGCATTCGAGGGCCGCCATGCGGTCCTCGTCGACTATCACGACTACCACTGAGGCACGAGCAAGATGAACGCCACGATACGCATGCATAACCCGCCGCACCCCGGCGCAACGCTGCGCGACGACATTCTCCCCGAGCTGGGGCTCACCGTGACCGAGGCTGCGGCACAACTCGGCGTCACTCGCGCGGCCCTCTCGCGCGTGCTCAACGGTCGCGCTGGCATCTCCCCCGAAATGGCGCTGCGCCTCGAGGCATGGCTCGGCGAAGAAAACGGCGGCCGCGCCGATCTGTGGCTCGCCATGCAGGTTGCCTACGACCTTTGGCAGGCGCGCGCGAAAGGCGTGCCGCGCGTGGAGCGCGCCCCCGCCCGTTCCTGAGCGCGGGGTTCGCGGCACGCGCCGCGAGCAAACGCCGCGCGCGCGACCCGTAAATCTCGGCCCGGCGAGTCGAATCACGTAAAATTGCGGCCTAGACCCAGACTTAACGACAGAACCGATCGAAGCATGAGCAACGAGTCCACCTCCAGCACCGGTTCCAGCACCGGCGCAAAAGACGCCTTTCCGGTCACCGACGAAGTCCGTCACGCGCTTGCCGTCACGAAGCGCGGCGTGGACGAACTGCTGATCGAAGAAGAATTCGAGCAGAAGCTCGCCCGCAGCGCGGCCACCGGCAAGGCGCTGCGCATCAAGCTCGGCCTCGACCCGACCGCGCCGGATATCCACATCGGCCATACGGTCGTGCTCAACAAGATGCGCCAGCTGCAGGATCTCGGCCACAACGTGATCTTCCTGATCGGCGACTTCACTTCGCTCATCGGCGACCCGTCGGGCCGCAACGCCACGCGCCCGCCGCTCACGCGCGAGCAGATCGAATCGAACGCGAAGACGTATTTCGAGCAGGCCGCGCTCGTGCTCGACCGCGAAAAGACCGAAATTCGCTACAACAGCGAATGGTCGATGCCTCTCGGCGCCGACGGCATGATCAAGCTCGCGTCGCGCTACACGGTGGCGCGCATTCTCGAGCGCGAGGACTTCACCAAGCGCTTCCAGAGCGGCGTGCCCATTTCGATCCACGAATTCCTGTATCCGCTCATGCAGGGCTACGACTCGGTCGCGCTCAATGCGGACCTCGAGCTCGGCGGCACGGACCAGAAGTTCAACCTGCTCGTTGGCCGCGAACTGCAGAAGCAGTACGGCCAGGAGCAGCAGTGCATTCTCACGATGCCGCTGCTTGAGGGCCTCGACGGCGTCGAGAAGATGTCGAAGTCGAAGAACAACTACATCGGCATCAGCGAGAAGCCCAACGACATGTTCGGCAAGCTCATGAGCATTTCCGACGTGCTGATGTGGCGTTACTTCACGCTGCTCTCGTTCCGTCCGATGGACGAAATCGAAGGGTTCAAGCGCGAAATCGAAGCGGGCCGCAACCCGCGCGACTTCAAGGTGCTGCTCGCGCAGGAAATCGTCGCGCGTTTTCACTCGCAGGCCGACGCCGAGCGCGCGCTCGAAGACTTCAACCATCGCGCCAAGGGCGGCGTGCCGGACGACATTCCATCGATCACGCTCGCGGGCGCGCCGCTCGCCATCGGCCAGTTGCTCAAGCAGGCGGGGCTCGTGCCGTCCACGAGCGAAGCGCTGCGCAATATCGAGCAGGGCGGCGTGAAGATCGACGGCGCCACCGTCTCCGACAAGGGCCTCAAGGTCGAAGCGGGCGAGTTCGTCGTGCAGGTGGGCAAGCGCCGCTTTGCGCGCGTGACGCTCACCGCATGATCGCGCTAATCCAGCGCGTGCGCCGCGCCGAGGTACGCGTGGCGCACAACGGCGGCGAGCGCGTGACCGGCGCGATCGGCCAGGGCCTGCTCGCGCTGGTTTGCGCGGAACGCGGCGACACCGAGGCCAATGCCGACAAGCTGCTCGCGAAGCTGCTCGGCTACCGCGTGTTCAGCGACGCGGCGGGCAAGATGAACCTGAGCGTGCAGAACATCGACGGCAACGGCGCCCCCGGCGGCCTGCTGCTCGTCTCGCAGTTCACGCTGGCTGCCGACACGAACAGCGGTCTGCGCCCGAGTTTCACGCCGGCGGCGCCGCCTGAAGAGGGTCGGCGCCTGTTCGATTATTTCGTTGCCGCCGCGCGCGAGAAGCATACGACCGTCGAGACCGGCGAATTCGGTGCCGACATGCAGGTGTCGCTCGTGAACGACGGCCCCGTCACGTTCTGGCTGCAAGTGCGCAACTGAACCATGCGCTTCTGACTATGAACACGCAGATTCTCTTTATCCGCCACGGCGAAACGGACTGGAACCGCATCAAGCGCATCCAGGGGCATATCGACATTCCGCTCGCGGAAAGCGGCCTGGCGCAGGCGCAGCAACTCGCCGCGCGGCTCGCGGAAGAAGTGCAGTCGGGCGCCCGGCTCGACGCCATCTGGTCGAGCGATTTGTTGCGCGCGCAACAGACTGCGCAGCCCATTGCCGAAGCCCTGGGTCTGCCCATGCAGCTCACCGAAGGCCTGCGCGAGCGTAACTATGGCGCCTTTCAGGGCCACGACAGCGACGAAATCGCCGAGCGTTTTCCGGACGAGTACGCGCACTGGCAAACGCGCGACCCTGGCTTCGCGCCGCCCGAAGGCGAGTCGCAGCGCGAGTTCTACCACCGTGTGCTGCACGCGCTCGAGCCGATCCTGGCCATGCACCCGGGCGGCCGCATTGCGTGTGTCGCGCACGGCGGCGTGCTCGACTGCGTGTACCGCTTCGCAAGCGGGCTCGCGCTCGACGCACCGCGCGCGTGGCCGCTCCTGAACACGAGCGTGAACATCGTCGATTTCGAACGCGGCGAATACGTGACGCAGGCGCGCGTCGTCGCATGGGGTGACGTGGCGCATCTGGGCGGCGTCAGCGCCGACGACGGCTTCAAACGCACGCCCGAGGCCGGGCGCTAACTTTTTTCAGACAGCGCGGTGCTCCGCCGCGCTGTCCTGTTCTTCCTGTCTTACCCCTCCCAGCGCCCCGCTCCCGTGCTTCGCCTACGCCGCGGCCCCACCGATTTCCTTTCCGCTCGCTTGCGGGATCTTTCCAAAGCCCAACCACGAAGTTAAGCGTCCTGCTAATATTTGTCCGACCTTTGGGCGCTCCGGCCACTGGGCTCCATGCCCGGCCCGGCGTTGAAGAGGGACGCACGCGCATGACAAGCGCGAGGCCGAGTGTCCAAGGTACGAACGGGTATTCCAAGAAATCACGCAGGAGAAAGTTCAATGACGTTCAAGCTTCACAAGTTGCTGCCGGTGAGCGCAGCGGTCATGGCGCTCGCAGCGCTGTCGGCGAGCAATACCGCGTCGGCCGACCAGGTCGTCAAGATCGGCCACGTCGGGCCGCTCACGGGCGGTTCGGCCCACCTCGGCAAGGACAACGAGAACGGCGCGCGCCTCGCCATCGAGGAAATCAACGCCAAGGGCTTGACGATCGACGGCCAGAAGATCACGCTCGCGCTCGACGCCCAGGACGACGCCGCCGACCCGCGCCAGGCCACCCAGGTCGCGCAGAAGCTCGTAGACGACAAGGTCGTGGCCGTGATCGGCCATCTGAACTCGGGCGCGTCGATCCCGGCATCGAAGATCTACAGCGACGCCGGGATCGTGCAGATCTCGCCGTCGTCGACCAATCCTTCGTACACGCAGCAGGGCTTCAAGACCACGTACCGCGTGGTCGCGACCGACGCCCAGCAAGGTCCCGCGCTCGCCGATTACGCGGCGAAGAGCCTGAACGTGAAGACCGTGGCCGTGGTCGACGACTCGACCGCCTATGGCCAGGGCCTCGCAAACGAGTTCGAGAAGACGGCGAAGTCGCTCGGCATGAAGGTGCTCTCGCACGACGCGACCAACGACAAGGCCGTCGATTTCCGCGCGATCCTCACGAAGATCAAGGGTGAGAACCCCGACGCCATCATGTACGGCGGTATGGACGCCACGGGCGGCCCGTTCGCGAAGCAGGCCCGCCAGCTCGGTCTGCGCGCGAAAGTGCTGTCGGGCGACGGCGTGTGCACGGAAAGCCTCGCGGACCTCGCGGGCGCGGCGACGGACAATATCGTCTGCTCGCAGGCCGGCATGGCGATCGAGCGTATGAACGGCGGCGCGGCATTCGCGGCGAAGTACCAAAAGCGCTTCGGTCACCCGATCGAATTCGATGCGCCGTTCACGTATGACGCGGTGTACATCGTCGTCGACGCGATGAAGCGCGCGAACTCCACCGATCACGCGAAGGTCCTCGCGCAGATCCCGGGCACGGACTACAAGGGCGTGATTGGCGAGACGACCTTCGATTCGAAGGGCGACCTCAAGCACGGCGTGATCTCGCTCTACAACTACAAGGCGGGCAAGAAGACGCTGCTCGACGTGGTGAAGATGTAAGCACGCGGGCGCGCGCCGTCGCATCGGCGCGCCGCACATGCAACGGCCAGTCTGCGCGAGCGGCTTGGCCGTTTTTTATTGCGCAGCGCCTACTTCGCGGGTGTTGCCGCCGCCCGCCGCCGCGCGCGTTTCGAGACGCCGTTGACGAGCGCCCAGCGCAATACCGGCGCCACCGCGAGCATGCCGGGCCGCACCATGGCGCGGCGCGCGAACGCGAAGGTCTCGAAGCCGAGCATCTGCTGCGCGAACGGCGGCAACAGGTCGATGCCCGCGTTCCTGATCAGCGCGCCTGCGGGGCGCATCCCCGGGCGCGGCGCGGGCGCTTCCATGAGCACGCGCACCACTTCGAACGTGCGGTCGCTCGCGACGAGTTCGGGCTGCATCGACTGCAGATACGCGGCGATTTCGGCGCGCGAGTGCGGCACGCTCGTCGCGCCGAGCAGTTCGGCGATGCGCGCGACTTCGGCGTAGTACTGATCCTGCATCTCACCGGGCAGCGCGGGATTTACGAAGCGCAAATAGGCGCCAAGAAAGCTCGAGACTTCGGCCACGTGCACCCAGGTCAGCAACGCAGGATCGGTCGCGCGATAGGGACGGCCATCGGGCGCAGTGCCCGTCACGGCGAGGTGGATACGCTTGACGCGTTCTATCAGCGCCAGCGCGTCGGCGTGGCTGCCGTAAGTCGTGCCGGCGATGAAGGTCGCGGTGCGTCGCAGCCGCCCGAGGATGTCGATGCGAAAAGTCGAATGGTCCCACACACCGGCGAGCGCGAGCGGATGCAGTGCCTGCAGCAACAGCGCGCTGACGCCGCCCGCCATCATCGCGGCAAAATCGGCATGGACCTTCCAGCAAACGGCGTCAGGGCCGAAGAGGCCCGGGTCGCCGGGCGGATTCGAGTAATCGAGTTTCTGGCCGCTGCCCGTGGTGAGATGTGTGATGTTTTCGGCGAGCGTCATGCGCAGGCGGCGCACGAGCTGACCGGCAAGGCCGGTCGGTTCGGGAGCGTTGGGCGGGAGGCCGGCGTGATCGGACATCGTGCTCTCGCTCGCGCTGCGTTGAGGCTGGCGCGCCTTCAGGACGCGTCCGGTTCCCAGTCGCCGCCCGTCGATGCGTCGTCCGGCACCGTGAGGCCGAAGTGGCGGTAGCTCAGCTGCGTGGCCACGCGCCCGCGCGGCGTGCGCTGCAGATAGCCCTGCTGGATCAGATACGGTTCGAGCACGTCCTCGATCGTGTCGCGTTCCTCGCCGATGGCGGCGGCAAGGTTGTCCACGCCCACCGGACCGCCGTCGAACTTGTGCAGGATGGCTTCGAGCAGCTTGCGGTCCATCAGGTCGAAGCCGACGGCATCGACGTCGAGCATGCGCAGCGCGGCGTCGGCGACCTTCGCGGTGATCGCGCCGTCGGCCTTCACCTCCGCGTAGTCGCGCACGCGGCGCAGCAGGCGGTTGGCGATACGCGGCGTGCCGCGCGAGCGGCGGGCGATTTCGAGCGCGCCGTCGGGGTGGATCTGCGCGCCGAGCAGCGAAGCCGAGCGCTGCACGATGCGCGAGAGTTCGCCCGCGTTGTAGAACTCGAGGCGCGAGACGATGCCGAAGCGGTCGCGCAGCGGGTTCGTGAGCATGCCCGCACGCGTGGTCGCGCCCACGAGCGTGAACGGCTGGAGGTCGAGCTTCACGCTGCGCGCGGCCGGCCCTTCGCCGATCATGATGTCGATCTGGTAGTCCTCGAGCGCCGGATACAGGATTTCCTCGACGACCGGCGAGAGCCGGTGAATTTCGTCGATGAAGAGCACGTCGTTGGCTTCGAGATTGGTGAGCAGCGCCGCGAGATCGCCCGCGCGCTCCAGCACGGGGCCCGACGTCTGCCGCAGATTGACCCCCATTTCGCGCGCGATGATGTGCGCGAGCGTGGTCTTGCCGAGGCCCGGCGGCCCGAACAACAGCACGTGGTCGAGCGGTTCGGACCGGCGCTTCGCAGCCTCGATGAAGATCTCGAGCTGGCCGCGCACCTTTTCCTGGCCGACATATTCGTCGAGCTGGCGCGGGCGCAACGCGCGTTCGAACGCTTCCTCATGAGTCGAGGCGGGCGTGGCGGCGATCACGCGGTCGGCGCCGGCGTGGTTGGCGGCGAGTTTGTCGGTTTCGATCATGCAGCGATTGTACCGCGCAGACTCTGCGACGGCGGGGCCGTCCCGGGCATCACGATGGCACCGCAACTAACAGCACGCCTCGAGCGTGCGCGTGGGCGATCAGGCCTTGGAGAGCGCCTTGAGCGCGAGCTTGATGCCTTCCGAAACGCCGGTGCCGGCGGGCACGTTCTTGATCGCGGCCAGCCCTTCCTTCTCCGAATAGCCGAGCGCGAGCAGCGCGTTGAGGATGTCGTTCGCGTGGTCGGAAGGCGAAGCGGCGGCGGCCATTGCGCCGAGGTCCGCGCCGAGCTTGCCCTTGAGTTCGAGCAGCAGGCGTTCGGCCGTTTTCTTGCCGATGCCGGGCACGCGTGTGAGACGCGCCGCATCCTGCTGCGTGACCGCCTGCGCCAGGTCATTCACGCTCATGCCCGAGAGCACGGCGAGCGCCATGCGTGCGCCGATGCCGCTGATCTTGAGCAGCTCGCGAAACGTCGAGCGTTCCTCATGCGAGCCGAAGCCGAAGAGCAGATGCGCGTCTTCGCGCACGATCATCTGCGTGAGCAACACGATTTTTTCGCCGGTGCCGGGCAGGTTGTAGAACGTGCTCATCGGCACGTCGACTTCGTAGCCGACGCCGTTGCAGTCGATGAGCAGGTGCGGCGGGTTCTTTTCCAGCAATACGCCGGCAATGCGACCGATCATGGCGGGTTCTGTGATGAGGGAAAGCTCAAGAGTGTAGCGGAGGGCAGGGCAGTCCGGAGCGCGCGTCCGGAACGTTGGCCGCCCGCCCAGGCGCATCGCCCACGCATTCAGCCGATCAACCGTCCGCGGCGTACGCGCATGCCCTTCTTCGCGAGCGCCGGCGCGAGAGCGCCGAGCGTGGCAAGCGCGTCGCCGCCGTGGGCGTGGCAGATCGCCATGCCGAGCGCGTCGGCGGCGTCGGTGCCGGGCGTGCCGGTGAGGGCGAGCAGGCGCACGACCATCTGCTGCATCTGTTCCTTGGTCGCGCGTCCGTAGCCCACCACGGCCTGCTTGAGCTGCAGCGCAGTGTACTCGGCCACCGGCACGCCGCCCGAAACCAGCCCGCAGATGGCCGCGCCGCGCGCCTGCCCGAGCAGCAGGGTCGACTGCGGATTGACGTTGACGAAGACCTTTTCGATTGCGGCCTGATCGGGCGCGTGCTGGCGGATCAGCGTGGAAACGCCCTCGAAGATGGTGCCGAGGCGCGTGGGCAGGTCGGCATCGGCGGTGCGGATGACGCCGCTTGCGACGTACGTGAGCTGATGGCCGTGACGCTCGATTACGCCGAAGCCGGTGACGCGCAAGCCGGGGTCGATGCCGAGAATTCTCATGAAATGCGGGGAAGACGGATGTGCCTGCGATGGTACAACGAACGGCACAGATGCCGCGAGCCTTGAAGGCGCGAGCGAACAAGGCGCGCCGCGCAAAGAAAAAGCCCGCGAGACGCAAGTCCGGCGGGCTTTGCACAAGCGGCGCGTCACGTGCAGGTGACGCGCCGCACGCAACCAGTGCGACGAAGATCAGTGACGGAAGTGGCGAATGCCCGTCATCACCATCGCGATGTTGTGCTCGTCGGCGGCGGCGATCACTTCGTCGTCGCGCATCGAGCCGCCCGGCTGGATCACGCAGGTCGCGCCCGCGTTCACCACCACGTCGAGGCCGTCGCGGAACGGGAAGAACGCGTCCGACGCCACTGCCGTGCCAGCGAGCTTGAGGCCCGCGTTTTCAGCCTTGATGCTGGCGATGCGCGCCGAGTCCACGCGGCTCATCTGGCCCGCGCCCACGCCCATCGTCATGCCGTTCGCGCAGAACACGATGGCGTTCGACTTCACGAACTTCGCGACGCGCCATGCGAACAGCAGGTCGTCCATTTCCTTCGGCGTGGGGTGGCGCTTCGTCACCACGCGCAGTTCGTGCGGCTGCACGTTCTTCGCGTCGAGCGATTGCACGAGCAGGCCGCCGCCCACGCGCTTCAGATCGAATGCGTTATGGCCATCGCCCAACGCGATCTCGAGCAGACGCACGTTCTGCTTCGCGGCGAATACGGCCTTCGCGGCTTGCGAGAACGACGGCGCGATCAGCACTTCGACGAACTGCTTGGCCACGGCCTGCGCCGCGGCTTCGTCCACTTCGCGGTTGAACGCGATGATGCCGCCGAACGCCGAGGTCGGGTCGGTCTGGAACGCCTTCGAGTAGGCTTCGAGCGCGTTCGCGCCGATCGCCACGCCGCACGGATTCGCGTGCTTGATGATCACGCACGCCGGGGCGTCGAACGTCTTCACGCATTCCCATGCCGCGTCCGAGTCGGCGATGTTGTTGTACGAGAGTTCCTTGCCCTGCAGCTGCGTGTAGTTCGCGAGCGCGCCGGCGGGCGTCGCGAGGTCGCGGTAGAACGCGGCGCTCTGGTGCGGGTTTTCGCCGTAGCGCAGGTCCTGGACCTTGTCGAACGCGAGGTTCAGCATGGCCGGGTAGGTGTTGCGCGACTTGTGCTCGAGCGCTTCGGTGAGGCTCGTGAGGTAGTTCGCGATCGCGCCGTCGTACTGCGCCGTGTGCGAGAACACCTTGGTCGCGAGGCGGAAGTTCGTGGCGTAGCTCACGCTGTTGCCGTTCGCGCGCATTTCTTCCAGCACTTTCGCGTAGTCGGCCGGGTCGACCACCACGGTCACGTCGCGATGGTTCTTCGCCGCCGAGCGCAGCATGGTCGGGCCGCCGATATCGATGTTCTCGATCGCGTCTTCGAGCGAGCACTCTTCCTTCGAGATCGTCTGGACGAACGGGTAGAGGTTCACGACCAGCAGGTCGATCGTCGGGATGTCGTGCTTTTCGAGCGCGGCCATGTGCTCGGGCAGGTCGCGGCGCGCGAGGATGCCGCCGTGCACCTTCGGGTGCAGCGTTTTCACGCGCCCATCGAGCATTTCCGGAAAGCCCGTGTAGTCGGCCACTTCGGTGACGGAAAGGCCCGCGTCCGCGAGCAGTTTCGCGGTGCCGCCGGTCGAGAGGATCTTGACGCCGAGGTCGGACAGCGACTTCGCGAAGTCGACGATGCCGGCCTTATCGGAAACGGAGATGAGCGCTTGCCTGATCATGATGGATAACGAGGTAGATTGCCGAGAGATCGAGGGGTCTGCGCCGAAGGTCCAGAAAAACGCAGCGGCGTTACAGCAGGCCGTGCTGCTGGAGCTTCTTGCGCAGCGTGTTGCGGTTGATGCCGAGATACTCGGCGGCGAGCGACTGATTGCCGCCTGCCTGCTCGAGCACCACCTCGAGCATCGGTTTTTCGACGCACGCTATCACCATTTCGTAGACGTCGTGCGGATTGCTGCCGTCGAGGTCCTGGAAATAGATGCCAAGGCTCTCGCGGACGGATTGTTCGATGTTGTGCTTGCTCATGCTGCCAGTCGATCGGTTGATTCGTCGCTGCCGTCGCTGTCGTTGTTCTCGTCGTCGACGTAGACGAGGCGCTCGGAGCGCGCCTTCTGTTCGTCGAAGAACTGGTTGACGGCGACGAGCTGCTCGCGCGTGGTGTCCAGCGTATTCATGCGATGCCGGAACGTATTGGCGCCACAAAGGCCGCGAGTGTACCAGCCGATATGCTTGCGCGCAGTACGCACGCCCGTAAATTCACCGTAAAAAGCGTAGTGGTCCTCCAGATGCTCGTTCATGATCGACTGGATTTCGTCCACGCGCGGCGGCGGCAGCAGCTCGCCGGTCGCCAGGAAATGCTCGATTTCGCGGAACAGCCACGGGCGCCCCTGCGCCGCGCGGCCGATCATGATGGCGTCGGCGCCCGTGAGCGCGAGGACCTCGCGCGCCTTTTGCGGCGACGTAATGTCGCCGTTCGCGACCACCGGAATGCGCGCGGCAGCCTTAACCGCGGCGATCGTTTCGTACTCCGCTTCACCGTGATAGAGATCGGCGCGCGTGCGGCCGTGCACGGTGAGCATGGCGATGCCGCTTTCTTCGGCAATGCGCGCGATGGTGAGCGCATTGCGATTGTCGCGGTCCCAGCCCGTGCGGATCTTGAGCGTGACGGGCACGGCGTCGGGGCCCACGCCCACGGCGTCGACCACGGCCTTGACGATGCGCGCGACGAGCGGCTCGTTCTGCAAGAGCGCCGAGCCGGCCGCGACGTTGCAGACCTTCTTGGCCGGGCAGCCCATGTTGATGTCGATGATCTGCGCGCCGTTCGCGACGTTGTAGCGCGCGGCTTCGGCCATCATTTCCGGATCGGCCCCGGCGATCTGCACCGAGATGGGTTCCACTTCGCCCGCGTGATTGGCGCGGCGCATGGTCTTTTCGCTCTTCCAGAGCTGCGCGTTGGACGCGACCATTTCGGAGACCGCATAGCCCGCGCCGAGGCGCTTGCACAGCTGACGGAACGGCCTGTCAGTGACACCCGCCATGGGGGCGACGAACAGGTTATTACGCAAGGTGTGACGGCCGATATTGAACATGACGCGCGGGCGAAGCCGGTGCCGCGACCCGGATGGCAATCCGGCCGGCGCGGCGATCGGCGTGAATTTGAAAAAGGGGAAACGTCTATTTTAGCGTAAGCGGGATGCGGGGTCGCGCAGCGCGGACCCTGGTCGGCTCGCGCAGCGGCGTTGCAGCGTTCAAAGAAAAAACGATGCGACCCTTAGTTGGCCTCAACTCCGCTGGCCGAACATCATCTGCCGCGCGAGCGCTGTCTTCACGGGCGGTGCGAATTCGAGCGCCGTGAGGGCGAGCCCCCGCAGCGCGGCGAGCGGGCCGAAATCGACGGTGAACAGGCGGGCGAGCGTATCCGTCGCGCCGATCGTCAGGCGCCGGTCGAACGCGCGGCGGCCCGCGAACTCGGCGAGCGCGCGGGGCGTGGCGCCGTGCTGCGCGAGCGAATCGGCGAGGGCGTGGGCGTCGCGCAGACCGAGATTGAGGCCCTGGCCCGCCACCGGATGCAGTGTTTGCGCCGCATTGCCGACCGCCGCGATGCGGCCGTGACCGGAAACGAGGGCGTCGAGCGCGTTCAAGCCGAGCGGAAATGACGCACGGCCGTGAATCTGCGTAAAGCGGCCCATGCGCGCGCCGAACGCCATGCCGAGTTCGGCGAGGAACTCCGCGTCCGAAAGCTGCGCGCGGCGCTCGGCCTGGGTAGGGGAGCAGCACCACACGAGCGCGTAATCCGCGCCGCGCACGCCGCCCATCGGCAGGAGCGCGATCGGGCCTTCGCTCGTGAAGCGCTCCCACGCGACGTGGGGCTGAGGGGCGGCGAGCGTCACCACGCCGACCAGCGCCGTTTGCCCGTAGTCGCGCGTGCGTTTGGTTTTGGCGCCCGGCGGTGCGGCCTCTGCATCGGCTTCGTTGCCTTCGTCGCTATTGTCTTGCGCGTCGCGTGGCGGCGGCGTGCGATACAGGCCGCCTTCGGCGTTCACGAGGACGCGCGTGCGCAGATGCCGTTCGACCCCCGCGCTCGCGACCGGCAGCGTCACGCCATCGTTCTCCGCGACAGGATCGTGGGCCTGGGCGTGATGCAGCCAGTGCACCGGCGTGCCGCGCACGGCCTGCGCGAGCGCCTGAACGATCGCGCCGTAGCGCGCCACGTAGCCGAGCGCGGGCAAGTCGTAGTCGTGGCGGTCGATCAGCGTGCGCCCGAAATGGCCGCGCTGCGAAACATGGATGCGCTCGATGGGCGTGGCGTCGTGCGGCCACGCGAGCGCTTCGAGCAGCGTGCGGCTGCCTTGCGAAACGGCGATGGCGCGCGGATCGCCTGCGCTGTCCTCGGGTTCGCGCGCGTCGATCAGCGCAATCGAGAGCCCTTGCGTGGCGCTGCGCCGGGCGAGCCAACCCGCGAGCGCGAGACCTACCGGCCCCGCGCCGACGATCGTGACATCGTGGTCGAAATGGGCGGGCGCGTTCGCGCCGGTGGATGTGTCGTTCGCGCTGCCGGAAACTGCGTTCATGTCGTTTGCTTCGCTTCGTGTGGAATCTTCGCGTTTGCGTTCCGTTTGCGTCAGGCGCCGCGTTGCGCGGCCTGCATGAGCGCTTCGATTTCATCGGCGGCAACGGGCACGCCGCGCGTGATCAGCTCGCAGCCCGTTTCGGTGACGATGGCGTCGTCCTCGATGCGGATGCCGATGTCCCAGTAGCGCTCGGGCACGTCCTCGGCCGCGCGGATGTAGAGACCCGGCTCGATCGTGAGCGTCATGCCGGCGCGCAGCGTGCGCCACGGCGGCGGGGCGTCGGGTTTATCGGCGCTTGCCGCAACGCCGCGTTCACCACGTTCACGATAATCGCCAGCATCGTGCACATCCATGCCGAGCCAGTGCCCGGTGCGATGCATATAGAAGCGCGCGTAGGCGCGCTCGGCGATCACGTCGTCGACGCTCGCAAAGCGCTGCCGGTCGATGATGCCCGTATCGAGCAGCCCCTGCGCGAGTACGCGCACCGCGGCGTCGTGCGGCGCCTCGAAATTCACGCCGGCGCGCGTGGCGTCGATCGCGGCCTGCTGCGCGGCGAGCACGATGTCGTAAAGCTCGCGTTGCGCGCTCGTGAAGCGGCCGCTCGCTGGGAACGTGCGGGTGATGTCCGAGGCATAGCCGTTCAACTCGCACGCGGCGTCGACCAGCACGAGGTCGCCCTCGCGCGCCACCGCGTTGCCGGCCGGGTAATGCAGCACGCACGCGTTCGCGCCTGCCGCGACGATCGAGCCATAGGCGGGCGCCTGCGCGCCGTGCTTGCGGAACGTGTAGAGCAATTCCGCCTCGATCTCGTACTCGCGCATGCCGGGGCGGCAAGTCTGCATCGCGCGAACGTGCGCGAGCGCCGAGATCTTCGCGGCGCGGCGCATCGTGTCGAGTTCGTGTGCATCCTTGGACACGCGCATGTCGTCGAGCAGCGGCAGCAGGTCGTACGCGGCGGCCGGCGCCGTGACGCCGCTGCGCCCCTGCGCGCGCACCGCGTCGATCCAGCGCTTCACCTGCGCATCGAAGCGATCGGAGGCCGCGAGCGCGTAGTGCAGCGCCGGACGGTTGGCGATGAGTTGCGGGATGCGCGCGTCGAGTTCGTCGGCGGGAAACGCGGCGTCGAAGCCGAACGCTTCGCGCGCGGCGTCCGGACCGAAGCGAAAGCCTTCCCATGTTTCGCGCTCTACGTTTTTCGCGCGGCAGAACAGGATCGCGGCGGGCTGATTCTCGCCCGCGTTCGCGTCGAGCACGAGCAGCGCCTCGGGCTCCGTGAAGCCGGTGAGGTAGTAGAAGTAGCTGTCGTGCCGATAGGGATAGTCCGCGTCGCGATTGCGCAGCGCTTCGGGCGCGGTCGGCACGAGCGCGACACCGCCGCCTTGCGCACGCAGCGCTGCAAGCACACGTTCGCGGCGCGCGCGATAGAGCGCGGCGCCGCCGTCGGGGCCGCGCTGCATGTCGGCTGCGTCGGCCACGCTGGCCGCAGGGTGGGCTTCGCTCGAGGCGGCCGGGGCGCTTCGCTTGAGGGTCGAGTCCATCGTGAGATTGTAGCGCTGGCTACAAACGGACGCGCTGGCTCGCGGTGACCCGACCCGCGCGCCGCTATCGCCCGGTGTTGTCTCCTGCTGACATCATTTGTAGGAAAAATCCTGCACTGCAACAGACGGCGCGTCAGAAAATTACGAATCCAACGTATACTTCGGCCGGATTCCAGAAAAGGCAGGTGGTATGAAACTTATCGGTTCGCTCGGCAGCCCGTATGTCCGCAAGGCGCGGATCACGCTCGCCGAAAAGAAAATCGACTACAAGCTGGTGCTCGAAAACGTGTGGGGCGAGGAAACGGCGATTCACGATTTCAACCCGCTCGGCAAGGTTCCGTGTCTCGTGATGGACGACGGCGAGGCCGTGTTCGACTCGCGCGTGATTTGCGAGTACGTCGACATGCTCTCGCCCGTGGCCAAGCTCATTCCGCCCGCAGGACGCGAGCGTATCGAAGTGCGTTGCTGGGAGGCGCTCGCCGACGGCATGCTCGACGCAACCGTGCTGATCCGCCTCGAAGGCACGCAGCGCACGCCGGAGCAGCGCAACGAGGCGTGGGTCAAGCGCCAGGAGCGCAAGATCCACGAAAGCCTCGCCGCGATGGCCAAGGGGCTCGCCGGCAACCCGTGGTGCGCGGGCAACCGCTACACGATCGCGGATATTGCCGTGGGCTGCGCGCTCGGCTATCTCGACTTCCGCATGCCGGAACTGAACTGGCGCGAGGCGCATCCGAATCTCGCGCGGCACTTCGAGAAGCTCTCGCAGCGTCAGTCGTTCGTCGACACGGTGCCGCAAGGCTGACTTTCAGCTGATCTGCAGCTGATGTGACTAAAACAAAACGCCCGACGGCATTGCGTGCCGTCGGGCGTTTTCGTTCAAGCCGCAGATCGCCTTCCTCAGACGATCTTTTCCTCGGCCGGCGCGAACGAATCGCTGCGCGCAACCGGCCACCACTTCTCATACAGCTGATAGCGATAGCGGCCTTCGAGCAGATCGCCGGGCTTCAGGTACCTGAGCAGTTCCGACATCAGCTTCACTTCATACGACGACACGCGCCGCACGATGTGATGCGCGCGCAGATCCGAAGGGCTCGCGAGGCCCGCGGCCTGAATCAGCTCCTGCAGCGCGTGCAGCGTGTTGTGGTGGAAGTTGAAGACGCGCTCGCCCTTGTCCGGCACGTTCAGCGCGCGCTGGCGCACGGGGTCTTGCGTGGCGACGCCGGTGGGGCAGCGGTCCGAGTGGCACTTCTGCGCCTGGATGCAGCCCACGGCGAACATGAAGCCGCGCGCCGAATTCACCCAGTCCGCGCCGATTGCGAGCGTGCGCGCGATATCGAACGCGGTGATGATCTTGCCGCTCGCGCCGATCTTGATCTTGTCGCGCAGGCCGATGCCCACGAGCGTGTTGTGCACGAGGAGCAGGCCTTCCTGCAGCGGCGTGCCGATGTGATCGGTGAATTCGAGCGGCGCTGCGCCCGTGCCGCCTTCCGCGCCGTCCACGACGATGAAGTCCGGCAGGATGCCGGTTTCGAGCATCGCCTTGGCGATGCCGAAAAACTCCCACGGATGACCGATGCACAGTTTGAAGCCCGTGGGCTTGCCGCCCGAGAGCTTGCGCAGGCGCTCGACGAATTCGAGCAGGCCGCGCGGCGTGGAAAACTCCGAGTGGCGCGCGGGCGAGACGCAATCCTGGCCGATGGGAATGCCGCGCGTCTCCGCGATCTCGGGCGTGACCTTGGCCGCGAGCAGCATGCCGCCGTGGCCGGGCTTCGCGCCCTGCGAGAGCTTCACCTCGATCATCTTCACCTGCGGCTCGTTCGCGAGGCGCTGGAATTTTTCCGCGCTGAAGGTGCCGTCGTCGTTGCGGCAGCCGAAGTAGCCCGAGGCGATCTCCCAGATGACGTCGCCGCCATTCTCGCGGTGATACTTCGACATCGAGCCTTCGCCGGTGTCGTGCGCGAAGCCGCCTTTCTTCGCGCCCATGTTGAGCGCGCGAATGGCGTTCGCGGAAAGCGCGCCGAAGCTCATCGCCGAGATGTTGAAGATCGACATCGAGTACGGTTGCGCGCGGTTGGCGCCCACGAGCACGCGGAAGTCGCTGCCTGCGAGCTTCGTGGGCGCGAGCGAATGGCTGATCCACTCGTGGCCCACGGCCTTCACGTCGAGTTCAGTGCCGTACGGGCGGCTGTCCACCGCGTTCTTCGCGCGCTGGTAGACGAGGCTGCGCTGGGCGAGCGAGAACGGCTTTTCGTCGGTGTCGTCCTCGACGAAGTACTGGCGGAATTCGGGCCGAACGAACTCGAACAGGAAGCGCAGATGACCCCAGATCGGGTAGTTGCGCAGGATCGCGTGGCGCTCCTGGAACATGTCGTAGAGGCCGAGCGCGACAAGAAGCGCGGGCACGATCATGCAGTACCACGACAGGCGATGGAGCGCGGCAGCGGCGGCACAGGCCGCGAGCAGCAGCACCGCGCCCCACATGGCGAGATAACGTCGGGAAAACATTGGGGGGAACTCCTCGAACTTGATGTAATGCGCGCGCCTGCTCTCCTCTTGTGAAGGGGCGGCGCGCGTGAGCCGCGCGGTTGCTGGGCGCGGCTTGCGGGAATGATGCCGCAAGTTCGTGAAACTGGCAGGCAAGCGGGCAGTGTCGTTCGAGCGGCCTGTGCGAGGCTTCAAACGTCGGATAAAAGAAACGCGGCGCCCAGGGCGCCGCGCGGTGTTTTCTTACGTTTTGCCTGACGCAGCTTGCGTCACGCGGCCGTCGCCGCAGCAGGCTTCTTGCGCGGGACGCGCTTCCTTTTCTTCGGCGCTTCGGGCGGCAGCACGGCGGGCACGTGCGGCGCGAGCGTCGTTACCGCCTCGATGATGCCGCCGCCCAGGCACACGTCGCCGTCATAGAGCACCGCCGACTGGCCGGGCGTAACGGCCCACTGCGCGTCGGGAAAGCGCAGCGTGAACTGGCCCGCGCCGAATTCGTCTGCGGTATGGAACGAGCAGGGCGCATCGGCCTGGCGATAGCGCGTTTTCGCGCCGCATGCATGGTCCTGCGCCGGCGGCTCGCCCGCCACCCAGCTCACGTTGCCTGCGCGCAGCTCGTGAGCGAGCAGCCACGGATGATCGTGGCCCTGCACGACGTAGAGCGTGTTCGAGGCCATGTCCTTGCCCGCCACGAACCACGGATCGCCGCTGCCGTCCTTGCTGCCGCCAAGGCCAATGCCCTTGCGCTGCCCGAACGTGTAGAAGGCGAGGCCGATATGCTCGCCCACCACCTTGCCCTCGGGCGTCATCATCGGGCCGGGTTTGGTCGGCAGATAGCGGTTGAGGAAGTCGCGGAACGGCCGCTCGCCGATGAAGCAGATTCCTGTGGAATCCTTCTTTTTCGCGTTCGGCAGGCCGATCTTTTCGGCGATCTCGCGCACCTTCGTTTTGGGGATCTCGCCGAGCGGGAACATCGTCTTCGAAAGCTGCGCCTGGTTCAGGCGATGCAGGAAGTACGACTGATCTTTCGTGTGGTCGAGCGCCTTCAGCAGTTCGAAGCGTCCGTTGCCCTCGTTCTGGCGCACGCGGGCGTAGTGGCCCGTGGCGATCGTTTCCGCGCCGAGCGACATGGCGTGGTCGAGAAAGGCCTTGAACTTGATCTCGGCGTTGCACAGCACGTCCGGGTTCGGCGTGCGCCCCGCGGAATACTCGCGCAGGAACTCCGCGAACACGCGGTCCTTGTATTCGGCGGCGAAGTTCACGGCCTCGACGTCGATGCCGATCAGGTCCGCGACCGACACCACGTCGATCCAGTCCTGACGCGTCGAGCAGTACTCGCCGTCGTCGTCGTCTTCCCAGTTCTTCATGAAGAGACCGACGACGTCGAATCCCTGCTCCTTGAGCAGCCATGCGGTAACCGACGAATCGACGCCGCCCGACATGCCTACTACGACCTTACGTTTGCTCATTTCGTTGCTGCCTTAGTTCATCCCGGGTGCTGCCTTCGGCGCCGTCGCGTGCGTCTGGATGAAATCCAGCGGCACGCGCTTGCCGGCGAGGTAATCGTCGACACAGCGCATCACGAGCGGCGTGCGATGGCGCTCGCTCGCCGCGCGCATCTCGTCCGCGCTCATCCACACCGTGCGGACGATATCCGGATCGAGCGCGCGGTCTTCCGCCTCGGCGGTGACACTGCCGCAGTACGTGAAGCGCACGTACGTCGCGCCGCTCTCGCCGGGCTTGCCGAAGTGCGTCATATACACGCCGACCAGCGCTTCCGGCGTGAACGCATGCGCCGTTTCCTCGAGCGTTTCGCGCACTACGGCCTCGTGCAGCGTTTCGCCCGCCTCCAGATGGCCGGCGGGCTGGTTCAGGCGCAGTCCAGTTGGCGTGTGCTCTTCGACGAGCAGAAAACGCCCGTCGCGCTCGACGATTGCGGCCACGGTGACGTGGGGTGCCCAGGTTTCCTCATTCATGGGCCGGTATTTTACCGGGACGGCGCGAACGCTGCCCGGGGCCGGATCGGGCCCCACAGGGGCGCGTGCCCGGCTCGCCTGATACTGCCGACCGTCCGGTCGGACGACACAGCTTGTTGTGTGCATCGCACAAAAACGGGCAATTCCCGCTACAAAGGCGTCGCTGCTTTCGGTTAAAGTGGTGCCGTCGTTTGCCGTTGCAATGGATGCCGGCGCTTGAACGCCGTTTGTCGGCCTCCCTTCGCTCGATTCGAGCCAGAACAGCTAGAACAAGAAGGTCGAGGAGGAAACAACGATGCATATCGGAGTGCCTGCAGAGACGCGGGCGAACGAAACCCGCGTGGCCGCGACGCCGGAGACAGTCAAGAAGTACGTCGCCCAGGGCCACACGGTCACGATCCAGGCCGGCGCGGGCGTCGGCGCGAGCTATCCCGACGAGGCCTACACGGCCGTGGGCGCGCAGGTCGCTGACGCGGCCACGGCCTTCGGCGCGGACCTCGTGCTCAAGGTCCAATCGCCCACCGTCAGCGAATTGCCGTTCATGAGGCGCGGCGCGGTGCTGGTCGGCATGCTCGATCCCTTTAATGCGGAGAACGCAGCGAAACTCGCCGAGGCTGGCGTGACGGCTTTCGCGCTCGAAGCCGCGCCGCGCACCACGCGCGCGCAAAGCCTCGACGTGCTGTCCTCGCAGGCCAACATCGCCGGGTACAAAGCGGTGCTGGTGGCCTCGAACCTCTATCCGCGCTTCATGCCGATGCTCATGACCGCCGCCGGCACCGTGAAAGCCGCGCGCGTGCTGATTCTCGGCGCGGGCGTGGCGGGCCTGCAGGCCATCGCCACGGCGCGGCGCCTGGGCGCGGTGATCGAAGCCTCGGACGTGCGCCCGGCCGTGAAGGAGCAGATCGAGTCGCTCGGCGGCAAATTCCTCGACGTACCCTACGAAACCGATGAGGAACGCGAAGCGGCCGTCGGCGTGGGCGGCTATGCCCGGCCCATGCCGCCGTCGTGGCTGACGCGCCAGTCGGCGCTGGTGCACGAGCGCGCGAAGCAGGCGGACATCATCATCTCGACCGCGCTGATTCCAGGCCGCGACGCGCCGACGCTGCTGCCTTCGGAAACCGTGCAGGCGATGAAGCCCGGGTCGGTGGTCATCGACCTCGCTGCAGGCCGCGGTCCGGTCGCCGACGAGACAAGCGGGCGACGCGGTGGCAACTGCCCGCTCACCGAGGCCGACAAGGTGGTGACGCACCACGGCGTGCAGATCTGCGGCTACACGAACCTCGCCTCGATGGTCGCCGCCGACGCCTCTGCGCTCTACGCACGCAACCTGCTCGACTTCCTGAAGCTCATCGTCACGAAGGAAGGCGCGCTCAACATCGATCTCGCGGACGACATCGTCGCGGCCACGCTGCTGGCCCGCGACGGCCAGGTCACGCGCAAGGCATGACGAGGAGGAGACCAACAATGGAAGTCATCAACCATACCGTCATCAACCTGATCATCTTCGTGCTGGCCGTGTATGTCGGCTACCACGTGGTCTGGAACGTCACGCCCGCGCTGCATACGCCGCTCATGGCCGTGACCAACGCCATTTCCGCGATCGTGATCGTCGGCGCAATGCTCGCCACGGGCCTGACCGTGGGCGGACCGGGCAAGTTCTTCGGCACGTTCGCCGTCCTGCTCGCGGCCGTGAACGTGTTCGGCGGGTTCCTCGTCACGCGGCGAATGCTGGAGATGTTCCGCAAGAAGGAGCCGAAGAAGCTCTCCGCGTCCGGCAGCAAGGAGGGCGCATGATGGGGCTGAACTTCGTGAGCATGAACGTCGTTACGCTGCTTTATCTGGTGGCGTCGGTCTGCTTTATCCAGGCGCTCAAGGGGCTGTCGAATCCGAAGAGCGCGCGCGCCGGCAATGTGTTCGGCATGGTCGGTATGGCCATCGCCATTCTCACGACCCTTGCGCTGATCGTGAAGGAGTCCGCACAGTTCGGCTCGAACCTTGGGCTGGGGCTTGCGCTGCTGTTTGCGGCGCTCGTGGTGGGCGGCGGCCTCGGAGCGTACGTCGCCGCGCGCGTCGAGATGACGAAGATGCCCGAACTCGTCGCGGCCATGCACTCGCTGATCGGTCTGGCGGCGGTGTGCATCGCGTATGCGGTCGTCTCCGAGCCCGCAGCATTCGGACTGGTTGCAGAAGACGCGCCGTATCCGGGCTTCCTGCCGTATGGCAACCGCATCGAGCTGTTCATCGGCACGTTCGTCGGCGCGATCACGTTCTCGGGTTCCGTGATCGCCTTCGGGAAGCTCTCCGGCAAGTACAAGTTCAGGCTGTTCCAGGGCGCACCGGTGGTCTATCCGGGCCAGCATCTGATCAACCTGTTCCTCGCGCTCGGCATGATCGGCTTCGGCATCCTGTTCTTCCTCACGCAGTCGTGGCTGCCGTTCATCATCATGACGCTGATCGCGTTCGCGCTGGGCGTGCTCATCATCATCCCGATCGGCGGCGCGGACATGCCCGTGGTCGTCTCGATGCTGAACTCGTACTCGGGCTGGGCGGCAGCGGGCATCGGCTTCTCGCTGAACAACGCCATGCTGATCATCGCGGGCTCGCTCGTGGGCTCTTCCGGCGCGATCCTCTCGTACATCATGTGCCACGCGATGAACCGCTCGTTCTTCAACGTGCTGCTGGGCGGCTTCGGCGGCGAAGCGGGCGCGGCGGCGGCGGGTGGGGCGCAGGAGCAGCGTCCGGTGAATTCGGGTTCGGCCGAGGACGCGTCCTTCATGCTCGGCAACGCCGAGAGCGTGGTGATCGTCCCCGGTTATGGCCTTGCGGTGGCACGCGCACAGCATGCGCTGAAGGAACTCACCGACAAGCTCGTAGAGAAGGGCGTGGACGTGCGTTACGCGATCCATCCGGTGGCGGGCCGCATGCCGGGCCACATGAACGTGCTGCTTGCGGAAGCCGAGGTGCCCTACGACATGGTGTTCGAGATGGAGGACATCAACAACGAGTTCGGCCAGACCGACGTGGTGCTGGTGCTCGGCGCGAACGACGTGGTGAATCCCGCGGCGAAGAACGATCCGAAGTCGCCCATCGCGGGCATGCCGATTATCGAGGCGTACAAGGCGCGCACGATCATCGTGAACAAGCGCTCGATGGCGGCCGGTTACGCGGGCCTCGACAACGAACTCTTCTACATGGATAAAACCATGATGGTGTTCGGCGACGCCAAGAAGGTGATCGAGGAGATGGTGAAGTCGGTGGAGTGAGGGCGGCTCGCATCAGACCCACGTGAAAGGCGCGCAGCGATGCGCGCCTTTTTTTGTTGCGCCTCTCCTCGGCACTCACAGCGAGGGCGCATTCACGCGGCGCAGATAGTCGGCCAGGCGCCGCCCGCTCACATCGGGAAACTGCTCGAGCACTTCCATGTTCTCCATGCGAGCTATGTTGAAGTTGCGGAAGTCCTCGCGCATTTCGCACCAGGCGCCCACGGTCCATTGCGCGCCCCAGTACACGAGCCCAAGCGGCCAGATGCGCCGCTGCGTATGCGCGCCGATGCGGTCGCAGTACGCGAAGCGCACGACGAGCCGAGTGTCGACGGCGCGATGCAGCGCGTCTAGCTTGTCCGAGAACGCGTGATCCATGTGATACGCCGGCGCGAACACGGCAAGCCGTTCCAGCACGGCGCGCTTTTCCGCGGGCATGGCGGCGGCGATCTTCGCGAGCGCGCCGCGTGCGCCGCTCGCGAGCGCCGCGCCGCCCCACGATTCGGCCATGCGCGCCCCCACCGCGAGCGCGGTGAGTTCGTCGGCGGTGAAGGTGAGCGGCGGCAGACTCGCCGTGCGCGCCAGCCGGTAGCCAATGCCCGCCTCGCCTTCGATCGGCACGCCCGAGAGCTGCAGGTCGCGCACGTCGCGATAGACCGTGCGCGGCGAAACTTCGAGCCAGACGGCCAGTTGCTGCGCCGTGGTGAGGCGCCGGCCGCGCAGCAGTTCGGCGATGCGAAAAAGGCGGTCGGCGCGGCGGGTCATGGGCGGACGGTCGCGCAGGCGGGCGCGGGGAGGGGGACAAGCACAGATGATAGCGCCGGGCGCGCGTGGCGCCCGGCCGCGGCTTAACCGAGCTTCGGCGCGTGCAGACCGACGCGGTTGCCTTCGGTATCGATGAAGAAGCCGATATAGCCGTAGTTGTTCGGCAACTCCACTGCGGGCCCCTGCTGCTTGCCGCCGGCTTTTTCCACGCGGTCGAGCACGGCGGTGACCGATGGCTGCGCGTTCAGATACACGAGCACGCCCTTCGGGTCGGGCTTGGCGTCATGCGGATCGAACACGATGCAGCCGCCGGTTTCAGTTTCGGTGTGTGCGAATAGCGCCATCGGCACGCCGCCGACCACTTCGCGCTGCAGCGCGGTGTCGAAGGCGGCTTCGTAAAAACGGGCGGCACGCTCCAGGTCGTGCGCGGGAATTTCGAACCACGAGATCACACGGGACAGATCGGTAGACACGGTGCAGCTCCTCGAAGACAACGGCGGACGTTGAATGGCGGCAGCCGGGCGGCGGCAGCCTCGCCGGATGGCGTAGAAGCAGTGTGCCAGGGGGCTGCTGACAGCGTGCTGTCAGTAGGTTTGACGCGCCGTGCCGGGCGCTTGCGCGGCGGGTGGGAGCGTCACCCGCCGCGCGCGTTTGCCAATGTCAGTTGGCGTCGTCGTTGCCGGCGGCGGGGTTCGCGCCGCCGCTGGCCGGACGCTGGCGCACGCTGCCTGCGATCAGGTCGAAGCGGAACAGGCGGCATTCCAGCGCACCGTTGTACAGCGGCGTCTTGGCGGCTTCGCGCAGGCGCAACTGGCCCGGCAGCTTGCGGTCCGAGGTGAGGACGAACGCGCGCCAGCCCGTGAAGCGCTGCTTGAGCGCGTCGCCGAGCGCCTGGAAGAACTCGGCGTCGGGCGCCTCGTCCTTGGCGCGGCGAAAGCCTTCGTCATCGTCGCCGCGCAGCTCGCGCGCAGTCGGGCGCGCCTCGCCGCGCGCGTTGCGGCCGCGCACTTCGATACGTTCGCCGTAGGGCGGATTCGCCACGAGAATGCCGGGCGCAGCCGAGGGCGGCGTCATGTTGCGCGCGTCGAGCTGCTTGAGCGTCACGCTGCCGAAGCCCGCGCGCTTGAAGTTCGCACGGGCCTTTTCCAGCATGACGTCGGAGATGTCGCTGCCGTAAATCAGCAGGTCGCTGGTCTTGCCTTGGGCGAGATTGCGCGCCGTGTTCGCCTCGCTCTTGAGGTGCCGCCAGGCGGCCATGTCGGCCTGCTTGAGCGACTCGAAGCCAAAGCGGCGATCGAGTCCCGGCGCGATGTCGAGGGCGACTTGCGCGGCTTCCGCGAGGAAGGTGCCGCTGCCGCACATCGGGTCGTAGAGCGGCGTGCCGGGCGTCCAGCCCGTCAGGCGCAGGATGCCCGCGGCGAGGTTCTCGCGCAACGGGGCGGCGCCCTTGTCCAGACGCCAGCCGCGCTTGAACAGCGGCTCGCCCGAGGTGTCGAGATAGAGCGTGCATTCGTTCGCCGTGAGGAACGCGAAGACGCGCACATCGGGAAACGCGGTGTCGACGCTCGGACGCGCGCCGGACTTGTCGCGCATGCGGTCGCAGATCGCGTCCTTCACGCGCAGCGTGGCGAATTCGAGGCTGCGCAGCGGCGACTTGATCGCGGTGATGTCGATGCGGATCGTCTCGTTCGCCGAGAACCACTTCTCCCACTGCTGCTCGCGCGCGAGCGCATAGATGTCCTGTTCGCTGCGGTACGGGCGCTGGGCGATCTTCAGGAGCACGCGGCTCGCAATGCGCGAATGGAGGTTGGCGGCGATGCCGCCGGCCCAGTTGCCGCGGAAATGCACGCCGCCGGGCACCTCGGCGCCGACCTCAAGTGCGCCTGGCGGCAGGCGCCGTTGCGCGGTGTCGGCCAGTTCGGCGGCGAGCGCGGCTTCGAGGCCGCGCGGGCAGGGGGCAAAGAAATCGAAAGACATGAAGGAGGATGGGACGCTGCGGGGAAGGCGCTATTGTACGCGGGTTGCGGGAGCGGCCAGGTACGGTTGCCTTTTGGCGCGCCGGGTCGGCAGCGCGGGCATTGCGCGAGTCAAACGGACGCCTTCGAGCCGTGCAGTTCGAGCCCGAGCGCTTTCACGACTTTCAGGATGGTCGCGAAGCTTGGATTGCCTTCGCGGGAGAGCGCCTTGTAGAGCCCCTCGCGGCTGATTCCCGTGTCGCGCGCGACCTGCGCCATGCCGCGGGCACGAGCGATCACCCCCAGCGCATGAGCGATGAACGCCGGATCGTCACCCCCTTCGCGCAGGCAGGCTTCGAAGTATTCGGCAATGTCGTCTTCGGTCTGGAGATGTTCGGCAGAATCCCAGGGCCGGGTCTTGATTGTCTTCCCTTCAGGTTGACGAACCACGTGTCGAATACCTCGGTCGTCCGGATCGTGAGACAGGGAGAAGTGTAATCCATAGTTGACTGACTGTGAACCGTGGTTCACGCGCGATGTGCCGCCGAAGCGGTTTCACGTTGCGGGTGCCGATAGGTCGACCCTACCGTCCTCGCTTCGATCGCGCTTTATCGTCAGTCAAATTCCGCTATTTCATGAGTTCGCCGCCTCAACGAAAACCGCCCGCTCAGCCGCCGGCGGCCGCCATCTGCGGACACGCGATGCTCGCCGCCGGCTTCGCGCGCATGCCAGCCTTCCCACCATTCGACGCCACACTCACGCGCGGCGCGGCCGCGAGCGCGCGCACGCCGCTCGCGATCGACTGCGATAGCGCCTCGACCGCCTGCCGGTGGCCGATGACGAGCGCGTCGTAGCCGTCGCCCACCTTCTCGTTGAGCACGCTGCGGCAGGTCAGGACCGTTTGCGTGTCGAGCGCGCGTACGCTCCACACGGCGTCGATGAGCGCATGCGAGCCCGGCCACGATTCGAAGCGCTGCACGTTTACGCTCACGCGATAGACGGGCACGCCCTCGGGATGCAGCGAGCCGTACACGTCGATGGTGCCGAGCTGCTGCGTGAGGTCGCCCGAGAGCGCCCGGCGGATCTCGTCGCCGGGCATCGAGGACCAGCGCTCCTGCTCGAGTACGCGCACCTGGTTGGCGTCGGTTTGCACGACGAACTGTGTCTTCGCCACCTGCGGCGGCACATCGACAGGCGCCAGCTCGATCAGCCACTGGGCGTTGCCCGCGCTTGGCGCGGCGGCGGTGCGAGCCGTGTCGTCGCTCGGGCTGAGTGTGTAGAACCGGCTGGGGGGCGAACTGCAGCCCGCCAACGCGGCTGCGATGACCAGCGCGCCGAGCGTGGCAAGGGCGGGGACGCGTCGGAACGTCATGGCTTGTCTCCAGATTTGCCGCGCAGCAGCGATTCGGGATGGCGCTCCAGATAATCGGAGAGCGCGTTGAGCGATTGCAGCGTACGCGTGAGTTCCTGCATCGCCTGGTGCACGTCGGACTGCAGCGGCGAATCCTGCTGCAGCGTGGACTGCGCGGCGTTGAAAGTCTTCTGCGCCTGGTCGAGCGTGCCTTGCAGCTGCGGCAGGATCTGATCGTTCACCTTGCCGAACAGCTGGTTGGCGTTCTTGAGCGACTCGTTCAGGTTGTTGCCGATCTTGTCGAACGGAATCTGATCGAGCTTCTTGGCGATGTCCGCGACCTGCAGCTGCAGTTCTTCGAGCGAGTTCGGCACCGTGGGCAGCTCGAGCGGGTCGTGGTTGAAATCGATCGCCGCGGGGCCCGCCTTCGGGAAGATGTCGAGCGCGACATAAAGCTGCCCGGTGATCAGGTTGCCGGTGCGCAACTGGCCGCGCAGACCGCGTGCGACGAGCCGCTTGATCAGCTCCTGGCTTTGCGGCGTATGCGGCGCAGGCGCCTCGCCGCGGATGCGGCGCGACAAGCGCAGCGGATAGAGGTCGATCGTCACGGGCATCGTGAAGTTGTGCTGTTTCGGGTCGTACTCGATGCCGATGTCGGTCACCTGGCCGAGCACGATGCCTCGGAAGTCGACCGGCGCGCCGACCGAAAGGCCGCGCAACGACTGATTGAAGTACATGACCACGCGTTGCGGCGCGCCGTCCGGCTCGCGCATCGCCTCGCTCTCGTCGGAGGCGAGCGCGAAGGTTGCGCTGTCGGGCGCTTGCGGGCCCATGGACTGGCCGGCCGGGGCCTGGAACGCGAGCCCGCCTACCACGATCGTGGCGAGCGACTGCGTGTTGACCTTGATGCCGCTCGAATCGAGCTGCACATTCACGCCGCTCGCGTGCCACCAGCGCGTATTGGTGCCCACGTACTGGTCGAAGGGCGCGCTCACGAACACCTGCACCGTCACGCCGGTGCCGTCCTTGTCGAGCGAATAGCCGGTCACCTGGCCGACCTGGATGCGCCGGTAGAAGATCGGCGTGCCGATGTCGAGCGAGCCGAGCGTCGCACTATGCAGGGTATAGCGATGCCCCTTCTCGTCGATGGTCACGGCAGGCGGCGCTTCCAGCCCGACGAAGTCGCTTTGCGATTCCTGCGAGCGGCCGGCGTCGGCGCCGATATACGAGCCCGAGAGCAGCGTGGTGAGGCCCGAGACGCCGCTTGCACCCACGCGCGGGCGCACGACCCAGAAGCGGCTGTCCTTCACGGCGAAGCGTTCTGCATCCTTGGTGAGCTCGACCGTAACGATCACATGCGAAAGGTTGGGCGAGAGCTTGATGGCGCGCACCGAGCCGATGTCCACGTCCTTGTACTTGACCTTGGTCTTGCCGGGCTCGAGTCCTTCGGCGCTCACGAAGCTGATCGTGATGGTCGGGCCGCGCGTGGCGACCGACTTCACGACGAGCGCCACGCCGATCAGCGCCGCGACGATCGGCACGATCCAGACGAGCGAGGGCAGCCAGCGCCGCGGCTTGACGATCTCCGGCTCCGGCAGATCGGGCGGGGTCGGTCCTTTCGGACTATTCATGAGGTTGATCCTGTGTGTGTTGCGCAGGTTTGTGTTTGTCTTCGTCCACCGGATCCCAGATCAAGCGTGGATCGAACTGCATTGAGGCGATCATCGTCAGGATCACGACCGAGCCGAACGCGATCGCGCCGGGGCCCGCCGTGATGACCGCAAGCGACTGGAAGCGTACCAGCGCCACGGTTAGCGTGACAACGAACACGTCGAGCATCGACCAGCGCCCGATGAATTCGACGAGCCGGTAGAGTTTCGTGCGTTCCACGGGCCGCCAGGTCGAGCCGCGCTGCGAGGTGATTGCGAGCAGCGCGAGCACGGAGAGCTTGAGCATCGGCACGAGAATACTGGCGATAAAGACGATCACCGCGAGCGGCCAGTCGCCCGAGGTCCAGAAGTAGACCACGCCGCTCATGATGGTGTCGTCCTCGTCGCCGACAAGCGAGGCCGTATGCATCACCGGCAGGAGGTTCGCGGGGATGTAGAGCAGCGCCGCGGCAATCAGGAGCGCCCACGTGCGCATGATGCTGTCCGGGTTGCGCTCGTGCACGGGCGAGCCGCAGCGTGCGCAGCGCGCGTGCTTGCGCGTGCGCACGTGTGGCTGCACGTGCCCGCAGGCGTGGCAGGAAACGTAGCCGGCGTCGGCGGCGGTCTGATATTTCATCGGGGCCCCTTGGGGAGCGGGCCGCCGCGCGGCTGCGCCGGTTCTTGCGTGTTTGCGCCGGGCTCGCGGATCTCGGGCTCGGAGAGCGGGTGCGCCGATGCCGGTGACGGCGAGGCGGGCGAATGCGGCGCATGCGGTCCCGCCGGGCCGGCGTCACCCGCGAGGCCGCCTGGACCTGCGCCGCCCTCGCGCGCCGCGCGTGCGGCGTCGCGCAGGCCGTCGGCGACGTCCCAGAGCGTGCGCGCATCGAACGTGACGACCACGGTGAACATCAGCGTGAGCGCGCCGAAGGCGAAGAGCGCGGTTTCGGGAATCACGCGCGCGAGGCTCACCATTTTCACGATGGTGATGAGCACGCCCAGCATGAAGACCTCGAGCATGCCCCACGGTCGCACGAACTGGATGGCGCGCAGCACGTGGTCGAAGCCCGGCGGAATGAAGCCGCGCCGCACCGGCACCAGGACGTAGAGCAGCGCTACCATCTCCGTGAGCGGAAAGAGGATGGTTGCGCAGAAGACGATCACCGCGACGATCTGCATGTCCTCGTGCCACAGCACCACGAGGGCGCCGAACAGGCTCGACTCCGTAGTGATGCCGTTCGCATCGAGCTCGATGATCGGAAACGACTGGGCGATGATGAAGGTGACGAGCGCCGCGACCGTGATGGCGCAGATGCGGTCGAGCTGGGACGCGGCGCTGCTGTAGAGCGTGGCGCCGCAGCGCGAGCATCGCGCTGACTGGCGGCCGAGCAGCCGCGGTTTGCGGTAGAGCGCGTCGCAATCGTGACACGCGATCAGTTTGTCCTGGGCCATGCGGGCAGGTGACGCAAAACGACGTGAACGAAGGACGCGCTGCGGCGGCACACAGGCTGGAAGGTGCCGACAGCGCTTCGCGCCATGTTACCAAACGCGCCCGGCGGCGTGCCGGAGCGAGCCGCGGCCGCTGGCGGGCGGCTGCCGGGGCTGCTGCCGGTTCGACCGCGAGTAAGCCGCGGGTGAGTCGGGGGCTAGCCGCGGGCTAGCCAATCAAGCGGCGCTCGCGTGGGCGGCGAGCGGGCTGCGAAGTGTGCCACGTTTGCGCCGCGAGCGTGTGCGAGCCCGGCGCAGAGCCGGCCCTTATCTCCAGATGTTTGCAGTCAGCCAATTTGGATTATCTTTCGGGCATGGAGCATGCATGGCTGAGCAAGGTGGCCGCTGCCCATCCACGAAGCCAATGACTACGCAATCAAAGCGAGACGATCATGGAAGCCTTGTCGAGGTGGATTCGTTCTTATCGGTGGCGGCCGGCGGTCGGGGCCGCGGCAGTGTGGGCCGGCGCCGCTGCGGCGCTGCTCGCGGGCGGGGCCGCCCAAGCGCAGCTCGACGCGGCGAAGAGCACGATCGTCGCGGTCTCGCGCCAGATGAACGTGCCGGTCCAGGGCAGCTTCACGAAGTTCGACGCGCAGATCGCCTTCGATCCGGCCAAACCCGCTGGCGGCAGCGCGAAGATCACGGTCGACACGGCGAGCTATGATCTGGGAGACCCGACCTACAACGATTCGGTGCACGGGCCCGAATGGTTCGACGCGAAGACGTTCCCGCAGGCAACGTTCGTCTCGACCGCCATCGCGCCGACCGCAACGAACCAGTACAGCGTGAGCGGCAAACTGACGATCAAGGGGCACACGCAGGACGTGGCCGTGCCCGTCGTGCTCACGCAGCAAGGTGGCACGCAGACCTTCGACGGCACGTTGCCGATTCACCGGCTCGCGTTCGACATCGGCACCGGCGAGTGGAAGGACACCTCGATCGTCGCCGACGAAGTGCTCATCAAATTTCATATCGTCGTCGCGCACAAGTAGATCGACGGCTCCGAGGAGGTGCTTTTGAACAAGCTCGTATGGATGGCCGCAGGAGGCGCCGTGTCGCTCGCCGCCCTGGTGACGCAAGCCGCGCACGCCGCTGATACTTACCAGCTCGATCCGAATCACACGTTTCCGAGCTTCGAGGCCGACCATTTCGGCGGTCTGTCCACGTGGCGGGGCAAATTCACGAAGACCACGGGCATGGTCACGCTGGACCGCGCGGCGAAGACGGGCACCGTGGACGTGACGATCGATCCGGCGTCGATCCAGACCGGCAATCCGCAGCTCGACCAGCATCTGGTGGGCGACGACTTTCTCGATGTCGCGAAGTACCCCACGGCCACCTACAAGGGCACGCGCATCGTCTTCAATGGAGACACGCCGAAGGAGGTGATCGGCGACTTCACGCTGCACGGCGTGACGCGGCCGCTCAAGCTCGAGATCGCGTCGTTCAAGTGCATGCAGCACCCGGTGCTCAAACGCGAGGTGTGCGGCGTGGAGGCCGAGGCCGCATTCAACCGTGACGACTTCGGCATGGACTCGGGCAAGAAGTACGGCTTCAAGATGACGACCACGCTGCATATCCAGGCCGAAGGCATCAAGCAGTAGGCAAGCGCGGCAGCGCGGCGAAGGCCGTTGCGCAGGCACGAAAAAAAAGCCGGTTCGCAAGAACCGGCTTTTTTGCTGGTGCGCCGCTTAAACCTGCGCGCCCGCGTTCGGATCGTTCGGATCGAACTTTTCCTTCTTGTCCTTGATGAGGTCTTCGCGCTTCACGCCGAGCCACATCGCGAGCGCCGCCGCGACGAACACCGACGAGTAGATGCCGAAGAGAATACCCACCGTCAGCGCCAGCGCGAAGTAGTGCAGCGTCGGGCCGCCGAAGAAGAACATCGAGAGCACCATCATCTGCGTACAGCCGTGGGTGATGATGGTTCGCGACATCGTGCTGGTGATCGCGTGGTTGATGACTTCGGTCACGCTCATCTTGCGCTCGCGCCGGAAGGTCTCGCGAATCCGGTCGAAGATAACGACCGATTCGTTCACCGAGTAGCCGAGCACGGCTAGCACGGCCGCGAGCACCGAGAGCGAAAACTCCCACTGGAAGAACGCGAAGAAGCCCAGGATGATCACGACGTCGTGCAAGTTCGCGATCACGCCGGCCACGGCGTACTTCCATTCGAAGCGGAACGACAGGTAGATGACGATGCCCGCCACCACGCAGGCAAGCGCAAGCAGGCCGTCGGTCGCGAGTTCCTTGCCGACTTGCGGGCCGACGAACTCCACGCGCTGCAGCTGCACCTGCGGTTCAGCCGCCTTGAGCGTGGACATCACCTGGTCGCTCTGCTGCGCCGAGCTCAGGCCCTGCTTGAGCGGCAGGCGGATCAGCACGTCGCGCGAGGTGCCGAAGTTCTGCACCTGAGCGTCGCCGTAGCCGATCTTCGTGAGCGAGTCGCGCAGCGGCTCGAGCGGCACCGCCTGCGGATACTGCACTTCAATGACCGTGCCGCCCGTGAATTCGATCGACAGGTGCAGGCCGCGGTGGAAGAGGAAGAACACCGCCGCGATGAAGGTCAGGAGCGAGATCGCGTTGAAGATCAACGCGTGCTTCATGAACGGGATGTCTTTGCGGATGCGGAAAAATTCCATGGTCTTGACTCCGTATCAGCGGGACGAGCCGGTGTTGTTGCCGGAGCCGCCCTGGGGATCGCGGCGGCGTACGACCGGTTTGGCGCGTGCGGCGCCCTTCGCGCCGGCCTTGGCCGGTTCGCGCCGGGCGGTGCCGGTGGTGGCCGCAACGGCGCGGCCCGTGTCCGTGCCGGCATCGGCGCCGGCGAGCGCGGGCGTGCCTTCATCGGGCTCCGGACGCCACACCTGACCCACCGCGAGCGACTTGAGCTTCTTCTTGCCGCCGTACCAGAGGTTCACGAGACCGCGCGAGAAGAACACGGCCGAGAACATCGACGTGAGAATGCCGATACAGTGCACGATCGCGAAGCCCCGCACCGGGCCCGAACCGAACGCGAGCAGCGCGAGACCGGCGATGAGCGTGGTCACGTTCGAGTCGAGAATCGTCGCCCAGGCGTGTGCGTAGCCGTTCTGGATGGCCAGCTGCGGCGGCGCGCCGTTGCGCAGTTCTTCGCGCACGCGCTCGTTGATCAGCACGTTCGCGTCGATCGCCATACCGAGCGCCAGCGCAATAGCCGCGATACCCGGCAGCGTGAGCGTGGCCTGCAGCATGGAGAGCACGGCCACGAGCAGCAGCAGGTTCACCGACAGGCCGATCATCGAGATCGCGCCGAACAGCATGTAGTACGCGATCATGAACACGGCGATGGCGGCGAAGCCGTAGATCACCGAGTCGAAACCCTTGCGGATGTTGTCCGCGCCAAGGCTCGGGCCAACCGTGCGTTCCTCGATGATGTCCATCGGCGCGGCGAGCGACCCTGCGCGCAGCAGCAGCGCGAGGTCGGCGGCGGCCTGCGGCGTGGGCTGGCCCGTGATCTGGAAGCGGTCGCCCAGTTCCGACTGGATGGTCGCCACCGTCAGCACTTCGCCCTTGCCCTTTTCGAACAGCACCATCGCCATCGGCTTGCCGATGTTGTCGCGCGAGACCGCGCGCACGGCGCGGCCGCCCGCCGAATCGAGGCGGATGTTGACCGACGGACGCTGATGCTCGTCAAAGCCCGCCGAGGCGTCGATGATGCGGTCGCCGGTGAAGATCACCTGCTTGCGCAGCAGCACCGGCGCGGCGTTGCCTTGCGTGAAGAGCTCGTCGCCCGGCGGCACCGGCGCGTTCACGTCCGGATGCAGACCCATCGGGTCGGCGAGGCGCGCTTCGAGCGTCGCCGTGCGGCCGATGATGTCCTTCGCCTTGGCGGTGTCCTGCACGCCCGGCAGCTCGACCACGATGCGGTCGTCGCCTTGCTGCTGGATCACGGGCTCGGCCACGCCAAGCTCGTTCACGCGGTTGTGCAGCGTCTGGATGTTCTGCTTGAGCGCGGCTTGCTGAACCGCCGTCTTCACCGCCGGCGTGAACGTGCCGACGAGCTGCACGCCGCCTTCGGGGTTGTTCTGCGAGGTCCAATGCAGTTCGGTGATGCCGCCCGAGCCCGCGAGGACGTTGCGCGCCTGCTCGGCCGTATCGGCGTCGGCGAAATTGACGACCACCGACTGGTTGACGCGGTTCACGCCGCCGTCGCGGATGTTCTTGTCGCGCAGGAGCGTGCGCACGTCCGAAGCGTCGGAGTCGAGCTTCTTGTTGAGCGCGCCGTTCATGTCGACCTGGAGCAGGAAGTGCACGCCGCCGCGCAGGTCGAGGCCGAGGTACATCGGCAGCGCGTGCAGCGACGTGAGCCAGCGCGGCGAAGCGCTCTGCAGGTTCAGGGCGACGATGTACTGCGGGTCGTTCAGGTCGGCGTTCAGCGCCTTGTTCAGCGCATCTTTCAGGCGCAGCTGCGTGTCCGTGTCGGCGACGCGCACGCGGATATTCGCGTTCATCGACGAGTTGTCGAACGTCACGTCGGTCGCGCGGATATTGTTCGCGGCGACTGCGGCTTCGACCTGGGCGAGCGTGCCCGAGTCGAGCTTGACGGTGGCTTTACCGCTCGACACCTGGACGGCAGGCGCTTCGCCGAAGAAATTGGGCAATGTGTACACGAAGCCGATGACGAGCGCCACCAGCATCACGACATATTTCCAGAGGGGATAACGGTTCATTGGTTGACCCAACGGGGGAGGGGAATGGCCTTAAGCGCTGCGTGCGCGTCCGGCGTTGCCTTCGGGGCGTACCTGCATTGATGTTTGCTGGTCAGTGGCTGCGAGGGCGGGCCGGAGGCGCGAGGCCGTTCTTTCGGAGGCAACGGCCTCGGGGAAACCGTGAAGCTTTACAGCGACTTGATCGTGCCCTTCGGCAGGATGGTCGAGACCGACGACTTCTGCACGGTGATTTCCGTGCCATCCGCGATTTCGACGCCGACGTAGGCTTCGCTGACCTTGGTCACCTTGCCGACGATGCCGCCGCTCGTGATCACTTCGTCGCCCTTGGCCATGGCCGAGAGCATGTTGCGATGTTCCTTCTGGCGCTTCATCTGCGGACGGATCATGATGAAGTACAGCACGGCGAACATCAGAATGAGCGGCAGGAAGCTCATGAGGCTCGATTCGGCACCACCTGCTGCACTGCCTTGCGCGAAGGCATTGGAAATGAACGACACGTTGGTCTCTCCGTTTTTTACGATCAAAAAGCGAGCCGGTTATTCTACCACCGGCATTCATCGCGACGATGACGCAACTTTGGCTTTGCGATCAAGTGCTTATCGCGGATCCGCCCCGACGCGACATGCGTGCGCGTGAAAACCGGGCGGCGCGCGCGGACTGCCTGCGTTGTCGGTGTCATTGTCGCGAAAGGTCATTGTAATGTTTCGCGGCCGGTACGGGACGCACCGTCGTGAGACGCCCTCTCAGTCCACGCCGCGTGCGCGCTGCTCGGCGAAGCGCTGGCGGAACGCCGCGAACGTCTTCGTCTCGATCGCCGCGCGCATCTCGCTCATCAGCTCCAGGTAGTAGTGCAGATTGTGGATCGTGTTGAGCTGCGCGCCGAGGATCTCGCCCACGCGGTGCAGGTGGTGCAGGTAGCCGCGCGTGAAGTTGCGGCAGGTATAGCAGCCGCATTGTTCGTCGAGCGGGCGCAGCGAGTTGCGGTGCACGGCGTTGCGGATCTTGATGTCGCCAAAGCGCGTGAAGATCCAGCCGTTGCGCGCGTTGCGCGTGGGCATCACGCAATCGAACATGTCGACACCCGAGGCCACGCCCGCCACCAGGTCTTCCGGCGTGCCGACGCCCATCAGGTAGTGCGGCTTGTCGGCGGGCAGCTTCGGCGCGATGTGTTCCAGCACGCGCATCATGTCTTCCTTCGGTTCGCCCACCGAAAGACCGCCGATCGCGTAGCCGTGGAACGGCATCTGCGAGAGGCCGGCGAGCGATTCGTCGCGCAGGTCCTCGAACATGCCGCCCTGCACGATGCCGAAGAGTGCATTCGGATTGCCGAGACGGTTGAACTCGTCGATCGAGCGCTGCGCCCAGCGCATCGACATGCGCATCGAATCCGCGGCTTCCTTGTGCGTGGTGGGCACGCCGTTGGTCGCGTAGGGCGTGCACTCGTCGAACTGCATGACGATGTCGGAGTTCAGCACCTTCTGGATCTGCATCGACACTTCGGGCGAGAGGAACAGCTTGTCGCCGTTCACGGGCGAGGCGAAGCGCACGCCATCTTCCGAGATCTTGCGCAGGTCGCCGAGTGAGAACACCTGGAAGCCGCCCGAATCCGTGAGGATCGGCCGATTCCACCCCATGAAGCGATGCAGGCCGCCGTGCGCCTCGATCGTTTCGAGGCCCGGGCGCAGCCAGAGGTGGAAGGTGTTGCCGAGGATGATCTGCGCCTTCATCTCTTCGAGCTCGCGCGGCTGCGTGGCCTTCACGGTGCCGTAGGTGCCCACCGGCATGAAGATCGGCGTTTCGACTACGCCGTGATTGAGCGTGACGCGGCCGCGGCGGGCGAGGCCGTCGGTGCCGAGCAGTTCGAATTTCAGGCCATTTTGCGGGCGTTCGCCCAGATAGGCGCCGTGTTCGGCGCGTGCGTTGTTTTGATGACCGTCGGTCATACGGTTGACTCCTGTGCCACCGGAAAACAGTCCGGCGCAATTGGTGAAACGCCGCCGCGCGTTGCTGGTAGGTCGCGCGACGGCCGGGAAAGCGTGTGTGCTACTTGTTGAGCGCGTCGTCGGTTTTCGTCAACAGCATCGCGTCACCGTAACTGAAGAAGCGATAGCGTTCGGCGATCGCGTGACGGTACGCCGCGCGTATCGTTTCGATACCGGCGAACGCGGAAACGAGCATCAGCAGCGTGGATTTCGGCAGGTGGAAGTTCGTCACGAGCCGGTCGACCACGCGGAATTTGTAGCCAGGCGTGATGAAGATATCGGTTTCCGCCTGCGTTGCCGCGAGCGCGCGGTTCTCGTTCGCGGCGTCGCGCGCAGCGGCTTCGAGCGCGCGCATCGAGGTCGTGCCCACCGCGATCACGCGGCCACCGCGCGCACGCGTGGCCGCGATCTTGTCGACGAGCGATTGCGGCAGCTCATACCACTCGCTATGCATCTTGTGCTCGGAGATGTTCTCCACGCGCACCGGCTGGAACGTGCCCGCACCCACGTGCAGCGTGAGCGTGGCGCGCTCGACGCCTTGCGCGTCGAGTTGCGCGAGCAGGGCGTCGTCGAAGTGCAGGCCCGCCGTGGGCGCGGCCACCGCGCCCGGATTCTGCGCGAACACCGTTTGATAGCGCGTTTCGTCGCTCGCGTCGGCGTCGTGCGTGATGTAGGGCGGCAGCGGCAGACGCCCGTGCTGCTCGATCAGCGTGAGGCAGTCGTCCGGAAAGTGCAGCGTGTAGAACTGATCGACGCGCTCGCCCACCGTCACGTCGAACGCATCGGCAAGGCGCAGCACCGTGCCCGGGCCCGGGCTCTTGCTTGCGCGGATCTGCGCGAGCGCCGTACGCGAGCCGGTCAGGCGCTCCACGAGCACCTCGATCTTGCCGCCGCTGGCCTTCTGGCCGAAGAAACGCGCCTTCAGCACCTTGGTATCGTTGAAGACGAGCAAGTCGCCCGGCGCGATGCACGCGGGCAGGTCGGAAAAGCGGCGGTCGGTCAGACGCGCGGGTTGGCCCGGCAACTGCGTCGTGTTATCGACCTCGAGCAGACGGCTCGCGCTGCGCTCGGGCAGGGCGGTCTGCGCGATCAGTTCTTCGGGGAGGTCGAAATCGAAATCGGAAAGCTTGAACATGCGGCCTGAAGTAACGGAAATGCGCCGGAGGCCCGGCGTGCGGCGGCTTCATGGAGCCGAACCGTCAAGCGGTTGTGCCCCAAAAAGCGGCTGCAATGGCCGATCGTGCGTGACGAAAGGCTATGATTGCGGGACGTGCGCGATAGCGATGCGCGCGGCGTGCCCGATGGCAGAGGCCGTCGCGCTGCACGCGCCGCGCCATGCCGGAAAGCCGATATTGTACTTGCGAAGCTGCCCATGCCCCAATCCGTTAGCCGATTGATGTCCGAAGCCGATTCCGCGAGCGAGGCGCCCGACAACGTGCGCACGCCCGAGGACGGCGAGCGCAAGCGGCAAGCGGACGCGACGCAAGGGGCCGCACCGCCGGCGCGCAAACGCGCCGCGAAGAAGTCGGCGGACCCAGCCGCCGAAAAAGCCGTGGAAAAAGCCGCGGCCAAAGACAAGCCCAAGCTCACCAAAACCGCCGACCGGCTCGCCAAACTCGGTCTGCGCAGCGAGATCGATCTCGTCTTGCATCTGCCGATGCGCTACGAGGACGAAACCACGCTCACGCCCATCGGCGAACTGCTGCCGGGCGGCATCGCGCAAACCGAAGGTGTGGTGTTCGACAACGAGATCGCCTACCGCCCGCGCCGCCAGCTCGTCGTGAAGCTCGAGGATCACAACGGCGATCAGCTGCATTTGCGCTTCCTGAACTTCTACGGCTCGCAGGTCACGCAGATGGCGATCGGCAAGCGCCTGCGCGTGCGCGGCGACGTGCGCGGCGGCTTCTTCGGCATGGAGATGGTGCATCCGGCGGTGAAGGTCGTGGAGGGCGACGCGCCGCTGCCGCAGGCGCTTACGCCCGTGTATCCGTCCACGGCGGGCGTGAGCCAGGCCTATCTGCGCAAGGCGATCGACAACGCGCTTTCGCGCGCGCATCTGCCCGAACTGCTGCCCGATGCGGTCGCGCACGAGTTCATGGAGCCGCTGAACCTGCCGCCGTTGATGGACGCCGTAAAGACGCTGCACCACCCGCCCGTGAACGCCGACGAGCACGAGCTGATCGACGGCACGCATCCCGCCTGGACGCGTATCAAGTTCGAGGAGTTGCTCGCGCAGCAATTGTCGCTCAAGCGCGCGCACGAAGAGCGCCGCACGCGCGCTGCGCCCGCGATGGCTCGCCACATCGCGGGCCGCAAGAGCGATGAGACGCTGCTTGCGCGTCTGCGCGCCGCGCTGCCCTTCAAGCTCACCGGCGCGCAGGAGCGCGTGGTGGCGGAGATCGCCAACGATCTCGAACAGCCGCATCCCATGCAGCGTCTGCTGCAAGGCGACGTGGGCAGCGGCAAGACCGTGGTCGCGGCGCTCGCGGCGGCGCAGGCCATCGACGCCGGCTACCAGGCCGCGCTCATGGCGCCCACCGAAATCCTCGCGGAACAGCACGCGCGCAAGCTGCGCGGCTGGCTCGAGCCGCTCGGCGTGCAGGTGGCGTGGCTCGCGGGCAGCCTCAAGGCCAAGGAAAAGCGCGCGGCGCTCGAAGCTGCGGCGCTCGGCACGGCGCAACTCGTGATCGGCACGCACGCGATCATTCAGGAGGCCGTGGAATTCGCGCGGCTTGGCCTCGTGATCGTCGACGAACAGCATCGCTTCGGCGTCGAGCAGCGGCTCGCGCTGCGCGCCAAGGCGCAGAATGCGAAAGCGCCTGGCGAGACGCATCGCGAGTTCCAGCCGCATCAGTTGATGATGTCGGCCACGCCGATCCCGCGTACGCTCGCCATGACCTACTACGCGGATCTCGACGTCTCTACCATCGACGAATTGCCGCCCGGCCGCACGCCAATCCTCACGAAACTCATTTCCGACGCGCGCCGCGAGGAAGTGATCGCGCGCGTGCGCGCGGCGGCGCTCACGGGTCGTCAGGTGTACTGGGTATGTCCGCTGATCGAGGAGAGCGAGACGTTGCAGCTGCAAACGGCCGTCGAGACTTACGAAACGCTGGTAGCCGCGCTGCCGGAGCTCACCGTCGGGCTCGTGCACGGCCGCCTCGCTTCCACGGACAAGGCCGCCGTCATGGATGCGTTCTCACGCAACGAGGTGCAGCTGCTCGTGGCGACGACGGTGATCGAAGTAGGCGTGGACGTGCCCAACGCCTCGCTGATGGTGATCGAGCACGCCGAGCGTTTCGGCCTCGCGCAATTGCACCAGTTGCGCGGGCGCGTGGGGCGGGGCAGCGCCGCTTCGGTGTGCGTGCTGCTGTACACCGGGCCGTTGTCGCTCACGGGCCGCGCGCGCCTGCAAACCATGCGCGAGACCACCGACGGCTTCGAAATCGCGCGCAAGGACCTCGAAATCCGCGGCCCCGGCGAATTCCTGGGCGCGCGTCAATCTGGCGCGGCGATGCTGCGCTTCGCGAACCTCGAGACGGACGCCTGGCTGATCGAGCCCGCGCGCGGCGCAGCCGATCGTCTGCTGCACGAGTTTCCGCTCGTCGTCACGCAGCACCTGAACCGTTGGCTCGGCGCCCGCGAGCAGTACTTGAAAGCGTGAATAGTCCGACTGCGATTCCAACTGTTAGTCCCTTGCGCGGAACCTGCGCGCGCCTACGCCGTCTGACCCTTTTGCGTTGATCACGCCCCGCATAGGGGTGTTGATTATTGGCGAATCACCGCCATAGGTGTATAACTACAAGCTATTGATTCACCTTTTTTGATTGGTCCCCGAATGACGCTCACTGAATTGAAATACATTGTCGCGGTAGCCCGAGAGCGCCACTTCGGACGGGCTGCGGAAGCCTGCTTCGTGAGCCAGCCGACCCTTTCGGTCGCCATCAAGAAGCTCGAAGACGAACTGAACGTGCAGATCTTCGAGCGCGGTACGAGCGAGGTGAGCGTCACGCCCATCGGCGAGCAGATCGTCACGCAAGCGCAGCGCGTGCTCGAACAGACGCTCGCGATCAAGGAAATCGCCAAGCAGGGCAAGGACCCGCTCGTCGGGCCGCTGCGCCTGGGCGTGATCTATACGATCGGGCCCTACCTGCTGCCCACGCTCGTCAAGCAGATGATCAAGCGCGTGCCGCAAATGCCGCTGATGCTGCAGGAGAACTACACGCTCAAGCTCATCGAATTGCTCAAGCAGGGCGAGATCGACGTGGCGATCATGGCGCTGCCGTTCCCCGAAACCGGCCTCACGCTGCGGCCGCTCTACGACGAGCCGTTCGTCGTGGCGCTGCCGTCGGGCCATGCGTGGGAACAGCGTCCGAAGATCGATCCGGATGATCTCAAGCAGGAAACCATGCTGCTGCTCGGCAGCGGCCATTGCTTCCGCGACCACGTGCTGGGCGTGTGCCCCGAGCTGATGCGTTTCTCGCAGAACGCCGACGGCATCCAGAAGACATTCGAAGGCTCGTCGCTGGAGACCATTCGTCATATGGTCGCGAGCGGCGTGGGCATTACCGTGCTGCCGCGCATGTCGGTGACCGAGGTGAAGCCGCACGCGGGCGGCGTGGATTCCGGGCTGCTTTCCTACGTGCCATTCGACGAACCCGTGCCGGACCGCCGTGTGGTGCTCGCGTGGCGCAAGAGCTTCACGCGCATGCCGGCGATCGAGGCGATCGTCGACGCCATTCACGCCTGCGAGCTGCCCGGCGTGAAGAAGATCGAGGCGCCTGCAGAGGCGGCCTGACGCAAATCGCGCCGTGCGCTTCCGGGTGCGCGGCGCTTTCCTCGCGCGCGCGGCAATCGCCCGCGTCGCCATTCCCCGTCTTACGTTTCTTGCGACCCCAATAACCTGCGTCTATCCGATAGATTTAGTAAATCAAATTACAGATATCGATAGTCGTTGATAAAGTTTCCTCTAACCGATCCCCACCGGAAACCTGGAGGAAACGATGCAAACCACCACCCCGAACACCCCGAGCACCTCGGCACGCGCCCATTCTGGCCTTCGCACCGTGTGGTTCTCGCTGCTCGTCGACAGAGCGCTGTCGGCCTGACGGCCTCGCGCCATCCCGAAGCAGATTTCACCGAATTCCAGAACACACACGCAAGCAAGGAATCCAGCATGACCGACCGTACTCTCACTTCGGCAGCCGGCGCACCCGTCGTCGATAACCAGAACTCGCTCACCGCCGGTCCGCGTGGCCCCGTGATGCTCCAGGACGTGTGGTTGCTCGAAAAGCTCGCGCACTTCGACCGCGAAGTGATTCCCGAGCGCCGCGTCCACGCGAAAGGCTCGGGCGCGTTCGGCACGCTCAAGGTCACGCACGACGTCTCGCGCTACACGAAGGCGAAAGTATTCGGCGAAGTTGGCAAGGAAACGCCGCTCTTCATCCGCTTTTCGACCGTGGCGGGCGAGCGCGGCGCGGCCGACGCCGAGCGCGACGTGCGCGGCTTCTCGATCAAGTTCTACACGGAAGAAGGCAACTGGGACATCGTCGGCAATAACACGCCGGTGTTCTTTATTCGTGATCCGCTCAAGTTCCCGGACTTCATCCACACGCAAAAGCGCGATCCGCGCACCAACATGCGCAATAACGTGGCCGCGTGGGACTTCTGGTCGCGTCATCCGGAGTCGCTGCATCAGGTGACGATCCTCATGAGCGATCGCGGCATTCCGAAGAACTATCGCCAGCAGCACGGCTTCGGCTCGCACACGTTCTCGTTCATCAACGCGAACAACGAGCGCTTCTATGTGAAGTTCCACTTCAAGTCGGCGCAGGGCGTGGAGAACTACAGCGATGCGGAAGCGGCGGAGGTGATTGCTCAGGACCGCGAATCGGCGCAGCGCGATCTCTTCAACGAGATCGAGAAGGGCAATTTCCCGAAGTGGAATTTCCGCATTCAGGTGATGCCCGAGGCCGCTACCGCGAAGGTCCCGTACAACCCGTTCGATATCACGAAGGTGTGGCCGCACAAGGACTATCCGCTGATCGACGTGGGCACGATCGAGCTGAACCGCAATCCGCAGAACTATTTCGCCGATGTCGAGCAGGCCGCTTTCACGCCGGCGAACGTGGTGCCGGGCATCGGCTTCTCACCGGATCGCTTGTTGCAGGGGCGTTTGTTCTCGTATGGCGACACGCAGCGCTATCGCCTCGGTGTGAACCATCACCAGATTCCGGTGAACGCGCCGCGCTGCCCGCTCCACTCGTTCCATCGCGACGGCGCAATGCGCACCGACGGCAACCTGGGCGGCAACGTGAACTATGAACCGAGCCGTTTCGGCGACTTCGCGCAGCGTCCGCAGGCGGGCGAGCCGCCGCTCGCGGCCGGTGCGGTCGATCACTACGATCACCGCGAAGACGACGACTACTACAGCCAGCCGGGCGCGTTGTTCCGGTTGTTCGACGCGGGCCAGCGCGAGCGGCTTTTCGCGAACATCGCGCGGCATATCGACGGCGTGCCCGCGGAGATCGTGCAGCGTCAGATCGAGCACTTCCGCCGCGCCGATCCGGCGTATGGGCAAGGCGTGATCGACGCGATCGCGAAGCTGGCGAAGTAAGGACACGGGCGCGGTTTGTTGTCACAACGTTGAGACAGCGAGCCGCGCCCGAAGCAGGACTTCGAGGAAACACCAAAGGAGCACGATCATGACCCGAACGATGACGATGACCCTCAAGACCATGGGACGCGGCGAGGCCGCGACGATGGCGCGCACGCGCGCAGAAGGTACGCAGCTGGTGCGTCGCGCGGTGGGCTTCGCGACCGTGGCGAGCGGTTTCGTGGCGATCGCCACGCAAGCCTTCGCACATCTTGCAGGACACTGAACGAGCCGGGCACGTTGCTGGACAGTAGGGCCGGATGAGCCGGGTTTCTGATATTTCCAGGCTACACTGACGACCGATCGAGCGTTCGCGCACGGCCGTTGAAATGCGGGCGCGTCGCCACCCGTTCGTCAAGCACGCGTAGTCTCACTGCGACACAAGGAGTCGTCATGGCCAAAAAAGCAACCGTACAGCACGTGAATATCGGCATCAGCGACAAGGATCGCAAGAAGATCGCGGAGGGTCTCTCGCGCCTGCTCGCGGACACCTACACGCTGTATCTGAAGACGCACAACTTTCACTGGAACGTCACGGGGCCGATGTTCAACACGCTCCACCTGATGTTCGAAGGGCAGTACAACGAACTCGCACTGGCTGTCGACGCCATCGCCGAGCGTATTCGTGCGCTGGGCGTGCATGCGCCGGGCAGCTACAAGGAATTCGCGAAGCTCTCGTCGATTCCCGAAGCGGACGGCGTGCCGGCCGCGGAAGACATGATCCGCCAGCTGGTGGAAGGCCAGGAAGCCGTGGTGCGCACCGCGCGCGCGATCTTCCCGTCGACGGAAGCGGCCAACGACGAACCGACCGCCGACCTGCTCACGCAACGCATGCAGACGCACGAAAAGACCGCGTGGATGCTGCGCTCGCTGCTGGCCTGATGCCGATGCGGCGCCTGCGCGCTGCCCCCGAAGCATGATCCAGCACGATGAAAGGCCCGCCAGATGTCCGGCGGGCCTTTGTATTTGCGCGGGTGCGGCTCGCGGCGACAGCGCGCCGCCCTGGCCTACAATAGCGGCATCGCTTTTCCCGCCCCGATCATGTTCGCCCGACTCCCGCTCTATTTGCGGCTCGTCCGCATGGACAAGCCGATCGGCAGCCTGCTGCTGCTGTGGCCGACGCTCAACGCGTTGTGGATCGCCTCGGACGGCCATCCGCCCCTCTCGCTGCTGATCATTTTCACGGTCGGCACCGTGCTGATGCGCTCGGCGGGCTGCGCGATCAACGACTACGCCGACCGCGACTTCGATCGCTACGTGAAGCGCACGGCTGAACGCCCCATCACGTCGGGCCGCATTCGCGCGTGGGAAGCGGTGGCTATTGCCGCGGGCCTCGCGCTCGTGTCGTTCCTGCTGATCCTGCCGCTCAATGCTCTGACGAAGCAGCTTTCGGTCGTGGCGCTCTTCGTGGCGGCGTCGTATCCGTTCACCAAGCGCTTTTTCGCAATTCCCCAGGCGTATCTGGGCATTGCCTTCGGCTTCGGCATTCCCATGGCCTTCGCCGCCGTGCAGGCTCACGTGCCGGCGCTCGCGTGGATCATGCTGGCCGCGAACGTGTTCTGGTCCGTGGCCTACGACACCGAATACGCGATGGTCGATCGCGACGACGACATCAAGATCGGCATTCGCACTTCGGCGCTCACGTTCGGCCGCTTCGACGTGCTAGCGATCATGCTCTGCTATGCGGCCACGCTCGGCATTTACGTGTGGGTGGGCGTGACGCTGGGTTTCGGCTGGCTCTACTGGCTCGGGTGGGCGGCCGCCGTGGGCTGCGCCATTTACCACTACACGCTCATCAGGAACCGCGAGCGCATGCCGTGCTTCGCCGCATTCCGCCACAACAACTGGCTGGGCGGCGCGCTGTTCGTCGGGATTGCGGCCCACTACGCCGTCGCGGGACTCTGAGGCCAGGTCGATAAAAAAAAGCGCCGGGTGCATGACACACCCGGCGCTTTTTCTATCTGGACTGCGCGGCAGACTTACTGCTTGCCGAATTCCTCGCCCATTTCCTTCGCGCGCGCATCGGCCGCGAGCGCACCCTTGACGATGGCGGCCTTCACGCCCGAAGCATCGAACGACGCGAGCGCGGCGGCGGTCGTGCCGCCCTTGGAGGTCACGCGCTCGCGCAGCACGGCGGGCGGCTCGTCCGATTGCAGCGCGAGTTGCGCCGCGCCCGCGAACGTGGCGATGGCGAGCGCGCGGCCTTGCTGCTCGTCCATGCCGAGCTGGCGCGCCGCTTCTTCGAGCGCTTCGATGAAGTAGAACACGTAGGCCGGGCCGCTGCCCGAGATGCCCGTGACCGCGTCGATCTTCGCTTCGTCGTCGAACCAGACCGTTTGGCCCACTGCGCCGAGCACATCCGACGCGAGCTGCCGCCCCGCGGCGTCCACGCCGCTGCTCGCGACGAGGCCGGTTGCGCCCATGCCGATCAGCGCGGGCGTGTTCGGCATCGTGCGCACGACGCGCGCGTGGCCGTTCAGCCAGCGAGAGAGGTCGTCGATGCGAATGCCGGCCATGATGCTGATGACGACCTGATTGGCGCCCAGGTGCGGGGCGATGCCTTCGGCCACGGCCTTAGCGATTTGCGGCTTCACCGCGATCAGAACCGCGTCGTACGAAGCGAGCGCGGCGTCCGCGGCGGCGCCTGTGCGCACGCCGAACTGCTCGGCGCTGCGCTTGCGGGCGTCCTCGTTCGGATCGATCGCATAGAGGTTGTCGGCGGGAACGCCCTTGCGGATCAGGCCGCCGATGAGTGCGGCCGCCATGTTGCCGCCGCCGATGAAGGCAATTTTCATGGTGATGGAATCGTTCAGTGAATCAGTGAGAGTAGTCGCGCGCGCCGAAAATCGCGGTGCCCACGCGTACGATCGTCGCGCCTTCGAGCACCGCGGCTTCCAGGTCAGCTGACATGCCCATGGAGAGCGTGTCGAGCGCGAGGCCATCTGCGCGTAGCGCTTCGAACAGCTCGCGCAGCTGGCGGTGCGGCGCGCGTTGAGCCTCGAGCGAGGATTCCGGCTCGGGAATCGACATGAGCCCGCGCAGGCGCAGGTTGGGCAGGGCGGCGATCTGGCGCGCGACCTGCTGCGCTTCCTGCGGGGTGACGCCGCTCTTGCTGGCCTCGCCGCTCACGTTGACCTGCAGGCAGACGTTGAGCGGCGCCATGCCGGCGGGACGTTGCGCCGAAAGGCGTTCGGCAATCTTCAGGCGATCAACCGAATGGACCCAGTCGAAACGCTCGGCTACGGGGCGTGTCTTGTTCGATTGGAGCGGCCCGATGAAATGCCATTCGATGCTCGCGCGCAAGTCGGCGAGCGTCTCGATCTTGTCCACGGATTCCTGCACGTAGTTCTCGCCGAACGCGCGCTGGCCGGCAGCGTGAGCGGCGCGCACGTCCTGCGCAGGAAAGGTTTTCGAAACCGCGAGCAGCTCCACGCTTTGCGGGTCGCGGCCGGCGTTGCGGGCGGCGGCGGCGATGCGCTCGCGGACCGCTTCGAGATTGTGGGAGAGATCGGTCATCGGGCTCGAGGGCCGGCGCATGAAGTGACGCGCGCCGCCTTTTTGGATCCAAAACGAACTGAACGACGGCCATTATACGGACTGCGCATGGCGCGAAACACTGGCCAGAAAGGCTATGCCGAATGGCAGACTGTTGGCGCGCCTTGCGTCTCGTTATGCTGGTTGCGTTCCCTAGGGCTCAATTCGTCGCCAGCATATGTTCGACCAGCTCAATCCAGTGCGTGACCGGAATCGCCGTGCCGCTTTGCAGGTGGGTAATGCAGCCTATGTTGGCGGAAACGATCAATTGCGGCTCCAGCGCCTGCAGCCGGTCCACTTTCTGGTTGCGCAGCGTATAAGACAGGCGCGGCTGCAGGATCGAATAGGTGCCCGCGGAGCCGCAGCAAAGATGGCTGTCGGTGGGCAGCCGCACGTCGAGTCCGAGCGCGGTGAGCAGTCTCTCCACGCCGCCGCGCAACTGCTGGCCGTGCTGCAGCGTGCAGGGAGGATGCCAGGCCACCGTCTTGATGCCGCGTCGCCTCGTCGCGGCCACGAGCTGTTCCTCGAAGGCGGGCAGCAGCTCCGAAAGATCGCGGGTGAGTTCGACCACGCGGCGCGCTTTCTCCACATAGGCCGCGTCGTCGCGCAGCAGGTGCGCGTATTCCTTCACCGTCGCGCCGCAGCCCGAGGCGTTCATCACGATCGCTTGCGCGCCTTGCTCTATATAGGGCCACCAGGCGTCGATGTTCGCGCGCGCGTCGTCGAGCGCGTCGTCGGCGTAGCCCATATGCAGGCGGATCGCGCCGCAGCAGCCCGATTGCGGCGCGACGATCGTTTCGATGCCGAGCGCGTCCAGCACGCGCGCGGTCGCGATGTTGATGTTGGGCATCATCGAGGGCTGCACGCAGCCTTGCAGCATCAGCATCTTGCGCGCGTGCTTCGCCGTGGGCCACGCGAGCGAGCGTTGGCGCACGGGCACCTTGTCGCGCAGGCGCTTGGGCAGAAGCGGCCGCACCTGCTGGCCGAGGCGCATGGCCGGCGTGAAGAGGGCGCGGCGCGGCAGCAGGCCGGCGAGCAGGCGGCGCATGACGCGCTGGCGCAGCGGGCGCTTCACCATCTGTTCAGCATGTTTGCGGCCCACTTCCACGAGGCGCCCGTACTGCACGCCGGACGGGCAGGTGGTTTCGCAACTGCGGCACGTAAGGCAGCGGTCGAGATGCGTGAGCGTGCTCTTCGTGACCGGCGCGCCTTCCACCATCTGCTTCATGAGATAGATGCGCCCGCGCGGCCCGTCCAGCTCGTCGCCGAGCAACTGATAGGTCGGGCAGGTCGCGGTGCAGAAGCCGCAATGCACGCACTTGCGCAGGATCGCGTCGGCTTCGTCGCCGTCGGGGGTGTTGCGTATGAAGTCCGCGAGGTTCGTCTGCATCGCCGCGTGTGGGTATCGTCAGAAGTCGGAATACAGCCGGCCGCGATTGAAGATGCGGGCCGGGTCGAAGGCGGCCTTCAGGCCGCGATGGATCTTCATGAGCGGCGCGGGCAAAGGCGTGAACACGCCCGCGCTGCGGTCGTAGTCGCGCCCCGTGCGGAACATGGTCGCGTGTCCGCCGGCTTGTTTCGCGCTGATACGCACCGTTTGCGCGTCGGTTTCCGTGATCCACCAGCGCTGCGCGGCGCCCCATTCCATCAGTTGCGCGCCCGGCAGTTGCAGGGGCTCCGCGATCGAGGGCAGCGCGAGCCGCCACAGCGCCGCGTTGGGCGCAATCGACGCAAAGAACGGATCGGTCTGCTCGCGCAGGCCTGCCCAGAAGCGTTCGGCCTCCACGGCGTCCACCACTTCGCCGCCCAGGCTCGCGCGGGCTGTCTTCACCGCGGCTTCCGCGCCCGCGAGGCGTACCGCGAGCGTGCCGTTGCGCCAGGCGCTCGCCGTCATCGGCAGCGGGCGGCCGCCCCATTCGTTGAGCTTGCGCACGGCGTCGGTGCCGTTCATGTCGAATTTGAGCGTGGTTTCCGCTTGCGGCACCGGCAGTACCTTCACCGAAAGCTCCAGCAGCAGGCCGAGCGTGCCGAGCGAGCCCGCCATGAGCCGCGAAACATCGTAGCCCGCCACGTTCTTCACGACCTGGCCGCCGAAATGCAGCACCTCGCCGTGGCCGTTCATGAGCACCGCGCCCAGCACAAAGTCGCGCGGTGCACCCGCGCTCGCCCGCCGCGGCCCCGCGATGCCTGCTGCAATGCAGCCGCCCAAGGTGGCCTGCGCGCCGAAGTGCGGCGGCTCGAACGCGAGCATCTGGCCGTGGGCCGCGAGCGCCGTTTCGATTTCCGCAAGCGGTGTTCCGGCGCGCGCCGTAATCACCAGTTCCGCGGGGTCGTAGGCAATGATGCCGCGGTGCGCGCGCGTGTCGAGAATCTCGCCTTCGAGCGACTGGCCGTACCAGTCCTTGGTGCCCCCGCCGCGAATGCGCAGCGCCCGGCCATCGGCGCTCGCCGCCCGGATGCGTTCGGACCAGTCCGAGACGATGTCGTCCTCTTCCATGTCGTGATGGTCGCGCCCGTTCGTTATATGGTTCGTTCGATTGTACTGAGCGAACCTCGCCTGACAACCCGGAGCGGACCCTCATGCGGGTCACGCGATATGCATAGACGGCGCGCTGCCCGGCGCGTCTTTGCGCGTCTGTCAGAAGCGCGGCAGTTCGGGGTGCGGCAGCAGATTCCCGCGCACATGCATGCGCCCGTACTCGGCGCAGCGCGCCCGCGTGGGGATGCCCTTGTCGGGGTTGAGCAGCCTGGCCGGGTCGAACGCGTGTTTCACCGCATGAAACGCATCGCGCTCCTGCGGCGAGAATTGCACGCACATCGAATTGATCTTTTCGATGCCCACGCCGTGCTCGCCCGTCACGGTGCCACCCAGCTCCACGCAGGTCTCGAGAATGTCCGAGCCGAAGGCCTCTGCGCGGTGCCATTCGTCGAGGTCGTTGCCGTTGAAGAGAATGAGCGGGTGCATGTTGCCGTCGCCGGCATGGAAGACGTTGATGCAGCGCAGTCCATACTGCTTTTCCATCTCGTGGATGCGCGCGAGCAGCGGCCCGATCGCGCGGCGCGGTACGGTGCCGTCCATGCAGTAGTAGTCGGGCGAGATGCGGCCCGCCGCCGGAAACGCATTCTTGCGGCCCGACCAGAAGCGCAGGCGTTCTTCCTCGGTGCGCGAGATCTGGATGCGCGTGGCGCCCTGCTCGCGCAGCACCGTGGTCGTGCGCGCGATCTCGTCGGCGACTTCCTCGGGCGTGCCATCGGCTTCGCACAGAAGGATCGCGGCGGCGTCGAGGTCGTAGCCCGCATTCACGAACTCCTCCACGGCGCGCGTGGCCGGCTTGTCCATCATTTCAAGGCCCGCCGGAATGATGCCCGAGGCGATGATGGCCGCCACGGCGTCGCCGCCTTTCACGACGTCGTCGAAGCTCGCCATGATGACCTGCGCGGTCTGCGGGCGCGGAATCAGCTTGACGGTCACTTCGGTCACGATGGCGAACATGCCTTCGCTGCCGATCATCACCGCGAGCAGGTCGAGGCCCGGTGCTTCGGGCGCGAGCGAGCCGAATTCGACGATCTCGCCGTCCATCGTGACGGCGCGCACGCGCAGCACGTTGTGCACCGTGAGGCCGTACTTGAGGCAATGGACGCCGCCCGAGTTCTCGGAAACGTTGCCACCTATCGTGCATGCAATCTGCGACGACGGGTCGGGCGCGTAGTAAAGACCGAAAGGCGCCGCCGCTTCGGAAACGGACAGATTGCGCACGCCGGGCTGCACGGTGGCTGTGCGCGCGTACGGATCGACTTCGAGGATGCGCTTGAAGCGCGCGAGCGAAAGCACGATGCCGTGCCGGATCGGCATCGCGCCGCCCGAGAGGCCGGTGCCGGCGCCGCGCGGCACGACCGGCACGTCGAGGCGCCGGCAGATCTGCACGATGCGTTGCACCTGCGACTCGGTCTCCGGCAGCGCCACGGCGAGCGGCAGCCGCCGGTAGGCGGCAAGGCCGTCGCAATCATAGGCGACGGTGTCCTCCTCGCGATGCAGCAGGCAATGCGCCGGCAGCACGGCCATCAACGCCTGGACTACCTCGCGCTGGCGTTGCGCGAGCGCTTCGGGGCTCAGCTCGGGCAAGTTCGCCTCGGGTGCGTTCATGTCTCCTCCCGTCTGTTGCGCTTGTGTGCGCTTCTCAGCGCTTGTCGGTTACACCGCCCAGCTGAAGATCTTGCCCGGATTCATCAAGTTGTGCGGATCGAGTGCATGCTTGATCGCGCGCATCGTGTCGATGGTGTCCGTGCCGTGCTCTTCGACGAGGAAATCCATCTTGTGCAGGCCCACGCCGTGTTCGCCCGTGCAGGTGCCGTCCATCGCGAGCGCACGCTGCACAATGCGGCGATTCAGGCGCTCGGCCTCGTCGATTTCCTCGGGCTTGTCCGGATCGATCAGGATCGCCACGTGGAAGTTGCCGTCGCCCACGTGACCGACGATCGGGCAGGGCAGCGGCGAGGCCTTGAGATCGGTTTCCGTCTCGATCACGCATTCGGCGAGGCGGGAGATCGGCACGCACACGTCGGTCGTCACGGCGCGGCAGCCGGGCTTGAGTTGCAGCATCGCGAAGTAGGCGTTGTGGCGCGCGTTCCACAGACGGCTGCGGTCCTCGGGGCGCGTGGCCCACTCGAAGCCTTCGCCGCCGTGCTGCGCGGCAAGCTCCTGCACGAGCTGCGCCTGTTCGGCAACACCCGCCTCGGTGCCATGAAATTCGAAGAAGAGCGTGTGCTTTTCGCGCAGCGTGAGGTTCGAATGCCTGTTGATCGCGCGCACCGCGAGCGAGTCGATGAATTCCACGCGCGCAATCGGCACCCCGATCTGGATCGTCTCGATGACCGTGCGCACTGCCTCTGCCATCGAAGGGAACGCGCACACCGCCGCCGAGACGGCCTCGGGCTGCGGGTAGAGTCGCACCGTGATTTCGGTGATCACACCGAGCGTGCCCTCGGAGCCGACGAAAAGGCGCGTGAGGTCGTAGCCCGCCGACGACTTGCGCGCGCGCGTGCCGGTTTTGACCACGCGGCCGTCGGCGAGCACGGCGGTGAGGCCGAGCACGTTCTCGCGCATCGTGCCGTAGCGCACGGCGTTGGTGCCCGAGGCGCGCGTGGCCGTCATCCCGCCGATGCTCGCATCGGCGCCCGGGTCGATCGGGAAGAACAGACCCGTGTCGCGCAGCGCTTCGTTGAGCTGCTTGCGCGAGATGCCGGGCTCGACGGTCACGGTGAGATCTTCGGCGTTGACCGAGAGCACGCGGTTCATTTGCGAGAGGTCGATCGATACGCCGCCCTGGACGGCCAGCAAGTGACCTTCGAGCGACGAGCCGTTGCCATAGGGAATGATCGGCACGCCATGGCGGGCGCACAGCTTCACGATGGTCTGGATATCCGCGGTGCTCTGTGCGAACACCACGGCGTCGGGCAGTTGCGGGTCGAAGGGCGATTCGTCGCGGCCGTGATGGGCGCGTACGGCTTCGGAGGTGGAGACGCGTTCGCCGAACGCGCTGCGCAGTTGATCGAGGAGTTCGGTGGGGAACGGGCGGCGTGCGAGGGCCGGCGGCGCGGGGTGATTCACGCGAGTGTCTCCTTCGTATGGGTATGACTTCTGACTGGGACCATTTTACGCCCAACGCCCGCGCCGCAAAGCCGCACTCTTTATGCTGCGATGCACGAATCCTATAATGGGGCCGGCAGGCGTGGGCGACCTCCACGCCGCCGGGCGCGCGTGATGCGCGACCTGCGCGAATTTACAGCTTCGGAGAGCACGACATGGGCAATCGCCTGAGCAAGATTGCAACGCGCACCGGCGACGACGGCTCGACCGGACTCGGCGACGGCAGCCGGGTGCGCAAGGACGACGCGCGCATCGCCGCGATTGGCGACGTCGACGAGTTGAACTCGCAGATCGGCGTGTTGCTTTGCGAAACGCTCCCCGCCGACGTCCGCGAGGCGCTCGTTGCAATCCAGCACGACCTGTTCGATCTGGGCGGCGAGCTGTGCATACCGGGCCACACGCTCGTGACCGACGAACACCTCGCGCGGCTCGACGGCTGGCTCGAGCACTACAACGCCACACTGCCGCCGCTCGAGGAATTCATTTTGCCAGGCGGCTCGCGGGCGGCGGCGCTCGCGCATGTGTGTCGCACCGTATGCCGGCGCGCCGAGCGCGCGGTCGTCGCACTGGGCGCGTCGGCAAACTCGGGTCCGCCGCTCGCCGATACACCGCGCCGCTACGTCAACCGGCTCTCCGACCTGCTGTTCGTGCTAGCCCGCGTGCTCAACCGGGCCGCGGGCGGCAGCGATGTGCTCTGGCGGCACGACCGGGGCGCGGGCAAGCGCGAGAGCGAGTAAGGCATAAAAGGGCGCCAGCGCGCACCGTCCGACCGGACGGTGTGCGCTCTTGCGTAAACGTCTACCGTCCAACCGCCCGCATCGCCGAAAAACACTGCTTCGCGCACCGCAAAAGTCCCATCGATGCCCGCCCACGGCCACCCGCCGCGCGTTCACCGCTCGCGCAATCAGGAATTGGCTGAGGTGCGACAAAATGCCTGGGGCGGCCTGTCTCATTAAAGATGTATTGTATGTGCATCTTTAACAAGGAGAAGCCGTAAATGACTGCGCTTACCGCCGACCAGATGGCCCGCGTGAAGGCCACTGCGCCTGTTTTCGCCGAGCACGGCGCCACGATCACCAAGCATTTCTACAAGCGGATGTTCGCCGCTCAACCCGAGCTCAAGAACATCTTCAACCAGACGCATCAGCAAAGCGGCAGCCAGCCCGAAACGCTCGCCCGCGCGGTGTACGCCTACGCGGCGAACATCGACAATCTGGGCGCGCTCGGCGGTGCGGTCACGCACATCGCGCACAAGCACGCGAGCCTGAACATTCGTCCGGAGCACTATCCGATCGTCGGCCGCCATCTGCTCGGCGCAGTCGTCGACGTGCTCGGCGACGCCGTGGACCAGCCCACGCTCGACGCCTGGGCCGTGGCCTACGAGCAACTCGCGAACATCATGATCGGCACCGAGGCGAAGCTGTACGAAGGCGCTTCGTGGAGCGGCTTCCGTCCGTTCAAGGTGATGCGCAAGCAGGTCGAAAGCGACGAAATCACCTCGTTCTACCTCGCGCCGGCCGACGGTGCATCCGCAGGCGGCTTCGAGCCGGGCCAGTATGTCAGCGTGACACGCTTCGTCGACAAGCTCGGCGTGGACCAGCCGCGCCAGTACAGCCTCTCGGACGCGCCCCACGGCAAGTGGCTGCGCATCTCGGTGAAACGGGAGGCTGGCCGCGGCGAAGTGGAGCCGGGCCATGTGTCGAACATCATGCACGACGGCGTGGAAGAAGGCGCGGTGGTGCACGTGAGCGCGCCGATGGGCGAGTTCACGCTCGATCGCAAGAAGACCTCGCCGGTCGTGCTGATGAGCGGCGGCGTGGGCATCACGCCGATGAAGTCGATGCTCTCCACCCTGATCGCCGAGCGCAGCGAGCGCAAGGTGACCTTCGTGCACGCATGCCGCAACACGAAGGTGCACGCCTTCCGTGACTTTCTGCGTCACGCGGTGTCCGAGTACCCGAACGTCAAGCGCGCGGTGTTCTACGAGGAAGTCAGCGCAAACGACCGCCGGGGCGTGGACTACGACTTCGAAGGGCGCATCGATATCGGCCGCATCGAAGCACATGTGCTGCTGCCCGACGCCGACTACTACCTGTGCGGCCCGGTGGCGTTCATGCGCGAACAGCGCGAGGCGCTGATTGCCCGCGGCGTCGAGGCTTCGCGTATCCACACGGAGATCTTCGGCTCCGGCATGCTGTAACGTTGCACACGAGGCGTGTTGAAATTACACGCTGAGCACGCCGAATAAAAAACGCCGCGCGCGAAGCGCGGCGTTTGCGTATGCATCGGTAAAACATGTATCGAAATGCGACCGGCATCACTCGCCCGAAGCTCGCCGGTTTACGGCGCGATACCCCGATGGCGAAATCGACAGCCGGCGCCGGAAGATCCGCGCGAGGCGCTCGCCGCGCGGCACGCCGCAGCGTTGCGCGATCTCGTCGATGGGAAGATTGGTTTGCGCGAGCAGGAGGCAACTGGCATCGAGCCGGGTGCGCAGCAGATATTCGGATGGCGTGAGGCCCGTGTGCGTCTTGAAGTGGCGAAGGAAGTTTCGCATGCTCATCTGCGCGACGCGCGCCGCATCGGCCACCGAGATCGGCTGATGGTAGTTCTCGCGCAGCCAGTGCGCGGCCGAGCTGATCTTCCCGTTCGCGCTGTCCGCCTCACCATCGTCGAGCATGGGGCCGAGCCGCTCCCACGAGCCCGGCATGGAGTCCTCGGATACGCGCTGCGCCAGGGCCACGCCGTGATTGCGCTTGACCACCTTGAGCGCGGCGACGAGCGCCTCGGAAGGCGTCACGACCGAAGCGCCGGCGTTGCGTGCTTCCAGCGCCCGGCGTAGCCGCTGTGCCGAGCTTGCCGTATTGCCGCCCGTGCGCAGGAAGGGCACATCGGCGGCGGCCAGCACGGCGCGTCCCTCGCCCAGTGCGCGGATAATGCGCACTTTCGGCGCGAGCATCTGCAGCCGCGTGATGAGCCGCGCGTTCTCGCGTGCCTCCATCGCACCGGGGCCGCCGGCGATGAACAAGGTATCGAAGCCGCTGCGCAGCGGGCCATGCAGGCTCTCGGACCATATCCGCAGGCCGCAGCCGCTCGCCACGTTGCCGCCGGGCTCGGAAAGCATCACGATCGAATAAGCAGGAAGCGTGTCGGCGCAGGCATCGTTCGCGAGACGAAACACATCGGCGAGCAAGGTCACGTCCCCGAGCGGGAAGCCCTCGAAAACCAGGATGCCTATGCGTTTGGCCACGGGTCCGAATTTCAAGTGAGCGCCGCGCGGCTGGAAAGCGGCTTGCCGGCAGACCACCCTGTCGATGTACATGGCCGGTTCCTCGCGCAGAAAGGATTCGCAGGAGTACGTTGCGTTTTTGCGCCGCGTGCCCTGATCCGGCTGCATCGGGCTGTTACATGCGGTCACATCACGCTTTCGGAATTCATGATAAGCGCGTGGGCTGCTGGCGCACGCCGCAGTCTGAAAATGCCGAGAAGTTGGCAGAATGGCTCGGTATGCGTGGGTAGGCTGGCTCGGCTCCGACCGAGCGGGGCACGCGGGCGCCGCGGGGCAAACAGGCCGTCCCGCGTGGGCGTATTGAAAGCCCCGGGGGACGCGCAAGGCGCGCGCGTGCCTGTGAGATGGGCGCTTTTTAGCAGAAATATTGTTTCGTATTGTTGTGCACGTCGTCGCGCGAGAGCAGCTCTTCGGGCCAGAGCCACGCATACTGGCTATGCTGGTCGAAGCGCCCGACTGGCACCGTGCTCTCCAGCATGAACGCATAGGCAAGCACCACATAGTGCGTGCCGATGCCGTTCTCCGCGGCGAAGTTGTCGGGATAGTGATGCTCGTACACGCCCACGAAGCGTGCCGCGGAGCGCTGCATGCTGGCAATGCCGAGTTCCGTTTCGACGATGCGGGTGAATGCAGCGTCTAGCCGTTCGTCCTTGCGGATGCGTCCACCCGGAACGAACCAGGTCCCGCGTGCGGGGCGGTTGCGCCGCTGGCCCACAAGCACGCGGCCGTCGGCGTCGGCGACGATCAGGTCCATCGCGACGAGCGGTGCGAGCCGCACCACCTCCAGGAATTCTGTAGGTGACAGCATGGACGAGCGTATCCGCGGGGTGTCGGTCGTTTCGATCAGATGGTCCGAAGCGCAGTCGCTGCGCACACGGCGCGTGCGAAGCACGCGACACGTTCATCTGCAGTCTAGGCGGCTCAAAATCGCGATGCACTGTCCAGAGCCGCCTAAGTCTCGCTATCGTGGGCCAATATGCGAGCCCTGGCCCTCGCGCTCAAGGCTTCGGTGCGACGTAGCCCGCGGGCGTGACGGCGTTCGATCTGGCGACTTCGGCGTTCTCCGATACCACATAAACAGGCGATTCGGTCAGGCGCAGCGGGAGCATGCCGTCGTTATAAGTCATGGTGGTCGGATTGCCCATCATGTCGAACACGCTCACCTTGCCCGTGCGCCCGCGCGCGTCCACCTGAAGCGTGTAGTTCGTCGCGCGCGTGGCGTCGAACCCGGTCTTCGCGCTCCAGCGCGCATTGTCGTGGCTCCACAACGCCGTGATCGTCTTGCCGCCGCCCGGACGTGCGAATGCGTAGGCGTAGACGCCTGCGGGCGTGCCGCGCAGCGGCCCGAGCGTATACGTACCGTCGATCAGCCGCGTCATGGTCGCGACCGCCAGCGCGGCCGGCTTCGGGCTAATGTTCGACGCGCCGTACATGCCCTTCGGATGCTCGAGTTCGAAGAACACGCCATAGCCCGCCGTCGTCTCCGGCATGTCTGCGCCATAAAAGACGAACGTGGTGTCCGCGCCTTCGCCGAGCAGGATCAGATGCGCGCGCGCCACGACTGCGCCCTGCGCGTACAGCGTTTGCGCATCGGGATAATTGGCCGCATAGTTTGTCCCGATGTCGTAACTAATACCCGTTTCTGTCACGAAGAGAGGGGCGCCCGGCTTGAGCACGTCGCGCATCGTCGCGCGCAGCCCGCGCATGGCTTCGGGCAGCGAAAGCGTGCCTTTCTCGGGGGCGCCGTACAGACGCTCGGGCGGATGCGAAGGGCTCGTGCCGAAATCGTAGTAGCCGTGGATCGTCACACCATCGAGATATTTAGCAATGCCAAGCGGTGCGAACTTCTTGAGCCACTCTGTGTTGTCCTGCACGCCTGCGTAGGTCGGGCCCATCACGATCGCCGACGGGTCGGTGGCGTGTATTCCCTCGTAGACGGTCTTGAAGAGATCGACGAAATGCGCGTCCGTGTCCTTCCACGGCAGGCCGCCGTCTTTGTCGGGCTCCCAGGTGACCTGATAGTAATTGTGCGCCTGCCGAGGGAAGACGCGCGCGCGGATGCGCGCGGATTCCGTGCCCACGCGCGACATGTAATCGCGCAATTGGGCCAATGAAGCAGGCACATAGCTGTGCGTTTCCTGGCCGTTCGGGCTCGCCCACCCAGGAAAACCGTCGAGCGTGATCAACCGCATGATGTCGCCGGGCTTGAACTGCAGATCGAGCTGGGAGGCGGCAGCGTCGAACGTATTGGGACCTTTGGGCTCCATGACATACCAGCCCCGCTTGTCGTTGGCCCACGCCAGACCGAGGTCCGTGTAGAGCGGACGCAGTCCGTCGCCGCCGCAGCAGTGCTGTCCGGGCGCGATATATGCTGAGCCTTGCCCACCGAAGCGGTGCAGGTCCTGGCGCGCGAAGGTGGGTGCGGGAAGTACTGCGCTCACGTCGGGCAACACGCCGAACGTGGTGATGCCGGCCGGCCGGGTGCCGCGTTGGGGCAAACCCGTAGAGGGCTGCGAAGCCAGCGACGCCGAAAACGCGAAGTAGCCCGCCTGCGGCATCGTGCAGGTGAGCGACGTGACGCGTGGGCCGGCTGCCACCGTGAAGTTGCCGCTTGCCTGCGGGCGGCTCCAGGTATCCGTGATCTGCCATTGCACCTTGTCGTCGCCTGCCGCGCGCGTAGTCACGTCGACACGCACGCTCTGGCCGCGCGGAAAGAGGCGTGTTCCGTCGCTGCCGGGCGTATCGGCGAAGATGGGATCGTCGCCTGCGTCTGTCGCCGCACGGCTGGCGGCGCTCCTGCAAGCGGGCGCGTCGGCGGCGCGACAGCTCAATACCGGGAGCAGCACGCCGAGGACGCCGAGTATGAGCGTTGCGGCCGGCACCCAGAAAAAAGCGCGCGGGCCGTGCGCGGGAGGAGGGTTCACAAGTGCGGACGCAAGGGCTGGGCGCAATGTCATTGGCAGGTTCCTCACAGCATGAAAGGGTAAGACTAGTTGTTCGAGCAAGTCACTTGACGCCAGCGTCCAGGCTTTTCGCGCAATTTCTGCGGGAAGCGCCGCTTGAGAGTTGTGCAGTGCTCGCGGAGCCCAATCCTGTAAAGCGGCTTTTTGTGAATTTTTTTATTGTGCAGCGCAAACAGGATTTAACGGGTTTAAAATGCCATCGCATGCTCGAAATTGGAGCCCAAAGCTTCTTAAACATCATTTAATCAGACGAATCGACTTGCAGTCTTTTATTTCCCGCTTCGCTTCCATCCCATGCGTACGCATCGATCGGAAGGCATCGAATGATTTTGTAGTAACAAAGGCGAAAATACCTGCCTGCAATGGTCTTCCGGCACTATTGCCGAATTGATGTAATCGAACCAATTGTCTTTCAGGCAGTTTGCTTTTTTGTCATTTAACTTGGCGCCCAAGCATCTAATCGGTCCTCGACCGGACTAAATGCGCCAATGTCTCGCCAGTTTCGGTCAGTCGTCGTTGCGGGAATTGTTCTCTGCATATGATGCACTGCACATGGAATGCTATGGATATGCTATTACCGGGACTTTTCGCTTAGTACGGGGGATTGTTTAGGGGAAAAGCATGGCGTACGCAAGTCTGGATTTGCCGTCGTTCAGCCGCCCGCATCTAGTGACCGCGGGCATCAGTCGAGAGGTGCGTCATATCGCAATTCTGCTGTTCGATGGTTGTTCGCTCCTCGGCGCCGGTATTGTGGCTGAAGTGTTTCATGTAGCGAATGAACTCTCGACAGATACCGCTCGCAGTTCGCCTTACGATGTAAGCATCCTTTCGGCCGATGGCGGCAACGTCACGTGCTCGTCGTCGGTGCGGGTCTGGACAGACGGACTCGATGCACGCCACTACGTCGGTTTCGACGCGCTGTTCGTGGCGGGTGGAAAGGGCGCCTTCGCGGCCGCCAACGACGAACGTCTCGTCGCGTGGCTGCGTCGCGTGCATGCGAATACCGGCACTATTCGTCCGATTGGTGAAGGCCGTTCACTGCTCGAAGCCGCGAGCCTGTGCGGCCAGCGCACGCAGCACGAGTTCGGCTCGTATGCGATGCAAACAGGACGCGAGGAAGCGGGCGGCGACGCCGGCGACCGGCTCGAGTCGATGAAGAGCGCGCTCACGCTCGTCAAACGCGACCTCGGCGTGGATGTTGCGCGCGCCGTAACCGAGCGTCTCATGCCTGATTCGGGTGGCAACCTGTTGCCGTTTCTCGGCGATGCGCTTGGCAGCGCACCGGCTGACAAAGTTCGCGCAGCGGCACGTTGGCTGCAGGAAAACTGTCAGCGGGCCATTTCGATAGCGGACGCAGCGCAGGTCGCCGCGATGAGCGAGCGTAACTTTTTGCGCCGCTTCAAGCTGGAGATGGGCATCACGCCATCTGATTACTTACTGCATGCGCGGCTTGCGATTACCTGCAGCCTGCTCACCGATTCGGAGTTGCCGGTCGACAAGATCGCGCGCCGCACCGGCATGGGCAATGGCGATCGCCTCGCCAAGATCTTCCGCAAGCGCATGATGATTTCGCCCACCGAATACCGCGAGCAAAGCCGCCGAGAGGCAGGCGTAGCTGGTTCGTAACGCCACGGTAACAACGGTCGCACTTCGTTACAAAGGGGGTCGCTCGCGCGCCGCGGTGATCCTGCCCGATATGAAGGAGTCCGAAGATGAATGAAAGGTCATCGATTCACGAAGGACAAAGTCAGTCTCGTGCAGAAAGCGAGCCAGGTCCCGCCCGCGAAGACCCTACGCCCTGCACGCGCATCGTGCCTGTGGTGCTCGCAGGTGGTTCCGGTACGCGTTTGTGGCCCATGTCGCGCGAACATTTCCCTAAGCAGCTAATTGGTGTGGTGGGTAGCGATACGCTGCTGCAGGCAACCGTGCACCGTCTCGACGGCTTTTCCTCAGAGTGGCAGGTCGCGAGTTCGCCAATCGTCGTATGTGGCGAAGAACACCGCTTCGTGATCGTCGATCAGTTGCGTGCGTGCGGCATGGACGCGCGGCTCGTGGTCGAGCCGGCGCGGCGCGACACAGCGCCGGCACTCACACTCGGCGCAGCGCTCGCTTGCGCGAACGGCGACGACGCGATTCTCATCGTGATGCCGTCGGACCATGCGATCACCGATCTGGACGCCCTGCAACGCGCGCTCGAATGCGCGGCACGCCATGCGCAGCGCGGGGCGATCGTCACGCTGGGTGTGCCGCCGCGTTCGCCCGAAACGGGGTTTGGTTACATCCGCGTCGGCGAGGCGATTGCCGACGGCGCGCACCGTATCGACGGCTTTGTCGAAAAGCCCGCGCCCGAACTTGCAACGAAGTACGTCACGCAGGGCGGCTACTGGTGGAACAGCGGCATCTTCGTGATGCGTGCGAGCGTCTGGCTCGATTCGCTGCGCGCGCTGCAGCCCGACATGCATGCAGCGTGTCTTGCCGCATTCGTCGATGGCCAGCAAGACGGTCCGGCGTTCCGTCCGGCCGCGGACGCCTTCAAGCGCGCCCCCTCCGACTCGATCGATTACGCGGTCATGGAGCGGCTGTCGGCCAGCAACGGCTGGACGCCCGAGGGCGTGGTGGTGGCGCTCGACGCGGGCTGGTCCGACCTCGGCTCGTGGGACGCCGTGTGGGCCGCGATGGAAAAGGATGAAGACGGCAACGTCGGACGCGGGCGCGTGGTATTCGAAGGCGCAGTGGCGACGTACGCGCATTCCGACGGCAGGCTCGTGGCTTGCGTGGGTACGTCGAACCTCGTGGTCGTCGAAACGGCCGATGCGGTGCTCGTCGCTGACCGCTCGAAAGTGCAGGACGTGAAGGGGCTCGTTGCGCGCATCAAGGCGGAGCGTGCACCCGAGGCGGATTCGCATCGCAAGGTGCAGCGTCCATGGGGCTTCTACGATTCGATCGATTCGGGCGAGCGTTTCCAGGTCAAGCGCATCGTCGTCACGCCGGGCGCGCGGCTCTCGCTGCAACTGCATCACCATCGCGCCGAGCACTGGACAGTCGTGCGCGGAACCGCGCTCGTCACTCGTGGTGAGGAATCCTTTCTTATGACGGAAAACGAGTCGACTTATATTCCACTCGGTGTGCGTCATCGGCTGGAAAACCCGGGCAAGGTGCCGCTCGAAATCATCGAGGTGCAGTCGGGAGCGTATCTGGGAGAGGACGACATCGTCCGTCTCGACGATACGTACGGCCGCTGCGGTTGAGGGTAGCGGTACGGCCTGCAGGGAGAAAAAAGGGAGAAAATATGCGCGAGCTACAAAACTTGATGGCGAGAGTGCTCGACGTATCTGCCGTGATGATCGGCGCCAGCGTGGCTTCGGAGATCCGTTTCGAAGATGTCGTGCCGCGTGGAGTGAACGAAGCCTTCGTGCTGCTCTCGGCGGCCTTCGCGCTCGTGATCTTTCCGGCGTTCGAGCTTTACCAGTCGTGGCGCGGCCGCTCCAAGGCGTTGCTCGCGGGCCAGGTGTCGCTTGCCTGGCTCGTGGTGCAGGGGTGCGCGCTGATCTCGATGTATTCGACGATGCACCATGTCGATGTCGTTTCGCGTCTGTGGTTTGCTTACTGGACAGCGCTCGCAGGCGGCTTGCTCATTACGTGGCGCGTCCTCGCGCACGGCGTGCTGTCGCATATGCGGCGCGCGGGCATGAATCTCCATCAGGTCGCGATTGCGGGCTCCGCTTCGCAGTGCGACGAGATTGTGCGGCGCATCGATGCGGAGCCAGGCTCCGGTTTTCGCGCGAGCGCGCTCTACAACACCATGCCGCATTCGGCACGGCCCGCGTGTGAAAAAGACGCGCCGGTGTGCGACACGATCGAGAAGTTCGCGCAGCATATCCGTGAGCATGACGTGCACGAGTTGTGGCTCGCTCTTTCGCTTGCCGAGGAACGCACGGTGGTGCGGCTCGTGAGCGAGTTTCGCAACGACCTCGTGAACATTCGTTTCATTCCGGACGTGCGCTCGCTGGCCCTGTTCGACACCAGTACGGTGATCGAGTTGCTCGGCGTGCCCGCGATCAACCTCGTCGCCTCGCCGCTGCCCGCGAGCGCGCAGTTCAAGAAGGCTTTGTTCGATCGCGCGTTCGCAGCGCTTGCGCTGGTGAGCCTCATGCCGCTCCTCATCGGCATTGCGGTTGCAGTGAAGTTTTCCTCGCCGGGGCCGGTGCTGTTCAGGCAGCGACGCAAGGGCGCCGACGGCCGCGTATTCACGATCTACAAGTTCCGCACGATGCGCGAGCACAAGGAAGCGCCTGGCACGCTGAGCCAGGCGAAGCGCGACGATCCGCGCGTGACGCGTCTGGGCGCGTTCCTGCGCCGCACGAGTCTCGATGAGCTGCCGCAGTTCTACAACGTGCTGCGCGGCGACATGTCGGTGGTCGGACCGCGCCCGCATGCGCTCGAGCACGACGATCTTTATCAGAGCGTGGTGAAGGGCTACATCCACCGCTATCGCATCAAGCCCGGCATTACCGGCTGGGCGCAGGTCAATGGATTTCGCGGCGAAACCGATCGCCTCGAAAAGATGGAAATGCGCGTAGCGCACGATCTGTATTACCTCGGCCATTGGTCGTTCTGGCTCGACATGCGCATCATCGCGGCCACGATCGTCCACGGTCTGGTTGGCCGCAACGCGTATTGAGCGCTGCGGCGCATTCGAGCAAGCATCACCAGCAAGCAACACCAGGTTTCGGGAGAAGCAAGATGGCGATGAATTATGACGGCGCTTACTACGGCGCAGCAGGCGCCGACGAGCGATATCTAGGCGACTACCTGCAAACGATGGTGGCGAACTGGCGCGCCATCGCGATCGTGACGCTTGCCGTCACGCTGCTCGGCGCGGCCTACGCGTTCCTCGCCACGCCGACCTATCGGGCCGACGTGATGTTTCACCTCGTCGACAAGGGCGACGCGAGCAAGAAGGACAGCAGCCTGCCGCCGCTCACGGGCATGTTCGACGAGAAGTCGACCGCGAACGGCGTGATCGAAATGCTGAAGTCGCGCAACGTGACCGAGGAAACGGTGCGCAAGCTGCACCTCGACATTTCGGCGCGGCCGCGCGAGATGCCCGTGATCGGCGGCATGCTCTCGGGCATTCTGGGCGCGCCCTGGGCGCAGAACCTGCCCGGCTTCCTGCGGCCGTCCGGCTACGCATGGGGCGGCGGCGACATCAAGGTGTCGCGCTTTGATACGCCCGAGGCGATGTATGAGCGCGACTTCACGATCGTGGCGGGCGAAGAGCCCGGCACCTTCACGCTGCGCGACCCCGACGGCATTCCGCTTTTGCAGGGCCGCGTGGGCGAGGACGTGAGCGCCAACACGTCGGTCGGGCCGATCGCGCTGCACGTCGACAGTTTGAGCGGGCCGCCCGGAACGCCCTTCCTGCTCACGCGCGCCTCGACGCTTACCACCGTCGACCGGCTCGAGAATGCGCTGCAGATCCAGGAAGTGGGGCTGCAGTCCGGCGTGATCCGCGCGAGTCTCGAAGGCCACAACAGCAAGATGACGGCCGCGATCCTCAACAACGTGGCGCACGAGTTCATCAAGCAGGACATCGCAAGCCGTTCGGCGGAAGCGGAACACATGCTCGCGTTCCTCGACGACCAGTTGCCGCAACTGCGCTCGCAGGTCGATGCGGCCGAGCAGAAGTACAACAAGTTCCGTAACGAGCACGGCACCGTCGATCTCGGCGAAGAAAGCCGGCTGCTGCTCCAGCAGGTGAGCGACAACAAGATCCGTCTCGAAGACCTGCGGCAGCAACGCGCGGAACTCGCCCAGCGTTTCACCGAGCATCACCCGGCCGTTCAGGCGCTCGACGCGCAGATCGGCACGCTGCAATCCGCGCAGTCGCAACTCACGCGTAATGTGGCGCAACTGCCGGACACGGAACAGTCCGCCGTGCGGCTGTTGCGTGACGTGCATGTGAGCACGGAGCTCTACACGAGCCTCCTGAACAGTGCGCAGCAACTGCGTGTGGCGCGCGCGGGCCAGGTGGGCGACGTGCGCGTGGTCGATTTCGCCGAAGCGCCCGATGATCCCGTGCGTCCGAAGAAGCTGCTCGTGATTGCACTCGCGATCGGCGCGGGGCTCGTGCTCGGCGTGCTCGTCGCGTTCGTGCGCAAGTCGCTGTACGGTGGCGTGGAGCGCCCGGACGAGCTCGAAGCCGCGCTCGGCGTGCCGGTCTTCGCCGTGGTGCCGCGCAGCCCGCAGCAACTGCGTCTGCAGCATCACGTCACATCGCGCCGGCGCGGGCTGCACGTGCTCGCGCAGCAGAATCCGCAGGACGTCGCGGTGGAAGGCGTGCGCAGCCTGCGCACCTCACTGCAGCTGACGCTCAACGACGCGCGCAACAACATCGTGATGCTCACGGGCTCGCGGCCCGACATCGGCAAGTCGTTCCTCTCGGTCAATCTCGCCGCGCTCGTCGCCTCGGTGAACAAGCGCGTGCTGATCGTCGACGGCGACATGCGGCGCGGCGACGTGCACTCGCACTTCGGCATCGCGCACCAGCCGGGTCTCTCCGACGTGCTGCTCGGCGCCGATCTGGACCAGGCGATCCAGCACGAGGTGCTGCCCGGACTCGACGTGCTCGCCAAGGGCTCGCTGCATTCGCATCCGTCCGAGCTGCTGATGAGCCCGCGCTTCGAGTCGCTGCTCGAAGAACTCGGCGCGCGGTATGACCTCGTGATCGTCGATACGCCGCCGGTGCTCGCGGTGACCGACTCGACGGTGATCGGACGCTACGCGGGCACGACGCTTCTCGCGATCCGCCATGGCCGCCACCCGATTTCGGAGCTCGAGGAAACGGTTAAGCGCCTGCGCATCGGCGGGGTGAATCTGCGTGGCGTGCTGCTCACCGACGTGCCGAAGACCGGCGCATTCATCGGCGGCGGCTATCGCGGCGGTTACTACGGTTACGAAAGCATCGCAGGGTAGCAGCAGGTTGACGGGCGGTTTTCGGGCCGCCCGTCGATGACGAAAACCACCGAATCCCATTTCGCGCACGCGAGGAGAGAACGATGGCGATGGCTCGCAAGGTTGCATTGATCACCGGTATCACCGGTCAGGACGGTTCGTATCTGGCAGAACTGCTATTGAACAAAGGCTACGAAGTGCACGGCATCAAGCGGCGCTCGTCGCTTTTCAACACGGACCGCATTGATCACCTGTATCGCGACGTGCACGACCCGGAACCCGGCATCCAGCTGCATCACGGCGAGCTGACCGATTCCACGGCCTTGCTGCGCGTGATCCAGCGCGTTGCACCCGACGAAATCTACAACCTCGCCGCGCAAAGCCATGTCGCGGTGTCGTTCGAGGAACCCGAGTACACCGCGAACGCGGATGGCCTCGGCACGCTACGCATTCTGGAGGCCATCCGCATTCTCGGCCTCGCGCAGAAAACGCGCTTCTATCAGGCGTCGACCTCCGAGCTGTACGGGCTCGTGCAGGAAGTGCCCCAGCGTGAAACCACGCCGTTCTATCCGCGCAGTCCCTATGCGGTGGCGAAGCTGTTCGCGTACTGGACCACGGTCAATTATCGCGAGGCGCACGGCATCTACGCGTGTAACGGCATCCTCTTCAATCACGAGTCGCCGCAGCGCGGCGAGACGTTCGTGACCCGCAAGATCACGCGCGCCATCGCGCGCATCGCGGTCGGCCTGCAGAAGATGCTGTATCTCGGCAACCTCTCCGCCATGCGCGACTGGGGCCACGCGCGCGACTACGTCGACATGCAGTGGCGCATGCTCCAACAGGAGCAGCCCGAAGACTTCGTGATCGCGACGGGTGTGCAGTACAGCGTGCGCGACTTCGTGCGCGCGGCGGCTGAGGAGCTGGGAATCACCGTGCGTTTCGAGGGCAGCGGCGTGGACGAGGTCGGCATTGTCGACCATGTGGAATCGCGCGACATGCGACTCGAACCGGGCGACGTGATCGTGCGTGTCGATCCGCGATACTTCCGCCCGACTGAGGTCGAGACGCTGCTCGGCGACGCCTCGAAGGCCCAGGAGAAGCTGGGGTGGAAGCCGGTTACCACGTTCCAGGCGCTAGTCAAGGAAATGGTGCGAGCCGACTATCAGGCTGCCCGGCGCGACGCCCTCGTCACGCTGGCGGGTTTCAGGGCCCTCGAACATCACGAGTGAACGCATGGACAAGAACTCCCGAATCTTCGTCGCGGGTCACCGGGGCATGGTGGGCTCGGCGCTCGTGCGCGCGCTGCAGGCGAATGGCTACTGGAATCTCGTCACGCGCACCCATGCCGAACTGGACCTCACCGATCAGGCCGCGGTGAACCGCTTCTTCGAAGGCGAGCACATCGACGCGGTGCTGCTCGCGGCGGCGCGAGTGGGCGGCATCCTCGCGAATTCGACGCAGCCCGCACAGTTCGCCTGGGACAACCTGGCGATCGAGACCAACGTGATCCGCGCGTCGTACAACGCGGGCGTGCAGCGCCTCGTGTTCTTCGGTTCGTCGTGCATTTATCCGCGCGAATGCCCGCAGCCGATCCGCGAAGCCTATCTGCTCACCGCGCCGCTCGAGCCGACCAACGAGGCCTACGCGATCGCGAAGATCGCGGGCCTGAAGCTCTGCGAGGCGTACAACCGCCAGTACGGCACGCACTTCGTCTCGCTCATGCCGACCAACCTGTACGGCCCCAACGACAACTACGACCTCGGCAGCAGCCATGTGCTGCCCGCGCTGATCCGCAAGGCGCACGAGGCGCGCAGCAACGGCCAGCGCACGCTGACCGTCTGGGGTTCGGGCAGTCCGCGCCGCGAATTCCTGCACGTCGACGATCTCGCCGATGCGACGATCTTCGTGCTCGAGCACGAGACCGGTGACGGCGTGTACAACGTCGGCGTAGGCGAAGACCTGTCGATCCGCGACCTCGCGCAGCGCGTGTGCGACGTGGTGGGCTTCGAAGGCGAACTGGTGTTCGATTCGACCAAGCCCGACGGCACGCCGCGCAAGCTGCTCGACGTGTCGCGCCTGGGCGATCTGGGCTGGCACGCGCACATTGGCCTCCAGGAGGGCCTCGCCCGCACTTACGACGACTTTCTGCAAACCCATGCCGCGCCTGCGTACGAGGCGGGCATGCGGGCTTGATATGGCCTGCCGGGACCGATTGCTTTCAAGCGATCGGCTCATAGGGACGAAGGGAAGAGGCGTCTGGTTGGTGGCGGGCGTCGTGCGCGGACCGGATGCACGACGCCCGCTTTTTTTCGCTCGGCGCGCGAGACGATTAAAAGCGGCACACAGCAGTTCAGGGACGGAAGCAACGCAATGAGAATCCTGATCTACGGACTGAATTACGCGCCCGAAGTCACAGGCGTCGGCAAATACACAGCCGAAATGGCGGAGCTGCTCGCCGCGCACGGCCATGAGGTGCGCGTGATCTGCGCGCCGCCTTATTACCCGCAATGGCGCGTGCATGAAGGCTATCGCGCGGGGCGTTACCAACGCGAAACGTTGCGTGGCGTGGGCGTCTGGCGTGCGCCGCTGTGGGTGCCGGCCCAGCAGGGCGGCTTCAAACGCATCGTGCATCTGGCGAGCTTCGCGCTCTCGTCGCTGCCGCTTCTTGCGCGGCTCGCGGCGTGGCGGCCTGAGGCTGTCATGCTGATCGTGCCGACGCTCTTCTGCGCGCCTGGGGCGCTCATGCTCGCGCACGCCGTCGGCGCGCGCAGCTGGCTGCATATTCAGGACTTCGAAATCGATGCGGCGTTCGATCTGGGACTTCTGCGCGGCGGCCAGGGGTCGCGACTGGGGCGCGCCGCTTTCGCCGGCGAACGCTGGCTGCTGCGGCGCTTCGACGTCGTCTCGTCGATTTCGGCGCGCATGGTCGAGCGCGCCGTCGACAAGGGTGTGGACGCCGCGCGCGCCGTGTGCCTGCCGAACTGGGTCGACACCCGGGCGATCTTCCCGCTGCCGTATCCGAGCGCGTTCCGGCGGCGCCTCGGCATCCCGCAGGACAACACCGTCGTGCTCTACTCGGGGAACATGGGGGCGAAGCAGGGCATCGAAATTCTCGCGGACGTCGCAACGGCGCTCGCCGCGCGGCCCGATATCAGCTTCGTGTTCTGCGGCGACGGCGCGGCCAAGCGGGAGTTGATGGCGCGTTGCGAGCCGCTCTCGAACTGTCACGTGCTGCCGCTGCAGCCGTCTTCGATGCTCAACGAACTGCTGAACGTGGCCGATATCCACGTGCTGCCGCAGCGCAACGACGCCGCCGACCTCGTGATGCCCTCGAAGCTCACCGGCATGCTCGCGAGCGGCCGCTCGGTGGTCGCCATGGCGCGGCCCGGCACGAGTCTCTTCGACGTGGTTTCGGACCACGGAATCGTGGTGCCGCCAGAGGACAGCGAAGCGCTCGCTGCGGCGATCGTCGATCTGGCCGGCGACCCTGCGCGCCGCGCCGAGCTTGGCCGCGCCGCGCGGCGCTACGCGAAGCGCATGCTGTCACCGCAAGCGATCTTCGACGTGCTCGAAGCGAGGCTTGCCGGGCTCGCGGGCGAAGCTGCCGCGCCGGCGGCGCAGACGCAGGTCGAGGCGCAGACTGCGGCAAGCGGCCCTTCGGCTTCGACACAGCAAGCTGCCGGTCAACCTGCAAATCAGAATCAAGCTCCGAGTCAAGCGGGCAAAGGCGGATCGACGTTGCCGGAGGTCGAGCAGTCCGATGTGTGAGCGACGGCGCCCAGGGCCGCGAGGGTGGTCTTGGGCTGTCCCGGAGCGCTAGCGGAACTTACCAGGGCGACTTGTAGAGTTCCGAGTTGGACTGGTCTGGCGAACCGTACGGGCTGCCATACGGATTGCCGTAGACCTGCGCAGTTGGGGAGGTCTGGCTGGCGCCGTAGTCATAGCCGGCCGCTGAGCGCTTGCTCCCGGCGCCGCTCCCGCCGGTGCTCCTCGCGACCGCATTGCCGGCGCGCGACATGCCGTTTGCGCCGATCCTGCTGTGGTTCGCGGCGCCTCTGCCGCCTGCGCTCGAAGCGCTGCTGCTTCTGTCGCCCCTGCCGCCGTTGGCGCTCGCCGCACTCGCGGCGTAGTCTCCAGGCGGCACGACGTGCATGTGCTTTTCGTTCGTGAGCGCGTCTCGCGCGTCGTCTGGCGAAGCGCCGTTACTGCTGTACGGGGTCACGCTATACGGGTTATCCGAAGTGCCCGGACCGCCGAGGAGGCGCTGTTCGTCGAGTTGCTGGCGCTGCACGGCGTTGGCAGGGGCGTCATCCCGGCCGCTTTGGCTACTCTGGGCGCTCGCGGCAGCGGGCGAGCCACCGGTGGCGGCGCCGTACGTGGCGGCCTGCGCGAACACCGCGCACGGCCACGCCGCGCATGCGGCCTGCAGCGCAGCGGCGAACACATAGGGCCCAAGCTGATGACGATGAGAACTGGACATGGCATTGATCCCGCGCGCCGCCAACGATGCGGCGTCAAGCCTTCATGGTGCCCACGCCGCGTCGCGCCGCTGCGCCAAAACCCCTGCCGTGTCGGCCACGCGTGCGGGGCGCTGCGTTGGCCGCCCGATAATGAAATCGTGGCCTGATGCGTCCCGCTATGTGGGCCGCCAGGCGTGCAACCCGCACGAAGCCAACAGGAATCGACCCAGATGGGCAAGGAGCGTTCATGACGGAAGCGGTCGAAGGTTTAGGAACCCGCAAAGGGAACGCCGACGCGGCTGGGCGCAGGCAAGTGGCGGGCGAAGCGCCGCTTGCAGGCGTCGTGCCGCCACCCGCCGCCAATGACGCACGAGCCGCGGAAATCCGCGTGATCGATTTGAGTCGTGCGGGCAAGGGCAACTTCGTCGCGCGCCGGGGCAAGCTCGTCCAGGCCGCATGGTATCTGGTCGAGACCTGCGTGCTCGACAATCGTCTGCTGCCGCTCTCGGCGCTGCGCGTGGGCCTGCTGCGCCTGTTCGGCGCGAAGATCGGCCAGGGCTGCCGGCTCGTCCATCCCATACGCGTGAAGGCACCGTGGAATCTGGAACTGGGCGAGAACTGCTGGATCGGTGTGGACGTCTGGATCTACAACCAGGCGCCCATCCGCATCGGCTCGAACGTCTGCCTTTCGCAGGGGGCGTTTCTCAGCGCGGGTTCGCACGACATGCGCACGAACATGGATTTGCACGTCGCGCCGATCGTGATCGAGGACGGCGCGTGGGTCTCGTCGAAATGCGTGGTGCAGATGGGGGTGACAATCGGGCGCTCGGCAGTCGTTACCCCGCTCTCAGTCGTGCATCGTTCGCTGGAAGCCGGCGGCGTGTATGGCGGCAATCCGTGCCGCTTTATTCGCTGGCGTTTCGAGGAAAGCAAGCCACCCCAGGCACCCCAGGCGCCCCAAGCATAAGGGCGGCGCGAGGCTGGCTCGTTTCAGGCAGATTCATTGAACGTATGGGCAGGCCCGAAGGCCTGCTCATACTCATGACTCCACCGGCTAGTACCCGCCGTAACCCACCGCCCGGCCCGCCGCGGCTGCCTGCGTGCTCGGCAGGATCAGGTTGATGACGCGGCTCCACTTCACGAGCGCCGACGCATCCACGAACACGACATCGTTCGGCTGCAACTCGAACTCGTCGGCCGTCGCCATGGCTTCCGGCGACGACGCGTCGAGATGGAAGACCTTACGCTGCCCTTCCTTCTGGCCGCGCACCACGTACACTTGCGAGGCGTCGCCCGAACCCTGGCTAACACCGCCTGCGTTGCCTAGCGCGTCGTTCAGCGAGAGGTGGCCGTTATCGAACGGCAAGGGCCCTGGGTGTCCGACTTCGCCCAGCACGAACACGCGGCTTTCGTTCGCCGAATACACGCGTACGAGGTCGCCGTTCTGCAGCAGGATTTTGTCCGGGTTCACGCCTTTTTTGATCATGTCGGGAATGTTCACCATGATCGTCTTGTCGCCGCGCGTGACGCTAACCCGCGAACGGTCGCCCGCCGCCGTGAAGCCGCCCGCGCGGTTGATCGCCTCGGGCAGCGACATCGTCATGTCGTTGAGCACCATGAGGCCCGGCGTGCGCACTTCGCCGTCCACGTACACGCGCCGGCTACGGTACGACTCGATGCGTAGCGTCACCTGCGGCTTGTTCAGGTAGTAGGCGAGCTTCTTCGCCACCAGGTCGCGGGCTTCCATCTCGGTGAGCCCTGCCACGTGGATCGGACCCACGTAGGCCACCTGGATCGCACCCGACGCGTCGACGGTATAGCCCGACTGCACCTGGCTCGCGCTCTGATCCTGCGCGCCGTTGCTGCCACCGCTGCCGTTCGTCGGCAGGTTCATCTCGGGGTGGTCCCACACGACAATGCTCAGCACGTCGCCGGGGCCGAGCGCGTAGGGCTTGGGCGTGCCGAACAGCGTCTCGACGTTGGTCGGGACGGTCGTCGGTCTCGATGCGGCTTCCTTCGCGACCAGGTCGTTATTGATCTCAATGAGCGCGCCCGGTGGCGGTTGATCCCCGTTGCCCGTGCGCGCGGCGCCGGTTGCGGCCTTCGCCTGCGTGACGCTCGACGGCGCCTGCATCCCGGGCGAGAGCCCGCAGCCCGAAATCAATGCCGCGGTCGCGGCCATGGCCACCATCGCCGCCAAGGCCGCCCGTGCGCGGCCCACCGATAATCTGCGCAAACTGCGCGCGGGCTGCTTCACAGGCTGCTTCACAGGCTGCTTTACAGGCTGCGTCGCAGTTCCGTCGACGGTCGCGCCGGCCGAACAATCAGGTCTGCTGTTTAACATAGTGTTGCCCCCTTACTAACAGGATTCGCACATCGCCACGAAAGTGCAACGCGGGCTCATCATTCGACTCGTTATCACGCTTCAGCTGCGTTGCTTCGTCACCCCTGCCAATCCTTACCATTTCCGCTCTCTGATAATCTGACGCCGCCTTTTTTCGCTTATTCAGTCTGCTCCGCGGGCTCGCTCTGCGCCATCGCGCTCAACGGGCGCCCTCGGCGAAATTGGGCGCCAGCGTGCAAAGGATGTTCCTGCAACAATCCCAGCAGCGATCGCACCATGCCGTCCATCGCGAAGCGCGCGTCGAATGTGCGCCGCGCCTGAGCGCGCATTGCGTCGCGCGCGCGCTCGTCGAGTGCCCGCCATGAGGCGAAGTTGCGCTGCGTGCCGGCGACCGTATCGGGCGCAACGAACCCCGCGCCGTCCTCGTCGATCTCGCGCCAGACGCCCACCTTGTCCGAGACCAGTGCGGGCAGTCCGCATGCGAGCGCTTCCGCTACGGAAACGCCGAAGTTCTCCTGGTGCGACGGCAGCACAAACACGTCGCTAGCAAAAAACGCGCCCCACTTCAGGTTGCCCTGCAGCATGCCCGGCCAGCTGATGCGGTGCGTAATGCCGTGCGACTGGGCGATCGCCTGGAGCGCGGGCTGCCAGTTGCCCTTGTCGGGCCCCGCGATCAGCAGATGCGCATCCGGCGTTTCGCGCGCATGGTCGGCGAACGCGTGAACCAGCACGTCGCAACCCTTTTTCGGGTGCAGACGCCCGAGAAACAGCACGATGCGCTTGTTGCGCAAATGCGGCGACTCCTGCAGGAAGGCTTCGCGCAACGCGTCCGGGTCCTCGTTGGGCGCATTGGTGCCGAACGGCACGACGCGTTCGTTGGCGCGGTACAGCCAGAACGATTCGCGCGCGAGCAGGCGTTCTTCGTCGGTCGTGAAAATCACGGCGGAGGCGTCGCGCAGCACGCGGAAATCGGCCCATGGCCAGTACGCCCATTTCTTCAAATGCTTGACGGGATAGGTGGCTTTGAACCACGGGTCGAGCATGCCGTGCGTGTACACGTAGTACGGCACCTGGGCGTGGCGCAGCGCGCGCCATGCACCGAAGCCATGGTATTGCCAGAGCCCATGCACGATCGCCGCGTCGAAGCGCTTCGCGTTCGCGCGCAGCCATGGCACGTAGCCGGGGCAGTATCCGTAGTGCCCGCGGCCCGGGCCCAGCGCGTGCAGCGGGAGCGGGAATTCGCGCACATAAGGCGCGTCGATCGGGTCGAGCGATGCCACTTCGATCTGATGATCGAGCGCGGTCATCGCCAGACCGCTCTGGCGAACGCCCTCAATCGGGCCGCCCGAGCGGGGGTCGACCGTGGAAACGAGGTGCAGGATTTTCATCGGGGCTCCGGAGTCGCATACGTGGTGAGCGGCACCGGCGCCGCCGCGGGCGCCGTGGGTCGGAAGGCAGGCTCGCGCCCATAGGACGGGTGCAGGCGCTGACGCTTGCGTTGCAGGTCAATGCGGTAATGAAGCTGCGAATACAGCGCGACGATGAGCCCGAGCGCGAGGCCGTACACGAGGCCCGAGAAACGCGTGCCGAGCGGATTGCCGCCAATCGACGCGCCCGGCAGCGCGGCTAGCACAAGGAGCGCCATGCTGAGCGGCATGAGCATCGGGTGACGCGGGGCAATGCGGTGCCAACGTCTGAATGCGCGGCCCGCGACGATGAGCGCGACGATCACCGCTAGCGGCATGCAGCCCCCGAACACAATGCCTTCGGCGTAGAGCTGGTACACCCAGAAGTTGTGGCCCGCGACCCAATCGCTGGTGTTGAAGTAGTCGTCCTTGCTGAAGGTCTGGTTCACGTACTGGAAATAAATGGGCGAATAGCGGTAAAGGTGGCCATAACCCTTGCCGAACAGGACCGACTCCACCGATTCGGTGACCTGGTCGTACTGGTCGCGCATCTCCGCAATACGTGTGACCGTTGTCGGATCCCGGTCGGACTCCGCGTTCTGCGCAGCCGTCACGCGCTGCGTCCAGTGTTCCGTGATGGAGGGGAAGAGCCACGCCGTTCCCACGCCCAGCGCTACAACGAACGAAAGCGCGAGCCCCGTGCGAAAAAACGATTTGATCAGATGGCTGAGCGACGGCGAGGCGAGCCACGCCGCGAACATGGCGAGCAGGACGGTCGCAATCAGCAGGCTGCGCGTGACGCTCAACAACTCGACGACGAGCGTGGCGAGGAATACAAGTACCATCGACACGTTGAAGCGCCGGGCGACAATGAACTGATGCAACAGCATCGCCTGCAGCGCGAGCATGGTCGGCGAGACAATGCGAAAGCGAATGTCGGCGAGCGGCCCGCCGACCGCCAGTATGCCGAAGAAGAACGTGAACACGAGACCCAGAACCATCGCGTAATAAAGCGCGCGCTGCATCTGCGTGATGCGAATGGGGTGCCACGGGCGGCACATGGCCCAGTAGCCGAGCGTGAACAGCAGGAATGGCAGGATCACGCGCAGGTATTGACCAATCGGATTGTGCTGCAGCAATTGCGCAATGAGACTGCCGGCGAGGCTCGCCACGAGCGCACCCGTCACGAACGAGCGCAGCCGCGTCCGACGCGCGAAGCGCGGGCCGATCATCGCGAGAATGAGCGCGCCTGCCAGGGCTGGAATGACGGCCAGCCATTGCGCGCTGTGGCCAAACTGGGAGTCCGGTGCCTTGTAGTCGAAAGCGAGAGGCACGAGGCACACCCAGAGCCAGAGTGCAGCATGTTTGTTTCGCATCGGCGTTTCTCCCGGTGCGGTGCATAGGGTCACATACGGCGCGCAAATTACATGCGCGCCGCACGCGTCGGCTCGACTCAATATAAAACGTCGCAAGCCGCTTGCGCATGCGCGTGGCGGGAACCGGCAGGGTTGTGGCGGCAGGAAAAAAATTCTGATTTGACGTGTGGTTTGGCCCACACACCTGGCCGAGAATGGCGGGAACTTGGCGCACGTCGCACGGCGCCTGTGTCCAAGATGGGGCCGGCAGGAGTAAGTTTTTCATCGTTTGCCTTGCGCACGAATCCGGCACGGACGAAGCGAGGGAAGTGTCATGAAGCTACTACACGGGGTGAGACTGCCGATGAAAGGGCGTTCCGTCGAGCTCGACTTCGTGCGTGGCATCGCGATCTTCGTCGTGATGGGTTACCACTTCCACACGGTGCGCACGGGCCATCCCTGGGTGAGAGTGCTCGAGTACCCGCTGAAAAGCTTCGGTCATGAAGGCGTGAATCTATTCTTCACACTGAGCGGCTTCCTGGTGGGCGGCCTGCTGCTGCGCCAATACTCGCAAACGGGCCGCATCGGCGCGCGCCGCTTCGTCGTGCGGCGGATCTTCAAGATCTGGCCCGCGTACTACGCACTGATTTTTTTTCATCTGCTTGCCGGCCGCCATCGTCCCGATACGTTCCTCTGGCAAAACCTCACCCACATGCAGAATTACTTCGGCACCTCCATTGCGCAGACGTGGAGCCTCGCTGTCGAAGAGCACTTCTATCTGTTCCTGCCCGCGCTGCTAATACTGCTCGCGCACTTCCGGCTGCGCGCGAATGCGCTGATCGGTGTGATGGTCGGCCTCTGCGCGATCGTGCTCGGCGCACGTTGCGTCGCGGTATCGCATGGCGATCTCGTCGGGGCGTTCAACTATACGCAGTACCGCATGGACAGCCTGCTCATCGGCGTCATACTCGCGACCGTCTACTGGATGAAGCCCGAACTCTGGCGCACGCTCGTCGCGAAAAAACGCTGGCTGTTGGGCGCGGTGGGGCTGCTTCTCGCCTGGCTCTTGTTCGCGACGCCCGACGTCGCGCTTGACGAGAGCGTCGGCTACACGATTCAGGCCGTCGGCTTCTGCGCGCTCATCATGCTCATACTGGAGCACTCGGGCAGCCTGCGCACGACGTGGCTGTATCGCGGACTGGCGTGGCTTGGCGTCTACTCGTACGGCATCTACCTCTGGCATTCGCTCGCGCTCGCGCCCGCCGATTACCTGATCCACAAGTCGAACGCGCTTGGCGTGCCGCCGCTCGCTGCATGGCCGGTTGTGATCGTCGCGCAGTTCGTCATCGCGGCTGCGCTGGGCTATCTCACCACGCGCGCCGTCGAGTTTCCGTTCCTGCGCCTGCGCGACACGATGTTCCCCGACCGGCGCGGCGCCCTTTCTGCCGAGCGGAGCAACGCGACCGCGGCGGACAACAACGTCGAAGGCGTTGCCTGAACGAACCGGACCGGTTCGCTACGCTGACTAGCTGGCGATGTTTCCCTGCGCTATGCCATCGCGGCCTGCAGCGTGCGCTTGAACTGTTCGAGCGTGTTGCACGCGAGGAGATGTTCGTCCGTGGGCTGCGGGGCGTTCGCGCCTGCGCGCCAACGCTCGGCGAGCACGTCGAGCGCGTGCGCGATCGTGGCGGGCTCGAGGTTGTCGAGCAGGGGGCCGAGTGCGCCGTCGCGGCAATACCAGCCGATCAGGCCGTCGGCGCTGGCCACCACGGGCTTGCGGAAGCGGTACGCCTGCACGAGCACGCCGCTCATGCCGTAGTGCTGCTTGTAGCCGAGCCACACGGCGTCGCAGGCGGAAAAGAGTTCGCGCTCCATCTCGTCGGAGATGAACTGGTTGAAGATCACCGGCGCGCTCGCGAGTTTCGGCGCGTGGGCGTCGATGAACGCGCGTGTTTCGTCGTCCTGCTGGCCGGCGATGATGAGGCAAGGCGCGTCGGGCTTTTGCTCGAGCGCGAGCATCAGTTCGCGAATGCCCTTGCGTTCGCCGATCGCGCCGTATACGAGCAGGTAGTGCGTATGCGCGTCGAGCTTCAGCTGCTCGCGCGCGAACACGGGGTCCATGCCTTCGATTTCGGGAAACGGATCGGCCAGGTAGCTGAGCGGCGCGGCGCGGCGGGGCTTCGTGGTCGCGAACCAGTCGGGCAGCGTCGGGTCGATCGTGAAGAGTTCGCGCAGCCCGCGCGAGCGCATGGCGCGGCGAAACAGCGCCGACTTGGCCAGGTCGACGAAGCGTCGGCGCGGCGTGCGCAAGCCGACTCGCGCCTGATGAAACGTCATGCCCATGACGATCGCGATCCACGGCGTCTCGCCGAATGGCGAGTCGAACCCCGCGAGCGTGTAGAAGAAGTAGTCGGCGTAGGGCGCGATGACGAGCCGCACGTGCCTCGTTTTGCTCACCTCACGCAGCGCTCGCGCATAGAAGTTGCGAAAGCGCATGTACACGCTCGCGACGAAATGCGGGCCGGGGGGAACGCTATGGAGGTCGAGCAGCTCGACACGCAGATCGGACCTCGCTTCGCGCACGATGCGCTGCGCGAGCGGATGATCCTCGTATCCGGTATCGGTAACGACGAGACACCGGTGCCCGGCTTCGACGCATGCCTGTGCGATCCACTCGACGTAGCGCCAGCGGTGGCCCGTGAAGTTCGGCTCGATGATGGCGATCCAGTCGCCGCCAACGGACGCGCGCGCGCCGGGAGGCGCGGAGCTCACGAGCGTGTCGGCCTCGACCTCGCACAGTGCGGCCGAGTCCGGGCTGTTAGGGGCGGCATTGCGATATCTGGCGATCGACACGTTTTCCATGCGGGAGGCCCGATGAGCATTATTACGAACAAAATAGCAGTGCTGCGCAAGCGGCATGCGCCAGATTGCGGGGCAGGCTGGCCGAAAAAGCCTGGGGATATGCGGATCGGTTGAAGATTCATCAATCGACGTGCGCAGGTGGACTATATAAGTCTGCTAACCGCAGGCGCGCCCGCAAAGGGACCGTCTGATTCCACCTGGTAGATGGCGCGTCGTGGACGCTGCCACGCGGTAACGTCCAGAGCGGGTGGCAAAAACGCGTTCCCAAACATGTTTAAAGGGAACTGGGACAAGGGGCGAAAGCTCCGACTCAGAGATCGACAACAGGAGAGGCATTTTGCGCGTCATGCGGCTGCCAGCCATACCGATCAAGGCCGGCTTCGGACCCGGCGCGGCAACCTGGGTGTTGCTGCAGCAGGTCGTCGTGCGGGGCCTCGTGGCCGTCAAGTTCCTCGTGATCGGGCGCATTCTCGGCCCATCCGCAATCGGTCTGGCGAGCGTCGCGCTGCTCGCGGTCGCGATTGCCGAGGCGCTCTCGGACACCGGCCTCGCGCAAGCCGTCATTCAGGGCCAGTCGCCGCCAACGCGCGCGCAAGCCGGCGCCGTCTGGACGACGCTCGCCACGCGGGGCCTGCTGATCGGTCTGTTGCTCGTCGCGAGTGCGCCGCTCATGGACGCGCAGTTCCACCTGGGCGGCGCGATCGGCCTCGTGCAACTCGCCGCGCTGCTCCCGCTCCTGCGTGGACTCGCGTCGCCCGCGTATTTCATTACGCAGCGCGAGCGCCACTTCCAGCATATTGCGGCGATCGAGATCTCGTCCTCGTGTCTCGACTGCGGCTTCGGCATCGGGCTCGCACTCGTCGGTGCGGGGCCATACTCGCTCTTGCTCGGCATGATGATCGGCGAGGCCTTCAAGAGTGTCGTTACGTGGATCGCGCTGTCGCCGCGTCCGCCGATCCGGCTGCGCTGGTCGGGCATCGGCCATTACGTGGGCTTCAGCCGCTGGATCTGGGCGAGCAGCGTGATCATTCTGATCACCAACCAGTTCGACAAGGTAGTGGTGGGCAAACTGCTCGGCCCGACGCAACTGGGCGCCTGGCAGATGTCCTCGAAGCTCGCGCAAATGCTGCTTGCCGACGCCGCGCTCGCTCTGTCGCAGTATCTGTTTCCGACCTTCGCCGCGCATCATCGTGGCGGGCCGCAATCGGCCGCGCGCCTGTTCCGTCTCTATCTCATGGTCGCCGTGGCAGGTCTGGCATGCGTGGTGATCGTGCTGCGCTTCGCCGCCGAGCCGCTCTTTTCGCTCGTTCTCGGCGCCGCGTGGCTGTCGGCTGTGCCGCTCTTTCGCATCTTCGTCATCAACATGGCGATCAGCGCGCTGAACTCGGTGCTCGCCTCGTATCTGCGCGCGGTGGGCGACGCGCGCGCGGTCACGGTAGCGTCGCTGCTCCAGGTGGTGGCGCTTATCCTGTCCGTGCCGCCGTCGCTGCACCTGTGGGGTGTGACAGGCGTTGCATGGTCGATGACCGTCGGGCTGGCCGCGTGTGCGGCATGGATGCTGTATCGCGTCTCGCGGCAGAAATAAGCCGAAAAGCAGTGAGATTGAAGCGGGATTGAAGCAGGGGTTCAGGCGCGCAGCGCCGCTTCGACGATCTCGGCGAGCTGATGTCCGAGCGTAGGCGAGTTGAGCTGGCAGTACACCGCGTGCGCGGCGCAAGCGGCTGCGCGCATTTCGTCGGGCGGCATGGACCAGATGCGCCGCAGCGTGGCAGCAAGCGCTCGCGTGCCGCCGTCGCGCGCGAAGAAAAAGCCGCTGCGGCCGTCCTCGACATAGCCCGGCTCCGGGCCCATGTGCAGCGGTAGCCGGTCGTGCACGATGGGCGGCAGGCTCACCGCGAACATGTGCACGACGCTCAAGCCCGCCGAGCCCGGATAGCAGCCCACGCGGCAGCGCCGGCTGATGGTCGCGATGGCGTCGTCGTCGAACACGGCGCCATACCAGACCACGTAGCTGCGATTGCTGTACTTGCGCTTCAGGCGCTCGCCGTGCTCGCCGTCGCCGATCACGTGGAGCGTGATGTCGTTGCCTTCGGCATGAAGCTGGCCGACCACATCGATGAGCGGTTCAATCTCCGACCCTTCGCGCAGCCTGCCAATGAAGAGGACGCCGCTCTCGGCGCCCGACTTGGCGGCGGGCTCCACACCGCACGAGACGGTGAGCGCGTTGTTCGCGACGACGAGCTTCGCGAGGGGGCAGCCGATGGCGACGAGCGAGCGCCGCGAAGCCTCGGTATAGCAGACGTAGCGCACGGCGAGCGCGACCGCGACGCGGTAGCACACGGTGCGCATGAGCCCCGCGCTCTCGTGCCGGTAGAGCCCCTGGCCATGAATCAGCACGGGCACGCGCATCAGGCGCCCGGCGAGGAGCGCGAGCCACAGCGAGAGATAGCGAACATCTGCAAAGATCAGGACTGCATCGGGACGTTCAAAAACGATGCGGCTCAGCACGCGGCTCTGCATGCGAATACGCCGCGCGGGCAGGCCCGCGAAACTCGCGATACGCGTTTCGACGAATTCGTCGCACTCTGGCCTCTCGCGCGAAAAGCCGTTGGCCTCCACGCCCTCGGAGCACGCGAATACCTTGACGGAGAAAAGACGGTTGAGCGACTCGATGACTTCGATGCGATAGTGCGCGATCAACGGCTGCACGTAGAAGACCACTGGGCGTTTGAGCCGCGCGCCGGATTCCGTTTCGCAAACCGCTGTCCGGGAAGCGATGATCTCGTGTTCCGCTGGCTGGCTCCGACGCGTCGACGCAGTCATGTTGAGAGAATCTTTCCGGTGGGGCGGGTTGGTCGGTCATATTTGCGTAGTCACTTTTAGCAGTTGTAGACGAGTCTTATCAAAAGAGGAATCCGAAAATTGCTATTGGACGAATTCACCGGGTGGTGATCCGCTATGGGCGATGCGTAATCGATAAATGCATAGAAAATGCAATAAAGGTCGATTTAATTAACGGAAAAGAAAAGCGGTAAAACGCCAGTACGCGGCCAATACAGGAGCCGCGCAGATACCACGCGCACCGGGTGCATGTATGTGTGCTCGTTCACAAACAGGTGGAATCAGTCGTTGAATAGATCGTTTCGGACAACTTGAATCCTGCCCGACTGGCGGCGCGGGGGCCTCGTGCTAACCTCGATTCGAGTCGAAACGACCTCCGGAACGCGGAGAATCTGATGACAATGCTCGCTACCGATGATCTCGCATCTTCCATGACGGCCCCCAACGGCGCGAGGGCGCGCATGCGCGTCGCGGCGGTTATCGCGACCAAGGGGCGGCCAACCGCTACCGCATGGGTCGTGCGTCTGCTCGCACGGCAAACGGTGCGGCCGGATCAGATCATCCTCTCGGGCAGCAGCGCTGACGACATTGGACCTTACGATGCCAACGGTCTGCGCGTGAACGAAATCATCGGCACGGCGGGTTCGAGCGTGCAACGCAATCGCGCGCTCGACGCCCTTGCGCCGGACATCGACATCGTGATTTTCCTCGACGACGACTTCGCGCCCGAGTGTCACTGGATCGAGCTGTGTGTGGAGCTGTTCGAGCGCGACGCGAATCTCGTGGGCTTCTCGGGACGCACGCTGCGCGATGGCGCGAACACGCAGCCGATCTCGTGGGAAGAAGCCGTTGCGCTCGTGGATGGCGCACAAGCCGAGGTGATGCGGCGTCCGCCGCTGCGGCCCTGTGTGGAGCTGTATGGCTGCAACATGGCGTGCCGCGCGCAGGCTATCGCCGATCTGCGCTTCGACGAGCGTCTCGTGCTGTACGGCTGGCTGGAGGACAAGGACTTCTCGCGGCGCCTCGCGCGCCGTGGCGGGGTCGTGTACTGCGACTATCTGCTGGGCGTGCACCTCGGGCTGCGAGGCGGACGCGTTTCGGGCCGGCGCTTCGGCTATTCGCAGGTGGTCAACGCGATGTATCTGTGCAACAAGGGCGTCATGTCGCGCAAGGAAGCGACCAGCAATATCCTGCGCGCGCTCAGCATGAACTGCATGAAGTCGGTGCGGCCGGAGGCGCATCTCGACCGCCGCGGCAGGCTCATCGGCAACGTGATCGGGATTGCCGACCTGTGCATCGGCGCGGTGCGGCCCGAGCGCGCGGAGCGGCTGTGAATGCACGCGCGGCGCGGCCTCGAATGACCGCGCCGGGCGCTCCTTTGCGAGCTGCGCTCAATTGCCTGAACCGCGCGCAACGCGACGCTGCTTCACCGCTTGCGCGAGCCCTTCGAGCACGCCCACGCTTTCGTCCCAGCCGATGCACGCGTCCGTGATGCTCTGGCCATAGGTCAACTCGCAGCCTTCCTTCAGGTCCTGGCGGCCCGCCACGAGGTGCGACTCCACCATCACGCCGACGATGCGCTCGTCGCCCCCCGCCACCTGGCGGCCGATATCAGCGCACACCGGAATCTGGTTCTCGTGCTTCTTCGAGCTGTTCGCGTGGCTCGCGTCGATCATGAGGCGCGCGGCGAGACCCGCCTTGCCGATATCGCTGCATGCGGCGTTCACGCTATCCGCGTCGTAGTTCGGCGTCTTGCCGCCGCGCAGAATCACATGGCAGTCCTCATTGCCGGCGGTCGAGACGATGGCCGAGTGGCCGCCTTTCGTCACCGAAAGGAAATGGTGCGGCTGCGAGGCGGCCTTGATTGCGTCCACGGCGATCTTCACGTTGCCGTCCGTGCCGTTCTTGAAGCCGACCGGGCACGACAGCCCCGAAGCCAGCTCGCGGTGCACCTGCGATTCCGTTGTGCGCGCACCGATCGCGCCCCATGAGATCAGGTCGGCGATGTACTGCGGGCTGATCATGTCGAGGTATTCGGTGCCGGCGGGCAGGCCCAGTTCGTTGATCGAGACGAGCAGCTCGCGCGCGGTGCGCAGACCGTCGTTGATCTTGAAGCTGTTGTCGAGGAACGGATCGTTGATGAGGCCCTTCCAGCCCACGGTCGTGCGCGGCTTCTCGAAGTACACGCGCATCACGATTTCGAGCTCGTTCTTGAAGCGCTTGCGCTCTTCGACGAGCTTCTTCGCGTAGTCGACCGCGGCCTTCGTATCGTGAATCGAGCACGGCCCGACGATGACGATCAGGCGGTCGTCCATGCCGTGCAGGATGCGGTGCATCGCGCGGCGCGATTCGTAGATCAGCGTGGAGGCCGCTTCCGAGCAGGGGAATTCGCGGATCAGGTGAGCGGGCGGCGTGAGTTCCTTGAGTTCGCGAATGCGGACATCGTCGGTGTTGTGCGGGGGCATGGTCGTTTTCTCCTGATCCTGGTGCGTAGCGTGCGTCGTTCCGACGGTGCTTCAAATTCGGTTAGAGGAAGGTGCGGCTCAGTAACTGTTGTGGAAACTGCGGGGCGAAAAAAAACCGCCAGGCTTGGCTGGCGGTTTCTCGTGTATTCGGGGTCCTGCGCGTACTATCAACCCTCTCGATCCGCCAGCGGTCTGAGATACCAAAAGAAGTAAAAATAAAACTTCGTGGCGAACATGGCGGTCTTGTCTGAACGTTCGTTACGTCGAAAGGGTGAATGCCTTTATAACCCGGCCTTCTCGTGGCTGGCAAGCGGGGTGCGGTAAAAAAGCGGGCTATCTGCGCAAAAAACGACTCATGTGCAGAAAATCCGCACGGCGATGCGGGATTTCCGCATCGCCGTGCATGGAATGCGCGCAGGCAAAGGTGTCAAACCGTGCCGCCGACCGTCATGCGGTCGATGCGCAGCGTCGGCTGACCCACGCCCACCGGCACGCTCTGGCCCTCCTTGCCGCACACGCCCACGCCCGAATCCAGGCGCATGTCGTTGCCGATCATGCTCACGTACTTGAGCGATTCCGGGCCGCTGCCAATGAGCGTGGCCCCCTTCACGGGGTAGGTGATCTTGCCGTTTTCGATCATATAGGCTTCGGAGGCCGAGAACACGAACTTGCCGTTCGTGATGTCCACCTGGCCGCCGCCGAAGTTCACGGCATACAGGCCATTTTTCACCGAGCCGAGGATTTCCTGCGGATCCTTGTCGCCGTTGAGCATGTACGTGTTGGTCATGCGCGGCATGGGCAGCGCGGCGTACGACTCACGGCGCGCGTTGCCGGTCACGGGCATCTTCATGAGGCGCGCGTTGAGCGAGTCCTGAATGTAGCCCTTGAGAATGCCGTCTTCGATCAGCGTCGTGCACTGCGTGGGGTTGCCTTCGTCGTCGATATTGAGCGAGCCGCGGCGGTTGGGCAGCGTGCCGTCGTCGACCACGGTCACGCCCTTGGCGGCTACCCGCTCGCCAATGCGCCCGGCGAACGCCGACGAGCCCTTGCGGTTGAAGTCGCCTTCGAGGCCGTGGCCGATCGCCTCGTGCAGCAGCACGCCGGGCCAGCCCGGCCCGAGCACGACCGTCATCGCGCCGGCGGGCGCCGGGCGTGCTTCGAGGTTCACGAGCGCGGCGTGCACGGCGTCGTCCACGTACTTCGACAGGATGTCGTCGGTGAAATAACCGTAGTCGTAGCGGCCGCCGCCGCCGCCGTTGCCGATTTCGCGGCGGCCGTTCTGCTCGGCGATCACCGTGACGGACACGCGCACGAGCGGGCGGATGTCGGCGGCGAGCGCGCCGTCGCTGCGGGCGACGAGCACCACGTCGTACTCGCCGGCGAGCGCGGCCATGACTTGCGTAATGCGCGGATCGCGCCCGCGCGCCATCTCTTCGATGCGCTCGAGCAGCTTCACCTTTTCGGTGGCGTCGAGCGAGCTCAACGGGTCGGAGGGCAGATACAGATCGCGGCCCGCAATGCCCGTGAGCGACTTCGCCACCTGGATTTTCTGCTTGCCGCCGCCGGCCTGGGCGATCGAGCGCGTGGCGATGGCGGCCTGGCGGATCGCTTCGGGCGAGAGGTCGTCGGAGTAGGCGAAAGCGGTGCGCTCGCCGGACACGGCGCGCACGCCGACGCCTTGGTCGATGCTGAAGCTGCCCGACTTGACGATGCCTTCCTCGAGGCTCCAGGCCTCGCTGCGCGTGGTCTGGAAGTAAAGATCGGCATAGTCGACGCGATGCGTGAAGATCTCGCCGAGCGTGCGCGTAAGCACTGCCTCGTCGAGGCCGTAGGGCGTGAGGAGCAGGTCCTTCGCGGTCGCCAGATTGCGGATGCCGGGTTCGATGATATTCATGCGCTCTGTGGGATCAACGATAAAGTCTGTCAATGGAGATTCGGGCGCGGTGCTGCGAAATCAAGCGCCTCAAACGTAGAACTCGCGTGGAATTCGATGGTGTTCATTCGCGGTCCACTGGTGGTCGTGTGCATTGCATGCATGACGTGCTGGCGTGCGTCAGGCGCAGTCGAGCACGCGGTGCCGCCACGCCGGAAGGCTCGCGCGCACGCTGGCGATGCGCTCGAGGTCGAGGTCGCCGGCCACCACGCCCGCGCCTTCGTCGCGCACGTCGACGATCTCGCCCCACGGGTCGATCAGCATGCTGTGGCCCCATGTGCGGCGGCCGTTCTCGTGCGTGCCGCCTTGCGCTGCGGCGAGCACGTAGCACTGGTTCTCGATCGCGCGGGCGCGCAGCAGGATCTGCCAGTGTGCGCGGCCGGTGGTGTACGTGAACGCTGAAGGCACGACCATCAGTGCGCAGTCTCCCATCCGCCGGTACAGCTCGGGAAAGCGCAGATCGTAGCAGACCGACAGGCCGACCCGGCCAAACGGCGCCTCGAACGTGCGCACCTCGGCACCGGGGCGGATAGTGCGCGCTTCGTCGAACGATTCGGCGCCTTTTTCGAAATTGAAGAGGTGGATCTTGTCGTAGCGCGCGCGCTCCTCGCCGCTCGGATCGAACACGAGCGTGGTATTGAGCACGCGCGTTTCCTCGGGCGCATTCAGTGGCAACGTGCCGCCGATCACCCACAGATCATGGCGCCTTGCGGCATCGGCGAGAAAACGCTGAATGGGGCCGTCGCCGTGGGGCTCGCGGATCGCAAGCTTGTCGCTGTCCTTGTGACCGATGAAGCAGAAATATTCGGGCAGTAACACGAGGCGCGCGCCCGCGGCGGCGGCTTCGCCGATCAACTGGTCCGCTTCGGCGAGATTGCGCTCGCGATCGGGCGTGCTGACCATCTGCAGCGCGGCGACGCGAAACGGGTCGAGGGGGGGAGCGCTCATCGGCAGATCTTGAATGGGTTCGGGGTGCATGGCGCGCATACCGCGTGCCCATGGCGCAGGGCACTTGGCGGCAACTCAGTGCGTAATTCGGTGCACTGCGTCAGTGCACTGCGGCCGGCGTCTGCGCGTCCATCTTACCCTGATCGCCATGCAGCCGCTCGACGTGCGGTTTCGCCCACGAGCCCGTGATCGCAAAGTCCATCGCGAACGCGTGTTCGAGCGTTTGCGAGAGCACGACGTCGCCGATCAGCGCGCCGAGGCCGAAGAGCGGGTTGATGATGGCCGCCGCGACCACGCCCGCACCCGCGCTGACCGTCGGCACCACGTGTACGCGCAGGTCCTGGGTTTCGTGCGCGAGGTCGACGCTGCCTGCCATCGTCGCGCGCCCGGGGGCGGTGACGAGCTTGAAGTCGTTGGTGCTGCCGATGCCGTTCTGGATCTGCGCGGTGGCCGTCGCGCTCGTGAAGGGCAGGCCTTCGCCGATGACGTCGCGGAAGTCCGTCGTGGCGAAGCGCGCGAGGCTTTGCAGGCTCAGCACGCCGAGCAGCCTTGCCACGCCCGGATCGACCTTGAGGATCTGGCCGTGACGCAGGTCGAGCGCGAGGTTGCCGTTGAGCGACGGGAAGTCGATGCGCGAGGGGCCGCCTTGCCATTCCAGGTTGCCCGAGAGCGTGCCCGAGCCGCTCTTGAGCACGTGCGGCTTGCCGGCGCGTACGAGCAGCGCGCCGGCGTCCTTGATGTCCAGATGGAAGTCGAGCGCCGTGCGACGCGGCGTTTGCATGCCGGCGGCGGCCGAGTCGTCGCCGGCCGCCGTGTCGCCCACCGCGCGCCAGTTTTCCGTGGCGGTCAGGTGGGCGTCCGGGTTGCTGATGTCGAGCTGATCGAGCTGCCAGACCGGCACGCCGTTGTCGTCGAAGTTGTGGGCGTTCACCTGGAGGCGGCCCAGATCGCGGTCGCGCACGATGAGCTGGTTCACGACGAGGTCGATCGACGGCATGTTCTGCGCGGGCTGCGACATCGCCTGGCCGAGCAGGTCGTTTTCCGTGGCGGCGGGCACGGTGAGGCGCGCGAGCCGCGCTTCGAGCGTGCCAGGCGCCCCCGGCACGGCGCCCGGCTTCCACGAGACGTGGCCCGAGACCTGGTTGGAGGCGACGTTGGCCTGCCATTCGTTGCCGCGCTCGCCGACGCGCGACGCGCCGAGCACGACGTTCTCCCAGTGGCGCTTGAGCAGCGTGAGCATGCCGACGTGGACCGCGAAGCGCGACGGCAGGAACTGGCCGACCGCGCCGTTGGGCGCGAGCGGTGACGAGGCGGCGGTGGGCGCGGCCGCCGTGGTGGCCGTGGTGGCCGATGCCGGGCTTTGCGGCGCGGCAGCGGCGGCGCTGGGCACGGCAGATTCGGAGGTTGCGCCCGGGGCCGCGTCTTGATTTTGAGCCATCCGCTCGGCCGCTCTTTCTGCGGCGGTTCGCGGCGGGGGAACCGCCGCCCGGCCGCCGCTTGCCGCCGCGCTCGCAGGTGTCGCGCCCTGGGCCTGGACCGCTGCAGTCCCGCGCAACTGCTGCACCACGGCGCGCCAGGCGTCGGCGTCGAAGGTGGGCAGGTCGACGGCGGCGGCCACGCCTTCCGAGGGCAGGTCGGCCGGGCGGTTCATGCCGATCGCGCCGCGCACCACTTCCGGTACGTGACCCGGATGGCGGCGCAGCACGTAGCGCGCGGCAAGCGGCCCGAGCGTGAGTTCTGCGTGTTCGAAGGCGGCGCCGTCGGCTTTGGCATCGGCGCCGAGGGCGGATTCGGCGGGCGTGCCCGTGCCCGGCTGCAATTCGAAGTTCAGCGGCATCGGCGTGCCGGCCGCCTTGCCGAATGGCGCTGGCAGGTCGAGCGCGAGGCCGGTGAGATCGGCGTTGGCCTTCACGTCGGGCAGACGCCCGCGCTGGCCGGCCACCGAAAGCGAGTAGGGCGCCGCGCCCGACAGGCGCCCGAGCGCCGCCGCCGCCATGCCATGCAGATTCAGGCCGCGCGCAGCGTCGACCGCGACGTCGCCGGCCACGTCCACCTTATAGTGCCCGTCGTCGCGCATGCCGCCGCTTGCGCGCAGGTCGCCGCCGAGAAAGCGCGCCGTGAGCCGCTCGACGTTCGCGCTGTGGTTCGTGAAGCGCACCTGTCCGGTGAGGTTCGAGACGGGCGGCACGTTCTTCGCGGTGAGCGTGTTGTTCTCGAAGCCGATGGCGCCCGCGAGCAGCACCTTCGGCATCGGATGGCGCGGGATCGTGAGCTTGAGCGCGAGCGTGGACTGCCCCTGCGCGCGCACCTTCGCGGTGGCGTGCTTCGAGATGTAGCCGATCGAGCTGTTGTCCGCGTAGTCGAGCAGATCCGCGAGCGGCCCGCGCCCGCTGCCCTCGATCACGATATCGGAGCCCTTGATGCCGAGTTCCTCGATCCGGCCGCTCACGTTGCGCAGCACGAAGTTGCGGTAGTGGCCGCGATCGACATCGAAGCGCAGCTTGTTCTCATGCAGCTTGAACACGCCGTCGATGCCGTCGAACGCCGGCCAGACGTTCGGCGCGCCATTGCGCATCTTGCGCGGCGGGAACGGAGACGGGTCGAAGCGCCCGCCCGTGAACGGCGCGACGATGCGGAACTGGCCCGCCTCGGGGTCGCGCGAGTACGGGAATTTGGTGAGGTCGCCGTGGATCTCGATCGTCGCGCCCTTCGACAGGCCCGCCTGCAGGCCGTGGCCGAGGTAGGTGCGCGTTTTCTCCGAGATGCTGGTGGGCAGGTAGCGCGAGATGGCCTTGACCTTCGCCTCGTCGAAGCGTGCGACGAGATCGAGCGAGCCGCGTCCCTTGCCTGGGTTCGTGTAGTGCGCGGTCATCGTCGCGCGCGCGTCGGCGTTCTCGATGCCCAGCTTCGCGACATCGACCGTGAAAGCCTTCAGCCGGTTGCCGGGCTCGCGCCCGGCGGCCACGGTCCATTTCGCAGCGCCGTAGAGCCGGTCGAACGTGAGGCGCGGATTGTCGAATACGCCGGGCAGCGTGATAGCCACGCTGGACGTATCGAGGTCGATGGTGCCGTGCGACTCGTCGGCGTCGATGTGCCCCCAGAGGTTCTCGACCCCCGGCAGGCCCGCGCGCGGGTGGCCGCGCGGCGTGAGGCCCGGCCCCGGCTCCTGCGCATTCATGCTGATGCCCTGCAGGTCGCCCTTGAAGCGATAGTGCGTGACCGGCTCGACGCTCGTGGAGCGCTGCTCGGCGGCCGCTTCGCCCGACTCGGGCTTCGCGCGCTCGAGCGAGAGATCGTAGTTCGCCACCAGCCCGCGCGGATCGAAGCGCACGAGCGCGCCCTGCACGCGCCCGGGCAGCGGCAGCGCGCGCATGAACTCGGCGAGGATGCCGAGATCGATGCGATCGCCGCGCACGCTCATGAGCTGGCCGTGCTGGAGCGTTGGCTGGCGAAAGCGCGCGTCGAGCGTCGTGAGCGCGAGCGAGCGCGTGAGCGGCGTGCCGTCGTCGAGCGGCGGCTGGCCCAGTTCCGCGTGAAAGTCGCGCAGCTGGAGCGCGTAGTCGCCGGGCTGGATGCCCAGGCTCCAGTGGAAGCTCGCGACCGGCATGTCGAGCAGCGGCTGCGTGGGCCGCGTGCGCAGCGAGATGTTTGCGCCTTCCAGCGCGCCGCTCGCCTCGAGAATGCGTCCGTTCGAGAAGTGCGCCCAGATCGAGTTGTCGATGCGCCCCGCGTAGGTGGCGATCGGAAAGTTGATGTAGCGCGCGAGCGTGGGCAGATCGACGGGGCCGGTCGAGAGATAGGTGTCGCCCGTCCAGCTGATCGGCTTGCCGGCCTGCGCGAAGTGCGCGTGCGTGAAGTGCGCGCGGAAGTCGAGCGGGCCGTGCAGCACGGTGCCCTCGGCCGGCGCCTGGAGCGCGACGCGGTGATCGTAGCCGTCGTTGAGAATCGCGAGGCGGATGTGCGAGAGCGCGAGGTCGGGCACGTCGCGTGTGGCGTCGCGCCAGCGCAGCGTGCCGCCGCGCAGCACGATGGCCTGCTGACGCATGAGCCAGGTCGTGAAGGTGGCGTTGCCCGTGTGCGCCGTGGGCACCGGCACGCCCGCCACAGTGAGCGTGCCGTCGTCCTCGCGCGCGATGTGCACGTCGGGCTGCTCGACCACGATGCTCGAGAGCAGCGGTTCGAGCAGCACGACCGAGCGCCACGACACCGAGGCCGTTGCGTGCGGCACGTCGAGCGCGATGTTGCCGTGGCGGTCGCGAATCGTCAGATCAGTGACGTCGATGCCGGGCTGGAAGCCCGACCAGTGCGGTGCGAGCTTGCCGATGCGGAACTCGGCGTGAATCTTCGAGGAGACGAGCTGCTCGATGCGCGGACGCAAGTTGTCCACGTATGGCAGCACGACGTAGCGCAGACCGAGCAGCAGGACAGAGACAAGGAAATACAGGACGAGCGCGATGATCGCCAGCACGCGCAGTGTGTGGCGCAGGACCGGGTGATGATGGTGCGGACCCCCTGGCTCGGTAGCCTGGCTGGCATGTCCAGATTGGGGTAGGCCGGCGTGATCGTTTCGCTCGGACATGCTGCGGCGGGTGGGGTATGGTAGCGTTGCGTTCTAACGACGAAATGTATCACAGAGGGCCGCCAGAGCGCCCATCCGGGGAAGCCGGGATGGCCATGCGGCGCGTGTCCCGCATGGTTTTTTGCACTGCAGTCGCGGCTATGCCTAACGCATCGGCGAGGCGGTCCGCGAGAGCCGGTGGGCGGGGCTCGCGTGGCGCGGGGCGAACCCTCGCGGTCGAGTCATCGGTATCGATATCGGCATCGTCACACTGGCATCGTCTTCAACCCAGGCGCGCGACACGACAGCGAACCTTCCCGGCAAGCAGCACTTCATGACCGACATCCCTCTTCTGAGTTCCAGCTATTCCCGTTATGCGGCACGTGCTTATGCCGCGCGCCCTGGCCTCGCAGCGCAGGTCGAGGCGCTGGCGGCCGCGCCGCTCTCGCGCGAGCGCATCGTCGCGCGGCTCGACGCGCTGAGCGGGCAACTGCTCGCCGCAGCAAACGCCGCACCCGCCGCACCGCTCAACGACGAGCGGTTGAAGACGGTCCTGCGCCAGTTGCGCGTGGAAGTGATCTGCGCCGTGATGGAACGCGATCTCGGCGGCGTGGCCGACGTCGCCGAAGTGACCGGCAGCATGACCGATCTTGCCGAAGTCACGATCCAGCGCGCGCTCGCCTGCGTGAGCGCCGACCTCGAGACGCTCTTCGGCGAGCCGCGCGGCCCGGCCGGCGAGCGCCTCACGCTCGGCGTGGTGGGTATGGGCAAGCTGGGCGGGCGCGAGCTGAACGTTTCGTCCGACATCGACCTGATCTTCGTCTACGAGGACGACGGCGAAACCACGGGCGGCCAGCGCTCACCCATCGCCACGCAGGACTTCTTCACGCGCGTGGGCAAGCGCCTGATCGCCGCCTTGAGCGACGTGACGGCCGATGGCTTCGTGTTTCGCGTCGACATGCGCCTGCGCCCGAACGGCGACTCCGGGCCGCTCGTGTGCAGCCTCGGCATGCTCGAAGAGTACTTCTACGTGCAGGGCCGCGAGTGGGAGCGCTACGCGTGGATCAAGGGGCGGCTCGTTTCCGAGGACGAGAGCGACAGCGCGTTGCGCCTTGCACGACAGCTCGATTCACTCGTGAAGCCGTTCGTTTATCGGCGCTACCTGGACTTCGGCGTGATAAGCGCGATCCGCTCGCTGCACGTGCAGATTCGCCAGGAAGCGCAGCGTCGCGCCATGATGCGCCCCGACAAGGCCGACGACATCAAGCTCGGGCGCGGCGGGATTCGCGAGATCGAGTTCAGCGCTCAGGTGTTCCAGCTCATTCGCGGCGGCCAGGACGCAGGCTTTCGCGTGCGCCCCACACTGGCCGTGCTCGGCTACGCTGCCGCGCGCGGACTGATCGCGCCCGAGGTGTGCGGCGAGCTCGCGCGCGCCTACAACTTTCTGCGCGACCTCGAGCATCGCCTGCAGTATCGCGACGATGCGCAAACGCATGCCATGCCCGTCGACGCCGAGGAGCGCGCCGCACTCGCGAGGTCGATGGGCTTTGCCGACTATGCCGCGCTGATGACGACGCTCGACGGTCACCGCAACAACGTCGAGCGCCAGTTCGTGCAGATCTTCTCCGACAAGATGGGCGGCGAGGGCGGCTGTGGCGCCTCCGAAGACGGCGCGGCGGCATGGGTCTGGAGCGGCGCGCTCATGGAAGAGGGCGCCGAAGACTCATTGCTCGAAAGCCTCACGGAACTCGGTATCGACGACCCGGCGCCGCTGCTCGCGCGCCTGCGCGGACTCTGGCAGTCGTCGCGTTACGCGGGGCTGCCCGAGAAGAGCCGCGAGCGCTTCGACAGCGTGGCGCAGCGCGCGCTCGAAGCCGCGCGCACGCTCGAGCCGCGCGAGCGGCGCGGCGACACGCTCGCGCGCATGTTCGATTTGCTCGAAGCCGTGATCCGGCGCGGCGCGTACCTCGCGCTGCTGTGCGAATACCCGGATGCGCTCAGCCGCGTGCTCAAGGTGCTGGGCGGCTCTCGCTGGGCGGCCGGCTATCTGATCCGCCATCCGCAACTGCTCGACGAACTGCTCGACGACGAAGCCGTTGCGTCGCCGTTCGACTGGCCCGAGTTCTCGCGCCTGTTGCGCGCGCGGCTCGCCTCGGCCGCCGACGTCGAGCAGCAGATGGACTTGCTGCGCCACGCGCACCAGGCCGAAGTGTTCCGCATCCTGCTCAACGACCTGGCGGGGCGGCTCTCAGTGGAGCACGTGAGCGACCGGCTCTCCGAGCTTGCCGACGCCGTGCTCGACGTGACCATCGAGACTGTCTGGAAGCAGTTCGCCAAACGCCATCGCGAGGTGCCGCGCTTCGCGGCGATCGCTTACGGCAAGCTGGGCGGCAAGGAGCTGGGCTACGCGTCGGACCTCGACATCATCTTTCTGTACGAAGACGAGGACGAGCGCGCCTCGGAGATCTACGCGACCTTCGCGCGCCGGCTCATCACGTGGCTCACCACGGCCACTGGCGCGGGTACGCTGTTCGACGTCGATCTGCGCCTGCGGCCGAACGGCGAGTCGGGGCTGCTCGTGACCGACCTCGACGCGTTCCGCCGCTACCAGCTGCGCGAAGGCGACGCCGCGAACACGGCGTGGGTGTGGGAGCACCAGGCGCTCACGCGCGCGCGCTTTTCGGCTGGGGACGCGGCGATCGGCAGCGCCTTCGAGGCGATCCGGGTGCAGGTGCTGACCACGCCGCGCGACGCCGCGCCGCTCGCGAAGGAAATCGTGGAGATGCGCCAGCGCGTGGAAGACGGCCACCCGAACCGCACCGAACTCTTCGACCTGAAGCACGACCGCGGCGGCATGGTGGACATCGAGTTTCTCGTCCAGTACTGGGTGCTGCTGCATGCGGCGCAGGACCCCGAGCTGATCCGCAACACGGGCAATATCGCGCTGCTGCGCGAGGTGTCGCGCTTCGGGCTCATGAGCGAGGAGGAGGCCGAGACGATAGGTTCGGCGTACCGGCTGTACCGCAAGCTGCAACACCAGTTGCGGCTCGACGGGATGGAGAAGGCGCGTGTCGATCCGGCGCGTGTGGAGCGTGAGCGCGAGGCCGTGCTGGCGTTGTGGAAGCGCGTGTTCGGGGAGCGCGGGGAGGCTTAGGGCCGCAGCAAAAGCCTGGCCAGAACGTCCTTCAGGTCTCTGCGGGTGTCGACGATCAAATGGATATAGATCATCGGATCGTCAATCTCGTAGATGATGCGGTTCATGCCGCTTACTATCTGCCGATAGTTCGTAGAGCCCAGTTCCGCGAGCTCAGGAGGAACGTGCCCATTTCGGGGAAATGCCTCGAGTTGTTCAATATCGTCGCGAATCTTCGCCGATGTTTCACGCCAGGCCTTCGGGCCGAATTTGGCGATCACGTAACGTCGAATGTCTTGCATGTCGGTCCGCGCCGACTGGAGGAAGACGGCCTTCATGCAATACCGTCGTCCTTGTCCATCTGCTCCAGTTCAGTGAAAACATCACTCGCCGGAATGTAGCGACCGGCTTCGATGTCTTTGCGCCCTAGCGTCAGAATCTTCAGAAGTGCTAACGTTTGTTGCATATCCTCGTAGGATTGTGCGTCCTGCACGACGACCCGGGCTTCACCGTTTTGGGTGATCAGCATCGGCTCGCCACTTTCCGTGATCTCGCGGACGATCTCAGCGGCGTGGCTCTTCAGATAGCTAATGGGCTTCACCTGGCTGGGCTTCATCTCCGTTCCTCGGGCTGGCATGTCAATAGGACTAAATATAGACCTAAATTCGGACTGATTGGAGGCAATATTTAGGGTTGTATCAACGAGGCAGGGAAGCTCAAGCCGCTAGCATCTCCTTCGCATGCCGCCTGGTCGTCGCGGTAATCTCCAGCCCGCCCAGCATGCGCGCGACTTCCTCCACCCGGCCGCCCCTGTCGAGCGGCGTGACGGCCGAGACCGTGCCGCCGTTGCCGTCGCCGGACTTCGCCACCTGGAAGTGGTGATCGCCGCGCGCCGCGACCTGCGGCAAGTGCGTCACGCACAGCACCTGGCGCGCGCGACCGAGCTGGTGCAGCAAACGTCCCACCACTTCGGCGACCCCGCCGCCAATGCCCGTATCCACTTCGTCGAAGATCAGCGTGGGCGTGGGGCTCGCCGCGCTCGCGATCACGGCAAGCGCGAGGCTGATGCGTGCGAGTTCGCCGCCGGAGGCGATTTTCGCGAGCGGGCGCAGCGGCACGCCGGCATGGCCCGCCACCCGGAATTCGATCTGCTCCAGACCATGGGCCCCGCCGATCGGCTCGCCGGTCGAGCTGCTGCCGAGCGCCACGAGCGCGACTTCGAAGCTGCCGCCGGCCATCGACAGTTCCTGCATGCCTTGCGTGACCGCCGAGCCGAGCGCCTTCGCCGCCTTGGCGCGCGCCTTCGAGAGCTGGCGTGCCTGCACGAGATAGGCTTCCTGCGCCTTCTGCTCGGCGGCGCGCAGGCCGTCGAGATCGGATGCGGCATCGAGTGCCGCGAGCTGCTGGCGGCGCGACGCGTGTTCCTCAGGTAACGTTTCGGCCGGCAGGCGGAACTTGCGCGCCGTCGAATGCAGCGCGTCGAGGCGCCGTTCGACCTGCGCGAGATGTTGCGGATCGAGATCGAGACGTTGCGCGTAATGCGAGAGCGAGTACGCCGCTTCCTGGATCTGGATCGCGGCCGGTTCGAGCGCGGCGAGGGCGTCGTTGAGCTCGGCGTCGACCTCGGCGAGAGAGCGCAGCTTCGAGACGATCGAGTTCAGCTGCGAGAGCATCGCCTCGTCGGATTCGGATAACGCCGCGAGCGCGCCTTGCACGCCTTCTATCAGGTTGGCCGAGTTCGAAAGCCGCACGTGCTCCGCGTTCACTTCCTCCCATTCGCCCGGCTGCGGCGCTAGCTTGTCGAGTTCGGCGAGCTGCCACGCGAGGCGCTCGCGCTCGAGCTGCAGCTCGCGGTCGCGCGACATGGCGCTCTGCAGGGCGAGACGCGCGTCGCGCGCGTCGCGCCATGCGCGCGTGACGGTGGCGGCGAGATCCGTGAGGCCTGCGTGCGTGTCGAACAGTTCGCGTTGCGCGTCGGGGCGCATGAGCAGTTGGTGCGCATGCTGGCCGTGGATGTCCACGAGCATTTCGCCCAGCTCGCGCAGCTGCGCGAGCGTGGCGGGCGTCCCGTTGATGAAGGCTCGTGAGCGCCCGCCGCTGTCCACCACGCGGCGCATCATAACCGTGTGCTCGCCGTCGCCGTTCGTGAGCGCCTGCTCGTCGAGCCAAAGCGCGGCATGCGCGGGCACGTCGAACTCGGCGGTGATGTCGGCGCGGCTCTCGCCCGTGCGCACCACGCTCGCATCGGCGCGCGTACCGAGCGTGAGGGCGAGGGCGTCGATCAGGATCGATTTGCCCGCGCCCGTCTCGCCGGAAAACACGGTGAAGCCGCTGTCGAATTCGAGGTCGAGCGCGGCGACGATCACGAAGTCGCGAATCGAGAGATGGCGAAGCATGGCGTCTGATTCTGCTTTTTTTGGGTTGGCTTTGATTACCGTGGGACTGCTGGCTGCATGGCAACGGCCGCGCGCTTCACGCGAAGACGCGAATTTAGCCCTCCGGATCGCCCTGCAGCGAGGGGTGCTCGTTCCAGTGCAGCTTCTTGCGCAGCGTGCGGTAGTAGCTGTAGCCGACCGGGTGCAGGAAGGGCACGGTGTGGCGCGAGCGGCGCACCTCGATCACGTCGTTCAGCTCCAGCGCCGTGAACGACTGCATGTCGAAGTTCACGTTGACGTCGCGGCCCGCCACGATCTGGATGCTCACCTTGCAGTCGTCGGGCAGCACGATCGGTCGGTTCGAGAGCGCGTGCGGCGCGATCGGCACGAGCACGATGCCTTGCAACTGCGGATGCAGGATCGGCCCCTGCGACGAGAGCGCGTAGGCGGTCGAGCCCGTGGGTGTCGCGACGATCAGACCGTCGGAGCGCTGGTTGTACATGAAGCGGCCATCCACGTTTACGCGCAGCTCTGCCATGCCCGAAAAGCCGCTACGGTTCACGACCACGTCGTTGAAGGCGAGCGCGTGGTAGATCGGGTCGCCGTCGCGCGTGATGCGCGACTCCAGCAGCGAGCGTTCCTCGCGCTCGAACGAGCCCGCGAGCAGTTGCGGTACGACCTCCTGCATCTCGGAGAACGCGATGTCGGTAATGAAGCCGAGCCGCCCGTGGTTGATGCCGATGAGCGGCGTGCGATAGGGCGCGAGCTGCCGGCCGATGCCGAGCATCGTGCCGTCGCCGCCGAGCACGACGGCCACGTCCGCGCGCGCGCCGATTTCGGCCGGCTGCAGCGCGGGGTAGCCTTGGGCGCCGATTTCCTCTGCGGTTTGCGCTTCGAACACGACCTCGAAGCCGCGCTTCGAAATGGTCTGGGCGAGCGCCGTCAGCGGCTCGGCAATGCCTGGCGTATTGCTGCGCCCAACGAGCGCAACCGTCTTGAACTGGCTCTGGATCTTCTGGATCTGCATGCCGGCATTACACCATAGTCAGGTCGCGAAAAGAACCTGGCGCCACGCCGGGCGGGGCCCGCCAGGCCTTGCGCGCCGCGACCTCCAGCCCGAAGCCGGTGACACGGCGATGACAACGCGCGGGGGAACGGGCGATGTGCAGTGCAATGCGCCCGGCGACGGCGGCCGAAACCGGGCCGCCCAGCGCGCTGCGGGCCGCCCCGCTGTGGCCGGCCTGGCGGCGCACTCGCGGGCAAAGCGCCATTAGGCTAAAATTTTGAGTCATGCTAGATCCTCGCGCACAAACCCTCCTCAAGACGCTGATCGAGCGCTACATCGCCGAAGGTCAGCCGGTCGGCTCGCGCACGCTGTCGCGCTATTCCGGCCTGGAGCTGAGCCCGGCGACGATCCGCAACGTCATGTCGGACCTCGAGGAGTTGGGTCTCGTGTCCAGCCCGCATACCTCGGCGGGGCGTGTGCCCACGCCGCGCGGCTACCGCCTGTTCGTCGACACCATGCTCACCGTCGAGCCCAGTTCGGACGACGACGCGCTCACGCGGGCGGTGAAGACCACGCTGCGCCCCGGCGAGCCGCAGAAAGTGGTGGCGGCGGCCGCCAGCGTGCTCTCGAACCTCTCCCAGTTCGCGGGTGTGGTGCTGACACCCCGGCGCAGCCACGTGTTCAAGCAGATCGAGTTCATGCGCCTGTCGGACAAGCGCATTCTGCTCATCATCGTGACGCCCGAAGGCGACGTGCAGAACCGCATCATGGCGACGCAGCGCGACTTCACGCCTTCCGAGCTCATCGAAGCCTCGAATTACATCAACGCGCACTTCGCGGGACTGTCGTTCGACGAGGTGCGCCGCCGCCTGCGCGAGGAAATCGACGCGCTGCGCGGCGACATGACCACGCTCATGCACGCGGCCGTAACTGCGAGCACCGAAGAGCCCGAAAGCGGCGACACCTTGCTCATTTCCGGCGAGCGCAATCTGCTCGAAGTGGCCGACCTTTCCTCGGACATGGCGCGCCTGCGCAAGCTCTTCGACGTGTTCGACCAGAAAACCAGCCTCCTGCAGCTGCTCGACGTCTCGAGCCACGCGCAGGGCGTGCAGATTTTCATTGGCGGCGAGTCGCAACTCGTGCCGATCGAGGAAATGAGCGTGGTGACGGCTCCCTATGAAGTGAACGGCAAGATCGTCGGCACGCTTGGCGTGATCGGGCCGACGCGAATGGCGTACAACCGGGTGATTCCGATCGTCGACATCACTGCGCGCCTGCTCTCGCTCACGCTCAGCCAGAACTGAGCGCCGCATCGGGCACCGGGCCTCGGACCACCCTCTTTCCGACGATCATCCCCGAAAGGCGTGGCGCGCGCCATCGGCCGAATGGCCATCGTGCGGTGAGTCGCTGCGTCGCGGGTCGGGTTTGGCCTGCCAGGACCGCCCGCTATAATGCTTCTTTCACGCAACCGTTGCTGCGCATGCGCGCGGCGCCACTGATCGCCTATGCGTTTCGACCTGGAGCGGCCTTCGCAGTCCGCCGCGGCGCATCGCGTCGCCGTGCTGCTCATCAACCTGGGCACGCCGGACGCGCCCACGCCGCGCGCCGTGCGCCGCTACCTGGCGCAGTTTCTTTCCGATCCGCGCGTGGTCGAGATTCCCGCGCCGGTCTGGCAGGTCATCCTGCGCGCGCTGATCCTGCCGTTTCGCGGCCGCTCGTCGGCCAAGAAGTACGCGGCGGTCTGGACGCCCGAAGGCTCGCCGCTGCGCGTGCACACGCAGAAGCAGGCCGACGGCCTGCGCCATCTGTTGCAGATCAACGACTACACGGTCCTCGTCGACTACGCGATGCGCTACGGCACGCCCGACATCCCGGCGATGCTGAACCAGCTCAAGCTGGCGGGCGCGGAGCGCATCCTTCTCATGCCGATGTACCCACAGTACTCGGCGTCGACCACGGCCACGGCGTTCGACGCGGCTTTCGCCGCGCTGCGACGCATGCGCAACCAGCCGGAAATCCGCACGGTGCGCGGCTATCACGACCATCCGGCGTATATCGCGGCGCTCGCGGCCCAGGTGCACCAGTACTGGCACGCGCACGGCAAACCCAATTTCGCGGCGGGCGACCGGCTCGTGCTGAGTTTTCACGGCGTGCCGAGCCGCACACTCGATCTGGGCGACCCCTACCACGATCAGTGCCAGCAAACGGCCGCGCTCCTCATGCACGCGCTGGAACTGACGCCGGTCGAATGCCGGGTGACTTTTCAGTCGCGCTTTGGGCGGGCGCAGTGGCTCCAGCCGTACACGGCGCCCACGCTGCGGGAACTGGGCGCGGGCGGCGTGCGCCGTGCGGACGTGTTCTGCCCCGGTTTCACGGCGGATTGCCTGGAAACTATCGAGGAAATCGGCATGGAAGTGCGCGACGAATTCCTGCACGGCGGCGGCAAGGAATTTCACCGCATCGCGTGCCTGAACGCCTCGCCCGCGTGGATCGCGGCGCTGGGCGAGATTGTTGCGCAGCACCTGCAGGGCTGGCCCGTGCAGGCCGCGGCCCCGGCTGGCGCAGTGGCCTGATACAGCGAACTGAGCGTGAACTGGGCGGTGCATCTGGAAGGCTTCTGATGAACTACAAGATTTCGACTGAACCTGGCGCGCGCCTGCGCATCGACAAGTGGTTATGGGCAGCGCGCTTCTTCAAGACGCGCTCGCTAGCCTCCGACGCCGTCGGCAAGGGGCGCGTGCGCATTGGCGGCGACGCCGTGAAGGCGTCGAAGGACGTGCGCGTGGGCGACCTCGTCCAAATCGAGATCGAACACGTGGTGTGGGAAGTGCAGGTGCTGGGGATTTGCGAGTTGCGCGGACCCGCCAGCATCGCGCAGACGCTCTATGCGGAAACCGAAGCCGGGCGCGAGCGGCGCGCGGCGGAGCAGGACCGGCGCCGGCTCTTTCGCGAACCGGCTGCCGTGTTGCAGGGCAGGCCGACCAAGCGCGACCGCCGCACTATCGACAAATTTTCGCGTGAGGGTTGAAGAGCGCTTCCATCGTAGCGTGCACGCCCCCGTATTCCGTCGTGTTTTCGTTCACGGCGCCCGACATGCAGATGGTCGTAGTTCCGGCGATGAGTACCAGCGCGACCACCGATATGGCAAAGGTCAGTTTCACGGTACTCCCCTTGGGACCGCAGCAAAACAGCCAGTTTCGAGGCCCGGCCAGCGTTTTTATGTGCGGCGATGCCGCTAAAAAATGTGCTGTCCGCGGGCCCGTTCGGTGCGGTGCCGGACTCAGGGTAAACGCGTCATGAGCAGCACCTGTTCCTGAGTGTAGGTCAGGGATGTCCCTTACTCAATTTCATTTTTGCGGCGCTGCAGTAATGATTGTTACGGGCGATTTCGCGGCTTGATTTTTGTATAAAAAAGCCACAGAGCCTCTTGAAACAAGCGATCCGGCACCCATGTGCTGTCGCAATCACCGAAGCCTCTGTCGTGCTGGCGCAACGGCCGCAGGCGCAGCAGGGTGGGCCGCGTGATGGCGCCCGAAGCTTCGTTCCTTTTTTCACTATTCAACCACGTTCAGCGACATGGAAAACACGCAAGAGAACCCGACGAGCCAGAACCCCACGCCCGCGGACGAGGCGTCGCCGGCAGCCCAGCCCCAATCGGGTGAAGCAGCCGGGCAGGCAGCCCAAGGCGGCGTGGACCAGAACGCTGCGGCGCTTGCCGAGGCCGCACTGGCCGAAGCCCAGCTTAACGAAGCCCGAGCGAAGGTCGCCGAATTGCAGGACGCCTTCGTCCGCGCCAAGGCCGAGACCGAGAACGTGCGCCGCCGCGCGCAGGAAGACGTCGCCAAGGCGCACAAGTTCGCGATCGAAAACTTCGCCGAGCATCTGCTGCCGGTGATGGACAGCCTCGAAGCCGCACTCGCCCATAACTCGGACGACCTCGCCAAGGTCAACGAAGGCGTCGAACTCACGCTCAAGCAGCTGACCGGCGCGCTCGAAAAAGGCAAGGTCCTCGCCATCAACCCAGTGGGCGAGAAGTTCGACCCGCACCGTCACCAGGCCATCTCGATGGTGCCGTCCGAGCAGGAAGCGAACACGGTGGTCAGCGTGCTGCAAAAGGGCTATGTGATCGCCGACCGCGTGCTGCGTCCGGCGCTCGTGACCGTTTCGGCACCGAAGTAAGAAAAACGTAAGTAGTGGCGGCGGCCTGAAGGCATCCAGGGAACCCCTAAGGCCGTGCGATTGAAAAAAATGATGGAACGCATAGCCCAAACCCCTTGAAATCGCCGTAACGGCACTTATTTGGGCAGCAGTTCCGTATTGAAGTGGGCGCCAGCCGCGCACAAGGGAAAACGCGGCTCGAGCATGTAGTTACCTGCGCAGCGCGAAAGCGGCGTCCGCACAGCGACCAAATTCTGGAGATTTGACAAAAATGGGCAAAATCATTGGTATTGACCTCGGCACCACCAACTCGTGCGTGGCGCTGATGGAAGGCAATCAGGTCAAGGTGATCGAGAACTCGGAAGGCGCCCGTACGACGCCGTCGATCATCGCCTACATGGACGACAACGAAGTGCTGGTCGGCGCACCGGCCAAGCGCCAGTCGGTCACCAACCCGAAGAACACGCTGTACGCGGTCAAGCGCCTGATCGGCCGCCGCTTCGAAGAGAAGGAAGTGCAGAAGGACATCGGCCTGATGCCCTACAAGATCGTCAAGCACGACAACGGCGACGCATGGGTCGAAGCGCACGGCTCGAAGCTCGCGCCTTCGCAGGTTTCGGCTGAAGTGCTGCGCAAGATGAAGAAGACCGCTGAAGACTACCTCGGCGAGCCGGTCACCGAAGCCGTGATCACGGTTCCCGCGTACTTCAACGACAGCCAGCGTCAGGCCACCAAGGACGCAGGCCGCATCGCCGGTCTGGAAGTCAAGCGCATCATCAACGAGCCTACTGCAGCCGCGCTCGCGTTCGGTCTGGACAAGGCCGAAAAGGGTGACCGCAAGATCGCCGTGTTCGACTTGGGCGGCGGCACGTTCGACATCTCGATCATCGAAATCGCGGATGTCGACGGCGAAATGCAGTTCGAAGTGCTCTCGACCAACGGCGACACCTTCCTCGGCGGTGAAGACTTCGACCAGCGCATCATCGATTACATCATCGGCGAGTTCAAGAAAGAGCAGGGCGTCGACCTCTCGAAGGACGTGCTCGCGCTGCAACGCCTGAAGGAAGCCGCTGAGAAGGCCAAGATCGAACTGTCGTCGGGCCAGCAGACCGACATCAACCTGCCGTACATCACGGCGGATGCGTCGGGTCCGAAGCACTTGAACCTGAAGTTCACGCGCGCCAAGCTGGAAGCGCTGGTCGAAGACCTGATCGAGCGCACCATCGAGCCGTGCCGCGTCGCGATCAAGGACGCAGGCGTGAAGGTTGGCGACATCGACGACGTGATTCTCGTCGGCGGTCAAACGCGTATGCCGAAGGTGCAGGAGAAGGTCAAGGAGTTCTTCGGCAAGGACCCGCGCCGTGACGTGAACCCGGACGAAGCCGTGGCCGTTGGCGCCGCGATCCAGGGCCAGGTTCTGTCGGGCGACCGCAAGGACGTGCTGCTCCTCGACGTGACCCCGCTCTCGCTCGGTATCGAGACGCTCGGCGGCGTGATGACGAAGATGATCAACAAGAACACCACGATCCCGACCAAGCACGCACAGGTCTACTCGACGGCGGACGACAGCCAGTCGGCCGTGACGATCAAGGTGTTCCAGGGCGAACGTGAAATGGCAGCGGGCAACAAGCTGCTGGGCGAGTTCAACCTCGAAGGCATTCCGCCCGCACCGCGCGGCGTGCCGCAGATCGAAGTGACCTTCGACATCGACGCGAACGGCATTCTGCACGTGGGCGCGAAGGACAAGGCCACCGGCAAGGAAAACAAGATCACCATCAAGGCGAACTCGGGTCTGTCGGAAGCCGAAATCGAGAAGATGGTGAAGGACGCCGAAGCGAACGCGGAAGAAGATCACCGTCTGCGCGAGATTGCCGACGCGCGCAACCAGGGCGACGCGCTGGTTCACAGCACGAAGAAGGCCGTGGCCGAGTACGGCGACAAGATCGACGCTTCCGAAAAGGAAAAGATCGAAGCCGCGCTCAAGGACCTCGAAGAAACGCTGAAGAGCTCGTCGGCCGACAAGGCGGCGATCGAGGCGAAGGTCGAGGCGCTGTCGGCAGCGTCGCAGAAGCTCGGCGAAAAGATGTACGCCGACATGCAGGCGCAGCAGGCAGGTGCGGCCGGTGCAGCCGGTGCGGGTGCCGCAGGTGCCGGTGCTGCCGAGCAAGGCGGGCAGAACAACGCCGACGACGTGGTCGACGCCGAGTTCAAGGAAGTCAAGAAGGACTAAGTCGGTTCGTGGCGGTCACGACCGTTCCGCCTGATCGGCAGACGGTCGTGATCCGATGAAAGCGGCTACGAAAGCGGCCGCATCGGTTACGATGCGTGTCAGCATTGCAGCGCCTGGCGAGCCATCCGGCTCTCCGGGCACATTTGTTTTATGGAGGCCGTTCTCTCTTAGGGGCCGCCGCGGCGCGAGAAGCGCCCGTGCGGATGTTCAAGGGAATGGCAAACGGGTCACGAGATCCAGCATTCAAGAGGAGCCGGCGCGCGCCGTGAAGCGCGAGGCCGGCGTTGAACCGATATGGCGAAACGGGATTACTACGAGGTTCTGGGCGTCGCGAAGAACGCGAGCGACGACGAAATCAAGAAGGCGTATCGCAAGCTCGCGATGAAGTACCACCCCGACCGCAATCCGGACAACAAGGATGCGGAAGAGCATTTCAAGGAGGCCAAAGAGGCCTACGAAATGCTGTCGGACTCGCAAAAGCGCGCCGCTTACGACCAGTACGGCCACGCCGGTGTCGATCCCAACATGGGCGGCGCGGGCGCGCAGGGCTTCGGCGGGTTCGCGGACGCTTTCGGCGACATCTTCGGCGATATCTTCGGCCAGGCCGCTGGCGGCGGCCGCGGCGGCCAGCGCGGCGGCCCGCAGGTGTATCGCGGCGCGGACCTGCGCTACAGCATGGAAATCTCGCTAGAGCAGGCGGCGCACGGCTACGAGACGCAGATCCGCGTGCCGGGCTGGACCGGCTGTGAAGTCTGTCACGGCTCGGGCGCGAAGCCCGGCACGAAGCCCGAAACCTGCCCGACCTGCCATGGTTCGGGTTCGGTGCGCATGTCGCAGGGCTTCTTCAGCATCCAGCAGACTTGCCCGAAATGCCACGGCACGGGTTCCTACATTCCCGAGCCATGCACGAACTGCCACGGCGCAGGCAAGGTCAAGGAAACCAAGACGCTCGAAGTGAAGATTCCGGCGGGTATCGACGACGGCATGCGCATCCGCTCTGCCGGCAACGGCGAGCCGGGCATCAACGGCGGACCGTCGGGCGATCTGTACGTCGAGATTCACATCAAGCAGCACGCGGTGTTCGAGCGCGACGGCGACGACCTGCACTGCCAGATGCCGATTCCGTTCACCACGGCGGCGCTGGGCGGCGAGATCGAAGTGCCGACGCTGGCGGGCCGCGCGAGTTTCACGGTGCCCGAAGGCACGCAGTCGGGCAAGACGTTCCGCTTGCGCGGCAAGGGCATCAAGGGCCTGCGTTCGAGCATCGCCGGCGATCTGTATGTGCATGTCCAGGTGGAAACGCCGGTCAAGCTCACCGATCACCAGCGCGAGATGCTGCAGCAGTTCGAGAAGTCGCTCGTAGAAGGCGGTTCGCGCCACAGCCCCCAAAGCAAAAGTTGGTTCGACCGCGTGAAGAGCTTCTTCGACTGACGCGCTTTTCCGGCGTCACCATGCAGCAGGTAAGCAGCAGGTAGTGATCGCAATGGCAGTCAATGCTGGCGGCGCGACTTTCGCGCTGCTCGACGATGGCGACTCGACGGCGGCTAGCCGCTCGAGCCGCCTCTATACGGGGTTCGTGCGCGAGCTCGCATGCGAGCTCGCCGCGGATCTCGACGCGGTGTGCACGCAAGTGAATGCCGAACTGGGCAAGGGACTTCACGCCCTCGTGATCGGCGACTACGAGTTCGGGCGCACGCTCGAATTCGCAAAGCGCGACACGACCTCATCCATCGAAACGCAGCACGGTCACGCCGCGCTGCGTTTTTTATTGTTCGAACGCTGTGAAGCGCTCTCGCGCGAGGAAGCCGACGCTTGGCTCGCAACGCAGGAGGACAGTGAAGCGCCTGCGCCAGCGGGCGTGGCGGGTGTGACGATCGGTGTCGATCGCGAGCGCTTCGAGCAGGACATCGCCGCCGTGCAGGACGCCTTGCGCGCGGGCGACTCGTATCAGATCAACTACACCTACCGGCTCGGCTTCGAGGCATACGGTTCGCCGCTCGCGCTTTACAGGCGCTTGCGCGAGCGTCAGCGCGTGCGTTACGGCGCGCTGATCGCGTTGCCGGGCGACCGCTGGGTGCTTTCGTGCTCGCCGGAGCTGTTCGTGGAGAAGCGCGGCCAAACGTTGCGCGCGAAACCGATGAAGGGCACGGCCGCGCGCAGCGCCGATGCGCAGCAGGACGCCGCCGCCGCGCGCTTTCTCGCCAACGATCCGAAGAACCGCGCCGAAAACGTGATGATCGTCGATTTGCTGCGCAACGACCTCTCGCGCGTCGCGCAAACCGGCTCGGTGCGCGTCCCGGCGCTCTTTAGCGTCGAGCCCTACGCTTCCGTCTGGCAGATGACTTCGACCGTGGAAGCCACGCTGCGCCAAGGCACGACATTCGCCGGTGCCATGCGCGCGCTTTTTCCGTGCGGCTCGATTACGGGTGCGCCCAAGCACCGGACGATGGAATTGATCGAAGCGCTCGAGCACGCGCCGCGCGGACTTTACACCGGCACGATAGGCTGGCTCGAAGCGCCCTCGGCAGGTGAGGCTTGCGGCGACTTTTGTCTCTCCGTCGTGATCCGCACGTTGACGCTCGATGCGCCCTCGCGGGGCACGGGCGCCACGCGGCGCGGCGAAATGGGCGTCGGCGCGGGCATCGTGCTCGACAGCGTGGCCGCCGACGAATACGAGGAGTGCCGCTTGAAAGCCCGTTTTCTGACCGATGCCGATCCGGGTATCGAATGCTTCGAAACGATGTACGCGACGCGCGCTGGTGGCGTGCGGCACGTGGAGCGCCATCTCACGCGGCTCGCCGCAAGCGCGGCGTGGCTCGGCTTCCCGTGCGACGTTCGAGCGTTGCGAGCGCGCATCGACGAAGCCTTGGCCAAATTTGCTGACCAAAATGCGCCGCACCGTCTGCGTCTCGCGCTCGGCAAGAGCGGGGCAGCGACGATTACCAGCGCACCGCTTGCGCCGCTCGCGCAAGACACCGTAGGCGTGCTGCTGGCATCAGACTACGGCTTTGCGCCGGTCGAATCCGCCGACGCGCTGTTGCTGCGCAAGACCACGCGCCGCGCCGAATTCGATCGCGCGTGGCGCGAAGCCGAAGCGCAGGGCGGCTTCGACATGCTGTTCTTCAACGAGCGCGGCGAGCTGACCGAAGGCGGCCGCTCGAACGTGTTCGTGAAGCTCGACGGCAAGTGGTTGACGCCGCCGCTCGCCTCGGGCGTGCTGCCGGGCGTGATGCGCGGCATGCTGCTCGACGACGAAGCGTTCGGCGCACAGGAGCGCGTGCTCACGCGCGACGACGTGCTTAACGCCGAAGCCTTGATGCTCGCGAACGCGCTGCGCGGCGCAGTGCCAGCGCGCTTGATTCGATGAGATCACGGCCGTAGCCCACCACAAAAACAAAGCGCGCTCCCAACGGAGCGCGCTTTGTTGATTCCGCGACGCAAAGCTGCCGACTCAGAACACGTGCTCGGGCCCCGGGAACGTGCCTTCCTTCACGGCCTGTACATACGCGCGCACCGCCGATTCGATATCGGGTTGGCCCGTCATGAAGTCCTTCACGAAGCGCGGCCGCTTGCCGGGGAAAATGCCGAGCATGTCGTGCAGCACGAGCACCTGGCCCGAGCAGTCGACGCCCGCGCCGATGCCGATGGTCGGAATGCGCAACTGCTTCGTCACTTCCGCGCCGAGCGTCGCGGGCACGGCCTCGATCACCACTAGCTGTGCGCCCGCGTCCTGCAGCGCCAGCGCGTCACGAATCATCTGCGTGGCGGCCGCATCGCTCTTGCCCTGCACCTTGAAGCCACCGAACGCATGCACCGACTGCGGCGTGAGGCCGATGTGCGCACACACGGGCACGGCGCGCTCCACCAGCATCTTCACCGTGGGCGCGAGCCATTCGCCGCCCTCGATCTTGACCATCTGCGCGCCGGCGCGCATGAGCTTCACCGAGTTTGCGAACGCATCTTCGGGTGTGCCGAAGCTGCCGAACGGCAGGTCGGCGATGATCAGCGCCTTGGTTTGCGCGCGCGCCACGCAGGCCGTGTGATAGGCGATGTCGTCGATGGTGACGGGCAGCGTCGTGGTGTGCCCCTGGAGCACGTTGCCGAGCGAGTCGCCGATCAGCACCGTATCGACGCCCGCGCGATCGCACAGCGCCGAGAAGCTCGCGTCATAGCACGTCAGCATCGCGATGCGTTCGCCTGCATCGCGCATGGCCTGGAGTTTGGGCACGGTGACCGCGCTGCGGCTCGTTTCCTGCAGGTAAGTCATGGGGAAATCCGTTGGGAAAGGGAAAAACGGGGAGGGGCTGCGCCGCTCGATCGCGCCGATGAGGCGGTTATAGCGACGTGCCCTTGACGAAGGATTCCTTGCGGCCGCGCATCGTCTCGATACGTTCGGCGACGAGCGCGAGGTCCGCGTCGGAACCTGCCAGATCCAGATGCTCCGCGCCGACGGTGAGCACCGGCGCATGATCGTAATGATAGAAAAAATCGTTGTAGCTGTCGCAGAGCGCACTCAGGAACGCACTCGAAATGGTCAGCTCGCGCGGCAACGCCCGCTTCTGGATGCGCGCGTACAGCGCCTCGGGGCTCGCCTGCAGATAGACGACGAGGTCGGGCGCGGGCGCGGACGAACTCAGACGGGAGGCGAGCGCGCGGTAGAGCGGCAGTTCGTCTTCGGCGAGTGTGAGGCGCGCGAACAGATCGTTGCGCTCGGCAAGGAAATTCGTCACGAGCAGCACGCCCGCTTCGCGGCGCGCGGCCACATCGCGCGAAAGTTGCTCGCGCTGCAAGGCGATATGCAGTTGCGCGGCGAGTGCATGCGACGAGGGCGCAGTGTCGCGATACACGCGCTCCAGAAACGGATTGTCGGCATTCGATTCGAACAGCGTCTGCATCGACCAGCGTTCGGCGAGACGTCTCGCGAGCGTGGTCTTGCCCGCGCCGATCGGCCCTTCGATCACGATGTACTGGAGCGCGGCCGGCCGCGTGGCGCGCGCGCTGACGACGGGCAGGGGTGTCGTGCTCATCGGCAGTTGCCGGAGGGCGGCGTGTCCGGCGCGGGGACCGCGCCCATGCACTGGCACAACGGCTTGACCTTCTCGATGCGCTGGTCGGCCACGGCGGCGAGGAACGCGCTGGCGGGCCCGAGGCCCGGAATCACGAGTTCGGGATCGATCTCGACGAGCGGCACGAGGGCGAACGCGCGGCCCGTCATGCGCGGATGCGGCACGACGAGGTCGGTTTCGTCGAGGGTGGCGTCGCCGTAAAGCAGAATGTCGATGTCGAGCGTGCGGGGCGCGTTGCGAAAGGGACGCTCCCGGCCGAAATGATGCTCCACGCGCTGGCACAGGCCGAGCAGCGCGTGAACGTCGAGACTCGTCTCGATCTTCACGACGCAGTTGTAATAGTCGTCGCCGCCCGCGTCGATGGGCGCGGTGCGGTACAGACTCGATTTGGCGACGACGGTGAGGGTGTGCTGTTGTGCGAGGCACACCACCGCGTCTTTGAGGGTCTGGCGCGCATCCCCCAGATTCGCGCCGATTCCCAGCCAGGCAACCGTCATGGCTTCACTTCCTGCGACTTTTGTTGCGGTTCGACGCATGTGCGCCGCGGCAAGCCGCGACGCCGCACGGCGTCAGTCCTCGTGCGGACCGGTGTGGCCGTCATAGTCCGCACTGCTGGCTTCATGCACGTCACCGGCCGCGCCGGCTTCCGATACAGCACCTTCGCCCGTTCTGCGGCTCTTCGCGCCGCCGCGGCGGCGGCGTTTGCGCGGCGCGCGTTCCTTGCCGCCCTGCGCGAGAAGCGTCTCGCGCTCGGCGATGTCGCCGGAAATGAAGTCCGTCCACCATTGGCCGACTTCGGCGTCCAGCTCGCCCGATTCGCAGCGCAGCAGGAGGAAATCATACCCCGCTCTAAATCTTTGGTGTTCCAGCAGCTTGATCGCGCCGCGGCCACGTTTTTCCAGGCGCAGCTGCAGGCCCCAGATCTCGCGCATGTCCGACGAAAAACGACGGTGAATCGCCAGTTTTTCCGTTTGGGCGTCGATGACGTCGTCCATCGCGCGATGCAGCGCCGGCACGGGCAATTCGCCTTCGGCCGTGTATTGCTGCCAGCGTTGCTGCACGTCGTGCCACAGCAGCGTGGCGAACAGGAAGCCCGGCGACACCGGCTTGCCTGCACGCACGCGCGCGTCGGTGTTCGAGAGCGCGAGCGTGATGAAGCGCTCGCCTTGCGGCTGTTCGAGCACCACGTCGAGCAGCGGCAGCAGGCCGTGATGCAGCCCTTCCTTGCGCAACCACTTGAGGCACTCGAGCGCGTGGCCCGAGAGCAGCAGCTTGAGCATTTCGTCGAAAAGACGCGCGGCCGGTACGTTGTTGATGAGGTCGGCGAGCTTCACGATGGGGTCGCGCGTGTGCTCTTCGATCTCGAAGCCGAGCTTCGCCGCGAAACGCACCACGCGCAGCATGCGCACCGGATCTTCGCGATAACGCGTGGCCGGGTCGCCGATCATGCGCAGCAGACGCGCGCGCATGTCGGCCATGCCGTTGTGGTAGTCCAGCACGGTTTGCGTGGCCGGATCGTAGTACATCGCGTTGATCGTGAAGTCGCGGCGCGTGGCGTCTTCGTGCTGTTCGCCCCAGACGTTGTCGCGCAGCACGCGGCCACTCGCATCCACGTGGTGCGTCTTGCGGTCGAGTTCGTCGCGGCGCATGCGCTTTGCGGGCGCCGGAGCGGGCGCTTCGGCGTCGGCGGCCGGCGCATCCACGAGCGCGCGGAACGTCGAGACCTCGATGATTTCCTGGCCGAACTGCACGTGCACGATCTGGAAGCGCCGGCCGATGATGCGCGCGCGGCGGAACAGCTTCTGCACCTGGTCGGGCGTGGCGTCGGTGGCGACGTCGAAGTCCTTGGGCGCCACGCCGAGCAGCAGGTCGCGCACCGCGCCGCCGACGATGAAGGCCCGGAAGCCCGCCTGCTGCAGACCTTCGGTCACGCGCACGGCGTTGCGCGAGATCAGCGCGGGATTGATGCCGTGGACGTCGGCGGAAAGGATGACGGGCGTGGCCGGATCGGGCGCGCCCTTGCCGCCGCGCGGCTTCGAGGTCTTCTGCGCGCTGGCCGGCTTGCGGCGCGCGCGGGTGCTGCCGGCGACGGCGGCAGCGCCTTCATGCGAGGCCGTGTCCGGATCGGCGGCGGGGGCTTCGGTGTCTTGCGCCGCTTCGGCGTCGTCGTGGCCGAACAGCTTGCGGATGAGTTTCTTGATCACTGGGCTTGGAACAAATCGAGAATGCGCCAGCCCGCTTGTTGCGCGTGAGCGCGCAGGGTGTCGTCGGGGTTGGTGGCGATCGGGTCGGTGACTTTTTCGAGCAGCGGAATGTCGTTGTGCGAGTCGCTGTAGAAGTAGCTGTGCTCGAAGTCCGAAAAGTGCTTGCCGAGCGAGGCGAGCCATTGCTCGACGCGCACGATCTTGCCTTCGCGGTAGCTGGGCGTGCCCATCGGGCGGCCGGTGAAGGCCGAGGCCGGATGGCCGTCCACGGTTTCGACTTCGCACGCGATCAGCTTGTCCACACCGAACACCTCGGCGATGGGCGCCGTGATGAACTCGTTGGTGGCCGTGACCACGCAGCAGAGATCGCCCGCTTCCTTGTGCTTTTTCACGAGCTCGACCGCGCTCGGCAGGATGGTCGGCTTGATCACCTCGTGCATGTACTGGTCGTGCCACTGCGTCAACTGCGCGCGCGAATATTTCGCGAGCGGCGTGAGCATGGCGACGAGGTACGCGTGGATGTCGAGCTTGCCGGCCTTGTAGTCGGCATAGAAGCGGTCGTTTTGCTGCGCGAAGCGCTCGCCGTCGACAATGCCGAGCCTCACCATGAAGCGGCCCCATTCGTGGTCGCTGTCGGTGGGGATCAGCGTGTGATCGAGATCAAAAAGTGCAAGGTTAGCCATGGGCGCTCATTTTACTTGAAGCGGGAGACGCCGTTGCCGCCGCCGGCGGGCGGCGCGGGCGCGGCGGGGTCCGCGGGGGATTCGGGGCCTGCAGGCGCGTCGTTCTGCGCGGGCGCGTTGTTCTCTTGCGATGGCGACGTAACCGACGTATCCGACGTATTGGGCGTATCCGACGTATCGGGCGTGGGCGTTGACGGTGGCAGTCCCGGCCTCTCGCCTGTCTGCGCCTCGGGTGCGGCGGTGCCGGCCGGCGGATCGAGGTCGCCGCGCAGCTCGCCGGTCATCTCGTTGCTGACGTCGGCCTCGACTTCGCCCTTGAGGTCGGTGCCCAGCTCCTTGTGGACGACGTGACGATATTTGGCCCCCAATTCGCCCTCGACGTTGTCGGTCGGCTTGTCGAACGGCACGTTCGCCTGCGGGCGCGCCTGCAAGGCCGGTGGCTTCGGCGCCTCGTAGGGCTGCGCGTTGTCGGGCCCGGCGGCGGGGGCTTCCGGCTCGCTGGGGAAGAGCGACGGCTCCTCGCCTTCTGCGGATGGCGTGGGGGCCACCGCGTTGCCGCTGGGCTCATCTTCGCGCGCGTCACTCGCGTCGTCCGTTTCTGCCGGCTCTTCGGCGGACAATTCTTCGTCCGTCGGCAATGCGCTCGCGACGCTCACCAGATCGCCCACGTCCTTTGCGAGCATCGCGCGCAACAGCGGCAGCGTCACCGCGCGCTTCTGTTCGAGCGAAAAGCGGTCGAGGGCGTCGAGCAAGCCCATCAGGCTCGGCATGTCGCGCCGGAAATGCGTGAGCAGGTAGGCGGGCACGTCGTCGGCGAGCGCAATGCCGCGCTCGCGCGCCGCGAGCTTGAGGATGGCCGCCTTGCCTTCGTCGGAGAGCGGCGCAAGGTGGAACACGAGGCCCCAGCCGAGGCGCGTGCGCAGATCCTCCCGCACGGCCAGACCCATGGGCGGCGCGTTGCCCGTCGCGACGAGCGCGCAGGCGGGGTACGAGCGCACCTCGTTGAACAGGTTGAAGAGCGCGATCTGCTGGGCGCCCGAGAGCGAATCGCAGTCGTCCACTGCGTAGATCGTCACGCGCGGATCGAACGTGAACGCCGCGAGCGCGCTTTGCGGACCCAGATAGCGCACGTGGCCCGGCGGCGCTTCGTCGGCGAGCGCGTGCAGCAGATGGCTGCGCCCGTTGCCGGGCTCGCCCCAGACATAGAACGTGCGATCGGCGATCGGGCCCGCCATGAGCGCCGCGTCCAGACCGCGCAGGCGCGCGACCAGCTCGGCGTTGGCGCCGATATGGAAGTTGTCGAAGGTCGATGGCGGCGGGGTGCCGAGATCGAGCGTTAACTGTCGCTGCACGGTGTGTCTGGACGAAAGTCGGTTCTAGTAAAGCGTGCTCTCGTGAGAATCGCGGAGATCACTGGGCCGCGGACGCCGCAGCACGTTGCCGAGGGCGAGCGCGATCCCGGTCCAGATTACGGCCCGACGCCGGTACGGTGCGAAATACGGTTTGTTGTGCGGCAAAACTCGGTTTCCGGTTGTGGGGCGCCAGGCGAGGCGCGTTCCAGATCTCGCTCCACCCGCGGCGGCGAGGCGCCGTCAATCGGTTAAAATCGCATTTTACCGACCTTCTGGCGCTTCCCCATGAATCAACCGAAATCCGGCCCCGCTAATCAGGCACAGTCGCAGGACCAAGGCCTCTCCTACGCCGATGCTGGCGTCGACATGGTCGCGGGCGACGCGCTCGTCGATCGCATCAAGCCGTTTGCGAAGAAGACCCTGCGCGAAGGCGTGATGGGCGGCATCGGCGGATTCGGCGCGCTTTTCGAAGTGCCGAAGAGGTACAAGGAGCCCGTGCTCGTTTCGGGCACCGACGGCGTGGGCACCAAGCTGCGCCTCGCGTTTCATCTGAACAAACACGACACGGTCGGCCAGGATCTCGTCGCGATGAGCGTGAACGACATCCTCGTGCAAGGCGCCGAGCCGCTGTTCTTCCTCGACTACTTCGCTTGCGGCAAGCTGGATGTCGACACGGCGGCCACGGTCGTGAAGGGCATCGCGCAAGGCTGCGAGCTGTCGGGCTGCGCGCTGATCGGCGGTGAAACGGCCGAAATGCCGGGCATGTACCCCGACGGCGAATACGATCTCGCCGGCTTCGCGGTTGGCGCAGTCGAAAAGAGCAAGATCATCGACGGCAGCACGATCGCCCCGGGCGACGTGGTGCTGGGTCTCGCCTCGAGCGGCATTCACTCGAACGGCTTCTCGCTCGTGCGCAAGATCATCGAGCGCGCGCAGCCGGACCTCGCCGCCGACTTCGACGGCCGCTCGCTCGCCGACGCGCTGATGGCGCCCACGCGCATCTACGTGAAGCCGCTGCTCAAGCTGATGGAAACCATCACGGTGAAGGGCATGGCGCACATCACCGGCGGCGGCCTCGTCGAGAACATTCCGCGCGTGCTGCGCGAAGGCCTGACGGCCGAACTGAACCACGCGGCATGGCCGCTGCCGCCGCTCTTCACGTGGCTGCAGAAGCACGGCGGCGTGGCCGATGCGGAAATGCACCGCGTGTTCAACTGCGGCATCGGCATGGCCGTGGTCGTGGCGGCGGATCAAGCCGATGCGGCGGCTTCCCTGTTGGCCGCAGCGGGCGAACAGGTGTGGAAGATCGGTGTGGTGCGCGAAAGCAAGGAAGGCGAAGCGCAGACCGTGGTGGTCTAAGCCTCGCGCGCGTTGCCGCGAAAAAAATGCCCGCCATCGATTGGCGGGCATTTTTGCTTTTGGGCGCAGCGGTTTGCGTTACAGCACCGTGCGCACGTGCCACAGCTCGGGAAACAGCACGACATCGAGCATCTTGCGCAGATACGGCGCGCCATTCGTGCCGCCCGTGCCCTGCTTGAAGCCGATGATGCGCTCGACCGTCGTCACGTGGCGGAAACGCCATTGACGGAACGCGTCTTCGAGATCGACGAGTTCTTCGGCCATCTCGTACAAATCCCAGTACTCCGAAGGATTGCGGTACACCTCTAGCCACGCCGCCTCGACCGTGGCGTCATGTTCGGTCGGCAGGGTCCAGTCGCGGTTCAGCCGCTCGGGCGCGATCGCAAAGCCGCGCCGCGCGAGCAGGCGAATGACTTCGTCGTAGAACGAGGGCGCTTCGAGCGTCGCTTTCACCTGCTCGAAAATCTCGCCCCGATGCTCGTGCGGCTTGAGCATCTGCACGTTCTTGTTGCCGAGCAGGAACTCGATCTGCCGATATTGATACGACTGGAAGCCCGACGACGCACCGAGATACGGCCGCATGGCCGTGTATTCGGAGGGCGTGAGCGTCGAGAGAACGCTCCACGCCTGTACGAGCTGCTCCATGATCCGCGAGACGCGCGCGAGTTGCTTGAACGCGGGCGGCAGCGCGTCGCGGTGCACGTTGGCGAGCGCTGCGCGCAGCTCGTAGAGCGCGAGCTTCATCCACAGCTCGCTCGTTTGATGCTGCACGATGAACAGCATCTCGTTGTGGTCGGGCGAGAGCGGATGCTGCGCACCCAGCACGGCGTCGAGCGCGAGGTAGTCGCCGTAGCTCATCGACTTCGAGAAGTCGAGCTGTGCGTCGTGCCAGCCTTCGCCTTGTACCTCAGGCGCTTGTGCAGCCGGCGCGGGCGCGGCGGCGCCGTGCCCGAACGGGCAGCCGCCACGTGCGGCGCCGTGGGTCTCACTCGTGGTTTCACCCGCGTCGGGCATGCCCGGGATTTGCATGTGATCGTTCATCTGCCGCTCCTCAGGTCACCGCGCCGCGCTCGGCGAATTCGGGCTTGCGCCAGGACTCGGTGGCAAGCACCTCGCGCAGCGTCTCGACGGCGTCCCACACGTCGACGTAACGCAGATACAGCGGCGTGAAGCCGAAGCGCAGCACGCGCGGCTCGCGATAGTCGCCGATCACGCCGCGCGCGATCAACGCCTGCATCACCTCATAGCCGTGCGGGTGCTCGAAGCTCACGTGCGAGCCGCGCTCCGCATGAGCGCGCGGCGTGACGAGTGTGAGGCCGTATTCCTCGCAGCGCGTCTCCACCAGTTCGATGAAGAGGTCGGTGAGCGCGAGCGACTTGCGGCGGATCGCCTGCATGTCGGTTTGCAGGAACACGTCGAGACCGCATTCGACGAGCGCCATCGAGACGATCGGCTGCGTGCCGCAGAGAAAACGGCCGATGCCGTTGTCCGGACGATAGACAGGGTTCATCTCGAACGGCGACTTGTGGCCCCACCAGCCCGAGAGCGGCTGCGAGAACGCATCCTGATGGCGCTTGGGCACCCACACGAAACCGGGCGAACCGGGGCCGCCATTCAGGTACTTGTACGTGCAGCCCACGGCGTAGTCGGCGTTCGCGCCGTTCAGGTCCACGGGCACGGCGCCCGCCGAGTGTGCGAGATCCCACAGCGCGAGCGCGCCCTGCGCGTGAATATGGTCGGTGAGCGCGCGCATGTCGTGCATCTCGCCCGTGCGGTAGTTCACGTGCGTGATCATCGCGACGGCCACGTCTTCGCGGATCGCGCCGCGCAACTCGGAGGGATCGTCGACGAGGCGCAGTTCATAGCCGCGGTCTAGCTGCTCGATGAGCCCTTGCGCAATGTACAGGTCGCTCGGAAAGTTGGAGCGCTCCGAGACGATCACGCGACGCTTCGGGTCGCGCGCGTTCTGCACGCGCAGCGCGGCGGAGAGCGCCTTGAAGAGATTGATCGAGATGGTGTCGGTGATGACGACTTCGTCGTCGGCCGCGCCGATCAGCTTCGCGAGCTTGTTGCCCAGACGCCTGGGCATGGCGAACCAGCCCGCCGTGTTCCAGCTGCGGATGAGGCCTTCGCCCCATTCGCCGCCGATCACGGCCTGCGCGCGCGCCGCCGACGCCGAAGGCGGCACACCGAGCGAGTTGCCGTCGAGATAGATGGTGCCGGCCGCGAGCGTGAATTGCTCGCGCAGGGCGGCGAGCGGATCGGCGCGATCGGCTGCCAGGGCTTCGTTGCGGTCGTTCATGTCTACGTTTCTGTGTCTGGCTAATTGAGGGGGTTCAGTTGTCGGCGGCCGCAGGCAGTTCGCGTAGCACGGCGCGCACGGGGCTGGCGTCGAGCGTCGCGAACTTCAGCGGCAGTGCAATGAGTTCGTAGTCGCCGGGCGCGATGGCGTCGAGCACGACGCCTTCGAGGATCGCCATGCCATGTGCGCGGATGCGGTGATGCGCGTCCATCGTCTTCGATTCCTGCGGGTCGAGCGAAGGCGTGTCGATGCCGATGAGACGCACGCCGTGCGCGGCGAGCAGATCGATCGTTGCCGGCGCGACGGCGCAGAACTTGCTGTCCCAGCGGTCCTGCGGCGCGTGCGCGTAGGTACGCAGCAGCACGCGCGGCGGGATGCCGGGCAGCGCGCCTTCCACGTGTTCGGGCAGCACGAGCGGCGCGGCGCCCACGCAATGAATCACGCGGCACGCGCCGATATACGTGTCGAGCGGCACCTCGCCGATCGGCGCGCCTTGGGCGTCGTAGTGCAGCGGGGCGTCGGTGTGCGCGCCGGTGTGCGGCGACAGCGTCACGCGCGCGACGTTGACCGGCGAGCCCGCCTCCATGCGCCACACGCGCTCGACGCCAACGCGCGTATCGCCGGGCCAGACGGGCGTTTCGGGATGAATCGGCGGGGAAATGTCTTTGATCTGGGTCATGTCAGTGGCGTCTTGCGTTTGCGTTGTCTCCTGTCGGCCGCACTTATTGCGGCCCCATGCAAGGCTGATGCTTCGAATGATAGGCAACCCCGCGTGAAATGTGCTTGCAAAAAAACGCCGCAAATTGCGGTTGTTGGCACATAATTTGTCTCAAGACGGGAATGGAGACCAAATATGAACGCAATCTCGCTTGATGCTACCGATTGCCGTATTCTCGCCGTGCTGCAGAACGAGGGGCGGATCAGCAATCTCGATCTGGCGGAGCGCATTTCGCTTTCGCCATCGGCGTGCCTGCGCCGTTTGCGGCTGCTCGAGGAGCAGGGCGTGGTGGAGCGCTACCGCGCGAGTCTGAACCGGGAGATTCTCGGCTTCGAGATGGAGGCGTTCGTGCAGGTGTCGATGCGCAACGACCAGGAGAGCTGGCACGAGCGCTTCGTCACGGCGCTGCGCGACTGGCCGGAGGTGGTGGGGGCGTATGTGGTGACGGGCGAGACGCACTACCTGCTGCGCGTGCTCGCGCACAACCTCAAGCACTACTCGGACTTCGTGCTCAACAAGCTGTACAAGGCGCCGGGAGTGATGGACATCCGCTCGAACATCGTGCTCAGGACGCTCAAGGTGGAAGCGGGCGTGCCGGTGGACCTGATCGCGCAGCGCGAGCCCAAGAGCGCGCCGGCATAAATTCGAACGACGTGGCGCGCGCCCGGCCGGGTCAGAGCGACTGGAGCTGGTGGAACGCGCCGCCGTGGAACACGAGCGGCGAAGCGTCGGTGCCGTCCTCGCGCACGCCGCAGCGTTCCACTTCCCCGACGAAAATCACGTGATCGCCCTCGTCGTAGCGGCTGCGGTTGTGGCACTCGAACCACGCGATCGCGCCGTTCAGCACGGGCATTCCGGTGTCGCTGGCCGCGTGCGAGACGCCCTCGAAACGGTCGCCCTTCACGGTCGCAAAGCGCTTGCACAGGTCGAGCTGCGACGCGGCGAGCACATTGATCACATAATGGCTGTTCGAGCGGAAGACGGGCATGGACGCCGAGCGCGTGGCGAGGCTCCACAGCACGAGCGGCGGATTGAGCGAGACCGAGTTGAACGAGCTGGCCGTGATGCCGATGAGCGTGCCGTCGGGCGCGCGCGTCGTGATCACGGTCACGCCGGTGGCGAACTGGCCAAGCGCGCGGCGGAATGCGCCGTCGTCGAAATTGGGCGGGCTGGCGCGGCGGGTCATCGGTGCAGGCCTTCACGGGCCGCGCGCGTGGCGGCGGGAGCAGAAATCGGGATCAACGTCATGTGGAAATTCGGCGAATTGTCACAATTTTAGCGGAAGCGGCGGATGGCGGGTCGCGTGGGGCACCGCGCAGTGGTGTCCGCAGTGAGGTCCGCGATGGCGTCCGCAGTCACGATCAAAGGAGCAAACAGCATGAGTCAGACAGTCGAAACGGCCACCCTGGGCGGCGGATGCTTCTGGTGCCTGGAGGCGGTGTACCTGCGCGTGGAGGGGGTGAACGCGGTGGAGTCGGGCTACGCGGGCGGCCACGTGACAAACCCAAGCTATGAGCAGGTCTGCGACGGCGACACCGGCCACGCCGAGGTCGTGAAGGTGGAGTTCGATCCCGCCAGGATCACGTATCGCGAGATTCTCGACATCTTTTTCGCGATTCACGACCCCACGCAGCTGAACCGCCAGGGCAACGACGTGGGCACACAGTACCGCTCGGCGATCTTCACGCACTCCGAGGCGCAGCGCGAGACGGCTGAGCAGGCGATTCGCGAGCTGGCCGCAGAAGGCGTCTACGACGGCAAGATCGTCACCCAGGTGCTACCGCTCGACGGCAACTATTTTCCCGCCGAGGCGTATCACCAGAACTACTTCGCGCAGCACCCAAACCAGGGCTATTGCTCGTTCGTCGTGGCGCCGAAGGTCGCGAAGTTCCGCCAGAAGTTCGCGCACCGGCTCAAGGCTGAATAAGTCTGCGGGAGGCGCGCGGGCGGTTTCGATACCTGCTTTCGATGCCCGGTTTTGATGCCGGGTTGGATGCCGGTTTTGATGCCCGGTTTTGATGCCATTGCGCGCTTCAGTTTTCCTTTTCCTCTTCTGCTTGCGCGCCGGGCGGCGCTTCTTTCGGCGTCGCGTCGCGCGCGGCGTCCAGCGCCGTTTCCCCGCGAAAGCGCTCCATCTCGTCCGCAATCGCCCGCGCGAGCTTCGCGCAGGTTAGCGGCGCCGATCCCTCCGCCTTGTTGTTCGTCGTGATCAGCACGGGCTGGCCCGCCATCGCGTAGCGCGCGGCCAGTTCCGCGAGCGTGACGCGCGTATGCGGATCTTCGTCCACCAGTTTGTCGAACGGCTCGTAGCGCGCCTTCGCCTGCTCGTACTTGAAGCCGCTGTGCAGGCTCCAGCGCACGATCAGCGGCCCGGCCGGGGCCTCGCCGTCCATCAGTGCGAGCGCGGCGGCCTGGCGCAGCGGGTCCGGCATGCGGGCGTGCAGGCCGACGCAGTACCGCACCCCCGCGGCGCGCAGCGTGCGTACGAAGCGCGGTGTGAGCAGGATCGCGTCGCGAACCTCGACGGCGTAGCACGGACCGTCGCCGGTTGCGGCAGGCTCGGTCGACTGGGGCAGCGGCGGCAGCGCGGCGAGGAAGGCGGTCAGCCGCTCGACGAATGCCGCCGGGTCGGCCAATAACTGATCGGGCAGCGGCGGGAACTGGAACACGAGCGCGCCGGCCTTGCTGCCCAGGCCCGCGAGGCACGGCTCCACGAATTCGCGCGCGGCCAGCTCCGCGTTGAGAAAGCACGGGTTCGCGGAAACGGGCTCGCCGCGCACGCCGCGCACGCTGGCGTCGGTAACGAGCGCCGGCGCCTTCACGATGAAGCGGAAGTGCTCCGGCACCTGCTGCGCGTAGCGCAGGTAATCGGTGACGGTGAGCGGCGCGTAGAACGAGCGGTCGATGCTCACCGAGCGCAGCAGCGGATGCGCGCCGTAGGCCGAGAGGCCGTCGCGGGCGAGCTTAGACTGGCTGTAGTCCTCGCCATAGACGATGCCGCGCCAGCCCGGAAACGACCACGACGAGGTGCCAAGGCGCACGCTCGCGGGCAGCGCGGCGGCGACGTCGAGCGTGTCTTGCGTGGCTACGGCGGGCAGCACGCCGCGGCCGCGGCGTTTCGGGGCGTCGGGGTTGGGGGCGGCCCTTTTCGGCGGTTTTTCGCGCGGTATGGCATCTTCGCGCGCTTCAGATTCGGCGTCGTTCTCGCGCGCGGCGTGGGCGGGGCGCTGGGAGGCTGGCTTCGTCGCAGGCGCTGCGAAGCCGAACAGATCAGGCTGCGGCTCGGCGCGGCGGGCTTCGGCCTTCGGCGCGTTGCGGCGCGCAGCGGGGTGGGCGGCTGAGTGGGCGGCCGAGTGGGCGGCGTCAGGGCCGGAGTCGTTGGCCGGCCCGTGCGTCATGTCGCCAAACAGGTCGTGGCCGTCGTCGCGTTCGTTCATGCAGTGGCGTCGCGCTGTGGCGTCGTGATGGCGGTCGTAGGGCGAAGCCGCCTCGGCCGGACGCAACTGCTGGAACAGTTGATACGCGGGCGGCGCGGCGAACCGCGCCGCCGCCTGCGTCAGAGCGGCTTCTCGTACATGTACCGGCGCGACCACGGCAGCGTTGTCGCGCTGCGGCCGGCCTTGCGGCAGACAATCTGGAAGATCGACACGTCGTCGTGCTCGAACGCGTACGCGCAACCTGCCAGATAAACGCGCCAGATGCGGAACTTCTCGTCCTCTACGAGCTGTTTCGCTTCCTCGGCGCGCGCCTCGAAATTCTCCGCCCACAAATCGAGCGTGTGCGCATAGTGACGGCGCAGGCTCTCCACGTCAACCGCTTCGAGGCCGCCACGCTGCGCCGCTTCGAGCGCGAGGCCGATGTGCGGCAGCTCGCCGTCGGGGAAGACGTAGCGGTCGATGAATTCGCCGCCGCCCAGCGCCGTTTCGCCCGATTCGGCGTCCGACGAGGTGATGCCGTGGTTCATGGCGACGCCGTCGTCGGCGAGCAGGTCGTGGACCTTGCGGAAATAGCCCGGCAGATTCTTGCGCCCGACGTGCTCGAACATGCCCACGCTCGTGATGCGATCGAACTGGCCTTGTATGTCTCGATAGTCCTGCAGGCGGATCTCGATGCGGTCTTCGAGGCCTGCCGCCTTCACGCGTGCCGTCGCGAGATCGAACTGGTTCTGCGAGAGCGTCACGCCCACGCAGCGCGCGCCGAACTTCTGCGCCGCGCGCAGCACCAGCGCGCCCCATCCGCAGCCGATGTCGAGCAACGTGTGACCTTCCTTCACCTGGATCTTCGTGAGGATGTGATCGATTTTCTTGAGTTGGGCGGTGGCGAGGTCTTCGTCGCCGTTTTCGAAATACGCGCACGAATAGACCATGTTCTCGTCGAGCCAGAGCTTGTAGAACTCGTTCGAGACGTCGTAGTGGTACTGGATGGCCTGCTTGTCCGTGGACTTCGAGTGCGTGAAATAGCGGCGCACGCGGGCGAGCTTGCTGGCGCTCGTGACAGTGTTGCGCGCGAGCGAATAACTGATGTTGATGATGTCGGCGAGCTTGCCTTCGATGTCGATCTTGCCCTTCACGTAGGCCTCGCCGAGGTTGTCGAGGCTCGGCGTGAGCAGGAGCGGCAGCGCCGACGCGCTATTGACCTTGAGCGTGACGGCAGGCGCGGCGAAGTGGCCAAAGTCGTATTGCTGCCCGCTCCAGAGCACGAGGCGAGCGGGCAAGTCGGCCTTGCTGCGCACTTCTTCTACCCACTGTGCGAGTTTTTTCTCCCAGAACATGCGTTTCTCTCCGTGTCAGATGAACAATTGAAGCCCAATGACAAAAGCGAATTGCGATGCAGGTTTTTGGCAACAGCGTTACGGCAACAGCGAGGTACTGAACGATATACAACGAAAGCGGTGAGACGAAAACCCGGTTGACGCGAGGTAAGTGCTCGTAACGTGCGTTGCGTCGCCGCGCGCATGCGCTCAGGGCGCGAGACGCTCGATGCGCCAGGCCGCATCCGCGCTTTCACGCGTGTAGCGGATCCGGTCGTGCAGGCGCGACGGGCGGCCTTGCCAGAACTCGATGGCCTCCGGCACGAGCCGGTAGCCGCCCCAGTGCGGCGGGCGCGGCGGTGTTTCGCCATACTGCGCGGCGATTTCGCGCTCGCGGGCTTCGAGCGTCTCGCGGTTCGCGATCACCGTGCTTTGCTCCGAGGCCCACGCGCCAATGCGCGAGCCGAGCGGACGCGAGTTGAAGTAGGCGTCGCTTTCCTCGGCGCTCGTGAGTTCGACCTTCCCCTCGATGCGGACCTGACGCTCCAGCTCGATCCAGTGAAAGAGCAGCGCCGCATGCGGATTCGCGCTCAGCTCACGGCCCTTGCGGCTCTCGTAGTTCGTGAAGAACACGAAGCCGCGCTCGTCCACGCCCTTGATGAGCAGGATGCGCGCGGCGGGGCGGCCCTGTGTGTCGACCGTGGCGACCGTCATGGCATTGGGCTCGGGCAGCTTGGCGTCGAGCGCCTGCGCGAACCAGGTCTGGAACTGGCGGATCGGATCGGGATCGACGTCGGCGGCGTCGAGCGAGCCGAGCGAGTAGGTCTTGCGGAGATCGGCGAGGGAGGTCATCTTTTAGGCAGACGCTTCAATGCGGACAAGTATATCGAACAGGCGGGGAAACAGGCGCGCCCGGCAAGGGGCGCCCGGCTAGGGGTGGCCGGCCAGGCGCGCCCGGCTTGAGGCCGCCCGGCCTCATTCGGCGCGATCAGGCAAAATACGGGTCTTGCGAGGACTGGGACAGCAGCGTGCGACCGGTCCGCTTACGATTGCCTACCGTCATGTCCAGTACTCCGATTTCCCCTGCCGCCGGCTCCGTCGATCTTACCCCGAGCCCTGCCGACGATGTCGCCGACCGCGCCCGCCGATTCGGCGGAATCGCGCGGCTTTATGGCGCACCCGCGCTCGACGCGTTCGAGCGCGCCCACGTCGCCGTTATCGGCATTGGCGGCGTCGGCTCTTGGGCCGCCGAGGCGCTCGCGCGCAGCGCGATCGGCAAGCTCACGCTGATCGACCTCGACAACGTGGCCGAGAGCAACACCAACCGCCAGATCCACGCGCTCGACGGCAACTACGGCAAGCCCAAGGTCGAGGCGATGGCCGAGCGCATCAAGCTCATCGACCCGGCCTGCGACGTGCGCCTAGTGGAGGATTTCGTCGAGCCGTCGAACTTTGACGCGCTGCTGGGCGGCGGTTTCGACTACGTGATCGACGCCATCGACAGCGTGCGCACCAAGACCGCGCTGATCGCCTGGTCCGTTGAGCATCGCGTGCCGCTGATCACGGTGGGCGGCGCGGGCGGGCAGCTCGACCCCACGCGCATTCGCATCGACGACCTCGCGCTCACGATCCAGGACCCGCTGCTGTCCAAGGTGCGCGGCCAGTTGCGCAAGCACCACGGCTTTCCGCGCGGGCCGAAGGCAAAGTTCAAGGTGAGCGCGGTGTATTCGGACGAGCCGCTCATTTATCCCGAGACGGCTGTGTGCGATATCGACGCCGAGGCCGAGCACGTCACCACGTCACCGGGGCATCACGGCCCGGTGGGGCTGAACTGCGCGGGCTTCGGTTCGAGCGTGTGCGTGACGGCGAGCTTTGGTTTCGCGGCGGCTTCGTATGTGTTGCGAACGTTGGCGCATCAAGCCAGCGAGCGTTGAAGCCCAGCGCCGGAAACGCAAGAAAGCGTGCCTGACAAGGCACGCTTTCGTATCGCGCTGGAAAGCGAACGAACCGCGCGCGTCGGTGGCCTTATTCGACCGCTTCCGCTTCGTGCAGGCGCGGCAGCAGACGATCGAACTCGCGGCGCACGAGGCCGTAGCACTCGCATGCGCGCGCTTCGAGGCGCTTGCGGTCGAGTACGCGGATCTTGCCGCGGCTGTGATGGATCAGACCTTCGTCATGCAGCTTGCCGGCTGCTTCCGTGACGCCTTCGCGGCGCACGCCGAGCATGTCGGCGATCAGTTGCTGCGTCACGCACAGATCGTTCGAGTCGACGCGGTCCACTTCGATCAGCAGCCATCGGCATAGCTGCTTGCTCAGCGAATGGTGGCGGTTGCAGGCGGCCGTCTGTGCGACCTGCGTGAGCAGTGCATGCATGTAAAGCAACGTAATGCGGCGCAGGAGGTCCGAGCGCGCAAACTGCTGCTTGAGTGCCTGTGCGCTTATGCGATAGGCGAAGCCCGAACTTTGCACCTGCACGCGGTTCGGCATCGTCTCGCCACCGGTCAGCACCGGAACGCCGGTCATGCCTTCCCGGCCCACGGCGGCAATTTCGACGGAACTGCCGTCTTCCATTGTCGAGAGCATCGAGATGACGGCGGTCGTCGGAAAGTACACGTGATGAATACGCTGGCCGCAATCGCAGAGCAGTTGTTCAGTACGCAGTTGAACAAGTTCGAGATGCGGCGCCAAAGCCTGCCACTCGTTTGACGGAAGTGCGCCAAGCAGATGGTTGCCGTGCAGATCGGATTGAAGGGTCAACATGATCGGTCCTCGCGTAAAGCGGCGTGCGCCGCCTTCTGTTTTTTTCTGTTTCCGACTGCCGAACTCTTGTTATCGCCGTTACCCGTACGGCTATACGTTCGTTGCGCCGGCCTCATACGCCCCGTTAGCGTTTTGCGATCTCGTTTGTCGGCATCTACGCTGTGTGGCGAACTCTACTTAGCAGGGGTTGTGCCAGCGGGCGCGAAAGTGAGGACGCGTGCGGTTCTGCGCGGCGCGAGCTATTTCCGCCGCGACGCAAAGCCGCATTATTGTTTCAGTTTTGTACAGCGCCAGTGCGGCGCCGTCTGCGAAGTCGCTTGAGTTTGATGTCGCCAATGCGTTGATTTATATGACTACTTTCGCTGCGCACGCAGATGCGCGGAAATGAGTCCTCGCTGAAACATCGTCGGGACATCGCCCTGGATGCGTTGTGCGCCTGCCTCTGAAGCGACGCGGTTTTAATTCACGTCTGTTGGGGGGCTACCGACACTGTCGTAAAAACGTTCGGATGTGAAACATCACCTTGCGCGGCCCTCTTCGTGCTTCGTGTGCTGCCGCACATAACGATGACCGCCGTGCGTTCAATGTGGCTGCGCGTACAGATTCGCGCGATACGTATTGTTCAAATGTCACCCGTACGCCAATCAATAACGAGACTCGGTGCATGACTTCGGGGGGAGTGACGCGAATGAACAACGATGTGACATCTGCCGGCCTGATAGCCGCGATCAACGAAGGTGACGCCGACCTCATCGTTCAGCCCGTTGTGCTGGCGGGCGGTTCGGGCACGCGGCTATGGCCGCTTTCGCGCGAACACTGCCCCAAGCAACTGATCGACCTGATCGATGGCGAGTCGCTGCTCGAGGCGACTGTGCGGCGCCTCGATAGCGTGTTCCTGCACGCCGGCGCCACACTGCCTGAAGCGCACACAGCCGTTCGCAAGGCTGCGCCGTTTGTCGTGAGCAGCGAGGACTTGCGCCACCTGAGCGCCGACCGCCTTGGTCGCAGCGGCATGGCCGCCCGCTTCGTGCTCGAACCGCTCGCGCGCAACACGGCGCCCGCGCTCACGGCAGTGGCGCTTGCCGCCTGCGGCGACGGGGATCCGGTGCTCGTTGCCATGCCCGCCGACCATCTGATCGCCGATGGCGCCGCGTTTGCCGCCGCGCTCGAAGAAGCCGTGGCGCACGCGGCGCGCGGCGCCATCGTCACACTTGGCGTGCCGCCGCAGCGCGCCGAAACGGGCTACGGCTACATCGGCGCGGGCTTGCCGCTTGGCAGCAGCGGAGCGCGCAGCATCGAGCATTTTGTCGAGAAGCCCGATGCCGAGCGCGCTGCAAGCTATGTTGCTTCGGGGAACTATCTTTGGAACAGCGGGATTTTCGTTGTGCGCGCATCGGTCTGGCTCGCAGCGATCGCGCACAGCCGGCCGCTCATCGCGGCGCAGTGCGCGGCGGCCTTCGAGAATGCCTGCGTCGACGCTGACGGCACTGTCCACTTGAACCGCGATGCACTCGCCGCCTGTCCGTCCGATTCGATCGACTATGCGGTGATGGAGTCGGTCGGCGTGAACGCGCGGCTCGCGGGCGTGGTTGTGCCGCTTCGTTCGGGCTGGTCGGATGTCGGGGCGTGGGACGCCCTGTGGCAGGTCTCGGAGAAGGACGAGAACGGCAACGTCGCGCGGGGGCGCGTGTTGTTCGAGGATGCGACGGATACCTTCGTGCATTCGGACGGCAGGCTCGTTGCCTGCGTGGGCGTGCGGGGCATGGTGGTGGTCGAGACAGCGGACGCCGTGCTCGTTGTGGCGAAGGACCGCGTTCAGGACGTCAAGGCGGTGGTTACGCGGCTCAAGGCGCAGCACAGCGAGGTGGCGCGGCAACACAGGCGCGTGGAGCGCCCGTGGGGCTGGTACGACTCGGTCGATCAGGGCGAGCGCTTTCAAGTCAAGCGCATCGTTGTAAAGCCGGGAGGGCGGCTTTCGTTGCAGATGCATCACCACCGCGCGGAGCACTGGACCGTGGTGCGCGGAACGGCGCGCGTCACGCGCGGCGACGAGGTGCTCCTGCTTTCCGAAAACGAATCGACCTATATCCCGCTTGGCATGACGCACCGGCTCGAGAATCCGGGCAAGACGGCGCTCGAGGTCATCGAGGTGCAGTCGGGCTGTTATCTCGGCGAAGACGACATCGTGCGCTTCGACGACCAGTACGGTCGTGTTCAGCAGGCGTAGCTGACTGAATGCGAGGACGCCTGGGGCGTCCTCGGCCGCTCGATATCAGTTCAGCGTCGCGCTCAGCTTGCGCCGCCACTCGCTCACGAGCTGCGGCTGATGCGCCGCGAGATCGAACACGGAAAGCATGGTCTTGCGGCCCACGTCGTCGCGGAAGGCGCGGTCGCGCTTGACGATCTCCAGCAGATGCTCGAGCGCGCCCGCGTATTTGCGGCGCGCGATTAGTGCGTTCGCCAGATCGAAGCGCGCTTCGAGGTCGGCGGGGTTGGCGGCGACCTGGGCTTCGAGCGCGTCGGTGGGCGGCAGGTCGGCGGCGGCGTCGAGCGCGTCGAGGCGCGTCTTGAGCGCGTTGAAGCGCGCGTCGATGCCCTGCGTGGTCTTGGGCGAGAGCAGCTCGACTTCCTTTTGGGCGTCGTCGGCGCGGTTGTCGGCGAGCAGCATCTCGATCAGGTCCATGCGCACTTCGTCGTTGCCCGGATCGAACGCGAGTGCGGCCTGCAGCGCTTCATAGGCTTCGTCGCGGCGGCCCTCGGCCAGCGCTTCCTGTGCGGCCCGGCGCGCGGCATCGGCGCCATCGGGGATCAGGCCGTCGAGGAACTGGCGCAACTGGCCTTCGGGCAGCACGCCCACGAACTGGTCGACCGCCTGGCGGTCCGCGAACGCCACGACGTGCGGAATGCTGCGCACGCCGAAGTGCGCCGCGAGCTCCTGGTTCTCGTCGACGTTCACCTTTACGAGCTTCCATTTGCCCGCATAGTCGGCCTCGAGCTTCTCGAGCATCGGGCCGAGGCTCTTGCAAGGGCCGCACCAGGGCGCCCAGAAGTCGACCAGCACCGGCGCGAGCGCCGACGCTTCGATCACGTCTTTTTCGAAAGTGGCGAGAGTGGTGTCCATTGCGTCCTCGTTGAGATAACCGTTATGCGGGTAGTTGGGGACGAAACGCCCAGGTTTCAATCATCCCCCTCGCGGCGAGCCGTTAGCGAGGCCTTAGCGCGGCTTCTTTTCCGGCAGCGGAATCCATTCCGTTTCGCCGGGAACATGCCCCATTTCCTGGCGCGTCCAGGCTTCCTTCGCGGCTTCGATCTTCTCGCGCGAGCTTGCCACGAAGTTCCATTCGATGAAGCGCTCGCCTCCGAGCTTTTCCCCGCCGAGCAGCATCACGCGTGCCCCATTCGCGCTCGAGAGCGTGGCGGTTTCGCCCGGCACCAGCACGGCCATGGTGTGCTGTTCGAGCGGGGTGCCGTCGATCGCTAGATCGCCTTCCACGAGGTAGACGCCGCGCTCTTCGTGCTCCGCGTCGAGCGCGAATGCGCTGCCCGGCGCGAAATCTGCGGCGACGTAGAGCGTGCCGGAGAAGGTCTCGACCGGCGAGGTCTCGCCGAACGCTGTGCCCGCGATCACGTGCATCGTGACGCCGTTGCGCTCGATTTCGGGCAGCGTGGCGGCGGTGTGATGGAAGAACGACGGTTCCGTGTCTTCGTGATCGAGCGGCAGCGCCACCCAGGTCTGGATGCCGTGCATGGTGAGGCCGGTGGCGCGGTCCTCATCGGGCGTGCGCTCGGAGTGGACGATGCCGCGCCCGGCCGTCATCCAGTTCACGTCGCCGGGCACGATCTTCTGGCTGGAACCGATGCTGTCGCGATGCATGAGCGCGCCGTCGAACAGATAGGTGACCGTCGCCAGCCCGATATGCGGGTGCGGGCGCACGTCCACGCCCGAACCCGGCGCGAGCGTGGCGGGGCCCATGTGATCGAAGAAGATGAACGGGCCGACGAGGCGTGCGGCGAGCGCGGGCAGCACGCGTCGCACATAGAGATTGCCGATGTCGCGTTGATGAGGCTTGAGAACCGCTTTGATCGATGAGGACATGATGCTTCCTGGATGAGTCGTATGGCACGCGCTGTGGGCCAGCTGGTGGGCGAAATCGGCACGCGGGCACGCCGCGCGCGAGGCTGGCGCTCATTCTAACGCCGGCTTTGCCGGCGTGCGGCTAAGGCAACGGCCCGGCGCTGGCCGCACGGCACGCCGCCGCGCGAGGGGGTAAGATCGCCGCTTCGAAGTACAGGTGTGACGCAAAAAGGGGAGAAAGGGGATGTCGCCGAAGGACTTGTTGCTCGCGCTGGTAGTGGTGCTCGCGTGGGGCGTGAATTTCGTCGTGATCAAGGTGGGGCTGCACGACGTGCCGCCGCTCCTGCTCGGCGCGCTGCGCTTCATGCTGGCGGCGTTCCCCGCGGTGCTGTTCGTGAAGCGCCCGCAATTGCCGCTGCGCTGGCTGCTGGCCTACGGCGCGACCATCTCGCTCGGCCAGTTCGCGTTCCTCTTCACGGCGATGTACGTGGGCATGCCCGCGGGCCTCGCGTCGGTCGTGCTGCAGGCGCAGGCGTTCTTCACGCTCGGTTTTGCGGCGGTGTTTCTGCGCGAGCGCTTTCACGCGCAGAACGTCATCGGCCTGTTGATCGCCGCGGGCGGTCTCGCGCTGATCGGTGTGCAGTCGATGGGCGGTGCTGCGGGCCACAGTGCGCAAGGCATGACCATCGCCGGCTTCGTGCTCACGCTGTGCGCGGCTTGCATGTGGGCGCTCGGCAATATTGTCACCAAGAAGGTGGGCAAGGTGGATCTCGTCGGCCTCGTGGTGTGGGCGAGCCTCGTGCCGCCGCTGCCGTTTCTCGTGCTGTCGTACTGGATGGAAGGTCCGCAGCGCATCGTCGCCGCGCTCTCGGGCATCGGCATGACGTCGGTGGGCGCGATCGTTTATCTAGCGTTCGTCGCGACGCTCATCGGCTATAGCCTCTGGAGCCGCCTGCTCTCGAAGTATCCCGCCAGCCAGGTGGCGCCGTTCTCGCTGCTCGTGCCGATCGTCGGGCTGGCCTCGGCGTCGCTGCTGCTCGGCGAACAGTTGAGCGCGGCCGAGATCGGCGGCGCCGTGCTCGTGATGGGCGGCCTCGCCGTCAACGTGTTCGGAGGCTGGGTCAAGCAGCGCCTCGGGGCCGTGCGCTCGTAACGCCTGCGCACCACGAAAAAACGCCGCGCGAGCCCGAAGGCATGCGCGGCGCTCCTGAAGCGCCCGATGCGCCACGCGGCGCTCAGGTCATGCGGTTCTTCGCAAGCGGCGGATTGGCCGCGAAATAGCGCTTGATGCCCTTGAGAATCGCGTTCGCCATCTTGTCGCGATAGGCGTCGTCGTTGAGCCTGGTCTCTTCTTCGGGATTGCTGATGAAGGCCGTCTCCACGAGGATCGACGGAATGTCGGGTGCCTTGAGCACCGCGAAGCCCGCCTGCTCGACTGAGCCCTTGTGCAGCTTGTTGATCTCGCCGACCTCGTTGAGCACGAAGCCGCCGTAACGCAGCGAGTCGCGGATCTGCGCCGTAGTGGACATGTCGAAGAGCGCGCGGTTCACGGCGGCGTCGGCTGTCTGCACGCTGATGCCGCCGATCTGGTCCGACGAGTTTTCCTTGTTCGCCATCCAGCGCGCCGCGGCGCTCGTCGCGCCGTGCTCCGACAGCGCGAACACCGACGAGCCGCGCGCCTCGGGCGTCGTGAAGGCGTCGGCGTGAATCGAGACGAACAGGTCCGCGCCCACGCGGCGCGCCTTCTGCACGCGTACGTTCAGCGGCACGAAGAAGTCGGCGTCGCGCGTCATCATCGCGCGCATGTTGGGCTGGCCGTCGATTTTCGCGCGCAGCTTCTTCGCGATGTCGAGCGCGACGTGCTTCTCGTAGGTGCCCGCGCTGCCGATCGCGCCGGGGTCCTCGCCGCCGTGGCCCGGATCGATCGCGACCGTCAAGAGGCGCGTGGTGCCGCCCCTGGTGGTCTTCGGCGTGGTGAAGCCGTAGTTGTCGTCGGCGCTGGCATTGTCGTCATCGCTGTTGCGCTGGGCGACGACGGGCGGCTTCGGCGCGGCAGGCTTCGGCGCACGCACGGAGGGCGCGGGCCGCGGCGTGCCGGGCGCGGCGCCCGCGTCGTTCTGCGCGTAGCGCTCGAAAAATGCGTCGCTGTTGTCGTGCGCGGGCGGCGCGCTGATTCCGGCATTGGGACCGGCGAGCGTAGGCGGCGTGGAAGGCGGCGCGCTGTCCTTCATCGCTTCGTGCGCGTCGAGCTGCTGCTGCTTGCGCTCGGTTTGCGCCAGCAGGTCCATGAGCGGGTCGGGCGCAACCGCCGGATAGAGGTCGAACACGAGCCGGTACTTGTACGAGCCGATAGGAGCAAGCGTGAACACCTGGGGCTTCACGCCGCCCTTGAGGTCGAACACCATGCGCACCACGTGCGGCTGGTACTGGCCCACGCGCACGGCCTGGATCTGTGGATCGTTCGGCGTGATCTTGGAGACGAGGTTCTTGAGTGCGTCGTCGAGATCGAGTCCGGTGAGATCGACGACGAGACGATCCGGGCCCTGCAGCAGTTGCTGCGTGTTCTGCAGCGGCTGGTCCGATTCGATGGTGACGCGGGTGTAGTCGCGCGCGGGCCAGACGCGCACGCCGACCACCGAAGTGGCCCACGCGAGGCGCGGCACGGCAAGGCCGAGGACGAGCGTGGAAGCGCCCGCCTTCAGGATCTGCCGGCGACGCCAGTTGTGCGTGGCGGTGGCGGCCGATTCGATCGAGCGGAACGGTTTGATTAACATCTTTCTAGACATGCCTTTCCTGATGCGCTGTATGCGTATGCGGTGAGCACGCGGCCTTCGCCGCTTGCATCCGGCTCGAGCGAAAACACGAGATCGGGTACGCCAAGCAGGCCGCCCGCGCGTTGCGGCCATTCGACGAGGCACACCGCATCTTGCGCAAAATATTCGCGAAAGCCCGAGTCGGCCCATTCGGCCGGATCGCTGAAACGGTACAGATCGAAGTGATAAAGCTGGAGTTCCCCACGGGGCGTGGCGACTGTGTACGGTTCGACCAGCGTGTAGGTGGGGCTGCGCACGCGGCCCGTGTGGCCGAGCGCGCGCAACGTGGCGCGCACGAGCGAGGTCTTGCCCGCGCCGAGGTCGCCGTGCAACTGCACGTGCAGGCCGTGAAAGGGCGGTGCGTCGTGATTTTCCGCACGATCTGCGCGCAGCGAATCGAGCGCGTGCGCGAAGCGTGCGCCGAAGGCGTCAGTGGCGTCGGCGTCTGCGAGATCGAAACGGCGTTCGAGGAGAACGGCGGCGGATGGATCAAGCGAAAGCGGCGCGTGGTCGTGACCGGGCGTGTCGGGCATTCTCGTAAAATGACGTGATGAACCCCACGCATTCCCCTTCCAACTCGGCGCCAGATGCGCGCGCGTCTTCGGAGGCGCTCGACCCAACGTCCGCTCAGGCGGGCGCGCGAGCGCATGCTCGAGCTAACGCGCCGCAAGATTCGTCTGCGCCAGACGTCGAGCAGGCCACGCTGCTCGATGAGGCGGCGCTTGCCGCGCTCGCGGCGCGCATCCGGACCTGGGGGCGCGAGCTGGGGTTCGGTGCGATCGGTATCAGTGACACCGACCTTTCCCATGCCGAGGCGGGCCTCGCCGCGTGGCTCGAAGCAGGCTGCCACGGCGAGATGGATTATATGGCCAAACATGGGATGAAACGCGCGCGGCCCGCCGAGCTTGTGGCCGGCACGCGACGCGTGATTACCGCACGCATGGCCTATTTGCCCGTCGATACGCTCGCGCCGAATGCAGCGGGAAAGACGCTCGAAAGTGCTTCGCAAGGCGGTTCGGATCGCAGCGGGAGCGCTGGCGCTGCGGTTGGCAACGAAGTTGGCACGAACGTTGCACACCAGGGCGTTCACGCCGACTGGCGTCTGCGCGAACACGCGCGTCTCGCTGACCCGCATGCCGCTGTCGTGTCGATCTACGCGCGCGGCCGCGACTACCACAAGGTGTTGCGCGCGCGTCTGCAGCAGCTTGCCGAGCGCATCGAGGCCGAGATCGGCCAGTTCGGCTTTCGCGTGTTCACCGACTCCGCGCCGGTGCTCGAAGTCGAGCTCGCGCAGAAGGCTGGCGTAGGCTGGCGCGGCAAGCACACACTGCTCCTGCAGCGCGACGCGGGCTCGCTATTCTTCCTCGGCGAGATCTACGTGGACGTGCCGCTGCCTATCGACGCCGACGACCCGGCCAGCACCGCGCCCGAAACGCCGGGCGCGCATTGCGGCAGCTGCACGCGCTGCATCGACGCGTGCCCGACGGGGGCGATCACCGGGCCGTATCGCGTGGATGCGCGCCGCTGCATCTCCTATCTCACGATCGAGTTGAAGGGCAGTATTCCCCTGGAACTGCGCGAGCTGATCGGCAATCGTGTGTATGGCTGCGACGACTGCCAGCTCGTGTGCCCATGGAACAAGTTCGCCAAGGCCGCGCCCGTGGCGGACTTCGACGTGCGTCATGGGCTCGATCGCGCGAGTCTCGTCGACCTGTTCGGCTGGAGCGCGGCGCAGTTCGACGAGCGCATGCAGGGCAGCGCGATACGGCGCATCGGCTACGAGAGCTGGTCGCGCAACATCGCGGTGGCGATGGGCAATGCGCTGCGCGCCACGCGTGAAGGCGCGGATAGCACCCGCGACGCCGCGCGCGCCGCGATCGTAAAGGCGCTGCGTGAGCGCGAGCATGACGAGTCGGCGGTCGTGCGCGAGCATGTGCTCTGGGCGCTCGAAGCGGCTTGATGCGGATGAAAATGGCAGAGGCTGGCATGGACCCGAAACTGAACGACGGCGCGCTGGAAATCGCGCGCACAACGCGGCACCATGGCGTGCAACGTTCGCGCGCGAAGGAGACGACGATGTTCAACGCAGTGATCGACGCGCCATTCGGCAAGGTCGGCATCCGCGCCGTCGGCCAGGCGCTGCGCGAGATCGTCTATTTGCCGGGACACACGGCGAGCGTCGAGCCCGATTGCGAACTCGCCGCGCGCGCGGCTGAGCAGATCGGCCAGTATTTCGAGGACGCCGACGCCGGCTTCGACCTGCCGCTCGCCCCGCTCGGCACCGAATTCCAGCGGCGCGTGTGGGACGGCATCTGCGCAATCGAGGCCGGCGAAGTCCTCACCTACGGGGAACTCGCGAAGCGCATTGGCGGCGTCAGCCCGCGCGCCGTGGGTCAGGCGTGCGGCGACAACCCCTTTCCGATCGTGATTCCGTGTCATCGCGTGGTGTCGGCGAACGGCCTCGGCGGCTTCGCGCATCACGGCGGCGAAGGCTTCTTTCGCGACGTGAAGCGCTGGCTGCTCGCACACGAATGCACGTCGAACCGATTTCAACTGCGCTGACACGATGACGATGACGACGAATCCTCCGCCGCTTGCCGCAAGCGATGCCGCCGACGAGGCCGAGCAGGCGCTCGAGCCCGCCGCCGCCGAAGCGCTGGCGTCGAGCCTCACCGCCATCGACACGTTCTGCGACGCCATGTGGCTCGAGCACGGGCTCTCGCGCAACACGCTCGACGCCTACCGACGCGATTTGCGCCTCTTCGCGCAATGGCTTGCGGGCGAGCGCGCCAATGCGCTCGATACGACCCGCGAAGACGACTTGCTCGCCTACAGCGCGCGCCGCAAGGACGACAAATCCACCTCGGCGAACCGGCGCCTTTCGGTGTTTCGCCGCTACTACGGCTGGGCGCTGCGCGAGCAGCGCGTGCATTCGGACCCGACCGTGCGCATCCGCTCGGCGAAGCAGGCGCCGCGCTTTCCGTCCACCTTGAGCGAGGCGCAGGTCGAGGCGCTGCTAGGCGCGCCCGATGTCGAGACGGCGCTCGGCCTGCGCGATCGCACGATGCTGGAACTGATGTACGCGAGCGGCCTGCGCGTGACCGAACTCGTCACGCTCAAGACCGTCGAGGTGGGCCTGAACGAAGGCGTCGTGCGGGTGCTCGGCAAGGGCTCGAAGGAGCGGCTCATTCCGTTCGGCGAGGAGGCGCACGCGTGGATCGAGCGCTACCTGCGCGAGTCGCGGCCGGCGCTGCTCGGCGCGCGCACGGCCGACGCGCTGTTCGTGACCGCGCGCGCCGAAGGCATGACGCGCCAGCAGTTCTGGCACATCATCAAGCGTCACGCGGCGGCGGCCGGTGTGCATGCGCCGCTCTCCCCGCACACGATGCGCCACGCGTTCGCCACGCACCTGCTCAATCACGGCGCGGACCTGCGGGTCGTGCAGCTTCTGCTCGGCCACAGCGACATCTCCACGACGCAGATTTATACGCACGTCGCGCGCGAGCGGCTGCGTCTGTTGCACGAGAAGCATCATCCGCGCGGGTGACCCTGGCAAACCCGTCTGGCGCGGTCGTTTCAGACGCTGCGATTACCCGAAGCGCGCGGAAAGCTCATTCCTTCAGGGCGGAGATGAATAGCGCGTCCGCCGGGAGGTCGCCATCTATTTGTTAACCAAACTGTGTTAACCTGTTTAAAAATAATTTCCTCTCCTTGAATGCCTCGACGCACAAAAGTCGACCCGAATCTTTCAACCCGCGTCCTTCGCGTGCGGTTGAAAGACAAACACGCAGCGTGGTTGCGGGAGTCTGCATTTCACGTCAATCAGGTATTCAACTACGCCAATGAGCTGAGCTACAAGGTCTGGCAGCGCGAGCGTCGTTTCATCGGTTCAGATGAAATTGACCGGTACACCGCAGGTGCGACAAGGGAAGGCTTGCCGCTACATTCCCAGACTGTTCAGGCGGTCACCCAGGAGCTTGTTGCCCGGCGCAAGCAACACCGCAAAGTCAAGCTTCGTTGGCGCGTGTCTAACGGACCGCGCCGCTCTCTTGGCTGGATTCCCTTCAAGGCTAGCGCCATCAGGTATCGGAACGGTCAGGTTTTCTTTTCAGGAAAACCTCTGTCACTTTGGGACAGCTACGGCCTGGCTGACTACGAGCTTGGTACAGGGAACCTCAGTGAAGATGCCCGAGGGCGGTGGTACCTGAACGTGACCATCAAGGTCAAAAAGAGACCCAAGCCGCCCACAGGGCTGGTAGGGCGCTCGGTCGGTATTGACCTTGGGCTGAAAGACTTCGCCGCGACGAGTGACGCGGAGGTTTTTTCACTCGACAAACCCTATCGGAAATACGAGGAGGCACTTGCAGTCGCACAGCGCGCGGGCAAGAAAGAGCGCGTGCGTGCGATTCACTCAATAATCAGGAATTCACGGAAAGACCAGTTGCACAAGCTTTCCACGGCATTCGTAGAGGAATACGATGTCATCTTCATCGGCAATGTGAACGCTTCGGCACTTGCGAAAACGCGGATGGCGAAGTCCGTGCTTGACGCAGGCTGGGGTATGTTCCGAACCATGGCTCAGTACAAGTGCGATGACGCAGGAGTCTGGTTCGATGAGGTCGATGAAGCGTTTTCAACCCAGACCTGTAGCTGCTGTAAAAGGCGCACAGGCCCGAAGGGCCTGGAAGGTCTTGGAATAAGAGAGTGGGCTTGTCTTGAATGTGGCGCGTATCATCATCGCGACATCAATTCAAGCGAGAACATTCTCGCGGCGGGACGTCGCCGTCTAGCAGAAGGAATCCCCGTCCTTCCCGCGCCCTGCGCGGCAACCGTTGGCTGAGGTCGGGGAAGACGTCAAAATGCGCCGATGAGCAAAACGAAACATGTGTCCGAAACGCCCGCCACGCAGATGCTGCGCCGCGCGGGCGTCGCATTCGGCGAGCATCCCTACGAGTATGTCGAGCACGGCGGCACCGAAGAGTCCGCGCGCCAGCTCGGCGTGGACGAGCATCGCGTCGTCAAGACGCTCGTGATGGAGGACGAGCACGCGAAGCCGCTCGTCGTCCTCATGCATGGCGACCGCAAGGTGTCGACGAAGAACCTCGCGCGGCAGATCGGCGCGAAGCGCATCGAGCCGTGCAAGCCCGAAGTCGCGAACCGTCATTCGGGGTACCTGGTGGGCGGCACGTCGCCCTTCGGCACGAAGAAAGCCATGCCCGTGTACGTCGAATCGACCATACTCGAACTCGACGAGATCTGGCTCAACGGCGGCCGTCGCGGCTATCTCGTGAGCCTCGCCCCCGCGGTGCTCACGACGCTCCTGAACGCGAAGCCGGTTCAGTGCGCAAGCGTCGAATAACGGTCAAATAAGGCGCGCCGCGCGCCGAGCGGATGCTGAGCGGATCCCCCGGCAGTTGCCGTTGCTTCCCTGATTTACCCTGGTTTGTGCGTGCTTGTGCCGCCTGCGCGGGCAGGGCGCGCCCGCGCTTCGGTAGAATGAGCGCCGTCGCGCGTTGCCGGGCGGCGATGACCATCGCCAGCTCCCGGCGCGCATCGTTCCACTTCCTCCGGGTTTCGTGCATGTACAACCTGTTCGTCGCCGTTCTCGCCTATCTGATCGGCTCGGTTTCGTTCGCCGTGGTCGTGAGCGCCTTCATGGGCCTCGACGATCCCCGCTCCTACGGCTCCGGCAATCCCGGCGCGACCAACGTGCTGCGCAGCGGCAACAAGAAGGCTGCGGTCCTCACGCTGATCGGCGACGCGTTCAAGGGGTGGCTCGCCGTCTGGCTCGTCGCGCACTTCGGCCCGCGTTACGGTCTGGGCGACGCCGCCGTCGCGCTCGCGGCGATCGCGGTGTTTCTCGGCCACCTGTATCCAGTGTTCTTCCGCTTCAAGGGCGGCAAGGGCGTCGCCACTGCAGCCGGCGTCCTGCTCGCCGTGAATCCGATCCTCGGTGTCGCGACGCTCGCCACCTGGCTCATCGTCGCATTCTTCACGCGCTACTCGTCGCTCGCGGCGCTGGCCGCCGCCGTATTCGCGCCGCTCTACTACGTCTTCATGTTCGGCCCGCGCATCGTCGCGCTCGCCATCCTCGCCATGAGCGTGCTGCTGTTCTGGCGGCATCGCGCGAACATTTCCAAGCTCATCGCGGGCAGGGAAAGCCGCATCGGCGAGAAGAAGGCGGCGGGCGCCGGCAAGTAAGCTGGTTTGACGGGTCAGGTCGCCACCGGCTATTTGTCTGATAATTTCAGATAACGTCTGTCATCTTCTGTTAAGTAAGTGATTAATTGCGCATCTTCTCAGTGTGCGCCCTCAAGAACGCTGGGTGGTTTGCCGTAATCCCTGATAGCTCCAGATCAGGCTTTTGCGGCTTTCCTCCTTCGATCCCACACGGCATTCCCCCATGTTTTCCTCCATCCGCGCGCGCATCGTCGCGCTATGCGTCGTCATCGTCGTGAGCGCGCTTGCCGCGAATACGGCGCTCAATTATTTCGTCGCCGACTCGCAAAACAAGGATTCGATCGACAGCACGCTCGCGGCGCTCGAAGAGAGCCACGCGCAGGGCATCGCCGACTGGGTCGCGACCCACGGGCGGATGATCGATTCGCTCCAGGAAGCCGTGCTCGGGCCGGATCCTGTGCCGGCGCTCAAGCAGATCGCGGCAGCGGGCGGCTTCACCAACGTCTACGTGGGTTATGCCGACCGCACGGCGAAGTTCTCCGACGCCACCGGCATCCCGCCCGACTACGACCCGACCGGGCGCCCCTGGTACAAGCAGGCCGTCGCGGCGGGTAAGGCGGTCGTCACGCCGCCCTATGTGGACGTGGGCACGGGCAAACTCGTAGTGGCGTTCGCGGAGCCCGTGATTCGCGACGGCGCCGTGAAGGGCGTCATCTCCGGCGACGTGGCGATGGACAGCGTGATCGCCAACGTCCGCTCGATTCATCCGACGCCCGCGAGCTTCGGCATGCTCGTCGACGCGAGCGGCGCGATCGTTGCGCACCCCGACGCGCAGCTCACGCTCAAACCCGTCGCGGAACTCGCGCCCGGGCTCGCCGGCGATCGCCTGAACGCGCTGTTCGCGGCGAGCGAGCCGTTGAAGGTGGACGTGAAGGGCGACATCAAGCTGATGCGCGCGCAAACGATTCCGGGCACCGACTGGCGCGTGGTCGTCGCTTTCGACCGCGCCGATGCGACGGCGGCCATGCGCTCGCTGCTCACAGCGTCGCTCATCGCGCTCGTGGTGATCGCGGTGGCGGCCGCGGCGATCGTGGCCGCTGCGACGGCCGTGTCGTTCCAGCGCCTCTCGCGCGTGCGCGACGCGATGGACGCGATTAGCGCCGGCGAGGGCGATCTGACGAAGCGCCTGCCCGCCGTGGGCAACGATGAAGTCGCGCAGATCGGGCGCTCGTTCAACGCGTTCATGGACAAGCTGCGCGACGTGATGCGCCACATCCGCGACGCGAGCGAATCGGTGCGTACCGCGAGCGATGAAATCGCGGCGGGCAACGTCGATCTTTCGGGCCGCACCGAATCGGCGGCGGCGAGCCTCGAAGAGACAGCCGCCTCGATGGAGGAAATCACGGCGACGGTCGCGCAGTCGGCGAACGCGGCGCAGCAGGCCGACGTGACGGCGGCCACGGCTTCGCAGGCGGCTTCGCGCGGCGGCTCGGTGATCGGCGACGTGGTGCACACGATGGGCGACATCGAGAAGGCGTCGGTCAAGATCGCCGACATCATCGGCGTGATCGACGGCATCGCGTTCCAGACCAACATTCTCGCGTTGAACGCCGCCGTGGAAGCGGCGCGCGCGGGGGAGCAGGGACGCGGCTTCGCGGTGGTGGCGGGCGAGGTGCGCAGCCTCGCCCAGCGCAGCGCGCAGGCGGCGCGCGAAATCAAGGCGCTGATCGAAGCGACCGTTTCCAGCGTGACTTCGGGCTCGCAGCTCGTGCGCCGTGCCGGCTCGACGATGGATGAGATCGTGTCGAATGTCGCGAACGTGACGACCATCATCGCCGAAGTCACCAACGCCGCCGGTGAGCAGACGCGCGGCATCCAGGAAGTGAACCGGGCGGTCAGCCAGCTCGACGAGATGGTTCAGCAGAACGCGGCGCTCGTCGAGCAGTCGACGGCTGCCGCGGCGGCGCTGCGCGGCCAGGCAGCCAATCTCGCGGATGCGGTTGGCCAGTTCCGGCTCGATTGAGGCGAAGGCACGGTGAACTGGGAAGACGGCGCTACGGCGCCGTTTTTTGTACCTTGACATGCAACCATATGGTTGCATAATAAATGCATGAACGACGACGCCGTATTCCGCGCGCTGGCGGACGCGAGCCGCCGTCAACTGCTTGACCGCCTCCACGCAAAAAACGGCCAGACGCTGACCGATTTATGCGAGGGGCTGGCCATCTCGCGCCAGGCGGTCACGAAGCATCTCGCTGTGCTGGAAGAGGCGAATCTCGTCGCGACGCAGCGGCATGGGCGCGAGAAGCGGCATTTCATCAATCCGGTGCCCATCGGCGAGATTGCCGCGCGCTGGATCGGCAAGTTCGAGCACGAGCGCGTGGGCGCGCTCCTCGACCTCAAGCGATCACTCGAAGGAGACAAGCCATGAGTAGCGACAAGCACACGCAAGGCAGCGCCGTCGGCGACTCGACGTTCGTCTACGTCACTTTCATCCGCACCACGCCGCAGGCGTTGTGGACGGCGCTCACGAGCCGCGAGTTCACCGAGCGCTACTGGTTCGGCATGCATCACGAGTGCGACTGGCAGACGGGCTCGTCCTGGTCGCTGCGCTTCGCCGACGGCCGGATCGCCGACTCGGGCGCGGTGCTCGAATCCGATCCCCCGCGCAGGCTCGTGCTGCGCTGGCGCAACATGTTCCTGGCCGAACTCCATGCCGAGGGCGACTCGCTCTGCACGATCGACATCGAACCCGTCGAGCACGCGGTCAAGCTCACGATTACGCATAGCGTGGCGCGGCCGGGATCGATCTTCATCGAGAAGGTCTCGGGCGGCTGGCCGCGCATTCTCTCGAATCTCAAGACACTGCTGGAAACCGGCGAGGCGCTCATGCCGGTCGTGGTGACGGCGGAGTGAGCGCGAGAGAGTGAGAGCGAGCGGGGACGTGTGAAACGAAACGGGGCGGCCCGAGCCGCCCCGCAGTGCGCTGGACTTGCCGCGTTAATCGCGGAAGTTGTTGAAGTCGAGCGGCGTGTCGGTCACGTCCTTGCGCAGCATGGCGATCACGCTTTGCAGGTCGTCGCGCTTGGCGCCTGTCACGCGCACGGCGTCCCCCTGGATGCTCGCCTGGACCTTGATCTTGCTGTCCTTCACGAGCCTCACGATCTTCTTTGCGAGGTCGCCCGACACACCCTTCTTCACGGTGATGACCTGCTTGACCTTGTCGCCGCCGATCTTCTCGATCTTGCCGTAGTCGAGGAAGCGCACGTCCACGTTGCGCTTGGCCATTTTCGACACGAGCACGTCCTTCACCTGGCCGAGCTTGAAGTCGTCGTCGGCGAACGCGGTCAGCTCGCGCTCTTTCTGCTCGACGCGCGAGTCCGAGCCCTTGAAGTCGAAGCGTGTGGAGATCTCCTTGTTGGATTGCTCCACGGCGTTCTTTACTTCGATCATGTTGGCTTCGCTGACGACGTCAAACGATGGCATTGCGTTCTCCAAAAAGTACGAGGTGCGCAAACGGCGGTGCAAAAGCTATGCAAGCTAAATGCCCGCGGGTCGCAGCCGTATTCCGCAACCCACTGTGGCATTTTCAGGCAGCGGTTCGCGCACTCGCTATAATCACGGACCGACGCCATTCTACCGGCGCTGTTGCGTTTGCCCAAGGCGGCTTGCCGCAGCCCGGAGCCGAGTCCGCGGTGCGCAGGTGCCCGCCGGCGGCCTTTCCGGCCATTTTTCGTCTCCATGTTCCGTTCTTCCTCGATGCCCGTCGTCCAAACGCCTGTCACTACGTGGTTCGCCGCCGCCTTTTCGCTGCGCGCGCACAACACGTTCGGTTTCGACGTGCGCGCGCGCTATGCGTGCCGGGTCGAAAGCGAGGCCGATCTCGCCGCCGCGGTGCGCGATCCGCGCGCCCAGGGCTTGCGCACGCTCGTGCTGGGCGGCGGCAGCAACGTCGTGCTCACGCGCGACTTCGACGGTCTCGTGCTACTGATGGCGCTGGCCGGCAAGCGCGTTGCGCACGAAGACGGCCACGCCTGGTACGTGGAAGCGGCCGCGGGCGAGAACTGGCACGATTTTGTGTCCTGGACGCTCGAAGCGGGCATGCCCGGCCTCGAGAATCTGGCGCTGATTCCCGGCACGGTGGGCGCGGCGCCCATTCAGAACATCGGTGCGTACGGGCTCGAGATGGCCGAGCGCTGCGTGTCGGTGCGGGCCATCGAGATGGCGACCGGCAAAGCCGTCGATTTCGACGCGGCCGCCTGCCGCTTCGGCTATCGCGACAGCTTCTTCAAGCGCGAAGGGCGCGATCGCTTCGTCATTACCTCGGTCACGTTCCGCCTGCCGAAGGTCTGGCAGCCCAACGCGGGCTACGCCGATCTCGCGCGCGAACTGGCGCAGCACAACGCCGGCAAGACGCCGCATGCGCGCGCCGTGTTCGACGCCGTGGTCGCGGTGCGGCGCGCAAAGCTGCCTGACCCGCTCGAACTCGGCAATGCGGGCAGCTTCTTCAAGAATCCCGTGATCGACGCGCAGCAGTTCGACACGCTCGTCGTGCGCGAGCCGCAGATCGTTTCTTACCAGCAGGCCGACGGGCGCGTGAAGCTAGCGGCGGGCTGGATGATCGACCAGTGCGGCTGGAAGGGCCGCGCGCTGCGGGCGGCGGCGGTGCATGAGCGTCAGGCGCTCGTGCTCGTCAATCGCGGCGGCGCGACCGGCGCGGACATTCTCGAACTCGCGCAGGCGATCCAGCGCGACGTGCTCGCGCGTTTCGGAGTGGAGCTGGAGCAGGAACCCGTCAGCCTCTAAGGCCTCTCAGGCGCCGCCCGGCGCCTTGCTTGCCTCACACACGCTTAAATCACTTTGTCCTGGGCCGCGAACACCGGCCCCTGCACGAAGCGCACGTCGTACTGCTGCAACTGCTCGAACTGCGCCGCATCGGTCACGCGGTTGAAAATGAGCGGAATACGCAGCCGCGCAGCATAGCTCACTAGCGGCTTCACCATCGAATCGCGCAGCGCGGAGCCCGCATCCATCTTCACGAAGTCGGGCCGAGGCACGTCCGACACCGAAAGAATCTGCCCGGCATTGGGCAGATTGCCCGCCACCTTGAACCCGTACCGCTGATAGCTCTTCGTGAGATAGCCGAGAAACGTGCGGTGCGCGACCGCCGCCGCCGGCAGCTCGATCACGATGCGCCCGGGGTTGAGCCCGAACGACACGAGCACGTTCGAGAAATGCCGTCCATGGTCGTACTTCACGCTCTTTAAGAGCCGCTCGTGCACGCGCAGGAAAAGCAGCCCGTGCTGCTGGCCGCCCAGAAAATTGATGGCGTGCAGCGCGCGCACCATGCGGTCGACCGCGACGAGGTCGGGATCGTCGAGCGCGTCGCTGAACGCGTCGCAGGGCGCGAGCTGGCCGTCCTGCTCGCGCAGCGTGACCGCCTGGTAGCCGAGCTCGTCGCCAAAACGCGAGGCCATCGCGAGATCGGCGGTGAGCGACTGCGCCCCGCTGTGCACGCTGATGTCGTAAATCGGCTCGTAGGCGCTCAATAGCTCCACGCCGCGCCGCCGCGCCACGGCCTCTTTGGCGTGCGCGCCGCTGCCCATCGCCAGGTGCTCGCCGAGAAACGGATGGTCGGCGGCGCGGGCAACGAGTTCGGGAATGGTGGGAGCAATCATGGTGATGTAGCGGGAAGCGGGTGAAAACCGGTGAAAAGCGCGAGACCCACACGGGGTCGCATGACCCGATGGTAGCAGCCCGCAGCCCCGCCGGATGGACTGTTTGGTCATAACGTTATCGACCATTCGCGGCAGTTCTGGAGGCGCCCGGCTGCTCGCCAGGGTATACGCCTAATTTCACTAATCGTAATTAGTTTTACCATCCGTAAATCGCGTGACGTCATGTCATGACCCGAGAACGTGGAGAGACAGCAATGAACGCACCTTTGCGGCACCCGACCGAAGTCCAGCACGGCTACATGAGCGGTTTCGCCAACGAATTCGCGACCGAGGCGCTGGCGGGCGCGCTGCCCGCCGGCCAGAACTCGCCGCAGCGCTGCGCCTATGGCCTCTACGCCGAGCAACTCTCGGGCACCGCGTTCACCGCGCCGCGCTCGCACAACCGCCGCACGTGGTTCTACCGGATCCGTCCGGGCGCCGTGCATCAGCCGTTTGCGCCGGTCACGGCGCGCCTCGATATGAATGGCGCGCCGCGCCTCGTCGCCGATTTCGGCGACGTGCCGCCCACGCCGCCCAACCAGCTGCGCTGGGATGCGCTGCCCATGCCCGCGGAGCCCACCGATTTCATCGACGGCTGGGTGACGATGTCGGGCAACGGCTCGGCGGCCTCGATGAGCGGCTGCGCGATCCACCTCTACGCGGCGAACCGGCCGATGGTCGACCGCTTTTTCTACAACACCGACGGCGAGCTGCTGATCGTTCCGCAGCAAGGGCGGCTTGCCATCCGCACGGAGATGGGCCGGCTCGACGTCGAGCCCTTCGAGATCGTCGTGATCCCGCGCGGCGTGCGCTTCACGGTGGACTTGCCCGACGGCGACGCACGCGGCTACATCTGCGAGAACTTCGGCGCGCTCCTGCGTCTGCCCGATCTCGGCGTGATCGGCTCGAATGGCCTCGCGAATCCGCGCGACTTCCTCACGCCCGTCGCCGCGTATGAAGACCGCGAAGGCGAGTTCGAGCTCGTCACCAAGCTGGGCGGCCAGCTCTGGCGCGCCGACATCGGCCACTCGCCGCTCGACGTGGTGGCGTGGCACGGCAACTACGCACCCTACAAGTACGACCTGCGCCGCTTCAACACCATTGGCTCGATCAGCTACGACCACCCCGATCCTTCGATCTTCCTCGTGCTGCACGCGCCCACGGACACGCCGGGCGTCGACTCGATCGACTTCGTAATCTTCCCGCCGCGCTGGCTCGCGGCCGAGAACACGTTCCGTCCGCCCTGGTATCACCGCAACGTGGCGAGCGAGTTCATGGGCCTCGTGCACGGCGTGTACGACGCCAAGGCCGAAGGGTTCGTGCCGGGCGGCGCGAGCCTGCACAACTGCATGTCGGGCCACGGGCCCGACGCTGAGACCTTCGAGAAGGCATCGAACTCCGACACGACCAAACCGCACAAGGTCGGCGACACGATGGCGTTCATGTTCGAGACCCGCACGCTGATCCGCCCGACGCGCTACGCGCTCGAAACGAGCCAGCTGCAGGCGCATTACTACGAGTGCTGGCAAGGCCTCACGAAACACTTCAATCCGGAGCAGCAGTAATGAACAGCACCATGACGGACGAACTCAAGGCGACGCTCGACGCGGGGCGCAAGAGCTGGGTCGAGAGCGCGAACGACGCCCAGTGCGATTTCCCGATCCAGAACCTGCCTTTCGGCGTGTTCAGCGACACAAACAACGCAACGGTGCGTGTGGGCGTGGCGATCGGCGACCTCGTCGCCGATCTTGCGGTGCTGCACGAAGCCGGGCTGCTGCGTCTGCCCGCGGGCGCGCAGCAAGACGTCTTTGCGCGTGCCGCGCTGAACGACTTCATCGCGCTAGGCCGCGAGACGTGGCGCAGCGTGCGCGTGCAGCTTTCGTCGCTGCTCGCGCGCGAATCGGCCACGCTGCGCGACGACGCAGCGTTGCGCCAGCGCGCCTTCGTGAAGCTCGCCGACGCGAAGCTGCATCTGCCGGTGCAGATTCCGGGCTACACCGACTTCTACTCGTCGAAGGAACACGCGACGAACGTCGGCTCGATGTTTCGCGATCCGAAGAATGCGTTGCTGCCGAACTGGTCCGAGATGCCGATCGGCTATAACGGGCGCGCGTCGTCGGTGGTGGTGAGCGGCACGCCGGTGCGCCGTCCGAGGGGCCAATTGAAGCTGCCCGATCAGGATCGTCCGGTGTTCGGCGCGTGCCGCAAGCTCGATATCGAGCTGGAAACGGGCTTCATCGTCGGGCGCGGCAATGCGCTCGGCGAGCCGATCGCGTGCGAAGACGCCGAGGACCACATCTTCGGCATGGTGCTGCTCAACGACTGGAGCGCGCGCGACATCCAGCAATGGGAGTACGTGCCGCTCGGGCCGTTCAACGCGAAGACCTTCGCTTCCACGATCTCGCCGTGGGTCGTCACGCTCGACGCGCTGGAGCCGTTCCGCGTCGCGCAGCCGGTGCAGGAACCGCAGCCGCTCGAATACCTGCGTCACGAGGGCGACCACGCGTTCGACATTTCGCTCGAAGTGCTGATGCAGCCCGAAGGCGCGGCCGAGGCGACGACCATCGCACGCACGAATTTCCGCCACATGTACTGGTCGATGGCGCAGCAACTCGCACATCACACCGTGGCGGGGTGCAACACACGCGTGGGCGACCTGATGGGTTCGGGCACGATCTCGGGCCCGACGCCGGACTCGTTCGGCAGCCTGCTCGAACTCACGTGGAATGCGAAGAATCCGCTCGAACTGAAGAGCGGCGGCACGCGCGGCTTCATCGAAGACGGCGACGAACTCACGCTCGCGGGCTGGTGCCAGGGCGATGGTTATCGGGTGGGGTTTGGTGCCTGCGTCGGCAAGATTTTGCCTGCGGTGAAGTGATTTTTTTGGGGCTGCGTGTGGCGTTGGCCTTTCCTTGTTTTCGCGTCGGTATGCCTGGGTTGCCCCTGTGCGGGGCGGCACCTACTTTCTTTGCGGCGGCAAAGAAAGCAACTGTATTGAAGGTCAAGGGGCAAGCCCCAAGAAATCACGCTTTGGGGGGATTCCAGGGAATGGCATCCCGCATCATGGCGTTGAGTTGGGTGAGCAGCTTGCGCATGCCGGCGATGAATGCGACCTTGGTCTTTTTGCCTCTGGCGCGTAACTGATCGCAAAACGCCTTGATCTGGGGA
>NZ_JAMBPQ010000001.1 GCF_024206495.1 Paraburkholderia sp. CNPSo 3272 | reverse complement strand
CGCCCCCCTCATCGCCCGACGCCGCTTCCCCAACCGCTACCGTCCGGGCAGTGACGCCGCAACGCGAGGGGGTCGATCTCGCGGCTCAGTCTCCGCGCGACTCGATCCTGAATTGTGCGCCGGCGTCCTGGCCGAGCGTTTTCACGAGCCACGGCAGCGCCTCTTTCATCGCCGCTTCGAGCGTGTAGGGCGGGTTCAGGATGAACATGCCGCTGCCGTAGAGGCCGAAGCCGTCTTCGGGTGGATTGCTCACCGAGAGCGTGAGGTGCAGCCAGTTCTTGTTCTGCAGGCGCTTGAGTTGCTCCGGGAAGCGCTGCGATTCGGGTCGCGTGACCTGGGGATACCAGACCGCATAGGTGCCGTTCGAGAAGCGCTTGAGGCCTTCCTCGACGCAGGTCAGCGTGCGCGCGTAGTCGCGCTTGTCCTCGAAAGACGGGTCGATCAGCACGAGCGCCCGGCGCGGCGGCGGGGGCAGGAGCGGCTTGATGCCGTCGAAGCCGTCGCCTGCGTAGATCATCACGCGGCGGCCCGCGTCGTGGAAGCGGTGGCGCAGCACGTCGATTTCCGTGCTGTGCAATTCGAACAGCCGCATGCGGTCCTGCTCGCGCATGAGACGCCACGCGAGATAGGGCGAACCGGGGTAGAAGCGCAGTTCGCCGTCGGGGTTCAACGCCGCCACTTCGTCGACGTAGTCCGCCAGCGCCGCAGGCAGGTCGTTGCGGCCCCACAGCTTGCCGATGCCCGTGTCGAACTCGGCGTTCTTCGTCGCGTAGCCTTCGCGCAATGCATAGGCGCCGGCGCCTGCGTGGGTGTCGATATACCAGTACGCCTTATCCTTCTTGCCGAGGTAATGCAGCAGTTGCACGACGACGGCGTGTTTCAGGACATCGGCATGATTGCCGGCGTGGAAGGCGTGACGGTAGCTCAGCATGATGGACGGGACACGAGGTCCGGTGAAAACGGGGAAGATGGCAGCGGCGGCGCGATGACTGCGCCGCCCGCGAGGCCGCGTATTGTACGCCACCGCAATACGTGACCCGCGGTACGCCGTCGGTCCGGCTGCTCCCGTGCGTGAGCCCGCCTCACGGTTTCGGGTGCGCCGCGCCTTGCGGACACGCGCCCTACGTCAGTCGTAAGCGTCGCCGACGATCGCCTCGATCTGCGCCTTGACGTCCGGCGTGATCTTTTCCGCCACGTCGCGCGCCTTCACGTTTTCGCCGATCTGCTCGATGCGCGAGGCCCCGGTGATGACCGTGCTCACGCGCGGATTCTTCAGGATCCAGGCGAGCGCCAGTTGCCCCACCGAACAGTCGAGTTGTTTCGCGAACTCGGCGAGCTTGCCGACGATCTCGTTCTTGTCAGGGTCGGTGACGTTCTTGCGCAGCCAGTCGTAGCCCTGCAGTTCCGCGCGGCTGCCCGACGGCACGCCGCCGCGATACTTGCCGGTGAGCAGACCCGAGGCGAGCGGGCTCCAGGTGGTGAGGCCGAGGCCTATGTCTTCGTAGAGCCGGCGGTATTCGTCTTCCACGCGCGTGCGGTGAAACAGGTTGTATTGCGGCTGCTCCATGACCGGCTTGTGCAGGTGATGGCGCTCCGCGATTTCCCACGCGGTGCGGATTTCGTCGGCGCTCCACTCCGAGGTGCCCCAGTAGAGCGCCTTGCCGCGCGTGATCATGTCGCTCATCGCCCAGACGGTTTCTTCGACCGGCGTGTTCGGGTCGGGACGGTGGCAGAACACGAGATCGACGTAATCGAGCTGCAGCCGCTTGAGCGAGCCGTCGATGGCGTTCATGAGGTATTTGCGGTTGAGCGTGTGGTACTGGTTGGGCGCTTCGTTCAAGCCCCAGTAGAACTTGGTCGAGACCACATAGCTCACGCGTGGCCATGCGAGTTCCTTGAGCGCCTGGCCCATGAGCTCTTCGGACTTGCCGCCGGCGTAGGCCTCGGCGTTGTCGAAGAAGTTGATGCCGGCGTCGCGCGCCGCTGCAAGCGATTCGCGCGCGAGCCTGGCGTCGACCTGGTTGCCGTAGGTGACCCACGAGCCGATGGACAGTTCGCTTACCTGCAGGCCTGAGCGGCCCAGTCGCCGATAGTTCATGAACGCCTCCTTGTGAGCCGATAAAGCTAGCACGACTTGGCCATTGCTGCTGAACGGGCTTGCGCCGCGCGCCGCGCCTTGCAGTGCGGCGAAAATCTCTTTCGCCTGTCGTGCTCGATGCTTCGACGAGGCGCCTTCATGCACAATAGCCTCGTTGGCCGCGACGCAACATCCGGCCGGATGGCATAAGCCATTCGTCAGGTTTGACGGCGCGCGCTCCGCGGTTTCATCCTGTCCTGTCCCGTTCACTCACCTGGAGGTGCCCGATGTCGTCTCTCTCCCTGAACACGAAACTCGATGGCAAGGTGGCAGTCGTCACCGGCGCGGCCAGCGGCATCGGCAAGCAGATCGCCCTCACGCTAGCGCAGGCGGGCGCCGCTGTCGCCATCGCCGATCTGAACCAGAGCGGCGCGGATGCCGTGGCCGAAGAGATCAAGGGCGCAGGCGGCAAGGCGATCGGCGTCGCCATGGACGTCACGAGTGAGGAGGCCGTGAATCAGGGCATCGACCGCGTCGCGGCCGAACTCGGCCCGGTCGACATCCTCATCTCGAACGCCGGCATCCAGATCGTGAACCCCATCGAGAACTACGCGTTCTCCGACTGGAAGAAGATGCAGGCCATCCACGTGGACGGCGCCTTCCTCACCACCAAGGCGGTGCTCAAGCACATGTACAAGGACGACCGCGGCGGCGTCGTCATCTACATGGGTTCGGTGCACTCGCATGAAGCGTCGCCGCTGAAGTCGGCGTATGTCGCGGCCAAGCATGCGCTGCTCGGTCTCGCGCGCGTGCTCGCCAAGGAAGGCGGCAAGCACAACGTGCGCTCGCATGTGGTGTGTCCGGGCTTCGTGCGCACGCCGCTCGTGGAAAAGCAGATCCCCGAACAGGCGAAGGAACTCGGCATCTCCGAGGAAGAAGTGGTCAAGCGCGTGATGCTCGGCGGCACGGTGGACGGCATCTTCACGACCGTCGAGGACGTCGCGCAAACCGTGCTGTTCCTTTCGGCGTTCCCGAGCGCAGCGTTTACGGGCCAGTCTTTCGTGGTGAGCCACGGCTGGTTCATGCAATAACGCAGGCATTGGGCCGGGGAGGCGCGGCAATGGCGCAACGCAAGAAGGGGCAGGTCCAGTCGAGCGCAGTCGACGACGAGGTCGGCGCGCATACCGGCGCACGTATCGGGAAGGCACCGCAGAGGAACGCACCGCAGCCGCATGTTTCGCAGTGTGGCGCGCAAGCGAAAGAATGGGAAACCATCGCGCTCACGCTGCAGGGGGGCGGTGCGCTCGGCGCGTATCAGGCGGGCGTGTACGAAGGGCTAGTCGAGGCCGGCATCGCGCCGAACTGGATTGCGGGTATCTCGATCGGCGCGCTCAATACCGCCATCATCGCGGGCAATGCGCCCGAACATCGCGTGGCGCGGCTGCGCGAGTTCTGGGAGACGATCTGCCAGCCCGCCTTCAGCTTCCCGTTGCCGCCCTTCGTCGAGCATGCGCTTTTCAATGCGAACGCCGCCGTGCGCAAGACCTTCACGGCCATGCAGGCGGTAGGCGCGATCGTGGAAGGCCAGAAGGGCTTCTTCGTGCCGCGCTTTCCGCCGCCGCTGCCCAATGGATCGGGTTTGCCCGAAACGGCCAGCTACTACGACACGAAGCCGCTCAAGGCCACGCTGGAACGCCTGTGCGACTTCGAGCGCATCAACTCGGGCGAAACGCGCGTGTCGGTGGGCGCGGTCAACGTGGGCAGCGGCAACTTCGTCTACTTCGACAACAAGACCACGACCTTGCGTCCCGAGCATTTCATCGCCTCGGGCGCGCTGCCGCCGGGCTTCGCGGCGGTGGAGATCGACGGCGAGTACTACTGGGACGGCGGACTGATGTCGAACACGCCGCTCTATGAAGTGATCCAGACCACGCCGCGGCGCGACACGCTCGCGTTTCAGGTCGATCTCTGGAGCGCGCGCGGGCCGGTGCCCGACAACCTCATCGACGTGCAGGGCCGCGTGAAGGACATTCAGTATTCGAGCCGCACGCGTCTCGTGACCGATATCCTGCAACGCTCGCAGCGTTACCGGCACGTGCTGCGCGAGGTTCTCGACCGCGTCGCGCCCGAGCATCGCAACGACCCGTGGGTCGCGCTGGCGGACGAGCTTTCGTGCTCGAAGAAGTACAACGTGATCCACCTCATCTACCGGCAGAAGGAATACGAGGGGCACTTCAAGGACTACCAGTTCGGCCTCTCGACCATGCACGAGCACTGGGCTAGCGGCTTGCAGGATATCCGCGCCTCGCTCGCGCAGCCGGACTGGCTCGACAAGCCGGACAACGACTCGGGCTTCGTCACGCACGATATCCATCGCGATTCGCGAGGCCACGGCGGCTGACGCTTGCCGGCGGCTTCTCCAAAGCGTTCGTCAAAGAAAAAGGCGTCCGTTCGCAGGAACGGACGCCTTTTTTATCGCGCCAGCAAGCCGCTTCGCAGCGGCCTGTCTTGCTGACGAACGCGCTTATTTCAGCACTTGTGCGACTGCGCTCGCCACGACGTCGAGGTTGCGCGTGTTCAGCGCGGCCACGCAGATGCGGCCCGTGCTCACGGCATAGATGCCGAACTCTTCGCGCAGGCGGTCGACTTGTGCAGCGGTCAGGCCCGAGTACGAGAACATGCCGCGCTGCACGTTGATGAAGTTGAAGTCGCGGTCCACGCCGGCGGCCATGAGGCGCTCGACGAGGCCCGTGCGCATCGCGCGGATGCGGTTGCGCATTTCGCCGAGTTCCGCTTCCCACATGGCGCGCAGGTCGGCCGAGCCGAGCACGGCTGCGACCACGGAGCCGCCGTGCGTCGGCGGGTTCGAGTAGTTCGTGCGGATCACGCGCTTGAGTTGCGAGAGCACGCGCGCCGACTCTTCCTTGCTGGCGGTGAGGATCGACAGCGCGCCCACGCGCTCGCCGTACAGCGAGAACGACTTCGAGAACGACGACGAGACGAACACGTTGAGTTCCGAAGCGGCAAAGAGGCGAACGACTTCGCCGTCTTCCGCGATGCCGTCGCCGAAGCCCTGGTACGCGATGTCGAGGAACGGCACGAGGCCCCGCGACTTCACGACCTCGATGACCTGCTTCCACTGGTCGATTGTGAGGTCCACGCCGGTCGGGTTGTGGCAGCACGCGTGCAGCACGACGACGGTGCCGGCGGCGTAGCCGTTCAGCGCGCTCAGCATGCCTTCGAAGTTCACGCCGTTGGTTTGCGCGTCGTAGTACGGATACGCGATGACTTCAAAACCCGCGCTCTCGAACAGCGCGCGGTGGTTTTCCCAGCTCGGGTCGCTGATCGCGACCTTGGCGCTCGGGTTCACGCGCTTGAGGAAGTCGGCGCCGATCTTGAGCGCGCCCGTGCCGCCCAGCGCCTGCGCCGTGACGACGCGGCCCGCGGCGATCAGCGGCGAGTCGTCGCCGAGCAGCAGCTTTTGCACGGCGGCGTCGTAGGCGCCGAGACCTTCGATCGGCAGATAGCCGCGCGGCAGACCGGCTTCCACGCGGGCCTTTTCTGCTTCGCGCACCGCGCGCAGCAGCGGAATCTTGCCTTCCTCGTTGGTGTACACGCCCACGCCGAGGTTCACCTTGGTCGCGCGCGCATCGGCGTTATAGGCTTCGTTCAGACCCAGGATCGGGTCGCGGGGGGCGAGTTCGACAGCGGAAAAGAGGGACATGATCGTTCGGCAAAAGTGAAGGAAGATCGGTTGGGCCACATGCTGCGCGGGCCACGGAACTCGGTATTGTAGCGAATCCTCAAGCGGGATTTCCGCGGATTTGCCATTCGCCGCGCCGTTTTTAGGGCTGTTTCCGGCACGATTGGCCGATTTCCGGCGCGCCGTTGCGCAGCGTTCAACGGCCGCCGCCCGTCGCCTGCGCGCGCGGCCCTTGCAGCATCGCCCGCCGCACCCCATCTAGCATCCAGGCCCCCCCAAGGTTCACCCAGACCCACCCAGGCTCGCCCCTCGGCAAGATGCGGCGAGACGCTAGAATAGTTGTTTGCTCCGCGCACAGGATGCCCCCATGCCCGACCACACCGTCGCCGACGCGCCCGCGCTCGACGAGTCGAAATTCGTCCAGTACGAAGGTTCGCCGTTCCAGCTCTACCAGCCGTACCTGCCGGCCGGCGACCAGCCTACGGCTATCGAAACGCTCGTGGAAGGCGTGGAAGACGGCCTCTCGTTCCAGACGCTGCTCGGCGTGACGGGCTCGGGCAAGACCTATACGATGGCGAACACCATCGCGCGCCTCGGCCGCCCGACCATCGTGTTCGCGCCGAACAAGACGCTCGCCGCACAGCTCTACGCCGAATTCCGCGAGTTTTTTCCGCGCAACGCTGTCGAGTACTTCGTCTCGTACTACGACTACTACCAGCCGGAAGCCTATGTGCCGCAGCGCGATCTCTTCATCGAGAAGGACTCGTCGATCAACGAGCACATCGAGCAGATGCGTCTTTCGGCCACCAAGAGCCTGATGGAGCGCCGCGACGTGGTGATCGTCGCGACGGTTTCGGCGATCTACGGTATCGGCAATCCGTCCGAATACCACCAGATGATTCTCACGCTGCGCCACGGCGACAAGCTCGGCCAGCGCGACGTCATCGCGCGCCTGATCGCCATGCAATACACGCGCAACGAGCAGGATTTCCAGCGCGGCACCTTCCGCGTGCGCGGCGACACCATCGACATCTTCCCGGCCGAGCACGCCGAAATGGCCGTGCGCGTGGAACTGTTCGACGACGAGGTGGAGACGCTGCAGCTCTTCGATCCGCTCACGGGCCGCGTGCGCCAGAAGATTCCGCGCTTTACGGTGTACCCGTCGTCGCACTACGTGACGCCGCGGGAGACCGTGCTGCGCGCCGTCGAAACCATCAAGTCGGAATTGCGTGAGCGCCTCGAGTTCTTCCATGCGCAAGGCAAGCTCGTGGAGGCGCAGCGCCTCCAGCAGCGCACGCGCTTCGATCTGGAAATGCTTCAGGAGCTGGGCTTCTGCAAGGGCATCGAGAACTACTCGCGGCACTTTTCGGGCGCGCTGCCCGGCGAGCCGCCGCCCACGCTGGTCGACTACCTGCCGACCGACGCCATGATGTTCCTCGACGAATCGCACGTGCTGATCGGCCAGTTCAACGGCATGTACAACGGCGACCGCGCGCGCAAGGAAAATCTCGTCGATTACGGCTTCCGGCTGCCTTCGGCGCTCGATAACCGGCCGCTCAAATTCAACGAGTTCGAGCGCAAGATGCGCCAGGTGGTGTTCGTCTCCGCCACGCCCGCCGATTACGAGAAGAAGGTCACAGGCCAGATCGCCGAGCAGGTCGTGCGGCCAACGGGCCTCGTCGACCCGGTGATCGAAGTGCGGCCCGCATCGACCCAGGTCGACGACGTGCTCGGCGAGATCAACGAGCGCGTGGCCGTGGGCGAGCGCGTGCTCGTCACCACGCTCACCAAGCGCATGGCCGAGCAGCTCACGGAGTTCCTGGCCGACCACGGCGTGAAGGTGCGCTATCTGCACAGCGACATCGACACGGTCGAGCGCGTGGAGATCATCCGCGACCTGCGTCTGGGCACGTTCGACGTGCTGGTGGGCATCAACCTGCTGCGCGAGGGCCTCGACATTCCCGAGGTCTCGCTCGTGGCGATTCTCGACGCCGACAAGGAAGGCTTTCTGCGCGCCGAGCGCTCGCTCATCCAGACGATCGGCCGCGCCGCGCGTAACGTGAACGGCAAGGCGATCCTCTACGGCGACCGCATCACCGACTCGATGCGCCGTGCCATCGACGAAACCGAGCGCCGCCGCGCCAAGCAGATGCACTTCAACGAAGAGCACGGCATCGTGCCGCGCGGCGTCGTGAAGCGCATCAAGGACATCATCGACGGGGTCTACAACGTCGATGAAGCCCGCGCCGAGCTGCGCGAGGAGCAGGAGCGCGCGAAGTTCGAGGATATGTCCGAGAAGCAGATCGCGAAGGAAATCAAGAAGCTCGAGAAGCAGATGATGGACTACGCGAAGAACCTCGAATTCGAGAAGGCCGCGCAGACGCGCGACCAGCTCGCCGTGCTGCGCCGGCGCGTGTTCGGGGCGAACGTCGGCGATCATCCGATCTGACAGGCTTCGAGCAGCCTGTGCGTTCGGGCGGGCAGGGCGGCATGGACGCCGCACTGCGCCAGCCTCGATCGCAGCCTTCCCCTCCATTGGCTTTCGTGTTCTCGCGGCCGCAGCCGTGCTGTAAGGCGCCCTAAGCCTCTGTTAACTAAACGCTGCTAAAACCCTGTTCCACTGAGGCTTTTCCTGGCGCCGAATTTGTCCCTCATCTGCATCGGTGTTAAACTTCGCTATTATTGAGAATTGTTCGCATTAACTTTCTTATGTGCATGCGGCAGGCTCAGTGGGAAGTCACCCCTCATATAAAAACCAGGAGTTTCGATGCGGATTCACACTCTCGTGCGCGGCACTGCCGTCATCGCGGCCGCCACGGCGGCATTTGCCGCCAACGCAGCTGAATACCCGATCGGCAAGCAGGCCATCCAGGGCGGCATGGAAATCGGCGCGGTCTATCTGCAGCCGATCACGATGGAGCCCGAAGGCATGATGCGCAAGGCATCGGATTCCGATATTCACCTCGAATCGGATATCCACGCGGTCAAGAACAACCCGACCGGTTTCGCCGAAGGCGACTGGATGCCGTATCTGCAGGTTCACTACGAACTGACGAAGCCGGGTTCGAGCTACGTGCAAAAGGGCGACCTGATGCCGATGGTCGCGAACGACGGCCCGCACTATGGCGATAACGTGAAGCTGGCCGGTCCCGGCAAGTACCACCTCAAGCTGATCGTGGATGCGCCGATGCAGACGGGCCACATGGCGTTCGGCCGTCACGTCGACAAGGAAACGGGCGTGGGCCCGTGGTTCAAGCCCATCACGCTGGAATACGATTTCCCGTTCGCGGGCATCGGCAAGAAGGGCGGCTACTAAGCCGTCGCGAAGCAGCTCGGGCGGCGGCGCGCATCTCGTGCAGCGCCGCCGCATGAATGGCAGCAAGGAGCAGGTAAAACCAATGACTGGAATGCGGAAGTTTGCGGCGCTCGTACTCAGCGCGTCGTTTGCGGTGTCGCTGGCGGGCGTGGCCACGACGGCGCACGCCGAAGATCTGCCCACGTTCAAGCTCGAAATGGCCGACGGCAAGCTCAACCCCGCGCGCATCGAAGTGCCGGCGGGCAAGCGCATCAAGATCGAGGTGCGCAATACGGGCAAGGGCGCGGCCGAGTTCGAGAGCGTTCAGCTGCGCAAGGAGAAGGTGCTGGCACCGGGCGCGGACTCGTTCGTCGTGATCGCGCCGCTCGATCCGGGCGAGTACAAGTTTTTCGACGATTTCCATCAGCAGGCGCAGGGCGTGATCATCGCCAAATGAGCGTCGCCAAATGGGCATTGAGAAGTAAGGCCGCTGGCGCGTATCGCCGGTAGCGGGAGGTGTTGAATGGGTCAGGTGATGTTCATCGTATGGCGGGAGAGCGTCGAGGCGCTGCTCGTCGTCGGGATTCTTTATGCGTGGCTGAAAAACGGCGACGCGGATGCGCGGCGCGGCGTGCCGTATCTGTGGGGCGGCGTGGCGCTCGGCATTGTTGCCGCCATCGCCCTCGGCGCGGCGCTGGTCGGCTTTACCGAAGTGCTGTCGGGCGACGCACAGGACTACTTCCAGACCGGCATGGTGCTGGTGGCGTGCGTGCTGATCGTGCAGATGGTGTTGTGGATGAAGCAGCACGGCCGCACGCTCAAGCGCGAGATGGAAGAGTCGCTGGAAAAGAGCACGCGCGACGCGAACTGGTGGGGCGTGACGATACTCGTCGCGCTTGCCATCGCGCGTGAGGGCAGCGAGACGGTGATCTTTCTCTACGGCCTCGGCTTCGGCCAGTCGGGCCATGTGGACGCGAGTCAGTACCTCGCGGTGCTGATTGGCCTCGCGCTAGCGTTCCTCACGTTCTATCTGCTGCAACTGGGCGGCAAGGTCTTCTCGTGGCGGCACTTCTTCCGCATCACCGAGATCATGCTGCTGTTCCTCGGCGCGGGCCTGTTCCAGACCGGCGTCGACAAGTTGATCGACAAGGAGATCCTGCCGACCATCGTCGACCAGGTGTGGAACTCCTCGGCGATCCTCGACGACTCGAGCACCTTCGGCTCGCTCGTCGCGACGCTCACGGGCTACCGCGCGCATCCGGCGCTCATGAACCTGATCGCCTATGCCGTGTACTGGCTCGTGGTGTGGTTCCTCGTGCGACGGGCCACCGGCCGGGCGGGCGCGGTTGCGAAGAGGAAGGCAGCATGAGTTGTGCATCCGTTCGCCCGACGCAGGCAACGGGTCGTCCTGGCAAGCTCGCCCAGGCGGGCCAGTGGATGCAACGTAACGGCGCGGCGATCCGCGCCGTGCAGTGGATCGTGGTCGTGGTCTACGCGTGCCTGATTCTCGTACCGGCCGCGATGCCGCTGCCCGGCGACACGGCGCACCTGTGGAACAACCTCACGCTCGCCGCGCAGTTCGTGTTCTGGGGCATCTGGTGGCCGTTCGTGCTGCTCTCGATGGTGATGCTCGGCCGCGTGTGGTGCGGCGTGCTGTGCCCCGAAGGCGCGCTCACCGAGTTCGCGAGCAAGTTCGGCCGCGGCCGCGCGATTCCGCACTGGATGCGCTGGGGCGGCTGGCCTTTCGTGGCCTTCGGCCTCACCACGATCTACGGACAGATGGTGAGCGTCTACCAGTACCCCAAGGCGGTGCTGCTGGTGTTGGGCGGATCGACGCTCGGCGCGATGGTCATCGGCTTTCTATACGGACGCGAGAAGCGCGTCTGGTGCAAGTATCTCTGCCCCGTGAACGGGGTCTTCGCGCTTTTGGCGCGTCTCGCGCCGTTTCGCTACAAGGTCGACGAAGACGCCTGGCGCAACTCCTACACGCACGGCGAACACGGCGGGCATCGCGTGATTCCCGTGAACTGCGCGCCGCTCGTGCCGCTGCGCAACATGAAGGGCGCGGCGCAGTGCCACATGTGCGGTCGCTGCAGCGGCCACCGCGACGCCATCGCGCTCTCGTGGCGCTCGCCTGCGGAAGAAGTGGTCGAACTCGGCGATAGCCAGGCCAGCGCGTGGGATACGGCGCTGATTCTCTACGGTCTGCTCGGCGTGGCGATCGGCGCGTTCCACTGGACCGGCTCGCCGTGGTTCATCGGCATCAAGCAGTGGCTCGCGGGCTGGCTCATCGACCGCGACATCACCTGGCCGCTCGACACCAACGCGCCGTGGTTCCTGCTCACGCATTACCCGGCGCAGAACGACGTGTTCTCGTGGCTCGACGGTGCGATGATCGTCGGCTATATCGTCGCGACGGGGCTCGTCTATGGCACGGTGCTGCTCGCGATCCTCGCGGGCTCGACCGCCGTGCTCGGGCGTTTCGAGATGCGGCGTCTGCATCACTTCGCGCAGTCGCTGATCCCGCTGGCAGGGGCGGGCGTGTTCCTCGGCCTGTCGGCCACGACGCTCTCGCTGCTGCGAGCGGAGCACGTGCCGCTCGACTGGGCGGCCGAGGTGCGCATTGCGATTCTGGTCATCACGAACCTCTGGAGCGGCTGGCTCGCGTGGCGCGTGACAGGGCGCTACAGCTCGCGGTTCTGGCAGCGCGCGCTCGCGCTCGCGGGCTTCGCGCTCGCGCTCGCCGTGGTCGACAGCGCGTGGTGGCTCATGTTCTGGGGCTGGGTGCGCTGAGCACGCTTCGGCGTTTCTTCATCTGCCGCTGATATAGGCGACATACGAGGGATCCGCGCGTCGCGGCACAAGTCTGGGTGTTACTCTCAAAACCGGGTTGGCGATCTCGCCCAGCCCGGTTTTTGACTTTTCGGAGAGACGCATGCGAACGCGAGCAGTACTGACCGACGAAGACGTGATCCGGGTAGCCGACGCAGCCGTCGCGCACGCCCGCTCGAATGAATGGAACGTGACGATCGCTATCGTCGATGATGGCGGCCATCTGCTGTATTTGCGCCGCCTCGACGGCGCGGCGCCCGTCAGCGCGGAGATCGCCGTGGCCAAGGCCCGCACCGCGTCGCTGGGCCGCCGCGAGAGCAAGGTGTACGAGGACGTGATCAAGCAGGGCCGCACGGCGTTCCTCAGTGCGCCGCTCACCGGCATGCTGGAAGGCGGCGTACCCGTGAGCGTGAACGGCGACGTGATTGGCGCGGTGGGGGTCTCGGGCGTGAAGTCCGACCAGGATGCGGCGATCGCGCGTGCCGGCATCACGGCGCTCGGGTTGGAGTAAGCCAATCGACCGCGGCGCCTGGCGACGCCGGAAAAAAACAAAAGCCGCGGACGGATGCCGCGGCGCTTGTTCGGTCGGCTCACGCTTCGCGCGCCGCCCCGTGCTTTGCATGGGACCGGAGCAAGCGCTAAAGCGCTAACTCCGGATCGAGCTTTGCATGGGACCGGAGTAAGCGCTAAAGCGCTAACTCCGGATCGAGCTTTGCATGGGACCGGAGTAAGCGCTAAAGCGCTAACTCCGGATCGACACAGAGGTATGAGAACAAAAAAATGGCGTGGCTTGCTTCGACGGCCGGCCTGAAGCTTGAAGGATGTCTGCACGAAGGGGTCTAGATCTCGCGTGCAAGCCGTCGTTGCTGGCTAATGCCCCAACGCCTCCCGGTGGAGGCGGTCCCCACAATACCCGGTTGAAAACTGCGTTAAACCTATTTCGTCAGGATCAGCTTGCCGAGCCGGGTGGCCCGCAACTGATACGTTTCGCCGTTGTGCATGATGCTCACATGGCTGCGGCCTTGCAGCAGCGCCGCGCTTTCCAGCTTCCTCTCGTCGCTTGCCGCGGCGGCCGCCGGCTCGGCGCTAATGCGCGGCTTGGGCTGGGCGATGGCGGCCTTGGGCCGCGCGCTGGTCAATGTCGAGCTGCCGTTGCGGCGCAAGCTAAGCGTGGAGGTGCGGTTCAGTTCGGTCATGAACGTGACGTCTTTGTCTCGATTCGATGCGTGAATTCTAAATGATAATAGTTCGTATTTGCAACTACGACATATTCATCGAAATCGGACACCGATAGCCTGAGCCGAAGCGGGCACAGCAGCGTGAATCGCACGAATCGGCGCTTGCCGCGCCGCGCAGGGCGGTAGGGCAAGCGCCGGGAGCTTCAATGCAGCGCGTTCGGCGCGCTGCCGTCGCCCTGCACGAACTGCCGGATGAGACGCACGGTGTCGATGTCCGACTCGCGATAGGCCGACTTCACGATCTCGGAAGTCTGCCGGTCGTCCTCGGTATCGGCGGTCGGCAGCGTGGTGCGGTACTCGAAGCGCAGGAAGAGCTGCAACGGATCGGGCTGCTCGATCGTCATCGTGAGCGAGCCGCCCACGTAATCGGCGGTCGCCATGATGTCGTAGCGCACGCTGTCATTGGGCGTGAGCGTGACGCGATCGCGTACCGTGGCGTGGCCATAGTGCAACTCGCGCTCCATCGTGCTCTCGGTGCGCGAGAGGATCGTGCAGCTGTCGAGCCCGATCACGAAGAGCTGCGGCTGCTCGGCGCGCAGCACGAGCCCTTCCCAGAGCTGCTCGCGCGTCATGGCCTCGACGAGCGGGTTTAGCGGATCGTTGATCTGGATGAGGTGTTCGAAATTCAAAGGGGCGCCTTCCTGTGTCTGTGTCCGCGCGCCACTGCTCAAGCGACGGCGAGACCCGTGCGGATCGTGATCGTGTTCGTGAGGACCTTGTGGACCGGGCAGGCGTTGGCGATCTGCAGCAGGCGCTCGCGCTGCTCGTCGGTGAGCGCGCCTTCGAGCACGATCTGGCGGTCGATCTTCGTGCCTTCGCTGCCGGTTTCCATCGTGAGCTTCACGCGTACGCCTTCGAGCGGCCACTCCTTGCGCTGCGCATACATCTTCAGCGTAATAGAGGTGCAGGCGCCAAGGCTCGAGAGCAGGAGCGAGAAGGGCGACGGTCCGCGGTCGCCGCCGCCGAGCGAGGCGGGTTCGTCGGCGATCCAGGTGTGGGTGCCGTCGTCGAACTGGACCTGATAGTTCGTCGAGCCAATGTGTGCGGTGACTGCGGGTTCGGCCATGCGCTCCTCGCGGGCGGGACGGTTAAAGAGGGACGGGCGCGCAACCTGCGCTGCGCGCCCCAGAAACCTTATTGTGACGGAAAGCGGGCAGGCCCGTAGCGATGCTTCGGAAACCCGCCTCCCCGGCGCCGCCCGGTTTCAGTGAGCGATGCGCCCCATGCGCCCGGCCTGATAGTCCAGCACGGCCTGGCGGATCTCCTGCTCCGTATTCATCACGAACGGGCCGTAGCGCACGACCGGCTCGTTCAGCGGCACGCCGCCTATTAGCAGGACGCTGAGCGGCGCGCTCGCGTCGGCCGGGGTAGCGAGCGTGACGGTGTCGCCGTCGCTCGCGAAGGTCACCATCTGCTGGGCATCGATCGCTTGCGCGTCGGGCCCGTACAGACCCGTGCCCGAGAGACCGTACGCAAACACGCGATAGTCGCTCGGCACCGGTTGCTCCACGCGCGCGCCGGGCGCGAGGGTGAAGTGCTGGTAGAGGATGGGCGTGCGCGTTTCGATCGCGGCCTTCACGCCCAGCGCTTCGCCGGCGATCACCTTCACCGAGACTTTGCCGTCCTTGGAGCGGCCCACCGGAATCTGCGCCGTGGGCAGTTCCTGGTAGCGCGGCGCCATCATCTTGTCGCGCGCGGGCAGATTCACCCACAACTGCAGGCCATGCATGCGGCCGCCCGTGCGCGTGAATTCGGGGTCGGGCATCTCGCTGTGGATCACGCCCGCGCCGGCCGTCATCCATTGCACGTCGCCGGGGCGCAGCGTGCCCGAATGGCCCGCCGAGTCCTTGTGGCCGAAGCGGCCTTCCACCATATACGTGACGGTTTCGAAGCCGCGGTGCGGGTGGTCGGGCGCGCCCTTCGCCTCGCCGGGCGCGTAGTCGACGGGGCCCATCTCGTCGAGCAGCAGGAACGGATCGAAGTCCATCAGCTGGCGGGTCGGAAACGGCCGATGGACGATGAATCCGCCACCCTCGGTGGTGCGAACCGCGGGATACACGCGTTCGATCGTACGGGTCGTGGTCATGGATCTCACCTCGAATTGTGGGAATTGCGTTATATGCGAAACAAACCGCTATTATAGGTAGCCAATTTGGCCTGTTTTACGGCCTCATCGCAATGGATTGTCCCATCGCTGGAACGACGACATGAAAATCGATTCGCATAACCTCAACGACCTGATGTACTTTTCGCAGGTGATCGAGCATGGCGGCTTTTCCGCTGCAGAACGCGTGCTTGGCATCTCGAAGTCGCGTCTGTCGCGGCGGGTGAGCGAACTCGAAGCCTCGCTCGGCGTACGCCTGCTGCAGCGCTCCACGCGCAAGCTCGCGCTGACCGAAGCGGGCGAACTTTTCTACCAGCATTGCCGCTCGATGCTCGCCGAGGCGCAGGCTGCGGTGAACGTCGTTCAGTCGCTGCGCTCGTCGCCGCGCGGCACGGTGCGCGTGAGCGTGCCGGTCACGCTTTCGCAGACCATCTTTTCGCAGATCATTCCGGAATTCATGCATCGCTACCCCGAGGTGCGGGTGGTGATGCGCGTGACTAACCGTGTGATCGACCTGTTCGAAGATTCCGTGGATATCGCGCTGCGCGTGCGCTCTGAGCCGCCGCAGAACGCCAATATCGTCGTGCGTCCGTTGTGGCGCACCGAGCAGATGCTGGTGGGCGCGCCGAGCCTGCTCGCGCAGAACGCGCCGCCGCTCACGCCCGAAGACCTCGCGCGCTTCGAAACGCTCGATACGCCCACGGGCGACGGCCGCCACGTGTTCCAGCTCATCGCACCCGACGGCACGCGCCACTCGCACGAACACGAGCCGCGCCTTATCACCGCGGACCTCACGACGATCCGTGAAGCGGCGCTGGAGGGCCTCGGCATCGCTGCCATGCCGGAGATGATGTACGGCGCCGCGCTGCGCTCGGGCAAGCTTTCACCGGTGATGCCGGGCTGGACGCTGCCGGTGCCGCAGCTCTATGCGGTATTTCTCTCGCGCCAGGGCATGGTTCCGGCCGTGCGCGCCTTCGTCGATTATCTCGTCGAAGTGCTCGATGCCGATAAGGGCTTGCAGCAGGAATGTCCGCTCAGAAGCGACATCGCAGCGCAGGGAACCCGGGCAGAAAGGGAGAATCCAGCCAGCGGCAAGGTTGGGCTGTCGCGCACAAAGAGCGCAAGCAGGATTGAAACGGCATGAAGCTTTGCGAACGTGCACCCGCGTGCGCTTGGATGAAACTTGATTTTTCCCGCAGTGCATTTGTGCGCAACGTCCAGCGCCATTTGTTTTTAGGCATTCAAGCGTGAGCGGCCATCGCTACTTTCAATGGCCTAACTCTTGAACGCGCGAAGCGAGAGGAATATATTGAAGTCCTTCTCGCCAAGCACCGGTCTTGAGCGGGAATTGATGGCCGCTATCATAGTGGGCCTTCAGGGCCGAAAGCGCAGTCCGTGTTGCCCACGGCAGTCGCATGTGCCGGCGTGAACCGATCGATTGTCGGGGAGTCGTCGCCACCGCCCGAATGCGCCGCGTGCGCACGAAAAAAGGCCTTCATCTGACGATGAAGGCCTTTTACTTTGTACCGCTCAATTTTGTGCGCTGCGCGTAGTGACGCGATCAGTGATGCGCAGGGTCGGTGACGAAGCCGAGCTTCGTGAGGCCGCCGCTTTGCGCGGCGGACATCACCTGGGCAACGCGTTCGTACTGCACCTTGCGGTCCGCGTTCAGATGCAGTTCCGGTTGCGGCGTTGTTTGCGCCGCCGCTGCGATCTTCTGGTTCAGCGCCGCGTCGTCGACCTGGGTGCCGTCCCACAGCACGGTGCCGTCCGCTTCGATCGAGATGTCGATCTGCGCGGGCTTCGCGTCTTCCTTCTGGCTGCTCGCATGCGGCAGGTCGATCTTCACGGCGTGACGGATCACGGGAATCGTCACCATGAAAACGATCAGGAGAACCAACATGACGTCGACGAGCGGCGTCATGTTGATTTCGTTCATCAGGCCATCGTCGTCGTCGCTTGCAAAGGGGCTCATCGCCATGATGCTTGCCTCCGCTCTTTAGTGGCTGCGCGCAGCGACACGCAGGTTGCTCGTGTTGCCTTCCTTCGCGCCGCCACGTGCGGTCGAGGTGAGGCGCGCGCCCGTCACGAAGAAGGCATGCAGGCCGTGCGCGAAGCGGTTGAGCTTCGTGACGATCGCCTTGTTGGCACGAGTGAGGGCGTTGTAGCCGAGCACGGCGGGAATCGCGACAAAGAGGCCGAAGGCGGTCATGATGAGCGCTTCGCCAACGGGGCCGGCCACGGCGTCGATCGACGTCTGGCCCGTAGCGCCGATCGTAAGCAGTGCGTGATAGATGCCCCACACTGTGCCGAACAGGCCGACGAACGGCGCCGTGCTGCCGATCGAGGCGAGAATGGCGAGGCCGCTTTGCATCTTCGCGACCGATTCGTCCATCGTGTCCTTCAGGCAGCGCGTGACCCAGTCCGACACGTCCATGCGGTCGTGCAGATGCGGCTGCGTCTCGTGATGGTGATCGGCGGCTTCCTGGCCCGACAGCGCCAGCGCGAGGAACGGGTTGTCTTCGCGGGAGCCGCTGCCGAGCTTCTTCACGCCGTCGGCGAGATCGTCGGAGTGCCAGAACTGCTGCTCGGCGTTCTTCGTGAGGCGTTTGAGGCGCGCGACATTCCAGCCCTTCACGACGATCACGCACCACGACAGCACCGACATGAACAACAGCGCTAGCGCAATGCCGCGTGTCACGAAATCCCCTTGCGCCCAGACGTGGGCGATACCGTAGTTCTGCATTCCTGATCCTCTTTATTCAATTCACGAAAGCGTGTGGCTTCAGCCCGTCAATTATTCAGGCTGAACTCGAATGGCTGCGTGTAGGCCGCGCGGACGGCTTCGCCGTCTTCCAGGTACGGCTTGCACGAGCTTTGGCGCATTGCGTCGAGCGCGGCGTCGTCGAGGCGGGCGGAGCCGCTCGTCTTCTTCAGCTCGATGTTCTCGATCTTGCCCGTGAGGCCCACGACGAAGTGCACGAACGCCGTGCCGGTTTCGCCGCGCCGGCGCGAGAGCGTGGGGTAGTCGGGCTGCACGATGCGGCAGTCGAGGTGCGAGACGTTCTTGGGCGCGGAGAGCGCCATGGTCGGCTTCGCGTCGGTGGCCGCAGCGGCTTGCGGTGCCGGCGCGGGCGGCGTGGGAGCCGGTGGCGCAGGCGCGGCGGGCGCGGCCGACTCGATCGCATGCTGCGAGGGCGCTTCGGCCACGGGCAGCGGTGTTGGCTTGGGCTTGGGCTGAACCTTCGGCTTCTCTCGCGTCACGTGCGGGACCGGCTTGGGCTGCGGCGGCGTGGGCGTGGACTGAATCGCAGCGGGGGCGGCGACCGGCTCGGGCTTGAGCAGTTCGGCCATCATCGTCTGCGACTGGAGTGACACGGGCGTCACGGGTTCGCGCTTCATCAGCACGATGGCGACGAGCGCGGCATGCAGCGCGACCACGATCGCGCTCGCGGTGACGACACGTCGATTGAAGCGAACGGAGGGAGACGGCGGCGTGCCAGCGGTGTTTTGGAAAGCCTGCATGTTTAGCGTGGCTGCCATGCGGACGACGGCGCGCAGGCGAACCTACGCGTCGTATCGGGCAGCTTTATTTGCGAAAGATCAACAGCGAGATGCACAACGTCGTTACGAATCCGAGCAGCAATTCCATCACGACCTCCTTTGAGGTTCACGAACGGTAGCTGGCTGGTCGGGAGACGGGCTTGCTGTCGGCGACGATTTGATGTCCGCGGCGCGTGGCGCCCGAGGCGCCTTTGGCTACACGGGCGGACGGGGCGGGCGCGCATCGGTGGCCGGATGCGCGCCATGGCTTCAGGCAGCCTTGCGCTCGTAAAACGTGAGCGGGACCGCGTGGGGGGCCACGGCGGGGTGCGCCGGTTGCGTGACCCCGCAGCGGCTCGCACAGACACCGCTTTGCGCCATCACGTCACGAACGGATTCTTCGCACTTGCCGCAGCAGGTTGCGACGCCGAGCTCGAACTGCAGCTCGTCGAAAGTATCCATGCCTTCCTGGATGGAGGCGCGGATCGTCCGGTCGGAGACGGATTTGCAAACGCAGACAATCATGATGGACCGCAATAGAAAGAGTTAATGCGAATTATTATCATTATGTTTGCTGGGTTTGGCAAGCGACCGGCGGGATTTTTTGTAACATAACCTGATCCCTAGCAGGGGTTTTGCTTTGCGTCAGGAGAAGGCTAGCCCGGGTGGGACGCGCCAAGGCATTTGGCGACCCGGCTGGCGGTTACCCACTGGATGACTTACGTAGGATTGCACTTGCCGCGGGAGGCCGCCAGGCGGCTTCTCACGCACGCCCGGCTGGGCTACGTGGCGCGGTCCGATACATGGAAACGGGGTTGAAACGCGAAGGCCCGGGCGAAACTCGCATCGCGCGCGGTGTGTCGCGCCGGAGCGTCAGGCGGTGTTCGCTTCCAGCGCCCGCGAGCGGCGCGAGGGGATGACCACGCGCTCGACATGGGCGTCGAGACCCAGCAGCGCGGCCGCCAGGTCGCGCAGGTGCGCGCCGTCGCTCGTCGAGCAGAAGCGAATGTTGTCGCCACCCGCGCCGGCGGCGTCGCCGCTCGCGCGCAAGCCGTGCTGGTCCAGCACGCGTTCGAGTTGCCGGGCGATGGCCACGCTCGTGTCGACGAGCGTCATGCGTTCGCCGACGATCGAGCGGATCGCCGTGTCGAGGAACGGGTAGTGCGTGCAGCCGAGCACGAGCGTGTCTGCGCCCGCGTCGAGCATGGGCTCGACGTATGCGCGCAGCAGCGCGAGCAAGTCGGCCGAACCGATGTCACAGCGCTCCACGGCCTCCACGAGGCCATGGCCCGGCTGGCACAGCACGCGCAGGTCGGCTGCGTGGCGCTCCACGAGCGCCTGAAAGCGCGCGCTGCGCAGCGTGACCTGGGTGGCGAGGACGCCCGCCACGCGCGATTTCGAAACCAGCGCCGCCGGTTTGATCCCGGGCTCCACCCCGATGAGCGGGATGGAGAGCCGCTCACGCACGAGCGCGATCGACTGCGCCGTAGCCGTGTTGCAGGCCACCACCAGCGCCTTCGCGCCCTGCGCGACGAGCCATTCGCCGATCGCGAGCGTGCGGTCGGCGATGAAGTCGTCGTCGCGCTGCCCGTAGGGGGCGTAGCGCGAGTCGGCGGCATACACGAGCCGCTCGGCGGGCAGCAGCGCGCGCACGGCGCGCAGCACCGACAGGCCGCCGAGGCCGGAGTCGAAGATGCCGATGGGCGCAGCACTGAAAGAGGCCGGAAGGTTCACGGGAATGGGCGCAAATGGGTTGGGGCGCACCCCCAAGGCGGACGGATGCGCGCGGGCGCGAGGCGCGCGATCAGGATTCTACCGAACCCATGGCGGACTGCTGGTAATTCTGGATGCCGATCTTGCCGATGAGGTCGATCTGCGTTTCGAGCCAGTCGATGTGCTCTTCGGTGTCTTCGAGAATCGTCACGAAAATCTCGCGCGAAACGAAGTCGCGTACCGATTCACAATAAACAATGGCTTCCTTGCAGGTGGACTGGGAAATTTGTTCGAGCTTCAAATCGCACTCGAGAATTTCCTTGGTTTCTTCGCCAATCAGCAGTTTATGCAGGTCCTGGAGGTTCGGAAGACCGTCGAGCATGAAAATACGCTCGATGAGCATATCGGCATGCTTCATTTCGCCGATCGATTCGTCATATTCATGCTTGCCGAGTTTCTCGAGGCCCCAGTGCTTGTACATGCGGGCATGCAGGAAATACTGATTGATAGCCGTGAGCTCGTTCTTGAGCTGCGCGTTCAGATATTCGATGACCTTCTTGTCGCCTTGCATAGTCTTTCCTTTCTTTGTGGGGCGGTGACTGGTTTCCAACAATAAACGCTCAATACACAAAAGCCAAGGCCGATTCCACATCGAATTGCGGTAAATATCGGCGATTTACTCAGTGCTGAGAATTCATCTCAGTATGCCTCGCGTGACGCAAAAAAAACCGGGGCGCGCGGCCCCGGTTTTTAAACAGGCATCAGGCAGGCATTAAACCGTGGCGACCGGAATCTTGCCGATCTTCGCCTGCCATTCGGCGGGGCCGGTCTTGTGAACCGAGGTGCCCGACGAATCGACGGCGACCGTCACCGGCATGTCCTGCACGTCGAACTCGTAGATGGCTTCCATGCCGAGGTCTTCGAACGCGAGGACCTTCGAGCCGCGGATCGCCTTCGACACGAGGTAAGCCGCGCCGCCCACCGCCATCAGGTAAGCCGCCTTGTGCTTCTTGATCGCCTCGATGGCGACCGGGCCGCGCTCGGCCTTGCCGACCATCGAGATGAGGCCCGTTTGCGAGAGCATCAGCTCCGTGAACTTGTCCATGCGCGTCGCCGTGGTGGGGCCTGCCGGGCCGACCACTTCGTCGCGCACCGGATCGACCGGGCCGACGTAGTAAATCACGCGGTTCTTGAAGTCCACCGGGAGCTTCTCGCCCTTGGCGAGCATGTCGGCAATGCGCTTGTGCGCGGCGTCGCGTCCCGTGAGCATCTTGCCCGAGAGCAGCAGCGTCTGGCCCGGCTTCCACGAAGCGACTTCTGCCGGCGTGAGCGTATTGAGGTCGACGCGCTTGCTCGTTTCCGTGTTCGGTTCCCAGTTGACCTTCGGCCATGCGTCGAGCGACGGCGCTTCGAGCTTTGCCGGACCCGAGCCGTCGAGCACGAAGTGCGCGTGGCGCGTGGCGGCGCAGTTCGGGATCATCGCGACGGGCTTCGAAGCCGCGTGCGTGGCCGTGGCCATGATCTTCACGTCGAGCACGGTGGCGAGGCCGCCCAGACCCTGCGCGCCGATGCCGAGCGCGTTGACCTTCTCGTGCAGTTCGACGCGCAACTCCTCGATCCAGTCCTTCGGACCGCGCTTGATGATGTCCTGGATGTCGATCGACTCCATGAGCGATTCCTTCGCCATCAGCATCGCTTTTTCGGCGGTGCCGCCGATGCCGATGCCGAGCATGCCCGGCGGGCACCAGCCCGCGCCCATCGTCGGCACGGTCTTGAGCACCCAGTCGACGATCGAATCGGACGGGTTGAGCATCACGAACTTCGACTTGTTCTCCGAGCCGCCGCCCTTGGCCGCAACCTGCACGTCGACCTTGTCGCCCGGCACGATCTCGTAGTGGATCACGGCCGGCGTGTTGTCCTTCGTGTTCTTGCGGCCGCCTTCGGGCGGGCTCACGATCGAGGCGCGCAGCACATTGTCCGGGTTCAGGTAACCGCGGCGCACGCCTTCGTTGATCATGTCGGTCACGCCCATCGTGGCGCCGTCCCAACGCACGTCCATGCCGACCTTCACGAAGATCGTGACGATGCCCGTGTCCTGGCAGATCGGGCGGCGGCCCTCGGCGCACATGCGGCTGTTGGTGAGGATCTGCGCGATCGCGTCCTTCGCGGCCGGGCTCTCTTCGAGTTCGTAGGCGCGGCCGAGCGCCTCGATATAGTCCTGCGGATGGTAGTAGCTGATGTATTGCAGCGAATCCGCAATGCTCTGGATGAGGTCTTCCTGTTTGATGACGGTCATGGCTAGCTTCTGTGGGGACGGGTGTTTTGAATAATGTCTGCCGTGTGCGGTTCAGTCCGACCCGGCGTGCTCGGGAACCGCTCGACGCGCAGCGGCGGGCCCGCCCGGCGCCGGATGGCGGGCGGCGAGCTCCTGATAGTGTTCGGGGTGCGTATGCGTGGTGATGCGGTCGATCCACGCCATTACGAGCGCGGAAGCGAGGAACGCCACGTGGATGATCACCTGCCACATCACCGTATGCGCCGAAGCGGCGTCGGGATTGATGAAGGTCTTGAGCAGGTGGATCGACGAAATGCTGATGAGCGCCATCGCGAGCTTCACCTTGAGCACGCCGGCGTTCACGTGGTCGAGCCATTCGGGCTCGTCGGGATGGCCTTCGAGATTCAGGCGCGAGACGAAGGTCTCGTAGCCGCCCACGATCACCATGATGAGCAGGTTCGAGATCATCACCACGTCGATCAGGCCGAGCACGGCCAGCATGATGCTGGTTTCGTCGAGCGTGGTGGCGTGGCTCACGAGGTGCCAGACCTCCTTGAGGAACAGCACGCAGTACACGGCTTGCGCGACGATCAGGCCCAGATAGAGCGGCACCTGCAGCCAGCGGCTCATGAAGATGATGCTGGGCAACGGACGCATGCGGCGACGGGCTTTACCCGGTGCGGCGGCGGAGGGCGGCTGGGGGCGTGCGGCGGACATGGGCAATCACGGTGGCGAATTCGGGCTGGGCTGCCTAAATGGGCTGCCTAAGCGGGTTACCTAAGCGGGTTACCTAAGCGGGGCTACCTTGAGCGGAGCCGTCTGGTTAGGGCCAGAAGGCGCGCGAGGGGCCGGGCGGGCGCTATTGTACAGCGTCGCAGGAAGGGCTCGCCGCGATTCCGGCAGGGCCGCTCGCGCCCCGGTACTTTCAACCTCATTACAGAATGATCACGAAGCCATCGGTGGCACGCGCTTGATCTTGAGACTCGCGAGCCCGATGCCGGCCACCACGCAGGCGAGCGCAATGCCGTGCGCGGGCGTGGGGCGCTCGCCGAGAAACACGATGCCATACACGGCTGCCGCCACCGGCAGCACGGCCGTGAATACGCCGGCGATGCTGCCCGGCACGTGGCGGATGCCCATCATCCAGAGACAGAACGAGAACACGCTCGCCGAAAGCCCGTACCAGAGCGCGAGCCACCAGATGCCTGCGGGCGCGCTCGGGAAATCGAACGACAGTGCGTCGGGCAGCCCCACGGGCAGCATCAGCAGCAAGCCGAACAGGTGTGTGTATGCGCAGATATCGAGCGGCGCGAGCGTTTGGGTGAGACGGCGCGACAGGACCACATAGAGCGATTCGCAGCACACCGCGCCGAGCACCATCAGGTTGCCGATCAACGAGTTGGCGCCGGGGTCGCCACCACCGCCCACGTGCGCGAGATTGATGACCGCGATGCCCGCAATGGCGAGCACGATCGAAGCGAGCACGCGCGCGTCTGGGCGCTCGCGCAGGAAGAGCCAGGAGAAGAGGGCGACCACGGCGGGGATCGTGCTCGTGATGACGCCGGCCGCGACCGCGCTCGTGCGATGCACGCCGCCGAGCATCAGCAGCGTAAACCCGAATGTCCCAAACAGCGCCTGGAGGAACAGATTGATCCATTCACCGCGCTTCACTTGTTGCATTTTGGAGCGACGCAGGAGCGGGCCGAGCACCGCGAGGGCGATCACGAAGCGCAGCAGCGCGAAGAGGGGAACGGGGATGAAGGCGACAATCGACTTGCCGATGCCGACGTTGCTGCCCACCAGCAGCATCGAGGCAATGAGAAAGAGGGAATAGCGATTCAAGCTGGAATCCGGGTGCGCAGTTCAGTTAGCATTCTAAATGTCTGCTTACTTGTGTGCCATGGCGCGCCCCTTGTATCGCCTCTATGTGCGCGCGTAAGTGGACGGTAAGTTGCTACGCTTAATCTTGCCGGCATGGGTGGTTTGCGAAGATCGCGCACGATCGTGCCTGCGATCGTGCCTGTATCGCGCGCCCATGCATGCCGGGATGCCACAATGGTGGCTCCCGGCGCAAGCCAATAGCGCCGTGCCCGCGAGCGGGCGGCGGCGCACGGAGACGGCGCGCATGGGCATTGAAGATGCTCATGCGTGTCCACGAGTTTGACGTTTCATCTTCACCAAGGGGTTGTCGATGTCTGCGATTGAATCGGTTCTTCAGGAACGCCGCGTCTTTGCGCCTTCCGAGCAAACGGTGGCTGGCGCCACGGTGTCCGGCATGGACGCATACAAGGCGCTCGTCGCCGAAGCCGAACGCGATTACGAAGGCTTCTGGGCGCGCCTCGCGCGCGAAACCCTGAACTGGCAAAAGCCCTTCACGAAGGTGCTCGACGAATCGAAGGCGCCGTTCTACACGTGGTTCGAAGACGGCGAACTCAATGCCTCGTACAACAGCCTCGACCGCCACGTCGAAGCGGGCAATGGCGAGCGCGTCGCGATCGTCTTCGAAGCCGACGACGGCACCGTCACGAACGTCACTTACAAGGACCTGCTCGCACGCGTTTCGCGCTTCGCCAATGCGCTCAAGAAGCGCGGCGTGAAGAAGGGTGACCGCGTGGTCATCTACATGCCGATGTCGGTCGAAGGCGTGATCGCGATGCAGGCTTGCGCGCGCATTGGCGCGACGCACTCGGTGGTGTTCGGCGGCTTCTCGTCGAAGTCGCTCAACGAACGCATGGTCGACGTAGGCGCGGTCGCGCTCATCACCGCCGACGAACAGATGCGCGGCGGCAAGGCGCTGCCGCTGAAGAACATCGCCGACGAAGCGCTCGCCATGGGCGGCTGCGAGGCGGTGCACAGCGTGATCGTCTACCAGCGCACGGGCGGCAAGCTCGCGTGGCACGAAGGCCGCGACCATTGGATGCACGAGCTTTCGGCGGCCGAGAGCGACACGTGCGCGCCGGTGCCCGTGGGCGCGGAACACCCGCTCTTCATCCTCTACACGTCGGGCTCGACGGGCAAACCGAAGGGCGTGCAGCACAGCACGGGCGGCTACCTGTTGTGGGCCGCGCAAACCATGAAGTGGACCTTCGATCACAAGCCCTCGGACGTGTTCTGGTGCACGGCCGACATCGGCTGGATCACGGGCCACAGCTATATCGCCTATGGACCGCTCACGATCGGCGCGACCCAGGTCGTGTTCGAAGGCGTGCCCACCTACCCGAACGCCGGCCGCTTCTGGGACATGATTGCCAAACACAAGGTCACGGTGTTCTACACCGCGCCCACGGCGATCCGCTCGCTCATCAAGATGTCCGAAGCCGATTCGAAGGTGCACCCGAAGAGCTATGACCTTTCTTCGCTGCGCATTCTCGGCACGGTCGGCGAGCCGATCAATCCCGAAGCGTGGATGTGGTACTACGAAAACGTGGGCGGCAAGCGCTGCCCGATCGTCGACACGTGGTGGCAGACCGAAACGGGCGGCCACATGATCACGCCGCTGCCGGGCGCGACGCCGCTCGTGCCGGGTTCGTGCACGCTGCCGCTGCCTGGCATCATGGCCGCGATCGTCGACGAGACCGGCCAGGACGTGCCGAACGGGCAGGGTGGCATTCTCGTCGTGAAGCGTCCGTGGCCCGCCATGATCCGCAACGTCTGGGGCAACCCCGAGCGCTACAAGTCGGGCTATTTCCCCGAAGAACTGGGCGGCAAGCTGTATCTGGCCGGCGACGGCAGCGTGCGCGACAAGGACACGGGCTACTTCACGATCATGGGCCGGATCGACGACGTGCTGAACGTCTCGGGCCACCGCCTCGGCACGATGGAGATCGAGTCGGCGCTGGTGGCGAACCCGCTCGTGGCCGAAGCCGCCGTGGTGGGCCGCCCCGACGACACCACCGGCGAAGCCGTGGTGGCGTTCGTGGTGCTCAAGGCCACGCGTCCGCAGGGCGACGAGGCCGTGAAGCTCGCCAACGATCTGCGCGCCTGGGTAGGCAAGGAGATCGGGCCGATCGCCAAGCCCCGCGACATCCGCTTCGGCGAGAACCTGCCGAAGACGCGCTCGGGCAAGATCATGCGCCGTCTGCTGCGCTCGCTCGCGAAGGGCGACGCGATCACGCAGGACGTTTCCACGCTGGAAAACCCGGCGATTCTGGACCAGCTCGGCGAATCGCTCTAAACGCCGAGGTTCGCGCGGCGCCTTGCCTGGCGCCGCGCGCCGCATCGATCCCCGCATTGCCCCGGATTGCCGGCCCTACGCGTTTTTGCTACACAGGCGCATGGCCGCGCCACACACTACTCCGCAGAACAACCTCAATCCATTGCCTGAGCCACCTCCGGTGAGCGAGGCGATGGCGCGTGCGCATCGGCGCTACTGGCGCTTCAATCTCGCACTGATCGCCGTGCTCATGACGATTGGCTTCCTCGTCTCGTTCGTCGCGCCGCTCTTTGCGCGGCAGTTCGCCGACCTGCGCTTCGCAGGCTTCAGCCTGCCGTTCTATCTCGGCGCACAGGGCGCGATCCTGCTCTACGTGCTGCTCGTGGCGATCTATATCGTGCTGATGCAGCGCGCCGACCGCGTGCTGCAAGCCGCGCTCGAAGCCGACATCGCCATTCGCGAAGCCAGCAAGGCACAGCAACGATGAGGCTTGCGCACCGGCTCATACGCTCCTACGCGTTGTACACGCTCGGCTTTCTCGCCTTCGTCTACGTGATGTGGCGCATCGAGCTTTCCACGGGCCCCGGCATGTGGATCGGCTATGTGTTCCTGTTCGTGCCGATCGCGGTATATGCGGTGATCGGGCTGCTTTCGCGGACCTCGGACCTCGTCGAATACTATGTGGCGGGGCGGCGTGTGCCTTCGTTCTTCAACGGCATGGCGACTGCCGCCGACTGGCTTTCCGCCGCGTCGTTCATCGGCCTTGCGGGTTCGCTCTATGCGAGCGGCTACGACGGCCTCGCATACCTGATGGGCTGGACGGCCGGCTACTGCCTCGTCGCCTTCCTGCTCGCGCCGTATGTGCGCAAGCTCGCGCGCTACACGATTCCCGACTTCCTCGGCACGCGCTTCTCGAGCAACCTCGTGCGTGCGCTTGCCGTGCTCGCGACCATCCTCTGCTCGTTCGTCTATCTCGTCGCGCAGATCCAGGGCGTGGGGCTGATCGCCACGCGCTTCATCGGCGTGGATTTCGCCATCGGCATTTTCTGCGGGCTGGCGGGCATCCTCGTGTGTTCGTTCCTCGGCGGCATGCGCGCCGTGACGTGGACGCAGGTGGCGCAATACATCATTCTCATCGCGGCCATTCTGATTCCGGTTTCGCTGATCGCGCATCGCGACGGCCTCGGCTGGCTGCCGCAAGTCGATTACGGCAACGTGATGCAGCGCGTGGAAGCGCTCGAGCACGACGTGCGCGGCGCGAGTGCCGACGCCAGCGTGCGCGACGCCTACCGCCAGCGCGCGGCGCAATGGCAGACGCGGCTCGACACGCTGCCGCAGTCGTACGTAGCGGAAAAGACGCACCTCGTCGAATCGCTCGCGAACCTGCGCCGTCACAACGGCCCGCTGCGCGATATCGATTCCCTCGAGCGTGAATTGAACGCCTTTCCGCGCGACGTGGACGCTGCACGCATGGTGTGGACGCGCCAGCGCGACGACCTGCTCGAGCGCGCCGCGCCGCCCGTGCCGATGAACGAACCGTTTCCCGCCGACGGCGACGCTGAGAGGCGCGTTCATCAACGCAACTTCCTTTCGCTGCTCCTGTGCCTGTCGCTTGGCACGGCGAGCCTGCCGCACATTCTGACGCGCTACAACACGACGACCTCGGTGGCCTCGGCGCGGCGCTCGGTGGGCTGGACGCTCTTTTTCGTCGCGCTGTTCTATCTGACCGTGCCGGTGCTCGCGGTGCTGATCAAGTTCGAGATCCTCACGCATCTGGTGGGGCAGCGCTTCGACGATCTGCCGCATTGGGTCATGCAGTGGCGGCGCGTCGAGCCGTATCTCATCAGCATTGCGGATGTGAACAACGACGGCGTGGTGCGTTGGAGCGACATCCAGATGCAGCCCGACATGGTCGTGCTCGCCGCACCGGAAATCGCGGGACTGCCGTACGTGATGTCGGGGCTCATCGCATCGGGTGCGCTCGCGGCCGCGCTTTCGACTGCGGATGGGCTGCTGCTCACGATCTCGAACGTGCTCTCGCACGACGTGTACTACCACATGGTCGATCCGAGCGCGTCGAGCCAGCGGCGCGTGACGATGTCGAAGATCCTGTTGCTCGGCGTGGCGCTGTTCGCCTCGTATGTGGCGTCGCTCAACGCAGGCAACATTCTTTTTCTTGTGGGGGCGGCGTTTTCGCTCGCGGCGTCGAGTCTTTTTCCGGTGCTCGTGCTCGGGGTGTTCTGGAAGCGCACGACGCGCCTGGGCGCCGTGGCCGGCATGATTGCGGGCCTGGCCGTGTGCGTCTATTACATCGTCTCGACGTACCCGTTCTTCACGCAGCTCACCGGCTTCGCGGGCCCCCGATGGTTTGGGATCGAGCCCATCAGCTCGGGCGTGTTCGGTGTGCCCGCAGGCTTTCTCGCGGCGATTGGCGTGAGTCTCCTCGACCGCAAGCCGGACGCGTATACGCTCGCGCTGGTGGACTATATTCGCCACCCGTGAGGGCGGGGACCTGATTGCCGGTGTGCGCTCAAGCACTTAAAAGACGGGCGGGCGAGGGGATACTGAAGTCCTCTCGTTCCCGCGCCGGTCCTCGAAGCAGTACGCGGGAATTTCGGCGTCGGGCTGCGGCCCGACGTCCTTTTCTGTTGCCCGATCCGGCTGATTCGGGCCTCCCTCCGACGTTGAGCGTTCAACGACCGGCGGCGCTGCTGTTCTCATTGCGCCCATCAAGTCATCCGTTTTTTGTCCGATAACTAGCGGGAGCACGCGATGCAGCGCGTCCGGCGCAGCCACCGGGTCGCATTGGCGGCTACGGTACAATTTCGCGCGCCGCCGGCCTGGGACTCGCGGTGAATGGAGCCGGAAGAAGGGCGTTTTCTCGGGGAAGTCATTGAAGCGCATTGCACTCAGCCTGATCATTTTCGGCGCCTGCGCGGCGCCCGCCGCGTTTGCCAAATGCTGGGGCAACGATGCCTTCCAGAATTGCGTCGACGAATCGGGCAATTCGTACACGGTGCAGCGCTTCGGCAACACGTCTACGGTCAACGGGTATGAGCAGAAACTGCCGGGCGAGGCCTGGGAGCAGACCGGCGCGTCGATTGGCGACACGACGTTCATCACCGGGCAGGCTGCGGATGGGTCGACGTGGACCGAGACGATCACGAACTACGGCAACGGCACGCGAACGATCTCGGGGATGGACGGGAAAGGGCTCGTGTACAACAAGTATTGCACTGTGAGTGGGTGTAATTAAGGGTGTTTGGACGTGCCTCGCGCACGTTGTCCCCTGCTGGCGGGCTATTTGATGGGTCGAAAAACAAAAACCCCATAAGTCATTGAGCTTACGGGGTTTCGGCGTTCTGTTCTGGCGGAGAGAGGGGGATTCGAACCCCCGATAGGCTATTAACCTATACACGCTTTCCAGGCGTGCGACTTAAACCGCTCATCCATCTCTCCGGCGGGAGGCGAATTATAGCAGACTCCGCGTGCCGGAGGAAAGCGCTCACGCCGCGCCTGGCACGATCTGCGCTTTGCAAAGTCCCTCGCGCACCCTAAGCAACGCAGAAATCGTTCGTTCCCCGCTTGCCTGGCGTTCCGTAACGTTGCCGCACCGGCCTTGCAGCCGCCTCGCAAGGACCGCGTAGCGACAACCACCACACGCAACGGAACGCCCCGCATGAACAACAACAACGCCTCTCTCACACGCCGCCCGCTAAGCGCCGCTCTCGCGCTCGCCTTCGCCGCATCGGGCGCCACAATCGCGACGAGCGCACACGCACAAAGCAGCGTCACGCTATACGGCATCGTCGACGCCGGCCTCGCCTACGTGCACAACGCCCAAGGCGCCAACGGCCTGAACCAGTCCACGCTAGCCAAGCTGAGCAGCGGCAATCTCTCGGGCAGCCGCTGGGGCCTGCGCGGCACCGAAGACCTCGGCAACGGCCTCGCCGCCATCTTCCAGCTGGAAAACGGCTTCAACGTCGGCACCGGCGCGCTCGGGCAGGGCAGCCGCGAATTCGGACGCAAGGCGATCGTCGGTCTTGCCAGCACGACGTGGGGCACGCTCACGCTCGGCCGTCAGTACGATCCGCTCGTCGATCTCGTGCAGCCGCTCACCGCCGACGGTCCGTTCGGCGGCGTATTCGGCACGCCCGGCGACCTCGACAACTACGACAACAGCCTGCGCGTGAGCAACTCGGTCAAGTACGCGAGCCCGCTCGTCGCGGGCCTCCAGTTCGAGGCGCTGTACGGCTTCGGCGGGGTGGCTGGCGCGACCGGCAGCGGTCAGACCTATAGCTTCGGCGCCGCATACACGAACGGGCCGCTCTCGCTCGCGGCCGGCTATTTCTTCGCCAACGGCGGCAGCACGCTCACTTCAGGCGTGCGCACCTGGACGAGCAGCTCGGATAGTCTCTTCAACACGGTCATCAATCAGGGTTTCGCGAGCGCAAGCTCCATCCAGATCGTGCGCGCAGGCGGCAGCTATGCGGTGGGTGCATTGAGCTTCGGGCTGGCCTACTCGAACACGCAATACGCAAACGATGCGTACTCAACCTTCCACCAGACCGCAAAATTCAACAGCGGCTCGGCGTTCCTTAACTATCAGATCACACCGGCGCTGCGCGCGGGCGCGGGCTACAACTACACGTCGCTCACTGGTCCCTCGTCCGCGCACTACAACCAGGTGAACCTCGGCAGTGGTTACTCGCTTTCCAAACGCACCGATCTCTACGCGCTCGCCGGCTACCAGAAGGCGAGCGGCCGCACGCTCGACGCAAAGGGTTCGAGTGTCGTTGCGCAGGCATCGATCGGCGACTTCGGCGTGAGTTCGGGCGCCGACAATCAGGCGCTCGTCGTGGTGGGGATCCGTCACAAGTTCTGACGCCAATGCGGACCCATGCGGCGAGCGTCAGCAGCCGCGCGGGGATCGCCGATAATGCTTCGTCGATCCCCCGAGGAGAACCTGCTTGAAGGTCAGCGAAGCCGTCACCAGCCGCAAGTCCGTGCGTCAGTTTTTGCCCGATCCGGTGGACCCCGCCGTCATTCGCCGCGTGCTCGATACCGCTGCGCGCGCGCCCTCGGGCGGCAATCTGCAGCCGTGGCATGTTCATGTCGTGGGCGGCGAATCGCTCGCGAAGCTCAAGGCGATCATGGCCCATCGCATCGCGCAGGCGCCCGCGGGCGAGCCGATGGAGTACGACGTGTATCCGCTTGCGTTGGGTTCGCCGTATCGCGAGCGTCGTTACCAGGTGGGCGAGGATCTTTACCGCAGCATCGACGTCGCGCGCGAGGACCGGCCGGGCAGGCTACGGCAATTCGCGCGCAACTACGCTTTTTTCGATGCGCCGCTCGCACTCTTTTGCAGCGTGGATCGTCAGATGGGGCCGCCGCAATGGGCCGATCTCGGCATGTTCCTGCAGACGGTGATGCTGCTCCTGCGTGAAGCCGGCTTGCATAGCTGCGCGCAGGAATGCTGGGCGCGCTACGCGCAAAGCGTTGGAGAGTTTCTCGCCTTGCCGCGTGAACGCATGGTGTTCTGCGGCATGGCGATCGGTCACGAAGACCCGGACGCGCCCATCAACCAGTGGCGCTCGGCGCGCATCCCGCTCGACGAATTCGTTCAATTCGACGGCATTTGAAACTTGAGCGCAGCCCGCGCCGGCATTTACATATTGCTTACAGCGCGGCGCGAATGCGCGCGGCCAGCACCTCGAGTTGCGCCATGTCGGCCATTTCACGCGCATGCGGGCGCAGCTCTTCGCCCGCGCGGCGCGGGATCAGGTGAAAGTGCACGTGCGGTACGGTCTGCCCGGCGGCGGCGCCGTTGAACTGTGCGATCAACAGGCCTTCGGGCGCAAGTACCTTGCGCATCGCAGCCGCCATCTTCTGCACCGTCGCCATCGCGGCGGCGCCGGCTTCCAGCGAAAGGTCATAGATCAACTCGGCGCCTTCCTTCGGCAGCACGAGCAGGTGGCCTTCGGATTGCGGCATGACGTCCATGATCGCGAGCGTCGCGTGGTCCTCGTACACCTTGATGCAGGGTAGTTCGCCGCGCAGGATGCGCGCGAAGATGTTTTTGTCGTCGTAGGCCATGGTTAATCTCTCCAGTTCGGGCGCGCCGTTTGCTCGCGCCGGGGCGTTGAGCTTCGTCGAGTTTGCGATTATGGCCCGCCCCGCATGGCCTGTGCGTGTTCCTGCACGTTTTTTGAAGTAGGTGCATCATAGAGTTTCTCGCAGCGCGCGCGACGACGAATGTCTTGAAAGCAACCTCTTGAATGGCATCGGAGCAAGGTACCAAGGACCCGCTCCAGCCGCACGGAGCACGTATGGCAACGACTGATCTCGAAGCAGCTCAACCCGTTCGTGAGGCCACCGTTACGGGGGCCTGGCGATTTACAGCCCAGCTGTTGGCGCGCGCCGACGTGAAGTTCAACGGCACCCGGCCATGGGACATGCGCATCCACGATCCGCAGGTGCCCGAGCGCGTATTGGCGCTAGGCAATCTGGGCCTCGGCGAGGCCTACATGGACGGCCAGTGGGACTGCGAACAGCTCGACGAATTCTTCGCACATGCGTTGCGCGCGCATCTAGATGACCAGATCGATCCCTCCCGTCTCGTTTTCTACGCGCTCAAGGCGCGCCTCATGAACCGCCAGACCGTGCGACGGTCATGGAAGGTGGGTCAGCAGCACTACGACATCGGCAACGAGTTCTACGAGGCGATGCTCGACAAGAACATGGCCTATACATGCGGCTACTGGTCGGCCGGAGCGAAGACGCTCGACGAGGCGCAGGACGCCAAGCTCGATCTCATCTGCCGCAAGCTGGGCCTGAAGCCCGGCATGCGTTTGCTCGACATCGGCTGCGGATGGGGCAGCCTCATGAAGTTTGCGGCGGAACACTACGGCGTGTCGTGCGTGGGCGTGACGATCTCGAAGGAGCAGGCCGCGCTCGGCGCCGAGCGCTGCAAGGATCTGCCCGTCGAATTCCGCCTGCAGGACTACCGGTTGCTCGACGAGAAGTTCGACCGCATTGCGAGTGTGGGCATGTTCGAGCACGTGGGCCCGAAGAACTATCGCACCTATATGGAAGTGGCGCATCGCTGCCTTGCCGACGATGGTCTGTTCGTACTGCATACTATCGGCAAGAACCGCCGCGATACCACGCCCGATCCGTGGATCGACAAATACATCTTCCCGAACGGCGAACTGCCGACCATCGGCCAGATCGCCGACGCTTCGGGCGGGCTCTTCGTGGCCGAAGACCTGCATAACTTCGGCGCGGACTACGACCGCACGCTGATGGCGTGGCACGCGAATTTCGAGGCCGCGTGGCCGCGTTTCAAGGCGCAGATGGGCGAGCGGTTCTACCGCATGTGGCGTTACTACCTGCTTTCGTGCGCGGGGGCGTTCCGTGCGCGCGACATCCAGCTGTGGCAGTGGGTGTTTTCGAAGAACGGCTTGCTGGGCGGCTATCGGCGTCCTGCCTGACCTTCGCGTCGCCTGATCAATGCGGCCGCGTTTCGCGAATGGCGAACGCGGCCGTTTGTTTTGCCGATCAGCGAATTAGCGCCGAGACAGTTGCGATGCCAAGGATCGTCATGACGACCGAGGCGCAGACGTGAATCGCGATTTCGCCGGCGGCCCAGCCGAAACGTCCATGCTGCAGATGCGAAACGACTTCTGCTGAGAAGGTCGAAAACGTGGAGAGGCCGCCCATGAGGCCGGTAATCACGAAGAGGCGCCACTCGGCGGAGAGCTGGGGCATGCGCCCGAAATACGCTACCGCGACGCCGATCACATAGCCCGCGATGATATTCGACGCAAGCGTGCCAAGCGGCAGTTCAGGGTACAGGGCATTCAGGCGTATCCCGAGAACCCAGCGCAGCAGCGAACCGAGCGCGCCGCCAATGCCGACGGCGAAGATGGACAAATACATGGTCTGCAGTGGTTGAGGGCGCAAGATGAGCCAGTGCGCCATGCGCTGCCGGCCGGTCTTTCTACCGTTTTCGAGCACGGAGTGTAGCACCGGCCGGGACCGGTGGTTTCACGCCACGCCGGCTTGCCCTCAGACCACGTTCTGCCCGGGTTCCGCCGGGAAGCGACACCGGGCGGCGTGTCAGACGATGCCGCCGTTTGCACGCAGCACCTGGCCGTTGACCCAGCCGCCGTCCGGGCCCGCGAGGAACGACACGACACTCGCGATATCGTCGGGTTGCCCGAGACGCTGCAGCGGCGGCATGTTCGCGAAATGCTGGACCTGCTCTTCGGTTTTGCCGCTGAGGAACAATTCTGTCGCCACCGGCCCTGGCGCAACCGCGTTCACGCAGATGGAGCGGCCGCGCAGCTCGCGTGCGAACACGCGCGTAATCGTCTCCACGGCCGCCTTGCTGGCCGTATAGAGCGAGTAACCGGGCAGATTCATCGCGAGCACGGAGGTCGAAAAGTTGATTATGCGGCCGCCATCCGCGAGCTTCGTCGCCGCCTCGCGCAGCGTGTTGAGCGTGCCGCGCACGTTGATGTCGAAGATTTCGTCGTAGATCGCGTCGGTGGAATCGGCGACCGTGACCGTCTTCATGATGCCCGCATTGTTCACGAGCAGCGTGGGCTGGCCCAGCGTTTCGGCGGTGGTTTCGAAGAGGCGGCGCACGTCGTCGGCCTTCGCGATGTTCGCTTGCACGGCGATGGCATGCCCGCCGCCCGCCGCGATCTTCGCGACGAGCGCCTCGGCTTCTGCGCTGCGCGAAGCGTAGTTGATGACGACGGCGTAGCCGTCGCGCGCGAGGCGTTCGGCAATGGCGGCGCCGATGCCGCGCGAGGCGCCCGTGACGATGGCGACGCCGCGCGAATTCGTGGATGCGTTCATGATCGGAGTCCTTCTCTGAGTGGTGAGAACGGGCTCGATCATGGACGAATCCGCGGTGACGATCATTGCGCGCCGGCGGGTTTCATCATTCCATTTCGATTAACAATGCTGCACGGCGGCGCTCAGTAGGCGATGCAGACGGATTTCGTCTGCGTGTATGCATCGATGATCGCCCGGCCGCCGGCAGCGCTGGGCGGCGAAAGCGGCTATCTCGGCGACTTCAGTTACAGCAACCCGAATGCATCGTAGTGCGAACTACGAAAGTGCACGGCGTGTGAGCATTTTTGGCGCGGACGGTTCGTACGCGTTCGACAAGGTCAGCGTAGCGCTATACCCCATACGCTTGTCTCGCAGAGTCAGTATTTCGCGGATGCGGCACGGCCGCAGGGCGCGGACCTCTCGTTCGATATCGCCGAGTTGTATGCGTGCTGGCAACACTCGCCCGCGCTGCAGTTTGGCTTCGCCTATATCTTCACCGACGCGCATCCGAACGGCGGCTCGTCCACACGGCCTCACCAGATGGACCTGGGCGCGGCTTACAGCCTCCCCAGGCGCACGGCGGTTTATGCGGTGGCGAAAGCGAAAGGCCGCGGCGCAGCATGATGCGTCGCGGCATCCCGCGGCGCGTACACGCTTGGCGCGACGCCCGCGCCGTTCGGCAGTAGAATGTTCGGGTCCGCTTTTCGTGTGAGCCCGCGCATGAAAGTTGCCTTGTTCGTCCCGTGCTTCATCGACGCGTTCTACCCCGAAGTCGCAATCGCCACACTGGAACTTCTGGAGCGCTTCGGCTGCGAGGTCGACTATCCGCTCGAACAAACCTGCTGCGGCCAGCCGATGGCCAACAGCGGCGCCCAGGCCGAGGCAGCCGGTGCGGAGCGCGTGTATGCGCGCGCCTTCGCGGGCTACGACTATATCGTCGGGCCTTCGGCGAGCTGCGTGAATCACGTGCGCGACCACTTCACGGCGATCGAGCAGACCGACGCCGTGCGCAAGGTGCGCGAGAGCACCTATGAGCTTGTCGAGTTCCTGCATGACGTGCTGGGCGCGCGCGAATTCCCCTGGGCCGAATTTCCGTGGCGCGTGGGTTTGCACAATAGCTGCAGCGCGCTGCGCCATTTGAAGGAAGCTTCCGTTTCGGAAATCGCGGGTCCGACCTTCTCGAAGCCGCTCGCACTGCTCGAACATGTGAAGGGCATCGAGTTCGTGAAGCCGGCGCGCCCCGACGAATGCTGCGGCTTCGGCGGTACGTTCGCCGTGACCGAAGAGGCGGTGTCAGTGCGCATGGGTCAGGACAAGGTAGTCGATCACGTGAGCGCGGGGGCGCAATACATCGTGTCTGCCGACATGTCCTGCCTCATGCACCAGCAGGGCTGCGCGGAGCGCATGAGCGCGGACATCCGCTTCATCCACATTGCCCAGGTGCTCAACGGAGCGCGCGAATGAAACGAGTCGAACACGCGAAGCTCGCCGGCACGTTTCTCTCGCGGCCGGAGCACGTCGCCTTCCACGACAAGCGTCTGTGGGACTTGCGCTCGAAGCGCGACGCGCAGGCGCATGCCATCCCCGAATGGGAAATGCTGCGCACGCTCGCCTCGCAAATCAAGGCGCATACGCTCTCGCATCTCGCCGACTACCTCGACCATTTCACGCGCACGGCGCAAGCCAATGGCGTGCAGGTCCATTTCGCGGATACGGCGGAGGAACACAACGAGATCGTTTATCGCATCCTGAGCGAGCGCGGTATGACTGCGCTCGTGAAGAGCAAGTCGATGCTCACCGACGAGTGCGATATGCGTCCGTACCTGGAGTCGCGGGGCGTTTCGGTGATGGAGACCGACCTTGGCGAGCGCATTCAGCAGCTCGACAAGCAGCCGCCCAGCCATATCGTCGTGCCCGCCGTGCACAAGCTGCGCGACGACGTGGCCGAAGTGTTCGGCCGTACCATCGGCACGGACCCGCACAACAACGACATTCACTATCTGGCGGAAAGCCAGCGTATGAATACGCGGCCGTGGTTCGTGCGCGAGAAAACGGCGGGCATGACCGGGTGCAATTTCGCGGTGGCCGAAACGGGCACGGTGGTGGTGTGCACCAACGAGGGCAACGCGGACCTTTCCGCGAACGTGCCGCCGCTGCATATCGTCTCGATGGGCATCGAAAAGCTGATCCCGCGCCTTTCCGATCTCGGCGTATTCGTGCGCATGCTCTCGCGCAGCGCGCTCGGCTCGCCGATCACGCAATACACCTCGCATTTCCGCGCGCCGCGGCCTGGTGCGGAAATGCATTTCGTGCTCGTCGACAACGGCCGGTCCGAGCGGCTCGCCATGCCCGAGTTCTGGTATTCGCTCAAGTGCATTCGCTGCGGCGCGTGCATGAATACCTGTCCCGTGTACCGCCGCAGCGGCGGCCTTTCGTACGGCAGCACCTATGCGGGGCCGATAGGCGCGATCATCAATCCGACCTTCGACCTCAAACGCTTCAGCGCGTTGCCGTTCGCGTCGACGCTCAACGGCAGTTGCACGAATGTGTGCCCCGTGAAGATCAATATTCACGAGCAGATCTACCAGTGGCGGCAGGTCATCGCGGCACAGCACGAAGTGCCGTTCGTGAAGCAGGAGGTGCTGAAGATGGCTGGCCGGTTGCTCGGCAGTCCGACGCTTTATCGCGGCACGGTGAAGTCGCTCGAGGGCGCGTTGCGGCGCTTGCCCAACTTCATGCTCTACAACCCGCTCAATATCTGGGGCAAGCAGCGCGATCTGCCGCACGTGCCGCACACCACGTTTCATGCCTGGTACCGGAAAAACCGCAAGGGAGGCGGCGATGGCGGATCGTGAGGCGTTTCTCGCGCGCGTGCGCGCCGCGCAACCCGCGCACGAGCCGTTGCCCGAGGTGCCGCTGTTCGAAGCGCCTGCCGGCGATCTGCGCGAGCGCTTTGGCGCCGCGCTCAAACTGATGGGCGGCGGGGAGACGCAGGTGCAGAGCGCGGCCGAGGTGCACGCGATGATCTTGCGCCGCTTTGGCAGCGAGGCGCGCATCGCGTCGGCCACGCCAGAGGTGCAGGGCACGCGCGAGATCAGCGCCGCCACGAGACCGGCCTCGCTCGAAGACGTCGACGTGGGCGTGGTGCGCGCGCGCTTCGGCGTGGCGGAAACGGGATCGCTATGGCTGAGCGAGCGCGAGTACGTGGTGAACGCGCTCGGCTATATCGTGCAGCATCTCGTGGTGTTGCTCGATCCCGCACAGCTGGTGGCGGGGCTGCAGGACGCGTACCGGCGCGACGATTTTGGCAGCGCGCGATATGCGGCGCTCGTTACAGGGCCGTCCGCGACGGCCGATATCGAAGGCGTGTTGATCCAGGGGGCTCAAGGGGTAAGGTCGTTGACTGTGGTGTGGCTGCCGGCGCCGTGACGGTTGCACGCCATGGTCATCCACGTCCTTCTCCTGAGCGGTTTTCTGCTGGCGAGCATCGCGCTCGTTCAGGCGGTGAGCCTGCGCTGGTCGATTTCCGAATCGGTCCTGCTCGCCGCGTGGGGTTTCACGCTGGGCGGCATCTATCTCGTGAGCGGCGAGGCCTGGCCCACGCTCGCCGCGAACTTCGTGATGCCCGCGCTTGCGCCTCGGCTGCCGCCCGAGGCTTACCTGTGGATCTTCCTGCCGCCGCTGCTATTTCAGGCGGCGCTCAGCGTGAACGTGCGCGAAATGCTCGGCGACGCGGCGCCTATTCTGCTGCTTGCGGTGGTGGCCGTGTTCGTGGCGACCGGCGTGGTGGGCGGCGCACTCCGACTCACCGGCCTCGGTCCGCTCGCAGACGGCCTCCTCCTCGGCGCGATGATCGCGACGACCGACCCTTCCGCCGTGCTCGCCGTGTTCCGCGAAGTGGGCGCACCCGAGCGGCTCGTGCGCCTCGTGGAAGGCGAGAGCCTGCTCAACGATGCGGCCGCCATTGCCATCGCCGGCGTGCTGATCGCCGCGATCACGGGAGACGCCGCGCACCTCTCGGCAACGGCTGCGCTGCGTGCACTCGGCATCGCGCTCGGCGGCGGGCTGCTGGTCGGGGCGCTGGCCGGGCGCGCGTTCGCGTGGCTCCTGCCGGCGCTGGGCGGCGAAGGCAAAGCCGAGATCTCGCTCAGTTTCGCGCTGCCGTATCCGCTCTATCTCCTTGCCGACCAGATGTTGCATGTTTCGGGCGTCGTGGCCGTGGTCGCGGCCGGGCTCGTCATCAGCGGGCTGGGGAGCACGCGCCTGTCGCCTGTCAACTGGAAGCATCTGCAACTGATCTGGGAACAGATCGCGGCCATGGCGGGCGCGGCGATCTTTCTGCTCGCGGCCATGCAGATTCCGGCCACGCTGCGGAACGCGCAGTGGATCGATCTCGTCGCGCTCGCCGTTGTGGTGGTGGCGGCGTTCGCGGCGCGCGTCGTCGTGGTGTTCGGCATGCTGCCGCTATTGAGCCGCCTGCGGCTCACCGAGCCCGTGAGCGCCGCCTACAAGCTCGTGATTGCATGGGGCGGCCTGCGCGGCGCCGTGACGCTCGTGCTCGCGCTCGGTCTTGCGCAGGACACGGCGCTGCCCGATTCCACGCGCCGCTTCGTCGCGATTCTCGCGACGGGCTTCGTGCTCGTGAGCCTGATCGTGAACGGCACGTCGCTCAAGCTGCTGATCCGGCGGCTGCGCCTCGATCTGCTTTCGCCCCAGGAGCAGGCGCTGCAGCAAAAGGCGGTGCAGCTTTCGTCGATCGGCGTATCCGAGCGCGTGCATATGGCGGCCCGCACGTTTCACATTCCCGATGCGATCGCCGACCAGGCCTGCCATACGTTCCGGCGCAGCGTCGACCTGAGCGCGACGGCATTCGATTTCGAAGCGGCGCTCTCTGACCGCGAGCGTCTCGTCATCGGCCTCGTGACCCTCGCGGCGAAGGAGCGCGACCTCATTCCGCAGTATGGCAGCGGCATCATTACGATCCGCAATCTCGACGCCATGATGCGCAACACCGACGCCATGATCGAAGAGGCGCGCGTGGGTGGGCGGCTCGGTTATCAGCGCGCGGCCGCAAAAATACTGGACGACACGATCGAGATGCGCGTCGCGCGCCTGCTTTATCGCTGGCTGCGCGTGCGGCAGCCGTATGGCGACGCGCTTGCCGATCGCTTCGAACTCCTGATGTGTCGCCGGGTGGTGCTGCATCAGCTGATCGTTTTCAACGACCGCAGCTTGACGCCGCTGCTGGGCGAGCGTCTCGCGGCGCTGCTCAAGACGATACTCAAGGCGCGCATCGCGACGGCCGAGCATGGGCTCGCGGACGTGCGCCATTGTTTCGGCCAGGCTTCGGACGTGCTCGAGCGGCGCATGCTGCTGCTCTACGCACTGCGGGAAGGGCGCGAACGCGTGCAGGCCATGTACGAGGATCGCTCGATTTCGAAGGAGATTTACGATTCTATCCGGCGCGAGCTGGACGCCGCGTGGAAGCTCGCCGTGCCGCGCGCGCATCCGGACCTCGTGCCGGGCGAGGCACAGGCGAAGGAGATTCATACGCGCATCGACGCATTGAGCGTTGACGGCGCCGAAGCGTGGCCAGAGCCGGCAAAGGCGCACACCGACACCGCCGCGCAGGTGGTCAACGCCGCAGCCGGGGAGCGCAGGCCGTCGCCATGACCGAAATCCAGTCGGCGCTGCTCGTGTTCGCTCTGCTGCTCGGCGGCACGGGCCTTGGCGTATTGTTGCGGCCGCTATTGCCCGAGGAGCATCGCAAGCATGAAACTGTGCAGCTCGTGCAACTCGTGATCGGCATGCTGGTGACCTTTGCGGCGCTCGTGCTGAGCCTGCTCACTGCGTCCGCGAAATCGAGCTTCGATACGGCGACCAACGACATGCGCGCCTATGCCGCCAACCTGATCCAGCTCGACCAACGCCTGCGCGAATACGGCCCCGACGCGGCCGCGGCGCGCACCTTGCTGCGCGCTTATACGGCAAGCGCCATCGCGTCGACCTGGGAGCAGGAAAAGCCGCCGCCGGGCAATTACTATCCGCATGATCCCGGCGCCGGTAACGACGAACTCGAAAGCCGGCCGCTCGGCGCGCTGCTCGACTCCGTCGGGCACGAAATCGAAACGCTCGCGCCACGCGACGCCTACCACCAGGCGCTCGTGAGCCCGCTCTCGCAGATGTTCGACCGCGTGACCGATACGCGCTGGCGTCTGATCGAAGAGGCACACGGTACGATCTCGCGGCCGTTCTTCACGATGCTCGCGCTCTGGCTGATCCTGATCTTCCTGAGCTTCGGGCTCGTCGCGCCGCATAACGCCCTGGCGATCGTCCTGATCCTGCTTGGCGCGGTGTCGATTTCGTCGGCGGTCTATGTGATCGCCGACCTCGATACGCCGTTCACGGGGCAACTCGTCGTGCCGAGCGAATCGATGCGCGATGCGCTCGCGCACATGAACGCGCCGGCCACGTAGCGACGCGAGCGAGCCGTTGCGCTAGACTCGCGCGACGTGACGCGTACAGGAAAGGAGGTTCGCAATGTTGCGCAAGACGCTCAGTGCTTCGAGGCTGCAGGAGGAAGTGCACCGGCGCATCCACAAGCTGCAGGAGGTGGTCGAAGACGGCGTGAAGATCGGCGTGCCGCGCCCGCAGCTGCAGGAGCCCGACCGCAGCGGCTGCAACTGGACGATGCAGCACTTTCATAACGCGGCAGGCTTTGAAGCGAGCGTGGCGCGTGTGCTGGAGCAGGTGCGGGCCGAGTACAACCTCCCACAGGCGCAGGATGAAGCCGTGGAGGACGATGCCGGCCAGGCGGCCGACGCGGGCGATCCGTTCGGGGGAGCGAAGCGCGCCGCCGCACAGAATCCGTTTGGCGGATCGAAACCCGAGCAGGCTGCGAATCCGTTTGGAGCGGCGAGGCCGTCGGGCAAGCCGGATCCTTTCGGCGATACCACGCCCGCGAGTGAGGATACGCCGCCGGCTACGGGCAAGCGCCCCGAGAATCCGTTCGGCGATTGACCGATGCGCCGCGCGCCGCCCATTGCGAGCGGCGCGCGTGACGCCGTTTTCAGCTTTCTTCCGCTGCGGCCTTGCTGCGCGCACGGCGCGCCCGCGACGGCGCTTTCTTTGCAGCGGGTTCGGCCGGCACAACGGCCGCGCTCGCCGGTTCGTCCACGGCGCTGGCCGGCGTTTCGGCCGCTTTCTTCGATGTCCTCTTGCGAGCGGGGCTCTTGCGGGCCGCCGTCTTGCGCGCTCGCGCCGGGGCCGCCGCGGCGGGCTCGACATCGGCAGCCGGCTCGGGCGCCACATGCGCCTCGTAGGCCTCTTGCGGTGCGTGGGTCCTCTCGTTCGCGTCGAATGGCTCGACGGAGAAGGGCGGCGCGGCTTCGTACCGATGCGCTGCTTGCGCGAGCGCCTCGACCGGCTCGAACGGAATTTCGCCTTGCGCCTCGACCGCTTGCTCGACTGCGGTTTCGCGCACGTCCGCCGCGCCGCCTCCGCGGCCATTGCGACGGCCCTTGCGTCGGCCGCGCGGCTCCTCGGCACGCGCCGCCGTGTTTTCTGGCGCTGAGACGCTGACGGCGGCAGCCGCGAGCGGAGGCGGGTTCAGCCGCGACACCCAGGTCCCCGACTTGTCGTCGCGGCCCACTTCGAGCAGGCCGCGCGACTGCGCCTCTTCGAGCAGATTGCCGAATGCGCGAAAGCCGTAGCGCGTTTCGTTGAAGTCGGGCCGGCGGCGCTTGATGGCGCTCTTGAGCACCGAAGCCCAGATCTTGCCGCTTTCGCCACGCTCCAGCACGAGCGCGTCGAGCGTTTCGATCGCGAATGCCACGGCCTTCGACTTGCGCTCGTCGCCGTCCTGCCTCGGCTGCCGTTCCTCGCCGCCCTGACGTTTCGCGCCGCCGCCGTCCTTGTTCTTGCCCTTGCCGTGCGGGTGCTGGTCGCGCTCGAGTTCGCGCACCAGGTCGTCGTAGAAGATGAATTCGTCGCAATTGGCGACGAGCAGGTCGGAGGTGGAGTGCTTCACACCCACGCCGATCACCTTCTTGGCGTTCTCGCGCAGCTTCGAGACGAGCGGCGAAAAGTCGGAGTCGCCGCTCACGATCACGAACGTGTCCACGTGCGACTTCGTATAGCAGAGATCGAGCGCGTCGACGACGAGGCGGATATCGGCCGAGTTCTTGCCCGACTGGCGCACGTGGGGAATTTCGATCAACTCGAAGCTCGCTTCGTGCATCGCGGCCTTGAAGCCCTTGTAGCGCTCCCAGTCGCAATAGGCCTTCTTCACGACGATGCTGCCCTTGAGCAAGAGCCGTTCCAGCACGGGCTTGATATCGAAGCGGTCGATCTTCGCGTCGCGCACGCCGAGCGCGACGTTCTCGAAGTCGCAGAACACCGCCATGCTGATGTTTTCCTGTGGGGAAGCCATGTGATTGATTCGTTCCATCTACCGTTTGAAATCACATGATAGCCGGTTGCACCGTGACGGGCCGGGAATCGCGATAGCGGCGCCTCAGCCCGTGCGGAGGTTGGTTGTGTGCGCAAGCATGGTTCTTTTGAACGATTTTCGAAACTGGGTCGTAAAACGCAGTCGTTTTCCATTTATCCAACAGCTCCTTAACAAGCGTGTAACACAACTTACATAAACTTTGCGCGAGTCAAAATCCGTCGGGTGTGTCCGACTTATAACGAGGGACAGTTGTGAAGAAAATACAGTCGCGCAGGGGTGCGCTCGCGATGCTGGCGAGCATCGGCGTATTGGCGGGGTTATCTGGTTGCGGAAGCAACGGTTCCGACGGCGGACCGAAGGTCACCGGTCAGGTGCTCGGCAGCTATATCCAGAATGCGGCGGTCTGCCTGGATCTGAACAACAACGGCAAGTGCGACCAGGGCGAGCCCGTCGCGCGCTCGGATGCCCAGGGCAAGTTCTCGATCTCCGATACGAGCAATGGGTCGTGGAAGTACATCGTTGCCGACCTGAGCAGCGCCACGGAGAACGACGCGTCGGGCAAGAACATGGGCACGGCGTTCAACAGCACGGCTACGTTCCGTTCGCCGCGTGGCGTCAGTTCCGTCAGCGCGATCACGACGCAGCTTTCGCAACTGATGGACAGCGGCCTGTCACAGTCGGATGCTCAAACGCAACTGGCGAACAAGATTGGCACGACGCCGGACACCCTGCTGGGCGACTTCAACACCAACGGCAATGTCACGGTGAAAGCAGCAAGCGACCAGTACATTGCAACCGTCGCTTCGAGCAAGGCGATCAAGCACGTCTGGGTTATCGTGCTCGAAAACAAGGGCGCGGAATCGACGTACGGCACGACCGCCTCGGATTCGAACCAGGACCCGTACCTGAAATCGCTGATGCCGCAGGGCACGTTCCTTTCGAACTACTACGGCACCGGCCACGTTTCGCTGGACAATTACATATCGATGGTGTCGGGTCAGCCGTCGACGCACGACACCGAAACGGACTGCTTCCAGGTGTGGTCTGATATCGTGGATGCCGGCAACGATTCGGCGAACCCCAAAGTTCTCAAAGCAGGTACGGACGTCAACGGACACCAGAGCGGCGGCTGCGTGTTCCCGGCTCGCGTGCAGCATATTGGCAACCAGATGGAACAGGCCAAGCTCACGTGGCGCAGCTACAACGAGGACATGGGCAACGACCTGAACCGTGACGGCACGAGAACCTGTTCGTTCCCGCGCCGTACCGCGCAGCTTGCGGGCTCCGACCCGACGAAGGCTGTGGACGGCACGCAGGCCGCGCAGGCGCCTTCGGCTTCCGGCGACGTGGCGGGCGATGAGTACGCAACGCGTCACAATCCGTTCCCGTATTTCCATTCGACCATCGATGATCTGGCGAACTGCGACGCGCACGTGGTCAACCTGCAAGACGACCTGGCAACGGATCTTCAGTCGATTGCCACTACGCCGAACTTCTCCTTCATCACGCCGAACCTGTGTAACGATGGTCATGATGGTGACGGCACGGGTACTGCGGGCAAAGGCTGCGCAAACGGCCAGCCTGGTGGTTTGACTTCGATCGACGCATTCCTGAAGAAGACGATCCCCCTGATTCAGGCTTCGCCCGCCTACAAGCAGGACGGCCTGATCATCATCACCACGGACGAAGGCGTCGTGACAGGACTCACGCCGACAACGCAAGTCAGCGCTGATGGCACGACGCTTTCCCTGCTGGAGCCGGAGATGGGCAACCAGTGCCCCGGCTGCAACCAGCAAACGGGTCCGAACGTGACGCGTCCGGAACAGGTCACGATGTCCACGCTGCCAGTTGCTCAAGCAAGCCTGCTCGGAATTAACCCGGCGACGCTGCCTGCATCCGTGCAGAAGGTGTCGATTGCGTTGAACTACCTCGGAGTCGGTGGCGATCAGATTGGTACGCTTCTGCTGTCGCCGTTCATCAAAGGCGGTCATGTGGATGGTACGGGCTACAACCACTACGCGCTGCTGCGTTCGCTCGAAGACAACTTCGGCATAGGCTCGTATCTGGGCTACGCAGATGATGCATCGCTCAAGCCGATCTTCACATCGGCAAACATTGATAACCGCTAATCCCTGGCGGTCTCACAAGTACTTTGTTGTCCTGGCCCGGTTCTCGGTTCGAGCCGGGCTATTTTCTTGATCCGTTATGCGCCATTTTTCTTCAAGGGCTGTTCTCGCAACGGCCCTTTGCGTTTGCCTGCTTTCCGCATGCGACCAACATGCACCGGACGCTCAGGCCGCCACGGTCGAAGCACCTGCGCCTGATCTGGCAGCTATCGGCAAGGCAGCGTTCTTCGATCCATCGCTCTCAGCCTCCGGCAAGCAGTCATGCGCCTCCTGTCACAGCCCAGCGAATGCCTATGGGCCGCCAAATGGTCTGGCTGTCCAGTTCGGTGGCCCAAACCTCGATCGAGCCGGACTGCGCTCGGTGCCCTCGCTGCGCTATCTGCGTGCTGTGCCTTACTGGACGTTCACGCAGGCAAATAGCCTGAAAGAGCGTCTCGAGGACGGAGATAATCAGCCCAGCGGCGGATACACCTGGGATGGACGCTACAACACCCCCGCGGATCAGGCTGCATTTCCCCTGCTCAATCCGGATGAAATGGCAAACAGCAGCGCCGATGACGTGGCGCAGAAGCTGAGCAAAAGCGCCTACGCACAGCAGTTCCGGCAAGCATTCGGCCAGGACATTTTCTCGCGACCGGCGCAGGCGCTGGTGGACCTTGGAAAGGTATTGCAGGCATTCCAGTTCAATGATTCGTCGTTCGCGCCGTATTCCAGCAAGTTCGACCGGGTGCTCGACGGCAGGGATCATTTCACACCACAGGAAGCGCACGGATTGGTGCTGTTCAGCGACCCGGACAAGGGCAACTGTGCAAGCTGTCACCTGATCAACAAAGGCGCTCACGGCGCGCATCCGGCATTGACGGATTACAACTTTCAGACGTTGGGTGTGCCACGCAATACGGAAATTCCGGCCAACCGCGATCCGAATTTCTTCGACATGGGGTTATGTGGCCCGCTGCGTCAAGACGAGGCGAAGCAGCAGAAGTGGTTCTGCGGGATGTTCCGCACGCCCACGCTTCGCAACGTCGCCACGCGACGCGTCTTCTTTCACAATGGCATGTACCACACGCTTGAAGTTTCGTTACGCTTCTATGTCGAGCGCGACACGAACCCCGAGAAGTGGTACTCGAAAGACGCGCACGGCCACGTCGTGAAGTTCGACGATCTGCCGAAGAATCTGCGCAGTAATGTGGATACCAAGACTGAGCCGCTGACGAATCACCTGGGCGGCAAACCGGTCTGGTCAGACTCGGATATCCGCGACGTAATGGCGTTCCTGGATACCCTCACCGACGCGGACGCAAAGACGGTGCCTCGCTAACGTCGTTCAGAAAAAGGAAAAACCCGGTCAGTTTTTGAACCGGGGTTTTTCCACGTTGACGAAGCGTTAAGCGCCGCGCGCCGCGTAGCCGAGAAGGGCGCTCACGGCGTCCGCCTCGCGGCGTAAGGCGCGCCCGTTCGGGCCCTCGGGCGTGGCGTCGAAGCCGCCCGTGGCGCCCAGCGCCGTGAGCACGCCGCAGAGCTTGCCGGTGTGATCGAAGAGCGGCGCCGACACGGCGCTGATGCCCTTGAGATTCGTGTCGCGCACGCTCGCGCAGCGCGCCGCCTGCACGTCGCGCCGCAGCGTGCCGATCGGATCGCTCGCGCTCAGTTGCGCGCGCAACGAAGCGTCGGCATGCGCGAGTTCTTCCTGCGCTTGCGCGAGCACGCGCGTGTCGTCGAGCAGGCCGAGAAACACGCGGCCCGTGGACGACCATAGCAGCGACATCACCGAACCCACCCGCACGTTGACGGTCACGGGCAGCCCCGGCTCCTCGAAACGGATGATCGTGGGCCCCTTGTTGCCCATCACCGCGACGAACGACGTCACTTCGAGCGTCTCGCGCAGGCGCACGAGCGCGGGCTCCGCAATGCGCACCGGATCGGCCTGACGCATGGCGGCCACGCCGATCATCATCGCCTCGACGCCGAGCCGATACTGCTGGGTGGCGGTGTCCTGCGCAACGAGACCTTCCTCGATCAGGCTCACGAGATAGCGATGCACCTTCGCGGGACTCTCGCCCACGCAGGCGGCGAGCCCCGAGAGGCTCGCGCGGCCGCCCAGGCGCGCGAGACCCTTGAGCACGGCCATGCCCGTTTGCGCGGATTGCACGCGCTGGCGGCGCTCGCGCGGTGCGGCTACGGCCTTGGTCTCTCTCGCGACTTTGGGGGGCGTCGAGGCTTCGGCGACTTTGGCCGCGGGGCGACGGGGGGTGGTTTTCCTGCTTTCCATGCTGGGCGGGGACGCTGGGGTATCGGTTCGGTTCAGGCGGATTTTAGGGCGCGTAGGGGCGGCGTGGTGCCTGCGGTGCTTGCACGTTAACCCCTATCTCAGAATTACGCAATGCGTACTAGAGTTACGCAAAACGTAATGCACGCAGCATGCAGGAGAGGCCTATGAGCGAGACACCTTCCCCGTCGGCGGGCCGCTGCCCGTTCCCCCACGCAGCGAGTCACGACGCAAACGCCGCGCCGCGCTGCCCGGTCAGCGCCAATGCCGCGGCATTCGACCCGTTCAGCGACGGCTACCAGCAGGACCCGCCCGAATACGTGCGCTGGGCGCGCGAGCAGGAGCCCGTGTTCTATAGCCCGCAGCTTGGTTACTGGGTGGTCACGCGCTACGACGATATCAAGGCGATCTTTCGCGACAACCTCACGTTCTCACCCTCCATCGCGCTCGAAAAGATCACGCCCACCGGTCCCGAGGCGAACGCGGTGCTGGAGTCGTACGGCTACGCCATGAACCGCACGCTGGTGAACGAGGACGAGCCTGCCCATATGCCGCGCCGCCGCGCGCTGATGGAGCCGTTCACACCCGAACATCTCAAGCACCACGAACCGATGGTGCGGCGCCTCACGCGCGAGTACGTGGACCGTTTCATCGACGCAGGCCGCGCCGACCTCGTGGACCAGATGCTCTGGGAAGTGCCGCTCACGGTGGCGTTGCATTTTCTGGGCGTGCCCGAAGAGGACATGGACCTGCTGCGCAAGTACTCGATTGCGCACACGGTCAATACATGGGGCCGGCCGCGCCCCGAAGAGCAGGTCGAAGTCGCACACGCGGTGGGCAACTTCTGGCAGTTCGCGGGCAAGGTGCTCGACAAGATGCGCCAGAACCCGGATGGCCCGGGCTGGATGCAATATGGCATCCGCAAGCAGAAGGCGCATCCCGAAGTCGTCACGGACTCCTATCTGCATTCGATGATGATGGCCGGCATCGTGGCCGCGCACGAGACCACGGCCAATGCCACGGCGAACGCGATGAAGCTGCTGCTGCAGCGCCCGCATGCGTGGCGGGAGATCTGCGAGGACCCGAGCCTGATTCCAAACGCAGTGGAGGAGTGCCTGCGCCACAACGGCTCGGTCGCGGCCTGGCGGCGCCTCGCGACGAAGGACGTGCAAATCGGCGGCATCGACATTCCGGCGGGTTCAAAGCTGCTCATCGTGACGTCCTCGGCGAATCACGACGAGCGCCATTTTGCCGATGCCGACCTGTTCGACATTCGCCGCGACAACGCAAGCGACCATGTCACGTTCGGCTATGGCTCGCACCAGTGCATGGGCAAGAACCTCGCGCGCATGGAGATGCAGATCTTCCTCGAAGAATTCACGCGCCGCTTGCCGCACATGCGTCTGGCCGAGCAGGCCTTCACGTATGTTCCCAACACGTCGTTCCGGGGTCCTGAGCATGTGTTCGTGGAATGGGACCCGGCGCAAAATCCGGAGCGCGCGAATCCGGCGCTGCTCGGCGCGCAGGTGGCGGTGCGCATCGGCGAGCCATCGGCGCACGCGCTTTCGCGGCCTGTGGTGGTCGAGCGTGTGGACGCCGTGGCCGAAGACATCGTCCGTTTGCGTCTCGTCGCGCCGGACGGCGGCGCGCTGCCGCGCTGGGCGCCGGGCGCGCATATCGACGTGGAATGCGGCGACACCGGCATCTCGCGCCAGTACTCGCTGTGCTCGGACCCCGCCGACACGGGTGCGTTCGAGATCGCCGTGCTGCGCGAAACGCAAAGCCGCGGCGGTTCGGCATGGATGCACGACATGTTGCGCGCAGGCATGCGCCTGAAGATTCGCGGCCCGCGCAATCACTTCCGGCTCGATGAAGAAGGGCGCCGCGCGATCTTCATTGCGGGCGGCATCGGCATCACGCCGGTAAGCGCCATGGCGCGCCGCGCGCGCGAACTGGGCATCGACTACGAATTGCACTATAGCGGGCGCTCGCGCAGGACGATGGCGCTCGTCGACGAACTCGCGCAACTGCACGGCGAGCGTCTGCTTCTGCACGTTTCGGACGAAGGCACGCGCAACGATTTTGCCGCGCTGCACGTCGACGAACATACGCGCGTCTACGCGTGCGGCCCGGCGCGTATGCTCGAAGCACTCGAAGCGTGCAGCGAGGTGTGGCCCGAGGACGCGCTGCGCGTGGAGCATTTCGCGGCGACGGGCGGCAAGCTGGACCCCTCGCAGGAGCAGGCGTTCGAAGTCGAGCTGAAAGACTCGGGGCTCGTACTCAACGTGGGCGCGGACCAGACCGTGCTCGACGCGCTGCGCCGCGCGAACATCGACGTGCAAAGCGATTGCGAAGAAGGCTTGTGCGGCTCGTGCGAGGTGCGCGTGCTGGCGGGCGAGATCGACCACCGCGACGTGGTGCTCACGCGCGCCGAGCGCGAAACGCAAAGCCGCATGATGACCTGCTGCTCGCGAGCGAAGAGCGGGCGACTAACCCTCGAACTTTAATCGCCGCAGAGCGATCGAGACGACCAAATAATATTGGAGACATTGCATGTACAAGGCGGTGGAGGTTACCGGCATCATCGACGAAAGCCGGTTCGGGCCGTATCAGCTACTCGTGGTCGCGCTGTGTGCGCTGTGCCTCGTGATGGACGGCTTCGATGTGCAGGCGATGGGCTACGTGGCGCCGGTCGTGATTCGCGAATGGGGCATTGCGAAGGAAACGCTCTCGCCGGTGTTCGGCGCGGGCCTCTTCGGCATGCTGGTGGGCTCGCTCACGTTCAGTACGCTCGCCGACAAGATCGGCCGCCGCCCGGTGCTGATCGGCGCGACGCTGTTCTTTTCCGCGTGCATGGTCGCGACGGGCTTCGCGCATTCGATCGCGGAACTGGTGGCCTGGCGCTTCGTCGCGGGGCTGGGGCTTGGCTGCATCATGCCGAACGCGATGGCGCTCGCGGGCGAGTACAGCCCGCGCCGCATGCGCGTCACGCTCATGATGATCGTCTCGTGCGGCTTTACGCTGGGCGGCGTGGTGGGCGGTCTGATCACCGCGGCGCTGATTCCCGCGTTCGGGTGGCGCGCCGTGTTCTTCGTGGGCGGGGCAATTCCGCTCGTGCTTGGCGTGTTGATGTGGCTTGCGTTGCCCGAGTCGATCCAGTTTCTCCTGTTTCGCGGTCGTGGTGAGCACACGCAGGCGCGCGTGCGTCGCAATCTGTCCCGCGTGGCGCCTGCGCTCGCGTTGCCAACCGGCGTGCAGTTCACGACAGCGGAAACGCGCTCGCGCGGCGTGCCGTTCGTCGAATTGTTCAAGCAAGGGCGCGCGCGGGTGACCGTGCTGCTGTGGATCGTGAACTTCGCCAACCTGCTTGCCATGTATTTCCTCTCGAACTGGCTGCCGACCGTGATCCGCGACGCCGGCTATTCGACCCAGACCGCCGTGTTCGCCGGCACGGCATTGTGGGGCGGCGGTGTGATCGGCACGCTGCTGCTCGGCCGCATCATCGACCTCGCGGGCTTCACGCGCGTGCTCGCCACGACGTTCCTGATCGCCATCGTCTCGACGGCCGCGATCGGCAATCCGGCCGTGATGGTCTCCGTGGCCGCGATGTTCGTGGCGATCTTCGTCACGGGCTTCACGATCATCGGCGGCCAGCCCGCGCTGAACGCGCTCGCCGCGACCTACTATCCGACCTCGCTGCGCTCGACCGGCATCGGCTGGAGTCTCGGCGTGGGCCGTATCGGCTCGGTCGCTGGCCCGGTGCTGGGCGGCGCGCTCCTGCACCTGCAATGGTCGTCCTCGTCGCTCTTCCTCGCGGCGGCTGCGCCGGCCTGTGTGTCGCTCGCGGGCATCGTGGCGATTCATCGGGTGAATAGCGCTTCTAAGGGCACGATGGGAGGCGAGCGTGCGGCGGCGCAGATGGAGTGACTGGCGCCAGCGCCTGCGTAGGGCCGCGCCGGTGCCTCGCACGCGTCACCCGCGAGCGCTGAGTGCCTCGCGAGCACGCGCCCGGTCGAGACGATAACGCCTCGAAGCCCCGGCCATCGGGGTGAATTCCGACTTCTCGGCAGACGAATGCCGGCTTTATCGAAAACGAATTGTTGGCAGGCCGCGCCTGAACCACACTGATACCTGTCGCGATGCGGCGTGCCACGGCGCGCCGTCCGCAGTCAAAGAGCAACGACGGGAGGTGACAGTGGTGAGGCGAGCGGCGCGCAAGATCAGCGATATCGCGCGGCACTGGGCGGAAGCGTCGCCCGAGGCCGTGGCGATACGCGAAGAAGCAAAGGTGACGAGCTTCGGGCAGCTTTGGAGCGACGTTGGGCAAGCGCAGCAGTTTTTGCGCGAGCAGGGTGTGGACGTGGGCGACCGCGTGCTGATCGTGGCCGAAAACTGCTCGGCCGTGGTGACGCTGCTGTTCGCGCTTTCGGAAATCGGCGCGTGGCCGGCCGTGGTCAATGCGCGGCTCTCGGAGCGTGAGATCGAAACGATCCGCGCGCATTGCGGGCCGCGTCTCATGCTGTTTACGCACGGTGCTTCGCCCGATGCGCTGCGCCACGGCGTGCGCTATCGCGCGCGCGAAATCGCGCCCGCCGGGCTCGGTCCGCTGATGATGGCCGCGCCCGACCTCGACGCCGCGCGCGAGGCCGAGGCGCTCGCGCACGAGGTCGCGGTGCTCCTCTACACGTCGGGCACGACGGGCCAGCCCAAGGGCGTGATGGCCACCCATCGCGGCCTGCTGCATTTCGCGCATGTCTCGGCGAGGTCGCGCGTCATGACACAGGCGGACTGCGCGTACGCGGTCATGCCGATGTCGCATATTTTCGGCCTCGCCACGCTGCTGCTCGCCACGTTCGAGGCGGGCGCGAGCCTGCATCTCGCAGCGCGCTTCTCGGCGGAGGAAGTCGTGAAAGCGCTGGGCGCCTCCGAAATCTCCATTCTCCAGGGCGTGCCGACGCTCTTCACGCGCATCGTCGCCTATGTGCGCGAGCACGGCGGCACGGTGCATGCACCGCGTCTGCGCTACCTGTATACGGGCGGCGGTCCGCTCGATCCCACGCTCAAGCAGCAGGTCGAAGCGCTCTTCGGCATGCCGCTGCATCACGGCTACGGCATGACTGAGTACGCGGGCTCGCTCTTCATCACGCGCATGGACCGTCCGCGCAAGGATGTCTCCTCGGGCGAGATCGTCGAGGGTGCCGAGTTGCGCGTGGTCGGGCCCGACGGCCACGATGTGCCGCGCGGCGAAGCGGGCGAATTGTGGGTGCGCGGTCCCGGCGTCATGCACGGCTACTATCGCGAGCCGGGCCTGAGCGCGGAAGTGCTCGATGCGCAAGGCTGGCTCAAGACCGGCGACCTCGGCCGGCTCGACGCGGAAGGCGCGCTCTTCATCGTAGGCCGCTCGAAGGATCTCATCATCCGCTCGGGCTTCAATGTGTATCCCATCGAGGTCGAGTCGGTCATCAACACCTACGCGTCGGTGCGCCAGAGCGCCGTGGTGGGGCGGCGCGACGCCGAAGGCAACGAGGAAGTCGTGGCTTTCGTGGAAGCGAAGGAGGGCGCGACGATCGACACAGCCGATCTAGCCCGCTACCTGAGCGAGCGGCTTTCGGCCTACAAGCGCCCCTCGGAAATCGTGGCCATCGACATGATTCCGACCACGGCCAGCGGCAAGCTGCAAAAGCAGCCGCTGCGTGAAATGGCCAAACGCGCCGTCCGCGCTCACTGAGCATTCCTCATCTTTCTCATCCTCACGGGCGGCATCGTTGCCGCCTGATCAACGATTGCAGGACATACACCATGATTCGCGACCAGGAAACGATGAACGTTCTGCTCGATAACGTCGCGCGCTTCGTGCGCGAGCGTCTCGTGCCGAACGAAGAGCGCGTGGCCGAAACCGATGAAATTCCGGCCGACATCGTCGACGACATGAAGGCCATGGGTCTCTTCGGCCTGACCATACCGGAGCAGTACGGCGGGCTCGATCTCACGATGGAAGAAGAGGTGCTCGTGATGTTCGAACTCGGCAAGACTTCGCCCGCGTTTCGCTCGATCATCGGCACGACGGTGGGCATCGGCTCGCAGGGCATCGTGATCGACGGCACCGACGAGCAAAAGGCGACGTGGCTGCCGAAGCTTGCGAGCGGCGAGACCATCGCGAGCTTTGCGCTCACGGAGCCGGGCGCGGGCTCGGACGCCGCCTCGATCAAGACGCGCGCCGAGCGGCGCGGCGACCACTACGTGGTGAACGGCACCAAGCGCTTCATCACGAATGCGCCGCAGGCCGGCATGTTCACGCTGATGGCGCGCACCGATCCGGACGAGCCGCGCGCGGGCGGCATCACCTCGTTCATCGTCGACGCGAAAACGCCCGGCATCAGTTTCGGCAAGCGCGACAAGAAGATGGGACAGCGCGGCGCGCATACCTGCGACGTCATCTTCGAGGACGTGAAGGTGCCCGCGGAGAACATCATCGGCGGGAAGGAAGGCGTGGGCTTCAAGACCGCGATGAAGGTGCTCGACAAGGGGCGCATCCATATCGCGGCGATCTGCGTGGGCGTGGCGCAGCGCATGCTCGACGACGCGCTGCGCTACGCGATGGAGCGCGAGCAGTTCGGCGAGAAGATCGCCGAGTTCCAGCTCGTGCAGGCCATGCTCGCCGATAGCCAGACCGAACTGTACGCGGCGCGCTGCATGGTGCTCGACGCGGCGCGCCGGCGCGACGCCGGCCAGAACGTGAGCACCGAGGCGGCGTGTGCGAAGCTCTTCGCATCCGAAATGTGCGGGCGGGTGGCAGACCGCGCAGTGCAGATCTTCGGCGGCGCGGGCTATATGTCCGATTATGGCATCGAGCGTTTCTACCGCGATGTGCGCATCTTCCGCATCTACGAAGGTACGAGCCAGATTCAGCAGATCGTCATTGCGCGCAACATGATTCGCGCGGCTGGCGGGCGCTAGGCGAGAGGGGCGGCGCGCAGCACGCGCGCCGCGTCATGGGCTTATTCCAGGCGGCCGATGCCGTCGGCCACCAGCAGATCGACGAGCTTGCGCGCGAACAGGGGCAGCGCATCGCGCTCGGCCATGCAGATCTGCAGCTTGCGCACGGCCCACTCATCGGTGAGCGGGACGATCTTGAGCGACATGGTTTGCGCGTGGCGGCGCGCTGTGCCCTCGGGCAGCACGCCAATGCCGATGTTTGCCTCGATCATACGGCACGCGGCTTCAAAATTGCCGATCTGGATGCGCCAGCGTATCGTGCGCTGCAAATCCGACGAGGCGCGCTTGAGGAACGAGAAAATCGCGCTCTCGTCGGGCGGCCCGATGAAGTCGTAGTCGAGCGTATCGGCAAACGCCATCTCGCTCGCCTGCGAAAGCGGGTGGCTCAGCGCGGTGACGAGCACGAGCCGGTCGCGCCGGTAGGGCAGCACCTGCAGTCCCTCGGTGCGCACATTGCCGGCCACGATGCCGATATCGATCGTGCCGTCCTGCACGGCGCGCACGATGTCGGGCGAAAGGCGCTCGTGAATGTCGACGTACACATCGGGATGATTGATGAGGTAGGTGCGCAGCACGGCGGGCAGGAATTCGCTCATCGCCGTGGTATTCGCAAACACGCGCACATGGCCCTTTACACCCTGCGAGTATTCCTGCAGGTCTCCCGTGAGTTGCTCGAGCTGCTTGAGCACGCGGCGCGCGTGCGCAAGCAGCGTCTCCCCGGGTCCCGTTAGCGTGACCCCCTGGCTCGTGCGGCTCAAGAGCTTCACGCCCACCTGTTCCTCCAGGTTCTTGATTCGCGTGCTCGCCGCGGGCAGTGACAGGTGCGCGCGCTCCGCGCCGCGCGTGAGGCTGCTAGCTTCGGCTACGTGTGTGAAGAGCTTCAGGTCGACGAGATCGAAATGCATGGATGAATGCCGTGACTCCAGTGTCCGTCAGCTCGTTCGTTCGGGGGATGCAAAAAACATGCGGGACGAGCAGACTCCAGCCATTATTGCGCCGCAGCGCAATGCACGCCATTAGCGATAGTACGGGTTAATCCTGGCCGAAACAGGCGTTCGGCATATCCAAATTGTGCAGCCTGGGCCGATGCGTCAAGCTGGAACACGAACGGCACAGCTTGCCGCATAACGATTCAAATCGAATGAACGCCCGGCGCAAAGCGGGCTGGAGGAGCGAAAACGATGACGACGCAACGAATGCTGGACGGCAAGGTGGTGGTGGTGACGGGTTCGGGCGGGGGCATTGGCCGCGATATCGCACTCATGATGGCCCGCCACGGCGCGAAAGTCGTGGTGAACGACGTAGGCGCCTCGCTCACCGGCGAGGGCCACAACGACGGCCCCGCGCAAGCCGTGGTGAACGAGATCAAGGCGTTCGACGGTCAGGCCACGGCGAACACCGACAGCGTGGCCGACGCCGCCGGCGCCGCGCGCATCGTGCAGAACGCGCTGGATGTGTTCGGGCGCATCGATTGCGTGGTGAACAACGCGGGCATCCTGCGCGACCGCTTCTTCCACAAGATGAGCGAAGAAGAGTGGGACGCCGTGCTGAAGGTTCACCTCTACGGCTCCTACTATGTCTCGCGCGCCGCCGCCGACCACTTCAAGGAGCAGCGCAGCGGGGCGTTCGTGCATATGACGTCAACGTCCGGGCTGATCGGCAATCTTGCGCAGGCCAACTACAGCGCGGCGAAGCTCGGCATTGCGGGCCTGTCGAAATCCATCGCGCTCGATCTGGAAAAGTTCGGTATCCGTTCGAACTGTATCGCGCCGTTCGCCTGGAGTCGCATGATCAACTCGATCAAGATCGATTCGCCGGAACAGGAAGCGCGCGTCGCCAAGATCAAGCAGATGACGCCCGCGAAGATCGCGCCGCTCGCCGTCTATCTCGCGAGCGAGCAGGCCGCCGACGTGACGGGCCAGATTTTCGCGGTCCGCAACAACGAAATCTTCCTGATGAGCCAGCCGCGCCCCGTGCGTTCGGTGCATCGTGGCGAAGGCTGGACGCCGGAGACGATTGCCGAGCACGCCATGCCGGCGTTGCGCAAGTCGTTCCATACCCTCGATGTTTCCGCCGATGTCTTCAGCTGGGACCCCGTCTGATGACGCGCAGCCCGCGCGCGGCGCGCGTCGTCGACGCCGCGCAGCTCGATTTCGCGCAGTACGTGCGCCCGGGCGACACGCTCGCATGGGGCCAGTGCGGAGCCGAGCCGTGCACGCTCACGGCGCTGCTGATGGCGCAGCGCAAGGCAATCGGCGGGCGTTTTCGCGTGTTCGTAGGCGCATCGTGGTCGGACACACTCGAGCCCGCCTATGCCGACTGCGTGGACTTCATGGCCTATGGCGCCTCGGGTACGAACCGGCGGCTCGAACGCGAGGGCGTGCTCGACATCCTGCCCTGTCACTACTCGCAGTTTCGCAGCGCGCTGACGAGCGGTCCGAATCGCATCGACGTATTGATGCTGCAAGTCGCCCCCGCCGATGAGGCGGGCCGCTACAGCCTCTCGATCGCCCATGAGTATCTCGTGCCGCTGATCGACAGCGCGCGTGTGGTGATTGCGGAGGTGAATGCGGCGGCGCCCTGGACCTACGGCGAGCGCATGTTGCGTGCCGACGATTTCGATGCGCTCATCCATACCGAGCGCGCGCCGCTGGAAGCGCCGGCCACGCAGGCCGGCGACACCGAGCGGCGCATCGCGCAATACGCCGCTTCGTTGATCGAAGACGGCTCGACGATCCAGTTCGGGCTGGGCGCCCTGCCCGAAGCCATCGTCGCGCAGTTGCGCGACCGGCGCGACCTTGGCGTGCATAGCGGCACCATCGGCGACGCCGTGGTCGAACTGATTGAGGCCGGCGTGGTGACGAATGCGCGCAAGTCGCGCGATCGAGGCGTGAGTGTGGCCGGCACGATGATGGGCACGCGCAAGGTCTACGCGCATGCGCACTGCAATGCGCAGATCCAGTTTCGCGCCACGGCCTATACGCACGACATCGACGTGCTCGGCAGCCTCGACCGGTTCGTGGCGATCAATTCGGCGCTCGAAGTCGACTTGACGGGCCAGGTCAATGCTGAGGCCGCCGGTGGCCGCTATGTGGGCGCGGTGGGCGGAGCGCTCGACTTCATGCGCGGCGCGGCGCGCTCGCACGGAGGTGTCGCGATCGTCGCGCTCGCCTCGAGCACGCGGCATGGCAGCCGCATCGTCGCGCGTCTTTCGGGGCCGGTCAGCACACCGCGCAGCGACGTGGCGGTGATCGTCACCGAGCACGGCGTGGCGGACCTGCGCGGGCTTACGCTCGCGCAGCGCACCGAGCGCATGCTCGCCATCGCGCCGCCGCAGTGGCGCGAACAGCTGGCCGCGCAACACCATGCGCGGCGGGATGCGATAGCGGTTTGACGGTACGCAGGCGCACGACGCGGCGAACAACAACCAGACACCATGCAAAGGAATCCGAAATGAGAAGAGCAGCGATAGTCGCACCGGTACGCACGCCGGTGGGCACGTTCGGCGGCAGCCTGCGCCCCGTTTCCGTCGAAACGCTCGCGGCCACGGTGCTGCGCGAAACCATCGCGCGCAGCGGCGCAGACCCGGCGCGCATCGAAGACGTGGTCTTCGCGCAGTCGTATGCGAACAGCGAAACGCCTTGCATCGGCCGCTGGGCCGCGCTCGAAGCGGGGTTGCCCGTGCAGGTGCCCGGCATGCAGATCGATCGCCGTTGCGGCGGCGGGCTGCAGGCGGTCGTGACTGCCGCGATGATGGTGCAGAGCGGCGCGGCGGACGTGGTCGTGGCCGGCGGCGTGGAAAGCATGAGCAATATCGAGTACTACACGACCGACATGCGTTGGGGCGCCCGCGCGGGCTCGATAAAGATGCACGATCGTCTCGAGCGCGGCCGCGAACGCTCGCAGCCCGAGGGGCGCTTCGGCTACATCTCCGGGATGATCGAAACGGCGGAGAACCTCGCGAAGCAATACGGCATCACGCGCGAGGAAGCGGACGCTTACGCCGTGCGCAGCCATCAGCGCGCGGCGGCGGCATGGGAGTCGGGCCGCTTCGCCGACGAGGTGGTGGCGGTGTCGGTGCCGCAACGCAAGGGCGACCCGGTGCTGTTCGCCCGTGACGAAGGCGTGCGCGCCGACGCTAGCGAAGCGTCACTCGCGAAGCTCAAGCCGCTCATGAAAGGCGGCAGGGTGACGGCGGCCAACGCGAGCCAGCAGAACGACGCCGCGGCTGCATGCCTGATCGTCGCCGAAGATCAGCTCGATAAACTGGGCCTCACACCGCTTGGCTATCTGACGGGTTGGGCCGCTTCGGGATGCGATCCCGCGACGATGGGCATCGGCCCGGTGCCGGCCGTGCAGAAGTTGCTGCAAAAGACCGGGCTCACCTTCGATCAACTCGATCTCGTCGAACTTAACGAGGCCTTCGCGTGCCAGGTGCTCGCCGTGCTCAAGGGTTGGGGCTGGCACGACGAATCGCGGCTGAACGTGAACGGCTCGGGCATTTCGCTCGGTCATCCGATCGGCGCGACGGGGGTGCGCATGCTCACGACCTTGCTATACGAACTGCAGCGCCGCAAGGGCCGCTACGGCCTCGAAACGATGTGCGTGGGCGGCGGGCAGGGCATCGCGGCCATTTTCGAGCGGGCGGCGTGAGTACGAACGCTTCGTATCCCTACTGAACATAAAAAGGAGGAGACGATGCTCGATGCACTCAACGCGCAGCTCGCGCGGCTGCAAACGCATCCGTTCTATGCGGGACGTCTGCCGGGTAGCGTTGCGAGCGCGGCGGAGTTCGCCGAGCGCGTGCCGCTCATGACGCGCGCCGAACTGGTGGCCGAGATGAATCGCCCCGGCTACGGCGCGTTTGCGCCGGCCGTCCCGCCGGTGCGCGTGCACCTCACGCCGATGGGCGCAACGCTGGTGCCCATCCTGCAGAGCGCAGCCGACCTGCGCGCCATCGAAGCCGCTTGCGGCCAGCATCTCGACGCGTGCGGCATCGGCGCCGGCGACGTCTGCATGGTGACGTTCGGCTATCACCTTTTCGTTGCGGGGCTTTTCTATCAGACCCAAATGGAAGCGCGCGGCGTGGCGTGCATTCCGCATGGCCCCGGCGAGACCGAGCGCGCGGCGCGCGTTGCGCAGCAATGCGGCGTGACGGTGCTGGCCGGTAATCCGTCGCACGCGCTCAAGCTCATCGAAGCAGGTTGCCCCGTGCCGCGTGTGTTCTTCGCGGGTGGCGAAGCGTTCACGGGCAACGCCGCGCTATACGCCCGCGTGCGCGAAGCGATGCCGGGCACGTTGCTGATCGACAGTTACTCGCTTTCCGAATGTCTGCCCGTGGCGCGTACGTTCCCCGGCGGCACTGGTGTGCACGTGTTCGACGAACTGCTGTACGCCGAAGTCATCGACCCGGACACTGGCATGCCGGTCGCCGAGGGCGAGCGTGGCGAACTCGTGCTCACCCATCTGCAGAAGGAGTTGCAGCCGCTCGTACGTTATCGCACCGGCGACCTCACGGTGCTCGAGCGCACCGCGCCCGTGCATGGGCGCACGGTGTCGCTGCCGCGCGTGGTGTTCGGCCGCGCCGATTCGATGGTGAAGATCAAGGGCGTGAAGGTCTACCCCTCCGAGTTGAAGACGGTGCTGCTGGGCGTGGAGGGCGCAACGGGCGCGTATCGGCTCGTGGTCGGGAGAAAGGCTCATGGCGGCGACCATCTGACGCTGCAGGTGGAGGGGACGGTGCAGGGCGGCGCAATCGAGGCCATAGCCGAGCGCTTCAAGCGCCAGACGCTGATACACGCGGACGCCATCGAGACGGTCGCGAAGATCGAAAGCGCGGGCCTGGTAGAAGATCAACGGAGAGAGACGACATGAATGCAAGCGCAACGCAAAACCCATCCCCGTGGCGCCTCGTCGTAGGCGGCCACAGCTACGCGGACTTTTCGATTTCGGTGTCGCCGGCCGTCGAGCGCGCCGTGGCCGAGAATCTCGCGCCGCCCACGGTCTATCTGAACGTCTTCAACGAAGACAGCATCACCGTAGGCGTAAACGAAGATCCGAACCAGGTGCTCGATTTGCCGTTCTGCCGCGACAACAACGTGCTCGCGCGGCGGCGCGTGAGCGGCGGCGGCGCGATCTACGCGGGGCGCGGCTCGGCATTCCTCGCGTTCTATCTGCCGATCGGTCTGCCCGGCGTGCCCCAAACGGCGGCGCAGGCGTTTCCCACCATCCTGGGACACGTCGCCGAAGCGCTGCGTGATGTCTTCGGCCTGCAGGCCGCTTACCGGCCGCTGAACGACGTCGAAATCGACGGTCGCAAGCTCGTGGCCACTTCGCTCAAGATCGAAGGGGGCGTGCTGACATTCCGCATTCTGCTGAACGTGAAGGCGATCGACACGGCGATCGCGGCACGCGCCATGCCCATGGCGCCCGAGAAGGTCAAGGACAAGAAGCACAAGGATCTCGGCTCGCGCTACACGTTTCTGGAGCAGGAGCTCGGCCGCGAAGTGAGCGCCGATGAGTTGACCGCGTGGGTCACGGCCTGCGTTCGCCGCACGTTCGGTGAAATGGCGCTCGAGTCTGGCGCGCTCGGCAGCGAAGAACTCGTTTTTGCCCAGCAATACGAGCGCGAACTGCACGAGGAAAGCTGGTTCCATGAAAAGAGCGAGGCCACTCGTTACAGCTCGATCACCCAGACGGGCGACCGTATCGTGCGCGGACGCGAAAAGGCGCCGGCCGGGCTGATCTGGCTGAGCCTGCTCGTGCGTGACGGCACGGTGGTCAAGGCGATCGTCAATGGCGACTGGCACCCGCGTCCGCTGGCATCGGTCGCCTGGCTCGAAGACGGCTTCACGGGACTCGCCGCCACACGCGAGGCGTGCGCGGCGCATATCGAGGCATTTCTCGCGCGCCCCGACGTGGAGTTCGCAGGCGTCGAGCCGATGCATCTCATCACGGCGCTCGACAAGGCGCTCGTTGAACTCGCCAGCGCCGGGGTGAGCGCATGAGCGAAAAAACCTTGCTGATTGAACAGGACGCGGGCGTCGCGACGCTCACGTTCAATCGTCCGGAAGCGAAGAACGCGCTCAACGGCGAGATGCGCGTGGAATTGCTCGAAGCCGTGCAGCGCATACGCGCCGATCGCGGCGTGCGTGCAGTCATTCTGCGCGGCGCGGGTGACGACTTCTGCTCGGGCGGCGACGTGCGCGGCATGAACGTGACGAGCGCCGAAACGGGACGCGACCGGATCGACGACCTGCATGGCTGGGTCAGCATGCTGATCGACCTCGACCGCCCGGTGATCGCAGCCGTGGATGGCGTGTGCTACGGCGCGGGCTTCAGCTTTGCGCTCGCCGCCGATTTCGTGATTGCCAGCACGCGGGCGCGCTTTTGCATGCCTTTCATGAAAGTCGGTCTCGTGCCCGATTGCGGCGCGTTCTATACCCTGCCGCGCATGGTGGGACTCGCGCGTGCGAAGGATCTCGTCTTTACGGCGCGCGAATTACGCGCTGCACAAGCGCAGGAGATCGGCGCGGTGCTCGAAGTCGTCGAGCCCGAACAGCTTCATGCGCGCGCTACGCAGGTCGCGGCCAGCCTCGCGACGGCGTCGCCCATTGCGTTTGGTCTGGCAAAGCGCGCGTTGAACCAGTCGCCTGGCAGCGATCTGCGCGCGATGCTCGAAATCGAGTCCGCGGCGCAGGGCATTGCGTTCACGACCGAATTCCATCGCGAGGCCGTGAAGCGCTTTCGCGAGAAGGCCGATCCGCTCTTCAAGTGGCCCGCCGCCGAGGCCTGAACTTTCACCCCATGCACCGCCATGACGATCGACTATCACACCCTGCGCAACTGGCCGTTCAAGGACGTCGAGCAAACCTATACCGCGCGCGACGCCATGCTCTACAGCCTCGCCGTGGGATACGGCGCCAATCCCGTTGATCCGGACGACCTGGCATACGTCTACGAAAAAGAGTTGCGCGTGCCGCCGACGTTTGCCGTCGTGCTCGGCTTTCCCGGCTTCTGGGCACGCGACCCGCGCTCGGGCATCGACTGGGTGCGGCTATTGCACGGCGAGCAGAGCCTCGTGATGCACAAGCCGCTGCCGCCGGCCGCGACCGTGATCGGCCGCTCGCGTATTACGCGCGTGGTCGACAAAGGCGCAGGCAAGGGCGCACTGCTCGAAATCCAGCGTAGCATTACGGACAAGGCAAGCGGCGAGTTGTATGCCACTGTCACGCAACTCACGTTCTGCCGCGGCGACGGCGGCTTCAGCGCGCACGACGGCTCGAGCGACGAAGCGCCCGCGCCGCCGCCGCCGATGCCCGAGCGCGCGCCCGATCATCATTGCGATCTGCCGACGCGCCCGGAAACGGCGCTGATTTATCGGCTGTGCGGTGACGACAACGCGTTGCATGCCGACCCGCAGGTCGCGCGCGCGGCGGGGTTCGAGCGGCCCATCCTGCACGGGCTCGCCACGTGGGGCGTGGCCGCGCATGCCCTGCTCAAGACCCTGTGCGCGAGCGACCCGCAACGCCTCGCGGCCTTTCACGCGCGCTTTACCGCGCCTGTTTATCCGGGCGAAACGATCCGCACCGAGATGTGGCGAGACGGCAGCGAGGTGAGTTTTCGCGCACGCGTGCTGGAACGCGACGTGCTCGTGCTCAATCATGGACGCGCGCAATTGCGCTGAACGCTATTCTGCATAACGAAGGATTAGACTATGGCCCGTCAACCGAAACCGCTCGTGCGCTCCGATATCGCGTACAGCACGCCCGATCGTATCGTCGTGCGCGGCAAGAGCCTGCCCGACGAAGTGCTCGGCCACATGAATCTCGGCGACTTCGCGTATCTGCAACTCACGGGCAAGGCGGCCACGCCGCAGCAGTCCGCCATGTTCAACGCGATCGTCATCACGCTCGTCGAGCACGGCATGACGCCCAGCGCCATCGCCGCGCGCATGACCTATGCGGGCGCACCCGAGTCGCTGCAGGCGGCCGTCGCCGCGGGGCTATGCGGGCTCGGCTCGGTGTTCGTCGGCAGCATGGAAGGCGCGTGCCGCATGCTGTCTGAGACGCTGCCTTATGACGGCCAGTGCGACGATCTCGAGAAACTCGCAGTCGATACCGTCGCCGCATGGCGCGCGCGCGGCACACCGATTCCGGGGCTAGGCCATCCGCTGCACAAGCCCATCGATCCGCGCACGCCGCGTCTTTTCGAGCTGGCCGCGCAAAACGGCATGTCGGGGCGCTATGTGAAGCTCATGCAACTCATTGGCGCAGAAGCGGAGCGTGCGTCGGGCAAAGCGCTGCCGATCAATGCGACGGGCGCGATCGGCGCGATTTGCTGCGAATTCGGCTTCCCGTGGCGCATCGTGCGCGGCTTCGGCGTGATGGCGCGCGCGATTGGCCTCGTGGGTCATCTGCTCGAAGAAGGTGAGCGCCCCATGTCGTTCGAGTTGTGGCAGCGTGTGGAAGACGAAGCCTCTGCACACTTGCGCGGCGAAGCGTGAGGCCGGCGCGCGGTCCTGGTTGAAAGGCGCGTGCAAGTATCGCGCGGCAATGGTCGGGGGATTAACGAAAGCGAAAGGGCTGATTCGGCAAAGGCAACTTCGCGAAGCGGCGCCAGCCGTTCATAGTATGGCCAACAGGCCCTGATCTCGCAACGGAGAATTGCCATGCCGGAATCGCAAACGCCAACGCTCAGCGCGTGGCTCGACACGACAGAAACGCTTACCGACGACATCACCGCGTTCCCTCTGCGCGCGCTCGCAGCCACGCTCGATCGCGAAGCCCCTGATAGCGCCGTACCGCCGCTGTGGCACTGGCTCTATTTCCTGCCTGTCTCGCCGCTCGCGCAGGCGGGTGCCGATGGACACCCGAAACGCGGCGGCTTCCTTCCGCCGGTCGACCTGCCGCGCCGCATGTGGGCGGGCGGGCGTCTCACATTTCACGCGCCCCTGCACGCGGGCAGCGAGGCCGCGCGCACTTCCACCATCGCCAATATCGAAGACAAGACCGGCCGTAGCGGCCGTCTCGTGTTCGTGACCGTGCAGCATCGCTATGAGAGCGGCGGGGCGCTGTGCATCGAGGAAGAGCACGACATCGTCTATCGCGACGCGCCGCAGCCCGGCGCGAGCGCGCCCAAGCCGGTCGTAGCTCCTGAAGGCGAGACCTGGTCGCGAACGCTCACGGCCAGCACGCTCATGCTGTTCCGCTATTCCGCGCTGACCTTCAACGGCCATCGCATTCACTACGACTTCCCGTATGTCACACAGGAAGAGGGCTATCCGGGCCTCGTCGTGCACGGCCCGCTCATCGCCACGCTGCTGCTCGACCTCGTGCACCGCGAGCGGCCCGACGCCACGATCGCGACGTTCGCGTTTCGCGCGGTACGGCCCACGTTCGCGGGCAACGCGTTCACGCTGTGCGGCAAGCTCGCGGACGACGCGCGCTCGGTCGAACTCTGGGCGAAAGACCACGACGGCTATCTGACGATGCAGGCCACCGCCACGCTGGCCTGAACGGCAACACGATTATTCATAGCGAATTCATATCGATCATGCAAACCACGCAACAAGATTCGTTTCAGGACATCCGCGAAGCCGTGCGCGATCTGTGCCAGCAGTTCTCCGGTGAATATTTCCGCAAGATCGACGAGGCGCGCGGCTATCCTGAGGAGTTCGTCGACGCGCTCACGAAAGCGGGGTGGCTCGCTGCGTTGATTCCTCAGGAGTACGGCGGATCGGGTCTGGGCTTGACCGAGGCCTCGGTCATCATGGAAGAGATCAACCGCTCGGGCGGCAACTCGGGCGTTTGCCACGGCCAGATGTACAACATGGGCACGCTGCTGCGCCACGGCTCGCCCGAGCAAAAGCGCAAGTATCTGCCGAAGATCGCGAGCGGCGAACTGCGTCTGCAATCGATGGGCGTGACCGAGCCCACCACGGGCACGGATACCACGAAGATCAAGACCACGGCGGTTCGCAAGGGCGACCGCTACGTGATCAACGGGCAAAAGGTGTGGATCTCGCGCGTGCAGCATTCGGACCTCATGATCCTGCTTGCGCGCACCACGCCGCTTGCCGACGTGAAGAAGAAGTCTGAAGGCATGTCGATTTTCGTGGTGGACTTGCGCGAGGCGATTGGCAACGGCCTCACGGTGCAGCCGATTCTCAACATGGTCAATCACGAGACCAACGAACTCTTCTTCGATAACCTCGAAATTCCGGCGGAAAACCTGATCGGCGAGGAGGGGATGGGCTTCAAGTACATCCTCGACGGCCTGAACGCCGAGCGCACGCTCATCGCGGCCGAATGTATCGGCGACGGCTACTGGTTCATCGACAAGGTGAGCGCCTATGCCAAGGAGCGCATCGTGTTCGGGCGGCCGATCGGCCAGAACCAGGGCGTGCAGTTTCCCATCGCCCGCGCGTTCGTCAACGTCGAAGCCGCGAGCCTGATGCGCTTCGAGGCCGCGCGCCGCTTCGACGCGCACGAGGTCTGCGGCGCGCAGGCCAATATGGCGAAGCTGCTAGCCGCCGACGCTTCGTGGGAAGCGGCGAATGCATGCCTGCAATTCCATGGCGGTTTTGGCTTCGCCTGCGAGTACGATGTGGAGCGCAAGTTCCGCGAGACGCGCCTGTACCAGGTCGCGCCGATCTCGACCAACCTGATCCTCTCGTACGTGGCGGAGCATGTGCTCGGCCTGCCGCGTTCGTTCTGACCGGAGACGCGCGCCATGAGACCACTCGATGGTATCAAGGTCGTCACGCTCGAACATGCGATCGCCGCGCCCTTCTGCACGCGCCAGCTTGCCGATCTCGGCGCGCGCGTGATCAAGATCGAGCGGCCTGGCGTGGGGGACTTCGCGCGCGGCTATGACGAGCGCGTGCATGGACTCGCGTCGCACTTCGTGTGGACGAACCGTTCGAAGGAAAGCCTCTCGCTCGACGTCAAGCACAAAGAGGCCGCGCCGATCCTCGACGCGCTGCTAGCCGACGCCGACGTGCTCGTGCAGAATCTCGCGCCGGGTGCTGCGGCGCGACTCGGACTGAGCTATGAAGCGCTGAGCGAGCGTTACCCGAAGCTGATCGTGTGCGACATCTCCGGTTACGGCGACGACGGTCCTTACCGCGAGCGCAAGGCCTACGACCTGCTGATCCAGAGCGAATCGGGCTTTCTGTCCATCACGGGGTCGCCGGGCGAGCCCGCGAAGGCGGGTTGCTCGATCGCCGACATCGCCGCAGGCATGTATGCCTATTCGAACATCCTGAGCGCGTTGCTGATGCGTGGTCGCACCGGGCGCGGCTGCCGCATCGACGTTTCGATGCTGGAGAGCATGGTGGAGTGGATGGGCTATCCGCTCTACTACGCGATCGACGGGCAAACGCCGCCGCCGCTCGCAGGCGCTTCGCACGCGACAATTTACCCATATGGGCCGTTTCCGGCCGGTGACGGCAAGTCGGTGATGCTCGGCCTGCAGAACGATCGCGAATGGAAGCTCTTTTGCGAACACGTGCTGTCGCAGCCGGAACTGGCCACCGATGAGCGCTTTGCCGCGAACTCCCAGCGTTCCGCGCGCCGTGCGGAACTGCGTGAACTGATCGTCGAGGCGTTTTCGAAGCTGACCGCGGCGCAGGTCATCGAACGGCTCGATCGCGCCGGCATTGCCAACGCCCAGATGAATACGATGGCCGACGTGTGGGCGCATCCGCAACTGCAGGCGCGCGAGCGCTGGCGCGAGGTGAAAACCTCGGCGGGGATCGTTCCGGCGCTGTTGCCGCCGGGCGCGCCTTCGGCATTCGATGCGCGAATGGATGCGGTGCCGGCGCTCGGTCAGCATACCGAATCAATCCTGCGCGAGCTTGGCTATGACGAATCGCGCATCGATGCGCTGCGCGAAGCGGGCGCCATCTGAACGCGTCTTGCGCCTCGCAAACCGACTCCACTGAACTACGCTGCCATGACAGATCATCCCAGCCGCGCACTTGCGGCGTTCGCCTCGCAACTGCGCTTCGATTCGATCCCGTCTCACGTCGTCGAGCGCACCGTCAATCTCTACGTAGACTGGCTCGGCTCCGCGCTGGGCGGCAAACTCGCGCGCCCAGTAGAGACGATTGCGCGTTTCGCACGCGCCGCGCGCGGCGCCCCCGAAACGCAGGGCCCGTGCGATGTGATCACGGACCGCACCCGCACCACGGCGTATTTCGCCGCGATGACCAACGGCGCCGCTTCGCATTTCGTCGAGCAGGACGACGTGCACAACGGCTCGGTGCTGCATCCAGCGACCGTCGTGTTTCCGGCGACGCTGGCGCTCGCGCAGGCGCTCGGCGCAACCGGGCACGAGTTCATCGCGGCCTCGGTGGCAGGCTACGAAGTGGGCATTCGCATCGGCGAATTCATGGGTCGTTCGCACTACAAGATATTTCACACGACCGGCACCGTTGGTACGATCGCGGCTGCTGCCGCGGCCGGCCGCCTGCTGAAGCTCACGCCCGAGCAGATGCTCGACGCGTTCGGATCGGCGGGCACGCAGGCGAGCGGCTTGTGGGAATTCCTGCGCGACGCAGCCGATTCGAAGCAACTGCACACGGCCATGGCGGCGGCGAACGGCCTGATGGCTGCCGAGCTCGCGGCAGACGGATTTCGCGGCGCGCAGCGCATTCTCGAAGGTGCGCAGGGCATGGCGGCGGGCATGTCGAGCGATGCCGATCCAGGAAAGCTGGTCGATCGCCTGGGAGAGCGTTGGGCCACGGTCGAAACGTCGTTCAAGTATCACGCAGCGTGCCGTCACACGCATCCGGCCGCTGACGCGCTGCTGTCCGTGATCGAAGCGCATCGTCTGAACCCCGACGATATCGCGAGCGTGACGGCGCATGTGCATCAAGGCGCCATCGACGTGCTTGGCAGCGTGGTCGTGCCGAGCACCGTTCACCAGGCGAAATTCAACATGGGAACCGTGCTCGGCCTGGTCGCATACCGCGGCTATGCGGGCGTGAACGAGTTCGAGCGCGACTACTCGGCGGACAATATCGCCGCGTTTCGCTTACGCGTGACGATGGCGCTCGACGAGGAAGTGGACCGCGCGTATCCCGCGCGCTGGATCGGCAAGGTGAGCGTCACGACGCGCGACGGCCGCACGTTGCAAGGCCGCGTGGACGAACCGAAGGGCGACCCGGGCAACACGCTTTCGCGCGAGGAGATCGGCGCGAAGTTCGTGCGGCTCGCGGCATTTTCGGGCGCAGCGAGCGAAATCGATGCGCAGCGCCTGCTCGACGCGGCGTGGGGCATTGCCGAGGCGCAGCGCGTGGGTACGCTGTTCGGCGAGAGGGCGGGTGTATGAGTGCCGCGCTTTCCCGCTCGTATCTCTTCGTGCCGGGCAACCGGCCCGAGCGCTTCGAGAAGGCGCGCGGCGCGGGGGCGGATGCCGTGATCTTCGATCTGGAAGATGCGGTCGCGCCGGACCAGAAGGGCGCGGCGCGCGACGCCGTGCTTGCGTCGCTGGACCCCGTGCGCCCCGTGTGGGTGCGCGTGAACGGCACCGACACGCCCTGGTTCTCCGATGACGCCGCCGCGCTCGCGGGACATGCAGGCGTGGCGGGCATCATGTTGCCGAAAGCGGAAAGCGCGGAGCAGGTCGCGGCGGTGCGCTCAGGCGCACACGACGCGCTGCACGTGTTGCCGATCGTGGAAACGGCGCGCGGGATCGCGGGCCTGGATGCGCTGTGTGGCGCGCGAGGCGTGCTGCGCGTGGCGTTCGGCACGCTCGACTTTCAGGTGGATATGGGCATCGACGGCGACGGCGAGGAACTCGACGCGTTCCGTTCGCGGATCGTGCTGGCATCGCGGCTTGCGGGCATCGCGGCCCCCGTGGACGGCGTTTCGACCGTCTTCGACGACGCCGATGGACTCGAGCGCGAGGCGCGGCGCGGGCGGCGCTTCGGCTATGGCGGCAAGCTATGCATTCATCCGAAGCAGATCGAGCCCGTGCATCGCGCGTACGCATGGAGCGAGCTAGAGCGCACGTGGGCGCAGCGCGTGCTCGACGCGGTGCAGGCGAGCGGCGGCGCGGCGGTGGCGCTAGACGGCAAGATGGTCGACATGCCGGTGATCCTCAAGGCGCGGCGGATTCTGGGGGTTTGAACGCTTGCCGCTGTCGTTGAAGCTGCTGCGCAGAAGTCGATAAAGAAGGCGCCTTTGTTTTCACAAAGGCGCCTTTCGTTTTTTGTTACTAGCCAGCGGAAGGCCTTAGCCGATTGCGCCAACGAGTTCGGGTACGGCCGCAAACAGGTCGCCCACGAGGCCGTAGTCGGCCACGCTGAAGATCGGTGCTTCTTCGTCCTTGTTGATCGCGACGATGACCTTCGAGTCCTTCATGCCCGCAAGGTGCTGAATCGCACCGGAGATGCCGACCGCCACGTACAGTTGCGGCGCGACGATCTTGCCGGTCTGGCCGACCTGATAGTCGTTCGGCACGTAGCCGGCGTCGACGGCTGCGCGCGAGGCGCCGAGCGCGGCATTGAGCTTGTCCGCGAGCGGTTCCAGCACCAACGCGAAGTTCTCGCCGCTACCAAGACCCCGGCCACCCGAGACGATGATCTTCGCGCTCGTGAGTTCCGGACGGTCGAGCTTCGTGACTTCACGGCTCACGAATTGCGAAAGTCCGCTGTCGGCTGCGGCTTCGATGTTTTCGATCGCTGCGTTGCCCCCAACGGCAGCGACAGCATCGAACGCCGTCGTGCGCACGGTGATGACCTTGACCTGGTCGACCGATTGCACCGTCGCGATCGCATTGCCGGCGTAGATCGGACGCTCAAACGTGTCGGCGCTGTCGACTGCCGTGATATCGCTGATCTGCGCGACGTCGAGCTTCGCGGCAATACGCGGCGTGACGTTCTTGCCCGCTGCCGTTGCCGGCGCCAGGATGTGCGTGTAGTTCTTCGCAATGCCCAGCACCGTTGCTTCGACGTTCTCAGCAAGGCCCTGCTCGAGTTGCGGCGCGTCGGCCAGCAGCACCTTTGCCACGCCTGCGATCTTCGCGGCTGCGTCCGCTGCGGCCTGCGCATTGCGACCCGCGACCAGCACGTGCACGTCGCCGCCAATCTTCTGTGCTGCGGCGACCGTGTTCAGCGTCGCGGCCTTGATCGACCGATTGTCGTGTTCGGCTATTACCAGGTTCAGCAGATTCGTCATTTTGTTTCGCTCCCCTTACAGAACCTTGGCTTCGGTTTTCAGCTTCTCGATCAGCGCCGCAACGTCCGGCACCTTCACGCCGGCCGTTCGCTTCGGCGGCTCGGCAACCTTTAGCGTCTTCAGGCGGGGCGCGACGTCGACACCCAGATCCGAAGGCTGGATCGTCTCCAAAGGCTTTTTCTTCGCCTTCATGATGTTCGGCAGCGTGACGTAGCGCGGCTCATTCAGGCGCAGATCCGTCGTGACGACTGCGGGTAGCTTGAGCGACAGCGTTTCCGCACCGCCGTCCACTTCACGCGACACGGTCGCCTTGCCGTTGGCGACGACCACCTTCGAGGCGAACGTGGCTTGCGGCAGGTTCGCCAGCGCGGCGAGCATCTGGCCGGTCTGGTTCGAATCGTCGTCGATGGCCTGCTTGCCGAGAATGATCAGCGACGGCTGTTCCTTGTCGACCAGCGCTTTCAAGAGCTTCGCCACGGCGAGTGGCTGCAGATCGTCGTTCGACTCCACCAGCACGGCGCGATCCGCACCGATAGCGAGGGCCGTGCGCAGCGTTTCCTGGGCCTGCGAAACACCGCACGAGACGGCAATGACCTCGGTCGCCGCGCCGGCTTCCTTCAGACGAACCGCTTCTTCCACGGCAATTTCATCGAACGGGTTCATCGAAAACTTCACGTTGGCGATATCCACCCCCGTGCCGTCCGACTTCACTCGGACCTTCACGTTGTAATCGACCACGCGCTTGACGGGCACCAGAATTTTCAAGCTCTCTCTCCTCGATAGGGGCAATGCTTTCGTCTCTGACGAAGACCTTCGTCACTGTGACAGACGCGTGAGCTGCGCGGAATTCAGCTTTGTGGAAGGCGTGCTTCGAGCGCGCTAAAGCCGCGCCGCGCAACCTGCATGGGCGCGAAGCGTCGCATGAAGGCAGCGCGCGCCGCAATCGTCCATTCGAACGAAGCGGCGCGCGTGCAAGGAAGGGGCCGCGTCAGTTCTTCTTGTCGCGCACGAAGTGCAATGCGAAGCGCACGAGACGCGGCATCGTTTCGGGCCGCAGCAGACGCTTGTCGTAGCCCGCAAAGCGTCGGTCGTTTTCGGCGAGACAAAGGCGCATGAGTTCCGGCACGCTAATGTCGACGTCCGTCACCTGTTGCGCGCCGTTCATCGTGAAGTTGTTGTCGTGCCGGTGTTCGTTGCCCTCGGCGTCCATGGCGCGCGCGAGGCCGACGCGCTCCCACGCCAGAAAGGCCCAGACGCCCGCCACCTTCAGCTCGAAGCGAATGCGTTGCCACCAGTTGAGCCGGGCGCGATGCCACGCCAGCCAGTTCGCGAACAGCAGGATATGGCGGCATTCTTCCTGCATGACGGGCTCGAACGTGTCGATGAGTTCGGGCGGAAAGAGGCCCGAACGATGCGCGACTTCGAAGAGGCCGAACGCGAAAAAGCTGTCCACGCATTCACTGTAGCCCGTCACGAGGTAGGCCCATTCGGCGTCCTCGGGGTACACGTAGGGCGGTTCGCTCGCGAGCTTGATGCCGTACGCCGCCACCATGCGCGAGAGCACTTCCTTGTGGCGGTTCTCTTCCCACGCGTTGAGTGCGAGCGCGTCGCGCATCACGGCGTCGTCGAGCGAGGCGGCATAGGCGGCCATGCGCAGGCGCGCGCGGCCTTCCGTTTGCACGGCAATGTCCCAGATGGGCAGATCGGTAATGCGCTTGAGCGCCGCGGGTTCGAGCTGCGGCCAATCGAGTACCGAGGGCCGGTAAGGATTGAAGGTCTCGCGGAACATGCGGCACATCTCGTCGCGATGCAGGTCGGAGCCGGGCGTGAGCGCACCGGCGACACGGCTCGTCCAGTGGCGCGTGTTGCGCTCGGCGGCGTCGAGCGTCTCGCGGTCCGGACGCTCGACTGGCAGCGCGGGCGCGTTGAACCCGGGAATGAGTTGCGACGCATCGAAGGCGTCGAGTAGCAGGTCGTCCATCTCGCTGTTCTTTTGCTGGTGGCTGCCGCACGCGACGCTTTCACGGTTGCCAGGATGCATAAGAGACTGCAGTCGTCGCAAGAGCTTACTTCGAACCGGCGCAGCGCGCGACGAGCACGGCGTTCCGTTGAATCGTTAGCTATCGTTCAGACGTCGCGCAAGAATGCCGCTTCCGATCGAGTCTGTCTCGTTCGGCGCAATAACGGCCCGCCCCATATCGAATCGTTGAACAATCGCGGCGCGAACGCGCGGGCCTGAGCATGGCGGTGCGGCGCGCTTGCCGCGTGGGGTAGCGGGTCGTCATGGAAAACGCGGCAAACGCGGCAAGTGCGCAAGCCGCGCGGCGCTTTCGCGCACTTCAACGCAGTTGCGCGAAGGCGATCAACAGCACCATGCCGCCGATGGCGCCGTCGAGCACGCGCCATGCACCCGCACGCCGGAACAGCGGCGCGAGCACGCGCGCGCCATAGCCGAGCGCGACGAACCACACCGCGCTCACGGACATTGCGCCGATCGCGAAGGCGAGGCGGCTGCCCTGCGGTTCTCGCGCGCCGGCCGTGCCGATCAGCAGGAAGGTGTCGAGATACACGTGCGGATTGAGCCAGGTGAACGCGAGCGTCATGAGGATGATCGGCCACGCGCGCTGCGCGGGGGCATCCGCCGCAGCATGGCTGTCCAGCACCGCGTGCGAAGGGCGCACCGCACGGCGCAGCGCGCCGATGCCGAACCACACGAGCCAGGCGAGCCCCACGTACAGCACGATGTGCACGAAGGTCGGGTAGCGCTCGACGAGCGCCGAAGCGCCGCCTACCCCCGCGCCGATCAGCACGAAGTCGGAGAGTGCGCAGAGCAGGACGATCTTGCCGACGTGCGAGCGCAGGATGCCCTGACGCAGCACGAACGCATTTTGTGCGCCGATCGTGACGATGAGCGAGGCGCAGAGCGCCGCGCCGTGAGTGAAAGCGAGCCAGTTCATGACGGTTGCGAAGAAGGCAGGAGCCGCGGGCGGCGCGGTGCGCGGCGCCTGCATTGGACATCGACAGGGAATGGCGCTAGTCTGCCGCCATGAGCCACATAAGCAAAGCTCATTTTCATTAACCGGATTAAGGAACGCTAATGCTCGACTATGCCTTGCTCGATGCGCTCGCCGCCGTCGTGCGGCATGGTTCGTTCGATCGCGCCGCGGGCGCGCTCAACGTTACGCCCTCGGCGGTTTCGCAGCGCGTGAAGCTGCTGGAGGAGCGCGTGGGCACCGTGCTCGTGAAGCGCGGCCAGCCTTGCGTCGCGACGGCTTCCGGCGCCCTGCTGTGCCGTCATACGGAGCGCGTGCAATTGCTCGAGGCGGAACTGGGCGGGGCGATGCCGACTTTCACGAGCGCGCTGGGGGCGGCGCGGCCGACGCTGCGCGTGGCCGTCAACGACGACAGCGTGGGCACCTGGTTCATCGACGCCGTGGCGGCCTTCTGCGTCGAGCGCGGCATTCTGCTCGACCTCGTGATCGACGACCAGGATCACACCGCGCAACGCATGCGCGACGGCAGCGTGCAGGGGGCCGTCACGACGCAGGCGGAGCCCGTGCAGGGCTGTCGCTCGACGCGCCTTGGGCGCATGCGTTACCTGGCGGTGTGCTCGCCGGCGTTCTTCGAGCGGCATTTCGCGCAGGGCGTGACGCGCGACACGCTGCGCCACGCGCCGTGCGTCGAGTTCAATCCCAAGGATCAACTGCAAAAGCGCTTCATTCGCCGCATTACGCGCGCGCAGATCGACGCGCCACTGCACTGGATTCCCCACGTAGCCGGTTTTTTGCGCTGCTGCCTGAACGGCCTGGGCTGGGGCATGTGCCCCGAGCGCATGATCGCGCCGCATCTCGCGCGCGGCGAACTCGTCGAGCTCACGCCCGGCCGGGCGCTCGACGTCGAACTGTACTGGCAAAGCTGGCGGCTTTCCATTGGCTGGCTCGATGACTTCGGCGCCATGCTCAAGGTGCGCGCCGGCGAATTTCTCGATCAGGGCCGCGGCGCGTAAGACGCGCGCCGCGCGATATCTTCACTCGGTTGTCTTTATCCGCGGATTCAATGTCGGATTAGTGCGCTGACTTTCGGTGCGCACGACAGTGCTCGTAACATCACCGTTTTGTTGCTATTCGCCTCCTGCGAGTTGCACAATGTCACCATCGGCGCGCGGCATGCGTCTAAAGCAATATCCGAAATCCATTAATTGCTTTTCGAATAGTGGAATGCTTCGATATTCGCTGGGTGTGGGGACTGCAAGCTTCGTGCGAGAATTTCGCGTCCAATAGACTGACGTTTAGTATGTGATATGTCTGATGCGCCGATGCCAAATAGAAGCCTTGCGTTTCATTGATCGGTCATATCCCGTGTGTAAGAGTGGGGTCGTCGCGCTGCCGGTAAAGGCCGTGAGAACGGCCATGGGCGGTATTCCAGGCTCGGTCCGGGGCGCAGGATGCGGCGGGCGCCGTAACAATTCAGTTATGGGAGAAAAGCGCGCGACTTGTCACATCCCGCCTGAAACCGGTTATTTTTTCCGCAGTGAGATTGTTAAGTATCATCAAATCGGCAAAAAAGTTCACAGATGTAAAGAAACCAACATTGGAGGCTTGCAGTCGGAACTGAAAGCCCTGCTATCTCGTTTTTTGCGTTTCGCATTATCGTGTGAAAATTGCGTTTTTCCTGTGGATTGCGAGTTGGACACGCTATAATCCGGACGTGGCAGAGTGCTTATTCGACCGGCATATTTGAATCGTTTCCACGTGCACGAGGTGCATTATGACGAAATTAGATACCGGCAGCGTTTGGCAACAAACTATTGACCTTCTGTCCGCGGCTTCCGAGCCGTTGAGCCTGGACAGCGAATTCGAAGGCGGCAGAAGCTGCAAACCGGTACCCATCACACGCGGCGCATCGGAGGCGGCCAACCGGCGGCGCGCCACGGTCCGTTCGTGGGATGCGCAGGGCATCACCTTGATCCGGCGGCATGATCCGGACAGCATCACCGTTTGCTGGAGCGACGCCACCTACGGCCGTTACTCCGACCAGTTGTGGCGGGTCTGCACGGCGCGCCGCAGCGCCATTTGCGCGCTGACCGGCGAGAAGATACGTCGCGGCGACGCGGTGTTCCGGCCGAGCCCCAACCGCCGCCATCGCCCGGCCAACGCCGACGCGATGATCCTCGCAAGCAAGCTCGACAACCTGCCCAACGCCGTGGTCGCGGCGCGTCTGGACGAGGCGCTGGCCGCCTGAGCGGAGTGCCTGCGCGCACCGGTCGCCCGCGCGGGTAGGCCGCCCGCCGCTCACCTGCCACGTGGCTGGTCACACCTCGTCATGCCGATGTCATAAAGCTGCACAAGAACAAAACGGCGCCCCAAGGGGCGCCGTTGTTCGTTTGCAGGAGAAAGGCGAGTCGCCACCGTCCGCAGGCGCAGGCGCAACCGGCGCCCGACCCGGCGGCGCACCGCTCACACGGTGGCGTCGCGGGCGTTTTCCTCTTCGAGCGCGTCGCGCGTCTCCGGCATCGCCAGCCAAACCATCAGCACCGCCGCGGCGCCCGCGCTCGCGAGCGCGAGGAAGCTCACCGTATTGCCCAGATGGTCGGCGATAAAGCCGGCCAGCGCCGTCGAAAGCGTCGCCCCGATCCCCGCCGAAAGCCCGAAGAGCCCGATACAGAGGTTGTAGCGGCCTTTGCCGCCCGCCACGTCGGCGGCGATCAGCGGCAGCATCACGCCGAACACGGCGGCCGACAGGCCGTCGAGCATCTGCACCGGCACGAGGAAATACGGGTTGCCGACGGCGGCGAACAGCAGCGCCCGCAGCGGCAGCGCGCAAAAGCCCAGAATCAGCACGGGGCGGCGCCCCCAGGCCTGCGCGGTGCGGCCGACCCAGGGCGACATCAACGCGACGATGGCTTGCGGCACGATGATGCACGCCGCGATTACGAGCTGAACGTTGTCGCCCATGCCGGCCGTCACTTCGCCGGCGGCGAGGTTGAGCATCGCGGCGTTCGAGAGGTGGAACAGCACCACACACGCTGCGAAGGTCAGCATGCGCCGGTCGCGCAGCAGGTCGAAGATCGTTTCGCGAGGTTCGCCGGCGAGTGCCGCGGCGGCCTTGCCGGGCTTGGCCGCGGGTTTGGCGTAGGCGGCGTTCTGGTCGTACTCGATCATCGCGAGCGCGACGAGCGCGGGCAACGCGAGCGCAGCCGTCAGCCAGAACACGGAGCGCGGCGACCAGTACTCGCCGCACAGGCCCATCAGGCCGGCGGCCACCGCACTGCCGATCGAGGCCCAGCGCGCGTTGCGGCCAAGCCGGTCGCCCAGGTTCTGGCGGCCCACCAGCGCGAGCGCGAGCGCCGCCATGGCCGGCACGAGCATGCAACTGGCGAAGCCGTGGAAGACCTCGGCGGCCATGACCGCCACGACGGTCGGGCTCGCGGCGAGCAGGACGGCAGAGATGATGATCGCGATGATCGCCCACGCGGCGGCGGCCTTCTTGTTGCGCAAGGCGTCCACAGCCGCGCCGCCCGGCACCTGGCTCACCATCGCGCTGATCGTGCCCACCGAAAGCGCCAGGCCGATCTCGCCCTGGGTCCACTTGTGCGATGCCAGATACGAGGCAATGAACGGCCCGAAGCCCGTCTGTACGTTCGCCACGAAGAAGTTCAGCCAGTCGAGCGCGCGCACGCTGCGCTGGCTTGGATTGGGTTGTTGCATGGTGCCGTCCGTCATTTGGCACCGTGGGCGTTGGCCGCCGAGGCGACGGGCGATGCAGCGGGCGCTGCTTGCGCAGCCGAAGCAGCCGAAGTGGCCGAAGCAGCCGGAGCGGCCGGAGCCGGCGGCGGGGCGGCCGGCGCCACCGCGTGCACCGGCTGGTCGGGCGCGTAGGGCGGCGAGGCATCCACCTGCTGATCGCTCATTTCGAGCTGCGCTTCGAGCGTGTTGTTCTTCGTGACGAAGCGCAGCGCCGACCAGTCGGCCGCGATCGTATGGCGTTTCTCGAGCGTGCCGCTCACGTCGAGCACGACGGCCTGCGGGGCGGCGCTGCCGTCGAGCAGTACGTCGACCACGCGGCCCACCTTGCCGCCGTTGGCGCGTTCCACGTCCGCGTCGAGCATCGGCAGGCGCGTCGCGCTCGCCTCGGGGTTGCCGGGCTGCGGGGCGCCGGCCTTGGGCCGGTCGGGGACCTGCAACTGGTTCGCAGGCAGGGCGAGCGTGATGGCCGGCGTTTTCGCCTGGGTATTCACACGCACGCCGCTCCACGGGAAGTTGGCCTTGCGGTCGCCAATGCCCATGAAGCCCTGCAGGTTCACCACGACGTCGACGGGCTTGCCGCCGGGGCCAGTGACCATGTCGACGGCGCGGCCCACGACCTTGCCGTCGGTCTTTTGCACTTCGCTGTCGAGCAGCGTGCGGAAAGTGCCGCGTTCGAGCGTGCGCACCTGCACGATGGGCGCCGGGGGCGGCGCCGGCGGGGCGCTCGCGGGCGCGGGCGGCGGCGGCGCCGGACGGCGGCGGTGCACCGGCGCGGGGCGCGGCTTCTTCGGCGCCGGCCTGGTTGTACTCTCCGTCTCCGGCTCGCTTGCCGCCTCGGGCGCGGACGCGGCCTCGGGCTCGCTGGCGGCCGGCTCGGGCTCCGTGGCCATGGGCGCTTCCGGTTCGGGCGGCGGGGCCGGACGGAACAGGCTGCAGCCCGAAAGCGTGAGCAGCATCAGCAGCGTGAGGGCGTACGGAAAGTGAAAAACAGGACGTGTGGAACGCAAGAAGCCGCGTCTCATCTACTGAAACTCCTTGGAGCGGCCGGCGCGGCGCGCGCGCGGCAGGGGAAGCCGGGTCGGGATGCGTGAGTGTAACCCGCGCACCGGCCCGATCCGCTTAAGAACCGCTTAATGACGGCGTCGGCGACGAGCGTAGGCGACCAGCGTAGGCGACAAGCCAGGCGACGCGCCGCAAGTCCCGCGCCGGGACGGTCGCGCTTCGTCACACGAAACCGGCCCCGGTTCGCGCGGCAACGGCCCGCTTCACGGCCAGGTGTAAACGCGGGGGGGCCGTCACGCCGTGCCCTGTACACGGGCATATAAGCATCGCGGCATGAACTCAATGCGACTCGTGCGATGGGAGCGCAAATCGTGTTCGCCTAACCTTCGCTCCATCCATAAAGAGATGTCAAAACGATGAGCGCCGGGAAGTTGAAGAAGGCGCCGGCAACGCGTCGACACGACTAATTCAATTCGAGACAAACCTGATGACGGATCGGGCTGGTGAGCCGTGAACCGTTTCAGCACGCTGATAAAGGAGGCAATCACCATGATCGAACCCCACGCGCAGCCGCTAGCCGGTGCGAGCGCCGCCGAAGTCGAGTCCCCGGATTCATTCGGGCCGGCCTCGGGATTCATCGACCGTTATTTCGACATTGCCGCGCGCGGCAGCTCGCTGCGTCAGGAGGCGATTGCGGGCGTCACGACGTTCCTCGCGATGGTCTATTCCGTGTTCGTCGTGCCAGGCATGCTCGGCAAGGCGGGCTTCGACACCAGCGCCGTGTTCGTGGCCGTGTGCCTGACCACGGCGTTCGGCTCGCTGCTCATGGGCCTGTGGGCGCGCCTGCCGATCGCCATCGGCTGCGCCATTTCGCTGACGGCGTTCACCGCCTTCGGCCTCGTGCTCGGCAAGGGACTGAAGCCCGAAGTGGCGCTCGGCGCGGTGTTCCTCATGGGCCTCGTGTTCACGGGCATTTCGGTGACGGGCGTGCGCTCGTGGATCCTGCGCAACCTGCCGCACGGCATCGCGCATGGGACGGGCATCGGCATCGGCCTGTTCCTGCTGCTGATCGCCGCCAATGACGTGGGCCTCGTGGTCAAGAATCCGGGCGCGGGGCTGCCGGTCTCGCTCGGCCATATCACCTCGCTGCCCGTGATCCTTTCCGTGGTCGGCCTCGCCGCGATCTTCGGCCTCGTGCGCCGCCGCGTGCCGGGCTCGATCCTGATCGTGATCGTCGCTATCTCGGCGCTCGGTCTCGCCATCGATCCGGCCGTGAGCTTTCATGGCGTGTTCGCGTGGCCTTCGCTGTCGGCGCCGGGCCATGCCTCGCTGATCGGCGCGATGGACGTCAAGGGCGCGCTCTCGCTCGCCGTGCTGCCGAGCGTGCTCGCGCTCGTGATGACGGCCGTGTTCGACGCCACCGGCACGATCCGCGCCGTGGCAGGGCAGGCGGGCCAGCTCGACGCGAACGGGCGCATCGTCAACGGCGGGCGCGCGCTCACGGCCGACTCGGTCAGCTCGATCTTCTCGGGCTTCCTGGGCGGCGCGCCGGCCGCGGCCTATATCGAATCGACGGTGGGCGTGGCAGCGGGCGCGAAGACGGGCTTCGCCGCCGCCACGGTGGGCGTGCTGTTCCTCGCGGTGATGTTCTTCGCGCCGCTCGCGGGCCTCGTGCCCTCGTATGCGACGGCGCCCGCGCTGATGTACGTCGGTCTCATGATGCTATCGAGCGTGAGCCGCCTCGACATGGCCGATATGGTCGATTCGATGTCGGGCCTCGTCTGCGCCGTGTTCATCGTGCTCACGGCGAACATCGTCACGGGCATCATGCTGGGCTTCTGCACGCTCGTGATCGGCCGCCTGGTGAGCGGCGAGATCCGCAAGCTGAACGTCGGCACGGTGGTGATCGCCGGCGTGCTGGCCGCGTTCTATCTGGGCGGCTGGGCCATCTGATAACCGGATGACCCGGTCATTCGCCCGGCGGCCAAGGCGGCCCGCCCGGGCGGCTGCACGGCCCGCGTCGCTTCACGGCGGCGCGGGCCGTGTGGCTTTTGCGCGCCACCCTCTGGCGCGTTACTCCGGCAGCACGCTGTTGCGAGCCTTGCCCGCTTTGCGCGGCTTGCGCGGCTTGGGCTCCACGCCGATGCGCGGGTCGCGCGCGAGCACGAGCGCGCTCAACTGCGCGGCCGTGTCTTCGAAAGCCGCATCGGCTTGCGGCACATACAGCCATTTGCCGAGCACGGGGTGCACTCGCAATGCGGGCATCGCGTCGATGAGCGCCGCATGGTTCTCCCGCGACGTGCAGACCAGCACGCCGTTGAACGGCGGATCGCGGTCGGCGGCCACGAGGCACAGCAGGCCGTCGAGATAGGCGGCGTCGCAGCCGAACATCGGCTTGCACAGATAGCCGGCCTCGCGCTCGAAGGCGTCGAAGATTCAGAGCAGCGAGTTGCGGATTTTGGACGGCATGGCGTGACGTGGCAGAGAGAGCAGGGCGCGGCGCGCAGAAATCGCCATTCTAGTGGCGTCGATGCTGCCGTGTGCGCCGCTTCTGACGAATGACTTGCGCATGCCTTGACATCGCGTGCTCATCGCCTATGCTAAACCGCATGGTTAAGTATGAAGTCGCTCCCCTCGACCGCACCTTCGCGGCGCTCGCCGATCCTACGCGGCGCGCGCTGCTCGCACGCCTCGCGCAGCACGACGAACTCTCGGTGAGCGCGCTCGCGCAGCCATTCGCGATGTCGCTGCCCGCGGTCATGAAGCATCTGGACGTTCTCGCTCAGGCGGGCCTCGTCACGCGCGCGAAAACCGGCCGCACCGTGGCGTGCCGGCTCGCCGCGGGGCCGATGCAGGACGCGATGCAGTGGCTCGCGCACTATCAACGGTTCTGGAGTGAAACGCTCGATCGACTCGCCGCTTTCGTGGAGGAAGATGCATGTCTACCCAACCCGCAGCCGGACCCGGCGTCGCCCATCCGTCTCCCAGCCTCACCATCCGGCGACGCCTCAACGCCACGGCCGCGAAGGTCTACGCCGCGTGGACGCAGCCGTCGCAACTGATGCGCTGGATGCACCCGTTCGACACCACCTGCGTTCACGCCGAAGCCGACGTGCGCGTGGGCGGGGGCTTTCGCGTGATCATGCGCGGCGCGAACGGCGAGGACCACGACGTGAGCGGCACCTATCTCGAAGTCGTGCCCGACGAAAAGCTCGTATTCACGTGGGCATGGCGCAGCACGCCGGAGCGCGAGTCGCTCGTCACGGTGACGCTGCGCGCCGACGGGGCCGCCACCGACCTCACGCTCAAGCACGCGCGCTTCTTCGACGAAGCGGCGCGCGACTCGCACAACGAGGGCTGGACGAGTTCGATCGATCAACTGGTGGCGCTGTTCGACTGAACGGCGCTCATTCAAGCGCAAGGAGGAATCGAGAGATGCAATCGCACAAGATCGTTTCGCAGACCGAATGGCTGGAAGCCCGCAAGGCGTTACTCGCCGAAGAGCGCGCTTTCACGCACGCGCGGGATGCGCTGGTGGCGAAGCGCCAGGCGCTGCCGTGGGTGAAGGTCGACAAGACCTATACGTTCGAAACATCGCAGGGCCCGCGCACGCTCGCGCAGCTATTCGGGCCGCGCAGCCAGCTGATCGTTTATCACTTCATGCTCGGGCCGGAATGGGAAGAAGGGTGCCCAGGCTGCTCGTTCCTCTCCGACCACGTGGACGGCATGCTGCCGCATCTGGAGCATCACGACGTGACTTACGTGGCCGTTTCGCGCGCGCCGCTCGCGAAGATCGAGGCGTTCAAGCAGCGCATGGGCTGGCGTTTTCCATGGGTTTCGTCGAATGGGAGCGACTTCAACTTCGACTATCACGTGTCGTTCAGCGAGGCCGACAAGGCGCGCGGCAAGGCGATCTACAACTACACCGAGCAGGACTACATGAGCGACGAGCTGCCCGGCGTCAGCGCGTTTTATCGCGATGAAGCGGGCAACGTGTATCACACGTATTCGACGTATGCGCGCGGCGGGGAGATGCTGATCGGCACGTACGCGATGCTGGAGTTGACCGCAAAGGGACGCAACGAAGAGAAGGACATGCGCGAGTGGATGCGCCACCACGATCGCTATGAAGACGCGCCCGCGCAATCGTCGTGCTGTGCGCACGAGAAGGCGTAGTGGTGCGGCGCTGGGAGGGTAGTTGTTAGTGCAACGAAAGAAAAATGCTGCGCGCGTCGCGAAACAATCGTGAAAGAAGCGTCTTAGAGCGACATCTCGAACGCGGGGCGCAGCAGCACTTCTATCGCCATCACGATGAGTCCCATCGCGCCGGCGGCGAGCGTCAGCGTGCCATATTCGTCGTAGCGCGTGTCGTAGAGGCACGCGACGATGAACAAGATGGCCATCAGATTGGTCAGCCAGTAGAAGTTCAGCGCGAGGAGCATCGGCGTATCCGGTGCCGGCGCGCAGCGCGCCGGCGGCTAGTGCAAGACGCTCGGATTCTAGCGGAGCGACCTTACGGATACGCAACAATTACGTGCGCTACAACACTTATTTCTGCGCGATCGGCGCTTTTAGCATCTCGTTGCGGATCCAGTCCGTGACCGAGGTGCGCTGCGGCTGCCAGCCGAGCAGCGTGCGTGCGCGCTCGCCGCGCACGCGGCTATTCGAGCCCAGGCCGTACGACGCCATTTCGTAACCCCATTCCTCGATTGCGGCTTCGAGCGGCCAGTCCTGCGGCGCGCCCAGACCCATCACTTCGGCGAGCGCCGTGGTCATATCGCGGAAGTTCGCCTCGCCGCTTTCCACGAAGTAGAACGTACCGGCCGGCGTGTTTTCGAGCGCGAGGCGATAGAGTTCGGCCACGTCGTCGACATGCACGTTCGACCAGATGTTCAGGCCGAACCCTACGTGACGCATCACGCCGCTCTTCTGCGCCTGGCGGATCAGCCGCGGCAGTTGCACGCTCGCGGCGCCCGGCACCGCGCCCGCGCCGTAGATCAGCGTGTTGCAGAGCACGGCGCTCCTCACGCCGCGCGCCGCGGCCGCGAGCACGAGATTGTCGATGGCCACGCGCGCCGCCTTGTCGGCGGTCGGCGCGGGCAGGGCGTCTTCGCGATAGATGTGTGCGGTTGCCTCGCCGCCCGACGCGTCGCCCACGATGCTCGAGCCGCTCGTATGCAGGAGCGTCTTGCCGGAGCCTTCGAGCGCGTCGATGAGCGCCTCGACCGCGCCGCGATGGTCGCTGCTCGCCGCGTTGATCACGGTGTCGGCGGCGCGCGCTTGCCCCATCAGCGTTGCGCGGTCGTCGAGATTGCCCTGTACGGGCGTGATGCCGAGCTTTTCGAGGTCGGCGATCTGCTCGGGCCGGCGCACGAGGCCGCGCACCGTGTGGCCCGCGCGCACGAGATGCGCCGCGATCGAACCGCCGATAAATCCGCCTGCGCCTGTCACGAAGACTTTCATGAGTTGCTCCTGATCCTGTCTTGATTGCGATGGAAGCCAGTATCGGGGCATCCGGGTTTTGCAAAAACCGTGTTAGTCTCAAATGAATATTGACTGCGGATCAAAAATCCTACGATGAAGACGTCGACCGACGAACTGCTCGTATTCGTCACCGTGATCGATGCGGGGTCGATTACCGCTGCGGCGGAAAAGCTCGAGCAGACCGTATCGGGCGTGAGCCGCGCGCTGACGCGGCTCGAAAAGCAGCTGGGCGTCGCGCTGATCCTGCGCACCACGCGACGCCTGCAACTCACCGAAGAGGGTGAGCTGTTCCTCGATCGCGCCCGCGCGATTCTCGCGGCGCTGGCCGATGCCGAGGAAGCCGTCACGCGCCATCGCGAGCGTCCCTCCGGGCGGTTGCGCGTGGATGCGGCCACGCCGTTCATGCTTCACTGCATCGTGCCGCACGTCGCGGCATTCGCCGACGCTTACCCCGAGATCGAACTCGAACTCACCAACAACGAGCGCATTGTCGATTTGCTGGAGCAACGCGTGGACATCGCCGTTCGCATCGGCACGCTGCAGGACTCCACGCTGCACGCGCGCTCGCTCGGCACGAGCCGGTTGCGCATTGTCGCGAGTCCCGGCTATCTGGCGGCGCACGGCACGCCGCGCAGCGTGGCCGCGTTGCGCGACCATCGGCTGGTCGGCTTCACGGCGCCCGCGCATCTGAACGGCTGGCCCCTGCGGGTGGCGGCCCGCGACGAAACGCGCGCGGCCGCGAAGACCCAGGAGATCGAGCCCGGCTACACGATCGCGCCTGCGCTTTCGGCGTCGAGCGGCGAGACGATACGCCAGCTCACGCTCGCCGGCAGCGGCATCGCGTGCCTCTCCGACTTCCTCACCACGGCGGACCGCGAGGCGGGCCGCCTCGTTACCGTGCTCGACGACGCGCTGATCGAGTCGCGCCAGCCAATCCACGCCGTCTACTACCGCAGCGCGGCGCTCGCGGCACGCGTGCAATGCTTTCTCGCGTTCATTGGGGGCAGGCTGCAACTCGATGGGTGACGGGCGCTGGCGGCCCTCTCGTGGATAGTCCCAGGCTACAGAGGCCGCAAAGGGGAGTTGTATAGACAGGCGCGCCAGGCTAGACTTCGGCCACTTTCGCGACTTGTATAGACAGGATTCGATCATGTTCCCGACTCTCCGCCTCACGCCCGGCCATCTGACCCTGCCCCAACTGCGCCAGATCGCGCGCGAGGCAGTGCGGCTCGAGCTCGATCCGGCCAGCTTCGCCGGCATCGACGCGGGCGCACGCGCCGTTGCCGAGATCACGGCGAAGGGCGAGCCCGCCTACGGCATCAATACGGGCTTCGGGCGTCTGGCGAGCACGCATATCCCGAGCGACCAGCTCGAACTGCTGCAGCGCAATCTGGTCCTCTCGCATGCGGTGGGCGTGGGCGAGCCGATGTCGCGCCCGGTCGTGCGTCTGCTCATGGCGTTGAAGCTGTCGAGCCTGGGCCGTGGCTATTCGGGCATCCGCCGCGAAGTGATGGACGCGCTCATCACTCTCTTCAACGCCGACGTGCTGCCGCTCATTCCAGTGAAGGGCTCGGTGGGCGCATCGGGAGACCTGGCGCCGCTCGCGCATATGTCGGCGGTGCTGCTCGGCATCGGCGAAGTGCTCATCCGCGGCGAGCGTGCCAGCGCCGAAGCCGGTCTCGCAGCCGCGGGACTCAAGCCGCTCGCGCTGCAGGCCAAGGAAGGTCTCGCGCTGCTCAACGGCACGCAGGCTTCGGCGGCGCTCGCGATCTACAACATGTTCGCGATCGAAGATCTCTACCGCACGGCACTCGTTGCTGGCGCGCTCTGCGTGGATGCGGCGGCCGGTTCGGTGAAGCCGTTCGACGCGCGCATTCACGAGCTGCGCGGCCATCGCGGCCAGATCGAGGCGGCCGCGGCCTATCGCACGCTGCTCGAAGGCTCGGCGATCAACCTCTCGCACCGCGACTGCGGCAAGGTCCAGGACCCGTACTCGCTGCGCTGCCAGCCGCAGGTGATGGGCGCGTGTCTGGACCAGATGCGCCACGCGGCGCAGGTGCTGCTCATCGAGGCGAACGCGGTTTCCGACAATCCGCTGATCTTTCCCGAAACGAATGAAGTGCTCTCGGGCGGCAACTTCCACGCGGAACCGGTGGCCTTCGCCGCCGACAATCTCGCGCTGGCCGCAGCCGAAATCGGCGCACTGGCCGAGCGCCGCATCGCGCTGCTCATCGACGCGACGCTCTCGGGCCTGCCGCCATTCCTCGTGAAGGACGGCGGCGTGAACTCGGGCTTCATGATCGCGCACGTCACCGCGGCTGCGCTGGCATCGGAAAACAAGACGCTCGCGCATCCGGCCTCGGTCGATTCGCTGCCGACTTCGGCGAACCAGGAAGACCACGTTTCGATGGCGACGTTCGCCGCGCGCAAGCTCGCCGACATCGCCGGCAACACGGCCAACATCCTCGCGATCGAACTGCTCGCCGCAGCCCAGGGCGTGGACCTGCGCGCGCCGCATCACACGAGCCCGGCGCTCGCGCATGTGATGCAGTCGGTGCGCGCCGAGGTGCCGCATTACGACCTCGACCGCTACTTCGCGCCGGATATCGAGGCGATTACGCGTCTCGTACAGAACGGCGCCATCGCTTCGCACAGCCCGCTCGCGTTCGAGTCCGAGGCGCAATAACGCGCAAGCACGCGCGATCACGCACAAGCAGGCGCCAAGCCAAAGCACGGCCAACGCGATGAACGCTCCCGCATACCAGGGCATCAAGGACTTCATCCTCGCGCGCATTCACGCCGGTGAGTGGAGCGAGGGCGACCAGGTGCCTTCGGAGAACGAACTGGCGCGCGAGTTCAAGGTCGCCCGCATGACCGTGAACCGGGCGTTGCGCGAACTCACGGCGGAACAGGTGCTCACGCGCGTGCAGGGCGCGGGCACCTTCGTCGCGCGGCCCAAGTACGAATCGACGCTCGTCGCCATTCGCAGCATCTCCGACGAAATCCTCGCGCGCGGGCACCGCTACCGCGCCGAGGTGCTCGAGATCGGAGTGCATTGCGCCGACGAGGCGCTCGCCGTCGAAATGGGGCTCGCCGCGAACGATCAGGTGTTCAACTCGCGCGTGCTCCACTTCGAGAACGACGAGCCCGTGCAGCTCGAAGAGCGCTGGGTCAATCCCGCCGTCGCGCCCGATTACGCGGCGCAGGACTTCACGCACATCACGCCGAACCAGTACCTCGTGCATGTCGCGCCGCTGCAGGGCGTGGAGTACCGCATCGAGGCGCTTGCCCCCGAGGCGCAGACGCGCACGCACCTCGCCATGGGCGATGCCGAACCGTGCCTCGTGCTGCACCGGCGCACCCGCTCGCGCGGGCTCGTCGCTTCGGTCGCCAATCTCTGGCATCCGGGTAGCCGCTATCGCTTCACCGGGCATTTCTAGCCACCCGGGTCGGGCTGCCCCGGTCCCTTCGCGCCGCTCGCCGCGATTTCCTCAGTCTTTTCCCAGTGCGTCGCGAGTCGTCATTGGCATGCGTCTTGCGCGCTTGGCGGAGGGCTGACCAGGCTGCCAACGAAGTGCCAGGCAAGTGCCAAGCAGGTGCCAGGTAAGTGCCAACAACGGTGCGCGGATTGGGGCACGGCCCAGGAAAGCGCGCATGGTGCGCCGCAGCCCGTATCATTGGCAGATGACGCGAACGAAGGAGGAGCTCCGCAATGGACGATGCCAACGCCACGCTCATGCCGATGTGGCGGGCCAATCTGGCACTGCTCACGCGTGAGGTCGGGTCGGCCACGCGGCTCGCGCGCATGATGACGTTCTCCGCGAGCTACATGAAGCTGATCGTGTCGGGCGAGCGCGACTTCAGCGCGGAGTTCGTGCGCGGCGTGGAAGCCGTCACGGGTCTGCCCGAAGGCTGGATGGACGTGAAGCACGACAGCGCCGACGTGCCCGACGAGACACGCGAAGCGATCGCGAGCGAGACGCCGCGCGCGCGCTTTCGCGGCACCGCGCATCCGGTGCGCAAGGCGCCCGTGCTGCGCGTGGAGCCGATCTTCGGCCAAGGCGCGAAGCGCGAGGAAGCGACGGCGACGCCCGAGGTGCACCGGCGTCTCGCGGGCACGCGCAAGATCCGCGATCTCGCCGCACAGGACGTGCGCAAGCTCGAGCGCTATCTGAGCGTGCCGCCCGTCGAGCCGGCGGTGCTGCGCTCGCGTATCGAAGACGTGATCAACTACGCCGACCCCGACGAGCGCGTGCGCGCCGATCTCGAAGGCCGCCTCGAGCAGATCGAGAAGCATCGCGAAATGCTGCTGCGGCATGTCTCGCGTCTCTACGCGCTGCTGTCGCGGCTGGGTGACGACTGATTGACTGATTCGTTGCCCGAATCATCGTCGGAAGATCATCGCTCCTGGACGCGCAGTTCCGCGAGGATCTGGTCGGCGAGAAAGTCGCACGGCGGACGGTTCGAGCGTGCGCTGCGCGCGAGCACCACTTCCAGTTCGGGCAGTGCCGGCAAGCCATGCTGGCGGCCGAGCGTGACGAACGTCTCGGGCACCGCGCAGCGCGCGAGCGGCGCGATCGCGAGACCCGCGGCCACCATGCTGCACAGGCCCATCAGGCTCGGGCTTTCATACGATGTGCGATAGGCGATCTTCGCGCGCTCCAGCGCCTGGATCGCGTTCGTGTGCGCGACGCTGCCGCCGCCGAAGAGGGCGACCGGCAGCGGCCGCTCGCGCCAGATCTCGCGTCCGCTCGCCGCGCTCACCGCCGCGGGGGGCGCGGCCCATACCATCGGCTCGAAGCGGATGAACTCGCCCGCGAGGCCTCGCGTACGCGTGATGCAGGCGAGATCGATCTTGTTGTCCTTCAGGAGCGGCAAGAGCGCGCTGCTCGGCAGCCCGATCACCTGGATCTCCACCTTCGGCCAGTTCGCCGAGAACTTGCGCAGCACCGGCGGCATGAGCGAGGACGCGTAGTCGTCGGGCACGCCGATCGACACGCGCCCCGTCACCTCCGGGTGCGCGAGCGAGGCCCACGCTTCGTCGCGCAACGCGAGCATGCGCCGCGCGTAGGCGATGAGCGTCTGGCCGTCGGGTGTGGGCGTGACGCTGCGCGGCGCGCGGATAAAGAGCGGCTTGCCGATGGATTCCTCGAGCGCGCGAATCTGCATGCTGAGCGCGGCCTGCGAGCGGTGCACGAGCGCGGCGCCGCGCACGAAGCTGCCGGCGTCGGCGACAGCCACCACCATGGCGAGCACGTCGAGGTCGAGGGTCTTCATTGGTATAAGAAAAATTGATCGAAGGCTTCAATATAACGCGTTTGTCTGAACGCAGGGACACGCCGATACTGGGGCCGTACCGACCCTTCGCGTTGTTCTTCGCGCAGTTATCCGCATCGTCCTTCGCTTTTCGGAGAAGCCCATGTTGATGTCACCGCCCATCGATTTGACCTACGAACGATTCCAGCAACTGCAGATGCGGCTCGACATGTCGCGCGGCAAGCCTTCGCCCGAACAGCTCGATCTCTCTCAGGCGCTCATCGACGAGGCCGGGCAGGCCGGCTATTGCGCGCGCGATGGCTTCGATTGCCGCAACTACGGTCTGGCGAGCGGCTTGCCGGAGGCGCGCGAGCTGGGCGCCGGTCTGCTCGGCGTGCCGGCCGCACAGGTGATCGCGGCGGGCAATTCGAGCCTCGAACTGATGCACGACGCGCTGACCTTCGCGCTGCTGCACGGCGTGCCGGTGGGCGAGGGCGCGGAGGTTGGCGCGCCGTGGCGAGCGCAAGGCGAGATCGCGTTCCTGTGCCCGGTGCCGGGCTACGACCGCCACTTCGCGATCTGCGAGGCGCTGGGCGTGCGCATGATCGCCGTGCCGATGCGCGAGGACGGCCCCGACATGGACCGTGTGGAAGCGCTCGTGCGCGACGATGCGTCGATCAAGGGCATATGGTGCGTGCCGCTCTACAGCAACCCGACGGGCGCGATCTGGTCCGACGAGGTGATCCGGCGTCTGGCCGCGATGCCCGCCGCGCCCGACTTCCGGCTCTTCTGGGACGACGCCTACCGCTTCCACCACCTGAGCGACGAAGCGCACACGACGCTCGACGTATTCGAGGCCTGCGCGGAGGCGGGCCACGCCGGGCGCGCGCTGATGTTCGCGTCGCTGTCGAAGGTGACGTTCGGCGGCGGGGCGTTCGCGTGGCTCGCCGCCGCGCCGCGCAACGTGGCCTGGTGGCAGAAGCACTCGGCCGTGCGCACCATCGGGCCGGACAAGCTCAACCAGTTGCGCCACGTGCGCTTTCTGCGCGAGCGCACGACGCTCACCGGGTTGATGGCGCGCCATCGCGCGCTGCTCAAGCCGAAGTTCGATGCGCTCGACGCGGTGTTCCGCGCGCGCCTCGCCGGCGTGCCCGGCGTGAGCTGGAACGTGCCGCGCGGCGGCTATTTCATCAGCCTTTATGCCCCGCACGGTTGCGCGCGCCGCACCGTCGAACTCGCGGCGGCGGCGGGACTCGTCCTCACGCCCGCGGGCGCGGCGTTCCCCTATGGCGTCGATCCGCACGACAGCCATCTGCGGCTTGCGCCGTCGTTTCCGGCGCTCGAGGAGGTGCGCCTCGCCGCCGAGGGCATCGCGCTGTCGCTGCTGCGCGCCATCGAGGAACGGCGGCGATAGCGGCCGGGGCCGCTGCGGCGGCGCTCGCGGCGATGTGTTACAACGGCAGACATAGTCCACGGAAGTAGCCAACGAACGCAGCCAACTTCACGCGAGGTTGCCGTGCAAGGTCTCGCCGTTTCATTGCAACGCGCGCTCGCCCAGCGCGAGCGCGAAGGCCGCGCCGCCAGCGGCCGTGCGCCCGCGGCGCGCCCGCTCGCGGCGGGCGCCGGTTGGTCGGTCGACGATGTCGTCTGCACGCTCGGCCCCGGCGACCGGCCTTACGAGGAGTGCCACACGAGCGCGTGCCTCGCCGTCGTGGCTGCAGGCGTATTCGGCTACCGTAGCGGCAACGCGCGCGCGCTGATGACACCCGGCGCGCTCATGCTCGGGGAAACCGGCGCCTGCTTCGAATGCGGCCACCGTCACGCGGCCGGCGACCGCTGTCTCTCGTTTCACTACGACCCCGCCTGGCTCGACGAGCAGGCCGCAGCCGCTGGCCTCGCGGCCGGCGCGCGCCGCTGGCGGGCCGCGCGGGTGCCGGCGTTGCGCGCGCTCGCGCCGCTCGTGGCGCACGCGTGCGCCGACGCGCTCGCGCAAGAGCGAGGTCACGCGCCCGGGATGTCCGCCGCCGCCTGGGATGAAATCGCACTGGAACTCGCGCTCACGACCTTGCGTGTGGTCGCGAGCGGCAAGGATGCGGGCACCCCTGCCATGCCGGGCGCCGCCGCGGCGGCACGCGTGGTCGCGACGCTGCGCCTGATCGACGAAACGCCCGACGATGCGCATACGCTCGCCAGCCTCGCGAGCGCGGCGGGCGTGAGTGAGTTTTATTTGCTGCGCACCTTCTCGGCCGTGGCCGGCGTGACGCCGCATCAATATCTGCTCCGCGCGCGATTGCGCGCCGCCGCACTGCGTCTTGCCGCCGACGACGAAGCGAAGATCGTCGACGTTGCGCTCGCGAGCGGCTTCAACGATCTGTCCAATTTCAACGCGGCGTTTCGCACGGAGTTCGGCGGGAGTCCCCGCGCATGGCGTGCCGCAGAGCGCGAGCGCCATCTCACGCAGACGTCATGGCCGAACGCCGCGCAAGCGGCGGCGCGCGCCTGAGACGCCCATGACGCGAGGCGAGGGGCTCAGGCGCGCCGCCCGGTGCGTTGCGTCGCGCCTTGCGTTGATCCTGACGTTGACCCTGGCGTTGACCCTGACAATCACGAGCGGCCCCGCCCGCGCCCAGGCGAGCGACCGAAGCCCCGACAGCGCGGCGCGCGTCGAGACTGCCGCTAGCGCCGCGCAAACCGACGTTCCGCCATACACGCTCGAGCGCGACGTGCATCTGTTCGTCGTGCAGCAGGACGGCTCGGTCGTCGAGGACGACGACACCGTGCTGCGCGCCAACACTACCGCCGGCGTGGACGAGATCGCCCAGCGCTACGTCTGGTTCAATAAGGATATCGAAACGATTACCCAGCTCTCGGCCGAAACCATCGATCCGGACGGCACCGCGCACGCGGTCGGTGCGAGCGGCATTCGCGACGTGCAGGAGCCGCGCTCGGCGGGCGCGCCCACGTTCGAGGACGGCGTGCTGCGCACGGTGATCTTTCCGGGCGTCCAGGTCGGATCGCGCGTGCATCTGCATTTCGCGAAGCGCCGCGCGAAGGCGCTCGACGCGGGCGCGTTCTCATACTTCGTCGAGCCGACCGGAGAACCGGTCGAGTTTCAGCGCCTCATCTTCGATCTGCCGGCCAACGTGCCGCTCCACGCCGACGCGCGCGGCTACGCGGCGCTCTCCCCAGAGACGGCGAACGGCCGTACCCGCTACGCGTTCGAGTATCTACACGGCCCCTATCCGCCGCTCGAAGCGGGGGCGGTGGCTTACGTGAACTGGGGCGACCGGCTGATGGTGTCGACGGTGCCCGACTTCGCCGCATTCGCCGCGCGCTACCGTGAAGCCGCCGCCGATCCCACCTCGACCGATCCGGCCATCGCGGCGCTTGCGCAGGCGCTCACGGCGGGCGTGAGCGACCCGCGCGACAAGGCGCGCCGCATCTACGACTGGATGCGCTTCAATATCCGCTACGTCGCGCTCTTTCTTGGCGAGACCGCGGCCGTGCCGCATCGCGCGACCGACATCCTGCGCAACCGCTACGGCGACTGCAAGGACCACGTGGCGCTCTTCAGCGCGCTGCTCGCGGCGGCGGGCATACGCGCCGAGCCCGTGCTGCTTGATCTCGGCCCCGTCTATACGCTGCCCGACGTGCCGGGCTATGGCGCACATGCGATCAACCATGCGATCGCGTGGCTGCCCGACCTCGGCATCTACGCGGACACCTCCTCGGGCGGCTACGCGTTCGGCTACCTGCCGCCGGGCGTGATGGACCGGCCCACGCTGCTGGTCGACGACGGCGTGCTTTCGCGTACGCCCGCGACCGAGCGGCGCGAGCGCACGGCGCGCCTGTCGCTCGAGGTGGGCGCGACCGGCGACGCCGCCTACAGCTACTACGTGGAAGACGAAGGCGCGGGCGCGGAGCCCGAGCGCAATTCGTTTCGCCGCGCGACGCACGCCCAGGCGCAGCAACTCGCGGCGCAGCGCCTGCGGCTCACCGGACTCGCCGGCACCGCGCACGTGAGCACGGGCCCGACCGAGGCAACCGACGGACCGTTTTCGGTGACGATGGAAGGCACGCTCGATCATGTGGTCTGGCGCGACGGCACGACCGCAATCCCCACCACGAGCAGCTTCACGGGTGGCATTGCCACGCAGATCGACAGCTGGCTCGCGCAGCCGCGCCGCACGCAGCCGTGGGCGTGCATCGGCGGAGAATTTACGGAAAGCGCGCAGATCGTGCTGCCCGCGTTCGGGCGCGTGACCGACGTGCCGCAAGACACGCAGGTGAGCGACGCGTTCCTCGACTACACGTCGCACTACGTGTTCGACGCGCGCTCGCGCACGCTGCAGATCGAGCGGCGGCTAGCGGCGCGTTTTGGTCGCCAGATGTGCACGGCCGACGAATTCTCGCAGATGCGCGACGCGCTCGTGCGCATCGAGCGCGACACGCAGGCGCAGATCGTCGTGCGGGCCGCGGGCGCGCCGCAGCAGCCCTGAGCGGCGCTCAGCCGCCGCGCGTCGTCACGGGCACCCACACGCCTTTCTTCACCTGCCAGAGCGTGGAGGCGCCGTTCTTGAGCGAGCCGTCCGGCTCGAAGGCGATGCGGCCCGTCACGCCGTCGAAGGCCAGCGCCTTGAGGGCGCTGCGGTAGACCTCGGGTTGCGCCGATTTCGCGTTGACCATCGCGTGGATCGCGGCCCACGCCGCATCGTAGCCGAACGGCGCGTAAGCGAGCACGTTGGTGCCGAAGCGGGCTTTATAGGCCTGCTCGAAACGCGGGCCCTCCGGCAACTGCGCGAGCGGGCGGCCGTACTCCCAGGCCATCGCGCCTTCTGCGGCTGCGCCCGCGGCCTGGGTGAAGTACGCGTTCGCCACGCCGCCGCCGCCCACGAACTGCGCGTTCATGCTGCGCGCCTTCATCTGCTTCGCGAGCGCCGCGCCCTGGTGCGCGAGACCGCCGAAGTAGAGCAGATCGGCATCGGCGGCCTTGATTTTCGCGAGCTGCGGACCGAAGTCGCTCGCGATGCTTTCCGCGAACTCGCGCGCGACCACGTTGCCGCCATGCTCGCGCACCGCGCGCTCGAATACGTCCGCTTCGCCCTGACCGAAGGCGGTGCGGTCGTCGATGATGGCCACGCGTTTGGCCTTCATGACGTCCACGGCCCAGGCGCCGGCGATGCCTGCGTTCTGCGCGTCGTTTGCAATCACCATGAAGGTGTTGGCGAAGCCTTGCGACGTGATGACGGGATTGGTGGCCGCGGGGCTGATCATCGGAATGCCCGCGCTCTCGTAGATGCGCGAGGCCGGAATGGCCGAGCCCGAGTTGAAGTGCCCGACCACGGCGTTGACCCCCTGGTTCGCGAGCGTCGCCGCGGCCTGCACGCCGAGGCGCGGGTCGCTGCGGTCGTCGATGGGCACCAGTTGGAAGTGAGCCGTCTGCTCGCCGATCTTGAGGTTTTGCGCGTTCGCTTCGTCGAGGGCGAGCTGCACGCCGTTTTGCAGATCGCGGCCGTAATTGGCGTAGTCGCCCGAGAGCGGCGAGACGAAGCCGATGCGCACGTCGAGCGGGCCGGCGGCGAGCGCGCTGCGGCTCGCACCGAGCGTCCCGACGGTGGCCAGCGCGCCAATCAGGAGCCCTGCCGCAAGATTGCGGCACGCACGGTGAGGCGTGGAGAATGCGCGGGCGCTAACGGTTTCAGGCGCGGCAGCGAGACTCATCATGACTCCTTGCGCGACAGCGGCGCCGTGTTCTTGTGTGCGTTTTGTCCGGGTACGCCGCGCCGCGCGCCGGCGTGGCGAGGCGGGGCGTCTCGTCTTCGGGTCTTGCGTCTTGCTGTTTGCGACTGCGGCTTGCCGGAACGGCTGTGCGACGGCTGCGCGCCTGGGTGGGGTGTCTCAGCCAGCTCCCCCTGTGCGCCGGCTGGGCGCGCGCCTTCGTGAGGCGGCGGATGGCGAGGAATATATCAGGCCGCCCGGTCAGCCGCTCCCGCCGTGTCGCGCGCTCGGGCTACTCGCCCCTTTGCAGTTCGAAGAGCGCCTCGCGCAGGCGCACGAGCGGCGCCATGGTGTCGGCGCTCGCCCATCCTTCGAGGTCGTCGAGCGCGCGGTTGCAGCCGTCGAGCAGCACGTCCAGATCGACGGGAATGCCGTTGGCGAGCGCGAAGCGAATCGTCGCTTCGAAGCGTTCGCATTCGTCGTCGCCGTACGAGATGTCGAGCGTGTCGGCAATGGTCTGGGCGATGTCGCTGCGTTCGCGCTCGCTCACGTCGACGAAGTCGATGATGCCGCGCGCGACGTCGGGCGCATGGTAAAGCGCGATGTCGAGCCACACGGCGGCGTCGAAACCGCTTTCGTGGCTTTGTTCCTCGAAGTATTCGATGGCTTCCTGCTCGTGGGTCTCGCCGGCGGCGACGGCGAGGCAAAGCTGCTCGAAATACTCTTCCTGTTCGCTACGGATTGAATCGGACATCGGTCATTCTCTAAAGACGGTGGGCGCCGCGGCCGCGCACTGTGTTGGCCGCTGCGAATCATGCGGACGGCATTATAGGCTGGCCGCGCGCGCCCCTCTTCAGTTTAGGCAGCTTCCACCGCCCAGGCGTCGAACCATTCGCGCGGGCGCGCGATCTGGTCTTGCGCCGCGACGATTTCCAGCTCGTAACGGCCTGCGTCGTAAGTCGCCTTCACCACGGCGTGCACGGCCGCGAGCGTGTGTTCCAACGCGCGGCGCAGCGAGTCGCCGAGCATCAGGCGCGCGACGAACACCGCGCTCGTCACGTCGCCCACGCCCACCGGCTGGCGCGCGAACGGGTAGAGCGGGCGCTGGCCGAGCCATGCTTCATGCTCGGTCACGACGAGCATGTTGAAGCGGTCGGCGGGGCTGTTGCGGTCGAGCAGATGCTTTACGAGGACCAGCTTCGGGCCGCGGCGCAACAGGTCGCGGCACGCGAGCACGCCTTCTTCGGCGGTTTCGATCTCGCGGCCCACGAGCCGTTGCAGCTCGGTGTGATTCGGGATCATCGCGTCGGCGACCTCGGGCATGTTGCGCACGAGGAACTCCTGAATGCCGGGCTCGACGCGGCAGCCGTTCTCGGCGTTGAGCGTGCCCATCACCGGGTCGCAGAAATAGCGCGCCTGCGGGTTGGCGGCTTTCACGGCGCGCACCACGTCGATCACGGCCTGAGCCTGCTCTGGTGTGCCGAGGTATCCCGACAGCACCGCATCACAGCGCGGCAGCACGCCGATCGCGCCGATCCCGTCGACGAGGTCCATGACCTCTTCCGAGCCGATGGCGGCGCCGGTCCAGTGGCCATATTGCGTGTGATTCGAGAACTGCACCGTGTTGAGCGGCCAGACATTGACGCCCAGGCGGCGCATGGGAAACACCGCGGCGCTGTTGCCCGCGTGACCGAACACGACGTGCGACTGGATGCTCAAAACGTTTTTCATGGCCGGTCCAGATTTCGTTATCGCTTGCGGCGCTCTAGCAGCGCGCCTTTGCGCAGGTGCAGCAACGATAACCGAATTCGCTGCGCCCGGTCGATGGATGCGTGGGCGCGGTGTTGCGCGCGCGCCCGCGGCCGGCGCCTGCAATGCGCCTGGGCAGGCGCTAGGCCACGACGTGTTGACCGGCCAGCTCGCGATAGAGCGCCATGTAGCGTTGCGCCGACGCCGCCCAGCCGAAGTCCTGCTGCATTGCACGCGTGCGCGTCTCGCGCCAGTCGCGGCTGCGCCCATAAAGCGCGAAGGCGCGGCGAATCGCGGCCGTGAGCGCGTCGGGTTCGAAGCGTTCGAACACGAAGCCGGTGGCGAGACGATCGGCGAGATTTTCCAGCGAGGCGTCGACCACCGTATCGGCGAGTCCGCCCACCCGGTGCACGAGCGGCAGCGCACCATAAGCGAGCGCATAGAGCTGCGTGAGGCCGCACGGCTCGAAGCGCGAGGGGACCATCATCACGTCGGCGCCCGCGACGATCTCGTGCGCCAGCGCCTCGTCGAAGCCCAGCTCCACAGCCACCGATTCGGGATGCTGGTGCGCGGCGCGCGCGTAGCCCTGTTCGAGGCTGGCGTCGCCGGTGCCGAGCACGACGAGCTGCCCGCCGCGCGCGACGATCTCGGGCAGCGCCGCGAGCAGCAGGTCGAGGCCCTTTTGCTCGGTGAGCCGGCTCACCACGCCGAACACCGGGGCGTCGTGCTTCTGCGCGAGCTTCAGGCGCGTCTGCAGCGCCGCTTTGCAGCGCATCTTGCCGCTCTGCCGCGTGGCCGAATAGCGGGTGGCGATGGCCGCGTCGCTCGACGGATTCCAGACGGCGTAGTCCACCCCATTGAGAATGCCGACGAGGTCGTGCGTGCGTCCGCGCAGCAGCGCCTCGAGGCCGCCGCCCTGGGCGACCGTCTGAATCTCGCGTGCGTAGGTCGGGCTCACCGTCGTGATCTTGTCGGCGAAATAGAGGCCTGCTTTCAGAAATGAAAGCTGGCCATAGAACTCCACGCCATGCATGTTGAAGAAGTCGCGCGGCAGGCCGAGCGTGTCGAACTGCTGGGCCGGGAAGATGCCCTGGTAGGCGAGATTGTGGATCGTGAAGATCGAGCGCGCGCCGCCGGGCGCCATGCTCGTGCCGCGCTCGCGCGCCGCCGCGCGCAGATACGCCGGCGCGAGCCCCGCGTGCCAGTCGTGCGCCTGCACGATGGCGGGCGCCCAGTCGGCATCGAGGTGCAGCGCGAGTTGCGCGGCGGTCCAGCCGAGCAGCGCGAAACGTTGCGCGTTGTCGCCGTAGGGCACGTGTTCGGCGTCGAGATAGGGGTTGCCGGGGCGCGCGTAGAACGCGTCGGCGCGGATCATGTAGACGGCAAGCTCGCTGCCGGGCAGGCGCCCGAGTTCCAGCGTCGCCTCGGGCGCGCCGAAGGTGCGCGCGAGGCGCGCGACGGGGCGCAGGTCCTCGAGCCCCGCCGCCACGGGCGCGAAGCCCGGCAGCAGCAGGCGGGCGTCGGCGCCCTGTTCGATCAGCGCGGCGGGCAGGGCGGCGGTGACGTCGGCGAGGCCGCCGGTCTTCAGAAGCGGATACAGCTCGCTGGCTACGTGCAGGACGCGAATGGTCATCGGGAGTCAGTCCTCTCGGTGCTCGGGTTGCTTGCGGGTTGCTTGCGGGTTGTTTGCAGATTGGCGCGCCCGTGAGCGAAGCCGGTCTGGCGGATCGGCTTCGCAAGGCGCATGACTAGCCAGGCATTTTCGCCAGCGCATCGCTCGTGACGAGTACGACGCCGCTTTCGGTGCGATAAAAGCGTTCGGCGTCGCGCGCGGCGTCTTCGCCGATCACGGTGCCGTTGGGAATCGTGCAGCCGCGGTCCACGACGACCTTGCGCAGCCGGCAACTCGTGCCCACCGTCACCTCCGGCAACAAGACTGCCTCGGCAATGTTGCAGAACGACTGCACCACGACATTCGACGAGAGCACCGAGCGCGAGATCTGCGAACCCGAGATCACACTGCCGCCGCACACGATCAGGTTGGTGCCGGAGCCCTGCAGACCGTTGAGGTCGCGCACGAACTTGGCAGGCGGTAACTGTTCCTGGTAGGTCCAGATCGGCCAGTTGCGGTCGTAGAGATCGAGCGCGGGGATGGTCGAGGCGAGGTCGAGGTTGGCGGACCAGTAGGCGTCGACCGTGCCCACGTCGCGCCAGTAGGGTTCGGCGGCCGGGTCCGACGACACGCACGACATGCTGAACGGATGGGCGATCGCATGGCCGTCGCTCACCACGCGCGGAATGATGTCCTTGCCGAAGTCGTGGTCGGTGGCCGAGCGCGCGATGTTCTCTTCAAGCAGTTTGACGAGATAGTTCGTGTCGAACACATAGATGCCCATGCTCGCGAGCGCGATGTCCGGGCGCCCGGGCATGGCGGGCGGATCGTCGGGCTTTTCGACGAAGCCGGTCACGCGGCGCGACTCGTCCACGGCCATCACGCCGAACGCGCATGCTTCCATGCGCGGCACCTCGATGCATCCCACCGTGCAGTCGGCGCCGCTCGCGGCGTGGTCGGCGATCATGCGCGTGTAGTCCATCTTGTAGATGTGGTCGCCGGCCAGCACCACCACGTACTTCGGGCTGATCGAGCGGATGATGTCGAGGTTCTGGTACACGGCGTCGGCGGTGCCCCGATACCAGTGCGCGCCTTCCACACGCTGCTGCGCGGGCCACAGGTCGAGGAATTCGTTGAATTCGCCGCGCAGGAAGCCCCAGCCGCGCTGCAGATGGCGCAAGAGCGAGTGCGCCTTGTACTGCGTGACGACCGCAATGCGGCGGATGCCTGAATTCAGGCAGTTCGAGAGGGCGAAATCGATGATGCGGTACTTGCCGCCGAAATACACGGCCGGCTTCACGCGCTTGTTGGTCAGCGGCCCGAGGCGTGTGCCGCGGCCGCCAGCGAGCACGATGGCGAGGGTGGTGCGTTGCAGATCGTTGAGGCTTGCCGGAGTTTCCATGGTCGTCTCCTTGTTGTGCCCCCCGGTATGGCCGCCGCGGCCCGCCTCGTCGTGCCGGGCCCGCGCGGTCCTACTTTTTCGTGCCTGACGCGTCCCTGACGCGGCGCGTTACGCGATGCAGCACGCGTGCATCGCTCGCGTCGCGGACGTCTCTTGCGTGCTGTATTGACTGTTCTAGCACCGAATGCAGCGTAGCGCGAATTGCCTGTGCGCAGGGCCAGACATGCGCGCCGCATTCGCGCGAGGCGTTGGTGAGCAGCAAATGGCATGCCGCACAGGTTCGCGGGCGAGAAAGCCGGCACGAGCGCAGCGGGGCCGCTAGAATCGCTGGCTGTACCGGCGCCATTTCGCCGTTCTGTTTTCTGTCCGACCTTTCGCCCGATCTCCCGTCGATGAGAGCCATCCTGAACCACACGCTTGCCCGCTTTGCCCCCTTCGTCGTCGCGCTGAGTGCGGCCGCGCTCTGTCACGCCGCCCTCGCTGCCGACCCCGACGCAAGCGGGGCCGCGCCGTCGACGGCGGCGTCAGTGCAAGCCGCGACCGAGACGCCCGACGGCCCCGCGTACGGTCCCGAGCTGGAGGGCTTCGAGTATCCGCATCCCGTGCATGACTTTGCGTTCGTTTCGCAGGGCCAAACGCTGCATATGGCGTACATGGACGTGCAGCCCGCGAAACCGAACGGACGCACCGTGGTCCTGCTGCATGGCAAGAACTTCTGCTCGGCGACGTGGGATGCCAGCATCCGCGAGTTGCACGCCGCGGGCTACCGCGTGATCGCGCCGGACCAGATCGGCTTTTGCAAATCGAGCAAGCCCGCTGCGTATCAGTTCAGCTTCCAGCAGCTCGCGCGCAACACGCATGCGCTGCTCGCGGCGCTCGGCGTGCATGATGCGACGATTGTCGGTCATTCGACGGGCGGCATGCTCGCGGTGCGCTACGCACTCATGTATCCGCGCGAAACCGAGCAGCTCGTGCTCGTGAACCCGATCGGGCTCGAAGACTGGAAGGCGAAGGGCGTGCCGTCGATTTCGGTGGACGACTGGTACGCGCGCGAACTCAAGACGAGCGCCGACGGTATTCGCCGCTACGAGCAGGCCACTTATTACGCGGGCCAGTGGCGGCCGGCCTACGAGCCGTGGGTGCAGATGCTCGCGGGCATGTATCGCGGGCCGGGCAAGACGCAGGTAGCGTGGGACTCCGCGCTGCTCTACGACATGATCTACACGCAGCCGGTGATCTATGAGTTCGGCCAGTTGCAGATGCCGACGCTCTTGCTCATCGGCGACAAGGACACGACCGCCATCGGCAAGGATCTCGCGCCGCCCGAGGCGCGCGCACAGCTCGGGCACTATCCGGCGCTGGCGAAAGCCGCGCAGCGCGCCATTCCCCACGCGACGCTCGTTGAATTCGCCGATCTCGGGCACGCGCCGCAGATGCAGGATCCGCGGGCGTTCCATGCCGCGCTGCTCAAGGGCCTCGACGCGTTGAACACATCGCGCTGACGGCGCGCTCGAGGGCGGGCGCGGTGGTTACCGTCCCGCCGCGGCTTCCTTCAATTCCTCGCGCGCTTGCGCCGCCATCTCGAACGAACGCAGGCGCGCCGCGTGATCGTAGATCTGTGCGGTGACGATGAGCTCGTCGGCGCCGGTCTGCTCGATCACCGAGGCGAGGCCCGCGCGCACGGTTTCCTGGTCGCCCACCACGGAGCAGGCGAGCGAGTGCGACACGCCGGCGAGTTCGAACTCGTTGGCCGCGATCTGCTCGACCGGCGCAGGCAACTGCCCCGGCGTGCCGCGCCGCAGATTCACGAACTGCTGCTGCAGCGAGGTGAAGAGAAAGCGCGCTTCTTCGTTGGTGGGCGCGCCGAACACGTTCACGCCGACCATCGCATGGGGCCTCGCGAGCACCGCCGACGGACGGAACTGCGAACGGTACAGACGCAGCGCCGTGAGCAGATGGTCGGGCGCGAAGTGCGAGGCGAACGCGAACGGCAGACCCATGGCCGCCGCGAGCTGGGCGCCATAGAGGCTCGAGCCGAGGATATAGAGCGGCACGTTCAACCCGGCGCCGGGCACCGCGCGCACGCGCTGGCCTTCGACAGGCGCGGCGAAATAGCGCTGCAGTTCGGCCACGTCGTCGGGGAAGCTGTCGGCGCTGCCCTGCAGGTCGCGGCGCAACGCGCGCGCCGTGGTCTGGTCGGTGCCGGGCGCGCGCCCGAGGCCGAGGTCGATGCGGCCGGGGTAGAGCGCTTCGAGCGTGCCGAACTGCTCGGCAATCACGAGCGGCGCGTGGTTCGGCAGCATGATCCCGCCCGAGCCCACGCGGATGGTCTGCGTGCCGCCCGCCACGTAGCCGATCACCACCGAAGTCGCCGCGCTGGCGATCCCCGTCATGTTGTGATGCTCGGCGAGCCAGAAGCGGTGGTAGCCGAGTCGCTCGGCGTGCCGGGCGAGATCGAGCGTGTTGTGCAGCGCGGCGCCGGCATGGGAGCCAGCGGGGATGGGCGAGAGGTCGAGTACGGAGAAGAGGGTCATGGGCTAGCGTGGGCCTGTATCGAGAGCGCGACGCACGTGCCGTGCGTCGCCGGTTTGCTCGACGCGAGGCCGCAAGGCAGTCGCAAGGTGCGGCCATTGTGCCAAACCCCTTTCGTTCATGCTGGCGCCCTTCGGGAACCCATGCCGCCGGCGTGGGTTCAGAAATGGCTGACTGCGCTTACGCCAGTCGATTTGAATATTAACGAGAACCACTCCTGTTTAAATGTCAAGCGCGCTCTTTCAATTCAAAGTTATTAAAGGATCATTTCTATAGGCTTACCGAATTTTTTCGGGGCGGAAAAGCTCTGGAAGGCAGCTGTTTAATCACTGAAATAGTTACGCTTTTACGACTTTGGCAACGCATTTTCCCGCGTCCGTCGGAAGCAACTGACGGAGCTTGCTGATACAATTTTTGGCGTCGAATCGGGGATCGACCATGTCCAATGTTTCATACGATGGTTTATCTCCATTCATTGTTTGTTCAATTGCCTCGCATCGTGCAAACCGGCATCCATTGTCTGGTTTCCTGCTTCAAATTCGTATTGCGGCTAAGATGCGCGGCTTATTCTGGATTTTCAGGGCAGGGAAATGGTACGTGGTGAAACGCGAATTCCGGTCGGGGCACCGCAGGAGCTTCTCCCCTTGCGCGCAGCCCGCGGCGAGCGCGGCTTGGCCCACGTGACCCGGCAAGGCGGCGCGTCATGACGGTGGCGCAGATTTTCGCCATCCCGGCGCCCTGGCCCGCGCTCGTCTGGGTCGTGGTCGTGCTGTGCGGCGTGGCTGCTTTCTACGGCCTCGTGGCCGCGCTGACGATGCCGCGCCTCGGTTCGGCCGCGCTCGTGCGCGAAGCCGCGCGCCGCGCGCGCCGTGCGCAACCGCAGCCCGTGAGTGTGCTCAAGCCCTTGTGCGGCGCCGAGCCGCGTCTCTACGAGAATCTCGCGACCTTCTGCGAACAGCGGCATCCGCGCTTTCAGTTGCTGTTCGGCGTGTCGTCGTCGGCGGATCCGGCCATTGCCGTGGTGCGCCGGTTGCAGGCGGCGTATCCCGGCCACGACATCGAGCTCGTGATCGACCCGCGCGTGCACGGCAGCAATCTCAAGGTGAGCAACCTCATCAATCTGGCGGCGCGCGCGCGCTACGACGCGATCGTCGTGGCCGACAGCGATATCGCCGTCGAGCCCGACTATCTGGAGATCGTCACCGCGCCGCTCGCCGACCCGGACGTGGGCGTCGTGACCTGTCTTTACAGCGCCCGCAGCATCGGTGGTTTCTGGCCCCGCGTGGGCGCGCTCTTCATCAACGAGTGGTTCGCGCCTTCGGTGCGCGTGGCGCATTCCACAGGCTCGCGCGCGTTCGGTTTTGGCGCGACGCTCGCGCTTTCCCGTGCGACGCTCGAGCGTATCGGGGGTTTCGCCGCACTCAAGGACTGTCTCGCCGACGACTATCTGCTCGCCCGCTATGCGCGCGATCATGGCCTCGCCACGGTGCTGGCGCCGGTGGTGGTCGCCACCGACGTGATCGAGCCGACCTTCGGCTCGCTCTGGCTGCGCGAGACGCGCTGGTTGCGCACCATCCGCTCGGTGAATCCGGCGGGCTTCGCTTCGCTGTTCATCACGTTTCCCACGCCGTGGCTCGTGCTGGGCGCGCTGTTCTACGGCCTGCTCGCGGCCGGCGCGGGCATCGGCGCGTGCGCGACGACGCGCGCGGCGCTGGCCGGACTCGCCACGGCCACGATGGCGGGTATCATTGCGCGTTTGATACTGCATGCGCGAGCGAGCGGGAGCTGGCGCGGGTTCTGGCGCGATTTGCCGCTCGTGCCGTTGCGCGACGTGCTGCTGGCTTTGCAGTGGCTTTCCGCCGCGTTCGGCTCGCACGTGATCTGGCGCGGCGTGCGCGTGAGCGTCGCCAATCCCGAGGCCGCAGCGCCTTCCGCCATGGCCAGGCCCGCGAGCGCGCGGCGGCCTGCCGTCGAAGGATCGGACGCTCGCTGAGGTCGCCGCTTTTATACCGCGCTGTTGTAGCGCGCTTTTTATACCGCGCTTTTTATACCGCGCTTTTTATACCGCGCTTTTTATACCGCGCTTTTTATACCGAATTGTCACCTCAATCATCACCCGACACAGTACGGGTACCCGGAGCACTCATCGCATGAAAACGCTGTTTCTGCAGGCCCCGTCGTATGACGGCTTCGACGGTGGCGCGGGCTCGCGCTACCAGGCAAAGCGCGAGATCCGCTCGTTCTGGTATCCCACCTGGCTCGCGCAGCCCGCGGCCCTCGTGCCCGACAGCCGCGTGCTCGACGCGCCGGCCGACGGTCTGGGCGTGGAAGAGACGCTGAAGATTGCAGCCGCATACGACCTCGTCATCATCCACACGAGCACGCCGTCGTTCCCGACCGATGCGCTCTTCAGCGAAGACCTCAAGAAGCGCAAGCCGTCGATCGTCATCGGTCTGGTGGGCGCGAAGGTGCAGGTCGATCCGCACAATTCGCTGACCGCGAGCGAGGCGATCGATTTCGTCTGCCGCGAGGAATTCGACTTCACCTGCAAGGAAATCGCCGAAGGCATGCCGCTGGCCGAGGTCAAGGGCATCTCCTGGCGCGCGAAGGACGGCTCGATCGAGCACAACCCGGGCCGTCCGGTGCTGGAAGACATGGACTCGCTGCCGTTCGTCGCGCCGATCTACAAGCGCGACCTGAAGATCGAGAATTACTTCATCGGCTACCTGAACTACCCGTATGTGTCGATCTACACGGGCCGGGGCTGCAAGTCGCGCTGCACGTTCTGCCTGTGGCCGCAGACCGTGAGCGGCCACGTCTACCGCACGCGTTCGGTCGAGAACGTGCTGGAGGAAGCGAAGTGGATCCGCGAGAACATGCCTGAAGTCAAGGAGCTCATGTTCGACGACGACACCTTCACCGACGACCTGCCGCGCGCCGAAGCGATCGCCATTGGCCTCGGCAAGCTCGGCATGACGTGGTCGTGCAACGCGAAGGCGAACGTGCCGTACAAGACGCTCAAGGTCATGAAGGAAAACGGCCTGCGCCTGCTGCTCGTGGGCTTCGAATCGGGCGACGACCAGATTCTCGTGAACATCAAGAAGGGCGTGCGTACGGACTTCGCGCGCCGCTTCAGCGCCGACTGCAAGAAGCTCGGCATCAAGGTTCACGGCACCTTCATCCTGGGGCTGCCCGGCGAGACGCAGGACACGATCAAGAAGACGATCGAGTATGCGAAGGAAATCAATCCGCATACGATTCAGGTGTCGCTGGCCGCGCCCTATCCGGGCACGACGCTCTACAAGCAGGCCGTGGAAAACGGCTGGATGGAAGAGAACAAGACCATCAACCTGGTGAGCAAGGAAGGCGTGCAACTGGCGGCGATCGGCTATGCGCACCTGTCGCGCGACGAGATCTATCACCACCTCGAACAGTTTTACCGGCAGTTCTATTTCCGGCCGTCGAAGATCTGGGAGATCGTGCGCGAGATGCTCACGAGCTGGGACATGATGAAGCGGCGTCTGCGCGAAGGCGTGGAGTTCTTCCGCTTCCTGCGCGCACACGAGGCATGATGGACCGCTCGTCTCACGATGCGCGCGCGCTCATCTTCACCGCCGACGACTTTGGCCTGCATGAGCGGGTCAATGCGGCGGTGGAGCGCGCGCATCGCGAGGGCGTGCTCGACTGCGCGAGCCTGATGGTGGCCGCGCCCGCCGCGGCGGACGCCGTGGCGCGGGCGCGCCGCACGCCGGGTTTGCGCGTGGGGCTGCATCTGGTGCTGGCCGATGGCGCGGCCATGCTGCCGCGCGCGCAGATTCCCGCGCTCGTCGATTCGCAAGGGCGTTTCGGCGACAACATGGTCCGCGACGGCGTGCGTTTCTTCTTCCTGCCGCACGTGCGCAGGCAGCTCGCAAAGGAGATCCGCGCGCAGTTCGAAGCGTTCGCGGCGACCGGGCTCGCGCTCGATCACGTGAATACGCACAAGCATTTTCACCTGCATCCGACGGTGCTCGCGCTGATCCTCGAGATCGGCCGCGACTATGGTCTGCGTGCGATGCGTCTGCCGCTCGAGGCAGGCGCGCCGTTCGCGCTCAAGCCCTGGCTCGCGCTCGTGCGCGCGCGGCTTGCGCGTGCGGGGGTTGCGCACAACGACTACGTGGTCGGCATCGCGAAGACGGGCGCAATGGACGAGGCAGCCGTGCTCGAGGCGCTCGCGAATCTGCCCGCGCAGGGCGTGGGCGAGATCTACTGCCATCCGGCGCTCGCCGATGAAGCGCGCGAAGGACCCCTCACGCCCTCGATGCAGACGTATCGCCACGCCGACGAATTCGGCGCGCTGATCTCGCCACGCGTCGCCGCGGCGCTCGCGCAAGCGCGCGTGCGCCGGGGCGGCTTCACCGACGTGTTCTTCGGCGCAGCTTCGGGCTGCGGGCTCGCCGCGTCACGCGGCCCCGAGGTGCCGGTGTCATGAAGTGGCTGCAATGGCTGGGCCTGCCCCTCGGGATCGCCATCCTGATTGGTCTCGTCGTCCATAACGGCGCGCACGACGTGCTGCGTGTGATCGGCACGGCAGGCCCCATGCTGCTCTGGCTCGTGCCGTTCCACGCGTTGCCGCTCCTGCTCGACGCGCATGCGTGGCGCCTCCTGCTCGACAAGCGCGCACCGCTGAGCTTCCTCTGGTGGACCGCGACCGTGCGCGAGGCCGTGAACCGGCTGCTGCCCGTGGTCGGCGTGGGCGGCGAACTCGTCGGCATTCGCCTCGCGCGCTGGAAGGTGCGCAATGCGAGCGAGGTCACGGCTTCGGTGATCGTCGAGGTGTTCGTGACGATCGCCGTGCAATACGCGTTCTCGGCGCTCGGCGTCGTGCTGATCGTCGCGGCGACAGGCGACGGCGGTTCGCTGCGCACCATCGTCACGCTCGCACTGGCGCTCGTGCTCTCGGCGCCGCTGCCGGTGCTCGCCGTGCTTCTGGTGCGGCGCGGTGGCGTTTTCCATGCGATCGAACGCTGGGCCGCGAAGCTGCTCGGCGCCGATAATCCACTCATGCTCGGCATCGACGGCAAGCAGCTCGATGCCGATCTCGACGCGCTGATGTCGCGCACGGGCCTCATGGTCCGCGCTTTCTTCTGGCAGCTCGGCGGCTACATGCTCGGCGCGTTCGAGACGTGGTGGGCGCTCGCGCTGCTCGGCCATCCGGTGACGGTGGGCGATGCGCTCGCCATCGAAGCCATCACCCAGGCCGTGCGCCATGCCGCCTTCATGGTGCCCGCCGGCCTCGGCGTGCAGGAAGTCGCCGTGGTGCTGCTCGCGCAGCTTTTTGGCGTGAGCCAGGACGTGGCGTTCTCGCTCGCGCTCGTCAAGCGCATGCGCGAAGTGGTGTTCGGCGTGCTCGCGCTGCTCTCGTGGCAGGCCGCGGAAATCGTTCGCACACGTCGCGCCATGCGCCACGGCGCGCAGGCCGCCGCGCAGTCTGCTGATGCGCTGCCCGCCGCGGCGAGCGTGTCCGCACGCGCGCCCCGCCCGAAGCGGGACTCGCAGCACGAAGAGGTCCATTGACGGTACATTGTGGACATGTCGGTGCGCGGCGGATCGGCGCGCGTCGACGCAAGCCCATGTTGATGCGTTAGCAAGAACATGAAGCCCACGTTTTCATTCACGCGTTCGCTCGCGCTCGCGTGCGCCGCCACGGCGGCGTTCACGCTTTCCGGCTGCGACGATCACCAGTTCGATGCCATGCTCGACACCATCCGGCAGGGATTCAAGGCGTTCTTCGATTCCGTGAAGCCCGACGCGCTGCTGCTCAAGGGCCTCACGCCCGGCGTCTCTACGCTCGAGCAGGTGCGAGAGCAAATGGGCAAGCCCGAGACCGAGCGCGTGTTCGACGACGGCTCGCGGCGCCTCGAATATCCGCGCGGCCCGCAGGGCCTCAATACCTGGATGGTCGACATCGGTCCGAACGGGCGACTCGTGGCCATCACTCAGGCGCTCACGGCTGAAAACTTCGCGAAGATCCGTGTCGGCATGAGTGAGGACGAGGTCCGGCGCTTACTCGGTAAGCCCGGGCAGGTGGCCGGCTACCGCTTGAAGAAGGAGACGGTGTGGAGCTGGAAGTGGCTGGAAGGGGGCGTGACGCCCGAAGCGTATTTCAACGTGCATTTCGGACCGGACGGGCGAGTCACGACGACCTCGCGCTCGGACGTGATCCGCGGTCGTTGACTCCGTCGACGCAGTTGACCCAGGGCCACGCAAGGAGGCGCGCATGATGAACCGGCGACGGCCCAAGCGTGTGGGACTCGTGCTCGGCGGGGGCGCGGCGCGCGGCTGGGCGCATATCGGCGCGATCCGCGCGCTCGAGGAAGCGGGCATCAAGCCCGACGTGGTGTGCGGTACATCGATCGGCGCGCTGGTCGGCGCCGTGTACGCGAACGGCGATCTCGACTGGCTCGAGGACTGGGTGGGCAAGCTCACCTGGCAGACCGTGGTGCGCCTGCTCGACTTGCGTTTCTCGGGCGGCCTGCTCGGCGGGCGCAAGGTGATCGACCTGTTTGCGCACCAGTTCAACGGCCGCTCGATCGATGACCTGAGGCTGCCGTTCACGGCGGTCGCCACCGAACTCGACACCGGGCGCGAAGTCTGGCTGCGCGAAGGCGGCGTGGTGGATGCCGTGCGCGCGTCGATCGCGATTCCCGGCATCTTCACGCCTATCTGGCATGACGGCGTGTGGCTCGTGGACGGCGGACTGAGCAACCCGGTGCCGGTGTCTGCCGCGCGCGCGATGCGTGCGGACACCGTGATCGCCATCGATCTCAATCACGACATTCTCAACGGCCGCGACCTGGGCGGTGCGATCGACACGATGCCGCGCGAGCTGCCCGTGGAGGCGAGCGACGCGGCGACGGCGGCGTCGGCTGCCCTGGCGGCCAGCGGCGGCGCCAATGGAGCGGAAAACAACGAAGCGGCGCCCGAACCGCTCCTGCGGCGTAACGGCAAGCGCTTTCCGCGCTGGCTGCAGCCAGCAGGCCCCGGCGCGTCGGGCGGCCCGGACGTGCGCGTGGCGCCGCCGCCCAGCACGCGCGTGCCGTCCGTATTGAGCTCGGTGGCGCAGAGCATCGACATCATGCAGGTGCGCATTACGCGCAGCCGCCTTGCCGGCGAGCCCGCCGACGTGCTGATCCAGCCGCGCCTGGGCGGCATGGGGATCTTCGACTTTCATCGCGCCTCGCCCGCCATCGAGGAAGGGCGCGCGGCCGTGCAGTACATGATGCCGGCCATCAAGGCGCAGCTAGGACTGGACTAGGGCGCCTCGAGGGCGCTGTACGTACGCAGATCAAGGACATGCCGTCCCTGTCCTCAGTCCATCGCCGCGAGCCATACCCAGCCGTGCTCCGTGCGGCGTAGCGCCGTCACGGAAAGCGGCGCGATTTCGATCGAGCGAAAAGCCGATGAAGGCGCGCCCAGCGCGTGGAGAATCGCCGCCCGGATCACGCTCGCGTGCGTGAAGGCGATCAGGTTGTGCCCTGAATCGGGCACCGTATCGAGCCAGGCGCCGACGCGCGCGCGGACATCGTCGAACGATTCGCCGCCGCCGGGCGGCCGAAAGCCTGGATCACGTGTCCAGGCCGCGAGGGCTCCGGGCGCTTCACGCGCGAGATCCGTCAGGCGACGGCCCTGCCACGCGCCGAAGGCGGTTTCGGCGAGCGCGTCACCCGTTGTCGCGCCCGCGAAGCCTGCTGCGCGCGCGCTCGCGCGGGCGATCGCGGCGGGACTCGTGAGTGCGCGCGGCGCCTCGCTATTGCGATTACCACCGGCCAGCCGCGCGTGCCAGCGCTCGCGCCATGCGGCAAGCGCCTCGACTGCGCGCGCGTCGAGCGCTTCTTCGGCGTCATCGCCCGCTACTGACACCTCAGGCACCTCAGGCGCTTGCGGGAATATGCCCGAGCGCAGCGCGGCGTTCGCCGCATGACTCACCAGCCAGACTGTCGTCGGCATGCTTCTCCTTACGCGTGACTACTCTTTGGCTGACATTCGGGCCGCGGCCAGCCGTCGCAGCGCGTAGAATACAGGCTCCACGACACGCGGAAGCCGGTGCAAGTCCGGCGCGGTCGCGCCACTGTAACTGGTTGCCGTCGAAAGCATCGAAGCAACGGAAGTCAGACCTGCGCGTCGTGAACCACTCTTTCAACGACTAGCGGGGCGCGTAACCCCAGGAGAAGTCAGCATGTCCGATACCACATTCCCCGTGCAGCACGCACCGGCCGCGCCGGCGCCCATTCCGCTGCGGGAGATCCTGCCCTGGGCCGTCTTCGGCGGCCTCATGCTGCTGCTGGCCCTGTACTTCGTGGGCGCCGAGCAGGGCGCCACGTCGATCTTCCCGGGCATGTACGTCCACGAGTTCGTTCACGACGGCCGCCATCTGCTCGGCTTCCCCTGCCACTGACCGGGAGCTGAATATGGTTGGCAAGTTGCTGGTACGCGGCATGCTCGCAGGCATCGCCGCGGGACTTCTCACGTTCGGCTTCGCGAAGATCGCGGGCGAGCCCCAGGTCGATCAGGCGATCTCCTTCGAGGAGAAAGCCGACGCCGCGAAGGGTGAGGCACCCGATCCCGAAATCGTCAGCCGCAAGACCCAGGCGAGCTTCGGTCTCTTCACGGGCGTGATGGTCTATGGCGCGTCGATCGGCGGGCTCTTCGCGCTCGTTTTCGCGTATGCAAATGGCCGCGTGGGGCGTCTTTCGCCCCGCGCGCTCTCGGCCTGGCTCGCGCTCGCGGCGTTCGTCGCGATCTACATGGTGCCGAACATCAAGTATCCGGCGAATCCGCCCTCGGTCGGCGACCCGGAGACGATCGGCTATCGCACCGGGCTCTTCTTCCTGATGATTGCGGTTTCGATCGCCGTGTCGGTGTTCTCGCTCAAGGTGCGCGCCGCGTTCGTGCCGCGCCTGGGCGTCTGGAACGCTTCGATCGTGGCGCTCGTGCTGTTCGTCGTCGTGATCGGCGCGATCCAACTCGCGTTGCCGACGATCAACGAGGTGCCCGCCGCCTTCCCGGCCGTGCTGCTGTGGAAGTTCCGCACGGTGTCGATCGGCATGCAGGCCATTCTCTGGACGACGATCGGCCTGCTTTTCGGCGCGCTCGCCGAAAAGCTGCTTGGCGCGAACGCCCGTGCGGGCAGCGCACGCGGCACGCAAACGCGCGCCGCTTAAGCTTCGCCGGGGCCGCGGCGCGCATGCGGGACGCCTATCGAAAAAGCGACCCCAAACTTGCGTAAATGCCCCGCGCGCCTCGCGTGCCGGGGCATTTTTTTTCGCCTTTCAAAAGCATCGCGCCCGCGGCTGCGTGGGCCCCATCCGCACGCATGCGTGCGCCGCGCAGCAATGCTGCACTGCAATATCCGCGCCGCGCGAATTTGAGCAATCCATTTTGCACTGAGACGATCCGCGCCAGTTCATCGGTTTCGGCGGCGCGCAGGTGCCGCGCGAGGCCGCCCGAAACGACAAAACAACTTTGTTCCGGAGACGCGCGTGATCCTTTACGGCTTTGGCCCTGTGCTGCTCGCCGGCACGATCCAGACCATCGAGCTTTCGCTCCTCTCGCTCGGCGTGGCCGTGCTGCTCGGTCTGGCTGGCGCGGCGGCCAAGCTCTCGTTCAACCGGCCGCTCGCGGCCGTGGCGACCGCCTACACGACGCTGATCCGCTCGGTGCCCGACCTCGTGCTGATGCTGTTGCTCTTCTACAGCATCCAGATCGGCGTGAACGAGGCCACCGACGCGCTCGGCATGGCGCAGATCGATATCGATCCGTTCGTGGCCGGCGTCGTCACGCTCGGCTTCATCTACGGCGCGTACTTCACCGAAACTTTTCGCGGCGCGTTTCTCGCGGTGCCGCGCGGCCAGCTCGAAGCGGGCCACGCCTACGGCATGAGCGGCGCGCGCGTGTTCGCCCGCATCCTCTTTCCGCAGATGATGCGTTTCGCGCTGCCCGGCATCGGCAACAACTGGCAGGTGCTCGTCAAGGCGACGGCGCTCGTCTCGATCATCGGTCTCGCCGATGTCGTGAAGGCCGCTCAGGACGCGGGCCGCAGCACCTTCAACCTGTTCTTCTTCCTCGTGATCGCGGCGCTCATCTATCTCGCGATCACCACGCTCTCGAACTTCGCGCTCATCTGGCTCGAGCGCCGCTATTCGGTGGGCGTGCGTCACGCGCAACTCTGAGGAAAAGGCCGTCATGAACGAAATCATTCAGCAATTCGGCCGCGCGTTCCTCTACTGGGACGGCGAGCATGTCTCCGGCCTTGCGATGACGCTGTGGCTGCTCGTGATCTCTGTCGCCTTCGGCTTCGTGTGCGCAGTGCCGCTCGCCGTGGCGCGCGTCTCGAGCCGCCGCTGGCTCTCGCTGCCGGTGCGCTTCTACACCTACGTGTTTCGCGGCACGCCGCTCTACGTGCAGTTGCTGCTCATCTACACGGGCGTGTACAGTCTCGCGTTCATCCGTTCGGAGCCGCTGCTCGACGCGTTCTTCCGCAGCGGCCTGAACTGCGCGGTGCTCGCGTTCGCGCTCAACACCTGCGCGTACACGACGGAGATTTTCGCGGGCGCGATTCGCGCTACCTCCCACGGCGAAGTGGAAGCGGCGCGCGCCTACGGCATGAGCCCGTTCACGATGTACTGGCGCGTGGTCCTGCCTTCGGCGCTACGCCGCGCACTGCCGCTGTACAGTAACGAGGTGATCCTGATGCTGCACGCGACCACGGTGGCCTTCACCGCGACGGTGCCCGATATCCTCAAGGTCGCGCGCGACGCCAACTCGGCGACCTACCGCTCGTTCGAGTCGTTCGGCCTCGCTGCGCTGATCTACTGTGCGGTATCGTTCGTGCTGGTGGCCGCGTTCCGCCGTGCCGAAAAACGCTGGCTCGGCCATCTCGCCGTGCGCACCCGCTGATTCACCGGAAACTGGAGGCCATCTTGGCTCAGACGCAATCCTCAGATAGCAAGCTCGTCGCGCGCGACATCCACAAGCGCTACGGCGACAACGAGGTGCTCAAGGGCGTCTCGCTCGACGCGAAGAAGGGCGACGTGATCAGCATCATCGGCGCGAGCGGCTCGGGCAAGAGCACGTTCCTGCGCTGCATCAATTTCCTCGAGAAGCCGAACGCGGGCGAGATCGTGGTGGACGGCGAGGCCGTGCGCACGAAGGCGGGCCGCAACGGCGACCTGGACGTGGCCGATCACAAGCAATTGCAGCGCATCCGCACCAAGCTCGCGATGGTGTTTCAGCACTTCAACCTCTGGTCGCACATGAACGTGCTCGAGAACGTGATGGAAGCGCCTATCCACGTGCTCGGCGTGCCGCGCAAGGAAGCCGAGGACCGCGCGCGGCAGTATCTGGAGAAAGTGGGCCTCGCGCCTCGCGTGGAGAAGCAATATCCCTCGCATCTTTCGGGCGGCCAGCAGCAGCGCGTGGCGATTGCGCGCGCGCTCGCGATGCATCCCGACGTGATGCTGTTCGACGAACCGACTTCGGCGCTCGACCCCGAACTCGTGGGCGAAGTACTCAAGGTGATGCAAAAACTGGCAGAAGAGGGCCGCACGATGATCGTCGTCACGCACGAAATGGGCTTTGCGCGCAATGTCTCGAATCATGTGATGTTCCTGCACCAGGGGCGCACGGAGGAAGAGGGCGCGCCCGCCGATGTGCTCGGCGCGCCGAAGAGCGATCGCCTGCGCCAGTTCCTCTCGGGCAGTCTCAAGTAAGCGGCGCGTTCAATCTCGCGCCTCGTCTCGCCGATGGTCCGTTCCACCGTTCGTTCTCCTGCTGCCGTTCCTGCTGCCGCGCCAGGCGGCCAGGCGCCGCTCGCGCGCGCCGGCCGCACGACCCAGGTGGCGATCGTCGCGCTGCCGCCTGTTTCGATGTCGGGCGTGGGCCCGATCGTCGACGCGCTCAATCTCGCCAACGAGATCGACGGCCGCGCGCTGTACCGCTGGCAGATGTGCTCGTGGAACGGCCGCCCGGTGCCGCTCGCGGGCGGCGCGCAGTGGCCCGCCGACTGCGCGTTCGGCGACGCCGTTGCGGCCGACTGGCTGATTGTCGTTACCGAGCGCTACCAGCAGTTCGCCGACTACCGGCTCTTTCTCGCAAGCCTCGCGCGCGTGGGCCAGCGCACGCCGCTCGTCACGGGCATTCACCACGGCATCTGGTGGCTCGCGATGGCGGGGCAGTTGCAGGGCTACCGCGTGGCCGCGAACTGGGAGACGTTCCAGCAGTTCGCCGAGCAGTTCGAACGCACCATCGTCACGCAGCACATCTACGAAATCGACCGCGACCGCGCGACCTGCTCGGGCGGTCAGGCCACGCTCGACTTCATGCTCGCGATGATCGGCCGCGACCACGGCCCGGAACTCGCCGAGCGCATTGCCGACGCGCTGGGCGCGAGCACGCTGCGCAGCGGCGACGAGCGTCAGCGCATTCCGTTCGTGACCGCGCCCGGTGAGCGGCACCCGCGCCTGAACGACGCGCTCAAGCTGATGGAGGCGAATATCGAAGACCCGCTCACGACCGACGAGATCGCGAATCTCGTGGGCGTGTCGCGGCGTCAGCTCGAGCGGCTCTTTCGCCAGTACCTCGGCGCGATGCCGTCGAAGTATTACCTCGGCCTGCGTCTGGCCAAGGCGCGCTCGCAGTTGCAGCGCACTAGCAAGTCGGTGGTGCAGATCAGTCTCGCGTGCGGGTTTTCGTCGGCGGCGCATTTTTCGAATGCGTATCGCGAGCGCTTCGGCGTGACACCGCGCGAGGATCGCCGCAACTGGATCGAGCGCCAGCACGGCGGGGCCGCCGCCGAGCCGCGCGCAGGCGCGCTCGTGGAGCCGCCGGAAATTCAATGAACGCGGCCGCGGCGCATCAAGCGCGCGGACCTTGCGGGTTCCGTACGAAAAAACGCGTCGCGCCTGCGCAAGACGTTTGCGCGCAGCTTGCCTACACTGCACAAGTGTCGACGGGACTTGTGCGCTTGAGCGCTTAGTCCCGTCCCATGCAACGCCACCTGAGCGAAAGGGCGCGGCCCCCACGCACACCGACCCCGAATTCGACACGCACTGAGTAAAAGAGGAATCGCCATGAACGACCAGACTGTGAGCCGCAAGACCTTCGACGAAGTGATGGTGCCGTGTTTCTCGCCCGCGCCGTTCGTGCCGGATCGCGGTGTCGGCTCGCGCGTGTGGGATACCGAAGGCCGCGATTACATCGACTTCGCCTGCGGCATCGCCGTGACCTCGCTCGGCCACGCGCATCCGGAGCTGCTGCGCGTGCTCCAGGAGCAGGGCAGCAAGCTCTGGCACATCGGCAACGGCTACACCAACGAGCCGGTGCTGCGTCTCGCGCGCCAGCTCGAAGCGCTCACGTTCGCCGATCGCGCGTTCTTCGCGAACTCGGGCGCGGAAGCCAATGAGGCGGCGCTCAAGCTCGCGCGCCGCGTGGCGTTCGATCGGCACGGCGCCGACAAGTTCGAGATCGTCTCGTTCACGCAGTCGTTCCATGGCCGCACGTTCTTCACGGTGAGCGTGGGCGGCCAGCCCAAGTATTCGGAAGGCTTCGGGCCCGTGCCGGGCGGCATCACGCATCTGCCGTACAACGACATCGAAGCGGCGAAGCGCGCCATCGGCGCGCAGACCTGCGCCGTGATCGTCGAGCCGGTGCAGGGCGAGGGCGGTGTGATTCCCGCCGATCCCGCCTTCCTGCGCGCGCTGCGCGAAGCGTGCGATGCGCACGGCGCGCTGCTCATTTTCGACGAAGTGCAAACGGGCGTGGGCCGCACGGGCCACTTCTACGCGTACGAAGATACGGGCGTCACGCCCGACATCCTCACGACGGCAAAGGCGCTCGGCAACGGCTTCCCGATCGGCGCGATGCTGACGACCGAAGCGATTGCCGCGCACTTCAAGGTGGGCGTGCATGGCACGACCTATGGCGGCAATCCGCTGGGCGCCGCCCTTGCGGGCAAGGTGGTCGAGCTGGTGAGCGATCCGGCGCTGCTGGCGGGCGTGCGTGCGCGCGGCGAAGCGATTCGCGCAAAGCTCGCGAAGCTCAACGAGCGTTTCGACATGTTCAAGGAAGTGCGCGGCAAGGGGCTTCTGATCGGCGCCGAACTGAATGCGCGCTTTGCGGGCCGCGCCAAGGACTTCAACGGGGCGGCCGCGAACCGCGGCGTGATGATGCTGATTGCGGGGCCGGACGTGCTGCGCTTCGCGCCCTCGCTCATCATTCCCGAAGCGGACCTCGACGAAGGCTTTGCGCGCTTCGAGCAGGCCTGCGCAGATGTGATCGGCGCACGCTAAATCGCAACCCAGCCGCAACCCAGCGCACACACAGGACCGACGATGCTATTCGTTCGCCCCGCCAGGCTTTCCGATCTCGACGCGATCGCCCACATGGCGCGCACCGCGCAGCCAGTGCTGCATTCGCTGCCGCACGACCGCGCGGCGCTGGAAGCGCGCATCGCGCTTTCAGAAGATTCGTTTCGCGCGGACGTGGACTTCCCCGGTGAGGAGTTCTATCTGTTCGTGCTCGAAGATTCCGCCACCGGGCGGCTCGTCGGCACCTCGAGCATCGTGGCGGCGGCCGGCTACGCCGAGCCGTTCTACGCGTTTCGCAACGACGCGCTCATTCACGCGTCGCGCGAGTTGCACGTGAACCGCAAGATTCATGCGCTCACGATGTCGCACGAACTCACGGGCAAGAGCCGCCTCGCGGGCTTCTACATCGAGCCGACGCTGCGCGGCGACGCGGCCGCTCATCTCATGTCGCGCGCACGCATGATGTACGTCGCGATGAACCGCCGACGCTTCACGCCCGAAGTGTTCTCGCTGCTGCTCGGCGTGACCGACGAGACGGGCGCCTCGCCCTTCTGGGAGGCCGTGGGGCGCAAGTTCTTCGGGCGCGACTTCAAGGACATCGAACTGGCCTCGGGCGGACGCAGCCGCACCTTCATCGCCGAGGTCATGCCGGCTTATCCGCTCTATGTGCCGTTGCTGCCGGAGCCGGCGCAGCGCGTGCTCGGCGAGCCCGATCCGAGCGCCTTGCTCGCTTATGAGATCCATCTGGAAGAGGGCTTCGAGCCGGATCGCTACGTCGATATTTTCGATGCGGGCCCCGTGCTGACTGCGCAGGTGGACCGCACGGCCTCGGTCGCCGGCAACGAGACGCGCACGGTGCGCGAAGTGGCGCTCGCAACGAACCTCGAAGGCGCGGCGTATCTGGTCGCGAGCCAGGGCGCGGGCGAGTTCCGCTGCGTGCTCGCGACGCTGCCCGAGAGCGAGAAGGGCGCTGACATCATCGCGCCGCTCGACGCGAGCGCGCGCGCCGCGCTCGGCGTGCAGGACGGCGAGCCGGTGCGCTGCGCGCCGCTGTATCGCGCCACCCCGCAAACTGAGGATGCTTATATGGGAGACGCACAATGATCGTGGTACGCGTCGTGCAAACGGGCGACGTGGACGCGCTCGTCGCGCTCGCCAAGGAAACGGGGCCCGGCCTCACCACCTTCAAGCCCGACCGCGAGGCGCTCAAGGCGCGCATCGAGCGCGCGCGGCGCACGCTGGCGGGCGAGGCCGAGCTGCGCGAAGCCGGCTACTTTTTCGTGATGGAAGACACGGCCACGGGCGACGTGGCCGGCGTTTGCGGCATCGAAACCGCCGTGGGCCTGGAGCAGCCGTTCTACAACTACCGCGTAAGCACCGTGGTGCACGCAAGCCAGGAGCTCGGCATCTGGACGCGCATGCGCGCGCTCAATATTTCGCACGATCTCACGGGCTATGCCGAGGTGTGCTCGCTTTTTCTTTCGCCGCGCTATCGCACGGGCGGGGTGGGCAGCCTGCTTTCGCGATCGCGCTTCATGTTCATCGCGCAGTTTCGCGAGCGCTTTCCCGAGCGCCTGTGCGCGGAATTGCGCGGGCATTTCGACGCGCAAGGCACGTCGCCGTTCTGGCGTGCGGTCGGTTCGCACTTCTACCAGATCGATTTCAACGCTGCCGACTACCTCAGCTCGCACGGGCGCAAGTCGTTCCTCGCGGAACTGATGCCGCGTTATCCGGTGTACGTGGAGCTGCTGCCCGAGGAGGCGCAGGCTTGTGTCGGCCTCACGCATGCCGACACGATTCCCGCGCGCCGCATGCTCGAAGCCGAGGGGCTGCGTTATGAAAACCACGTCGATATCTTCGATGCGGGCCCGGTGCTCGAATGCCATATCGTCGACTTGCGCACGGTGCGCGACAGCGTGGTCGTGCCGGTCGAGATCGGTGAGGCGCATGCCGAAGAGGGCGTGCGCTCACTCGTATCCAATACGTCGCTCGGCGATTTTCGCGTGGGTTTCGCGCCGGGCGTCGTGCACGACGGCGTGTTCACGCTGGGCGCGAAGGAAGCGGCGGCGCTGAACGTCGCAGCGGGCGATCCGGTGCGCGTGCTCGGCCCCGCAGCGAAGCAGAAACAGGGATGACCATGAACGAGCTTTACATCGATGGACAATGGTGCGCGGCCTCGGGCCCCGCGTTCGCTTCGCTCAACCCCGGCACGGGCGAGACCGTGTGGAGCGGCAATGCCGCGAGCGCCGAAGATGTCGATCGCGCCGTGAGCGCCGCGCGCCGCGCGTTCGCAGCGTGGGCGCAAACGCCGCTCGAAGCGCGCTGCGAGATCGTGAAGCGCTTCGCCGCGCTCGTCACCGAAAAGAAGGAAACGCTCGCCCAGGCCATTGGCCGCGAGACCGGCAAGCCGCTCTGGGAAGCGCGCACCGAAGCGGCGTCGATGGCCGCCAAGGTCGCGATTTCGATCACCGCTTACGGCGAGCGCACCGGCGAGAAGCGCGCGCCGATGGCAGACGGCGTGGCGGTGCTGCGCCATCGCCCGCATGGCGTCGTCGCCGTGTTCGGTCCGTACAACTTCCCGGGCCATCTGCCCAACGGCCATATCGTGCCGGCGCTGATCGCGGGCAACGCGGTCGTGTTCAAGCCTTCGGAACTCGCTCCGGAAGTGGCGCGCGTCACGGTCGAACTCTGGCGCGAAGCGGGCTTGCCCGCGGGCGTGCTCAACCTCGTGCAGGGCGAGCGCGACACCGGCATTGCGCTTGCGAATCACAAACAGATCGACGGGCTCTTTTTCACGGGCAGTTCGGACACGGGCACGCTGCTGCATCGCCAGTTCGGCGGCCGGCCCGAGATCGTGCTCGCGCTCGAGATGGGCGGCAACAATCCGCTCGTCGTCGCGCCGGTCGACGATATCGACGCCGCCGTGCATCACACGATCCAGTCGGCGTTTCTTTCGGCGGGGCAGCGCTGCACGTGCGCGCGCCGCATTCTCGTGCCCGCCGACGCATTCGGCGAGCGCTTCCTTGCGCGCTTCGTCGAAGTGAGTGCGCGCATTACGGTGGGCGAGTACGACGCCGAGCCGCAGCCCTTCATGGGCGCCGTGATTTCGGCGCGCGCCGCAGGCAAGCTGGTGAGCGCGCAGGCGCAGTTGCTCGAGCGCGGCGCACGCGCCTTGCTGCCGATGACGCAGCGCGACCCGGCGCTCGGCTTCGTGACGCCGGCGATTCTCGACGTGACAGGCGTGGCCGACCTGCCCGACGAGGAGCACTTCGGCCCGCTCGCGCAGATCATCCGCTACGCCGGTTTCGACGACGCCATCGCGCAGGCCAACAATACGGCGTACGGCCTCTCCGCGGGTCTGCTCGCCGACGACGAAGCGCTGTGGCAGCGCTTCACGCGCGAGATCCGCGCCGGCGTGGTGAACTGGAACCGGCCGACCAACGGTGCGTCGAGCGGCGCGCCGTTCGGCGGCGCGGGCCGCTCGGGCAACCACAGGCCGAGCGCGTACTACGCCGCCGACTACTGCGCCTACCCGATGGCTTCGGTGGAGAGCGCGCAACTGCAGATGCCCGCGAGCGTTTCGCCGGGTCTTCACTTCTAAGGAACGACGATGCAAACCCTTGAAGCCAACTTCGACGGACTCGTCGGCCCCACGCACAACTACGCCGGGCTGTCGTTCGGCAATGTCGCCTCGCAGAACAACGAGAAGTCCGTAGCGAACCCGCGCGCCGCGGCGCAACAGGGCTTGCGCAAAATGAAGCGGCTCGCCGACCTCGGCTTCGCGCAAGGCGTGCTGCCGCCGCAAGAGCGGCCGTCGATCCGGCTGCTGCGCGAGCTGGGCTTCGGCGGTAAGGATGCCGAAGCGATCGCGCGTGCCGCGAAAGAAGCGCCCGAACTGCTCGCGGCGGCTAGCTCCGCGTCGGCCATGTGGACCGCGAACGCGGCCACGGTGAGCCCATCGGCGGATACGCCTGACCGGCGCGTGCATTTCACGCCCGCGAACCTGTGCAGCAAGCTGCATCGCGCGATCGAGCACGAGGCCACGCGCCGCACGCTTTCCGCGGTGTTCGCGGACCCGTCGCACTTCGTCGTGCACGAGGCGCTGCCGGGCACGCCCGCGCTCGGCGACGAAGGCGCGGCCAACCATACGCGCTTCAGCGCGCAGTACGGCGAGCGCGGCGTGGAGTTCTTCGTGTACGGGCGCAGCGAATACCGCCGCGGACCGGAGCCCAAGCGCTTCCCGGCGCGGCAGACGTTCGAGGCGAGCCGCGCCATCGCGCAGCGCCACGGCCTGACCGATGCCGGCACCGTGTTCGCTCAGCAGAATCCGGACGTGATCGACGCCGGCGTGTTCCATAACGACGTGATCGCGGTGGGCAACCGCAGCACGTTGTTTTGCCACGAGCGCGCGTTCGTCGACCAGAAGGCGGTGTACGACGAGCTGCGCACGAAGCTCACGGCGCACGACGCGCCGTTCCACGTGATCGAAGTGCCCGAAGCGCGCGTGAGCGTGGCCGATGCGGTGTCGTCGTATCTCTTCAACAGCCAGTTGCTGAGCCGCGCGGACGGCACGCAGATTCTCGTCGTGCCGCAGGAATGCCGCGAGAATCCGCACGTGGCGATCTACCTCGACGAACTGGTCGCGAGCAGCGGGCCGGTGGACGAAGTGCTCGTGTTCGATCTGCGCGAGAGCATGAAAAACGGCGGCGGTCCGGCATGCCTGCGTCTGCGCGTGGTGCTCAGCGCGCAAGAGCGTGCGGCAACGGCGCCCGGGGTGTGGATGAACGACGCGCTCTTCACGCGCCTCGACGGCTGGATCGAGCGGCACTATCGCGACCGGCTCGCGCCGCAGGATCTGACCGATCCGACGCTGCTCGTCGAGTCGCGTACGGCGCTCGACGAACTCACGCAGATTCTCGGCCTCGGATCGCTCTATGACTTCCAGCGCTGATACCCCGCTCGAGGACTTTCTCGCGTACACGCTCGCGGGCGCGCGCCCAGCCACGCCCGAGGCGGCGCGCGGCGAATGCGCGGGCGGCGTGCGCTGGCAATGGCTCGACGAGGGCGTGCTGGAGCTGGAACCGGCGCACATCGACGAGACGACGCGCAGCGTGCTGCTTTCGGCAGGCGTGCACGGCGACGAGACCGCGCCGATCGAGCTGCTCTCGCAACTCGTGGCCGACATCGCCGCGGGTCGGGCGCCGCTCGCCTGCCGCGTGCTCGCGGTGCTCGGCAATGCCGGCGCGATGCGCGCCGGCGAGCGCTATCTCGACGACGACCTCAACCGCCTGTTCGGCGGCCGCCATGCGCGGGTGCCGGCGAGCCGCGAGGCGCCGCGCGCCGTGGCGCTCGAAGCGGCGGCACAGCGCTTCTTCGCGAAGGCCGCGAGTTCGGCCGCTGCGCCGTTCGCGCGTTGGCACCTCGACATGCATACGGCGATCCGCGCTTCCGCGTTCGAGCAGTTCGCGCTGCTGCCGCACACGGGCGAGCCGCCCGCGCGCGCGATGCTCGAATGGCTCGCCGACGCGCGCATCGCAGCCGTGCTGATCCACACCGAGAAGGGCGCGACCTTGTCGTCGTTTACGGCGGAGACGTGTGGCGCGCTCGCCTGCACGCTCGAACTGGGCAAGGTGCGTCCGTTCGGCCAGAACGAGCTGGCTCGCTTCGCCGGCGCCGATGCCGCCGTGCGCCGTCTCGTGGCGGGAAAATTGTCGTTGCCCAAGGGTGCGCAGATGCCGCGCATCTTCACGGTGATCGGCCAGATCACGAAGCAGAGCGCGGCGCTCAAGCTCAACGTGGCCGCCGACGTGCCCAACTTCACGCCGTTCCCGCGCGGCGAGGTGCTGGCGGAGGACGGCGCCTACCGCTACGTGGTGCAGCACGACGAGGAGCGCATCGTGTTTCCGAATCCGGGCGTGAAGCCGGGCTTGCGCGCCGGCCTGCTCGTCGTCGATACGACCCGCGAGACGCTCGCCGCGCTCGCTTGAGCGTTTGCCGCAAGCGCGTGCGCTTTCACGCGCTTGCGCATCCACGACACCCACTTGCATGTTCGAACGCAGCGCGTGCGCTCGCCGCCGCGCTCGGGCGCGTCTTGCGCCCCGTGCCGCCCGCGCGGCGGGGCGCCGGCGCGGTCGCGGTACAATCGCGCCCTCGCGGTTGCTGCGGCGCACCACACGAGGGGCGCGCGATTGAGCCGTGTTTTTGGCGCAGCGATCCTGTGCCGGCGCCGGGAAGCCGTCTTTTAGCGGTGAATCGAACCATGAAGCTGCCCGAACGGGCTTCGCCGGCGCACCTAATCTGACTGGAATGAGACATTGATGAAGAAGAACTGGAACAAGCTGGCAACGCTCGCGTTCTGCGCGTCCGCCATGACGGCAGGCGCGGCAGGGGCCGCACACGCCGCCGATATCAAGGAAGTCCGCTTTGGCGTGGAGGCGTCGTACGCGCCGTTCGAATCGAAGTCGCCCGCGGGCGAACTGCAGGGCTTCGATATCGACGTGGGCAATGCCGTCTGCGCGAAGCTCAAGGCGAAGTGCGTGTGGGTGGAAAACTCGTTCGACGGCCTGATTCCGGCGCTGCAGGCGCGCAAGTTCGCCGCGATCAATTCCGACATGTCGATCACGGACCAGCGCCGCCAGGCCATCGACTTCACCGACCCGATCTACGCGATCCCGAACCAGATGATCGCGAAGAAGGGCAGCACGCTGCAGCCCACGCCCGAGTCGCTCAAGGGCAAGCACGTGGGCGTGCTCCAGGGCACGATCCAGGAAACCTACGCGAAAGCGAAGTGGGCGCCCGCGGGCGTCGACGTCGTGCCGTACCCGACGCAGGACCAGATCTACGCGGACCTCGTTTCGGGCCGCCTCGACGCCTCGTTTCTGGACGCCGAAGCTGCCTCCAAGGGGTTCCTGAACAAGCCGCAGGGCGCGGCCTTTGCATTCGCGGGCCCACAGGTCGTGGACGCAAAGCTGCTCGGCGAGGGCGTGGGCTACGGCGTGCGCAAGAACGACGCGGCGCTCAAGACCGCGCTGAACGGCGCGCTCAAGGACCTGAAGGCGGACGGCACGCTTGATCGCATCGCCGCGAAGTATTTCGACGTGAAGGTCGTGCTCAAGTAATCGGCCAGCACTGCCGATAGACCGACAGACCGACAGACCGCCCGGCCGCGCAAAATCCAGCCGGTCGGTTTTTTTTCGCGCCTTTGCTTCGGATTGCATATCAAGTGGTTCGTGCGTCGAGCGGCAACGCCATGCCGGCGACGCGTGTGGCACTGCAAAAACCGCAAAAAAATCCCGCGGATCGCGCAGAACTTCATTTCCGCGCCTTACTTGCCAGGATAAAATCGAGACAAGAAAGTGCCCTGTCCGGCGCGCAATGTGTGCGAAGCGCAAACGGTTGCGGCATGCCAGGAAACAAGACCAGGGCGCCGCCATGCGCGCGGCGCCGCGCGGGGGACCCCATGAGCTTCAACGCCGCAGACCGGCCGCAGATGTCGGAAGTCGCGGGCAGCACGCAGTCGCCGGAACAAGCCGGCCCGCCCATCGACGTGTATTTCGCGCGCCAGCCGATGCTCGACCGGGAAGGGCTCCTTTGCGCGTTCGAGACGTCGCCGCGCCTCGTGGACCGGCGCGAAAGCGCGGAAATCGAACAAGAGGCCGAAGCGGCCGCCAAAGACCAGGCCTCGGGCCTCGCGCCCAAGCCTTCCGCCACGAGCACCGCGCTCATCAAAAGCTTCGCCGCGCCCGTCTTGCGCGCGTCGCTCGCGGGCCATCCCGCCTGGCTCGACATGACGCGCGATGCGCTTTTCCACGACGGCCTGCAGCGCGTGAGCCCGGAACGGGTCATGTTCGAGTTGCCCGTTGATATCGGCGCGGACGCGGACCTGATCGCGCGGCTCGTCGAGCTGCACCGCCGCCGCTACCGCTTCGCGCTCGACCACGTGTCGAAGGCGGACGAGTCGCTCGCGAAACTGCTGCCGTACGTGGACGCCATCAAGATCGATATCCGCGAGATCGCGCCCGCGGTGCTGCCGAAGTTCGCGAGCGTGATGAAGGCGGCGGGCAAGCTTCTCGTGGCCATGGGCGTCGAGACCCAGGAAGACTATCAGCGCGCGCACGACTTAGGTTTCGACCGCTTCCAGGGCTACTTCTTCGCGAAACCGCATGGCGGCGCGCGCCGCTCGAGCGCGCCGCGCCAGGCGCTGCTGAACCTGCTGCATCTGCTCGCGGCCGAGCCCACCGTCGCGCAGCTCGAAGCGGAGCTGAAGCTCAACCCCGTGCTCGTGATGCATCTGATGCGGCTTGCCAACTCGGGCAGCATGAACATCGGCCGCAAGGTGACGACGCTGCGCGAGGCGATCAATGCGACCGGCACCAACGCGATCGCGCGCTGGACGCAGTTGCTGCTCTACGCGGACGGCCGCAAGATCGCCGCCGAAGACGACCCGCTGCTGCAACTCGTGGCCACGCGTGCGCGCTTCATGGAAATCGCGGTGACTCAGCTTGCCCACGCGCACCTCGAAGAGGAAGACGCGGCGTTCCTCGTGGGCGTGTTCTCCTTCGTCGAGGCGGTGTTCGGCGGCCCCCTCGAAAGCACGCTCGAAGTGCTCACGCTTGCCAAGCCGATCCGTACGGCGATCGTGAAGCGCGAGGGCGCGCTTGGGCGGCTGCTCGAACTTTCCGAGGCGCTGGAGCGTGCGGACTGGGCCCGCGTGGATGCGTTGTGCGCGGCGCTCGAGCCGCTCGACGCCGCGACGGTCGCGGCGATCTCGCTCACGGCGGCGGAATGGGCGGGTACGTCCGGCCGCGACGCGGAAGACGAGGGGCTGGAGCGGATCGAGGATTGAGCGGGCGGGGCGGTGCCGCGAAGCGATGCGGCGCCGCGCTCAGTCGTAACTCAGTCGGGAGTCAGGCGGTTTGCGGTACGTGCGTGAAGAAGCGCGCGAGCTGCTGCGCGAGATCGTTCAACGCGCTCATCTCTTTCTGTGAAATGCGGCGCGGCTCCTGGGTCACGAGCCAGTCGCCGTACAACAGTGCAACGGGCTCGACGCCAGGCGCCCCCACAGGCAGCAGGACGAACGCGCGCGCGTCGTCGAAACTCGCGCGATACCAGCCTGGCAGGCGCGCGAGTATCTTCGCGTCGCGCGCGTTCTCGATGAAGATGCCGACCTTGTTCGCGATGGCGAGATGAAACACGTCGGGCTGGAACGCGGCGGAAAACGAGAGCTTTGGCAGCACGTCGCCCATGTGCGGGCCGAAGCCGTGCTGCGCCTCGAACATGTTCGCACCGCGTCGCACGAACACCACGCTGCGTGCGAAACCGAGGCCCGCGAGCACGGTTTCGGTCGCGAGCGTGAGGGCGGTGCTCAGCGCGCTGTCGGCCGGCAATGCGCGCAGGTCCTCGACGCCGGCCGCAATGCGCGCCTCGGGATCGAGCGCTTCGCGGGCGATGGCGTCGGCGTTGGCGCGCAATTCGACGATCTCGCGCATCACGCCATCTTCGGCTTCCTCGCGCGCGAGCGCGAGACTCATCTGCACGAGCACATCGGCATCGGTCGAGAGCGCGCGGCCGTAGTGCTGCGCAAGCTCGGCGATATGCGTCTCGCGCATCTCTTCCGAGAGGCCTTGCGTGGTCAGCACGCGCGCGACTTCGGTCGAATAGTTGGTGATGGCGCGCAGCCACTGGACGTCGCGCGGTTCCTTGTCGGCCGGGTCGTACTGGCGCATGCCCGCACGGATCGTGTCGGGCAGGCGCCAGCGCGTGGCGGCTTCGAGGCCGAGTTCTTCGAAGGTCACGCCGAGCACTTCGAGGCAGGCCTCGTCGTCGCTCGCGCCTTCGTCGATCTCGCGGCGGATCTGGTCCCACTCGGGTTCGAGGTAGAACACCACGAGCAGCTTGCCCACCTGGCGCATCAGCGTGCAGACCACGGCCTCTTCGCCCGCGCGTAGGTCGCCATGCTCGGTGAGCTTGCGCGCGACACAGCCCGAGAGCATGGTGCGGTTCAGTTCGAGCTTGGCGTCGATGCGGCGCGGCGCGCTGTGGTGAAAGTGATCGACGATCTTCAGGCCGACGACGAGATGGCCGACCGCGTCCATGCCGAGCACCATCAGCGCGCGCGTGACGGTCGTGATGTTGCCGCCGAACGCCATGTACATGGCCGAATTCGCGAGACGCAGCACCTTCTGCGTGAGCGCGAAATCCGAGAGCACGACCTTCACGAGCGCGCTGAAATCGTAGTCGTCGTTGGTCATCGCCGCGACCGTGGTGCGCAGCGATTGCGACAGCAAGGGGAAGTCCCCGCGTTCATTCATGCGGGCCCACAAGCGGTCTAGCAGGACGGCCTTTACCATCTGAACCATGTCAATTTCGCGAAAGCCCTGCTGTTTGCGATGCCCGCATCATTGCACCTCGTGCACGTGCAACGCACCCGAAACGAAGCGCTGCTGCAATTCTTCTGAAGGCAGCGCCTTGCAGACGAGCCATCCCTGGATATGCTCGCAACCCATGTTCGTCAGCAGCTCGCGCTGCGCCTCCGTCTCCACGCCCTCGGCCACGAGTTCGAGATCGAGCGTACGCGCGAGCCCCACCACCGCGTTGACGATCGCCTGATCGTTGCGCGAAGTGATGAGGTTCTCGACGAAGCTTCGATCGATCTTCAGCTTCGAGAGCGGGAAGCGCTGCAGGTACGCAAGACTCGAATACCCCGTGCCGAAGTCGTCCACCGCGAAGCGAATGCCAAGCGAGGTAAGCTCTTCGAGCAGCGTTTTCGCATGCTGCGGATCGTGCATGAGCAGGCTTTCGGTGATCTCGAACACCAGCCGGCCCGGATCGACCCCGGTGAGCTCGATCGCCTCCTCGACACTTTCCCTGAAACGCGGATTGCGGAACTGCTGGGGCGAGACATTGACCGCCACGTACTGCAGCTCGATGCCTTGCTCGTCCCATTGGGTCAGTTGCATACAGGCAGCCTTCAAAACCCAGTTGCCGAGATAATTAATCAGGCCGACGGATTCCGCAAGCGGAATAAACGTTGATGGCGGCACGAGACCGTGCAATGGATGTTGCCAGCGGATCAATGCCTCCACGCCGACCACGCCGCGCGACGCGCTGCTCGTGATGGGCTGGAAGTGTAGCGAGAATTCGCCGTTGCGCACACCGTCGTAGAGGTCCGACTCCAGCTTCAGGCGCATCGCGTCGGTGGGATCGTCGACGGGGACGTGCAACGTCAGCGTGTTGCCGCCGATTGCCTTGGCCTGCTGCAGCGCCTGATCCGCGCGGCGGATGAGCGGCGTGGTGTCGGCGCTGCCATCGGCCTCGCTCGCCGCGGACGCATCAGGCCGCTGGTCCGGATGGAACGCAATGCCGATGCTCGCCGAAAGGTGCACGGGCTGGTTGCGAAACGAGTACGGCTGCAGGATCGAGGTGAGCAGGCGCCGGCCGAGCGCTTCGGCGGCGGCGCGCACTTCGTCGGGCGCGGCGTGGCGTTGCGGCGTGATCAGGATGGCGAATTCGTCGCTGCCGATGCGCGCGATCATTTCGCCCTGCAGCGCGAGGTGGGTGAGGCGCCGCGCGGTCTCGCGCAGCAGCTCGTCGCCGGCGTCGTAGCCGAGTGCGCGGTTTACACGCTGATAGTCGTCGAGGTCGAGCAGCAGCAGCGCCACCGGCACGCCGAAATGGTCCGCGTCGGCCTGGGCGCGCTGCAGCGCGGGCGCAAGCGCGGTCTGATTGGGCAGGCCGGTGAGCGGGTCGTGATGGAGCGCGTGGGTGAGCGCGGCCTCGGTGCCCTGCCAGCCGGAGACATCGAAGCCCGCGACGGCGAAGCCGGTCGTCTCGCCATACTGGGCGCGCTGCACGCGCAGCTCCACGGGAAGCGGGTAGGTGAGCGCCTTGACGAGGTCGATCGTGTCCTTTTCCACGGCGCCGCTGTGCGCGGCGCGCGCGATGAGCGCCTCCAGGCGCTCGTGATGCTCGGGCGTGACGATGTCGGCGAGCGTCGCGCCGAGCAGGAACTCGCGGTGATACCCCGCGAAGCGCAGGCTCGCGTCGGAGACGTAGAGAAAGTGCAGCCTCGCGTCCACATGCACGAGGAAGTCCACCGCAGCGGCCGTGTTCTCGAACGAGCGCGAAACGGCGTCGGCATAATCGGGTCCGGCTGCGCCAGGCAAGGAGGGCACGAGCGGCGCGGCGCCCTGGTCGGCGGCTGCGTCTGCTGCCTGCGCTGCAACTGCTGCGCTGTGTGCCTGCGCGGCATGCGGCGCGTTCGCGTCGCCAGGCATGGGCGGGTCGCCGGCAATGTCCTTGAGGCCGGCAAGCGCGTAAAACCGGTCGACGACCGTGCGCAACCAGCCCTCGCGGGGCGCGGAGATCCTGTTCGCTTCCATGTCTGTCGCTGGCAACCCTTTGTTTGTCTGTGGCGTCCCGGCCGGTTTCCATGTCCGGCTGAAGCCGCCCATCAGAGCAAGTTATCGACCCCGGACGAGAAATCTTTAGCCGCGGCGACCGAAAAAACACCTAACGCATAAAGGTGACGGGAGATCGGTGCGGTGGCGTCCAGATTCGGTTAAAGTGGCGCCGGTCGAGACGCCGTTCGCCTTGCGCGATGGGTCGGCGCGCGTGAAGCGCCCGTCTTGCGGGCCGCAGGGGCGGCCCGGCGCGTCGGCGGCCATTACCGGCCATTCCATCCGTACGAGTCATCCGCCATGTCCGATTCATCGTCAGCGTTTGCCGCGCCGGCAAGCGAGGCTGCGCGAGACGATGCGGGCAGGGGCACCCCTGGTTCCGCGCCTTCTATGCCGTCAGCTTCACAACCCGGCCTTGCTGCCGGGTCATCCACCGGTCCGCAGCCGTTTGTCTATCTCGGGCGGCAGCCCATTCTCGATCGCAATGGCGCGCTCAACGCCTATGAGCTGCTGTTCCGCGGCGGCGCGCAGAACCGCGCGGACGTCGACGACGACGCGCTCGCCACGGCCCAGGTGATGACGCGCACGATCGGCCAGCTCGGCGTGCCCGCGGTGCTCGGCCGTCACTACGGCTATGTCAACATCAGCCGCGAGCTGCTGTTCGACGACATCGTGCATCTGCTGCCGCCGGGCCGCTTCGTGCTGGAGGTGCTCGAACACGTGCGCTTCGACGCCGCGGTGCTGGAGCGTCTCGCGCAACTGCGCCGGGCCGGCTATCGCATTGCCTTCGACGACGTGTGCGAGATCACGGAGAACCTGCTGCGCGCGTTGCCCTATGCGGACATCATCAAGGTCGACCTGCTGCAAACCGAGCGCGCGGCGTTGCCAGGCCTCGTCGCGAGCCTCGCCGCGCACGGCAAGACGCTGATCGCCGAGAAGGTCGAGACGGGCGAGGACTTCGAACTGGCCTCGTCGCTCGGCTTCGAGCTGTTTCAGGGCTACTTCTTCGCGCGCCCGCAGGTGCTGCGCGCGCCGCGCGTGCGCGCTTCACGCCTCGCGCTCGTGCGCCTGCTCGCACTGGTGGCCAACGACGTCGGCACGGCCGAACTCGAGCGCGAGCTGCGCAGCCACCCGGGCGTAGTGGTGCAGCTGTTGCGTCTCGTCAATTCGAGCGCGTACTCGCCGGGGCGGCCGATTTCGTCGCTGCGCGAAGCGGTGCTCGCGGCGGGCACGCGCCAGATCGCGCGCTGGGCGCAACTGCTGCTCTACGCGAGCGGACGCGACCTGCCCTGGGGCTCGGACCCGCTCGTGCAACTCGCGGGCACGCGCTCACACTTCATGGAGCTTGCCGCGCGCAGCCTGAGCCCGCAGGACCCCGATTTCGCCGATGCCGCCTTCATGACCGGCATCTTTTCGCTCGTGCACGTGCTGGTGGGCTCGACGCCCGAGCACACGCTCGATCGTCTCGGTCTTGCGCGCGAGATCGTCGAGGCCATCGACGGTCATCGCGGCGAGCTCGGCACGCTGCTGCGCATCGCGACCGCGGCCGAGCGCGGCGATCACGACGGCGCGCAGCGGCTCGCGCGCGAGGCGGGCGGCATGTTCAACGCGCTCACGCCGCCGCTGCTCGGCGAGCTGAATCTGTGGGCCGGCGCGTGGTTCACGGCCTACGCCGACGGTTGAAACCGGGTTGTAAGATTGGCCCCGGGGGCGCGCGCTGCGAGTGCCGCAATTGTGTGATCCAATACCGGTATCGCCGCGGCGTCATGCGTCTCATTTGCATGATGGGCAAGACCCGCGGGCAAAACGCGCGCCGGCGTGGCGATTCAACTCGAGGGCATTCGACATGAAACCGAGGTTCTTTGCGGCGGGAGCCGTGGCGCTCGTCTGCGCCGGGCTTGCGCTCTTTACGCTGTCTGCACAGGCAACACTCAAGCCGGGCGATGCCGCGCCCGACTTCACGACCCAGGCATCGCTGGGTGGCAAGACCTACACCTATTCGCTCGCTTCGGAGCTGAAGAAGGGGCCCGTGGTGGTGTACTTCTACCCCGCTGCGTTCACGAAGGGCTGCACGATCGAGGCGCACGAATTCGCTGAAGCGGTCGATCAGTACAAGCAGTACGGTGCGAGCGTGATCGGCGTTTCGCACGACAACATCGACACGCTGACGAAGTTTTCGGTGAGCGAGTGTCGCAGCAAGTTCCCGGTGGCCGCCGACGAAGACTCGAAGATCATCAGGTCGTACGACGCGTCGATGCCGATGCACGAATCGATGGCCAATCGCGTGTCGTATGTAATCGCGCCGGACGGCAAGATCATCTACGAATACACGAGCCTGTCGCCGGATCAGCACGTGAGCAACACGTTGCGCGCCTTGAAGGAATGGGCCGCGCAGCATCCGCAGCAGTAGGGATCGCGAGCTATCGCAAACCGTAGTAAGCCACGAGGCCCGCCACGCGCGCGGGCCTCGTCGCGGTCTGTCCCAGTCGTCCCTCCGCGTTTCGCCCTGGTTTTTCTCTCCCGCCGCACGGATTCCTCGCATGCCGATCGTCGTCGTACTTCTCGCCATTGCCGCGCTCGTCTACGGCGCGTACTGGTCCTTCAACGCCATCGGGGCGCGCTTCGGCACGGGCGTTGCCGTGGGCGCAGCGGTGCTCGCCGCGGCGTTGTTCGTCGCGCTCGTCGCCTGGTGGTGGCGCCGCATGCGCGACGTGGCGCCCAATATGCGCGGCGAAGGCGACTGGACGCACCGTGTGGCCGGCGCCTGGGGCGAGGTCCGTCTCGCGGCGGGCAAGCGCTTTTGCGAGCTGACGCAGGGCGGGGCGCATGGCGCGTATATCTTCGCCGACCTGCAAGGCGCGCAGCCGGCGCACGATGCCAACGGCTGGCACGTGGCGCTGCGTGTGGCCGATCCGAAGCACCCGCTCTGGCAATTGCCGATGCAAAGCGAGCGTGAAGCGAAGCGCTGGGCGCGCATTTTCAGGCTGGCGATTGCGCAAAAACTCTGAGCGCGGCGGCCGCGCCGAACGATCCGGCCGCGCCGCTGTCTCAACAAGTTCCCGGCAGTCCTGGCCGGCAACGCACACTGGATATGTCACGAAGACCCTGGATCGCGGCGGCCTTGATCGCCGTCTGCGCCACGCTGCTCGCGGCGTGCGACCAGCAAAAGGTCGCCGACGCCGTCAACGCGATCAAACCCGATTCGATGGCATTCGGCGGCCTGCGCATTGGCGTGTCGACGGTCGAGGACGTGCGCCGGCAGGCGGGCAAGCCCGAAATGGTGTGGGAAGACGACGACGGCGCGCAGCGCCTCGAATACCCGCGCGGGCCCAACGGCCTCACCACGTGGATGCTCGACTTCGACGCGAACGGCAAGCTCGTGGCGATGACCCAGGCGCTTACGGCGCAGAATATCGCCCAGGTCGTGCCGGGCATGCCGCAGGACGAAGTGCGGCGCCTGCTCGGCAAGCCGGCCGCGGTAGCAAAATACGCGCTGAGCCACGAGGAAGTGTGGAGCTGGCACTGGGCCGAAGGCGGTGTGGCGGGGGACGGCATGTTCAACGCCCATTTCGCGCCGGATGGGCTCGTAATCAGGACGTCGCGCTCGGATGCACCGGGTCACGAGCAGCATTGAGGCGGCGAGCGCATCGATCGCGCCAGCCGCAAGGAGGAAGCAGATGAAACGTATCGCGTTGCTGTGGCATGTGGTGAAGGGCGATGCGCGCGTGCTGTGGCACGCGCTGCGCCAGCCGGGGCGCCCCGTGTGGCTCGTGCCCGCCACCGCGTTGCTCGCGCTCTATGCGCTCGACCCGTTCAACATCGCGATGCCGCTCGCCGGCGTTGTGGACGATGGGATCATCGTGCCGCTGCTGCTGCATCTGATCGTGCGTTGCCTGCCGGCGCATTTGCGCCAGCGTGAGTCTCGAAGAACTGCACGCGCATAAAAAACGGCTGAAGCACGCTTCAGCCGTTTTCTGCCGCAAGACCGCCCACTCACTCCGCCTGCGCCGCGGGCGCCGCGCGCCCGCGCTTCGCATCCCACCACATGCGCAGCCGGTCCATGTACAGGTAGACCACCGGCGTCGTATAGAGCGTGAGCATCTGGCTCACGATCAGACCGCCCACGATCGAAATGCCGAGCGGCGCGCGCAGCTCCGCGCCTTCGCCGCGCCCGAACGCGAGCGGCAGCGCGCCGAGCAACGCCGCACAGGTCGTCATCATGATCGGCCGGAAGCGCAGCAGGCAGGCCTGGTAAATCGCATCGCGCGAACTCAGCCCCTCACGCGAGGCCTGAATCGCGAAGTCCACCATCATGATCGCGTTCTTTTTCACGATGCCGATCAGCAGAATCACGCCGATCAACGCGATGATGCTGAACTCCGTCTTGAAGAGCAGCAGCGCGAGCAGGGCGCCCACGCCCGCCGAGGGCAAGGTGGACAGAATCGTGAGCGGGTGGATGTAGCTCTCGTACAGAATTCCCAACACGATATACACGGCCGCGAGCGCCGCGAGTATCAGCAGCGGCTGGTTGTCGAGCGACTGCTGGAACGCCTGCGCCGTGCCCTGGAAGCTGCCGTGAATCGTGGCGGGCATGCCGATCTCGCCCATCGTGTCGTAGATCGCCTGGGTGGCGTCGGAGAGCGATTTGCCGGGCGGCAGGTTGAACGAGATCGTCGAGGCCACGAACTGGCTCTGGTGATTCACCGAAAGCGGCGTCGTGCCGGGGCCGAATGAGGCGATCGACGAGAGCGGCACCATATTCTCCTTCGACGTGGACACAGCCGCGCCCGACGACGCGCTCGACTTGCCGCTCGCGGCGAGCGAGTTGGTCGCGAGGTTGCGCGCGGAGTCCGCGGCGATGGCTGCGGCGCTCGTCGCGGTGGTGGCGGCCGTGCCGCCCGTCTTGGCGGTGGTGGGGCCCGTCACCGTGCCGGCCGTCGCGTTGGTGCTCTGCGCGCCGCTCGCCGTGCCGCCCGAGGTGCTCACCCAGATCTCGTTGAGCATGGTCGGGCTCTGCCAGTACTTCGGCGCGACTTCCATCACCACGTGGTACTGGTTGAGCGGGTTGTAGATCGTCGAGACCTGGCGCTGGCCGAACGCGTCGTAAAGCGTGTTGTCGATCTGCGAGGGCGTGATGTTCAGCCGCGCGGCGCTCTGCCGGTCGATGTTGATCATCGACTCGAGGCCGCCTTGTTGCTGGTCCGAATTCACGTCGGCGAGTTCGGGGCGCGCCTGCAGCGCCTCGGTGAGCTTCGGCCCCCACTTGTAGAGATCGGCGGTGTTGTCCGCGAGCAGCGTGAACTGGTACTGCGCGTTCGACTGCCTGCCGCCCACGCGAATATCCTGCACCGCTTGCAGGAAGGTGCGCGCGCCCGCCACGTTCGAGAGCGGCCCGCGCAGCTGTGCGATCACCTCGTCGGCGGAAATCTTGCGCTCGCTCTTGGGCTTGAGCGAGACGAACATGAAGCCCGAGTTGGTCGCGCGCCCGCCTGAGAACCCCGCGACCGATTCCACCGCCGGGTTCGCCTGCACGATGCGCATCATTTCGGAGAACTTCACCTTCATCGCCTGGAACGAGGTGGACTGGTCGGCCTGGATGCCGCCGATCAGACGCCCCGTGTCCTGCTGCGGGAAGAAGCCCTTGGGCACGATCACGTAGAGCGCGACGTTCAGCGCGATGGTCGCGACGAGCGTGAGCAGGATGACGAACGGATGCGCCAGCGCCCAGCCGAGCGTGCGCTCGTAGCCGCCCTGCATGCGCTGGAAGCCGCGTTCGAGCCACTGCGCGAAGCGGCCTTCTTCCTTCTTCTCATGCGCCTCTTCGAGCAGGCGCGAGCACATCATCGGCGTGAGCGTGAGAGAAACGGCGAGCGACACCGCAATGGCGAGCGAAAGCGTGAGCGCGAACTCGCGGAACAAGCGCCCGACAATGCCGCCCATCAGCAAAATAGGCAGGAACACGGCAACGAGCGAGACGCTGATCGAGAGCACCGTGAAGCCGACCTCGCGCGCGCCGAGCAGCGCCGCCTTCATGCGCGGCACGCCGTTTTCGATATGCCGCGAGATGTTCTCCAGCACGACGATGGCGTCGTCCACGACGAAGCCGGTCGCGATGGTGAGCGCCATCAGCGAGAGGTTGTCGAGCGAGAAGCCCATCAGGTACATCGCCGCGAAGGTGCCGATGATCGAGATGGGCACGGCCACGCTCGGAATGAGCGTCGCGCGCCAGTTGCGCAGGAACAGGAACACCACCATCACGACGAGCGCCACGGCGATGATGAGCGTGCGCTCGGTGTCCTTGAGCGAGGAGCGGATCGTGACCGAGCGGTCGGACGTCGGGATCACCTCGACGTCGGCGGGCAGCGACGCCTTGAGCTGCGGCAGCATGGCAACGACGCGGTCCACGGTCTCGATGATGTTCGCGCCGGGCTGGCGGTAGAGGATCACGAGCACGGAGCGCTTGCCGTTGGCGAGGCCGATGTTGCGCAGGTCTTCCACCGAATCGACCACTTCGCCGACGTCCGAGAGCTTCACGCCCGCGCCGTTGCGGTAAGCGATCACGAGGTCCTTGTACTGGCTCGCCTTGCTTGCCTGGTCGTTGGTGTAGAGCTGGAAGCGCTGCGGGCCGAATTCGAGATCGCCCTTCGGGCTGTTCGCATTGGCCGAGGCGAGCGCCGCGCGCACGTCTTCGAGGCCGATGCCGTAGTGAAAGAGCGCGTGCGGCTCCAGCTCCACGCGCACGGCCGGATTCGCCGAGCCGCTCACGTCGACTTCGCCCACGCCGTCCACCTGCGAGAGCGACTGTTGGAGCACCGTGGCCGCCGAGTCGTAGAGCTGGCCCGCGCTCAAGGTGGGCGAAGTGAGCGCGAGAATCAGGATCGGCGCGTCGGCGGGGTTGACCTTGTGGTAGGTCGGGTTCTGCCGCAGGCTCGTGGGCAGGTCCGCGCGCGCCGCGTTGATCGCCGCCTGCACGTCGCGCGCCGCGCCGTCGATGTCGCGGTTCAGGCCGAATTGCAGCGTGATGCGCGTGCTGCCCACCGAGCTCTGCGAGGTCATCTCCGTGACGTCGGCTATCGAGCCGAGGTGGCGCTCCAGCGGGCTCGCCACGCTGGTCGCCACCGTTTCCGGGCTCGCGCCCGGCAAGGTGGCCTGCACGGAGATGGTCGGAAAGTCCACCTGCGGCAAAGGCGCGACCGGCAGCTTCGTGAACGCGAAGAGGCCGGCCAGCGCGATGCCGATGGCGAGCAGCGTGGTCGCGACGGGGCGCGAGATGAACGGGCGCGAGAGATTCATCGCGTCAGCTCTCCGACGAAGGCGACGCCGCACCGTGCGAACCACCGCCGAAGCGCTGGCGCAGACGCTGCGCGATCCGGTCGAACGCGAGGTAGATCACCGGCGTCGTGAAGAGTGTGAGCGCCTGGCTCACGATCAGGCCGCCCGCAATCGCGATGCCGAGCGGCCGGCGCAGCTCGCTGCCCGCGCCGTAGCCGAGAATCAGCGGCACGGCGCCGAGCAGCGCGGCCATCGTCGTCATCATGATCGGCCGGAAGCGCAACAGACACGCCTGGTAGATCGCCTCGCGCGGCGATTTGCCTTCGTGGCGCTCGGCCTCGAGCGCGAAGTCGATCATCATGATGGCGTTCTTCTTCACGATGCCGATCAACAGTACGATGCCGATGATGCCGATGATGTCGAGGTCGTGCCCGGTGAGGATCAGCGCGAGCAGCGCGCCGATCCCGGCCGACGGCAGCGTGGAGAGAATCGTGATGGGATGCACGAAGCTCTCGTACAGCACGCCGAGCACGATATACATCGTGACGATGGCCGCGAGGATCAGGAACAGCTCGTTGGACAGCGACGACTGGAACGCGAGCGCGGCGCCCTGGAAGCGCGTCTGGAACGAGGCCGGCAGGGCGATGTCCTTTTCCGCCTGCTGGATCGCCTTCACCGCCGCGCCGAGCGAGGAGCCCTGAGCCAGGTTGAACGAGACCGTCGTGGCCGGGAACTGCGAGAGATGCGTGACGAGCAGCGGCGCGGGCCGCTCGTTGAACTTCGCGATGGCCGACAGAGGCACCTGGCCCGTGCTCGAGGTCGAAGAGGGCAGGTAGATCGAATTCAGCGCGTCGGTGTAGTGCTGCAGAACCGGATCGGCTTCGAGAATCACGCGGTACTGGTTCGACTGCGTGAAGATCGTCGAGATGATGCGCTGGCCGTAGGCGTCGTAGAGCGCGTTGTCCACCGTCGCGGGCGTGATGCCGTAGCGCGCGGCGCTCGCGCGGTCGATCTCGATGAACACCGAGCTGCCCTGGTCCTGCAGGTCGGTCGCCACGTCCGCGAGTTCGGGCAGTTGCTTCAGGCGCTGCACGAGCTTCGGCACCCAGATCGTGAAGTCCTGGATGTTCGGCGTGGTGAGCATGAACTGATACTGCGTGGGGCTCACGGTCGAGTCGATCGTGAGGTCCTGCACCGGCTGCATGTAGAGCGTCGCGCCCGGCACGTGGGCCACGCTCGTTTGCAGGTCGCGGATGATCTCGCTCGCCGTTTCGCTGCGGTCGTCGCGCGGCTTCAGGTTGATGAGCATGCGGCCGCTGTTGAGCGTGATATTGGTGCCGTCCACGCCGATGAACGAGGTGAGGCTCTCGACGTTCTCGTTCTTGAGAATTTCCGCGGCGAGCGCCTGCTGGCGCTCGGCCATCGACGCATACGACACCGATTGCGGCATCTGCGTGATGGCCTGGATCACGCCCGTGTCCTGCACGGGGAAGAAACCCTTGGGCACGATCACGTAGAGAATGCCGGTGAGCACGAGTGTGATGAGGAACACGATCATCGTGAGGCGCTGGCGTGCGAGCACCCATTCGAGCGCCACACCGTAGCGGCCGATCACATAGTCGAAGAACGCATGCACGCGCGCCTCGAAGCGGTGGCTTTCGGGCGGCGGCGTGTGGCGCAGCATCTTCGCGCACATCATCGGCACGAGCGTGAGCGAGACCACGGCCGAGATCACGATCGTCACCGCGAGCGTGATGGCGAATTCGTGGAAGAGGCGGCCCACCACGTCGCCCATGAAGAGCAGCGGAATCAGCACCGCGATGAGCGACACGGTGAGCGAGATGATGGTGAAGCCGATCTGCTTCGAACCCTTTAGCGCCGCTTCGAGCGGTGTGTCGCCCGCCTCCACGTAGCGCGCAATGTTCTCGATCATGACGATGGCGTCGTCCACCACGAAACCGGTCGCGATGGTGAGCGCCATCAGCGAGAGGTTGTCGAGCGAGAAGCCGCATAGGTACATGACCGCAAGCGTGCCGATCAGCGAGAGCGGCACCGAAAGGCTCGGAATGATCGTGGCGTAGATGTTCGCGAGGAACAGGTACATCACGAGCACGACGAGCACCACCGACATCAGCAGTTCGAACTGCACGTCGCGCACCGAGGCGCGGATCGTGGTGGTGCGGTCGGTGACGATCTGCACATCGAGCGAAGAGGGCAGCGATTCCTGCAGTTGCGGCAGGAGCGCCTTGATGCTGTCCACCACCTGGATCACGTTCGCGCCCGGCTGGCGCTGCACGTTCAGGATGATCGCGGGCGTGCCGTCGGCCCACGCGCCGAGCTTGGTGTTCTCCGCGCCCTGGACGATGTTCGCGACGTCGGTGAGCATGACGGGGCGGCCGTTGCGGTACGCGATGACGGCGTCTTTATACGCGTCGGCGTCGGTGAGCTGGTCGTTCGCGTTGATCGTATAGGCGCGCGTGGGGCCGTCGAAGTTGCCCTTGGGCGTGTTGACGTTCAGGTTCGAAATGCTCGTGCGCAGGTCGTCGAGGTTCAGGCCGTAGGCCGCGAGCGCGCGCGGATTCGCCTGGATGCGCACGGCCGGGCGCTGGCCGCCCGAGAGGCTCACGAGGCCCACGCCCGCCACCTGCGAAATTTTCTGCGCGAGGCGGGTGTCGGCGAGATCCTGGATCTGCGTGAGCGGCAGCGTCTTCGAGGTGATCGCGAGCGTGAGGATCGGCGCGTCGGCGGGGTTGACCTTGGCGTAGATCGGCGGCGCGGGCAGGTCCGAGGGCAGCAGGTTGCCTGCCGCGTTGATGGCGGCCTGCACTTCCTGTTCCGCCACGTCGAGCGGCAGGTCGAGGCTGAACTGGAGCGTGATGACCGAGGAGCCCGCCGAACTCTGCGACGACATCTGGTTGAGCGACGGCATCTGCCCGAACTGGCGTTCGAGCGGCGCCGTGACCGAGGACGTCATCACGTCCGGACTCGCACCCGGGTAGAAGGTCTGCACCTGGATGGTCGGGTAATCGACTTCGGGCAGCGCGGAAAGCGGCAAAAAACGCAGTGCGACGAGGCCGACCAGCATGATCGCCGCCATGAGCAGCGCCGTGCCGACCGGCCGCAGGATAAAGGCGCGGGATGGATTCATGCTGGCTTACTGGGCTTGCGTCTGCGAGGCGTGGCGATGGCCATGTCGCGCGCCCGAGGCCGCGGCGGCCGACGAGGCGCCTTTCGCGCCCGCGGCTGCCGACGCTGCCTTTGCGTGTTGCGGATGCTCGGCGGGAATCGTGATCTTCGCGCCTTCGCGCAGACGGTCGGAGCCGTCGGTCACCACGCGCTCGCCCACGGTGAGGCCCGAGGCGATGCTGGTGCGCTCGGCATCGACTGGGCCGACCTTCACGAGCCGCACGGTCACCGTGTTGTCGGGCTTCGCGACGTAGACGTACTGCCCCTGCGAGCCGTTGAGCACGGCCGAAGTGGGCACGATCACGGCGTCGTGGATCGTATCGACGAGCAGGCGCGCGTTCACGAACTGATTCGGAAAGAGCCCCTGCTCATGGTTCGTGAAGCTCGCGCGCAGCTTGACGGTGCCCGTGGTGGTGTCGATCTGGTTGTCGATGGTCTGGAGCGACCCGGCTTCGAGCATCGTCGTGTTGCTGCGGTCGTAGGCCGTGACCGACATTTTCGTGCCGGCGCGCAGTTGCTTCATGATGGGCGGCAGATTGTCCTCCGAAGTCGTGAAGATCACGCTGATCGGCTCGAGCTGCGTGAGCACGACGATGCCGTTGGTGTCGCTGGGCGTCACGTAGTTGCCCGGATCGACCTGGCGCAGGCCCACGCGGCCCGAGACGGGCGCCGTGATGCGCGCGTAGGTCAGATCGAGCTTGTAGGTATCGACGCTGGCCTGATCGGACTTGACGGTGCCCTCATATTGCTTGACGAGCGAGGCCTGCGTGTCGACCTGCTGGCTCGCGATCGAGTCTTGCGAGAGCAGCGTCTGGTAGCGCTTGAGGTCGAGGCGCGCCGTGGCGAGCAGCGCCTGGTCGCGGGCGAGCTGGCCTTCGGCGTTGGCGAGCGAGATCTGGTAGGGACGCGGGTCGATCTGCGCGAGCACGTCGCCCTTTTTCACCATCTGGCCTTCCTGGAAGTACACGTCCTGAAGCGTCCCGGATAGTTGCGTGCGCACCGTGATGTCGGCGAGCGGCGTAACCGTGCCGAGCGCGGTGATGACGATGGGCATGTCGCCGGCCTTCGCCGTGGCCACGCTCACGGGCTGCGGCATGTTGGCCATGGCGCCCGGACCGCCGCGACGCATATGCGCGCCGGCCGCCGGTGTCGCGTTGCCGCCCGAGAGCGCCTTGTTCCACGGCTGCCAGCGCGCGAGCACGATGCCGGCGATTACGATGACCACACCCAGTGCGATGAACTTGCCCTTGCCGCGCCTCGCGGCGACCGGAGCGGGGGACTGCGGCGTCGTGTCTTTATGGGGGGAATCCGGGCGCTTTTCTTGTTGATCCATCGGTCAGGTCGGTAACAGGTTCTCGAAGCGGGGTTCTCGAAGGCTCTTGGCTGAGCGCACTACAGGTGCCGGCCGCGGAGCGCACGCAAAAAGCGCACGGCGCCGGCGCGGCGGGCGCGCGCCGATGCTACGCAGATCGTGCGCAAGCAAGATGTCAGGACGCGCCGCGCTGCGGCCCGAGTGCCGCGCCGTGCGCTCACGGGCGTGGACGGCGTCGTTGGCGGCTGGCTGGCGTTACGGGCGAAGGGCGGCGGCGCAGCTGGCCCTTGCCGCCAAAAAGCATGATGCTACGTTGCCCGCTTCGTTACAGTCCAGTGCCGTTTCTTTCGAGACGTTACGAGCGTTACACCCTTCGTGTGTTTTTCGTAAGGCGCAGGCGCTCGCGTCTTCAGGTCGCGTGGGGCAGGCGCAGGGCGCCGCCGATTTCGTCGACGACGCGCGCGACGCATTCGCGCATCAGCGGCACGACGTGGCCGACGAGCCACTCGCGGGGGCACTGCTGCGCGGCGCCGCCGCAGTTGATGGCGTAGATATCGCCGTTGGGACCCGCGAACGCCGTGGCGATGGCATTGAGCCCCTCGTACCATTCGCCGATCGCGAGCCCGTAGCCGTGGGCGGCCGTTTCGGCGAGCGCGGCGTCGAGCCGGCTGCCGAAGACGCCCCAGTCGTTGCCGGTCGAAGTCTGCAGCGCGGCGGTGAGCTCGGCGCGCGCGTGCGGATCGAGCGCGGCGAGGTAGGCGCGCCCGACGGCGGTGCGGCCCATGTCGATGCGCGAGCCGACCTCGAGGCGCGTGACGAGCACGGCGGTGCGCGGGCGGATCGCGTCGATCACGACCATGTCCAGACGGTCGCGCACGGTCAGGTGCACCGAGAGCGCGGTGCGCTCGGCGAGCCGCGTGAGAAAAGGCCGCGCCCGGCTGCGGATGTCGGAGTTGCGCAGGAAGCCGTTAGACAGCTCGAGCACCGACGAGGTGAGCACGAAGCGTTCGCTGTCGGCGAGCCGGGCGAGAAAGCCCGTGCTTACGAGCGTGCCCGTAAGACGCGAAAGCGTGGGTTTGGGAATGCCCGTGAGCTCGGTCAGTTCGCGGTTGCTCAGCGGCGCGTCGGCGGCCGCGACGCAGCGCAGCACGGCAAGGCCGCGCGCGAGCGCAGTCACTTCGTCGGCGCCGCCGTCTTTATCTCGCGGAGTTTCCTCAGAATGGCGCGAATCGGGTGCGGAAGTCATTGGGCGGCAATTTTCCGAAACGGGATTTCAGTTTTGAGAGTTCGCGCGAGGCGTTACAAAATCGGTGCGGCCGCGCCGCGGTGTGCAGTCGTTTGCGTTCGATCAAGGCGGCGCTCGCTAAATTAGGGCGCTACTCCTCAGACGATTGTAATGGATGCCAGAAGCTCGACGATTGGCGCATTTTGGCGAGATTTTGCTTGACTTAGTCAGCACGTAGGTAAAAAATGGAATCCGATTTCGGCAATCCGCCTTAACCCCGCAAATTGCGGGGTTTTAATGTGCCCTACGGTATGCAATTCGCATAATTGCGCATCTTTTTCCGATGGCACCGCGCAGCCGAATACCGTCTCTCAGGTTCTAGCACGGCCCTCGGAATGGCTAGAACTTTTCAAGGCGCCACGTGCAAGCGTGGCGCCTTTTTTTCCGTTAATGGGGCACAACGTAGTTGGCTCCAAAGCGTTTGAGGCGCTGGAATAAGGGTAAAGTTGGCTCCAGCAGGCGTGACGCGTTGTGCATTGCAGCAAGACTCTCCTTTATCTAATTGGTTCCAGACCAACGCAGCACCGCTCCGTAATCTGCCCTTTAAGTCGGGGCGGTTGAACCTGCTTCCTGACATCGTTCGACCAACATCCACTCCAAGCATCCGGCCGGATACTCTCGCGGCCACTCCCTTGCAAGCACCTCTAAAGAGCTGCGCATCGCCGCGCCAAGCCTCGGTCGCGCCTCTCTCTCCGGCACACCTGCTAGCAGTTCCCCGGCGATAGTCATCCTGTCCTGCGCACGGCGCAAACGAACAAAGCTGTCGCCGAAGTTTTTGAGGTCATTCAACGCGACGGCTACATCCGACAAGGCATCGTCGAGCAGGGTACAAAGCAAATCGATTTTTGCTTGTTCGCAGGCGTTGGCTGGGCAGGCGTCGTTCCTGCTCCGTTACTGCTGCGCCCCGCCTGGGTTCAAGGAAGTATTCCGACTCGTCAGGAATAACGCCGTCCCTGTATCGCGTGTCTTCCCACAACAGGCGCCAATGGGTGCCCACACGCTCTCTGCGAGATTCAGCCTCGTTCCATTGGCCATCGACGTTGGGCGCCTTTGTCTCCTTCACCAGATAGTTAAAGCAACCATTGTTCTCGACACTTTTCATGCCCAAAGGCACCAGGCCGAAGACCTTTTCCCGCTCGACCGTAACCGGCTCCCATATCCCGTCCACCGGTACGCGCTGCCCGGAACTGATGATGAGGTCCGTCGCCGCGGGCACTTCGGGAATTTCGACCGGAAAGACAGGATAGGGCAACTGAGAGAACTGGTACCTGTACATCTGGGGGTCTAGCAGCTCTCCCGGGCTTGAGTACCGGGCCGACAGGCGAGGAACGAAGGGAACCTCGAGCGGGGCGTAATCGCACCCATAGCGGGACGCAAGCAGCAGTCGATTGAGTGCCTCGACCTTCTCTGGGTAGGGTGCCGTCTGTGTACCTCGTTCCCAGTAATCCGGGTGCGTGTACAGAAAGTTCCGGACCGTCCCGCTTTTGTCCATCACGACGTCAAGGGGCTCGCCCGTTCGCCATACGAATCGGTGCCCCTTCCCGAGTTCGTCAACGCCCCTGTTGTACAGACTTAGCGTTTCATAGATTCCGGGAAGCAAATCGGCATCCATCCGCTCGGGGTCGCTTTTGGGCCACGTTCTGACAGCATTCTCGAATGCCCGGGCAAACACCTCCCAGGCATCCCGTTTCTTCGCCCACAGCGAATAGCTGGTCAGTCGCTTCAGCAGCCAAAACACCCGGCGGCGTGTCCCGGAATCCTGCATGTCATAGTCTTTCGTGACGTACCCCATCAAATCTACTCCTGTACGCTCGCGGCGGTACGAGACGCCGCGACGGTTTTACTGTTCGCTACCTTGGTTTTATTTCGTCGCTGGCAAACTTTTCTTGCCGCGGTGTGCTTCATCGTGAGAGCGACAAATTGGAGGTCGTTAAATTTAACGCGCGGAGTGGTTCTTATCACGTTTCGTGTACATGCTCGATGGTTTTTTCTATCCGCAGTGGCGACGACGGCAGTATCTTGTCAAGTAAGATTTGCAGATACGGAGAGCGCTATGAATTGAAATTTGTTGACTTGCTCGCACCTAGGGGATTCTCCTGAGTCGGCCGCGCGGAGTCTCAACTTGTCAAAGGACACTTTAGCAAATTGGAGAGTAAGATTTGGAACGGAAGACGTGGCGAGACGACCAACACATACCAAAATCGTAAAATGGCGTCGTGAATGGAGGAATGCGGTGAAGCTGGAAGGCGGCCCACGACGAATTACGCTCGCGCAGAAAAGGAATTATTCAATTTATAAGAATCTGAATCTGTACGACCATGATTGGATAATTAAATTCAATCTTGATGTCTGGCGTGAGGCATACGTTGTATCAAAGGCAGACGCGTTCCTGGAAGAGGCGATAGCCAGATTGCGATTGGCACGCGCAAATCTTGAATCGCTTGCAAAGCCAGTTCGCATTACTGGGACGGCATTGCGGAGTGTTTCGGGTTTGGGCACTTCGACGCGTCCCGACATTAGAGAGTTGCTTTCCCAGCTTCTGGAATCGAAAGAAGAGTTTCGGGAGCGAGCATCCAACTATTGGCTCTCGCGTCTAAACGAGAGGCAGGCGATTACTCGGCAGCGTTTTGAGCAGATAACGGGGCTTGGTGCGCTTTCTGACGAACACAAGCACGGTTTCAAGCGTGGTGCGAAAGAAAGCCACGTTTGAACGCGTAACGGAAACTGCCTCGTTGTCTTCCGGAAACAGCGGTCTGAATGCACGCTGGATATGCTGCAACGCAGCGAACACTAGCATATGGAGCTAATTAAAAAGTCGCGCTCTTGGCCGTCACACGGCCTTGGCGCAGACTTTGTGCGATTTGTGCGGGACTCCGGGTTTCAACGGTACGCCGTTGAGTCCAGCAATTTGGGTCCCCGAGAGAATGGGATATACGCAGTGTAGGGACTCAGCGGCATTTTTTGATGCGAACTATGTTGTGCTCCATTATCCGTGCGGCTGCGCGCGGGCAAACGTGCGACAGGCGATCAGGCGACCTCGCCGCTGAAGCGCTCCCTCAACTCACGTTTGAGCACCTTGCCGATCGGGCTGCGCGGCAGCGCGTCGACGACTACCAAGGCGGCAAGTCGCTGCATTTTCCCCAATTGCCCGTTGGCCCAGTCGGCGAGCGCGTCGGCGGTCGCTGCCGAACCGCGCCGGAGCGTGACGAACGCCACCGGCGTTTCGCCCCAGCGCGCCGATGGCACGCCGACCACCGCCGATTCGAGAACGTCGGGGTGCCGGGCGAGCACCTGTTCCAGATCGCTTGGGTAGATGTTGAAGCCGCCCGAGATGATCATGTCCTTCTTGCGGTCCATTAGCACGAGGAAGCCGTCTTCGTCGAAGCGGCCGACGTCCCCCGTCCGGATGAAGCGCCGGCCATCGCTGTCATGCCACTCGGCTTGCGCCGTCTTGTCCGGTTGCCGGTGGTAGCCGGTCATCATGGCAGGCGAACGCCCAACGATTTCACCGGCTTGCCCAGCGGCGACTTCGCGTCCGTCGGCGTCGATGAGGCGCATTTCATGGCCGTTCAACGGGCGGCCAACCGTGTGCAGCTTGTCGGGAAACTCGTCCGCGCACAGTTCGCATGACGCGCCGCCTTCGGTCATGCCATAGAACTCGGTGAGCTTGCCGGGCCATCTGCGCAGGGCGTCCGCCTTGAGGGTCGCCGCGAAGGGCGCGCTCGTGGAGAACTTCGAGTGGAAGCTGGACAGATCGTAGCGATCGAAGTCCGGATGGCCGAGGATGCGCTGGTATTGCACCGGCACGAGCATGGTGTGCGTGACGTGCTTGCGCTCGGCAAGCTCGAGATATTGCTTCGCATCGAACTTTGGCATGAGGACAACCGTTCCGCCGAGCGCCAGCGTCGGGAAAAAGCTGACCAGTGTGGTGTTCGAATAGAGGGGCGTCGCAATCAAGGTGACGGCGTCCGGCCCGTAGCCGCGCTCGAGGCTTCGCAGCGTATAGGCGTAGCGCATCGCGTGCGACTGGACGATTCCTTTGGGCGCGCCCGTCGTGCCGGACGAGTAGATGATGTTGAACGCCCACTCCGGCCGAATTTCCACGTGCAAGGGAGCGGCGCCCACGCTCGCCAGCCAGGCGTCGTAGTGCCCGGCCGCACTGATGTTGACGACGCGCAGCGCAGGCGGCAGCGCGACGCCCGCAAGCAACTGGCAAACCGCGTCGTCCGCGAAGAGGATTTGCGCCTGGGAGTTCTCCAGCATGCCGACGAGGCTGTCGGGATGCGTAGATGGCGACAGCGGGGCGACTGCCAGTCCTGCCCTGAGCGCGCCGAAGAAGACGGCGCCGTAGTGAATGGAACTCGACGCGCAGATGGCGACGACGTCTTCGGGTGCCAGTCCGTCACGCTGCAGCGCGGCAGCACAGCGGTCGATCAGCGCATCGAGCGCGGCGAATGTGATCGTCTCGTCTTCGCAGACAATGGCCGTACGCGCGCCGTGTTCCGCCGCGCGTTGGCGAATCATGGCGGTCAAGTCGACGAACGGGGAGTCGGATGACGGGGACTGCACGGACATGGCCTCATACCTCACTGGAAAGATGGCTTCGCGATGGCGTGATGCGGTTCACTTGCGCAATGGTCTCCCTTTTGGTGGGCGGGCTCGCTTCACGGTTTCTGAACGTGCGTTTGATTCTCGGGCCGGTCATTGCGCCCGGCAACGACAATTTTGCTGGACAGACCGTCAAGGCGACTTTGACAGTGTGCCCGCAAGGCCGCGGCGTCATGTGAACGCGACCCCCGCCCGGTTTCTGCCATACCATCGCCTGATCACCCGTTAGATGCAGTCGCACATGCTGTCCGAAGAGGGAACGGGGCGTTACGCTGCCGCGCTCACGGCGGCCGAGTCGATTCGTGGGCTGGTGCCGCTCAAGCGCCGCTCAAGCGCTTTGCGACGGTGGAAAAGATTGCCTCGACCGTGCTGCATCTGAGCGCGGCGGAATTGGCCGTCATGATCGGCACCGAGGTGATCGTCGGCGGCGGCATGGGCCAGCTTTGATGGTCCGTCAGTGATGCGTATGGGGTGCGGCGGCAGGGCGCCGCCCGCATGAGCGTCGTGCGCGCCGGTCAGGAAACCGTTTCGCGTTCCGGCGTGGCCGTGATCTTGTGGATCGACAGGTCGGTGCCATTGAATTCCTGTTCGCGATCGATGCGCAGGCCGACGAATTTGCGCAGCAGGCCGTACACCACGAGGCCGCCGAGGAAGGCGATCACGATGCCCGCAAGCGTGCCGACGATCTGCGCGCCGAGCGAGACGCCGCCCAGGCCGCCGAGCCAGCGCTGGCCGAAAATGCCCGCGGCGATGCCGCCCCACGCGCCGCACAGGCCGTGCAACGGCCACACGCCGAGCACGTCGTCGATGCGCCAGCGGTTCTGCACGCAGGTGAACATATAGACGAAGAGCGCGCCGGCGACCGCTCCCGTCACGAGCGCGCCGAGCGGATGCATGATGTCCGAACCCGCGCAGACGGCCACGAGCCCCGCGAGCGGCCCGTTGTAGGTGAAGCCCGGATCGTTGCGGCCCGCGAACCAAGCGGCGAGCGTGCCGCCCACCATGGCCATGAGCGAGTTGACGGCGACGAGACCGCTGATCTTGTCGATGGTCTGCGCGCTCATCACGTTGAAGCCGAACCAGCCCACCGCGAGCACCCATGCGCCGAGCGCGAGAAACGGGATGTTCGAAGGCGGATGCGCGGCGATGCGGCCGTCGCGCGTGTAGCGGCCGTGGCGCGGCCCGAGCAGCAGCACGGCCGGCAGCGCGATCCAGCCGCCGAACGCGTGGACGACCACCGAGCCCGCGAAGTCATGGAACGGCACGCCGAACACGTGCGTCATCGCATCCTCGAAACCGAGGCGGTTGTTCCATACCATCCCCTCGAAGAACGGATAGATGAAGCCAACGATCACGAAGGTCGCGAACAGTTGCGGATTGAACTTCGAGCGCTCGGCGATGCCGCCCGACACGATGGCCGGAATAGCCGCCGCGAAGGTGAGCAGGAAGAAAAAGCGCACGAGCGCATAGCCGTTGTGCTCGGCGAGCACGTCGGCGTGCGAGAAGAACTGCACGCCGTAGGCGAGCGTGTAGCCGATGAAGAAGTAGGCGATCGTCGAAATCGAAAAATCGACGAGAATCTTCACGAGCGCATTGACCTGGTTCTTCTTGCGCACGGTGCCGAGTTCGAGAAACGCGAACCCTGCGTGCATGGCAAGCACCATGGCGGCGCCCAGCAGCAGAAATAGCGTGTCGGTGCCGGTTTTTAGATTGTCCATCTGGCGTACCCAGTTTGCCCAAAATGGGCGCATAGTCAGCAAGATGCGGGCCAGTTTCGGCGCCAAACTGGTGAATTTGCAGCTGCATCAGGCGTCAAGCCGGTGCGGCGGTGCACCGATGCGGGAAAATAGTCGGTATGGGTCGTCGGAGCGAGTGCTGGCGTCTGGGGCGAATGCACCACGTTTCGGCACAATCTCGGGGCCCGCGCGCAGTAGTGGGGAAATCGCGCGCCAGAACAGGGCGTTTATTTCGATTTTCCTTTCCATATCAATGAATTGTCGGCTAATAGAAATGATGGCGCGTGTGCGGGAGGAATAACTTCGAGCGCACATAGGGCGCAAACGCCGACATAATGGCCGGATTGCCACCTCACGCACGTCCGGTCGCCCGGTACCGCCACGCAATGCGCCTCACGACCAAAGGGCTTCTGCTGATCGCGATTCCCGCCGTATTCGAATTGAGCTTGCTGTCGGCCATCGTGAAGGCCGAGACCGACGCCGCCGCCGCGGAGCGTTGGGGCCAGCACAGCCAGGCCGTGCTGGCGCAGGCTTCGCGCGTGCTCGAACCGGTGCTGGTGGAGTCGGTCAAGCTGCGCGGTGCGGTGGCGGCCAACGACACGAGCTATTCCACCCCGGTTTCGATGTGGATGGACGTGGATCGCCGCATTGACCGGCTCGTCGATCTCGTCTCCGATAATCCCTCGCAGGTCGAGCGCGCCGTGCAGATTCGCCACGCCGTGCAGAACTATCGCCAATGGTCGGACCGCGTGCAGGACCTCTTGCGCTCGGGCCGGCGTGCCGATCTCGCCGAGCGTTTTCGCGCGCTCATGGCAGCCGACGTGCTCGACCGCGTGCGCACGCAGATCGTCTCGTTCCAGACCGAGGAGCGCCGCCTCGACGTGTTGCGGGTGTCTACCGCCGAAGCGGCGCGCGCCCAGCAGCAGACACTGGTGATGACGGCCGTGCTCGGCTCGATCGTGCTGGTCGCGCTTGCGGTCTGGGTGTTTACGCGCGGCGTGCGCGGGCGGCTCGATGCGCTTTCCGACAACGCCAACCGGTTGGCCGCAAACGAACCGCTCGCGCCGCTCACGGTTGGCAGCGACGAAATTGCCGAGCTCGACCTCACGCTGCACCAGATCAGCCAGCGGCTGATCGAAGCCGAGCGGCTGCGCCTCGGTTTTCAGGCCGACCTCGCGCGGCGCGCGGACCAGCTCGCGCGCATCAACGAAAACCTGCGCCAGCAGACGCAGGAAAACGAGATGTTCATCCACGGCGTGTCGCACGATCTGCGCGCGCCGCTCGTGAACCTGCAGGGCTTCTCGCGCGAGCTCAATCACGCGTGCAACGACCTGCGCGATCGCATCGCGCATTCTTCGCTCTCGCCGCAGGCGCGCGCGCGCATCGAGCGCACCATCAACGAGGATATCGGCGAGGCGCTGCGCTATCTGCAAACGGCCGTGCTCCGCGCATCGCACATCATCGACGCGCTGCTGCGGCTCGCGCGCGTGGGGCGCGTGGAGTACCGGCGCCAGCGCGTAAGCGTGCAGGAGCTGGTGCAGCGCGTGGTCGACGCGATGCACGCGTCGATTCGCGCACGCGGTGCGCAGGTGAGCGTGCAAACGCTGCCCGACGTATGGGGCGACCCGACGGCGCTCGAGCAGGTGTTTGCAAACCTGATCGGCAATGCGCTGAACTATCTCGATCCGGCGCGCGACGGACGCGTCGAGATCGGCACGGCTCATGCGCCGCCGGGCGTGGAGTCGCTGCAGATTTTCTATGTGCGCGACAACGGGCTCGGTATTCCCGAGGTGGGGCTGCCGCGGCTCTTTCAGGCGTTCCAGCGCATGCACGGCAACGTGACGCCGGGTGAGGGCATCGGGCTCGCGCTTGTGCGCCGCGTGGTGGAACGGCACGGCGGCCGCGTGTGGGTGGAGTCGACGGAAGGCGAGGGGACGACGTTCTATCTGACGCTGCCCGATGCGCTTGCGGTCGCGCCGCCGTTGCCCGGCGACGCGGAGCAGATCATCAGCGCGCTCGAGCGCGCAGAGCGGTCGGAAGCTTCGCCCGGTGGCCTTGCAGGATAGGGTGCGGATGGTGCGAATGGCGCGGACGCCAAGGGCAGCGTGCGTAACGAATCGCGGGCGGCACGCGCCCAGTGCCAAACCGGGGCGACGCGCGAGCGGATCAGCGCTCGCTCACGGCTCGATGCGCGTGCCGAGGAGCGCGAGGAACTGGCGCAGCCATTCGGGATGGGCGGGCCACGCCGGCGCGGTGACGAAGGGGGCGTCCGTAACTGCGCTGTCGATCCCGATATCGGCGTATTCGCCGCCCGCGAGCCGCACCTCGGGCGCGCAGGCCGGATACGCCGAAATGCGCTTGCCGCGGATCACCTCGGCCGCGGCGAGCAGCTGGGCCGCATGGCAGATCGCCGCGATGGGCTTGTTCGCCTGGGCGAAGTGACGCACCATCTCGATGACCTTCGGGTCGAGGCGCAGGTATTCGGGCGCGCGGCCCCCTGCAATGGCGAGCGCGTCGTAGCTGGTGGCGTCGATTTCGTCGAAGGTCGCGTTGAGCGCGAACTGGTGGCCCGGCTTTTCGGTGTAGGTCTGGTCGCCCTCGAAGTCGTGGATGGCGGTCTTCACGCGCTCGCCGGCCTTCTTGCCCGGGCACACCGCGTCGACGCGGTGGCCGACGGCCTGCAGCGCCTGGAACGGCACCATCGTTTCATAGTCTTCGGCAAAATCGCCGGTGAGGAACAGGATCTTCTTGACGGCCATCGTTTGTCTCCAGAGGTGGACGGTGGAACAGATCGTGCGCGTGGGCAGTCTACTCCATCATGTTTGACGATTTCGCAAAGCACGGCGTCGCGGGCGACGCACTGCAAACCATCGACTGGCGGCGCTACGTGCCGGGCCAGGACGCGGGCCCGCTCGCTGCGTTGTTCCGCGCGTCCGTGACCATACTCGCGGCCTCGTTCTACGACGCAGCGCAGCGCAGCGCGTGGGCTGCGGCCGCCGACGATCTCGCGGACTTCGACGCGCGCCTTTCACGCGGCGTCACGCTCGTGGCGCACAGTGGCGGCGTGGCAGCGGGGTTCGGGCAGCTCTTTCCGCTCGATCACGTCGAGATGCTCTACGTCGCGCCGGCGTGGTCGCGCCGCGGCCTCGCCACGGCGTTGCTGGCGCGGCTCGAAGCGCTCGCGCGGGAGGCGCGCTCGACGGTATTGAGCGCCGATGCGAGCGCGGTGTCGCGGCCGGTTTTCGAGCGCGCGGGCTTTTCGCTCATTTCGTCGGAATCGGTGTTGCGCGTAGGCGTATCATTGCCGCGTTTTCATCTATGCAAGCCGCTTCATGCGGCGAATTTTTCAGGATGACCATGTATTCGAAGGTTTCGACGCAAAGGTTGACGCTTGCCTCCCTGTTCGTGTGTGCGGCGCTCGCCGCCGGCTGTAACAAGCACGACGCTTCCGCACCCGCTCTGGGCAAACAGTCCGCCGACGCCGTGAAGCAGGCCACGCAGGACACCGCCAACCAGGCCGCGCAGCAGGCGGCGCAAACGCTCGACAAGGCCGCGAGCTTCGTGAACCAGCAGCTCGGTGCAGCGCAGCAGAAGCTCGATTCGGCGGCCTCGCAAAGTCAGCAGGCGAGCGCATCGACGGCCGAACTGGCTTCGGCGGCGCAGGGCCAGTTGCGCGGCGCGGCAAGCACGGCGCAAGCCTTGCTCGGGCAGGCCGCCGCGGCCACCGGCACCGGTTTGACGAGTGCGGGGCACTCGTTGCAACGCTGGGCGAGCAACGCCGCCGCGTCGGCGCCGGCATCGGATGCTTCGAAGTAAGGCCGCAGCCGTGCGGGCCGCAGTTGACGGGTTGACGCTACGAATTAATGTAATTATGATGGTTACACTTCTTGGCGCGCGTGGTTCGAACCATTCGTGCGCCGCTCAGCAGTGGCAGGTTCGCCGTGAATACGAGTAGCCGTTTCGCCTTTGCCGTTCACGTGCTCGCGCTGCTGGCGCAGCAGGAGGGTGTGCCGCTGTCGTCGGAGATCATCGCCGGCAGCGTGAATACCAATCCCGCGCTGATTCGCCGGCTCCTGTCGATGCTTGCCAGCGCGGGCCTCACGACGTCGCAACTGGGAGCGGGCGGTGGCGCGCTGCTGGCGCGCGAGGCGCAGGCGATCACGCTGCTCGACGTCTACCATGCGGTCGACGACGCCCAGTTGTTCGCCATGCATCGCGAGGAGCCGAATCCGGCCTGTCTCGTCGGGCGCCATATCCAGCAGACGCTGCGCGGCGTGATAGACGACGCACAGCGCGCCATGGAGGCGTCACTGGCCGCCCGCACGCTCGCGGACGTCGTCGACGACATGGAGCGCAGCGAGCGCAAGCTCGAACGCGCGCGGGCGCGGCGCGCCTGAGCGCACCGCACGCTGCCAGTTTCATCAGCGGGGCATTGCCCCGTTTTTTCACCCCTGAAATGTAACTTCGGTAGTTACATAAATACGGAAACAGGAGTCAGTTCATGAGCAAGACGCTGAAAATCGCCCTCTTTGGCGCAACGGGCATGGTCGGTTCGCGCATCGCCGCCGAAGCGGCGCGCCGCGGCCACCAGGTGAGCGCGCTGGTCCGCCAGCCCGAGCGCGTGGCGGCCGTCCCGAACGTCCACGCGGCGAAGGCCGATTTGCTGGACGCGGCGAGCATCGCTGCCGCGGTGCGCGGCCACGATGTAGTGGCGAGCGCCTACGCGCCGCCCAAGGATCAGCTCGGCGACCTGCTGGTCGCGAGCCGCGCGCTCGTGGAAGGCGTGCGCGCCGCGGGGCTCAAGCGCCTCGTAGTGGTGGGCGGCGCCGGCTCGCTGGAGGTCGTGCCCGGCAAGCAGCTCGTCGATACCGAAGGCTTCCCCGACGCCTACAAGGCGATCGCGCTCGCCCATCGCGAGGCGTTCGACTACTACCGCACGGTCGCCGACATCGACTGGACCTTCTTCGCGCCGGCCGCGATCATCGCTCCCGGCGAGCGCACGGGCGCGTTCCGCACGGGCGCCAATACGCTGATCGCCGATGCGAAGGGCGAGAGCCGCATTTCCGCCGAAGACTACGCGATCGCCTTCGTCGACGAGCTGGAGCAGGGCAGCTTCATTCGTCAGATCACAACGGTAGCCTACTGAGGCGCGAAGCGGCGGGCCCTGCGCTGACAAACTGTTACGCACGCGCGAGGCGCGCAGAGTTGGAGTGCGGCTAAACTGGAACGTCCTTTTTTTGCCCCTCCGCCATGACTACCAGCATCGGACGCGATGGCGCGGGCGCCGGGCCGTCGCGCATGCGCATCGACCCAGCGGATCGTGCACTTCTTTCGCGCGCTGCGCCGGCGCGCTGGTGTGTCCGCGCGTTCCTGCGCGCGCTCATGCTTCTCGCCTGCCTCGCGGCGTGCCTCACCATGCCGCTGCGGGCCGCCGCCCAAGCCGCGCCGGCGCCCGTGCTGCCGGTGCTCAAGAGCATCATCACCGGGGCGCCGGCGGGTGCCTCGGGGGCTTCGGCGGCCGAAGCGGCCTCGGCGCCGTCACCGGCGAGCCAGGCCGAGTTCACGCGCTCGCTCGACAGTGTCATTAGCACGCTCGACAACGAGCGCCAGCGCACCGCGCTCCTGAATCAGCTCAAGAAACTTCGCAGCGCTTCGCAAAACGTAGGGCCCGCGCCCGCTTCGGGCCCGGCGGCGAACTCGGCGGGGCTGCTGGGCGCGATTGCGTCCGGACTCGCCTCGGTCGAGTCGGACGCGCGCCGCGGCCGCAGTCCGTTCCACTACTGGGCTGGGCGCTTCAGGGCAGCCGGCGTCGAGCTTTACGACATTGCCTCGGCCGGAGAGGGCGAAAGCCCCGGCCGTATCGTGTTCGATCTGTTCGCCATGCTGGCCGGCTGGGGCGCGTGCGCCGCGGTGCTGCGCTGGATCGAGCGGCGGCTGCTCAGGCGCTTCGATGTCGAGACCGGCCTGCGGCCCGATCCGCGCACTATCGATCTGCTGATTTTCGTCGTGCATCGTGCGGCGCCATGGATCGTGGCGTTCGTCGGCGCGCTCGTGGTCGAGCGCTCGCTGCCGGACGCGCTCGGGCGCACGCTCGCCCTCGTGATCGCCTACGCGATCGTCGCGGGTGCGGTGTTTTCTTCGATCTGCCTGATCATGTTTTCGCTGTTCGGCTCGGGCCACCGGCGCGCGGCCGTGCGCCTGCTGATCGCGCGCTCGCGCCGGCTGCTCTTTGCGATCGGCGTGCTCGCGGCGCTCGGCGACGCCGCCACCAATTTCGAAGTCGCGCGCCAGCTGGGCGCGAACCTGGCCGCACTGGTGAGCACCGCCGCGAACATGGCGGCCGCGGTGCTGACGGTGGTGTTCGCCTTTGGTTTCCGGCGGCCGGTCGCGCATCTCATCCGCAATCGCAGCTATTCGCTGCGCCACCGCCACAAGGCGCTCACCGAAGTCCTCGACGTGCTCGCCTCGCTCTGGCAACTGCCGATGCTGCTGCTCGCCGGCGCTTCGATCGTCGCCACGTTCGGCGGCATCGGCAGCCGCGACGACGTGCTGCAGATCTCGGTGGTCTCCGCGCTCCTGCTCGTGCTCGCGTTCTTCCTCTCAGCGGTCGTACTGCGCATCACGCGCCCGAACCCCGCGCGCGTACGGCGGCGCTCGCCGTATCTGCGGCGCCTGCTGCGCTTTGCCGGCACGCTGCTCGTGGTGTTCATCTGGTTCGCGTATTTCGAGTCGTGTGCGCGCCTCTGGGACATTTCGCTTGCGGCGATCATCGAGGCGAACGTGGCCGCGCGCGGCATCGCGCACGCGATCTTCGCGATCGTGTCGACGGTGTTCCTCGCCTGGCTCGTGTGGATCACGATCGATACCGCGATTCTCGAAGCGCTCAATCCGAGCGGTCCGCGCACCAAGGGCCGCGCGCCCAGCACGCGCGCGCGCACCATGCTGCCGCTCGTGCGCAATGCGGTGCTCGTGACGATCCTCACCACCACGGGCATCGTCACCGCGGCGAATCTCGGCATCAACGTCACGCCGCTGCTCGCCGGCGCGGGCGTGATCGGTCTTGCCATCGGCTTTGGCGCGCAGTCGCTGGTGGCCGACCTCATCACCGGTCTGTTCATCATCATCGAGGAGACGATTTCGGTGGGCGACTGGATCGACATCGACAACGGCCACGCGGGCACGGTCGAGCATCTGTCGATCCGCACCGTGCGGCTGCGCGACGGGCAGGGCGCGATCCACGCGATTCCGTTCTCGCAGATCAAGATCGTGAAGAACCTCTCGCGCGATTTCGCGTTCGCCGTGTTCGAAGTGCGTGTGCCCTTCTCGGTCGATCTCGATACGGTCACCCGCATGATTCGCGAGACCGGCGCGGAACTCGTGGCCGACTTCCGCTATCGCCGCGAGATACTCGGGCCCGTGGAAGTGTGGGGGCTCGACCGCTTCGACCCGAACTGGATGGTCGTCAAAGGGCAGATCAAGACGCGGCCGCTGCAGCAGTGGAGCGTGGCGCGTGCGTTCAATGCGCGCCTGAAGCGCCACATGGACGAAGCCGGCATCGACATGCCGGTGCCGCAGATGCAGGTGCACGTGTCCTCGCGCAGCGGCGAAGTCGAGGAGGCGCATGGCCATCCGCATCCGTCTGGCGTGCATGTGAGCGGCGGCGTCGCGCGCGATGCCTCGCACGAGCCGCGGCCCGCACCCCCGCCAACGGCGGGCCCCGAGGGCGCGCCGCCGCAGATTCCCACGGCGGGCAGCCGCGGCTGAAGGTCTGCGTCGCCGCTCGGGACAAACTCAAACGCACCTTCTCGCGCCGCGGTTGCGCTGGCGCCGGGCGGCTGCCCGGCGGCCTTGCGCAGTCAGACGGTAAGCAGTGCGAAGGGGGCAGCCGCGTCAAGAGGCGAGCGCCGGCTTGCGCACGAGCGGCAGCACGTCGTTGACCTGCGTGCCGATGTGTTCGGCGGCGACGCCGTAGACATGCAGCGAGACGGCGCGCGCGTCGCTGCCGTTCGAAAGCCGGTGAATGCCGGTGCGCCCGCGTCCGCCGAACGACACCGCGCCGCTCGCGCGCGGATGCGAGCGAACCACGTCGGCGCCCTGACGTGCGTCGTCCCACGCGTAGAGCGTTTCGGTCAGCGTGCCGTCGAGCACGGCGTAACCGCACCAGGTGTGATGCGCATGGATCGGGCTCGCGTGGCCCGGCTGCCAGACGAGCGCCGCGACCGTGTAGCGGCCGCGGCTGTCGGCCGCGATGACATGACGCCGGTACGTCTGCGCGCTGCCTTCGCGCTGCGCAGGCGTGACGAGCGCAGGGTCGGCGAGCGCACGCGTGAGCGCCGCGCGCAGGCCGCGCGCGAAGCGGACGCAGCGCGACGGGTCGCCGGGCATCGCGCAGCCATCGAAGGCGGCGTCGATTGCGGCGGTGAGGCGCGCGACGGCGGCGGCGTGCTGCTGCGCGGTGTGGACGGCGTTCAGCAGGGCGAGTTCGGCAGGGGCGTTCATGGCGTGTTCTTCTTGCAGTTTCTACAAGAAGATTTATAACCGTTCGCGCCTGGAAAGAGTTTTCCTATTCTTTTCTCGTTTGCCCACCGTGTAGAATAAATTTCTACGCTTCGGGGAGTGCGGAAATGGATCTCATCGACAGAAAGCTGGTTGAGCTGCTGCAGCAGGACGCGACCATGCCGGTCGCGGAATTGGCGCAACGCGTCAATCTTTCGCAAACGCCGTGCTGGAAGCGCGTGCAGCGCCTGAAGGAAACGGGCGTAATCCGCGCGCAGGTCGCGCTGTGCGACCCACGCAAGCTCGGCGTGGGGACGACGGTGTTCGTCGCCGTGCGCACGAACCAGCACACCGAGGCATGGGCGCAGACTTTCACGCGCGCCGTGCAGGAGATTCCCGAAATCGTCGAGGCGTATCGGATGAGCGGCGAGACCGACTACCTGCTGCGCATCGTGGTCTCCGATATCGACGACTTCGACCGCGTCTACAAGCAGCTCATTCGCGCCGTGCCGCTGTTCGACGTCAGTTCGAGCTTCGCGATGGAGCAGCTCAAATACTCGACGGCGCTGCCGGTGCGCAGCGGCGCCTAGCGTGACCTGGCGGGCCGCGGCGCAAGCCGTCTGCAAGGCATGGCGGCGTAGAATGCCCGTTCCTGTCATCCAATTCGAGGCTGGGCACGACCGATGAACGAACCGCGCAAGAAGAACCCCACCGTCGGCGTTGCCGTGCTCATCGTCGTGGTGGTGCTGTTCGTGATCGGCACCGTGCTCTTCAACGCGCTCAAAAGCAAGCGCGAGTACGACGAGACCGTGGGCGCCGGCGCGGCGCATGCATCCGCGAGCACGGCCGCCTCGCAAGCGAGCGGCTCGACGCAGTGACGCGCCGGGCCGTCTCCTGCTTATTCCTCCGGTAGTCGGATGATGCTCGCGTCCCGGCGAATCAGCCAGGACGCCGTGATCATCTGCTTGCACTGGTGGGCGAGCAGCTTGAGTTCCTGCGGCAGTTCCCCGGCGGCGCCGAGCGCGCGCTCGGCTTCCACCACCATCGCATCGAGTTCGCGCGTGAGCTGCTTCGTGATGTCGGCCTGATCGGCGGGCGCAGGCGTGCCCGCTTCTGCGGCGACGAGGTTCTCGCGCACGCACGAAAGCGCGCGCTCGAGCGCGTCGAGCTTGACCTCCGGCTGGTCGGTCCGCGCCGTGCTGCGCAGGAGCGGGGCGGTGGCCGTGATCTGCGAAGCGAGCACGTGGCTGCGCACGAGCAGGTCGTTGAGCTCGGGCACGAACTTCTGCGCGGCCTTCGGTTCGAGCATCATGCGCTGGAACGCCTGGCCGAGATTCGCAAACGCCACGTGCACGTTCTTGCGCGCGAGCCGGTAGCGGAAGTCGCGCGCGAGCGACGGCGCCGCGGCGGCTGCTCCCGCTGTGGCCTGGGCGGTTTGCGCAGCGGCTTTCGCGCCCACGGCTGACACGGGCGAGCCGGGAGCGCCGGCGGTGGGCGAGTCGTCGAGGGTCGCGACGGCGGCGACCGGTTCGTCGATGACGCTCGCCGCGTTCGCCGAAGCGCTCGCCATGGCGCTCGCGCTGCCGGGCAGCGGATTCGCCACGCCGCCCGCAGCGGCTGCTAGCGTCGCCGTGGGCGTTGCGTGGGCGGCCACGCGCGCGCCGGCCTCGCTCACCGCGGGGCCCGCGAACGCCGGCTGCGGCGCGCTCGTGCGCCCGCTCCACCACCAGCTCGCCTCGAGATAGCTGCGCGTCGCGGCGATCATGTCGTGCACGAGCTTGCCCATCAGGCGGTATTCCCAGTACGGGAACAGATGGCTCGCGGCGATGGCGATCATGCAGCCCACCACCGTGTCGATCGCCCGCTCGCCGATGATGCGCATGCTGCCCGGCGCGAGCAGATGGAACATCAGGAGCACATAGGCCGAAGTGAACACCACACTCGCCGTGTAGTTGAAGAGCAGGAGGCTGTAGCTCATCACCATCGCCGCGAACATCGAGACGAGCAGCACGAGCGGCTGCTTCACGAGCAGGATCAGCGCAATGCTCGCGATACAGCCGATCAGCGTGCCGACGATACGCTGCGCGTTGCGCTGGCGCGTGAGCGAGTAGCCCGGCTTCAGGATGATGATGCTCGTCATCACGATCCAGTAGGCGTTGGTGAGCGGCAGAAGCCGCCCGAGCCAGAAACCCACCGCCACGGCGATCGTCACGCGCAGCGCGTGGCGAAAGCTCGGCGAGGCCATCGTGAGGTTCGAGAAGATCTGCAGCCAGGACACGCGGCGGTTCGTCACGAAGCGTGTGAGCGCCTCGTCGATACGCAACTCTGTTTCGGTCGTCGGTACTTCGCTCGCGAGGCTGCGGCGCATGCGGTCGATCAGGCGTGTCGCACTCCAGATACGCCGGAACGACGCTGAGATCGCCGCATAGGCCTCCGGATCGGTCGCGGCCAGGTCGCGTTTTTTCAGCAGCTCGAGTTCGTATTCGATGGCGCGCAATTCGGCCTTCACGTTCACGCTCGCGCGCGGCGCCTCGTTTTGCAGCACTGCAAGGCCGATGTCTTCGAGATCGGCGGCGGCCTTGCGGATCAGGTCGCGGTAGAACACGAGCAGGTCGGAGGCGCCGAAGGTGTTGCGCACGAGCGGATAGTCGGTGTGCGCGCCCACGAACAGCTCGTGCAGATCGACGGTGTTGATGAACAGGTTGAAGTGCATCGCGCGCCGCGCATCGATCTTGCCGGCCCTGAGCTTGGGCAGGTTGCGCAGCACGATGTCGCGTGCCGCGTCCTGGCGCTCGACGGCGGCGATCTGCTTCGCGACCAGGTTGCGGTAGCACTCGTCGAGATCGTTGTCGAGGTCGAAGAACTGGGCACGTGCGAGCAGGTAGTCGGCGCAGGCGAACACGCTTTCGGCGAGCGCCTGCTGCTCGATGCGATCGAGCATGAGCTGGCTGATCGAGGTCGACCACGCCGTGTACCAGAGGCCGCCCAGCAGAATCCACAGCGCATTGACGAGCGCGAGGTGCGGCGTGAAATGCTCTTCGAGCGTCATCACCATCATGAAGAGGGTGGCGAAGCTGATCTGCGGCCAACGGTTGCCGTAGACCACGATCAGCGAGAGCACGAAGGTGAGCGGCACCACGGTGGCCCAGAGCGCGATGGGACTGAAGGTGGCGAGGCCCGTGGCGTAAGCGGAGAGAAACCCGATGACGCTGCACGCGAGCATTTCGTTGCGCTTGTACTTGAGCGGCCCCGGCATGTCGACCACGCAGGCGCCGAGTGCGCCGGTCGAGATGGTGAAGCCCAGTTCGCTCTTGTGAAAGACGAACAGGCACAGGACGGCGGGAAGCGAGATGCCGATCGCGATGCGCAGACCGCCGTAAAAGTACTGGCTATAGAGGAATTTCCTGATTTCTACGGAGTAGCGCATCGACTGCCGGGGGAAGTTCGAGAGCGGACAGTACGCCGCGGATTGTGGCGCTGAGTCTAACGTATTTCGGGCGCGATCTGACCGCCGATGCGTGCCGGACTGGGCCGAGGGCGGCGCCGGCGTCTCAGTCCACGCTGAGCGTGCTCGGGTTCGTTGCCGCGGCCGCGTCGCCGAGCAGGCCGTGCGTGCCGTGAATGCGCCGCATGCGCGTGCGATACCAGAAGGTCCAGGCCATCAGGCCGCCGAACACGCCATAGCCGATGATCGGCGAGACGACGAGAAAGCGTTCGATCGGCCAGGTGGCGGCCAGATACGTGCGCAGTGCGGAATCGAGACAAAGCCCGAAGCCCCAGATGAACGTGAGCAGGCGCATGGCCGCCGCGAAGCTCGCGTTTTCCTTCCAGAGCTGTTCGAGCCGCGCGACGCCTTCGCGTGTCTCGCGCGCGACTGTCGCTCGCGTGAGATAGAAGACGAGCGGGCGCTTCGCGACAAGCGAGATCAGGAACGCGGCGCCGATCGCGCCCGAAGCGAGGCTTTCACGCATCAACAGCACGCGCGGGCTGCCGCCGAACGCCACGGCGACAAGCGAGAGCACGATGCCGAGCAGAATGACGGCGGAGAGCGCATCCACACGCCGAAAGCGCACGAGTTCGACGATGCTCCAGGCAAGCGGCGGCGCGGCCGACGCAATGAGGCCGCCGACTTCGCCCCAGTGCGGCTCGGCGAGACGGTAGGCGACCCAGGGAAGCAGCAGGTTGACCGCCAGTTCGGCAACGAATGCGGGACGCAGCTTCATGGGGTGCGCGCTCCTGAGGGTTCGCCCAAGGGAATGTCGCAAGTATGGTTCATGCGCCGCGCGGCGGCAAACTGGCTGCGCAGCGGGACGACGGCGCAGCGGCATTGCGCATGCGCGGCGGATTGGTTTGCCGCTTGCGCGATGGCATGTCACGCCTGTGTCATGCCGGTGCCGATTCAGGCGCGCTGTGCGACACTGCCGCGTGTCCGGCCCGAAGCGGCCTGCTTTCTTTCTGGTTGCCCATGACCGCACGCGCGCCCATCCCGTTGCAGGAAATCGAACTCGTCGCCGTTCGCGCACAGGGCGCGGGCGGCCAGAACGTGAACAAGGTGTCGAGCGCGATTCATCTGCGCTTCGACATCCGCGCCTCGTCGTTGCCCGAGGTGCTCAAGATGCGCCTGCTCGCGCTTGCCGACCGTCGGATTACGAGCGAGGGCATCGTCGTGATCAAATCGCAGGAATACCGCACCCAGGAACAGAATCGCGTGGCCGCGCTTGCGCGCCTCGAGGAGCTGGTCGACAGCGTCAGCGTGACGCGCAAGGCGCGCGTGGCGACGCGCCCCACGCGTGCCTCGAAGCTGCGCCGGCTCGACAGCAAGGCGCGCACCGGTGAGCTGAAGGCGGGGCGTCGGCGCGTAACCGATTAGTGATCCGGACCGGGCGGCGGATTGCCGGTCTGCGACGTGGCTAAACCCGGCACGCGCCACGGGTGCTCGCGCGGAAAGTCCGCGTTTGGCATGGCTCGGGACGCGCTGCGGCATGGGCTATTCGTGGGCGCTCCTACTGCGCGGACCTCACTGCTGCCTCTGAAGCAGGCGTTCGAGCGACGGCGGCAACCGCCTGGACTAGGTCGTCAAGTGTGGGGCGAGAGACAGAAACTGCGCGCATGAGCCGTGCCTGGCGCGGCGACGCATGCCATGGAAAGCCGGAGGAGGGGATGCCGCGAGTGGGCGCCCGCGTTGGATGCGAGCGCCTCGCGTGCCGCCTGCGGGCAGCACGGTGTGCCGTTCAGTGCGCCGTGTCGGGCACGTCGAGAATCAGGATGATGGTCCAGTCTGCGTCGCCCTCGTGATGGTATTGACGCTCCGCCACTATAAACGGCTGCTGCTTGCCAGCCGGGCCGAGAAACAGCACGTCGCCTTCCATCGGCAGGCATTCGATGGGGGGCAGCGCGAGGTACGCGTCCTGGTTGCCGCCGCGCGGCATCAGCTTTTCGATCTTGCGTGAGGCCGCTTCGGTCCATTCGATGTCGAGCTGGATGTTGCTCATTGCGTTTCTCCGCGCGTGGCGCGCACAAAAGGTTGGGTCTATGCCGACCGCGTCTGGCCGACCGCGTCTGGCCGACCGGGGCGTTTTCGAGGTGCGCGACTTTAGCATACCGCGCCGGCGCGTCGGCGCGGCGCCGATGCGCGCCAGGAGACCCCAAACGCAGCCAGGCGGCGCGGCGAAGAAAAAAGCCGATGGCGGCTAAACCGGCATCGGCTTCATCCCCGGGAAGGCGTTGTCCGCGGGCGCTGGGTTGCGCGCGGCCAGGCGTCGTCCGTTCTTACTGGGCAGGGGCCTTCTTGTGATGCGGATGCCCCGACTTGTGATGCATCATGGGCGCCGGCGCAGGCGCGGCTTCCTGTTGCTGCTGTAAAGCCTGCGCGCGTTGCAGGACGTCGTCGGCCTTGGCCGGGTCGGTGCTCATCGTGATGCCGTTATCCGACTGCGCATGCGCAGCGCCCGCCAGTGCGGAAAGTGAAATCAGGACTGCGAGGGACATTTTTTTCATCTCTACCTCCGAAGGAGCGGTTTATGGACCCAGCCGGTATCTGTCCAAGCAGGATGGACATGCCATTCTAACGATCAAATACTCGCGCCAGATGACATCACGTAAGCCGTTTTGCGCGGAAGTTACACCTCGTTACATATGGGGTCGTCGAACGGTCATACTAGAACCAGCCGATCATCCGATAAACATAAAACTGGGCAACCCCAATCGATTCGTGGAGCGCCGTTTCGGCGGACTTGAGATTCGCGATGCGCGGGAGCAGGCCGCGCTCGACCCGGCGCACGCTGGAAACCGCGGGCAGCGGGTCCATGTCGAAGCGCCGGAAATCGAGCATTGCACGGCGCATCTGGTAGGAGGACGTGACGAGCAGGAGCGTTTCGTCGTTCCCGGCGCGGACGATGGGCGCGACGTTGCGCGCGTTCTGATACGTCGTGAGGCTCTGGTTTTCCAGCACGAGGTCGGCACTCGGCACACCGGCGCGCAGCAGGTAGGGCGCGTAGTTGTCGGCCTCGGCGCTTGCATGGTGCTCCGGGTTGCCGCCGCTCACGATCACGCGGCACGCGCCGCCCGCGCGCGCGCACTGCGCGTACAGTTCGGCGGCAAGTGCAATGCGTGCGTAGACGTCGCGCGCGGGGACCAGTCGGCCGTCGCGGGATTCGGTGCCGCCGCCCAGCATGATGATGGCGGTGCGCGCGCCGAAGTGCGCCGGGCCGTTTTTCGCTTGATCGTAGGGAGTGCGATATAACTCCGGCTGGGCGATATCGAGCAGCACGGCGGTGAGCCAGCCGGTCGCGAGAAGCCAGAAGAGCGCGGCCGCGCAAGCCGCGACGCGCCAGCGCGCGCTGCGCCACAGCAGGCCGAGCGCAACAAATAGCACAAACAAAACGAATAGAATCAATTTGGATGAGGTAACGTATTGTTTTCGGGAAAATGCGCGTCCAACCGACCTTTGCGCCGCGAGCGTGGCGCGGCGTTGGCCGTGCGTGAAGCGGCGAAGCCGCTTCACGGGGGCCCGGATAACCTGCAGTCCCTGCCGCTGCACATCGCACGGATAGGGCGCGTGAGCCCGGCAGGGCACAGACTGCGCCGTTCTCAGGTCTGCATTGCGCCGCAGCCGGCTCGCGCGAGGCTCAATGATCGCAGGACTGCATTTTAAGAAAGAAGTGAGATGACCACGTATTCCAACGAAGCAGTACTCGAAGCGCTGAGGCGGGTGCAGTATCGGCAGGTCCCGTGGGCGCGTCGTCCTGAAGTATTCCAGTATTTGCGCGATCTCGGCATGATGGACATCGTCCGGCAGCGCACGGTTGCGCCGGCGCCGGGTTTCCATGCGCCGGTCGATATCGCGGTGCTGACCGATCGCGGTCGCGCTGAGTTCGCCCGGCTCGCTCGCGACGAGCGCACGGTGCAGTGGAGCGCGCATCGCGTGGCCGACTACGTCGCGGAGCGCGTGCTCCAATCCGGCCTCGAAGCCAGCCAGTAGCACAGTCTGTTCTCTTCGTCCCGCCAAAAAAAAGCCCGCATCGAAAGATACGGGCTTACCGGAATTACTGCTGCCACGCTGTGCTTGATGGCGTAAAGGTAGACCGCACATGAAGCGCGGTGGTTCCCCGGGGCAGGGTATATGCTGAGCCGCGACCTGCCGGACGGTCTTGCGTCCGTCGTCATCGCTGCTCTTTCGTCGGTTCCGGCAGTCCCCTCGCTGGTGTTTCGCTGGCCGGCTTACCGGCGCTGTGCTGGTTCCTGCCTCTGTGGCGCGCTGCGGCGGGCATTGTCCGCAATGTCGCCGCGCAAGTCGCCGCGCGGCACGGGCGGTTTGCTCGCGGTCGGGCCAGGCGCTACGGGCGGCATAGCGCGCGCGCCGGTGCGCGAGATCGACCATGACGGTACGGAGGCATGCGGCGGCTGGGCCGCGGCACTGAACGACACGAACGAGGCGGTCGGCGCGAAGAGGGCGAGGGCGGACAGCGAAACCATGATGCCCCGAATGGGCAGGTTCATGGATTTCATGGTGGTTCCCCGTCAATCCTGTTTCTTGACGTTAGTGGACATGCTCCTAAGCTAACGTCGGGAACGAAAGCGCGCTGTAAATATTAGTAAAGAGATGTATCGCGCGGTGCCGATCGCTGGTTATGGGCGCAGCCACGTCGATGCAGCCTGCATCGGCTGGGGAGGGGGCACTGCTGGCACATGACCCGAAAGCCGATCTGAAGCGGCCACGAAATGCGCAAGGGTGCGCAAGAGGTGAGAGGAAAACACGCCGGGCGCATGAGGCGCCCGGGGGAAAAGCAATTCAAGCGTGGCTCAGGCCATCTTGACCGGCGCGCGCCACGATTCCGGATTGGTCCAGAACGCGCCGCGCAGGCGATCGCGGCTCGGAGGCGCGGGCGGCTTGGTCGCCGTGGCGCCGATACGGCCGCGCAGCGAAATTTCACGCCCGTTCGTGCTCAGTCGCTTGACGATCTCTGCAAGCGTGCCGTCCGCCTGCCACTCGTCGAAACGACGGCGGCAAGTCGGCGGCGAGGGGTAGCGGCCCGGCAGCTTGGACCAGCCTTCACCCGTCGAAAGCACCCAGAGCACCGCGTTGACCACAGCACGCGCTTCGACGCGAGGCCGTCCGCGCCGTTCGCTCCGTGCCGGTTCAGCACAGAACAACGCCTCGACCAGCGCCCATTCGTTGTCTCTCAAATCGTCGAACAGCATCATGTTTCACCTCAGCGAAGCTATCTCCGGTGCGCTGCCCCGCGCTGCGCACTCTTCATGGACTCCCGGCCGGATGCCGGAGTACCAGGCGGGCCCGACTGGATCGTCCCGGACTGCGTGCTCGCGGGACGTCCATCGAACCTGTGCGTGCCTTAATGCGAAAACCGTGCCAGCACGTACGATTTCGTCTTGAAGCCGCGTGGCGTCAAGCCCGCGCGGGAGATTGCCAGGGGCGTATAAGACTCGAAAACGCTTATCGAGAAAATCGGGAGAATCACCAATCTTGTGCAACCAAGCCCGTCCGACGTGCGTTTGCGCTGTGTTGCTGCACTGCGGCGAACAAGGGGTAGCAATGCTGCGCTAGCCGCAACGATGGTTGTCTGGCATAAAATGCATGAAAACGGACAATTCATGAGGCGAGCGGATGAACGTGACGCTGCGGCAACTGCGGGTGTTCATCGAGGTCGCCCGGCTGCAGAGTTTCAGCCGGGCCGGGGACGAGATCGGGCTCACGCAGTCGGCGGTGAGCCGGTGTGTACGCGAACTCGAAGCCGAGATAGGCGTGAAGCTCGTCGACCGGACCACGCGCGAGGTGCAGCTCACCGATGTGGGCGCGAACCTGATCGCGAGCATTCCGCGCCTGCTCAACGATCTCGACGACGCCTTGCGAGAGATTCGCGAGATCGGCGAGCAGCGGCGCGGCCGCGTCGTCGTGGCGGCCAGTCCGACGGTTGCGTGCCGTTTGATGCCCCAGGTCGTGGCAGCGTGCGGGCGGCAGTTTCCCTACATCACGCTTGGCTTGCGCGACGACGTGCAGAGCGACGTCGTGCGCAGGATCCGCTCGGGAGAAGTGGACTTCGGCGTCATCATCGGACCCTTTGCCGCTGAGGACCTGGAAACCGAATGCCTCACCACGGACTCGTTCTGCGTGGTCGTGCGCGGCGATCATGCGCTCGCGCTGAGCCAGGAAGTCCCGTGGAAGGAGCTGGACGGCGAGCGACTGGTGATGCTGGATTACGCCTCGGGCAGCCGACCGCTCATCGACGCCGTGATGAGCGAACAGGGCGTACGCGCACGCGTGGTGCAGGAGCTGGGCCACCCGGCCACCGTTTTCGGACTCGTGGAGGCGGGCGTGGGCATCAGCGTGTTGCCCTGGCTCGCGCTGCCCGTGCCGGCGGGCGCGCCGCTGCTTGCGCGCCCGCTCGTGCCGCGCGCGGAGCGCACCGTCGAGCTCGTGCGGCGGCGCGACCGCTCGCTTTCGCCGGCCGCCGAGGCGGTCTGGTCGCTGATCCGTCAACTTGCCGGCCAGCCCGAAGCGCGGCACTGAAGCCGCTGCGCTCAGGCTTGCAGGCGCTGACCTCGTCGCGCGGGGGCCGCGCGCTACACTCCATGTTTTCCCACATTCTGTGCCACCCGGAAGCCCGATGAGCGATTTCGAACCGTCGTCCTCCATCTCCCTGCCGCGCGAAGCGGTGCGTGCGTTGCGCTCGTCGCAGATCCGCGAAGTGGCGAACGCCGGGTTCGGCGTTCCCGACGTACTGCCGTTCTGGTTCGGCGAGTCCGACCGCGTGACACCGCCGTTCATCCGCGAGGCGGCGGCGGACGCGCTGGGGCGCGGCGACACGTTCTATACGCACAATCTCGGCATCGCGCCGCTGCGCGAATCGCTCGCGCGCTACGTGAGCGAACTGCACGGCGCAACGTCGGTGGACAACGTGGCGGTCACGAGCGCCGGCGTCAATGCGCTGATGCTGGCGGCGCAGCTCGTCGTCGGCGCGGGCGACAGGGTGGTGGCGGTGACGCCGTTGTGGCCGAACCTCGTCGAAATCCCGAAGATCCTCGGCGCCACAGTCGAAACGGTCTCGCTCAGTTACGGCGAGCGCGGCTGGACGCTCGATCTCGACCGGCTGCTCACGGCGCTCACGCCCGAGACGCGCCTGCTCATGATCAACTCGCCGAACAATCCGACCGGCTGGGTGATGACGCGCGACCAGCAGCGCGTGGTGCTCGAGCATTGCCGGCGCCTCGGCATCTGGATCGTCGCCGACGAGGTCTACGAGCGCCTTTACTACGGCGATGCGAGCGAGCGCACCGCGCCGTCGTTCCTCGATGTTGCGTCGCGTGAAGAGCGCCTGATCTGCGTCAATTCGTTTTCGAAGGCCTGGCTCATGACCGGCTGGCGGCTCGGCTGGATGGTCGTGCCGCGCGGCTTGACCGACGATCTGGGCAAGCTGGTCGAGTACAACACCTCGTGCGCGCCCTCGTTCGTGCAGCAGGCGGGCATTGCGGCAGTCGAGCACGGCGAGCCCTTCACACGCGCGCTGGTGGCCGATCTGCGCGCCTCGCGCGACCATCTCGCCGCGGCGCTGGCGAAGCTGCCCGGCGTCGATGTGAAGGTGCCGCACGGCGCGATGTACCTGTTTTTCCGGCTGGCGGGCGCGCAAAACAGCCTCGAACTGTGCAAGGCGCTGGTGCGCGACGCGGGCCTCGGCCTCGCGCCGGGTAGCGCGTTCGGACCGCAAGGGGAAGGTTTCGTGCGCTGGTGCTATGCGTGCGACCCCGCGCGGCTCGACGCGGGCGTCGAGCGACTCGCGCGCTACCTGGAAACGGTGGGAGCGCACTGAGGCCGCTCTCGCCGCGCCATGCACCGGCGTGGCGAGCGGGCCTAAAGCGATGGCGGGGCCCGCGTTAAAATGAGGCCGCTCATGCGGAATGGCGTCTTTACGCACCCAGCGTTTTTGCGTAATATGGCGCTCAGTCAAGCGATTCCCTGCGGGAACTTCGCGGCTCCCTCCGGCTGGGTCTGGCTCTTTGCCTGAATTTCGGCCCCCCGGTGCGTGCTCCCATCAATATGACCGATCAGAATCGGGCGAGCGCGTCTCCTAGTTCCATATCGTCTTTCGTCTGTCTGATCCGGTTCCTTGAACCTGATTTACCTTACTTAGGGTCTGACCTGGCTGCATGAATACCCAAGAGGCGAAAATCGTCCTCGAGACTGCATTGATCTGCACGCAGGAGCCGTTGAAGATCGGCGAACTGCGCAAACTGTTTGCCGACGACATTTCGGCCGACACGGTCCGCAACCTGCTCGAAGACCTGCGCCACGAATGGTCCGGGCGCGGCGTCGAGCTGGTGGGGCTCGCGTCGGGCTGGCGCTTTCAGAGCAAGCCTGCCATGCGGACGTACCTTGACCGGTTGCACCCCGAAAAGCCGCCGCGCTACTCGCGCGCGGTCCTCGAAACGCTCGCGATCATCGCCTACCGGCAGCCGGTCACGCGCGGCGACATCGAGGAAATTCGCGGGGTCACGGTCAACACGCAGGTCGTCAAACAGCTCGAGGACCGTAACTGGATCGAAGTCATCGGTCATCGTGATGTGCCGGGCCGCCCGGCACTATATGCAACGACAAGGGAGTTTCTCGACGATCTCGGCCTGAAGTCGCTCGACGAATTGCCGCCGCTCGACGATCCGTCGAGCCAGTTCGGCGAGCAACTGCTTGCCCAGCATGCGATCGAGTTTCCCGATAGCGCCGCGGCGCAGCTCGTCGCGGAAGTCCAGCCCGAGGTTGCCACCGATGCCGCGGGCGCGGAAGATGCGCTGGCGCCGGTAGACCAGGGCGAAGCGTCGGGCGATGAAACAGCGGCACACCCCGAAAGCGCAGCGCCCGAGACGCACGCAACGGAAGAAGCGGAACTAGCGGAACTAGCGGAACTAGCGGAACTAGCGGAACTCGCGGAACTCGCGGAACAAGCGCACGAGGCGGCAGGCGCAAACATTGCGTCCGCAGCCGATGCCGCGGATGAAGCGGTACACGACGAAACGATCCGCGCGCAGCACGGGTCGGCCCCCGACGCTCACGCGCTGGATGCCGCGCACGCAGCAGATGCGGCGGGCGAAGAAGAACACGAAGACCGCCGCGACGCGGCGCAGGACGACCCCGTCTCAACGACGGACGACGAAGCCGCACGACGCGGCATCTGAAGCAACAAGCATTTTTGACGTGCCCCGCAAGCGGGCGCGCAACCTGACATTTTGAGGTTGTTTTGACTGATATCCACGACACCGATTCGACCGACGCGTCCGAATCCGCGCGCCGCGCGTCCTCCGCGCGCGACGATGACACGCGTGCTTCGCAGGTCGAAGGCGAAGCACAGGGCGGCGAGGGCGAAGAGCGTCCGCGCCGCGGCCTGCGCCGCGGGCCGCGCAGCCTGATCGCGCGCCGCCGCGCGGGTGCGAAGGCCAAGACCGCCGAAGGCGCGGAGGGCGCCGACGCGTCCGCAGCGCCTGATGCCGCACCGGAAGCGGCGCCTGAGCGCGCTCCCGCGGGGCGCGCCCCGCGCAAGGACGCAGGCGCGAAGAAGCCGGGCCGCCGCCAGAACGCGGGCGCCGCGGCTCAGGGCGAGCGTCAAGGCGAACGCCAGGGCGAACGTCAGGGCGAACGCCCGCAGGGCGAGCGCCAGCAAGGCGCTGGCAAACGCCAGAAGGGCCAGGGCCGAGGCGAAGGCCAGCCGGCAGCGGCCGCGGGCGAGTCCACGCAGGAAGACCTGTTCCTCTACGTCACGTCCCCGGCGTTCGACGCCGACAATGGCGCCGGTTCGGGCGTGCGCGCACCGATGCTGCGGCGCGGCCGTGCCCAGCAACCCAAGCGCGTGCTGAGCCCGGACGACGACGCACCGAAGCTGCACAAGGTGCTGGCGGATGCGGGCATGGGCTCGCGTCGCGACATGGAAGAGCTGATCGTCGCCGGGCGCGTCTCGGTGAACGGCGAGCCCGCGCACATCGGCCAGCGCATCCTGCCGACCGACCAGGTCCGCATCAATGGCAAGCCGATCAAGCGCAAGCTGCAGAACAAGCCGCCGCGCGTGCTGATCTATCACAAGCCGACCGGCGAAATCGTGAGCCACGCCGACCCGGAAGGCCGTCCCTCGGTGTTCGACCGCCTGCCGCCGATGAAAACGGCGAAGTGGCTGGCCGTCGGCCGTCTCGACTTCAACACCGAAGGTCTGCTGATGCTGACCACCTCGGGCGATCTGGCCAACCGATTCATGCATCCGCGCTACAGCGTGGAGCGTGAATATGCCGTGCGCGTGGTGGGCGAGCTCACCGAGGGCAATCGCCAGAAGCTGCTCAAGGGCGTCGAGCTCGAGGACGGCCCCGCGAGCTTCCTGCGCATCCGCGACGGCGGCGGCGAAGGGACGAACCACTGGTATCACGTCGCGCTGGCCGAAGGCCGTAACCGCGAAGTGCGCCGTATGTTCGAGGCGGCGGGCCTGATGGTGAGCCGGCTGATCCGCACGCGCCACGGCCCGATCGCGCTGCCCAAGGGCCTCAAGCGGGGCCGCTGGGAAGAGCTGGAAGACAACCAGGTGCGCGCGCTGATGGCCGCGGTTGGTCTGAAGGCGCCGAGCGAAGAGAAGGGCGGTCGTGGCGGCAAGGAGCAGGAGCGTCGCCAGCCCGATCCGATGCAGACGTCGATGGGCTTCATCAACCGCGAGCCGGTGCTGAGTTCGCACGGTGCGATGGGGCAGCCGCGTCAGGGCCAGGGACGGCGCGGTGCGGCGGGCGGCTTCGGCGGCGGCGCCGGAGCCGGTCACGGCAATTTCGGCGCGGGCTCCGGTTTCGGCGGCCGTGGCGGCAACCGTGCAGGCGGCCGCGAGGTCGATGGCAACCGTGCACCGGGCGCGCAGGGCAAGCGCGCGGGCGGCAATAATGCCGACGGGAATCGCCGCAGCGGTCCCGGCAACGGCGGCAACGCCAACCCCAATGGCAACCGCGCAGGCGGCAACAGCCGTGGCGGCCAGCGTGGCACGCCGCGCAACCGCACTCGCGGGCACTGACTCGCGAAGCGCGCGACGCCCGGCTGCGGCATGCGGCGGGCGTCGCGGCGATGCAACGGCGGCAATGCGCGCGGTTCGCGCGCAAAACACCGGAAAATCACCTTGCGAGCCCATAAATAACGGCAAAAGGCGCCTTGGGCTTGACCGGTGGTTTGCGTTAATGTGCAAAAAAGGCTAGAATCACAAAGTCGCTGGGCGTGCGGCTGTAATTTGCGCCCCAGGTGCGACCACCTGGCTAAGTGAGAAGATGGGCGTTTCGCCCATTTTTTTTTGGTTCGCCCCAAATTGGTTACCAAAATGCCGACGTTTCACGTTCGGCATTGTCAATTTGGGGCGTCCAAAGTCACCAACGAGCCAGGTCGTTCGTCATCGTGGGGCAGGTAGGTGAGAAGCGCGCGCGCTCACCTGGCGCGCGGCCCGCGAATTCCTGGCGAACCAAGAATTAGAGCGAAGGAAGTTGCTGGCCCGCTGCGCAGAACATCTGGAGTGGGCATTGTGCAACTGACGGAACTGATTGAAACCACGGTCACCGGGCTCGGTTACGAGCTGGTCGACCTCGAGCGCACCGGGCGCGGCATGCTGACCATCTTCATCGATCAGCCCGCGGGGATCGCGATCGAGGACTGCGAGAAGGTCACGCGTCAGCTGCAGCACGTTCTGACGGTCGAGAACATCGACTACGAGCGACTCGAGGTTTCGTCGCCGGGTCTCGACCGTCCGCTGAAAAAACTGGCGGACTTCGAACGCTTCGCAGGCTGCGAAGCGGTAATCACGTTGAAAAAGCCATTGGACGGACGGAAATCGTACCGGGGCATCGTGCATGCTCCCGAAGGCGATTCCATCGGTCTGGAATTCGAAGGGAAGGCGGGTCCCGCGATGCTCGATTTCACGCTCGCGGACATCGACAAAGCACGCCTTGTCCCCAAAGTTGACTTTAGGAGCCGCAAACAATGAGTCGCGAAGTGTTGATGCTGGTGGATGCGCTGGCACGCGAGAAGAATGTCGACAAGGACGTGGTGTTCGCCGCCCTTGAAGCGGCGCTTGCGTCGGCCTCCAAGAAACTCTTCGACGAGGATGCGGATATCCGCGTGCATATCGATCGCGAAAGCGGCGAACACGAAACGTTCCGCCGCTGGCGCGTCGTGCCGGACGAGGCGGGCTTGCAGGAGCCGGACCAGGAAATCCTGCTGTTCGAAGCACGCGAGCAGGACCCGGAAGCGCAGATCGACGGTTTCGTCGAGCAGCCGGTGCCGTCGGTCGAGTTCGGCCGTATCGGGGCGCAGGCCGCCAAGCAGGTCATCCTGCAAAAGGTGCGCGACGCCGAGCGCGAGCAGATCCTGAACGACTTCCTCGAGCGTGGCGAAAGCATCATGACCGGTACGGTCAAGCGCATGGACAAGGGCAACTTCATCGTCGAATCCGGCCGTGTGGAAGCGCTGCTGCGCCGCGACCAGCTGATTCCGAAGGAAAACCTGCGCGTGGGCGACCGCGTGCGCGCCTGGATCGGCAAGGTCGACCGCACCGCGCGCGGCCCGCAGATCGAACTCTCGCGCACGGCGCCCGAGTTCCTGATGAAGCTGTTCGAAATGGAAGTGCCCGAAATCGAACAGGGCCTTCTCGAGATCAAGGCGGCGGCGCGCGATCCGGGCGTACGCGCCAAGATCGGCGTGGTGGCTTACGACAAGCGCATCGATCCGATCGGCACCTGCGTCGGCATCCGCGGTTCGCGCGTGCAGGCCGTGCGCAACGAGCTCGGTGGCGAAAACGTCGACATCGTGCTATGGTCGGAAGATCCCGCCCAGTTCGTGATCGGCGCGCTCGCGCCGGCTGCCGTGCAGTCGATTGTCGTCGACGAGGAAAAGCACTCGATGGACGTCGTGGTCGACGAGAGCGAACTCGCGGTCGCGATCGGCCGTAGCGGCCAGAACGTGCGTCTCGCCAGCGAACTGACCGGCTGGCAAATCAATATCATGACGCCGGACGAATCTGCGCAAAAGCAGAATCAGGAGCGCACGGTGCTGCGCGACCTGTTCATGGCGCGTCTCGACGTCGATGAGGAAGTCGCCGACATCCTGATCGACGAAGGCTTCACGAGCCTCGAAGAGATCGCCTACGTGCCGCTCAACGAAATGCTCGAAATCGAGGCGTTCGACGAGGACACCGTGCACGAGCTGCGCAACCGCGCACGCGACGCGCTGCTCACGCAGGCGATCGCGAACGAGGAGAAGGTGGAAAGCGCCGCGCTGGACCTCAAGAGTCTGGACGGTATCGACCCGGACCTGCTCGCGAAACTGGCGCAGCATGAAGTTCACACCCGCGACGAGCTCGCCGAGCTGGCCGTGGACGAGCTGGTCGAAATGACGGGAATGGAAGAGGACGCCGCCAAGGCGTTGATCATGAAGGCACGTGAGCACTGGTTCCAGTAACCCGCCAACGGGAAGCTGCATCAGGGCGCGACGAGCAGGAAGCGACCATGACCCACTGAACTGAACGCGGCGGAGCCTTGCAGAACGCGAGGCACCGAAGGCCGCATGACCCGATGTCAACCGCAAGGAATCGGTCCTTGCATTAAGAGGAATGAATGGCGAGTAACAACGTAGCCCAATTTGCCGCGGAACTGAAAATGCCTGCCGGCGTGCTGCTCGAGCAGCTGCAGGCGGCGGGCGTCACGAAAGCGAGCGAGAGCGATGCCTTGTCGGAGACCGACAAGGCGCGTCTGCTCGATCACTTGCGCAAGTCTCACGGCTCGACTGATGCAGACAAGCGCAAGATCACGCTGACGAAACGGCATACGTCGGAGATCAAGCAGTCCGATTCGACGGGTAAGGCACGCACCATTCAGGTCGAGGTGCGCAAGAAGCGCACGTTCGTCCGCCGCGACGAGTCCGCCGGTGAGGCGGAGGCATCGAATCATGCAGCCGACGCAGCCGCTGCCGCCGAAGAGGCGGAGCTGCAGCGCCGTGAGGAAGAAGCGCGCCGCGAGGCAGAACTGCTCGAGCGTCAGGCCCAGGAGCTCAAGGAGCGCCAGGAACTGCTCGCGCGTGAGGAGTCGGAGCGCCGTGCGCGCGAAGAGGCCGCCGAGGCCGAGCGCCGCCGTGCCGAAGAAGAAGTTGCCAGGAAGAAGGCAGCGGCCGATGCCGTCGCTCACGAGCTGGCCGCTCAGGCCGTGGCCGCGCAGCGCAATGCCGAAGCGGAAGCGAAAGAAGTGAAGCAGGCGCAGGATCAGCAGGAAGAACAGCGCGCCGCAGCCGAGCGCGCCGCGCAGCGCGAAGCGGCCCAGAAGGCCGAAGCCGCCGCACGCGAAGCCGCCGACAAGGCGCAGAAGGAGCAGGACGAGATCGCCCGCCGCCGCGCGGCTGCCGAAGCCGAAGCGCGCGCGATCCGCGAAATGATGAACACGCCGCGCAAGGCGCAGGTGAAGGCGCCCGAGCCGCCCAAGCCCGTTGAGCCGCCGGCCAAGCCTGCCGAAGCCAAGGGCACCCTGCACAAACCGGCCCGTCCGGAAGGTGCTCCGGCCCGTCCGGCCGGCGCAGGCGCCGCGGCGAAGAAGCCGGCCACGACGGCCGCGCCTTCGACTAGCGCGCCGGGTGCCGGCGCGGGCGACCGCAACAAGAAGCCGGGTGCAGGCAAGGGCGGCTGGCAGGACGACGCGGCCAAGCGCCGTGGCATCAAGACGCGCGGCGACTCGTCGGGCGGCGTGGACCGCGGCTGGCGCGGCGGCCCGAAGGGCCGTGGCCGTCACCAGGACGCTTCGACGTTCCAGGCGCCGACCGAGCCGATCGTGCGTGAAGTGCACGTGCCGGAAACCATCACGGTGGCCGACCTCGCGCACAAGATGTCCGTGAAGGCGTCGGAAGTCATCAAGGCGATGATGAAGATGGGCCAGATGGTTACCATCAACCAGATGCTCGACCAGGAAACGGCGATGATCATCGTCGAGGAACTCGGCCACCGTGCGGTTGCCGCGAAGCTCGACGATCCGGAAGCGCTGCTGGTCGAAGGTCAGGGCACGGCTACGGACGCCGAGCAGCTGCCGCGTCCGCCGGTCGTCACGGTCATGGGTCACGTCGACCACGGCAAGACGTCGCTGCTCGACTACATCCGCCGCGCCAAGGTTGCCGCGGGCGAAGCGGGCGGCATTACGCAGCACATCGGCGCTTACCACGTCGAAACGCCGCGTGGCGTCATTACGTTCCTCGACACGCCGGGTCACGAGGCCTTCACGGCCATGCGTGCTCGCGGTGCGAAGGCAACCGACATCGTCATTCTGGTGGTCGCAGCCGACGACGGCGTGATGCCGCAAACCAAGGAAGCGATCGCGCACGCCAAGGCTGCGGGTGTGCCGCTCGTCGTGGCGATCAACAAGATCGACAAGCCGGACGCGAATCTCGAGCGCGTGAAGCAGGAGCTCGTCGCAGAAGGCGTCGTGCCGGAAGAGTACGGCGGCGACTCGCCGTTCGTGCCGGTGTCGGCGAAAACCGGCGCGGGCATCGACGATCTGCTCGAAAACGTGCTGCTGCAGGCCGAAGTGCTGGAACTGACTGCACCGGTCACAGCGCCGGCCAAGGGTCTCGTGATCGAAGCGAAGCTCGACAAGGGCAAGGGTCCGGTTGCAACGATCCTCGTCCAGTCCGGCACGCTGAACCGTGGCGACGTCGTGCTCGCTGGCAGCGCCTACGGCCGCGTGCGCGCGATGCTCGACGAAACCGGCAAGCCGACGAAGGAAGCGGGCCCGTCGATTCCGGTCGAGATCCAGGGTCTTTCGGAAGTGCCGGGCGCGGGCGAAGAAGTCATCGTGCTGCCGGACGATCGCAAGGCGCGTGAAATCGCCATGTTCCGTCAAGGCAAGTTCCGCGACGTCAAGCTGGCGAAGCAGCAGGCCGCGAAGCTCGAAAACATGCTCGAGCAGATGGGCGAAGGCGAAGTGCAGAACCTGCCGCTCATCGTCAAGGCGGACGTGCAGGGTTCGCAGGAAGCGCTGGTGCAATCGCTGCTCAAACTGTCGACCAGCGAAGTGCGCGTGCAGATCGTGCACAGCGCGGTCGGTGCGATCAGCGAGTCGGACGTCAACCTGGCAACGGCTTCGAAGGCGGTCATCATCGGCTTCAATACGCGTGCAGATGCGCAGGCGCGTAAGGTTGCCGAGGCGAATGGCATCGACATCCGCTACTACAACATCATCTATGACGCAGTGGATGAGGTGAAGGCGGCGATGTCGGGCATGCTGGCGCCGGAGAAGCGCGAGACGGTCACGGGCATGGCCGAGGTGCGCCAGGTAATTCGCGTGCCGAAGGTCGGCCTGATTGCGGGTTGTATGGTCACGGACGGCTTCGTCAAGCGTTCGTCGTCGGTGCGCGTGATCCGCAACAACGTCGTCATCCACACCGGCGAACTCGACTCGCTCAAGCGTTTCAAGGACGACGTCAAGGAAGTCAAGCAAGGCTTCGAATGCGGTATGTCGATCAAGAACTTCAACGACATCGTCGAAGGCGATCAGTTCGAAGTGTTCGAGATCACCGAAGTCGCGCGTACGCTGTAACACAGCGGCGCCCGCGGGCAGACCTTCGGGTCGCCCGCCTGGCCGCGGGTTTGCCGCGGGTTTGCCGATAACGGGCGGGGCAGGCGCTGGCCAGCCCCGCCCGTTTTGTTTTTTGCGCGGCCGTATGCGCCTCGATGGACGCAACGCCGCCTGAATGCCTCGCAGATAAAGAGGTGGAACCATCATGCCGAAAAAACGTACTTCCCCGAATCGCAACGTGCAGATCGCGGATCAGATCCAGCGCGATCTGTCTGAGCTGATGCGCGAAGTGAAGGACCCGCGAATCGGGCTCGTGACGATCCAGAGCGTGGAACTCACGCCCGACTACGCGCACGCCAAGGTCTACTTCACGACTCTCACGGGCGACCCGAAGACCACGCAGGAAGCGCTCAATCACGCCGCCGGCCATCTGCACAACCAGCTCTTCAAGCGCCTGCACATTCACACGGTGCCGACGCTGCATTTCCACTATGACCAGTCGGTCGAGAAGGGTGTCGAGATGTCGCGCCTGATCGACGAGGCGAACGCGACGCGCGCGAAAGACGACTGACGCGGGCAATGACTGCATCATCGAAACAGAATCATGGCGGGCAGCGATCTGACGCGCCTCGACCGAAGGTCCCGCGCCGCCTGCTCGACGGCGTGCTGCTGCTCGACAAGCCCGTTGGGCTTTCGAGCAACGACGCGTTGATTCGTGCGAAGCGTCTGTACCGCGTGAAGAAGGCCGGCCACACTGGCACGCTCGACCCGCTCGCGTCGGGTCTGCTGCCGCTGTGCTTTGGCGAGGCGACCAAGTTTTCGCAGGATCTGCTCGAAGCCGACAAGACCTATGAGGCGACCATGCGCCTCGGCATTCGCACGGCTACCGGCGACGCCGAAGGCGAGCCGATCGAAACGCGCGAGGTCTCCTGCGACGAAGCCGCCGTGCGTGAGGCGATGACGCGCTTTCTCGGCGACATCGTGCAGGTACCGCCGATGTATTCCGCGCTCAAGCGCGACGGCAAACCGCTCTATGAGTATGCGCGTGCGGGCCAGACGGTCGAGCGCGAAGGGCGCGAGGTTACGATCCTCGCGCTGGAGATGATCGCCTGCGCGCTTCCCGAGGTTCCCGAAGTGACATTTCGCGTGACGTGCAGCAAGGGCACGTACGTGCGCACGCTGGCTGAAGATATGGGCGAGGCGCTCGGCTGCGGCGCGCATCTCGTGATGCTGCGGCGTACGGGCGTGGGCGCGCTCACGCTCGAACATGCGGTGACGGTCGACGCGCTCACGGCCGCCGACGAGCCCGAGCGCGACACGTGGCTGCGCCCCGTCGATGCGCTGCTCTCCACGTTCCCGGCCGTTAAGCTCAATGCCGAAGCGGCGCGCCGCTTCACGCATGGCCAACGCTTGCCGCTCAACGAGCTGGTGCTCGATCGTGTGGTTTGCGAAGCGGCTGAACGCGTGCGAGTGTATGCAGAAGACGGACGCCTGCTCGGCGTCGCGAAGGCCGCGAACGGCGTGCTTGCGCCGGAGCGGCTGGTGGTCAGCGGCGCAGCCTGAGTACGCTTGCGTCGCGCCTGGCGCGCACCAACAAAAACGGCACGTCGGTGAATTACCGGACGTGCCGTTTTGCTATGGACAGCCGCAAGCACTAGCGCATCGACGTCAATGCGCTGCCGAAGCCGCTGCACCCGCGTCCGCACCGCCCGCACGCTCGGGGCGCGTGATCCAGATGAGGGCGATCAGCACGATGAAGATCATCGAGGAAATCCAGAACAGGTCGTTCACGCCGAGTTGCGCGGCCTGCTGCGAGAGCATCCGGTCGAAGAGCCCGTGCGCTTGGGAAGGATCGAGACCCGCGCCCTGGAACTGCTGCATCGACTGGTTGAAGACGGGGTTTGTGGGCGTAGCCACTTCGTTCAGGCGCGCGTGGTGGAACGTCGTCCTGTGATCCCACGCCGTTTCGAAGATCGAGGTGCCGATACCGCCGCACATGATCCGCACGAAGTTCGACAGGCCCGAGGCCGCGGGAATGCGATGGCCCGGCAGACCCGACAGCGTGATGGACACGAGTGGAATGAACAGACCCGCCATGCCGATGCCCTGGATGAGCGTAGGCAGTGTAAGCGCCCACGTGTCCACGCCCGTCGTGTATTGCGAGCGCATCCAGAAGCACAGCGCGAACACGATGAAGGCTGTCGTCGCGATATAACGCGGGTCGGTGCGCGGCAAGATCTTGCCCGTGATCGGCGACAGCAGGATGGCGAAGAAGCCCACGGGCGCCATCACGAGGCCAGCGTCCGTTGCGGTGTAGCCGAGCGTGGTTTGCAGCCACAGCGGCAGCAGCACGAGATTGCCGAAATACAGCCCGTAGCCCACCGATAGCGCGATCGTGCCGCCTGTGAAATTGCGCCGCGCGAAGAGCGACAGGTCCACAACCGGATGAGCGGCGGTCAGCTCCCACACCACGAAGAACGCGAATGCGATCACGGCGGTGAGCGCGAGCACGACGACCGTGGTGGATGAGAACCAGTCGAGGTCCTTGCCCTTGTCGAGCATCACCTGCAGCGAGCCTACCCAGATGATGAGGAGCGCGAGGCCCACACCGTCGATCGGCGCCTTCCTCACCTCCGAATCGCGATTGCGGAAGATCGCCCACGTGGCGAGCGCCGCGACGATGCCCACCGGAATGTTCACGTAGAAGATCCAGGGCCACGAGATGTTGTCGGATATCCAGCCGCCGAGAATCGGCCCGGCCACCGGCGCGATCAGGGTGGTCATCGACCACATCGAGAGCGCCATGGGCGCTTTCGCCCGCGGATAGCTCGCGAGCAGCAGCGTTTGCGAAAGCGGGATCATCGGGCCGGCCACGGCGCCCTGCAGCACGCGCGAGGCGAGCAGGAAGGGCAGCGTGGGCGCGAGGCCGCACATCCAGGACGAGATCACGAACAGGATGATCGACGCCATGAACAGGCGCACCTGGCCGAAACGCTGCGTGAGCCAGCCGGTGAGCGGCACGGAGATCGCATTCGCCACCGCAAACGAGGTGATGACCCAGGTGCCCTGGTCCGACGACACGCCGAGGTCGCCCGAGATCGACGGGATCGACACGTTCGCGATCGAGGTGTCGAGCACGTTCATGAACACCGCGAGCGACACCGCGATGGTGCCGATCACGAGTTGCGCGCCCTGTAGCGGCGGATGCGCGACGGGTTGTTGTGCTGCTGCCATTGCGTCCTTTCTTGTTGACCTGCTGGAGGCCGCGCGAAACAAAGCGGCGCGGGCTGAGGATCAGCCCGCGCCGGCGTTTGCGAGTGCTTTTATCAGGGCTTCAATCAGCCTTTTGCGCCCGGCTTCGCCGCGTGAGCGGACGACACCTGCGCCTTCGCGGCCGCGTTGCCGGTTGCGCCGCTGGCGTTGTTGCTGGCGCTAGCCGCCTTGTGCGCACTCGGACCGGCGTTTTCGGCGATGATGCGCGCGATTTCCGCGTCGGCTTCCGCGCCGTACTTGGCGAACACATCGGTCTCGTAGACGGTGTTCTGCGCATTGCCGAGCTGCGTGCCCGAATCGTTGCGGATGCTCACGTCCACCTGCATCGAGAGGCCGATACGCAGCGGGTGCTTCTGCAGGTCTTCCGGATCGAGCGAGATACGCACCGGCAGGCGCTGCACCACCTTGATCCAGTTGCCCGTCGCGTTCTGCGCAGGCAGCAGCGAGAAGGCCGAGCCCGTGCCCGCCGAGAAGCCCACCACCTTGCCGTGATAGACGACCGACGAGCCATACACGTCGGCTGTCATTTCGACCGGCTGGCCGATGCGCATGTGCTTGAGCTGCACTTCCTTGAAGTTGGCGTCGACCCACAGCGAGTTCAGCGGCACCACCGACATGAGCGGATTGCCCGGCGAGACGCGCTGGCCCACCTGCACCGAGCGCTTGGCCACGTAGCCGGTAACCGGCGCGGGCAGCGTGTTGCGCGCATTCGCCAGATAGGCGTCGCGCACCTTGGCGGCGGCGGCCTCCACGTTCGGGTGATTGGCGATGGTCGTGTTCGCGGTCAGCGCGCGGTTCGCGGCGAGCTGCTGCTGCGCGGCTTCGAGCGCGGCTTCGGCGCTGCGCACGGCGTCGCGGGCGTGCGAGATCTCTTCCTGCGAGACGGCGCCCGTCTGCGCGACCTGCATGCGGCGGCGCAGGTCGTCCTGCGCACGCGAGAGGTCGGACTGACGCTGGGCGACTTGTGCTTCGTACTGGCTGTCGTCGGCGAAGAGGCCGCGCACCTGGCGCACCGTCTGCGCGAGTTGCGCTTCGGTTTGCTCGAGCGTGACGCGCGCGTCGGCCGGGTCGAGCAGCACGAGCGGGTCGCCGACGTTCACGGTCTGCGTGTCGTCTGCCTTCAGAGCGATCACCGTGCCGGTGACCTGCGGCGTGATCTGCACCACGTTGCCGTTCACGTAGGCGTCGTCCGTGCTTTCGGTAAAGCGCGCGACGAGGAAGTAGTACAGGCCGTAGGCAACGGCTGCAATCACGATCACGAGGACAAGCAGCGTCATCATGCGCTTGCGCTTGCCGCTGTTCGCGTTCGGCTGCGGATTGGCTGCCGGCTGCTGGGGGGTGCTCATGGAAGGATCTCCGGATGCTTGCGTGCTGTTCGTTCAGTTTTTGATGTTCGTGTGCTGCTCGGCGCTCAGGTCGACGCTCAGTTCGACATGGGCGCGGCGTTTGCGGTGTTCGCCGCTGCCGCCGCGTTCTGCGGCGAGCGCGTACCGCGCCACGGTGCGCCGTTCACGTCGCTCTGGCCGCGCGCTTCGCTGCCGACTTCGGCGGGCGGCGTGAGCCCCGCGCCTTGCGCTTCGAAGCCGCCGCCAAGCGACTTGATGAGCGCCATCTGCTGGTCGCGGCGCTGCGCCTTCAGGTTCGACACCGTCTGCTCCGCGGCGAGGCGGTTCTGGTCGGCGGTGAGCACCTGAAGCTGCTCGGAGAGCCCCGCCTTGTAGCGGATCACCGCGAGCTGCCAGGCCTTGGTCGACGCGTCGAGCGCGCGCTCGGCGTCCACCAGCTGCCGGTCGGCCGAGTGGATCGTCGACACGTTTGTCGCCACGTCCTGGAACGCGCCGATGAGCGTCTGGTTGTAGTTCGCCACATCGAGCTCGAAGTCGGCGTAGCGGCCCTTCAGTTGCGCGCGCAACGCGCCCGCGTCGAAGAGCGGCAAATGCACGGCCGGGCCGATGTTCGCCTGGCGGCTCGTGAAGTTCAGGAATTTGCCCCAGCCGAACGCGTCGAAGCCGAAGCCGGCCGCGAGGTTCACGTCGGGATAGAACTCGGCCTTGGCTTCCTTCACGTCGTGCATCGCGGCTTCCACCTGCCAGCGCGCGGCGACGATGTCGGGACGGCGCGCGAGCAGGTCGGCGGGCAGATTGTCGGGCAGAGCGACGTTGGCGACCGGGTTGAGCACCGGTTGCGCGATTTGCAGGCCGCGGTCGGGGCCCTTGCCGAGCAGCGCGCCGAGCTGATAGCGCACCGATTCGATCTGGCCGTCGATCTGCGAGAGGTTCGCCTGGCTCGTCGCAATGTTGCCGTTCGCGGTCTGCTTCTCGACGTTGGTGTCGAGGCCCGCCACCACGCGGCCGTTCGTGATCGTGCCAATGGTCCTGCGGTTGTCGATCTCGTGCACCGCGATGTCGCGCAGTTCGTAGAGCTGGGCGAGCTGGTTGTACGTGCGGGCAACCGAAGAGGCGAGCGTGATGCGCGCCTGCTGCATGTCGGCCTCAGCGGCCCGCTGCGAGGACACGGCTTGTGCGAGGCGCTGACGGTTCTTGCCCCAGAGGTCAAGATCCCACGAGGCGCTCGCGAGGACGTTGTTCTCGCTGTACCAGGTGCCGCCGTACGGGGGCGGGAACAGGGCGTTGGCCGAGTACAGCTCGCGAGTCCACGAATAGCTCAGGTTGGCCTTCGGGAAGAGCGCCGAGCGCGAGGTCTCGATATACGACGACGCCTTGGCAAGGCGCGCCTGCGCCTGAGCGATGCTCGGGCTGCCTTCGAGTGCCTCATCGATCAGCTTGGGCAGCTGCGGGTCGCCGAACTGGTTCGCCCAGTCGAGCGTGGGCCACTGGCCGCCTTGCGCCGGAATGCTCTGCGAGCTTTCGAACTGCTGCGGCTGATCGATGGCCTTGTCGCTCTTGATGCCGATGTAATTCGCGCAACCCGAAAGGGCGAGCGCCGCGACCGCGGCGGCGACCGCCGCCCGGCAGGACAATGCCCGCACGGCCGGAACTGGCGCAAACTCGGTTTGGGATTTCATTGCTCGTCTCGATGCGTGAGAGTGTGTGGTGATACTGGACGATGCAGCTATTTTCTTGGTCGGCGATTTCAAATTTGCTTGCCCCGTCATCAATTCTCCGGCGCGTTCGGGTTCGAGTTCTGGCTAGCTTCGCAGCTATTCGACAGAATCCGCCGCAACATGCTCTTCAGGAAGCCGACTTCCTCCGGCGTGAATCCGGCCGACAAATGCTCCGTCACGCTGCGGAAAATCGCTGGCATGCGCGCGGCGATGGCAAGGCCCTCGGGTGTGAGCGCGAGGCGTACCGCGCGGCGGTCTTCGGAACTGCGCACGCGCTTGAGCAGGCCGCGCTTCTCCAGTCGGTCGACGAGGCGTGTGACGGCGCTCGCGTCGATGCCGTACTCCCGGGCGAGTTCGGCCGCGAGCGTGCATTTTCCGGTCGCCACCATGAAGAGGATGCTGGCCTGCTGGCTCGTCACGCCCAGTTCGGCAACGGCGCGCTGGGTGACCATGTTCGACATGGTCGATTTCACCCGCGAAATCAGGTAGCCGACGCTTTCGCCGAGGTCGTAGTCGCGGACTTCGGTCGGCGGCGTGGGTGTCGGATCCGTCATGATTCTGCTGCGAGTGCAATGGTTGACCAGGCAGGGATTATAGGGGCGGTTAATTGACGCGGCAAGGTTTATTCTGCCTTTGCCGAGAAACCTTTGCAGAGGCGGGGCTTAATCCGGCCCCATGGGCATGGGAAAATGTGGCGTGAACAGCGCGCCGCGGCGCCGTCGCATGTCTGCCCGCGTTGCGCGGTTGCGACGTCCGGCCGGCCGATCCAGGGCGCTCCCTTATATGCGCAAGATCAATTCATTCGCGCATGCTATAATTTTAGGTTCCCAAAGTGCGTCATCGCAGCGATGCTGAATTGACCCGCCGGCAGTAGTCCGGGGCGGATCGAAGCGGCGGCCGCGCGCCCTTGCCGGGCCTGCCAGCAGGGCATGCGCGGCGCACTCAACTGTACCCAGGTTCCTATGTCCCGCGCTCTTCGCAACATCGCCATCATTGCCCACGTCGACCACGGCAAGACCACGCTCGTCGACCAACTGCTGCGCCAGTCCGGCACCTTCCGCGACAACCAGCAGATCGCCGAACGCGTCATGGACTCGAACGACATCGAAAAAGAGCGCGGGATCACGATTCTCGCGAAGAACTGCGCGGTCGAGTACGAAGGCACCCACATCAACATCGTCGACACCCCGGGCCACGCCGACTTCGGCGGCGAAGTGGAGCGCGTGCTCTCGATGGTCGACTCGGTGCTGCTGCTCGTCGACGCCGTGGAAGGTCCGATGCCGCAGACGCGCTTTGTCACGAAGAAGGCGCTCGCGCTAGGCCTGAAGCCGATCGTCGTCGTCAACAAGATCGACCGTCCGGGCGCCCGTATCGACTGGGTGATCAACCAGACCTTCGACCTGTTCGACAAGCTCGGCGCGACCGAAGAGCAGCTCGACTTCCCGGTGGTGTACGCCTCGGGCCTGAACGGCTATGCGTCGCTGTCCGCGGACGCGCGCGAAGGCGACATGCGTCCCCTGTTCGAGGCGATCCTCGAACACGTGCCGGTGCGCGACGCCGATCCGGAAGGCCCGCTGCAGCTGCAGATCACGTCGCTCGACTACTCGACCTACGTCGGCCGTATCGGCGTGGGCCGCATCAAGCGCGGCCGCATCAAGCCGGGTCAGCCGGTGGCGCTGCGCTTCGGTCCGGACGGCGAGGTGATGAACCGCAAGATCAACCAGGTGCTGTCGTTCAGCGGTCTGGAGCGCGTGCAGGTCGAGTCGGCGGAAGCCGGCGATATCGTGCTGATCAACGGCATTGAAGACATCGGCATCGGCGCGACGATCTGCGCGGTCGACACCCCGGAAGCCCTGCCGATGATCACGGTGGACGAGCCCACGCTGACGATGAACTTCCTCGTGAACTCGTCGCCGCTCGCCGGCCGCGAAGGCAAGTTCGTGACGAGCCGCCAGATCCGCGACCGTCTCACGAAGGAACTCAATCACAACGTCGCGCTGCGCGTGAAGGACACCGGCGACGAAACCACGTTCGAAGTGTCGGGCCGTGGCGAACTGCACCTGACGATCCTGATCGAAAACATGCGCCGCGAAGGCTACGAACTGGCCGTGTCGCGTCCGCGCGTGGTGCTGCACGAAGTCGACGGCGTGAAGCAGGAGCCGTACGAAATGCTGACCGTGGACGTCGAAGACGGCCACCAGGGCGGCGTGATGGAAGAGCTGGGTCGCCGCAAGGGCGAAATGCTCGACATGGCTTCGGACAGCCGCGGCCGCACGCGTCTCGAGTACCGCATTCCGGCCCGTGGCCTGATCGGCTTCCAGGGCGAGTTCATGACGCTCACGCGCGGCACGGGTCTCATGAGCCACGTGTTCGACGCCTACGGCCCGGTCAAGGAAGGCACGCTCGGCGAGCGCCGCAACGGCGTGCTGATCTCGCAGGACGACGGCGCCGCTGTCGCCTACGCACTGTGGAAGCTGCAGGACCGCGGCCGCATGTTCGTAAAGCCGGGCGACGCGCTGTACGAAGGCATGATCATCGGCATTCACAGCCGCGACAACGACCTCGTCGTGAACCCGATCAAGGGCAAGCAGCTCACCAACGTGCGCGCCTCGGGCACCGACGAAGCCGTGCGCCTCGTGCCGCCGATCCAGATGTCGCTCGAATACGCCGTGGAGTTCATCGACGACGACGAGCTCGTCGAAGTCACGCCGCAGTCGATCCGTCTGCGCAAGCGTCACCTCAAAGAGCACGAGCGTCGCCGCGCGAGCCGCGAAGGCGCTGCCGAGTAATTTGCAGTCACCGCTTTTTTTCCGCACTGCAATGCAAACAGAAATACAGGAAAGCCGCCGCTTTACGGGCGGCTTTTTTGCGTCTGGCGGGGATTGCATTGCGGTGCAGGAAGAGAGCATTGCGAACGCCGCAAAAGCCCATATAAAAAGAGTTCCCGCGTGGTGTTCGGTCGCATTGCATCCTGTGGCGAGATGCGCATATGCGCTATACTCCGCGGATGCATGATTTAGGTCCTTCCAAGCAGACTTGATTCGCAATCCGCTAAACGGTCAGGCCGTGGCGCGGAAGGTTGAGTAACCCGCTATTTCTCGAGAAACTCGAAGAAAGGTGAGCGTAAATGTCGGAAACGATGAAGCAATTCCAGTCGAACTCCTATTTGTTCGGCGGCAATGCTCCGTATGTCGAAGAGCTATACGAAGCATATCTTGACAACCCTGCGTCCGTTCCGGACAACTGGCGTGAGTACTTCGACGCACTGCAAAACGTGCCGTCGTCGAGTGGCACGGCAGATAACGACATCGCCCACGGGCCGATCGTCGAATCCTTCGCCCAACGCGCGAAGGCCAACGCATTTGTTCAGCGCGGTGGCGGCGAAGATCTCGCCACGGCACGCAAGCAAGTCTACGTTCAGTCCCTGATTGGCGCCTATCGATTCCTCGGCTCGCAATGGGCCAATCTCGATCCGCTCAAGCGCCGCGAACGTCCGAACATCCCCGAACTCGAGCCTGCGTTCTACGACTTCACCGAAGCCGACATGGACCAGACGTTCAGCGCCACGAACCTGTACTTCGGTTTCGAGCGCGCGACGCTGCGCGAGATCGTCAAGGCGCTGCGCGATACGTACTGCGGTACGCTCGGCGCCGAGTACATGTACATCAGCGATCCTGAACAGAAGCGCTGGTGGAAGGAGCGTCTCGAGTCGATCCGCTCGACGCCGAACTTCTCGAACGACAAGAAGAAGCACATCCTGCAGCGCCTGACGGCCTCCGAAGGCCTCGAGCGCTTCCTGCACACCAAGTACGTCGGCCAGAAGCGCTTCTCGCTCGAAGGCGGCGAGTCCTTCATCGCCGCGATGGACGAAGTCGTTCGTCACGCGGGCGCGAAGGGCGTGCAGGAAATCGTCATCGGCATGGCTCACCGCGGCCGTCTGAACGTGCTGGTCAATACGCTCGGCAAGATGCCGGCTGACCTCTTCGCCGAATTCGAAGGCAAGCACGTCGACGACCTGCCGGCAGGCGACGTGAAGTACCACAAGGGCTTCTCGTCGGACGTCGCGACCGAAGGCGGTCCGGTCCACCTGTCGCTCGCGTTCAACCCGTCGCACCTCGAAATCGTCAACCCGGTGGTCGAGGGCTCGGCGAAGGCCCGTATGGATCGCCGCGGCGATGCAGACGGCCTGCAGGTGCTGCCGGTGCAGATCCACGGCGACGCGGCCTTCGCAGGCCAGGGCGTCGTGATGGAAACGCTGAACCTCGCGCAAACGCGCGGTTACGGCACGCACGGCACGCTGCACATCGTCATCAACAACCAGATCGGCTTCACGACCTCGGACCCGCGCGACGCGCGTTCGACGCTCTACTGTACCGACGTGGTCAAGATGATCGAAGCGCCGGTGCTGCACGTGAACGGCGACGATCCGGAAGCGGTCGTGCTGGCGATCCAGCTCGCGGTCGATTTCCGCACGCAGTTCCACAAGGATGTCGTGGTCGACATCATCTGCTTCCGTAAGCTCGGCCACAACGAGCAGGACACCCCGGCGGTCACGCAGCCGCTGATGTACAAGACGATCGCGAAGCACCCGGGCACCCGTGCGCTTTACGCCGAGAAGCTCGTGCAGCAAGGCGTGATCACGGCCGAAGACGCAGACAACTACGTCAAGGCCTACCGCGCCGCGATGGACGAAGGCCACCACACGGTCGACCCCGTGCTCTCGAACTACAAGAGCAAGTACGCGGTGGACTGGGTGCCGTTCCTGAACCGCAAGTGGACCGACGCTGCCGACACGGCCGTGCCGCTCGCCGAACTCAAGCGTCTGGCTGAGCGCATCACCACGGTCCCCGAGAACTTCAAGGTTCACCCGCTGGTCGAGCGCGTCATCAACGACCGCCGCGCGATGGGCAAGGGCGAAGCGAAGCTCGACTGGGGTATGGGTGAGCACCTCGCGTTCGCGTCGCTGGTCGCCTCGGGCTACGCAGTTCGCCTGACGGGCCAGGACTCGGGCCGCGGCACGTTCACGCACCGCCACGCCGTTCTGCACGACCAGAACCGCGAGCGTTGGGACGACGGCACGTACGTGCCGCTGCAGAACATCGGCGAGAACCAGGCGCAGTTCACGGTGATCGACTCGGTGCTCTCGGAAGAGGCAGTGCTGGGCTTCGAATACGGCTACTCGACCGCCGAACCGAACACGCTCGTCGCGTGGGAAGGCCAGTTCGGCGACTTCGTCAACGGTGCGCAGGTCGTGATCGACCAGTTCATCTCGTCGGGCGAAGTGAAGTGGGGCCGCGTTTCGGGTCTCACGATGTTGCTGCCGCATGGCTACGAAGGCCAGGGTCCGGAGCACTCGTCGGCGCGTATCGAGCGTTTCCTGCAGCTGTGCGCCGAGCACAACATGCAGGTCGTTCAGCCGACCACCCCGGCCCAGATCTTCCACGTGCTGCGCCGCCAGATGATCCGCCTGTTCCGCAAGCCGCTCATCATCTTCACGCCGAAGTCGCTGCTGCGTCACAAGGAAGCCGTGTCGGATCTGTCCGAACTCGCGAAGGGCACGTTCCAGCCGGTCATCGGCGAAGTGGACGAAGCCATCGACGCGAAGAAGGTCAAGCGCGTGGTCGCCTGCTCGGGCCGCGTGTACTTCGACCTCGTGGCACACCGCCGCGAAGCGAAGGCGAACGACGTCGCGATCATCCGTATCGAACAGCTCTATCCGTTCGCACACAAGCAGTTCGAAGCCGAGCTGAAGAAGTACGACAACGCGACCGAAGTGGTCTGGGTGCAGGACGAGCCGCAGAATCAAGGCCCGTGGTTCTACATCGAGCATCACCTGAAGGAAGGCATGAAGGAAGGCATGAAGCTCGCGTACAGCGGCCGTCCTGCTTCCGCCTCGCCTGCTGTTGGCTACTACGCGAAGCACTACGAGCAGCAGAAGGCGCTGATCGAAGGTGCATTCGGCCGCCTGAAGGGCGCGCAGGTCGCGAAGTAAGCACTAGAGCAAATCGAACCGGGAAGGCGTGTGAAATCAACGCGCGCTTTCCCGCGCTCAAGTGCGCGACCCGGTTCGTCATACGGGGATGTCCCCGAAAAAGTATTCAGGAAAATCACATGGCTATCGTAGAAGTGAAAGTCCCGCAGTTTTCGGAGTCGGTGTCGGAAGGCACGATGCTGCAGTGGAAGAAGAAGCCGGGCGAAGCAATCGCCCAGGACGAAGTGGTCATCGAGATCGAAACCGATAAGGTCGTGCTCGAAGTGCCCGCGCCGGCTGCCGGCGTGCTCGCCGAGATCATCGTGGGCGACGGCGCAACCGTCACGAGCGAACAGGTGATCGCCAGGATCGATACGGAAGCCAAGGCTGGCGCCGCTGCGGCCCCCGCAGCCGCAGCCGCTCCGGCTGCAGCCGCGGCTCCCGCCGCTGCACCGGCTGCTGCCGCCGCAACGACGGCAAGCAGCACGGTTGCCTCGCCCGCAGCGACGAAGCTGATGGCGGAGAAGGGTCTCGCCGGCGGCGACGTTGCCGGCACGGGCCGTGACGGCCGCATCACGAAGCAGGACGTCCTCGGCGCAGGCGCACCGAAGGCCGCTCCCGCAGCCGCACCGGCCGCGAAGCCGGCTGCCGCCAAGCCGTCGCTGCCGCAAGTCAACGCACCGGCATCGGCTGCGAACTGGCTCAACGACCGTCCGGAACAGCGCGTGCCGATGTCGCGTCTGCGTGCGCGTATCGCCGAGCGTCTGCTCGAGTCGCAGCAAACCAACGCCATCCTCACGACGTTCAACGAAGTGAACATGGCGCCGGTCATGGATCTGCGCAACAAGTACAAGGACAAGTTCGAGAAGGAACACGGCGTGAAGCTCGGCTTCATGTCGTTCTTCGTGAAGGCTGCGGTGCACGCCCTCAAGAAGTTCCCGCTTGTCAACGCGTCGATCGACGGCAACGACATCGTCTACCACGGCTACTTCGACATCGGTATCGCAGTCGGCTCGCCGCGCGGTCTGGTGGTGCCCATTCTGCGCAACGCAGACCAGATGAGCCTCGCCGACATCGAGAAGAAGATCGCCGAATTCGGCCAGAAGGCCAAGGACGGCAAGCTTTCGATCGAAGAAATGACGGGTGGTACGTTCTCGATCTCGAACGGCGGTGTGTTCGGCTCGATGCTCTCGACCCCGATCATCAACCCGCCGCAGTCGGCGATCCTCGGCGTGCACGCGACGAAGGAACGCGCTGTGGTGGAGAACGGCCAGATCGTGATCCGCCCGATGAACTACCTCGCGATGTCTTACGACCACCGCATCATCGACGGCCGCGAAGCCGTCCTGTCGCTGGTCGCGATGAAGGATGCGCTGGAAGATCCGGCTCGTCTGCTGCTCGACCTGTAAAGATCGACCTCATCAAGCATCAAGTCTCACACTGAGCGCCGTGCGCGCGGACTCCGGAAACCGGGCTCCGCGTGCCGCGCTCACGTCTCGAAAGGATGACCATGTCCAAAGAATTTGACGTCGTCGTGATCGGCGCCGGCCCCGGCGGCTATATCGCGGCGATCCGCGCCGCGCAGCTCGGCAAGTCGGTTGCGTGTATTGAAAAGTGGAAGAACCCGGCCGGCGCGCTGAAGCTCGGCGGCACCTGCCTGAACGTCGGCTGCATTCCGTCGAAGGCGCTGCTCGCCTCGTCGGAAGAGTTCGAGAACGCCCAGCATCACCTCGTTGACCACGGCATCAGCGTGGGCGACGTGAAGATCGACGTCGCGAAGATGATCGCCCGCAAGGAAGGCATCGTCGAGAAGATGACGAAGGGTATCGAATTCCTGTTCCGCAAGAACAAGATCACGTGGCTCAAGGGCCACGGCAAGTTCACCGGCAAGAACGAAGCCGGCGTGCAGATCGAAGTGAGCGGCGAAGGCGAAACCGAAGTCGTCACGGCGAAGAACGTGATCATCGCGACGGGCTCGAAGGCACGCCATCTGCCGGGCATTCCGGTCGACAACAAGATCATCTCCGATAACGAAGGCGCGCTCACGTTCGACAGCGTGCCGAAGAAGCTCGCCGTGATCGGCGCAGGCGTGATCGGTCTGGAGCTCGGCTCGGTGTGGCGCCGTCTCGGTGCCGACGTGACGATCCTCGAAGCGCTGCCGGAATTCCTCGGCGCGACTGACCAGGCGCTCGCGAAGGAAGCCGCCAAGCTCTTCAAGAAGCAAGGCCTCGACATTCACGTTGGCGTGAAGGTCGGCGAAGTGACGACGACCGACAAGAGCGTCACGATCAACTACACGGACAAGGACGGCAACGCGCAGAAGCTCGAAGCCGACCGCCTGATCGTGTCGGTTGGCCGCGTGCCGAACACCGACAACCTCGGTCTCGAAGCGATCGGCCTGAAGGCCAACGAGCGCGGCTTCATCGACGTGGACGACCACTGCGCGACGAGCGTGCCGAACGTCTATGCGATCGGCGACGTGGTGCGTGGCCCGATGCTCGCGCACAAGGCCGAAGACGAAGGCGTGCTGGTGGCCGAGATCATCGACGGTCAGAAGCCGCACATCGACTACAACTGCATTCCGTGGGTCATCTACACCGAGCCGGAGATCGCGTGGGTCGGCAAGACGGAGCAGCAGCTCAAGGCGGAAGGCCGCGACATCAAGACGGGCCAGTTTCCGTTCATGGCGAACGGCCGCGCGCTCGGCATCAACAAGGCCGATGGCTTCGTGAAGATGATCGCCGACGCCAAGACCGACGAGCTGCTCGGCGTGCACATCATCTCGGCCAACGCATCGGACCTGATCGCGGAAGCCGTGGTGGCGATGGAATTCAAGGCTGCCGCCGAAGATATCGGCCGCATCTGCCATCCGCACCCGTCGCTGTCCGAAGTCATGCGCGAAGCTGCACTCGCCACTGACAAGCGCGCGCTCAACATGTAAGCGCCAAGGGCAGGGCGGCCGATTTTTTTGGCCGCGCTGCCCCGCAGTACCCAGCATCACGTACGGAGGCGGGTGGGCGTTTGCTCTCCCGCCTTTCCTCATTTGCGGCCCAGAAAATGAACGTCACCGAATACTACGAAAACGAACTGCAGAAGCGGGGATACAAGCCCGATACGGCGCAACGCGCCGCGATCGACCGGCTGCAGCGGTGCTACGACGAGTGGGTCGCATACAAGTCGCGGCGTTCCAACGCGTTCAAGAAGTTCCTCATTCACCCGGACCTGCCGCGCGGCGTGTACATGTGGGGCGGGGTTGGGCGCGGCAAGAGCTTCCTGATGGACAGCTTCTATGCTGTCGTGCCGCTGCAGCGCAAGACGCGTCTGCACTTTCACGAGTTCATGCGCGAGGTGCACCGTGAGCTCGAAGAGCTCAAGGGCCAGGCCGATCCGCTCGACGAACTCGCGCGCCGCATCGCCAGGCGTTATCGGTTGATCTGCTTCGACGAATTCCACGTCTCGGACATCGCCGACGCGATGATCCTCTACCGTCTGCTCGACCGTCTCTTCGAGAACGGCGTGCAGTTCGTGATGACATCCAACTACGATCCCGATCTGCTGTATCCCGACGGGCTGCATCGCGACCGCATGCTGCCTGCGATCGAGTTGATCAAGAGTAAGCTCGACGTGCTCAACGTCGATGCGGGCGTCGACTATCGCCAGCGCACGCTCGCGCAGGTCGAGGTTTATCACACGCCGCTCGGCGCCGCCGCCGACAAGGCGTTGCGCCACTCGTTCGCGGAGCTTGCCGCCGTCCCCGACGAAAGCCCGCTGCTGCGCATCGAAAAGCGCGAACTGAAGGCGCTGCGCAAGGCCGACGGCGTGGTGTGGTTCGATTTCGCGACGCTTTGCGGCGGTCCGCGCTCGCAGAACGACTATCTGGAGCTGGCGAGCCGCTTTCACGCCGTGATCCTCTCCGGCGTGCCGCAGATGACGCCTCGTATGCAGTCCGAAGCACGCCGCTTCACCTGGCTCATCGACGTGTTCTACGACCACAAGGTCAAGCTGCTGATGTCGGCCGCGGTGCCGCCCGAGGAACTCTACGTGGAAGGCCCGATGGCCAACGAGTTCACGCGCACGGTGTCGCGCATCGTCGAAATGCAGTCGAAGGAATATCTCGAAACGCCGCGCCGCATCGTCGATACGGCCCTGACCTGAGCGCGCGGCGCCTGCGCCGCACGGTGCGAGCCGTGAATCGCGCGGGTCACCCTTTTCAAGATTCGGACTCGTCTGATATGGACGGCGAGGGCGAGTGGATATCGTTTGTCAGCACACCCTCTGACAAAGGACCTTCCATGACCCCGCATCGCGATATTACCGACGAAGAATGGCAGCGCGTGATGCTGCTCCTGCCCGAACTGCGCCCGCGCACCGAGTTGCGCGGCCGGCCGCTCGCCAATACGCGCTCGGTGCTCAACGGCGTGCTGTGGGTCCTGTATAGCGGTGCGAACTGGTCGGCCATGCCTCGCCGCTACCCCGCGTATCAAACCTGCCATCGCCGCTTCAAGACCTGGCACTACAACGGGGCGCTCAAGCGTGTGATGGGCGAATTGTTCGGCGAAGACGGCGTGAGGTTGTGCGACACCATCGAAACGCGCATGCGCAAGCACGCGAGCCGTACGGAAAAAGCGGCGCGCAGGCAGGAAGCGGCGCGCAACGCGCCGCGCAATTCGCCGTTCGTGTCGGTGGCGAGCGCGTCCGCGCAGTCGCAGCCTTTCAACTATCGTTCCGTATATCGCCACACGGCGTAATACGGGCGCTTACGAAGTCCGGCCGAAGCGGCTCGTGTGTGCGCTTCGGCCAGTCTCGTCTCTCAGGTCCCCTTGCCGGTTTGTGCGCCGGTCCTCAGGTCGATCCACTCACTCATCCACTTACTGCTGACGCACCCACGTCTGCGAGCGGCCGAGCAGCGAAATGCCCATGTAGCCGCGCACGACTAGCTTCTGGCCGCCGTCTTCCGTATGCATCTTGCAGCGGTACACCTTGCCGTTCTCAGGGTCGAGAATGTGGCCGCCGTCATACCCTTCAGCGGTTTTCTTCATGCTGTCGATGATCGTCATCCCGAGGATCGGCTGGTCCTTGCGCGAGTCGCTGCAGGCCGTGCAGCGCCGGTCGGGCTGATCATTCGCGCCGAGTCCCTTGATGACCTTGCCGCTCAGATCGCCATTGGCGTCGGCGCTGATCTGGACGAGCGCTTTCGGCTGGCCGGTGTGATCGTCGATGGTCTGCCAGACGCCGACGGGCGTGTCGGTTTGAGCGTGCGCGGCGAGGGCGCCGCACAGCAGTGCGCTCGCAAGCGCGACATGGCGCGCCGCGCGTCCGATGACTCGATTCATGTCTTCCTCCACTGATGTTGTTTGTCGTTTCGATGCCGTCCTTGCGCCGTGCCTGGCACGCCGCAAGGTCAGGGCAGGATACTGGAAAGCACCACGCGCGTTTGAGAGAAGGAACTCTAGTTTGGTCGGCCTCTTTGCCGCGCTGGACCAAAACGGCTGGCGATGCAAGGCCACCGCGCAATTCCCAGGAAATTCTTGCTATGTGTTGTGGGAAAAGACACGTAATCGGCAAATTTTCCAGGAGGGTCCCGAAACGCGTGAAAGTGAGTAATAATTGTGCCGATTTGTAAAAATTAGAACTGTTCAAAGCAGGTACTACATGGACTACAAGTGGAGAGTTCGTCGCACCGCCATGGCGGCGCTGGTATTAATCGGGGGAATCGGTACTGGCTGCGCACAGACGCCGCCTGACAATTCAGCAGCAGCGAATGCAGCAGCGGCGCCCGTAGCACAGACCACCGCCGCACCCGCAGTGCAGGACGAGCAGGCCGCGACCCCTGCGCTGCCTTTGGCAGCGAGCCAGGCGAGCGTGCTCACGCCGGATGAAGCGAAGCAGAACGCCGCAGGCAACGTCGCCGAGTTGCAGCAGATGCTGCGAGGCTCGGAGCTCGCCGAGCTGCGCACGACCTACACCGGTTCGTACGGCGCGAGCTTGCTGTTTTACGGCAAGGAAATGACGTACTACGTCACGCTGTTCCAGAACAAGACGTTTTGGCGCGTGATCAAGACGAGCGACGAGACGCGCGCCGAAGCCATCTATCGCGACTTCGCAGTGAAGTCGGGACAGCTCGCCGAAGTCGAAATCCGCCGCACGCGCCTCGAAGCGCAGAAGGCGTTCACGGACCGCATGATCGCGCTCACGCAGGACCACGCGAACCGTCTCCAGGCGGATCTGGCCATCGCGCGCGAGCAGCAGGCGCTCGTCGCGGACCAGCAGAAGCAGGGCCACGATCAGGCGAACGCGTTGCAGGCGCAGAAGACGGCCGCCCAGGCGCAACTGCGCACGGTTCAGCGTCAGGTGCGTGAACTGCAGCAACAAGTGGAAGGCGGTCTGCCGATCCGCTGATCGCCGGTAGGCGGTGCGGCCAGGGCACTCGCCCTACGCCTCGCCGTGCCACGGGTTGCGCGACAGATTGTGCGACGGGTTGTGCGACGGATTGTGCACACACGCAGATGCGGCACGCAAAGGCGGAGCGTCATGGGCGCTCCGCCTTTGTTCATGGTGCGATCGTCGAGGTCGCGCTCAGTGCTTGCCGTGGCGATGCGTGTCGCGGCCCTTGCGGGTTTCGTCTGCGGAATGGGGCTTCGGTTGAGAGCCGGTAGGCGATGGGTGGACGGCGATCGGATCGCTCGCGGGGAAGGTTTCGTCGAGCGCTTCGTCGAGCGGGTCTTGCTGCGAGGGTTGCGGGGCTTTTGGCTTGGATGCGCTCATGGCGGTCTCCGTGGCGATATGCGTCACGCCCAGAATAACGCAAAGCCAGAATCGTGATCGAGAGCCACGGCTGTCGGAGCGAGTCGGAAGACGGTGGAACGAACCCGAACGCGACTGCACCGCAGCTGTAGAAAACGCGCGCGCAAACAAGCGGGCGCGCCAAGGCGCGCCCGTACCGTTACTCGAGATCGGCGTGGCCGGCGTCCCGTCCAGCGCGCACGGCAGCCAGCAGTGGCTTAGCTGTTGCCCGAGCCTTCGCCGCCGTTGCCGCCGTTGTTCACCGCGCCGTAGAGGCGGCGGCGGCGCGTGACGACGACCGGGCCGTCCTGAGAGCCACGGTCATTGCCGGGGGCGCTCGGTGCGCCGGATGGCGCCGACCAGTTCTCGCGCGGCTCGCGCGATTCACGCGGTTCTCGTTGTTCACGCGGGCCATGACCGCCGTGACTGCCGTGCGGGCCGCGGCTCGTATGCTCGCCGTGCGAGCTGCGAGCGCCGCCCGGGCGCGGACCCGGACGGGTGCCGGTGTCGAGCTGGATGGTCGAAATGGCGCGCTTGTAGATGCCTTGCAGGCCGACGGGCGTGCGCAGCATCACCAGGTACTGATCGAACGACTCGATGCATCCGGTCAGGCGAATGCCGTTGACCAGATAGATTTCGACGCGCTTTCTTTCCTTACGCGCGGCGTTCATGAAGTCGTTTTGCGGGTGCGATTCTGCGGAAGGCATGGACTAGATTTGGCCAGGCGGCGCAATGCCGCAATCAGTTGGAAACGTTTGCTCGCCGCGATTCTACCTTGTGTCGGCGAAGCGCGCGTGCGGGAAAGTAAGCTTACTGCAGAACTATACCGGCTCGCGGCCGCGACCGCAGATTGACGAAAAATGCATCGCTGCGTCCCTTGTCGTCGGCTCCCGGGAAGCGGCGCGTCCGGATGACAGGTTGCGATGGGCAGCGACAGCGGTTTTCGGAAAGAGGCACTGCTGACGATCCGCCCGCGGGCTCTCAGACCCGCGCGACCTTTCGACGCGCACGCGCTCACTCACACAGCGTAGTCCATGACGGCGGCCCATGCTCGACCGATTCGAGGCCGGATCACACGCTTACACCATGGTTTTCGATCCGCTTGCGACGATTCTCGCGGTGCCCGGGGGCTTCGTTCCGTGCGGCGGCACACGCAAGGCGAAATCGCCGATTGCGCGGAATAAGCGCGCCGGCTGCAACGTTTAACGCGATATCGGCGATGAACTCATTGGGGGTGATCATGGAGCGGTTTCGCAAAGTTCTCGCGTGTCTCGTTTGTGTGGCGCTGGCAGGCGTCGCGGGCGCGGGCCTTACGGCCTGCAGCGACATGAATTCAGGCGGGGCGTCGTCGACCAGTTCGGGCGGCTCGTCGGGCGGCGGCTACTGAGCGGCGTGCGGCGTGTTGCGTCATCCGTCGCCGGAGTTCGAAACGCAGGTCGTGGCGCAGCTCGGGCCCATGCGCCGCTATGCGCGCGCGTTGACCGGCGACGCCGCATGGGCTGACGACCTCGTGCAGGACGCCGCGGAGCGTGCGCTCTCGCGCTGGACTTCGTTTCGTCCGCAGAGCAATCTGCGCGCGTGGCTGCTCACGATCCTGCGCCATCTGTACATCGATCAGTTGCGCGGCCGGCGCGAAATCGCCGTCGACGACGAAGCTGCGCCGTGGCGCACGCTCGAGGCGCCGCACGGCGAGGTCGACGGCCTCGTGCTGCGCGATTTGCAGCGCGCACTCTATGCGTTGCCGGCGGCGCAGCGCGAGGTGCTGCTGCTCGTGTGCGTGGAGGAATTGAGCTATAGCGAGGCGTCGACGGTGCTTGGGGTGCCGCCCGGCACCGTGATGTCGCGCCTGTCGCGGGCGCGCGAGCACCTGCGAGCGTTGCTCGATACGGGGCCGATGCAGGATCCGGGGCGCGATGCGGCGCAACGCACCACGCCGCTCAGGGTGGTGGGGACGCTACGATGAACGACGACGATCTCGGCCACGAACGCGATGGCGAAGGCGTGCCGCCTGCTTCGCCTGAGCCGGAAGAGGACCTCACGATGCTGGGCGCTTTCGTCGACGGCGAACTGCCAGCGGGCGAGAGCGAGACGCTGCAGGCGCGCCTCGCCGACGACCCGCGCGCGGCGGCCCGCGTCGCGGCGTATCGCGCGCAGAAGGCCGCGCTGCAGGCGTTGTGCGAAGGCGCGCGCGTGGCGGGCGAGGATGCCGCGCCTGGCGTCGCGCAAACCGCAGGCGGCGCGCCCGCCGTGCTCATCCTGCGTCCGGGCGTGCCGTGGTGGTGGCGCGCCGGCATCGCGGCGGCGTGGGTGGCGGTGGGTGCGGGGCTCGCGGTGGCGGCCACGGCGCTCGTGCCGCGGCTCGCGCCGGGCCTGGCTCCCGAACTGGCGTCCGTCTCGGCGCCGGCGGCCGCGCGCAGCGAAACGCCCGAAGCGTTCGCGCGCCGCGCCGACATTGCCTACGCGGTGTATTCGCCGGAGCAGCGCCATCCGGTGGAAGTGGGCGCGGCAGATGAGGCGCATCTCGTCGCGTGGCTCTCCAAGCGGCTCGGCAAGCCGCTCTCGGTGCCGTCGCTGGCCGAGTACGGCTATACGCTCGTGGGCGGGCGTCTCTTGCCCGGCAACACGGGGCCGGCCGCGCAATTCATGTTCGAGAACGATGCGGGCGAGCGCCTCACGCTCTACGTGGGCAGTTCGGCGAGAGAGCGGGAGCCCGTACGCCTCTTGCGCGACGGCAACCGCCGCACGTTCTACTGGAGTACAGAGCGCACGGGCTATGCGCTCTCCGGGCCGCAGACAGAGCCGAAGCTGCGCGAGATCGCGCTGGACGTATGCGGCGCGCTGGGCGGCAAGCCCGGGCAGTGGTGATGCGCGACGCCGGCGCAGCGCTCCCATGAGCGACGCCGCGCGCCATGCCGCGCCCACCTTGCCTCCCGGCATCGACGAGGCCCGTTTCGCGCGCGCGCTCGCCGCGTTCGAAGGCATCGTGGGCGCGCCGAACGTCTGCCGTGGCGGCGCAGCGCTCGAGCCGTATTTCGATCCGTTCGTGCCGCTCGCCGATGCCCATGCCTTCGCCCCTTCCGCTGCGATCCTCCCCGCGAGTGTCGAAGAGATCCGCGCGATCCTGCGCGTCGCGAACGAAACGCGCGTGCCGCTGTGGACCGTGTCCACGGGGCGCAACTTCGCCTACGGCGGCGCCGCGCCGCGTCTGGCGGGCTCGGTCGTGCTCGACCTGCAGCGGCTGAACCGTATCCTCGAGGTGGACGAGCGCCTGGCATGGGCGCGCGTCGAGCCAGGCGTGAGCTACTTCGATTTGCACGCGCATCTGCGCGAGCAGCATCTGCGCCTGTGGGTCGATCCGCCCGCGGCGGGCTGGGGCAGCGTGGTCGGCAACACGCTCGAGCGCGGCTTCGGCACGACTGCTTATGGCGACCACGCCGCGTCGCAGTGCGGCATGGAGGTCGTGCTCGCCAACGGCGACGTGGTGCGCACCGGCATGGGCGCGATCGAAAACGGCACGGCGTGGCAGCTCTACCGGCCGGGCTACGGGCCTTCGTTCGATGCGCTCTTTACGCAGTCGAACTACGGCGTCGTGACGAAGATGGGGCTCTGGCTCATGCCCGAGCCCCAGGCGTTCGTGATCGGCGAGATCCAGTTCGCGCGCGAGGACGATCTCGGCGTGCTCGTCGATACGCTGCGCGCGCTGCAGCTCGGCGGCACGATACGCCAGCACGCCGGGATCGAAGGTGCGATCCGCCGCGCCGCGAGCCTCGCGCCGCGCGCCCGCTGGTACGAAGGCGAGGGCCCGATGCCCGAGTCCGCCGTCGCCGCGATGCAGCGCGATCTGGGCGTGGGCCGCTGGAATATGCATTACGCGCTCTATGGCGCGCCCGAGGTGATCGACATGGAGCGGCGCATCGTCGAACGTGCGTTTGCCGGCGTGCCAGGGGTGCGTTTCTCGGCGCGGCGCTACGGCGCGGGCGACGAACCGCAGGGCGGCGCTGACCGCAATCTCGCCGGCATTCCGGCGATGAGCGCGTTTCGCATGCTCGACTGGCGCGGCGGCGAGGGCGCGCACGTGGACTTCTCGCCGCTGTGTCCCGCCGACGGCCGCGACGCGCTGCGACAGTACGCGCTCGTCAAGGCGCGGGCGGCCGAGTATGGTTTCGATTACTACGGCGGTTTCACGGCGGCGGGGCGCTATCTGCATCACGTATTCGCGGCGATCTTCGCGCGCGGGCGCCGTGACGACGCCGCGCGCGCGGGCGATTTGCTACGCGCGCTGATGAGCGACGCGGGCGCAGCCGGCTACGGCGTGTACCGCTCGCATCTGCTCTACATGGATTACGCCGCGGCGCAGTACGCCTTCAACGACGGCGCGCTGTTGCGTCTCGCGCAAACCGTGAAAGACGCACTCGATCCGCAGGGGGTGCTCTCGCCGGGCAAGCAGGGCATCTGGCCCGCGGCGTGGCGTGCGGAGCGCGGCTATACGTGATCAATTTAATCAAGACTGCGTAGCGTTTGGTAGCAAGGATTCGCAGAACGGATTGACGGGAAGGCGCACGGAGGACTCGATGAACAGGCGGGCTTTTCTCTGCGATGCAGGTGCCGTGGCGCTGTGCGCGGCATGGCAGGCGCATCCGCTCAGCGTTGCACTTGGCGAAAGCGTGCCTCGTGCGGGGGCAGTGTTGGATGCGCCAGGCGCCGTGGTATTCGACCCGGCGCTCGCGCAGGGCCGCGTGCTGGCGCGCGCCGCTGCGCGCGCGGGATGCGTTGTGTGGACCATCGGCGACGGCTGCGCCGACCCGGCCGATAGCGACATCGGCACGCTGTGGCACGCCAAGATCGCCCAGCGCCTCGCGCCCGGCGCGGCCTTGACTGGCGCGTTGCGTTCCTCGGACCGCTTCGTACTCGCGCGGCTCGCCAGCGCGCGCGGGGTGACGCTGTACGATTTCGCCTAGGTCGCCTTGGTGATAGCACATCGACATCTCATGTCTGCGGCTTGTTCGCCGCTTTCGCGATTTCTTCGTCGCGCAACTGGCGGCGCAGGATCTTGCCGATGGCCGATTGCGGCGGGGACGTACGGAACTCCACGATACGCGGCACCGTGTAGCCCGTGAGATGCTGGCGGCAGAACTGGATCAGCGCGGCTTCCGTGAGCGCGGGATCGCGCTTCACGATGAACAACTTCACGCGCTCGCCCTGTACCGGATCGGGCACGCCGATCGCCGCGACCTCGCGCACGCCGGGATGCATCGCCACCACGTCCTCGATCTCGTTCGGATACCGCGCGCCGTGCGGGCGTTCAAATCAGCAAAAAAGGCCGTGCGGGCGAACCCGGCACGGCCTTTCATCGTGTTGCTGCGGTTCGGCGTTACGGGGCCGCCGCGTGCGGCACGTCAGACGCCGACACCTCTTTCGCGCTCTGCGTCATGTCGATGCCTCGACGTTCGCGGCTGAACGGGATCAGCACCGCGATCACGATGGCGACTGTGCCGGCGACGATCGCCATGGCCATCGAGTAGTCCTGGTTGTGCGTTTCGGCGAGCGACGCCTGCAGCGTGGCGTTCACAGAAGCGAACAGGTTACCGAGCTGATAGACGAGTCCCGGGAAGGTCGCGCGCACTTCGTCAGGCGAAATTTCGTTGAGGTGAACCGGAATCACGCCCCAGGCGCCCTGCACCGAAATCTGCATGAGGAACGCGCCGAGCGCGAGCAGCACCGGCCCTTGCGAGAATGCCCACAGCGGCAGCACCGGCAGCGCGATCAGCGCGGCGATGAAGATTGCCTTGCGGCGGCCGATACTTTCGGAGATCCGACCAAAGAAGAGGCCACCCACGATCGCGCCGATATTGAGCACGATGGTGATGATCGAAACCGTGTGCGGATCGAAATGATGCTGTTCGCGCAGGAAGGTCGGATACAGATCCTGCGTGCCGTGCGAGAAGAAGTTGAACGCCGTCATCAGCACGATGGCGTACACGGAAAGCTTCCAGTTGTGCTTGAGCGTAGCGAGCAGGGTCGGACGCGCGCGCTTTTGCAGCTCCTTGAAGGCCGGCGACTCGGGCACGTGCATACGCACATAGACCACGAGCAGCGCGGGCAGCACGCCGACGAAGAACATGCCACGCCAGCCGATGTACTGATACAGCACGCCGAACACGATCGAGGCGAGCAGATAGCCGCTCGGGTAGCCCGCCTGCAGCAGCCCGGAAATGATGCCGCGCGACTTGGGCGGAATGGTTTCCATCGTGAGCGCCGAGCCTACGCCCCATTCGCCGCCCATCGCGACGCCGAAGAGCGCACGCAGGACGATGAAGGTCGCGAGGTTGGGCGAGAAGCCCGTGAGCAGTTCGAGTATCGAGTAGCACGCGATGTTGATCATCAGCGTGGGACGGCGGCCGTATTTGTCGGCGAGGCGGCCGAATATCAGCGCGCCGAGCGGGCGCATGGCCAGTGTCAGCGTAATGGCAAAAGCCACTGCCGGGATTTTGGTGTTGAATTCAGTGGCGATGTCTTTCAGAACGAAAACCATCAGAAAGAAATCGAATGCATCGAGCGTCCATCCGAGGTACGCCGCGATCGTGACGTTCTTCTGTTCACGCGTCCAGCTCATGTTGATTGTTCTCCTGTGATACTGGGGCAATGCCATGTCTCCTGTCGATCGCCAGGGGCGCTTGCGCACCTCGCGCGATCTCATGCATGTCTCGGCATTGCCTTGTGTGGCTTGGTTGTGTGGCTAGAGGCGGCCCCCCGCAACGGGCTACGCGCCAGCAGTGTACGCCCGGCATTAAACATTTGCATGCATCTTGACGGGAACCCGTAGTAATCCCTGGGGAATTCAACTAAAGGCGATAGCTTTTTGTTTTATTCGTAATTTAAATGTAATTGAATCGAAAGTAATGCAGTCGGCAAGTGAGTTAATCGATGCGCATGAACGAATGCAAATGAGCGGGCATTTGCCCGCTCGTTTGCATTGAGAAGTCGCACGTCGACCGTCGTGTGCGCTATCGAACCGCTGCTGCTCCGCCGTTGTGCCGGTCACTACACCCGGCGATGCAACGCGCCATCAGAAGATATTGCGAAAGCCGACGGCGACGCCGGTCTGGTTGTTGCGACCCGGGAAGTCGGCCGTTGCCGAGCCGGTGCCGCGCATGAAGTCGACCGTGCCATACACTTCGGTGCGCTTGGACAGCGAGTATTCGGCCAGCAGTACTGCCGAGTAGCGCACGCCGGTGCTGAGCGTCACGCCGTCTTCATTCAGGCCGTTCTTTGCGTGGTCGTAGTAATACGCTGCGGTCAACTGCAGCGGCGAGCTGACCTGCCACGTTGCGCCGGCATAGAGACCGTTGTCGATACGGTTGGTTTTCGTCACGGGCGTCATGAAGTTGATCGCCGCAGGGGAATTCGCGGCTGCCATGTACTGGTCGACCACGCCCGTATTGTCCTGGCCCCACAGCCAGCCGCCGTACAGGTGGACCGGACCGAGCGCATAGACTGCGCCGAGGTTGGCCACGCGGTACTTGTTGTTGTGTGCGTCGCTATTCTGCTGATAGCCCGCGAGCAGCGAGACCGGGCCCGCTGCGTAAGTAGCCGTGAAGCCGTACATGTTGCTCGCGCCGACGCTGCCCGCAACGCCGCCGAAACTGTACATGCCTTCGACTTCGAGGCCGCCGAACTTGCCGTCGTACTTGACCGAGTTGTTCTCACGCAGACCGTAGCCGAGTGCGCCCGGCAGCCAGCCGTCCTGGTCAAAGTTGCCAACGGTCAGCGGGTCGAAGGTGTTGCCCAGTTGATCGAACAGGGGCGTGTTCTGACGGCCCATCGTGACCGTGCCGTACTTGTTGCTCGATAGCCCCACGTACGCCATCCGGTTGAACAGCGTGTTCGAACTCGCCAGCTGGCCGTTCCAGAGGTTGAACCCGTTCTCGAGGCGGAACACGGCCGAGAGGCCGCCGCCCAGATCCTCGGAACCCTTCAGGCCCCAACGGCTGCCGGTGATCGGGCCTTGCGTCATCTGCAGCTCGTTGTCGTTGTGCGCGTTGGCGTTCGTGAGGTAGCGGATGCTGGTGTCGACGATGCCGTAGAGCGTGACCGAGCTTTGCGCGAAGCTGTGCTGGCAAGCCAGTGCGAGGGCGAGGCCGCCGACGGCCGATGCGATCTGGGTGTGTCTCACGATGGGATCCTTTTCTTCTGCTGCGTGTTGTAAGTTTCTCGGACCGCCGGGGTGCCGTGGCTCGAATTTTTCGTATGCGGGGCCAGTGGATGCTGGCCGGGGGCCGATGATAGACGCTTGGTGAAGGGGTGAAAACGCTGGCTGTCGCGCGATTGCAACGGTTGTGCGCGCAATTAACTCCCCGCATGTTTGTTTTTCAGCCTACCCAACCCGCATATGGCCGGTGGCAAAAGCACAAATACCGTTTAATGAACGGTCGTGCTTTTCCCTATTTTCCTGACTACAGGGCCTCGCTAGAATCGTTGGCATCTCATCGCGTTCCGCAAACCGGAACGTCGGCCGGTCGACAAGACATCAAGGAGACGAAAGCATGCGGGTCAGGGAAATGTTCGAGCTGGGCGGTCAGGTCGCACTCATCACCGGCGGCTCGCGCGGGCTGGGTTTGCAGATGGCGCAGGCGCTCGGCGAGATGGGCTGCCACGTCGTGATCACGGCGCGCAAGGCCGACGAACTGGGTGAAGCGCTGAGGCATCTGCAGGGGCTCGGCATCAAGGCGACCACGATCGTGAGCGACCTGCAGCGCGCCGAGGCCGTGAAGCCGCTCGTGGACGAGACGTTGGCAGCCGGCGGACAGATCGATATTCTCGTGAACAATGCGGGCGCCACGTGGGGCGCCCCCGCGGAGGACTATCCCGACGAGGCGTGGCACAAGGTCATGAACCTGAACGTGACCGCGCCGTTCTTCCTCGCACGGGAAGTGGGCAAGCGCACCATGATCCCCCGCCAGCGCGGCAAGATCATCAACGTGGCTTCCATTGCTGGCCTGAAGGGATCGCTCGGGCCCATGCAGACCATCGCGTACAACACCTCGAAGGCGGCGGCCATCAATTTCACGCGTGCGCTGGCTGCCGAATGGGGCAAGTACAACATCAACGTGAATGCGATCTGCCCGGGCTTCTTTCCCTCGAAGATGTCGGCTGGTCTGCTCGACAAGCTGGGGCAGGTGGTGATCGACCATACGCCGCTGCACCGTCTCGGCGACGACGACGATCTCAAGGGCGCCGTGGTGTTTCTCGCGAGCCAGGCGTCGCGGCATATGACGGGCCAGTATCTCGCCGTGGATGGCGGCGCGAGCATCGTCTGATTGCGCATGGTAAGTGGCGCCAGCCCTCAGCGAGCGGTTGGTGCCTACGTTCTTCACAAGTCTTGCCCGACGGAGCCCGCCATGTCCACGTCCGCCCCGACGCTTTCCGCACCTTCGCCGTCATCACCGCAGCCGGCCTCGCCACACTGGCCCGCGCATCTTTCGCCGCATCTGAGCATTCCGCAAACGAACCTCTTCTATAACGCAGAGGTCTCGGCCGCGCGCTATCCCGACAAGCCGTTCATCGTCTTCTACGACACGCCCGTTACGTTCGCGCAGTTCAAGGACGAGGCCGAGCGTGTAGCCGGCTATCTGCAGCAGGAATGCGGCGTGAAGGCCGGCGACCGCGTGCTGCTCTACATGCAGAACAGTCCGCAGTGGGTCGTCGCTTACTACGGCATCCTGCGCGCGAACGCCGTGGTGGTGCCGGTCAACCCGATGAACCTCACCGAGGAGCTCACGCATTACGTGGAAGACAGCGGCGCGAGCACGGCTTTCGTCGCGCAGGATCTCTACCCGCGTATTGCGCCGCTCGTGCAGGAAGGCGAGGGCTTGAGGCACCTGCTCGTTGCCACGTATAGCGACTATCTGAGGTGCGAACCGTTTTCGCCGCCTCCCGAATTCGTGGGCGCGCCGCGCTCCGTGAGCGGCCCGGGCGTCGCGCACTGGGCCGACGTGCTCGAGGCGCGCTGCGTGCCTGGAGCGCTGACTGCCGGCCCCGACGACCTCTGCGTGATGCCGTACACCTCGGGCACCACGGGCAAGCCCAAAGGCTGCATGCACACGCATCGCAGCGTGATGGCGACGGCCGTGGGCGGCTGCAACTGGTTCGGAAGCAATCAGGACGCCGTACAACTTTCGGTGCTGCCGCTCTTTCACGTAACCGGCATGCAGGGCGGCATGAACAGTCCGATCTACAACGGCTCGACCGTGGTGTTGCTGCCGCGCTGGGATCGCGACGCCGCGGCGCGTGCCATCGAGCATTACCGCATCAACGGCTGGCAGGCGATCTCGACGATGGTGGTGGACTTCATCTCGAACCCGCGCATTCACGAGTACGACCTGTCGAGCCTCGCCTGGATGCGCGGCGGCGGTGCGACGATGCCCGATGCGGTCGTGAAGAAGCTCAAGGATCTCACCGGGCTCGACTTCGTCGAGGGTTACGGCATGTCGGAGACCATGGCGGGCACCCATATCAATCCGCCGCAACGTCCCAAGCCGCAGTGTCTCGGCATTCCGGTATTCGACGTCGACTCGCGTGTGATCGATCCGATCACGCTGGAGGAGGTGCCGCCAGGCGAGTCGGGCGAGCTGATCATGCATGCGCCGCAGGTGATGCAGGGCTATTGGCGCAACCCCAAGGCGACGAGCGAAGCGTTCATCGAACGCGACGGCAAGCGCTTCCTGCGTACGGGCGACCTCGTGCGGCGCGACGAAGAAGGCTATTACTTCATGACCGACCGCCTCAAACGCATGATCAACGCGTCGGGCTACAAGGTCTGGCCGGCCGAGGTGGAGGCGCTGATGTACCGGCATCCGGCGATCAACGAGGTGTGCATTATCGGTACCCAGGACGCGCGCCGCGGCGAGACCGTGAAGGCCGTCGTCGTGCTCGATCCGAAGCAGGTCGGCAGCGTGAACGAAGACGACATCATCGCCTGGGCGCACGACAACATGGCCGCGTACAAGGCGCCGCGCATCGTGCAGTTCGTGGACACGCTGCCGAAGTCGGGCAGCGGCAAAATCCTGTGGCGCAAGCTGCAGGAAGAAGAGGCTGAGGCGCGCGGCAACGCCTGAGCCCGCAAGCCTGCGCGGCTTCCCTTCGTTGTGCTCGAATTTCGAACCCGTCTGGATAGCGTGCTAGCGCGCTATCCAGACGGGTTTCGTCGTCATGGGGTTCGCACTTTCGTGCGTGCGCCTCAGGCGCCGGCAAGCGCGGGCAACCCGCCTTCGCGCCAATCCTGCTCCATCGCGGCTGCCGTGCCCCATTCCTGTGACCCGCGTTGAGCGGGCGCGGTCAGTGGCCATTCACCGGGCGCCTGCGCATTCTTGCGAGCAAGGATCGCCTCGCACAGAAAATCCATGCTGTACGCCTTCAGCAGATGCGGGTGATTCGTCTCGATATAGGCGGCGACGCGCGCATGTTCACCGGCAATCGATGCGAGCGAGTGGAGCGTGCGCGCATCCCAGCGAAAACGCAGGCCTAGTTCGGCAAATGCCGTATTGAATGCGCATAGCTGCGCTTGCAGTTGACGATCGTGGCGGGGGTCCAGGTGGCTCATGGCTGTCTCCTCATGTCGAGTGGCGTGAAGCAAGAGTAGAAGCGCAAATTAATAAACGATAGTTAAAGTTTTTTTCGAAAAACATAAGCAAAGCTGTATGGATTGCGGATGACCTCGCGGACCGAGTGCCCCCCAGTTCGCGTAAACCCCGCTTAGCCACGAGCGTCGCACTGATATATTGTATTGGAAATATGAAATTTCCAGCAGCCTCCAGCTAAGCAGAACATTGGAGACAAACGACCGATGTCCGCCGAAAGAGAACTCGTCACCGCGCCGCCCCCGGTCACCTTGACGCTGGAGCCGATCAACGCAAGCGCTTCGCTGCGCGATCAGGCTTACGCGAAGCTCAAGCAGGCCATTGCCGCAACCGACATCTACCGCTCGCGAGACGAGATCCGGCTAGACGAAAAGGAATTGACCGAGAAGCTCGGCGTGAGCCGAACACCGGTTCGCGAAGCGATGACGCTGCTGGAGCAGGAGGGCTTCCTACGCACGGTGCCGCGCCGCGGCGTTTACATCCTGCGCAAAACGCGCAAGGAGATTGTGGAGATGATCTATATGTGGGCCGCGCTCGAAAGCATCGCGGCGCGCCTCGCGACGCAGCGCGCCTCGGACGGCGACATTGCGGGTCTGCGGCGCATGTTCGCGACCTTCGGCGACTCGACGCCATCGGACCATATAGAGGAATACTCGGAAGCGAACATCATGTTTCACCAGTCGCTGGTGGAGCTATCGAAGTCGCCCATCATCGTCGACACCATCAAGAACATCTTCATGCATGTACGCGCGATCCGGCGCATGACTATCGCGCAGAGCGATCGCGCGTCGCGATCGATCGTCGAGCACATGCGCATTATCGAAGCGCTCGAAGCGCGCGACACCGAGCGCGTCGAGCAGCTCGTGCGGCAGCACTCGATCGAACTCGCACTGTTCGTGGAAGCCAACTGCGATTTTCTGGACTGAAACGCAGGCGCGCCGCGTCGAGCCGCCGGTTCATATCGGCTCGACGCATGAGGTAGCGGCATCGATACGCAGATCGTCTGAATGAGCGTCGCGATGTTGAAAGAAAGTTATGGAGTCCGTAACAAATTCGTCAGGATGCTTGGGCCGATTGAAAGCGCTTGCCCATGGTGCGCCTCATCAAGTTGCCGCTGCGAGCGATCGTACGAGACCGCGACGATGCAGCGAGGCGCGACGCAGTGCAGCAAACGCGCGATGGGCTAAAAAACGCTTGACTAATATTGTGTGTGGAATATTGTATATCACGAATCACACAACGCCCCGCCAAAGAGGAGACGTCATGGCAGAAGCAGGCATCAACGAGGCACAGCAGAACCCTGTGCCCGAAGCGCAGCAAACGACCGATGGTTTCCATCTCGTCATCGACGCGCTGAAACTGAACGATATCGACACGATCTTCGGCCTCGTGGGTATTCCGATCACCGATCTCGCCCGTCTCGCGCAGGCCGAGGGCATGCGCTTCATCGGCTTCCGGCATGAGCAGAACGCCGGCAACGCCGCGGCCGTGGCGGGCTACATGACGAAGAAGCCGGGCATCTGCCTGACCGTCTCCGCGCCGGGTTTCCTGAACGGCCTCACGGCACTGGCCAACGCGACCACGAACTGCTTCCCGATGATCCTCATCAGCGGTTCGAGCGAGCGCGAGATCGTCGACCTGCAGCAGGGCGACTACGAGGAGATGGATCAGCTCAACGCGGCGAAGCCTTATGCCAAGGCGGCGTATCGCGTGCTGCACGCCGAGGACATCGGAGTCGGCGTGGCGCGCGCGATTCGCGCGGCCGTCTCGGGCCGCCCCGGCGGCGTGTATCTCGACCTGCCGGCCAAGCTGCTTGCGCAGACCATCGACGCGGTGAAGGCTCAGCAGTCGCTCATCAAGGTCGTCGACGCGGCGCCGCGCCAGATACCCGCACCCGATGCAGTGCAACGCGCTGTCGGCGTGCTCAGGAATGCGAAGCGTCCGCTGATCCTGCTCGGCAAGGGCGCCGCCTACGCCCAGGCCGACGCGCAAATCCGCGAACTGGTCGAGAAGAGCGGCATTCCGTATCTGCCGATGTCGATGGCCAAGGGTCTCTTGCCGGACACACACGAGCAGTCGGCATCGGCCGCGCGCTCGTTCGTGCTGGCCGAGTCGGACGCCGTGGTGCTGATCGGCGCGCGCCTGAACTGGCTGCTCTCGCACGGCAAGGGCAAGACCTGGGGTGCGGCCGCCGGACCTAAGCAGTTCGTGCAGATCGATATTGCGCCGACGGAAATCGACAGCAACGTCGCCATCGAAGCGCCGGTGATCGGTGACATCGGCTCATGCGTGGAAGCGCTCGTTGCAGCCCTCGGCAATGATTTCCCAAAGCCGCCGGCAGAGTGGCTCGACGCCGTGGCCGAACGCAAGAACACAAACCTCGAAAAGATGGCCGCGACGCTCGCAAAGAACCCGTCGCCGATGAACTTCCACAGCGCGCTGCGCGCCATCCGGGACGTGCTCAAGACGCGGCCGGACATCAACGTGGTCAACGAAGGCGCGAACACGCTCGACTACGCACGCAGCATCATCGACATGTACCAGCCGCGCAAGCGCTTCGACTCGGGCACGTGGGGGATCATGGGCATCGGCATGGGCTTCGCGATCGGCGCAGCGGTGACGAGCGGCACCCAGGTCGTGGCGATCGAGGGTGACAGCGCGTTCGGCTTCTCGGGCATGGAGCTGGAAACGATCTGCCGCTACAACCTGCCGGTCTGCACCATCGTGTTCAACAACAACGGCGTGTATCGCGGCACCGACGTCAACCCGAGCGGCGGCTGCGACGTCGCGCCGACGGTGTTCGTCAAGAACGCGCGCTACGACAAGATGATTGAGGCCTTCGGCGGCGTCGGCCATCAGGCGACGACGCCCGAAGAGCTCACGAGCGCGCTGCTCGAGGCGATCGCGTCGGGCAAGCCCACGTTGATCAACGCAGTCATCGACGAATCGGCCGGGACCGAAAGCGGCCGTCTCACGAATCTGAATCCGCAAAGCGCGGCCATGAAGAAATAAGCCCTCATAGATCAGGTAGACCAGGAGATACGACAAATGAGCAAACCCCTCGACGGTATCAAGATCATCGACTTCACGCACGTGCAGGCTGGTCCCGCCTGCACGCAGATGCTCGCGTGGTTCGGTGCGGACGTGATCAAGGTGGAGCGCCCGGGCGCCGGCGACGTGACGCGCTCGCAGTTGCGCGACATTCCCGAAGTCGATGCGCTGTACTTCACCATGCTCAACAGCAACAAGCGCTCGCTCACGCTCGACACGAAGAAGCCCGAAGGCAAGGAAGTGCTGGAAAAGCTGATTCGCGAATCGGACGTGATGGTCGAAAACTTCGGCCCCGGCGCGCTGGATCGCATGGGCTTCACGTGGGAGCGCATCAAGGAACTCAACCCGAAGATGATCGTCGCTTCGGTGAAGGGGTTCAGCGAAGGCCACCACTACGACGACCTCAAGGTCTATGAGAACGTCGCACAGTGCGCGGGCGGCGCGGCTTCGACCACCGGCTTCTGGGACGGTCCGCCCACGGTGAGCGCCGCTGCGCTCGGCGACAGCAACACGGGCATGCACCTCGCCATCGGCATTCTCACGGCGCTGATCGGCCGCGACAAAACCGGTAAGGGCCAGAAGGTGGCCGTGTCGATGCAGGACAGCGTGGTCAACCTGTGCCGCGTGAAGCTGCGCGACCAGCAGCGTCTGGAGCGCGTGGGCTTCCTCGAGGAATACCCGCAGTACCCGCACGGCACGTTCAGCGACGTCGTGCCGCGCGGCGGCAACGCAGGCGGCGGCGGGCAGCCGGGCTGGGTGCTCAAGTGCAAGGGCTGGGAGACGGACCCGAACGCGTACATCTACTTCACGGTGCAGGGCCACGCGTGGGAGCCGATCTGCCGCGCTCTGGGCAAACCCGAATGGATCGACGACCCGAACTACGCTACGGCGCAGGCGCGTCAGCCGCATATCTTCGACATCTTCGCGACGATCGAAGCGTGGCTCGCCGACAAGACCAAGTTCGAGGCGGTCGACATCCTGCGCAAGTTCGACATTCCGTGCGCGCCGGTGCTCAGCATGAAGGAAATTGCTAATGACCCGTCGCTGCGCGCGAGCGGTACTATCGTCGAAGTGCCGCACAAGGAGCGCGGCTCGTACCTCACGGTGGGCAGCCCGATCAAGTTCTCGGACCTGAAGCCGGAAATCACGGGTTCGCCGCTGCTCGGCGAGCACACCGACCAGGTGCTGGCCGACCTCGGCTACACGGCGCAGCAGATCGCGGCGCTGCATGAGGTGCGTGCGGTTTGAGTTCCGCATCGAGCTCCAGCAGCTGAACGCAGCACGCACGAAGCGGGCGCGGCCGACGCTGCGCCCGCGCAGCACCGCAATACCTGACCGGCAGGCAGGACGCCGCGCGGCATGTGCAATGCGTGCCGCGCGACGACGATAAACGACCCATCCCACATAGTCATCGCCATGCAATCCGCCATCGATTTCGAGCAGCTCGCAAACGCCATCGGGGACGCCATCGTCATCTCGGACGCAGCCGGCGACATCACGTTCTGGAATCCGGCGGCCACGCGCATGTTCGGTTATACGCAGGCAGAAGCGCTCGGCAAGACGCTCGACCTGATCATTCCCGAGCGGCTGCGCGGGCGCCACTGGGAGGGCTATCACAAGACGATGGCGACCGGCCAGACGCGCTATGGCAACGACGTGCTGCGCGTGCCGGCCGTGGACAAGGCGGGCAAGGCGCTTTCCATTGCCTTCACCGTGGCGCTTCTGCACTCGCCGCAGGGCGAACTCGACGGCATCGTCGCCGTGATCCGCGATGAGACGGTGCGCTTCCAGGAGGAGCGCGCGCTCAAGAAACGCATCACCGAACTCGAAGCACAGGCCCAGCAATCCTGAAACCTCGGGAACTCTTCGATGCACACCGAAAGACTCGGACATTTCGAGGTCGAACTCTCGGCCCGGCAAATGATTCATAACGGCGGCTGGGCCGCGTTCGCCGCGATCCACGCGGTCGAGCCCGCCGCCGACTCACCGGCGGCCGCAGTATTGCCCCGTCAATGGGTGGTCGACGAAACCGTATTCGAAAGCGAGGCCGCCGCGATTGCCGGTGCCCGGCAAGCGGCGCTCGCTTTCCTCAAGAGCGGCAATTCGCCCAGCCTGGGCACGTCATAGGGCAAAGCCCTCGTCGAGCCGCGGCACACAGAATTCCAACATGCAGCCGGACTAAGGCGCTCAAGCGCCAACTCCGGCCGACACAGGAGACGTTTCATGAAGTCGTGGCTACGCTTTGGGCGCGCCAGATGCATTGGCGCGCCGCCGATTGCGTTTGTTCCCGCCGCAGTGCGCTCTGTTGTGATGCAAGGAGGCGGATCATGGCATTGACGATCGCGGTCCCCCGTGAGACACACGAAGGCGAACGACGCGTCGCCGCGACGCCGGAAAGCGTGGCACAACTAATTAAACTCGGGTATGCCGTCGAAGTGGAAACGACGGCGGGCGCGAGCGCTTCCTACCCGGACGACGCCTACCGCGCGGCAGGCGCGCGCGTCGTGGACGACGCGCAAGCGCTCTTGAGCGGCGCGGATATCGTCGTCAAGGTGCGTCCGCCTTCGAGTGAAGAAGTGCAGCGCCTGAAACGCGGCGCGACGCTGATCGGTTTCATCTGGCCCGCGCAAAACGCCGCGCTGCTCGAACAACTCGCGGCGCGCGAGGTCACGGTGCTCGCGATGGACTGCGTGCCGCGCATCTCGCGCGCGCAGAAGCTCGACGCACTCAGCTCGATGGCGAACATGGCCGGCTATCGCGCAGTCGTCGAAGCGGCCCAGCATTTTGGGCGCGTTTTCACGGGGCAGATCACGGCGGCCGGCAAGATGCCGCCCGCCAAGGTGCTCGTGATCGGCGCGGGCGTGGCGGGGCTCGCGGCGATAGGCGCCGCGCGCGGTCTTGGCGCCATCGTGCGCGCGTTCGATACGCGCCCCGAAGTCGGCCAGCAGGTCGAAAGCATGGGCGCGGAGTTCCTGAGCATCGACATCGAGGAGGAGGGCGGCGGCTCGGGCGGGTACGCCAAACAGATGAGCGCGAAGTTCATCGAAGCGGAGATGACGCTGTTCGAGGCCCAGGCGCGCGAGGTCGACATCATCATCACGACGGCGCTGATTCCCGGCAAGCCGGCGCCGCGCCTCATCGACGCGCAGACGCTCGCGTGCATGCGAGCGGGCAGCGTGATCGTCGACATGGCGGCCGAGCAGGGCGGCAATTGCGAGCTCACTCGCCCAGGTGAAGTCGTGAATGCGAACGGCGTGACCGTGATCGGTTACACGGATCTGCCGAGCCGCATGGCGAACCAGTCGAGCCAGCTTTACGCGACCAATATCCGCCATCTGCTGACCGATCTCACACCAGCGAAAGACGGCGAGTTGAAGCTCGACATGGACGACGTCGTGCAGCGCGGCACCACCGTCATGCAGCGCGGCCAGGTGTGCTGGCCGCCGCCGCCGGTGCAGGTCTCGGCTACGCCGCAAGCGGCTGCACAGGCGAAGCCCGTTGCCGTCGCGACCGGCAACGCGAAGGATGCCACCGCGCAGGCCCCGCGCCGCAACGGCGTCTGGTCGCTCGCGGCGCTCGTCGTTGCCGCGTTGCTGCTGCTAGCGCTCGGCGCCGTGGCGCCGAGCGCATTCGTCGCGCACTTCACCGTGTTCGTGCTGGCGGTGTTCGTCGGCTATCAGGTGGTCTGGAACGTCACGCCCTCGTTGCATACGCCGCTCATGAGCGTGACGAATGCCATCAGCGGGATCATCGTGATCGGTGCGTTGCTGCATCCAGGCAACGCGGGCACGATCGTGACCCTGCTGGCGGGCATTGCGCTCGTCGTCGCGACGATCAACATCGCGGGCGGCTTTCTCGTCACCCAGCGCATGCTGAAGATGTTCCAACGGACCTGAGGAGACGTCATGCTCAACGGAATCGGCAACATGGCATGGCTCGGCGCGGCGACGCTCTTCATCCTCAGCCTGCGCGGGCTGAGTCATCCCGCCAGTGCGCGGCGCGGCAACCTGTATGGCGTGACCGGCATGGTGATCGCCGTGCTCGCCACACTGCTCGTCACGGGCGGTGCGGGCCTGCAAATCGCACTCATCGCCGCGCTGATGGGCGGCGGGCTGGGCGCGATTCTCGCGCGCCGGGTGGAGATGACGCAGATGCCGCAGCTCGTCGCGGTGCTGCACAGCTTCGTTGGCCTCGCGGCCACGCTGATCGCCTTTGCGAACTTTCTCTCGCCGAAGATCACGATGAACGGCGTCGAGCGCGCGATTCACGACACCGAGATCTATGTCGGCGCTTTCATCGGCACGGTCACGTTCAGTGGTTCGATTGTCGCATTCCTGAAGCTGCAGGGCACGGTGAGCGGCAAGCCGCTCGTGCTGCCCGCGCGACATCTGCTCAACGCGGTCGTGCTGGGCGCGTGCATCGCGCTCGGCTATCGCTTCGTCAGTGCTCCTGACGGTGGCGACGCACTCTACGCGATCATCGTGATGTGCGTGCTGGCGGCGGCGCTCGGCGTGCACCTCGTAATGGCGATCGGCGGCGCGGACATGCCCGTGGTCGTCTCGATGCTCAACAGCTATTCGGGCTGGGCCGCAGCGGCAACGGGCTTCATGCTCGACAACGATCTGCTCGTCACGACGGGGGCGCTGGTTGGATCGAGTGGCGCGATTCTCAGCTACATCATGTGTCGCGCGATGAATCGCAGCTTCGTTTCGGTGATCCTGGGCGGCTTCGGGGCGGTGAGTTCAACGGCCTGCGAGGCGCCGCAAGGCGAGGTCGTGGCGACCAGCGTAGACGAAGTGGGGTCGCTGTTGCGCGACGCGCAGGAGGTCGTGATCGTGCCGGGCTATGGCATGGCCGTCGCGCAGGCGCAAGGCACCATCAGCGAGATCACGCGGCGGCTGCGCGCGCTCGGCATTCGGGTGCGTTTCGGCATTCACCCCGTTGCGGGGCGCTTGCCTGGCCACATGAACGTGCTGCTCGCGGAAGCGAAGGTGCCCTACGACATCGTGCTCGAAATGGACGAAATCAACGACGACTTCACGAGCACCGACGTCGTGCTCGTGATCGGCGCGAACGATATCGTCAATCCGGGTGCGCAGGAGGATGCGGGCAGCCCGATCGCCGGCATGCCGGTGCTGGAGGTGTGGAAGGCGCGCACCGTGGTCGTCTCAAAGCGCAGCATGGCGACGGGCTATGCGGGCGTGGACAATCCGCTCTTCTATAAGGACAACACACGAATGCTGTTCGGCGATGCGAAGGGCAGCATCGATGCGCTGCTGCGGCAACTCGAGGCGGCTTGACGTTTGAGGGAAGGCGCGGCAGAACTCACCTCCGCCGCGCTGGCGGTAACGCGGGAGATGGCGCACGCACCGGCGTCGACGCGATGCGAAACAAGCCCGCGCGCAATCACAACGGACGGAGACAGACAACGTGGCATATACCGATCGTATCGATGGCGGCTATACGGCCCGGCGGCACAACCGCTGGGTGCAGCTCGTCGCCGGCATTCTCTGCATGGGGCTCGTGGCGAACCTGCAGTACGCGTGGACGCTCTTCGTCGTGCCGATGGACGCACGGCATCACTGGGGGCAGGCTGCGATCCAGCTTGCCTTCTCGATTTTCATCGTGACGGAAACCTGGCTCGTTCCCGTGGAGGGCTGGCTGGTCGACCGCTTCGGCCCGCGCCCCGTGGTCATGGGCGGCGCGTGCTGCGTGGCGCTCGGCTGGGTGCTCGATGCGTGGGCGCCCGCGCTGCCGGTGCTCTACGCGGCGGCGGTGATTTCGGGCATCGGCGCGGGGTGCGTGTACGGCACGTGCGTCGGCACCGCGCTCAAATGGTTTCCCGACCGGCGCGGTCTCGCCGCCGGCATGACGGCTGCCGGCTTCGGTGCGGGCGCGGCGCTCACGGTCATCCCCATCTCGAACATGATCCAGCAGTCGGGCTATGAGCGTGCGTTCGTGTTCTTCGGACTCCTGCAGGGTGCCTGCATCATGTTGCTCGCACTCGTGATGGTGCGGCCGAAGCCTCCCGCACACGCGACGGGCATGAAGCGCATCGTGGCGACGAAGACCGACTATACGACGAAGCAAATGGTTCGCGCGCCCGTATTCTGGGTGATGTACGCGATGTTCGTCTGCGTGGCGGCGGGCGGCATCATCGCGACGGCGCAGATCGGCCCGATCGCGAAGAGCTACGGGTTCGCCTCGATGCCGGTCACGCTCGTCGCGGCGACGCTGCCGCTGCTCACCATGACGCTCTCGATCAACAATCTCTGCAACGGCTTTACGCGGCCGCTGTGTGGGCTCATTTCGGATCGCATCGGCCGCGAGAATACGATGTTCATCACGTTTCTCGGCGAGGGACTCGCGCTGCTGGGCTTGCGCGCGTTCGGCCACGACCCGTATCTCTTCATGTTGTTCTCGGGGCTCGTGTTCCTGTTCTACGGCGATATCTTTTCGAACTTTCCGGCGACCTGCGCCGATACGTTCGGAGCGAAGTACGCGGCCGGCAACGCGGGCACCCTCTATACCGCGAAGGGGACCGCGGCGATGCTCGTGCCTGTCGCGACGCTGCTGGCGATTCACGGCGGCTGGAACATGGTGTTCGACATGGTCGCCTGCGTGGCGATGATGGCGGGGGTGAGCGCAAAGGTGATCTTGCAACCGATGCGCCGGCGCTGGATCTTTCAGTCGGGTGAAGAGGCGAGGATTGCCGATTCGGCGTTCGTCCCTTCGCCGCTAGGTTCGCACGAGTGAGCGCGTTCGACGGGTGCCCCCAGGCGCTATGGGCGGGCGGTGCGGTCGTGATCGCGGCGAGCGGTTGCGGGGCGCAACGCTCGCATCATTTGCGCGGCGCCCTGTATTCTTGCGCTCACGCGTGAGCGCCGTACGCGTCGGGCGCCGTACGCGTCGGGTATCGATGCGGGCCTGATCGAGACGCGGGTCCGCGTCGGCGGACCGCTCGTTTTGCAGCCCGAGATGGGCATAACGGCCCTCGCTGGCGCTCTTGTCGAGCCAGCGCTCGGGCAGCCGGGTGGCGAGCAGCCAGGTCGCGGCGGCGCCAAAGCTGACGGCGACGATCGCTGCGACGACAACGAATTCCATTCGGTCTTCCCGATCGACTTGCCATGGGTTTGCACGCCCGCACGCGCCGTGCCTCGCCGTTTGGCAATGTATACCATGAAACATAACGGAGGGACGCGAGCGGATATCGGCCGCAAAACAAAAAAGCCCGCAGATTTGCGGGCTTTTTCGATGAATCCTGTGTGCTGCTAAGTTCTGCTTGATGAGACGTGGTGCCCAAGAGAGGACTCGAACCTCCACAGTGTTGCCACCGCCAGGACCTGAACCTGGTGCGTCTACCAATTCCGCCACCTGGGCACGTCTTCAAGCTAGACGAAAATTATGACGCGATTTCGCATCCCTGTCAATAGAACTTTTCAAAAAATCTTCATCCCGGGAACGCGGCTCCTGCGTTCTACGCGATTGGAGGGCAGTTGTACCCGCTGCTGCCGCCGGAAATGAAAAAGGCCGGCATGAAGCCGGCCTTCTGAATCTGGTGCCCAAGAGAGGACTCGAACCTCCACAGTGTTGCCACCGCCAGGACCTGAACCTGGTGCGTCTACCAATTCCGCCACCTGGGCAAGGTGTCGATTGCTGCTCAACGTGAGCCGCCGCAAAGACCGAAATTATAGCGGCGCCACAAGGGCTGTCAAGCGTTTTGTGGAGGGAGAGAAAACGCGGTTGCCGAAGCGTCGCACGGCGCGTGGAGTGGCCCTCTCGTCGCGCCGCGAGGCCGCTCCCACGGCTCGTAGGGTGCGATGCGGGTGTTAGAATGCCTCGCAGAAGTTCCGCCGGCAAAGTCCGTGATTCAGGTGCTGCGTGCAGCGTGGCGCACGCGGTGCGAGCGGTCAGGATCCACGTTACGGGCCGGCAGATTGCAGCACTCGAAGACCGGGCGCCGCCCGCATGTATCGCACATTCAGGCCGCGCAAAATCCGACGTCCACGCAACGAGAACAACCATCGATAAGCCCTTGAGCAAATATCCGTATCCGATTCCCAGCCGCGAAGAGATTCTCGGCGTGCTGCGGACCAGCGACTCGCCGTGCACCGCGAACGATATCGCCGAGGCGCTCTCTATCAAGCGCCAGGAGCGTGAAGGGTTCTTCAGGCGGCTCGCCGCCATGGAGCGCGACGGGCAGATCCGGCTCGACTCGCGCGGCCACTACCAGCTCGCCCATCCTTCGAATTTCGTCGCCGGCCGCGTGCAGGGGCATCGCGACGGCTATGGCTTCCTGGTGCGCGACGACGGGCAGGACGATCTATTCCTGCCGCAAGGCGAAATGCAGAAGGTCATGCACAACGACCGCGTGCTCGCGCGCATCGTCGGCTATGACCGGCGTGGGCGGCCGGAAGGACATATCGTCGAAGTCACCGACCGGGCGAACCGCAGTGTCATCGGGCGCCTCCTCAACGAGAACGGCGCGCTGATCGTCGCGCCGGAAGACAAGCGCATCGGCCACGATATCCTCGTCACGCAGAATCCCAAGAAGGCCAAGGTCGGCCAGGTCGTGGTCGTCGAGCTCACCGATTTCCCCAGCCGCCACTCGCAGCCGCTCGGCCGCGTGATGGAAGTGCTCGGCGACATCGACGATCCGGGCATGGAGATCGAGATCGCCGTGCGCAAGTACGGCGTGCCGCACGAGTTCAGCAAGAGCGCGCTCGACGAAGCCGCGAAGCTGCCCGACGCCGTGCGTCCCACCGACATTCGTTATCGCGTGGACTTGCGCGACGTGCCGCTCGTCACCATCGACGGCGAAGATGCGCGCGACTTCGACGACGCCGTGTATTGCGAGCCGATGCAGGTCGGCCGCGGCGAGGGCTTTCGCCTGATCGTCGCCATCGCCGACGTTTCGCACTACGTGCTGCCGGGCAGCGGACTCGATGTGGATGCGATCGAGCGCAGCACCTCGGTGTACTTTCCCCGCCGCGTGATTCCGATGTTGCCCGAGAAGCTCTCGAACGGGCTCTGTTCGCTCAATCCGCACGTCGACCGCTGTGTGCTGGTTTGCGACATGGTGATCACCGCGCGCGGCGAGATCAAGGGTTACCAGTTCTATCCGGGCGTCATGCACTCGGCGGCGCGGCTCACCTATACCGAAGTCGCCGCGGTCCTGACTAACACCAAGGGCCCCGAGGCGACGCGCCGTGCGGCGCTGCTGCCGCAACTGCAGAATCTCTATGGCGTGTACAAGTCGCTGTTCGCCGCGCGCCAGAAGCGCGGCGCCATCGATTTCGACACGACAGAGACGTATATCGTCTGCAATGCGCAAGGCAAGATCGAGCAGATCGTGCCGCGCCAGCGCAACGATGCGCACAAGCTGATCGAAGAGTGCATGCTCGCGGCCAACGTGTGTGCGGCGGACTTCATGAAGCGCCACAAGCACCCGGGCCTCTACCGCGTACACGCGGGACCGACTGCCGAAAAGCTCGAAAACCTGCGCACCTTCCTGCGCGGCATGGGCCTGTCGCTCGGCGGCGGCGACACGCCGCACGCGAGCGACTACGCCGCGCTGATGGCGCACATCCGTGACCGGCCCGACGCGCAGATGCTGCAGACCATGCTGCTGCGCTCGATGCAGCAGGCCGTGTACAGCCCGGACAATATCGGTCACTTCGGTCTTGCCTACGAGGCTTACGCGCACTTCACGAGCCCGATTCGCCGCTATCCCGACCTGCTCACGCACCGCGCGATCTACGCGATCCTGCAAGGCAAGAAGTACCAGCCGCAGGCGCCCGAGGGCGTCGAGCTCAATACCGCGCTCTCGCCGCGCGCCCGCGCGCTGCAGGCCGAGGACGAGGAGAAGCGCGGCAAGCGCGCCCGGGGCGCCAACACGGCGATCTGGGAAGAACTGGGCCTGCACTGCTCGGCGAACGAGCGTCGCGCCGACGAAGCCTCGCGCGACGTCGAAGCCTGGCTCAAGTGCTACTTCATGCGCGACAAGCTCGGCGAAGAGTACGGCGGGATGGTGAGCGGCGTGACGTCGTTCGGCATTTTCGTACAACTCGACGCGCTCTTCATCGAAGGTCTCGTGCACGTGACGGAGCTGGGCTCGGATTACTTCCAGTACGACGAGATCAAGAACGAACTGCGTGGCGAGCGCACTGGGATTCGCTATCGCCTCTCGGACCGCGTGCGCGTGCAGGTGAGTCGCGTGGATCTCGACGCGCGCAAGATCGACTTTCGCCTCGTGCGCGATACGCCCGTGAAGCCGGGCGGCAACCGGCCGATGCCGCTCGACAAGGGCGGCATGGAAGGTGGACCGCGTGTGCGCGCGCTGCCGGGCGGCGACATGGCGCGCCAGAAGAAGGCCGCGCCGGTGCCGAGCGTCGCGGTGAAGGAGGCGCGCGCGGCGCGCGGCGCCGCCAAGACCGCGAAGAAGCGCTCGGCCGTGAAGCCGACGCCCAAAAAGCAGGCGCCGCGCAAGAAACGCTGAGCGCCATGCATGCGGAGCGCCAAACGCGCTCCGCAGCCGTTTCCTATCCGGGCCGCGCCACTGTGCGCGTGCCCGGTTTTTTCACTTGCGTGCCGCGTCGGGTTTTGCCACATGGGCGCGGCTTGCATACGCCGGACCGCACGACGCGGCCGGCGACCATCGTTGTTGGCGGCGCTGTGTCTGCGCCGCAAAACGTTCATCAGGGGTTGTCTCAGTCATGTCACGTCTCAAGGTTCTTTACGGGTTTCATGCGGTGATCGCACGCTTGCGGCACGACGCGTCCACGGTCGAGGATGTCTACTACGATCCGACGCGCCGCGACCGCCGCATGCAGGACTTCCTGCACACCGCGAAGGAAGCCGGTGCGCGCGTGATCGCAGCCGACGAAACGCGCCTCTGGGGTCTCGCGCACACGGAGCGCCACCAGGGCGTGGTGGCCCGCGTGCACGATCTGGCGCTCGCGCAGAATCTCGCGGAGCTGCTCGACGGCATCCAGGGCTCGCCGCTCCTGCTTGTGCTCGACGGCGTGACCGATCCGCACAATCTCGGCGCGTGCCTGCGCGTGGCCGACGCGGCCGGCGCACACGCGGTGATCGCCCCGCGCGACCGCGCCGTGGGTCTGAACGCGACGGCCGCAAAGGTGGCGAGCGGCGCGGCGGACACCGTGCCCTACATCACCGTAACGAATCTCGCGCGTGCGCTGCGCGAGCTCAAGGAGGCGGGCGTGTGGGTGGTCGGCACCGCCGGCGACGCGAGCGCGAGCCTGTACGAGACGAAGCTCGACGGTCCGGTCGCGCTCGTGCTGGGCGCCGAAGGCGAGGGCATGCGCCGCCTCACGCGCGAAACCTGCGACGAAGTCATGCAGATTCCGATGGCGGGCACGGTCGAGAGCCTGAATGTATCCGTCGCTTCGGGCGTCTGCCTGTTCGAAGCGGTGCGCCAACGCTCGGCTGCTCGCTGATCGTCCGCAGGATCCCCCGTTTCGCGATCCTGCGAGATGCGGGCAGCCCGTGCCCGCATCTCCGGTAAACTATGCGGATTCCGCGTTTTTCTCCTCCTCGGGCTGTACTCCCATGACTCAAGACGAACTCAAGCAACTGGTCGGCCAGGCAGCCGCCGACTATGTCAATGCGAACGTGCCGGAAGGCGCCGTAATTGGCGTCGGCACGGGCTCCACCGCGAACTGCTTCATCGACGCGCTGGCGGCGAGCAAGGGCCGCTACCGCGGCGCCGTGTCGAGCTCGGTCGCGACCACCGCGCGCCTCGAAGCGCACGGCTTCAAGATTTTCGACCTCAACGAGATCGAATCGCTGCCCGTGTACGTGGACGGCGCCGATGAAATCGACGGCGCCGGCGCCATGATCAAGGGCGGCGGCGGCGCGCTCACGCGCGAGAAGATCGTCGCGTCGGTGTCGGACGTGTTCGTCTGCATCGCCGATGCGAGCAAGCGCGTCGACGTGCTCGGCCAGTTCCCGCTGCCCATCGAAGTCGTGCCGATGGCGCGCACGGCTATTGGCCGCCGCGTGACGGCGCTCGGCGGCGTGCCGGTGCTGCGCGTGCAAAAGGACGGCTCGCCCTTTATTACCGACAACGGCAACGAGATCCTCGACGTGAAGGGCCTGCGCATCAACGATCCGCGCACGCTCGAGGCGCATGTCAACGCATGGCCGGGCGTGGTGACGGTGGGTCTGTTCGCCGCCCGCGGCGCGGACTTCTGCCTGCTCGGCGGCGAAACCGGCGTCGAGCGCATCGAATACGGCAAGGCCTGAGCGGCCTCGCGCGAGCGGCGCGTGCAACAGGCTCCTCCCTGATTTTGCCTGTGCGCTGCCGCTCTTTATTTTGGCAGGCCTGCGTGGCCTGCCGAACCGAACATCGCGATTAATCATTAAAAGAATGCGATTTTCCGATCTGGTTGTCTGCGCATCCATCTAAAACATCAATTCGCCTTTCGATTATTATTGAAAGGAAATCCCCTAATTCAAGGTGTGCGCAATTCACTACGTTGAGAACCGCACACAAAAATGCGAATGACGTAGCAATGGTCTGACTGTCTGAGTTATAAATTCACCGTCCGGCAACGTTATGCAAACGGTTCGCTAAAAGAGACGTCGAAACGACCGGACAGGGGAAGAGCGGCGCGCAAAATGCGCAGCGGCTCGAGGGTTTCTGTCAGGCTGTGCGTGAGCGTTCGTGGCGTACGCCGTGCGGTACACGGGGAAAAAAATGACAACAGCGGGTATGCGAAGAACTGCATCGGACTACTATTCAATGTGGTCCGCCAAACCCAAAGAGTTTTGCGGGCCATTCCTTTGTTCTCCGGGATTTTCAATTCTGCATGATCGCCTGATTTACGCGAATGCGTAAAGCTTAATGGCGTTCTGCACGCGAATCTAATCTGGTAACTCCATTAAACGGTCTTCCTATATCGGGCGGGTCCGCGGGGATATTCGCGCGTTTTAAATGCAGTGATTTTATCGGCATTGCAATTGAAGTCGTGTTAAATGCGCCCGCGCTATCAGGGGGAGTGCGCGCGCATTCATCCAACGTTCCCCTGCTTTATCAGGAAGACCACAATCATGAAGAAGATTCAGGCCATTTCGCTCGCCGCCATGCTCTCTTTCGGTTCGGCTGCCGCATTCGCAGGCGGTGCCGGCGGTATGGGCGCGCCGTCGTCCTCCACCACGTCGGCGGTGGGCGCAGCGGGCGTCGGCTTTGGCGCAACGGCACTCACGTCGAACTCGACCTCCTCGGTCAATGGCAGCTTCACGTCGGCACTGACGGTGCCGGGCCATATCGACGCTACGGTGTCGCAAGGCAACCAGTCGTTCTCGAACGCGAGCCTCACGTTCGGTTCGAGCTACACGACGCAAAACGGCAACTCGCAGACCTACGGCCAGACGGCTAACGGCTACGTCGGGCAGACCGGCACGACGAGCACGAACCAGAATTCGTCGACGCTCGGCTTCACGAGCGCCACGCAGTCGGGTTCGCAGAACTTCAACTCGTCGGTGATCAACACGTCGTTCAACGGTTCGAGCGGCAGCTACGGCGGCTCGGGCTTCACGTCGAACGCAACCGCGAACGGCGCAGGCACCGCCAATGCGGACGGCGGCGTCGGCATCGTCGCAGCGGGCGGTTCGGGTTCGCTCACGGGCGGCATGCACTGGTAATCCGAACGGGTCAGCCGTTCACTAGCGCGTCGGAGAGGGGGCGCTGCCCCCTTTCCGTTCACGGAGAGAAGAATGAGCAAGCTGAAACAAAAAATTGCCGTTGCCGGGGTGTTGCTGTTTGCAGGCGCCGCGTGGGCGCAAACCACGCCGACCATGACGTCGGGGACCACGTCCACGTCGAGCCAGATGAGCACCGTCTCCAATACCGTCGTATTGCCGAGCGGCGGTACGTCGGACGTCACGTATCACGGCGGCTACGATGTGCGCACGACGCCCACGGTCTACGCGCCGGCCTTGACGGCGTCGGTGACTGAGACCTGCTGGGGCAGCATTTCCGCCGCGGTGTCGGTGGTGGGCGTGGGCGCGACGGCCGCGGGCACGATCAAGGACATGGACTGCAACAAGCGCCTGAATGCGGCCGTGGCATGGCGCATGGACCGCAAGGACATTGCGTTCAACATCATGTGTCAGGAAGACGACTTCCGCGAGGCTGCCGCGCAGACCGATCATCCTTGCGGCGACAATCGCAAGGTCGCGAAGAACGACGGCACGCCCCTGCAATTGCGCAATGCCGACACGAGCCCGGACTCGAAGCTTCAGGAGCCGACCGACCCGTTCGTGCGCGAACGCGAGCACTTGCCCGCCTTGCCGCTTGCGCAGGCGCTCGTGCCTTCGGCCCATTGAGACCCGCAAGGCTGAAGAGAAGAGGGCGTGCTCCTGTTCTCTCCAGCTAGCGCGGAGCGATCCAATCGATTCGGAATCCTCTATGTTTCGCTTGCGCTCGACCTTGCGTGTCTGGCCGCGCGACGGTGCAGGAAAAGCGAGCGGGCGCGCAAAAGCGTGCCGCCGCGGGCACGCCTGGTCAGGGGAGGAGACGCGAATGAACTGGCGGCGCGCAGCGCACGCGCGGCAGACCAGGCGCTCACTCGACCGTTTCCGCCTGGTGCAGGCGCGGCAGCAGCCGGTCGAATTCGCGGCGCACGATGCCGTAGCACTCGCAGGCGCGGGCTTCGAGGCCCTCGCGATCGAGCACGCGGATATGGCCGCGGCTGTGGTGGATCAGGCCTTCGTCGTGCAGCTTGCCGGCGGCTTCGGTAATGCCTTCGCGGCGCACGCCGAGCATGTCGGCGATCAGCTGCTGCGTGACGCTGAGATCGTTGGAAGCCACGCGGTCCACTTCGATCAGCAGCCAGCGGCACAGCTGCTTGCTCAGCGAGTGGTGACGATTGCACGCAGCGGTCTGGGCAACCTGCGTGAGCAGCGCGTGCATATAGAGCAGCATGAGGCGGCGCAGGAAGTCCGAGCGCGCGAATTGCTGCTTGAGGGCCTGCGCGCTCATGCGATAGGCGAAGCCCGCGCATTGCACCTGCACGCGGTTGGGCATCGTTTCGCCGCCCGTGAGCACAGGCACGCCCGTCATGCCTTCGCGGCCGACAGCCGCGATTTCGACCGAGCTGCCGTCTTCCATCGTCGAAAGCAGCGAGACGATCGCGGTGGTCGGAAAGTACACGTGATGAATGCGCTGGCCGGAATCGCAAATCAACTGTTCGGTGCGCAGATGAACGAGTTCGAGGTGCGGGGCGAGAGCCTGCCATTCATGCGACGGGAGGGCGCCCAGCAAATGGTTGCCGTGAAGATCGGATTGGAGGGTTAACATGACTGGTCCTCGTGCGAAGCGGCGCGTGCCGCCTCCTGTTTTTTGATTCCGTTCGCCGAACTCGTTGTTGTCTGCCGTTTCCCGTGCGGCTTTTGTGTTCGTCGTGCCGGCCCGCTAGTCCCGCTGTTCGTGCTCATTCCTGCTTGTTCTTGCCTCGTCGCACTCTCGCGTTTGTGTGCGCGGTATCGCTCGTGCGCATGCGCGTTCGTGTGGCGATCTCTCTTTAGCAGGGTATGTGCCAGTCAGTGCGAAAGCACGCATTGGAGCGGCTGAGCACGAGTCGGCCATGCGGCAGCGCGGCGAAATGCCGCGTTTTTGTTTCAGTTTTGTACGGCGACTTCGCGGCTGGCCGCGCTGCGCATTGCCCTTTTGGACGTAGCAAGTCGATGATTTATTGAGCTATTTGTCGCGGCGACCGGGGGAATCAGAAATGGCTCCTCGTTGAAACATGCATCCTCGGCGATTCGGGCGGCGACGCTCAAAAACAGCGGTTTTGATTCAGTTTTGTTGCAACGCAGAGGTAGCCGGCGAAAAGATGTTCGGCGCTGAAACATCCCGCGTGGGCGGCCGGGGGGCGCGGCCGCCGGGTGCGCACGCGGTCAGTGTGGGTATGCGTACAGATTGGCATGCCGAGGTTTGCTCCAATGGGGTCCGTAAAAAGCCTCGAGGCGTTGCGAGGCTTGAAAGGTTCGGGAAGCGCGTGACGCTTCGGGCGAGCCTGTCGGCAGGCAGGCGCGGCGTTCGTCGACGTGACCCGACGTATTCCAAAGGGAGCTCACTGCATGAATCAGCTCGTGACGCCTGCCGGCTTGCTCGCGGCAGCCAATGAACCCGAAGTCGCGCTCGTCGTTCAACCCGTGGTGCTGGCCGGGGGCTCGGGCACGCGGCTCTGGCCGCTCTCGCGCGAGCATTGCCCGAAACAGCTGATCGATCTGCTCGACGGCGAGTCGCTGCTCGAAGCCACTGTGCGGCGGCTCGACGGGCTGTATGCCCAGGCGGGCGCGGCGATCCGCAAGGCCGCGCCTGTCGTCGTGAGCAGCGAGGAACTGCGGCTCATGACCGTCGACCGGCTCCATCGCAGCGGCACGCCCGCTCGCGTAGTGCTCGAACCGGTGGCGCGCAACACGGCGCCGGCGCTCACTGTCGCGGCGCTGGCCGCACGCGCCGGGCACGAAGCGGCGCTCGCCCGCGATGGCGCGCTTGCCGTATGCGACAGCGACCCTGTGCTCATCGCCATGCCGGCGGACCACCTGATCGCGGATCGCGCGGCGTTTGCCGCCGCGCTCGAAGAAGCGGTGGGGTACGCGGCGCGCGGCGCGATCGTCACGCTGGGCGTGCCGCCGCAGCGCGCGGAGACCGGCTACGGGTACATCGGCGCGGGGACGGCGCTCGGGGCGAGCGGCGCACGCGTGATCGAACGTTTCGTGGAAAAGCCCGGCGCCGAACGCGCGGCAAGTTACGTGGCCTCTGGCGATTACCTCTGGAATAGCGGCATTTTCGTGGTGCGTGCATCCGTGTGGCTCGCCGCGATCGCGCACTGCCGGCCGGCGATTGCGGCGCAATGCGCGGCGGCTTTCGAGGCGGCCGCCATCGACGCCGACGGCACGGTGCATCTCGATGCCGCGGCGCTCGCCGCGTGCCCGTCCGATTCCATCGATTACGCGGTGATGGAGTCGCTGGGCGCCAACGCGCGGCTCACGGGCGTGGTCGTGCCGCTCGTGGCCGGCTGGTCCGACGTGGGCGCGTGGGATGCGGTGTGGCAGGTGTCGAACAAGGACGAAAGCGGCAACGTGGCCCGCGGGCGCGTGATGTTCGAAGACGTGACCGACACCTTCGCGCACTCGGACGGTCGGCTCGTGGCTTGCGTGGGCGTGCATGGCGTAGTGGTGGTCGAAACGGCTGACGCCGTCCTCGTCGCGGCGAGGGATCGCGTGCAGGACGTCAAGGCGATCGTGGGCAAGCTCAGGCAGGAGCGCAGCGCGGTGGCGCAGCATCACCGGCGCGTGGAGCGGCCGTGGGGCTGCTACGACTCGCTCGATCAGGGAGAACGCTTCCAGGTCAAGCGCATCGTCGTGAAGCCGGGCGGGCGGCTGTCGCTGCAGATGCATCATCACCGCGCGGAGCACTGGACCGTGGTGCGTGGCACGGCGCGCGTCACGCGCGGCGAGGAGGTCTTCCTGCTGTCGGAAAACGAATCGACCTACATACCGCTGGGCGTGAAGCACCGGCTGGAGAATCCGGGCAAGACGCCGCTCGAGATCATCGAGGTGCAGTCGGGCGGTTATCTGGGCGAAGACGACATCGTGCGCTTCGACGATGAGTACGGGCGGATACAACGTTGAATAAACGCAACGCCGAAAAGCACAACGTTGGGCCGCGCGCGAAAAGCGTGCGCAGAAGAAACATGCACGCCGACGTCCCTGCATATGCACAGCCAGGGACTGCCGATTGATTGAAGCCGATTGAAAGCGTGCGATTGAAGTAAGCGGGCGATTCATACGATCGCCTTACAAAAACAGCAGCGCAAGGGCAGACGCAACACGCGTAAATACGAACAAGATGCATGCCGCAAGCATCATGTCAGGAGATATCCTGGCTGGCGAATTATGCGATGCGCATGGCAACGTAACACCTAAGTTCGACGACGCACGAGGGCCCGCGCAGTATCCGCAAACATGGGCGATAACGCCCACATCGGGGGGGGTAGGGTCATGGAACTGGGGAACAAGGAACGCTCGCTCGTCAGCAAGGTGATGGACGGGCTGATTTCAGGCATCGTCGAGGAGCGGTATGGCGCCGTGCTGCCGCCGCAGGACATCCTCTCGAAGGAGTTCGACGTGAGCCGCACGGTGATGCGCGAGGCGCTCTCCATGCTGCTCGCGCGTCACATGCTCGACGTGCGGCCGAAAATAGGCACGCGCATCCGGCCCATGCGCGACTGGCGCATGATCGACGAGGACGTCGTGAGCTGGCGTTTCCGTTCGAAACCGGACAAGACGTTTTTGCGCGACGTGATCGAATTTCGCGGCCTGATCGAACCGGCGGCGTGCGCCCTCGCGGCCGCGCGCGCGAGTGCGGCGGACATTGCCGGCATTCGCGAGGCGTTCGAGGCGCTGCGCCAGACGAGCACCGACGATCCGAATTTCCAGACCGCCGACGCGCTTTTGCACACGCGCATCCTCGCGGCGAGCGGGAATCAGTTTTATCAGCAGATGGCGGCGATCATTCGCGGCGCGCTCTCGCTTGTGAATCCGATTCTCAGCACGCGTGACGGCGGCTGGAACAACGTCGTGGCGGCGCATGGGCGCATCGTCGAAGCGATCGAGCGGCGTGCGCCGAAAGAGGCCGAAGCGGCCGCGCTCGCGATGATCGAATACACCGCCGACGAACTCACTCGCGCGCTCGCGCCCGAGGCGCTGGAGCAGCGCTAAGGGCGGTCGTCGCGTCGCTCGCGTCCGTCCGCTCGCTGCGAGCGCATCGAGGCGGACGCATCGAGGCGGACGCATTGCGGCGCGCTGCGTGTGCCGGTATCGTGCATGTCTTTGGGTGCGCCGCGCGTGACATACGTTGTGCGGCGGCCCTGGACCTCACAGCCGGAGCACGCAGCACATGAGCGAAAAACAAACGATACGTTGGGGCATCGTCGGCGCGGGCCGCATTGCGCATCGCTTCGCGCAGGGCGTCGCGCACGTCCCGCATGCACGCGTCGAAGCGGTCTGGTCGCGGCGCGCGGCGACTGCGCAAGCGCTTGCCGACAGCTGCGGCGCAAAGGCGGCCGAGAGCGTGGATGCGCTCTTTGCGAGCGGCATCGACGCCGTCTACATCGCCACGATGCAGGACAGCCACGCGCAGTTCGCCATTGCCGCGCTCGAAGCCGGCCTGCCCGTGCTGTGCGAAAAACCCGCCACCGTGAACGGCACGCAGCTCGAACGCGTGCTCGACGCGTCGCGCCGCGCGCGGCGCCTCTTCATGGAGGCGATGAAGCCGCCGTTTTATCCCCTCTATCGAAAATTGCGCGCGCAACTAGATGCCGATTCCATCGGGCCGGTCGGGCTCGTGCGCGCGGGCTGTTCGGTGGCAAGCGTCCCTGCCGACCATCCCTCGCTTTCATTCGAGCAAGCGGGCGGTGCGCTGCTCGACATCGGCGTGTACGAAATGTTTCTCGCTGTCGACTGGCTCGGCGCGCCGCGCGAGGTGCAGACCGTCGGGCGCCTCGGCTCGACTGGCGTGGATACCTTCGCGAGTCTGAACTGTCAGCATGAGCGCGGCATTGCGCAGCTGTTCTGCGGGCTGGATCTGCACGGCTATGGCGACGCGCTGCTGGCGGGGCCGCTCGGCAACGTGACGATACACGCGAACTGGTGGAACCCGGCGCGCGCAACGGTGCGCTATGTGGATGGCCGCGTCGTCGAACTCGACGAGCCGTTCGAGGGCGGCGGCCTCAACTACGAGACCGCGCACTTCTGCGAGCTGCTGCGCGCCGGCGCGCTCGAAAGCCCGGTGATGACGCACGACACGTCGCGCCGCATGCTCGCCATGGCCGACGCCGCGCGAGCGGCGCTCGGACTGCGTTTCCCCTGCGAGTGACAAGCCGAATAGCGGCCCAAAAGCGACACGGCCCGCATGCGGGCCGCGTACGAAAAAACGCGCGTGAGGTCAGGGACGTAAATCAGTGGCGCGTAGGCAGTGCGAGGCGCCTTTCGTACCAGTGCTGCACCCATTCGAGCACCTGGCAAAGCACCCAGTACACGGCGGCGGCCGCGAGATAGAGAGGCAGCGGCTGATACGTCGAAGCGATGATTTCCTGCGCGCTGCGCAGCAGCTCCGTCACGGTGATGACCGAAACGAGCGACGTGTCCTTGATGAGGCTGATGAGGCTGTTCGAGAGACTCGGCACGGCAATGCGCAACGCTTGCGGCGCGACCACGTAGCGCAGCGTCTGGCTGCGCGAGAGGCCGAGGCTATAGGCCGCGAGCCACTGTCCGCTATGTATGCCGAGAATCGCGCCACGCATGCTCTCCGAGAGATACGCCGCCACGTTCGCGGAAAGCGCGATCACGCCTGCGGGCGTCGGGTCGAGCGAGATGCCGATGCTCGGCAATCCGTAATAAATCACGAAGATCTGCACGAGCAGCGGCGTGCCGCGCATCAGGCTCACATACACACGCGCGATGAACACGAGCGTGCGGTTCGAGCTGATGCCCATGAGCGCGAGCACGGCACCGCCGATGAGCCCGAAGATCATCGAAAGCACGGCGAACTTGACCGTCAGCACCGCGCCCTGTGCGAGCACCGGCAGCGACTGGATGATGAGCGTATAGATGGGCATGGGCGTAGGTAACCAATGGAAGTGGCGCGGTTTGCAATGGATGCATATGTGCGAAGGGCGGCATCGTGCGATGCCGCCCTTCGCGTCAGCCGGACTGTGCGGCGTTCTCGATCATTGCCGGATCATTGCGAGATCGGCTTCGTCACGTCGATGCCGAACCACTTGTCGGAGATCTTCATGAAGGTGCCATCGGCTTCGAGCTGCGTCATCGCGTCGTCGATCGCCTTGGCGAACTTCGGATTGCCCTTCTTGAACGGGATCGCCGACGGGTTGCCGGCGCCGACCGTCGCGCCCGTGCGCAGCGGCAGCTGCGAGTTCTTCATCAGGTAGGCGAGCATCAGGCGGTCGTTGAGCGCCGCGTCGAGGCGGCCCGCTGCGAGGTCGCGCAGATATTCAGGGGCGCCCGGATAGGTCTTCACGTCGATGCCCGGCACCGACTTGGCCATGTCCATGTAATTGGTGCCGAGGCCGACGCCGAGCTTCTTGCCCTTGAGGTCTTCGAGCGTCTTGAACTGGCGCGTGTCGTCCTTGCGCTGGATGAGCTGCGCGGCCGAGTACGTGTACGCCGGCGAGAAGTCGAGCACGGCCTTGCGCTGGTCGGTCACGCCGACCTGATTCACGATCACGTCGAACTTGCCTGCCTGCAGGCCGGCGATGATGCCGCTCCATTCGGTCGTGACGAATTCGGGCTTGAGGCCCATTTTCGCGGCCACGGCTTTGGCGATGTCGACGTCGTAGCCGACCAGCTCGCCGTTGGGCGCCTTCGAGTTGAACGGGGGGAACGTACCTTCGAGACCGATGCGCAGCGTGCCGCGCGCCTTGACCTGGTCGAGCAGGTCATCGGCGTGGGCGCTGGCCGCGACGCACGATGCGCCGACGATTGCGAGTGCAAGGAGTTTTTTCAGCAAACCGGATTTCATGTTTTCCTCTTGTTCTGCTGCTGCGATTCTGGTGCCAGGCATAGCGCCTCCGATGCGCCATGACTAGCCTGCCACTATAGCTTTACGCGCGGCCCGAGGCCAGCGCCCGCGCACATTCGGCGACGAGCGCCGGGCCGCGGTAGATGAAGCCCGTATAGACCTGCACGAGCGAGGCGCCGGCCGCGATCTTCGCGCGCGCGTCGTCGCCCGAAAAAATGCCACCCACGCCGATGATGGGCACGTCGCCGCCCAACTCGGCGCGCAGCTTGCGGATCACGTTGTTCGAGGCGTCGAATACCGGGCGCCCCGAGAGACCGCCCGTTTCGTTCGCATTTGGCATGCCTTCGACCGCCGCGCGCGAGAGCGTGGTGTTGGTCGCGATCACGCCTTCGATCTTGTGGCGCAGGAGCGTGTCGGCGATTTCCTTGACCTGCTCGTCGTCGAGGTCGGGCGCGATCTTGAGCGCGAGCGGCACGAGCTTGCCGTGCATGTCTGCGAGGCGCTGCTGCTTGTCCTTGAGCGCGGCGAGCAGGGCATCGAGTTCGCCGCCGCCTTGCAGCTGACGCAGATTCTTCGTGTTCGGCGACGAGATGTTGATCGTCACGTAGCTCGCGAACGGATAGACGCGCTCGAGGCAGAACAGATAGTCGTCGGCGGCGCGCTCGATCGGCGTGTCGGCGTTCTTGCCGATGTTCAGGCCGAGAATGCCGCGATAGCGCGCGGCCTGCACGTTCTTCACGAACTGCTCGACGCCGTGGTTATTGAACCCCATGCGGTTGATGATGCCGCCCGCCTGCGGCAGCCGGAAAATGCGCGGGCGCGGATTGCCCGGCTGCGGGCGCGGCGTCACGGTGCCCACCTCGATGAAGCCGAAGCCGAGTGCGGCGAAACCGTCGATCGCGGCGCCTTCCTTGTCGAGGCCCGCGGCGAGCCCCACCGGGTTGCGGAAGGTGAGGCCCATGACAGTGCGCGGCGAATCGGGCACGCGCGGGGCGAGCAGGCCCGCCATGCCGGTGCGCCCGGCGGCGCCGATCATGCGCAGCGAGAGGTGATGGGCGTCTTCGGCGTCCATGCGAAAGAGCTGGTCGCGGACGAACGGATAAAGGGTGCTGAACACGGGGAGAAGGCGCGTGCGCCGGAAAATGGGAACCCGCTATTTTAGCGGCAACGCGGGCCCGGGGCGATGCGCCGCGGGCTCAGGCTTCGGGCGTGAGTGCGGCCCATGCGCCATCGAAGAGGCCTTCGAGCGGCTGGAAGTGCGCCTTGTAGGCCATTTTCGGGCTCTCGCGGATCCAGTAGCCGAGATAGACGTAAGGCAGCTGAAGGCTGCGGGCCTGCTCGATCTGCCAGAGGATGTTGTAGGTGCCGTAACTCGTGTGCAGCGTGTCCGGGTCGAAGAACGTATAGACCGAGGAGAGCCCGTCGCCGAGGATGTCGATCATGCTCACCATGCGCAACGCGCCGGGCTCGTCCGGATGCGCGGGGTCCGGCTCGCGGAATTCGACCAGCCGTGAGTTGATCCGGCTTTGCAGCAGGAACTGCTCGTACTGGTCGCGGCTGTCGCGATCCATGCCGCCGCCCGCGTGGCGCGCGGACTGATAGCGCATGTAGAGCGCGTAGTGGGCCTCGTCGTAGTGCAGCGGCGCGACCGTGGCGACGAGCGCGCCATGCCGCTTCCACGCGCGGCGCTGCGTGCGGCTCGGCGTGAAGCGCTCGACCGGCACGCGCACCGGCACGCACGCGCGGCAGCCGTCGCAGTAGGGACGATAGGTGAACACGCCCGAGCGCCGGAAGCCGGCCTTCACGAGATCGGTATAGACGTCGGAATTGATGAGATGACTGGGCGTCGCCACCTGCGAGCGCGCGATGCGCCCCTCCAGGTAGCTGCAGGGGTAAGGCGCCGTTGCATAGAATTGCAGCGCGGAAAGCGGTGAAAGCGGCAGCTCGTTTGGATGCGTCACGTTGGCAGCTCTCGTAGCAGTTCGGATCGTCGCGTGGCGCGCGCGTCGCGCACCCAGCCTCGCGCGCAAGCCCTGCAGACCCCTCGGCGCGCCGCACATGGCGTGCCAGGGAAGGCCGGGCGGCGGCAGGTTCGCTATTGAGTCTAACATTGACGCCGAACATGTATCCATCGAATTGCGCGGGCTGTCGCAAGCGCGCACGCGAGCGATCATGCGTCGCTCATGTGCCACTCATTTGCCGCTCGCCGGCCATTCACGCAGCGGGCAAGAACTCGTCGGGCGCGCCCGACCCGCCGAGCAGATCGGCGAGCACGGCTTTGTCGAATTTCCAGGGAATGGGCGCGGCGTTCACGTGCGTGCGCACATGGGCGATGAACGCCTTGCGCGAGATTTCGCGCCCGCCGAGCGAGGCGAGATGCGCGGTGTTCTGCTGGCAATCGATCAACTCGACGCCGTGGCGGCGCAGATGCGCGACGAGCGCCGCGAGCGCGATCTTCGAGGCGTCGGTCATGGAGGCGAACATCGACTCGCCGAAGAACATCGTGCCGAGCGCCACGCCGTAGAGGCCGCCCACACGCTCGCCGCCGAACCAGGCCTCGACGCTGTGCGCATCGCCCACGCGGTGCAGGGTGGAGTAGGCGTCGATCACATCGCCGGTGATCCAGGTGCCGCGCTGGCCGTGCCGCGGCGCGTTCGCGCACGCGCGCATCACGGCGGCGAAATTGTTGTCGACGCGAACTTCCCACGCGTCCTCGCGCAGCACGCGCTTGAGCGTCTTCCTGAACGAAGGCGAGACCTTGAATTCGTCGGGACGCAGGATCATGCGCGGGTCGGGGCTCCACCAGAGCACCGGCTGGCCGTCGGAGTACCACGGGAAAATGCCGCGCCGGTAGGCATCGATGAGGCGCGAGGGGAGCAGGTCCGCGCTGGCGGCGAGCAGGCCTGGCGCGCCGCTCGACGCGCCGAGTGCGCGCTCGACGGCGGGAAACGGTTCGTCGGGCGAAAGCCAGGGGACCATCGTCGCGGGCGCAGTCAGAAGGGCGATCAGCCGTCGCGCAGCGAGCGCAGAACGTCGCCGGTGTGCAGTCCGAAACTGCCCGACTGGCGATCGGCGAAGAAACAGCGCAGGGTCTGCCCGACCGTAGGGAACGCAATGTCGTCCCAGGGAATCTCGTGCTCGTCGAAAAGCCGCACTTCGAGGCTTTCCTCGCCCGCTGCGATCTCGATGTCGAGAAGGCGCGCGAGATAGAACAGATGCACCTGGTGCACGCGCGGTACGTTCAGAAGCGAAAAGAGGTTCTGCACCTCGACGCGCGCGCCGGCTTCCTCGAGCGTCTCGCGCGCCGCGGCTTCGGCGGTCGTCTCACCCATCTCCATGAAGCCCGCGGGCAGCGTCCAGTAGCCGTAACGCGGCTCGATCGCGCGGCGGCACAACAGCACCTTGTCTTCCCAGACCGGAACCGTGCCGACCACGTTGCGCGGATTCTGATAGTGGATGGTGCCGCAGTGCGAGCAGACGTAGCGTTCGCGATTGTCGCCGGGCGGAATGAGCAGGCTGACCGCCTGACCGCAAGTCGAGCAGAATTTCATGGGCACGATAGGGGGATGGGTGATGCGAGTTTATCACCGCTCAGTGGCTTCGCTCATGTGCCCAAAGACGGGAAGGCCGCGCCTTGAAGAAGCGTAAACGGAAAAAGGGTTACAGGCCAATGACCTGTAACCCTTTCGAATTCTGCTGGTTGCGGGGGTAGGATTTGAACCTACGACCTTCGGGTTATGAGCCCGACGAGCTGCCAGACTGCTCCACCCCGCGTCCGTCGAAGAAAAGATTATATGACAGTTCGCGCCGCGTTGCAACAACTAATGACGAGTGCCTTTCCATGCGTTTGCAAAATGTTTGCGGGACGCGTGCGCAAAGGCTTTTGAACCGTCAGGATAGAATCGGGGCTCGGTCGGCGCCATGCACGCTCTTCGCAACGTTCACGCTGCGCCTTTGCCTTTCACAGCGCACCGCGCTTCATTTGCCTCTTCCATGGACATTCCCCTCGATCTGCAATCGATAGCCGCTCAGGAGCACGCGCTGGTGTTTCCCCGTTTCGACGCCGATCGCGCCTGGCAGATCGGCGCGCATCTGCATGAGCTCGCGCGCGCTCGGGCACTGCCCGTCGCCATCGATGTGCGCACCTTCGGCCAGCAGCTCTTCTTTTGCGCGCTGGACGGCGCCACACCCGACAACGCCGACTGGGTGCGCCGCAAGTCGCGCGTGGTCGAGCACTTCCGGCGCAGCTCCTACGCGATCGGCTTGCGCATGCAGCAAACCGGCTCGACGCTCGCCGACAAGCACGGCCTGCCCATCAGCGATTTCGCGCCGCATGGCGGTTCGTTTCCGCTCACGGTGGAGGGAGCGGGCGTGATCGGCTCGATCACGGTGTCGGGTCTGCCGCAGCGCGCCGATCACGAACTGGTGGTCGAAGCCCTCTGCGCGCAACTCAGCGCCGACTACGCACAGCTCGCGCTCGCGAAGGTCTGAGACGATGCGCATTCCTCCGTTCTCGGCCTGGACCTGGCTCGTCATCGCGATCGTCGCGGAAGTTATTGCCACTTCTGCGTTGCGCGCGTCGGATGGCTTCACGCGGCTCGTGCCGTCGGCGATCGTCGTGGTGGGGTATGGCATCGCGTTCTACGGGCTCTCGCTCACGTTGCGCAGTTTGCCGGTGGGTATCGTCTATGCGGTGTGGTCGGGCGTAGGCATCGTGCTCATCACGCTCGTGGCGATGGCGCTCTATCGGCAGGTGCCCGATCTGCCGGCCGTGCTCGGGCTCGGCCTCATCGTGGCCGGCGTGGTCGTGCTGAACCTGTTCTCCAAGATGCAGGCGCATTGAAAGACGGCGGCTGCACCGGCCCGCGGTGGGCGCCGCGTCGGCGTCCGCAGTGGCCACGTTCGCGCCAGACATTGCGCCACGCGCGTAACATGGCCGGTTACCGCCGTGCGCCGCGTCGTCCTCCGGCGGCAGTGTTTTCTGCTGATTTTCTGCATTGGGGCTGGACATGATCATTCGTTTTCCCGCCGACGCGCCGCTTTATCGCGACGCCAATCTGACCGTGGTCTTCCCCGCACTCGTCGACGGCACACGCGTCCCCTGTGCAATTTCCGTCGAGGCGCTCGAGGACCATTTCGGCGCGCTGCCCGCGAACCGCGACGCGTGGATGCAGGCGTTCGACGCCGGGCGTGAGCGCATCGAGGCTGTGGCGCGCGCCCATCTCGAACTCAGCAACGGCACGCCGGTGCTGCTCAAGAGCGGTCACTTTCCGCCCGGACGCCTCGACTCGTAGGCTTGTACTCGCAGTCATGCACGCCCGCTCGGGCGTCACGGGAATTTCGGTTGCCATAGCCGTCTGACGTCATCATGGGCATCGTCGAACGTAAGGACCGCCAACTGCAGGCAAGACACGCAGCGCGCGCGCACGACCAGCGCGAGCGCATCCTCGGCGCTGCGCGCCGCATCGTCATGCGCGAAGGCCTCGCCGCGCTCTCCATGCGCAAGATCGCCGACGCGATCGGTTATTCGCCCGCGTCCCTCTATCTTTATTTCGCCGGTCGCGACGGGATCGCCGAGGCGCTCGGCCGCGAAGGTTACGCACAACTGCTCGCACAGCTCGAACCGCTCGCGTTGATCGCCGATGCGCGCGAGCGGCTTCATGCGCTCGCACATGCATACGTGGCGTACGGCTGCGATCATCGGCAGACGTACGAACTCATCTTCATGGCGCACAAGACGCCCTTGGAACACGTGGGCCCGGCTGCCCGCCGTCAGCGCGACGCGATGGCCGATGCGCCTCGCGCGCCTGAAGCGGTCGCCGCGCCGGCCAGCGGTGCGCAGTTCTTTGCCGCCACGCTGTCCGAGCTGACGCCCGCGAGCGGGGCGCATGTCGATGGCAGCCTGCTCGCGCAGTCGCTTTGGGCCACGCTGCACGGTGTGGTGATGCTCACGCTCGCGCGCGCTGGCTTTCAGCATGCGGCGCCCGGTCCGTTGATCGACGCCACGCTCGATGCCTGGTTCGGCGCGCGCGCCGCTGCGGCCACATTGCCGCCCTGGCAAGCGCGCGGGGTGGCGTCGTGATAGCCTCAGAAAGCCTGTGATCGCGCCTCGGCCGATGCAGGCGCCGCTCATCGTTCTGCCTTGCCAATCGCCATGTCACACGAAGCCAACGCAAGCCCGACCGCAGCCGATGCCGACTCCCACGTGCTGACGCGCGTCGCGAACCGCATCGGCTATATCGAACTCGAGCGCCCGCAGGCGCTTAATGCGCTCACCACCGCCATGGTCCGCACGATGCACGCGGCGCTCGATCGCTGGCGCGACGACCCGGGCGTGCTCGCGGTGATCGTGCGTACGCGCCACGCGCGCGCGTTCTGCGCGGGCGGCGATGTTCGCTTTCTGTACGAGTCGTACCGCGCGGGCGATCAGACGCCGCTCGACACGTTCTTCGCCGACGAATATCGCCTCAACCACGCCATCTTCACCTTTCCGAAGCCGTACATCGCGATGCTCAACGGCGTGGTCATGGGCGGCGGCATGGGCATCTCGCAAGGCGCGCGTCGCACGGGCGGGCTGCGGCTCGTGGGTCCGACCACGCGCATGGCGATGCCGGAGACGCGCATCGGCCTCTTTCCCGATGTCGGCATGGGCTGGTTCCTTGCGCGCACGCCTGGCGCGATCGGCCGGTATCTCGCGGTGACAGGCGAGACGCTCGATCAGGCCAGCGCCGTGTATGCGGGCCTGGCCGATGCGTCGCTCGACGAGTCCGCGTGGCCGGCGCTGCTCGATGCGCTGGAGAGCGAGCCGTTTGCGAGCGGCGCGGAAGTGGTCGCGCGCATGCGCCAGGCGGCGCTACCCGCGCCCGAGTTGAAGCGCCTCGCCGAAGGTTCGTCGCTGGCGACGGTTCGTGGCTGGATCGACCGGCATTTCTCGCGCGCCGATGTGCCGGCCATGCTGGCTTCCCTCGAAGCTGCTCGCCATGCGGGCGCGGGCGACCAGGCGCAATGGGCCGGGCAGATGGTGGACGTCCTGCGCGAGCGTTCGCCGCTTTCCATGGCGGTGTCGCTCGAGGTGGTCTCCCGCGCCGAAGGCACAATGGCCGACTGCCTGCGCCGCGATCTCGACCTCACGCGCTCGAGCTTCGCGATTGGCGATGTGATGGAGGGCATACGCGCGCGCATCATCGACAAGGACAATCATCCGCACTGGCGCTTTGCGAATATCGAGGACGTGCGCCGGGAAGACGTCGAGCGCATGTTCGAGAGTCCCTGGCGCTCGATGGAGCACCCGCTGCGCGAACTCACCGGTTGAGCTCGCTGGCGTGAGGCAAGGGCGGGAGAAGTGTGAGAGAAAGGCGCGGCGGGAAAGCTCGGGCCGCGCAGGGCGCACAGCCCTACAGGCGGGGTCAGTCTTCGGCAGTTTCGCTCATGAACGCGCGCATGAAAACCAGCGCGCCCCAGCCCCACATCGCATTCGAAGCAAAGCCCGTGGCAAGCCGCGGCAGCATGTTGCCGGTCGGCCAGATGCCGCGCAGCGGATCGACGACGAATACCATCGCCGCGGTGAGCACGATGCCGCCGAACACGAAGGCCTGCACCCACGGCGCGGGACGCGAAGGCGACACACGCAGCAGCCACGCCATCAGCACGGCCCAGATGGCGCTCCAGATCGCATTCACGAGGAACTCGGGCAGCCCGAGCGGCTGAAATGGGTTCGTCGAAAATCCGGCCGCGTCGATGACCTGCGCGGCATGCAGGAGTGCGAGCGTCGCCTCGCGAAAGAAGAGCGACGCCAGAAAGCCGGATACGAACGGCAGAATCAGTTTTTGCATGGAATCTTGCGAGAGCTTGCTTGGCCTCGCTGCGCAATGCGCTTTGTGGAGCGTCGTGCGCGCGGCGTGCCGGTGTTTTTGTGGGTGCGTGCGCCATTATATCGGCGCGCGGTGCGCCCGAGGCGCCCCGTACGCTAAAGCGTCGGGTAAAGCACGAAAGTGGAAAACCTAAGCTCAAAAAAATCGTTCTAAAGGGTGCGAGCCGTCCCTAGACTGGTTCCCCATGAAGACGGCGTCGCCGTCGCTGGGCGCTACCGCGAGGCGCACGGCGAATGCGCGGCGCATTCCGTCTGTTGTCGAATCCTTTCAATCGAGCCACGAGCGGCGCGTTCGTTTGCGCGGCATGCCCGCGCTCGCTCGCTGGCCGGCAGTCACCCGATTCGTGTTTCGAATTTCCAGGCAGGAGCAACGCATGAATGTGTTCTGGTTTATCCCGACCCACGGCGACAGCCGCTATCTGGGCACGACCCAAGGCGCGCGCGCGGCCGATCTCGCGTATTTCCAGCAGATCGCCGTCGCCGCCGATACGCTCGGCTACGAAGGCGTCCTGCTGCCTACGGGCCGCTCGTGCGAGGACGCGTGGGTCGTGGCGTCGAGCCTCATTGCCGCGACGCGGCGCCTGAAGTTTCTCGTGGCGATCCGCCCGGGCCTCTCGTCGCCGGCGCTCTCCGCGCGTATGGCCGCCACGTTCGACCGGCTCTCCAATGGCCGTCTGCTCATCAACGTCGTGACGGGCGGCGATACGGCCGAGCTCGAAGGCGATGGCCTCTTCGTCGATCACGACACGCGCTACGAAATCACCGACGAGTTCCTGCATATCTGGCGCAAGCTGCTCGAGGCATCGCACGCGAACGAGGCGATCGACTTCGAGGGGAACCATCTGCGCTCGGTGGGCGGCAAAGTGCTGTATCCGCCGACGCAACATCCGCATCCGCCGTTGTGGTTCGGCGGCTCGTCGCCGGCCGCGCACGCCATGGCGGGCGAGCATATTGACACCTATCTGACGTGGGGCGAGCCGCCCGAAGCCGTCGCGCGCAAGATCGCCGACATTCGCGCGCGGGCCGCCGAGCACGGACGCACGATCCGCTTTGGCATTCGCCTGCACGTGATCGTGCGCGAGACCGAAGACGAAGCGTGGGCCGCCGCCGACAAGCTCATCAGCCACCTCGACGACGAGACCGTTGCGCGCGCCCAGGCCGCATTCGCGAAGATGGACTCGGAAGGCCAGCGCCGGATGGCCGCGCTGCACGGCGGCAAGCGCGGCACGCGCAAGGATCTCGAGGTGTATCCGCACCTTTGGGCGGGTGTGGGCCTCGTGCGTGGCGGCGCGGGCACGGCGCTCGTCGGCAATCCTGAACAGGTGGCTGCGCTCATGAAGGAATATGCGCAGCTTGGCATCGAGACGTTCATTTTGTCCGGCTATCCCCATCTCGAGGAATCCTACCGGTTCGCGGAACTCGTATTTCCGCTGCTGCCGGGGCGCACGGCGAAGGGCGCCACTGGCCCGCTTTCGGGGCCGTTCGGCGAAGTGGTCGGCAATCACTATTTGCCGAAAGTGAGCCAGAGCTGAGGCGCTCAAGACAGGCAATCGGCGAGGACGCAACGATGACGCAATCCATAGTAACGGCCGCAAGCGCGCGCGATTGCGCGGGCCAAGGCGGCGCGCTGCGCGCCGCGCGGGCATTCGTGCGGGCGAGCCGGCGGCGGCTTGCTCCCTGGCTCGTGCCGCTGGCGGTGCTGGTGATCTGGGAGGTCGCCGCAAAGAGCGGCGCGCTCTCGACACGCGTGCTGCCCGAGCCGCTCGCCGTTGTGCGGGCGGCCTGGTCGTTGATCGAGTCGGGCGAAATGTGGGCGGACGTGCGCGTGAGCACGTGGCGGGCACTTTCGGGATTCGCGATCGGCGGCGGTATTGGGCTCCTGCTCGGGCTGGCCACTGGCCTCTTCAAGCCCGCTGAGACCGCGCTCGATTCGACCGTGCAGATGGTCCGCAATATCCCGGCGCTCGCCATGATCCCGCTCGTGATTCTCTGGTTCGGCATCGGCGAGGAGGCGAAAGTCTTTCTCGTCGCGCTGGGGGTGTTCTTTCCCGTGTATGTGAACACGTTTCACGGCATCCGCTCGGTGGACGCCAATCTCGTAGAGATGGCGCGCAGCTACGGGCTCAAGGGTTTCGGGCTCTATCGCGAGGTGATATTGCCGGGGGCGTTGCCTTCGATTCTCGTGGGCGTGCGCTTTGCGCTCGGCCTGATGTGGGTGACGCTGATCGTGGCCGAAACGATCTCCGCGCAGTCGGGCATTGGCTACATGACGATGAACGCGCGCGAGTTCCTGCAAACCGATGTGGTGGTGGTCGGCATCCTGCTCTATGCGGCGCTCGGCAAGCTCGCCGACTGGCTCGCGAAGGCGCTCGAGCGCGTGGCGCTGCGCTGGCACCCCGCTTATCAACAGGAGAGCGAAGCATGAGCGCGAGTCGACTGGCGCCGAACTACGGCGTGGGGTGGGATGATGCCGGGCGCGTGCTGGCGCGTGAGCGCAGCGACAGGGCGCAAGCGGCGCGCGAGGGCGTGGCGCCGCGTACGCCTACACCTGAAACGGACGCTGCCGTTGCCCTTCGCGGTGTGGGCAAACGCTACGGCGAGCGCGCCGTGCTCGCGGGCTTCGACCTCGCGATCGAACGCGGCAGTTTCGTGTCGATCGTCGGACGCAGCGGTTGCGGCAAGTCCACCTTGCTGCGCCTGATCGCCGGCCTCGAAACGCCGGACGAGGGCGCAGTGGAGCGGCGCGGCGCAAATGGCTCGCCGCTCGATACGCGCATCATGTTTCAGGACGCGCGCCTCCTGCCGTGGAAGACCGTCTTGCAGAACGTGATGTTAGGACTCGGGCGCGGCGCGCGTGACGACGCCCGCGCGGTGCTCGACGAGGTGGGCCTGCTCGCGCGCGCCGACGAGTGGCCCGCGCGTCTCTCGGGCGGCCAGCGCCAGCGCGTGGCGCTCGCCCGCGCGCTCGTGCATCGTCCGAGCCTGTTGCTGCTCGACGAACCGCTCGGCGCACTCGACGCGCTGACGCGTCTCGAGATGCATGCGCTGATCGAGCGCCTGTGGCGCGAGCATCGCTTCACCGCGCTGCTCGTGACGCACGACGTGCACGAAGCCGTCGCACTGGGCGACCGTATTTTGCTCGTCGAGGCGGGTCGCATCGCGCTCGATCAGCGTGTGCCGCTAGAGCGCCCTCGGGCGCGCGTCGACGCACGCTTCGCGGCGCTCGAGGAGCGCGTGCTGCAGCGCGTGCTCGGCCACGGCCCGCAGGCAGCCGCCGGGCGGCCATCGGGCACAGCGGCTTGAACCATTTATCAGGAATCCTCTTGTTTACACTCGAACTCACGGAGCCGAACTTATGAGCATTACCGCCATCAACGTACGTAACCAGTTTCGCGGCAAGATCAAGGAGATCATTCGCGGGCCCGTCGTTTCGGAAGTCGATGTCGACACGGCATTCGGCATCGTCACCTCGGTCATCACCACGCGCTCGATCGACGAACTCGAGTTGAAGGTGGGCTCGGAAGTGGTCGCGCTGGTGAAGTCGACGGAGGTATCGATCGCGCGCCTCTGAAGCGTGCCCGCGCGTGGGCGCCGCACGCGAGTCGGACGCCCGGTAGTGCTAGCATGAACCGTCAGCGGAAGGCGAAAGAGGCGAGCATGGAGCCGAAGGGCATCGACATGGGCGACTACCAGGAGCGCTATAAGGACTACGACATCGAAGTCGCGGTCGAGCAGGTGCTCACGGGCGTGAAGGCGCACTATCGCGTGCTGAAGGGCGATACGGTTGTGGAGGACTGGCAACTCGTGCATATCACGCGTCTGTGGTCCACCGAGCACGCTGCGGCCGAGGCGGGCCTCGAAGCGGCGCGCACGTGGATCGATGCGCGCGGCACGCAGCCGCGCTAGCGTTTGCCCGAGCCCGAGCCCGAGCCCGAGCCCGAGCCAGGCGACTGGCTTGCCCGGCGCTCTGCATCGGCGAATATATCGCGTAGCTGCTGGCGCTCGGCGCCGGTCAAATGTGCGGCGCCGGCCGGCATGGTGAGCACCAGTTGCAGCGTGAGGTTGCCGCGCTCGCCGTTGCGGCCCGCGAGTCCAAGACCGGACAGGCGGATTGGCGTGCGCGCATTCGCGTTCGCCGGAATTTTCACTTCCAGCGTGCGGCCGAGCACCTTCGCCCGAACGCCGCCGCCCAGCATGGCCGTCACGAAGTCGATTGGAAGCTCGCAGGCGATATCGAGCCCGTTGCGGGTGAAGCCCGGGCCGCAAACGATGGAGACGGAGAAAGTCGCGTCTCCCGACGGGCCGCCGCTCACGCCGGGATGGCCGCCGCAGGCCACCACGAGACGCTGACCGTCCCATGCCCCGCCAGGAATTCCGACCACTTCCGACTTGCGCCACGTCTTGACGCCGGTGCCGTGGCACTGTTCGCAAAGCGCGCCGCGATCTTCGTGTTCGCACGCGGGACACGGACCTTTGACAGGGTAGTGGACCTGAACGCCGCCGCCATTGATCGCGACTTCGAGCGGCACGAATAGCTCGACGAGGCAGTTGGCGCCGCGCATGGGCGGCGCCGCGCGGCGTCGGCGCGGTTGCGCTTCGCCGTTGTGGGTCTTGCTGGCCGAATCGGCGGCGCCCGGTGTCCCGGCCGTTGGCGCGACGCGCCTGCCGCTTAGAATCTCGAAGGCTTCCTGAATGAGCTTGAACGCCGGCTCGACTGCCGCTTCGTGACCCTTGTTGCGGTCGGGGTGGTACTTCGCGCGCAGTTGACGATAGGCGCGCTTGATCTCTGCCGGCGACGCGCTCTCCGGCAGTTGCAGCCGCCTGTAGTATTGCTCGAAGCTCAAAGGCGTCCCCGGGTGTCCCTCGTGCACAGACGCAAAAAAGCCCGCAACCAGTGCGGGCTCATTTGTTCACTGCTGAATTCTTTGGGGTGGCTGATGGGACTCGAACCCACGACGACAGGAATCACAATCGAGTCGTCGAACAGCAAATTCGCGTTCAAAAACAAGGCCCTGTAGTTTCGATTTCGGAACGTGCCTCACTTTATCGACCCAGCACTGGCGCGCGTTTGCGACGAGGCCTTCCGAAATTTTGGGCCATTTTAACTGGTCCCGCCGCGCTCACCATACTGTCTATCTATACAGTATATTTGCCGTCGCTGGAATGGTGGGCCACGGCAACCAAGGACCGGATCGCCTCGATGAGAACAAAGCGCAAACGAAACGAAAAAAACGACGGGTACATGACCGGCGGGTACGATCCGTGGCGGAGCTCGGTCAAGTTCATTCTGTGTGGTCCCGTTTGGAGGTGCTCGCAGTTGGACTTCAATCGGCCGTCTGCTCTGCTTAGGAGCTATTGATGACCATCTCAGATGCTGTCGCAGGCTAAAGGTTTCTACCCTATTGCCGTTTACCTTGCCTAATGACGCTTTGTAGCAAGGTAGCCAAGAAGATTTCGCCGGGTGCTGAAGCGAGTGAGTTTGTTGTATGTTTCGCAGAGGCGCAGCGGAGAAACCTGATCGCACTAAAGCTGTTCTGCTTCGATCTTTAAGCTCTTTATAAGAATTGATGTGCAATTATGGACAATCAAAGAATCAATCCCGAAAAGGTCACGAAGCCGATACAGTTACTCGCTGCATGGCTTGTCGGATTAATTGTTGTTAATGCCTCATTTCTACTCGCGGCGCAGCAAATATCACACCCAACATGGGCAGCTTCATTGTTGGTAATAAGCTCCGTAGTAAATGTCCCTATTTTCATTGGCGCACTGTTTCTTCTTCAAACGAAGTTCAGGCCGCAAATGCAGGAGGATTCTTACTACTCGCAATATCTAAAAGAGAGCTTTGGCTTTAAATCGGTTTCACCAGCGAGCTCGGCAAAAGCCGTTGAAAAGGAAATTTCTGAAGCCGCCGATAAAATCGTAAAAAAGCTGGGGGTTTCGGGGGAAAATCAGAAGCAACCGATCGCCGAAATTCTTCGAGAGTCTCAGGTGGAACTGCTCGTAGCCAAATTTGGTGGCTCTCGGAGCCTATCAGAGCTGTACAAGTCGCCTAAAACGTGGGGCCAGCTCATCAGCAATTGGGGGCGCAGCGATCAATTCAGAATGGATGTTGATCTTCTAATATCTGAAGGTCTTGTCGAGAATAAGTATAGCGGCTATCGTCGCTGCAAATTGACCGCCCAGGGGCACAGCGTTGCAAAAAAAGCGGAGGAGGAAGGGATAATGTGGTATCAGAAGAACAGCGATTATTGGGAGGCGGAGCACGCACAAATGGAAAATTCGCAAACGTAGGAATTCCATTTTCCCGATTGGCTTTGCAAGCCAACGCGCGCCACACGGAGTGGAACACAAGCAAAGATCTGGACGACATAGAGTCTAATGCTGGCCGCGACGGACTGAAGATCTTGCGGCGTCGAGACGGGGACCGTCCGTCGCCAATCTTATTCCATTGGGTGGCCCTCTCGTCAACGTTGCGGCAATTGTGTCGAGTGGCATCTTCATAAGCGCGCCGATATTGCCTCTGGATAGCACGCGAACTAAATGCCTGCGGTAGAGCCAATGAATTACTCCGTCGCGCTCGCCCGCTTGACCTTGCGCCGGTCATAGTGTTTGTGTGTCGTGCTCGGGTTCGCGTGAGCGGCGAAGTCGTATGCATCCGCGTCACGCGCCTCGAGCTTCGCGGTGATGGCGGCCGGGCGCACGTCCGACAGGGCGAAGTACGCCGGATGCTCGACCAGCTTCAGCTCGACGTCATCCGCTTTCTCGCCACGTCGCTGCGCGGCCTCGCGCTTACACTTCGCGTCGAATTCGCGCGCGATCGCCGGATCGAATTCACCGATGTATGCATACATGGCGTCCTGCCAGACCGAGGTCCAACCGCTTTTCGAATATGCCTGGCCGCGCCGGTTTGGGAACAGGTAGATGCTAGCGACCTTGCGGTCACGTTTCGCGCGCTCGACGACAGTGCGAAGGCGGATAGACCACTCGCGCAGCTTGACCGTTTGCGTCTCGCCTTTCTTCCGCTTCGCCGAGATGACGCGCACGCCGGCTTCGGTAAGGCCCGACATATGGAACGGCCGCACTTCCGCTGCGCGAAAGCCTGTGAGGTACGTGAACATCGCCGCGACGCCCATCGTGCGGTATGCCTGCTGCTGACGCACGGCCCACAGGTAGAACGGGACGATCTCCGCTTTTGTGACGGTGCGCACGTCTGGGTCGCCCTTGTTGAGCATCATGCCGACGAACGGGTTGACTTTGATCAGCCCCCAGCGGATCCAGTAGTTGCACATGGTCTGCATGAGCGCCAGTTCTTTGTTGGCGCCCATCGGCGCGCCGGCGGCGGCGCGCGCGTCGAGATACTGGTATCCGTGGATCGTCTCCAGGCGCGCGGGCGCCATCTTGCCGAAGAAGCGAGTCAGCTTCTCGTAGTAAGACTCGCGCACGTACTTGCCGTCGCGCGACTGATCCCTGAAATGGTTCACGTCGTATTCGGTTTTGAAGCGGTCGATCGCGTCTGCAACCGAGCCCGCGATGATGTGACCTTCCTGCACGTCGACGGCGCGGCGCTTTGCGCGGCGCTCCGCTTCGTGGATCGCAGTTCGATCGCCACGCGCCGCGGTTTCGAACGTCTCGCTGCGGCCGTCGGGGAACTTGTACCAGAACGACACCTTGCGCACGCCGGTGCGCTTGTACAACCTGTCGATTCCGGTCGGTTCGTTCTTGCCGGCGGTTTTAGGCGAATGCCTGGAGGTTCGGACCATTGTCATATTTCGTTGCTTTGGTATCGGCGCTGAGTCCAAGCTTCAGATCGCGGAACGCGCGTGCGACCTTGGGAATGCCGTTGCGGTCGATGACATACTTCCAGCGGTTGTCGGCGAGCCAATTGATCATCCGCGTGCGCTGGTTCGGCTTGCAGCCGATGAGGTCGGCGAGTTCGGTCGAGGTCAGGTAGTCGCTCATCGTTTGCTCCATCTGCTACTTGCCTTGAGTGTTTCGGTCCCCGTCTATGGGAGGGCGGTTACCTTCTGCGTTCCAGTTGGTAAGTGGCGTTTCGTAGCTGAGCATCAGCGGGTGTTTCGGATCGCCGCCCTTCGTGAGGCCGAAAACCATTAAGGGCTTTGCCGATACGCGGAGCATTTCAGCGACCGCGTCAAGGCGCGGGCGCAACACGTGCGGCAGCTTCTTGCGGTCGCTCCAGCACGGCACGAGCAAGTCAGCGTCGGCGATTATCTGCGCGAGGTGGGCGTCGTTTTCAGGCCCGACCGGATCAACAACGGCGACAAGATCCTCGACATAAGGCGTACGGAACGCAAACGGGTTGCCAGCGACGTATTTGCGGGCGCCCCAGCGGTGTGAGAAGGCGGTCCACTTCCAGTCCGTCTGGTCGCGTACGCTCGCGTCGGCGCGCGATGGATTGACGCCGAAGAAGGCGACAACGATGCCGGTGGAGCGTACTTCGCGCTCAAGTCGGTAGCGATAAGAGCAGCAGCGGCTGATGATTGCGCTCATACTTGGTTCCTTGGACAGGCGGTTTGGGAGGGACGATGTGGACCCGCATTGAGTCGTTCGAAGGCTTCAGGATTGAGGTGGCGACCGTGTGGCTTGCCGACGGACATACGGGAGTGCGCTGGAGTGTTTCCCCCGATTCCGATCTGGCGCGGCGCCAACTCGCACCGGCGACTTGTTTTTCGCGGGAAGCCGATAAAAATGAGGCCCTTGCGGAGCGGAAATATGCAGACAGCTGCTTCGAATGCGCGAAGCAATATCTTCGTCGGACGATAGCTTCGGCAAAGATGCGTGGTATCCGTTTGCCGTGAGGTGCAAGGCACCCCAAGCGGTCTGAGTGTGCATTTTCGGCTCATGCTCGTCTCACGATTGGTTAGGGTTGGTCGATTCGTGCGGTAGCGCACAAATGTGGTGGTCCCGCGCTGCGATCTGCGTGCTACGCTGTGCGCTGGGCTTGCTAGGAGACCGCCATGCCAAGCCAAATTTCTGAGTTCAAGCCGGGAATTGAGATACACGCGAACGTCTCGAATGATCCGGACGAAGCGAGCTTTACTGGCTGGATCGTAATCACCGATAAGACCAAGAGCGATCACGTCAGGGATTCCCGGGTTACGCCGCGATGGGCAGCGCCTGCAAAGACCCACGATGAGGCATGCCGCATCCTGATCCAGTTCGGCAGAGACGTGCTCGAAGGTCGGGCCACTGGCGGCGATTTCGTCAACAATGGCTGAAGTCATAGCTGGTTTCACGCAAACACCTCGTCGCGCGCTGGATCGCCATTTTGATCGGCGACCGTCGCGTGCATCGATTGAATGCTTGCAGGCTCAAGTTGTTTGCGGACTCTCGCGGCGCGCGCCTGCGAGCAACCTAGAAACTTACGGATCTCTGTCACGGTCGGACGCAACTGGCCTGCGGCTACTGCGGTCATGACTCGCGTCACGTCGTCGTGCTGCTCGACTACTGGCAGGCGCAGCACCGGGGCGGACTCGACGACGACCGGCTCCGCGACTGGTGCGGCGGCGTTACTTTCGGGCGTGACTGCCGTTACTGCGACGGCGTGACTGACTTGTGTGGCGGGCGTTACCGCAATTTCAGTCACGGCAGCCGGGCGCAGCGCGAGCAGCCAGCAGAAGCAGGCGACGGCTTCGAGCACGGCGGCAAAGGCGAGGGCGGTCACGAGTTCGGCGCGCGGTGCGGCCACACCGAAGGCGGTGAGGGCGCCGGTCACCGGATCAGCCAGGGCTGCTGCGCGCGCTGCGCTGGCTCGGTCCTGTGCTGACTCGGCGCGGAGCGCTTCTGCCTTCTCGACATCGAGCGCTTCGACCTTGGCTGCGAGTGACGTACGCTCGGCGCGCAGACTCGGGCACGGCTCGACGCAGCGGCGCGCCGTGGCGCGGGCCAGTCGCGTTACTGCGTCTGCCCGGTCACGTGCGATCACGCTCAAGTCACTACCATGCGCAGTCACGACCGGCACCGCGGCGGCGCGCAGTTCACCCGCATGCTTCTGCGCCATCAGAAAGAAGACGGCATGGCCGTAGCAGGTCGCGGCGATGCAGCCGCCCCAGAGCAGGGCGCCGACCGCGCGCACGCGCCAACCGTGCGGCCGGCATAGGGCGGGCAGCAGATGCGCCGCGACGACGAGCACGACGCCGACAGCGATCCAGAGCACGCGCTCGGCGAGGAACCCGCCACGCTGCCATCCAGCCATGATCGACAGACACGCTGCAGTCACGGTAGCCGTGACTGCGAGTAATACGGAGGGCGCTCTCATTGAAGCACTCCGGCCCTTTGACCATGCCAAAGTGATTTAGCTTGCCGAAGGTAGTAATAGAGCGCAGCATGAGCGCGGGAAACGAACTTTCGATCGTACGACGGTCTTCCCGAATCAAAACGGGAGGATCTATGGAAACGCGCCTTGACACATTCAATGGCTGGCACATGAGAGCAACAGTCGAAGGCAGGCCTTGTTCTAGTGGTGGCTTCGAGTACTACATTGTTGAGCCGATCACATACAAGGAATTTACGAGCGTCGCCGGCGTTCAGGCGGATCCACGTGGCTCGTACGGACCGTTTGGTAGTTCGGACGCAGCTTTCGAGGCTGCGTTCAAGAGTTGTCAATTCGCCATCAGCAGCGAGATCAAATTGCGCGGCTTCCAGAATCTTCGCTAGGTCGTCACCGTTTTCTGAATCTCTCAAAGCGTGGCTATGGATCGAGTTATCCCCTATCGAGGTTTCGAAATTCGCGTCACGCTTCGCCTCGTCGAAGAGGACATGTATAACGTCACGTTTCAGATAACCGGACATAACGTAGGCCGCACGAGTGTGGACGGAGCAATCGTTGACGTGCGCCGTGGACCCTTCAGCCAAAGATGGGCTTACCTCATTGGAGAGATTGCCGGTCAGGCTGCAATCGATTTGATCCTCGGCCCTGAGAGCTGATTTCAAGGTCGGCTGCCATGCTGGATGAGGCGACCTGAACGGCAAACCGTGAATGTCCACTTGCTGTTGTCCTTCAAAAGGGACCGGCCCGTACGGGCGCCGGCCAAACACGCCACAACGCAGGAGCCTCCCTGCGCCATGGAAACTGTTCTATGCGGCTGCGAGGCCGTCGTAATTGCGGTCGGCGAAGTCGGGATCGCCGGGGTATCGCTGCGTGCCGTCGGCACGGCTCCAGCAGAACAGCGAGCCTTGCCGATGCGGGAACCAGTAGCCCGCGCAAGTGCACGTCATGCGCGTCGTGTTACGGCGATTCATCCAGCGGTCGACGCGGTAATCGCGCTTTCCGCAGACTTCGCACGCGGGCACGCGCAAGTACTCGGACAACTTTCGCTTCAGGCAGCGACGCGTTGCACAGTGGCGGCAGCGGACATGGCAGCGCATCTTGCTCACTCCCATGCGCGCGGGTAGGGCTCCGCGTCGTAGGCGATCGCCGGGCCGGCGTACGGAAGCGACTGACGCTCACGTTTCAGCAGCTTCGCCACGCCGAGTGCAACGCCAGTGCCGATAATAAAACCGATAAGGACTGCGATACAAACTGCTTCTACGATGTCCATTGGTGAGCCTTTTCGGGATCAGGTGCAGCGATGCTTGCTGCAGTGGGCCTCGAATGCCGTTTCACGCTCATGCATCTGAGCCTGAAACGCCAGAAGGCCGATTACGACGACGCCAGCGATGCAGAGACGGCCGGCGAGTTTGATCGTTTCCATCAGGCACCTACGCGCAGGCCGACCAGCACATACCAGGTCACGCCGACAGCGACGCCGAGCAGGCCGACAGCCGCGGCGCGTGCCAGCTTGCCGTACAGTTCATCGCACGCGGCGAGCAGAGCGTTATCGCAAGCAGCGCGGTTCATGCTTCGACTCGCGCACGCAGAACTTCGCCTTCGATCGCGGTCGGCGCTTCTTCGAAGCCACCATTGAAGCCGCGCAGAACGGCCTTCGCGATGCCACCGTTTTCGACCATCGTGCAGTCGTCGTCGCGTTCGCTGAACAACCAGTTTTGCGGCTCGCCGCTGACCGTGTCGAACTGCTGATGATCGTCGTCGATGCTGAAGTGGTCGCCGCTCGCATAGAAGCGCAGGGCGTTGAGCACCGTGAGCGGGACCGTATTTGCCTGCGCGACGAGCGCGCACTGCACTGCGTCAGCGATTGCCGGCGCGATTGCTTCGTCGATCAGCAGATCGATGTTGCGCGAATCGGTGTAGTCGAACGCGCGAATGATCCGGCCATCGTCCGATTGCTTTCCGCCGTCGGAATCGAGTTTGCCAAACCACTCGCTGATCAGCGAGCCGAGAGCCGTTCGGCGCTCGTCGGTCAGAATTGTTGCCATGTCCTCAAGCTCCAATTAATTCGCAGCACTGAGCGGGAGCGCCTCGTTCACACAACCTGAAGGAGACCATACGGGCTATTTTTGGGAAGTCGCCGCGACGACTGGTGCTTCAGGCGCTCCCGCTCAGTGCTTCGGTGAGTGCGTGAAGCGAATTTAAGCACACTTAATATAGAGGCGCAACAAAATTTAAGCTGACTTAAATTGACGAATGGCTTTCGCATCGCCATACTGTACATCCATACAGTATTTTGAGAACAGAAGGCGAGAGAACGGGGAAGTAGCGATGAGAGCGCTAGCGAGTGGGGTGGGCGGAGCGGTAAAACCAGGAGGGATGGCGATCGTCAGTCGATGCATGAACCCGGACCATATAGGCATGATTGTCCGTGTCATCGGGCGGCATGAATCGCCCGATTTCGACTGGGATGTTGAGTTGCTCGGCGCGCCGGTGAGGGGTTATGCGGCCCGCACAGGGGATGTCGGAGTGTTCAGGTACGCCGCGGTTTTCGACTGGAATCTGAGCCCCCTGGAGGGGTCGGCGCATTCATGTCGAGCAGCTGGGCACGAGATTGCTCATTCAACTTAAGAACGGCATCTAATGCGCCCTGCATAGCTGGTATTGCTATCTCGGCAACGCCTTGTGCTGACGCTCTCTTGAGGTCATTGAGTAGTCCTTTTGCGGAATCGGGCAACTCGTCCAATGCGTCTCGCATAGATCCGCGTCTGTCCCATAGCCAGTCGGGCCTCACACGCAGAAACCGGGCTACGCGAAATACATGCGCAGCCTTGAGGTTCTCCGTGTTCACGTTGCCATGCATCCACTGAGAGATCGCAGAAGGCGAAACCTCCGCCTTGGAGGCAATCTCCTTGTTGCCGATGGATGCGCCAAGCTCTGCCTCACGAATTTTCTTCGCGTGCAGAAGGCGCCCTACAAAGGTATCTAGCTCATTCATTTCAGTAGGCTAAACTTTCCAAGTTAAGTGCACTTCACTTTTGGTGTTAAGTGTGCTTAAATTTCACCATGGACAAGTCAACAGTCGCTCTGGAAGCGGATCGAATCATCGATAGCCTCGGTGGCACGGGCGAGGTTGCGCGTATTTTTGATGTCGACCCCGCCGCAGTTTCGCAATGGCGGCGCAATGGGATTCCGCGCGCGCGCCTGCACACGCTTCGCCTGACGCAGCCGGAGGTGTTCTCCGATGTCGCTCAGCATGCTGAACAGACCGCAAAAAGGGAGGCAGTCTGAAATGAAGGACCTGTATGCGCGCTTCGTGCTTTGGCTGATTCGCCCGGCGGTGCAGCGCGCCCTGCGTGAAGAAACTCGACAGGGCGGCGCGATGTGGCGCATTACGGTCAGGTAATCGCGCGGGCGCGGGCGATCGCAAGTTCCTCGATCTCGCCCAGCGTTGCGGTTTTCACATCCGCTGGCTCGATCCACACGCTGATTGTTCCTTCGTCGCGCGCATCTTCTTCGCCGCGCAGCACGATCGCCAGATCGACGCGCAACTGCGTTGGGGCGACCGCGTACGGATGGTAGACGGACAACAGTTTGAAGTTCATGAGGATCCCCGTAGAGATTGGTTGTTGGAGAGCCACCAATTCTACAGACGAAAGTCGGGATCCTCGCCCATATAACCACGGAGCATAAATGCACCTTCCGCACCACCAAGAAATGCTGCGCAACGCGGCGAAGCACGGCGGCATCGACGCTGTGATGCACATCATCCGCGAAGAGAATTCGGCGGCGCTGCACATCGAAACGGGTGAGCGCGAAACGTTGTCGCAGCGGGTGTTCCTGAACCAACCCGCTCGCAACCTTCCGATGAAGGGTTTCGTAAATCACGTCGATTGGGCGATGGTCGCTGAAGCGACGCGAATCGCTCATCTGCACAGCAGCGGCACCAGGGCCGCGAGCAGCAACAACGAGGCAACCAATGCGGCTTCTGCGTTGGCTTGAGACGGTAATAGAGTTCGCCCGACTCCATAGAGCGGAGCGGGCGAACGAGAGGCGAAGCGAATCCCCGCGCTTCGGCCCGATGCGGTTCCGGCAGTAACCGGCAGCAACGTCTTCATGTTTATCCTTCCCCGTTTCTTGTTGTTGAGTTGCACTTTAGTAGTCCTCAACGCAGCGAACAACGTTCAATTGGAGCCAACGTGCACATCACCGACGCAGCCTACGCAGTAGCGCATGACTATCCGGGCGGCACGGAATCGCTCGCACCGCGCCTCGGGATGTCGGGCGCTGTGTTGCGCAACAAGGTCAACCCGAACAACACCACTCATCACCTGACGCTTGCGGAAGCTGTGCGTATGTCGCAGATCACCGGCGATGTGCGTATCGCGGAGGCCATCGCGAACGAGCTCGGCTTCGCGCTCGTGAAAACGCCGTCGATGGAAGAGTGCAACGACGCAGCGATTGTCGAGTTGATGGGCGCGGCATGGGCGACGCACGGCGAAGTCGGCAAAGAGATCTGTAAGACGCTCGAGGATGGTCGCGTTGAATTCGGCGAAGTTGATCGCATCGAGCAGCGCATCTACACGCACGCGCAGGTCCTGTTCAACATTTCCGCGCGCCTGCGCGGCATGGCGGAGTAACCCATATGCGAACCACCGCAACCCAACTGGCGGCATTCGATGCGCTCGACCCCGAGACGCGCCGCACGCAGAAGCAAATGATCGTCGACCTGTTCACGGCGCCCGATACGCGGCTGACGCGTCAGGACATCGCAGACCGCACGAACATGCGCCTGTCGAGCGTCTGTGGCCGTGTTCGCGCGCTGATCGACGCCGGAAAGCTCGCGGTATTCGGCACGCGCAAGTGCGACGCTACGGGCCACGAGAACGAGACGCTCGGCTTGCCGGCGGCGAACTGAGGCCGTCATGAGCGGATACGCGCACCAGTGGGCCAAGCGTCAGCGAGTCGGCGATTCGTCGGCCAAGACGCTGCTGAAGACCTACGCGAACTGGGCCAGCGAGGACTATTCGACGTGGGTCACCAACGAAGAGCTTGAGCTCGACACCGAGTTGAACATCCAGACGATTCGTCGCGCGCGCAACAAGCTGATCGAGCTTGGCTACCTGCTGGAAACGGACAAGCGCATCGGCCGCACGCAGAGCATCGTCGTCTATCAAATGCTGGCGCCAGCTGGCGCATCGATCGTGCAGAGCGTCGACCAGCGCACGGGCGAAACGATCTCACTGAGCCCGCCGACGCTCGAAGAGTTCATGGCGAAGAGGGGTGGAAAACGAAGCCCCTCGAAATCTCAACCCTCTAAGGGTGATGAAATCTCAAGCCCCTCCAAAATTCAAGCGGCTACAGATTCCACTTCAAGCCCCTCCAAATCCCACGTTGAAGGGGGTGAAATTTCACCTGAAGCCCCTCCAAATTTCGACACCAAGATGGCTTTAGTGGTGCAAGAGAAAGCAGGAGATCAGCAACCTGCGCGGCGTGCGCCGCGAGTTGCGTTGCATGGCCAGATTCTGAACCTCGAACTGCCCGACTGGCTGCCGTTCGATTCGTGGGATGCATGGTGTGAGCACCGCGAGGCAAAGGCGAAAGACGCTCCCTGGACTCTGGCGGCGGCGAAGGTGTCGATCAAGCGCATCAAGAAGCTGCTCGATGTGGGCCAGTCGGTTGAGACGACGATCGACGAGGCGGTGCTGCGTGGTTGGACGGGCCTGTTCCCAGTGCGCGATGCGCAGCAACAGGGCGGCGCCACCGGCGCGGCGGCAGCGCCCGCCGATTGGTGGAAGTCGGAGAGCGGCTATCTGGCGCGTGGCCAGCAGCTCGGCGTCGATCGCTCGAAGTTCCAGTTCTTCGAGCAGTTCAAGGCGAAGGTCTGCAAGCTGGCCGGCCCGGGCGAATGGATGGAAGAGCTTCTGCGCACGGTGAGCCGCGAGAGCGAAGAGCGCTACGAAGCCCTGTATGCGTATTTCAACGAGATCCCGCGCGATAAGCCCGCGCTTGCGGCGGCTGCATGAGTGCCTGCCCGACTGCAAGCACGCAACGACGAAGCCCGGCCACAAAAAGATGTATCGGCTCGGCTATCGCAACTGCGCGCTGAAGCCGGATTACGTGTTCGTGCCCGGCCACCAAGCATGCACGATGAAGCCGCAACGTTGGGAGGCAAAGCAGCAATGACGAAGCGCACCACACCATGGCCGATGGTCGTGCCGCTCGGTACGAAGACGGTTGGCACCGCGCGCGTGCGCGACAAAGCAGCGTCGATGGGCTTCGCGCAAAAGAAGTTAGCGGAGAAGTTCGGCACGCAGCCCGCACACGGTTTCGACGAGATCGCCGACGGCGACGGCGCGCGCGATGCGCTGACGCCCGCGTATCGCCGCGACGCCACGCAGTCGCTTGGCATGGCGAAGCCGAAGAAGGGACCGAAGTACGGCAACCGGAAGTGCGAGCACCAGGGCATCAAGTTCGACAGCGAGAAGGAGCGTTCGCGCTGGTTTCACCTGATCCAGTTGCAGGCGGCCGGTGCGATCCGCGATCTGCAACTGCAGGTGCCGTTCGTCCTGACGCCGCGCAAGCAGCGCGACGATGGCACATGGGAGCGCGCCTCGAAGTACGTCGCTGATTTCGTCTACGTCGACGCCGTGACGGGCAAACAGGTCGTCGAGGACGTGAAATCCGAGGCGACGCGCAAAAACACAACGTATGTGCAGAAGCGCAAGCAAATGCTGGCCGTGCACGACATCACCATCAAGGAAATCTGATGCCGCAAACGAACTGCAAGGCGCAAGCCGAAACACTGCGTGAATCGACCGCTTCCCGCGTGGCCGCGCTGATTGAAGACGGCGTCGAGCGCACGCGGAAGCAGATTGCCGACGTGATCCTGCGTTCGAGCAAGACGGTTCAGACAGCGCTCAACGAACTCTCGCGCGAAGGCTCGATGCAGATGATCCACGTTTGCCGCCGCGACGGCAACACGTTCGTCTACGTCAACGGGCCGGGGAAGAACGTTGCGACCAAGACGTGGCGCGACCCTGCGCGTGCAGCTCGCCGCGCACGTAGCCGGAATGTCAGCGAGGCGGCCGGCGCATGGTGGAAGGCGGCTGATCCGGTGCTCACCGAATCGATGCGTCGCATGGTGAGCATGGGGAGAGCGGCTTGACCGAGCGCGAAGAGTACGACGCATGGGTCGCGTGCCGGTTTTCGGATCTGGACTTGCCCGAGTGGTTTCTGGCCGTCGGCTTCGAGTTCTGGAGGCATGGTCGTCTATCGCTGATCGAGGCGGCCGGCGCGCCGGTCGAAATTCGCGTCGTGCGGGTGGATCGATGAAGCGTTCGGCGCCGATGAAGCGCACCGGTTTCGCGCGCAAGCCGGGCTCGCCATTCAGCAGTCTAGCGAATCGCGGCACGGCGCTGCGCCGGACGGCGATGAAGAAGCGCGCGAAGAAGCCGACGGTGGCAGAAGGATCGAAGTATCTGGCGGCATGCCGCGGCGAACCGTGCTTTCTGCGCGTGTCGGGCGTCTGCCGTCGAAACCCGAACGACGAAACGGTCGTGCCGTGCCACGAGAACAGCCTGGCGGCCGGTAAGGGAATGGGATTGAAGTCGGAACACGCACGCACGGTGCCGGGCTGCTTCTGGTGCCATAGCTGGCTGGATCAAGGGAGCGCGCCGCGCGAGAAAAAGCAGGTGACGTTCAGTCAGGCGTTTCTGGAATGGGCGCCAGTGCGCGCCCGAAAGATGGGATTGCAGGAGGTGATGGCTTGAGGCTGCTGATTGATGTGGAAGTCGAGACGAGGCGCGGCACGCAGGTTCAGTCATTCGAGACGACGGTGTTCGTGGTGCGGCGCTCGGTCACGAAGGGCGTCGCCAGGGAAGACGTCGTCCTCGTCGATGCCTATATCCCGCCGCACTACCGCAAAGGGATCTCGGGGAGGCTGCACACGTGGAGATCCGGAGGCGTGCTGCAGTGCACGGCGCGCGTCGCGACGAACAAGAGGTCGCTGGCCGAATTCATGGAGAGTGGCGAGCAGAAATGGACGTGCAAGGAGGCGGCTTAGTGATTCTCGAAGTGCAACTGAGCCTGCCGGCGGACCACTCGAAACACGTCGGCCGCATGGGTGGCAGCGGGCCGCCGTCGTACTTCTTCGGCGCCACGGTGCGCGCAGTGCGGCGCATCACGTCGCGGTATCAGCCGAACTGGCTCAATCCGTGGGCTGTATCGGCGCTCGTGCTTTTGCCTGAGCACCTGAGTCGCTTTCTAGGGGAGGCGGACAAGCGATGGGCAGGTGATGGTTGCGCATGGCTGCCTGCGGACATCAACCGGCACGAAGGAAATAAGGCGGCGCTTGGCGAGTTCATCGTTAGCGGCGCGCTCGAATTGACACTGGAGGAAGCAACATGAGCGCGCACGCATATATCCAATACGCCGACGTGCCCGAGCAGCTGATCGACTCGGCGCTGCGCCACCACGACACGGTCACCGGCGCTCAGCTCATCGCGTTCGACGACTGCCCGTTCAGCGGCGAGATCAGCGAAACGTCGGGCGGCGTCAAACAGATCGAATACTCGTGGCCGAACAGCCTCGACTTGCGGCACGCGTTGGGCGATTGGTTCACGCACCACGGCATTGCGTTCGTGGTCGTCCCCTAAACAAAAACTCCAACAAGGTGAACATGGAAGCACCCAAAAAGGGTATTTTCAAGAGTGCGCAAGAGGCGATCATGTTCGCTTGCAACTTTTCGAGCCAGCAATACGCAATGTCGCCAATGACGAAGCTGCTGCAGGGTCCGTCGCGCGGCAGCGGTCGCGGTCTGGTTGGGCTCGATGGCGCCGGTCAGGCTGGGATGGTGTTCGCCGAGCTGCAGCGCATTGACTACTGGCAGCTCGCCGCGCTCGTCACTGGCAAGCTCGCGCGCAGCGAGCGGTGCGATTGTCGCCGCTCTTGCTGCCGCGGCTGGAAGTTGAATCCGATTTTCGAAGAGGCAGTGAACCAACTTGCGGACTATGTTGCGCTCACGCTGACGCCTGTGCCGCCGGTCAAGGAATTCCGCGTCGCCGTGATCATGAAGTATTTCGGCGAGAAGACCGACCCGCTCGAGGTGGCCAAGCACCTTGAGATCAAGAAGAGCGCTGCTGAGCGTCACATCACGGCGATCCGCAAGTGCATTCGCGATTTGGAGAAAAACGGCCTTACCGCGTTCAGCGCGCGCCTCGACGAAATAGGGATGTTGATTTGCAGCGGCTAATTTTCCCGCGGCGCCGCGCTGGGCGGAAGATGAGCCCACCGCTGGTGGGCTCTCAACCTTAGTCGCTTTACGGATTGCCGTTCTGCCAGGTGTTGACGTAGTACTCGCCGTCCGTTTGCCAGCCGAGCTGGATCTGAACGGCTTGCTCAGCTAGGGAAAGTGCCGTAGCCGTCAGATTGTCGACGAACTGCGCGTTAAACGTGAACGGCGAAGCTGTGCTCCCGCTTGTCGATCCCCACACGGTTGCGTCGTAAGTCGTTGCCGGAATGCCGGTCTGAGCGACACCGAGTGAATTGATGGACGCCCAGAAGTTCGGATAGAACGCGCCAGCCGGAGCTGTCCAGTCAAGCGTAGCTGACGTGCCTGGGGTGCTATTTGCACCTGCGCCGCCTGCCGTCAGGTATTTGGCAATCACATCGGTGCCAAGCGTCTGCCACGCCACCGTGCCGCCTGCTGCTGGCGCGTAGTTGCGCGCGATGTTTTGGACCTGCTCGGTGCGGATTTTGGCGCCAGTCGTGTCATACATCGTGACCGTATAGACGCCAAAGTTCTGGATCTTCGAGACATCTTGCGACGAGGCGGCATATTCCGGCAGCCCGTTGGGCGAGAACGAGGTCGTGTTGCCAGACACTGGCGCCCATGCCCACTTATAGCTCGTAGACATACCACCGTCGACGCGGTTACCGATGCTCGTGGGTGCAGCGGTGAGCGTGCCGGTCGGGATTTGCAGCAAGCCAGCACCTGTTCCGTTACCCGCTGCCTGCAACCAGAGGCCGCTCGCAGGCAGGCCGGGCCCTGTGACGACGGCGGAGCCCACAGACGTCAACGACCCGTTGACCCGCACTGCACTAAGGATCTGGACATCGAGGCCGGATTCGTAGTGCGCATTAGCCGCGTTGGCCGAATCCGTGTACTGGACGCGGCCGACGAACGACGCAATGTAGTTGTCATCCTGCAACTGATTGCCAACGATGTTCCACGTCCCGTTCGGGAGTTGCTGAACGTACTCCGTGCCGAAGTCTGCTGTGCCATCTGGGTCGGTCATCAACAGGTAGACCAGCGCAGCAGGATTGGTGAGGCCACCGAGCGTGCCGGCAGGTACGAAGGCCACCGTCTTGATGCCGGTCAGCACGGTACCCTTGAGAAAGAGCGTATGACGCTTCGCGAACCCAGCGACGCCTGTGCCAAACCCGTCCATCAGGTAGTTTGCGTCGATCGCGGTCGTGCAATTGCTGTCGGAGGCGGCAGTGGCACCGCCCTGAACATCTGACGCGCACGCGCTCAGCGCGGCTTGCAGGTTCGCCAGGTAATTCGCCGGTTGCGCGGGTGCTGACAGTGCCGCCGACACAGACGTGGAGGTATTTAGCTGGATGGCCGTATCAGGATCAGCAAGACTTGTGATCTGAAGGCCAGCACCGGAGGCGGAGGGCGTGACGGCAACGGAATCGATCACTGCATCCGCACCGGTCTGGTTCGGCGTGAACGCTGAGCCGATGGGATCGAAGTTAGCGGGAACGCCGTTAAGCGAGAGGATTGGCGCAATTGCACTATTGAGCGTCGCCTCTGCCGCGGCGATCGCTGACGACGTAATGGTCGATGCATTCCCCGTCAGGCTGGCCGGATTCCCCGACTGCGTCATTAGGGCGACGACGGCGGTCGTCAGCGGAGTGACGTTCGCGATCACGGGCGCGCCGTTGGCCGTATTCGCATTGGCCACCACCGAATAGAGCGTGCCTGATAAACCGGACGGTACTGATGCAGCGACCAAGAATGGTGCGGCAAGACCCGAAAGCGAAACGCTATACGCGCCGTTGGCGGTCGAGGTCGCCGATGTTGTTTTACCACTGGCGTCCGTCACAGTGACCGTCGCGCCGGCAAGCGCGGCGCCGATGGCAACGGTACCTGTCATTGATGAGGCAGTCGACGTTGCCGGCTGACTCGACGCACTTGAACTGCCACCGCCACCGCCACCGCCGCATGCGGCGAGGGCGCTTATAGATGCGTATACAGCTAATTGTGCGATTGCTTTTCCAGCTTTCATTTGTTATCCGCTTTGGTGGTTGAGTGCGGGAAGGCCCGCATAGATTTCCGGGACCTTCCGATTACGACACTGGTATTTCGCGTGGGCGCTTGCCTTTCCTTCGTGAAAGTGCCTGCAAGATCTTGTTATCGGCAGAAAGGAGTAAATGCTTAATGCGAAATGCATAGACATCATGTTTCTGGTGGAAGGACAATAGGTGGAACGAGTTGACGTGCGGGAAACGCTCGCATAGAATGCGTTTTCATATACCGTAGCGTAGGTGTGACCAGCGAACCCGCAAGGCGAAAGCCAAGCGGGTTTTTTCATTTCTGCGTCGAGATCGCACACATGTTCAAAGTCTTCTTTCAGAAGATCGCATCGTGGTTCGGTATTGAGGTCAAAACGATCGACCACGATGATGCCCGGATTGCTAGTTACGGTTGGGCGCTCACAGAGAATGGCGTGCTCCAAGACGAAAAGACGCTCGGCGAGCTGACTAGCAAGCTCGTTCCCGCCAATCTCAGCGCGATCATTGACTCCATTTCTGACAATCCCTTCGAGGGAATGACCATGAGCACGCCCGAAGCAACGCCCGCCCCACCGGCCACCACGAACACAAACGTCGACAACGCCATCAAGATCGCTCTGTTCCTGAAGTCGTTCGACGCGAACCTGACCGATGCAGCAGTGCAGGCCGGCACGAACGCCGCGCTCGCAACGCTGTATCCGGCTGACTGATCGGCGCGCCTGCACTTCGCATGAGTCGCAAGCTAACGACGCTCAAGCCGCGCGTGCAGTCGCTGACAGCCACGCGCGTGCCGATCCTCGAAGCGAAGGCAAGCACGACACAGCGCATTCGCGGCAGTCGCTGGGTCAAGACACGCAAGCGCATCGCGGTCGAACAGCAGTTCAAGTGCCAGCGCTGCGGTTGTGTGTGGCTGCCGTGGCGAGATCAGGTCGACCACGACGTGCCGCTCGAGCAAGGCGGAAGCAACGACGACAGCAACCTCAGGCTGCTGTGCGACGACTGCCACAAGCTGAAGACTGCCGACGAGGCTAGCGCCCGCGCGCGGTGACAGTCAAGCGCGAACGATTCGCATTGGCGGGTGGGGTGCAAAAGTCTGGCGTTTCGCATGCCGGGACACCGCGCGTTCCCGCACGCGGAGAATTTTTTCCCTTTTGGAGTTTTTGTTAATGGCTTTAACAGCTAAAAAGCGGCTCTTTGCCGAGGCTGTTTTGGCCGGCACGTCCAATAGGGACGCGGCAGTCGCCGCCGGCTACAGCGAAAAAACGGCCTCACAGTCCGGGGCGCGCCTTGTTAAAGACAAGGATGTCGCGCTGTACATGGCCGCGCAGCGAATCGAGAGCGAGTCGAAGGCCGCGCCCGCGAAAAAAGCTGCCGCTGATCGCTCGCCGCCGCCGGATTTCGATCCGTATGCAATGACGAGCTTCATGGACCCGAAGGCATTCCTGATTGCCGCCATGAACGACGGTCGGACGGAGCCGAAGCTGCGCGTCGACGCCGCGAAAGCGCTGATGCCGTTCGTTCATGCCAAGGTGGGCGAGACCGGCAAGAAGGATGCAAAGGGCGCGGCGGCGGAGAAGGCTGCGAACAAGTTCGCGGCGCTCGCGGCGCCGAAGCTCATCGTCAACAACAGGAAGTAGCGTATGGAATGGTCGACCGCGTGCCCGGATTGGTCTGAGCGCTTGCGGTCCGGGCGCTCGATCATCCCGCCGCCGATCTTTCCGGAGCAGGCCGAGCTGGCGCTGAACGTTTTCAAGCAGTTGAAGATCGTCGATGCTCCAGGCAGCCCGACGTTCGGCGAATCGTCGTCCCAATGGGTCTTCGATCTCGTTGCGTCGATCTTCGGTGCATATGACGCGGAGAGCGGGCGGCGGTTGATCACAGAATGGTTCGTCTGCATCCCCAAGAAGAACAGCAAATCGACGCTGGCCGCCGGGATCATGATGACGGCCATGATCCTGAATTGGCGGATGTCGGCTGAATACGCGATTCTCGCGCCGACGATCGAGGTTGCGAACAACAGCTTCGCGCCAAGTCGCGACATGGTGAAGCACGAGGAAGATCTCGACGATCTGTTCCAGGTGCAGGCACACATTAAGACCATTACGCACCGCACAAGCGGCGCGACGCTTAAGGTCGTGGCGGCCGATTCGAACACGGTCAGCGGCAAGAAGAGCGTTGGGACGCTGATCGATGAGCTCTGGCTGTTCGGCAAGCAGCCGGACGCCGAGGACATGCTGCGAGAAGCGACGGGCGGCCTCGCGTCGCGGCCTGAAGGCTTCGTGATCTACCTGACGACGCAGTCGAACGACCCGCCGGCGGGCGTGTTCCTGCAGAAGCTGCGCTACGCGCGCGACGTGCGCGACGGCAAGGTACACGATCCGTGCTTTGTGCCGGTGATCTTCGAGCATCCGCCCGAAATGGTCGCGCGCAAGGAGCACCTGCTGGCCGAGAACCTCGGTATGGTGAATCCGAATCTCGGCTACTCGGTTGACCAGGCGTTTCTAGAACGCGAATTCAGGAAAGCAAAGGAAGGCGGCGAAGAGTCGTTCCGGGGCTTCCTAGCAAAGCACGCGAACGTCGAGATCGGGCTAGCGCTGCGTAGCGATCGATGGGCGGGTGCGGAGTTTTGGGAGCAACAGGCCGTCGATCGCCTCTCGCTGGACGACCTGATAGCCCGATCTGAGGTGATCGACGTCGGTATCGACGGTGGTGGCCTCGACGACTTGCTCGGGTTCGCGGTAACCGGCCGAGAGGCTGGCACTGGAAAGTGGTTGTTGTGGACGCACGCGTGGGCTCATCCGTCTGTGCTCGAGCGGCGCAAGGCCGAAGCGGCGCGCTTTGAGGATTTCGCGCGCGACGGGCATTTGACGTTGGTCGAGGCGATCGGTGATGACGTCGACGAACTCGCTGGCTACGTCGCGCAGTGCGAGCAGTCTGGCAAGCTCGATCGCATTGGCGTCGACCCTGCCGGTATTGGTGCAATTCTCGACGCGCTAGTCGATGGTGGCGTGCCCGAAGAGAAGGTGATCGCGATTTCGCAGGGCTGGAAGCTCGGCGGCGCGATCAAGACGACCGAGCGGAAGCTTGCTGAAGGCGTGCTCGTGCATGGCGGCCAGCGCCTGATGGCGTGGTGCGTAGGGAATGCGCGCGTTGAGCCTCGCGGCAATGCGATCCTGATCACGAAACAGGCGAGCGGCTCCGCAAAGATCGACCCGCTGATGGCAACGTTTAATGCGGTGTCGCTGATCAGCCTGAACCCGCAGTCTGCTGCACAACCCGGAATCTACATCCTATGAGCGAAGAGGCATTCAAGGCGGCACAGGCGAAAGCTCGGACGCCGGGCTCGTCGGTGCTGAATGCCTGGCGCGCGCACCATGGGCCCGAGACGACGGGGCGAATCAACAATATCAATGAGACGCGACAGAGCCTGACTGTTCAGGAACTCGCAAACATTATCGGCGGCGGCGCGATTAGCAACGCCGGTCCCGTCGTCAATGAGACGACTGCGACGAAGGTGTCGGCGGTCTACGCGTGTGTTGCACTGATCGCTGGTGCGATCTCGACGCTGCCGATGCCTGTCTACGAGCGCACGCCGACCGGTCGATCGCGCATCGAGCACCCGTACTGGTGGTTATTGAACGAGCAGCCCGAACCAGACGTGTCGGCGGCCGTATTCTGGGAATACATGGTCGCGGCGCGGCTCTTTTACGGAGACTGCTTCGCCGAGATCGTGCGCCCGTCGTTCCGTAGCAACGGGGTCACTGCGTTCAAGGCGCATCATCCGCTGCGCGTATTCCCATTTCGCGACAGCGAGGGCAGTCTCTGGTATCGAGTGCAGCCGCTAGTCGGTGCCGAATACGTGCTGCATCCGGCGGACATGATCCATGTGCCGAGCTTGGGCTATGACGGGATTCGCAGCCCGAGCCCGATCACATACGCAGCTCGGCAGGCAGTTGGAACGTCGCTTGCAGCTGGCGAGTACAGCGCGCGCTTTTTCTCGAACGGCGCGCGGCCCGACTTCGCGCTGACGACCGACGGCAACATGACAGAAGAGCAGGCGCGGCTTCTGCGTGCGACGTGGGGCGAGCGTCATAGCGGCGTTGCGAATTCGCACTTGCCTGCGATTCTGACTGGCGGCTTGCAGGTGAAGGAACTGACCATGACGCCCGTCGACGCTCAAATACTTGAGACGTCGAAGTGGAATCTGGAGGAAATCTGCCGCATTCTCGGCGTCCCGCCGTTTATGGTTGGCTCGACAGAGAAGACGACGTCGTGGGGCAGCGGCGTCGAGAACATGAGCCGCGGCTTCGTGAAGTTCACGTTGCTTCGTGATCTCGTCAAGTTCAACCAGGAGTTCAACCGGAAGCTTTGGCCTAGCCGTCAGCGACTCTTTGTCGAATTTGACGTTTCCGGCATGGAACGCGGCGATCTGAAGAGCGAGAACGAGGCGCTGCGGATCGCGCTCGGCAGAGCCGGCGAGCCGGGCTGGATGACAAAGAACGAGGTGCGGCATATCAAACTGCTGCCACCCGTCGAGGGCGGCGACACCCTGAACGATGGCGTTACACAGACCGCTAATGTGGTCGAGCCGGCGCCGAAACCGGACGCGGCACCAGCGCCAGATGGACAACCAGACCAAGGGGCAACATGAGCAAGCTGATTAAGCTGCTGGCAAGCAATCGTCGGCCTACGGCGCGTCCGCGCGCGCTGGAAATGAGCGCCGACGATGCGACGCTATACATCTATGACGCGATCGTGGCGGATGACGACACCGCATACTGGTGCGGCGGTGTTTCCGCGCAGTCGCTCGTGCCGGAGATTCGCAACATCAAGGGCGGAACGCTCAACCTGCGTATCAATTCGCCGGGCGGCGACGTGTTCGCCGCGCAGTCGATCGTTGCGGCAATCCGCGACACGGGTGCGAAGGTAGTCGCGCACATCGACGGCTTCGCGGCCAGTGCGGCCACGGTGATCGCCTCGGCGGCCGACGAAGTCATCATGTCCGATGGCGCGATGTACATGATCCACTGCGGCTGGACGATGGCAATCGGTAACTCAAAAGATATGACCGATACCGCGGCGCTGCTCGACAAGGTCGACGGCGTGATCGCAGGGCAGTATGCGAAGCGCAGCGGCAAGAGCGCCGATGAAATGAAGGCGTTCATGGAGGCCGAAACGTGGTTCACCGCGCAGGAGGCCGTCGATGTTGGCCTCGCTGACAGCATCGCTGAAAGCGCAACGCAGGCACAGGCGTCGTGGGATCTGAGTGCCTACGCCAACGCACCGAAGATCGCGGCATCGGCCCCTGCGCCCGAGCCGATCGACGCCATCACCGCCGAACACCGCGAACGTCAGCATCAGCGCCTGCGCATGCTGAACCGCATCAATCATCAGTGACGCGCCTCGCGCAACTGAGAACTGCCGCCGAAAGGCGGTTTTTTTTCGTCCAAACGACCTGCGCGAGCGGTCAACTCTTAACGGAGAGAGTCACATGAAGCTGCAACAACTGCGCGAGCTGCGCAACTCGAAGGCGCGCGAAGCCAACGAGCTGAACAACAAGTATCCGGCGGACCAGCGCATGCCGGCGGCCGAAGCCGAGCGCATGGACGCGATACTCGCTGAAATCGAGGCGATCGACGCTGACATCGCGCGCGAAAATCGCCGCGCTCAACTCGCCGCCGAAGATCCGGCTGCGCAGCACGCCGCAGCGATGAACGCCGCGACGCGTACGCCCGGTGCGCACGGCGATGAATCGCGCGCGCTGCGCGCATTCATGGCCGGCGGCCTTCTGAACATGGCGGACGAAGACCGCGCCCGCATGCTCGCGCGTCAAACGCCGGACATTCGCAACGCGATGTCGACGACGACCTCGACGGAAGGCGGCTTCACGGTGGCGACCGAATACCAGCGCTCGCTGGAAATCGCGATGCGGGCGTTCGGCGGTATGCGCGCCGTCGCTCACGCGATTCGTACCGCGACGGGCGCCACGATGAACTTCCCGACGACCGATCCGACCTCTGAAGTCGGTGAAATCGTCGGCCAGAACGCGCCCGTCACCGGCCAGGACACCACGTTCAACAACATCGCGATGGACGTGTACAAGTACAGCTCGAAGAAGATCGCGCTGCCGTTCGAACTGGTGCAAGACAGCTTCATCGACATCGAGGCATACATTCAGGCGCTGCTCGCGATGCGCCTCGGTCGTATCCAGAACACCCACTTCACGGTGGGCTCGGGCGTTGGCCAGCCGCGCGGCCTTGTCACCGCGGCGGCCTCGGGCAAGATCGGTGCGACCGGCCAGACGGTTACGGTCACGTACGACGACTTCGTCGACCTCGAGCACTCGGTCGACCCGGCGTACCGCAACCAGCCGGGCGTCGGCTACATGATGCACGACTCGTCGGTGCAGGCCGTTCGCAAGATCAAGGATAGCCAGAACCGTCCGATTTTCGTGCCGGGCTACGAAGCTGACGCCATGGTGAACGGCGGCGCTCCGGACCGCCTGATGGGTCGACCGATCACCGTCAATCAGGACGTTCCGGTGATGGCGGCGAACGCGAAGTCGATCCTGTTCGGCCAGCTCTCGAAGTACACCATCCGCGACGTAATGGACCTCACGATTTTCCGTATGACCGATTCGGCATTCACGCTGAACGGCCAGATCGGCTTCGTGGGTTTCCTGCGCACTGGCGGCAACCTCATCGACGCCGGCGGCGCCGTGAAGGCATACGTCAACTCGGCGACGTAAGCGCAAGGCATTTGGGCGCGGCGGACTTCAGTTCGCCGCCTCTCAGTTCTCACCGGAGTAGATCATGGCAAAGGTTCAAACCGCGCAGGCACGCGCGCTCGCAACGAACGTCGGGCTCGGCATCAAATGCGGTCAGCTCGTGACGGGGCCCGATACGGTCATCAAGGCGCTCGCCGCTGCGGGTGTGGTGGATAACCACGACGATGCGGTCGCATACGCAACGAAGCAGGGTGCCGAGCAGGTGACGCTCGCGGACCCGGATGCTGCCGCGGAAGTCGCCGCTGCTGTGTCCGAGTCGAAGCAGGCCGACGGCGCGCCGACCGATCCGGCGGCGCAGTAAGCATGGGGATCAGGCTCACTAAGGCTCCCGCCGAAGAGCCGGTCACGCTCGACGAGGCGAAGCTGCACCTGCGCGTCATCGACTCCAGCGAGGACACGCTGATCTCGATGCTGATCACCGCGGCGCGCATCCATGCGGAGAACGTCTGCCGGCGCGTGTTCGTCACGCAAAAGTGGGACCTGTTCCTCGACGCGTTTCCGTTCTACACGTACTACGGCGTGATCCCTGGCTACGTGCCGGTCGATCAGTTGCCGTCGGCGTGGATGACGATGCGCAACTACTCGGTTCGCTTTCGCGGCAGCAAGATCGAGATCCCGTTTCCGCGCCTGCAGTCGGTCGATGCGGTGCAGTACACCGACGCGCTCGGCAATCAGCAGACGCTCGATCCGTCGCTCTACGTGGTCGACAACGTGAGCGAGCCGGGCGTGCTCACGCCGAAGACTGGCACGTACTGGCCCGACACGCTGAACACCACGAACGCCGTGCAGATCAGTTTCACGGCGGGCTACGGTGAGGCTGCCGACGTGCCGGCGGGCATCAAGTCGTGGATTCTCATCCGGCTTGCGACGCTCTATGAGAACCGCGAAGAGGTAGCGGTGCTGGGTCGCGGACAGGTTCATGACCTTCCGTATGTCGACCAGTTGCTCGATCCGTACCGGGTCATGGGGTATGCCTAATGCGGTCTGGAGACTTCAATCGGCGCATCACGATCCAGGCGAAGCAGGACGGTGAGGACGAACTCGGGCAGCCGCTGACCACGTGGGTTGACGTCGCCGTCGGCGTCCCGGCAAACCTGCTCGCCACGACCGGCAAGGAATATGTCGCCTCGAGCGAAGAGGTGAGCGAAGCCCCGGTCAGCATGCGCATTCGCTGGCGCACCGACGTCACGGCGGCCATGCGTGTGCTTTACGACGGTGCGGTCTTCAATATCGAGGCAGTGCTGCCGGACTACGCCAGCCGCCGATTCGTCGACCTGGCGTGCAGTGTGGGGGCGAACAATGGCTAATTCAGCCGAAGCGATCGTCTATGGCGCGATCAAGGGGCTGGTTGGCGGTCGCTGCTTTCCGGACGTCGCGCCTGCCGGTACGGTGCGGCCATATGCGACATACCAGGCAGTCGGCGGCCAGTCGCCGAACTATCTTTCGAACAGCGTCGCGCTGCAGAACGCGCGTATGCAGGTCAACGTGTGGGCGGACTCGCGCGCCTCGGCGGTTGCCACTATGCAGAGCGTGATCGCAGCACTATCTGGCGATCCGGTGAAGGCGACAACGATTGGCGCGCCGGTCAGCAATTACGAGACCGACACGAAGCTGTTCGGTTCGCGCGAAGATTTCTCGATCTGGTTCACGCCATAACCGTTTGCGTTTCACTTTCAACCGTGTGCCCGCCCTGAGCGGGCTTCTTTATTTGAGGGGTTTGATATGACGTCGACTGCGATTTCCGCTCAGGGCTCGAAGCTGGAAGTTTCCGGCGGCTCGGGCGCCGCAAAGAACATCACCGGGCTTGCACTCGGATTTCCAACGATTTTGAAGGCCATCGCTCACGGCATGGCCAACGGCGACATCGTGTCGTTCGCCGCGCTTACCGGCAACACCACGCTGAACGGCGTGACCGCTGTCGTGAAGAACGTCACGGCGGACACGTTTGCTGTCGAGGTCGATACGACCGGCGGCACCGCTTACGTCAACGGCGGCACGGCGACACCCGCGCAATGGACGTCGATCGCCAACCTGAAGACATTCAAGGGCTTCGACGGCCAGGCAAATGAAATCGACAAGACGAACCTGTCGAGCACCGCGAAGGAATACATGCTCGGCTTGCAGGACTTCGGGCACTTCACCTTCGACGTCGACAAGGATTTCGCGGATCCGGGGCAACTCGCATGCAGCGCGGCGAAGCGCGCGGGCACCCTCAAGAACTTCCGTCTGACGCTGCCGAACGGCACGACCGCGACGTGGGCCGCCTACGTCAAGAACGACCCGCTCGACGGTGGCGTCGATCAGCTGCTCGCCACGACCGGCGTTTCGCTTCGCATCAGTGGCGACGTCACGTTCGCGTAACGCGAGCCGGGCAGCGACCCTCCAACAGATCAAGGATAGAACGTGCAGATCTTCTCGAAGGAAACCAAGGCGGCTATTCTCGCCGCCGCTCGCCTCAAGACCGAGAGCGTGCCCGTGCCCGAATGGGGCGACGGCGTTGTCGTGATCGTCACCGAAATGTCGGGCGTCGCGCGCGACGCGTATTACGCCAAGCACAAGGGCGAGAAGGACGTGCCGATCAGCATCGTGCAGGCAGACCTGCTGATTTCGACGGTCGTCGATGAATCGGGCGCTACGGTGTTCGACGAAAGCGACGTCGAGACGCTGCGTGCCCAGGGTAGCGCGGCGCTCGATCGCGTCGCCGACGCTGCGATGCGTCTCAACGGCATGCGCCAGAATGCTGTGGAGGAAGCCGCAAAAAACTCCGCAGCCGCCCCGAGCGGCGATTCTGGCTCCAGCTCTCCTGCGACTTCGGAATCCCAGTAAGAGAGCTGCAGGACCGCGTCACGAGTTCGGAGTTCGTCGAGTACATGGCGCTCTACGAAATCGACGGGCGCGGTCCGCACTATGACGATTTGCGCGCCGGCGCGATCGCGTCAGTGATCGCCAACGTGCACCGCAATACGAAAGTGCGAGACAAGCCGTTCAGCCCGTTGGACTTTATGTCGTGGAACGAGCACTCGCAAGCTGGCGCGGCTGCGCCTGCACCGGTGCTGCTCGACGATCCTGAAGCCCAATCGAAGCTCATGCTCACGATGCTGTTTCCGAACAAGGTGGCCTGATGGCGTTCAAGCTGGCGATCGACAATCCGGATTGCTTGACCGGCGCGATAGAAGCGCTCACGCAGGTCGCGAGCGAGTCTGTATTGCGGCAGGCGACCGTTGCTGGCGCGCGCGTGATCTTCGAAGAGGTGAAGCTGCGCACGCCAGTTGGCATCGCCTCGTGGGAGAGCCGGGACGGCAAGCAAAAGCGCAATCCCGGCTTCCTGCGCGACAACATTCTGCTGGCGTTCGACAAAGAGCGCTCTGCGGAGGGCATTCGCGCGACCTATCTCGTGACGTGGAGCAAAGAGGCGTTCTATGGGCGCTGGGTTGAGTACGGCAACTCGAAGATGGCCGCGCAAGCTTTTTTGCGACCAGCCTACGAGGCGACGCGCGAGGCGGCCGCACAGAAGTTCAGCGATGTGATTGACGAGAAGGTGAGGGAGTTGACGAGTGTCCAATGAAACCGTCGTACGATTGACCGGTGACGCCTCGGGCTATGTGTCCGAGATGGACCGGGCGCGCAAGAGCGCTGCCGATTTCGTGACGAGCCAGGACACGCTTCGCCAGCGCCTCACGAACTCAGCCAGTGCGATCGACGCATCGCGTAAAGCGCTCCAGGATCAAGGGCAGGCCGCAGTCGACGCGTTCAATAAGTCGGCACGCTCTGCGGAAACGTGGCTCACGTCGCTTCAGAAGCAGGCCGATCAGGCTGGCAAATCCCGCGCGCAATTGATGGAGCTGCGTGCTGCAGAGCTGGGCGTATCCGACGCGGCGCAGCCCTATATCGACAAGATCAAAGCCGCAGAGGCCGCGCTGAATAGCGGCGGGCACGCTGCGCACGGCTTCAACGTTGAAACAGCAGCAGCGCGCCGGGAATTGCTGGTGCTGGCGCACGAGGCCTCGCAAGGTAGCTGGAAAAATTTCGGCGGTTCGCTTCTCGTGCTCGGTGAGCGCACCGACGCGCTCAGCGCCGCGTTGAGCGCCGCAGGTCTGTCGGTCGGGCTGGTTCTCGCCGGATTTGCCGCGCTCGGCTATGCCGCCGTGAAGGGAGCCGAGGACGTCAAGCGCTTCAATGCTGCGTTGGTGCTGACCAGCAACTATGCTGGACTGACGCGCGATGCGCTCGACCAGATGGCTGCGCGGGTATCCGATTCGTCGGGCGCCTCGCTGAGCAAGTCGACAGACGTCTTGCTAGGGCTCGCGAGCAGCGGCAAATACACGTCGCAAGAGATGAGCGGGCTCGCCGACGTGATCGTGCGCACAGCGCAGATTTCTGGCCAAGCGCTCGAAGACGTGAGCAAGGAATATGCAAAGCTCGCGGACGATCCGGTGAAGTGGGCCACCGAGCACAATGCGTCGATGCATTTCATGGACGTCGCGACGTACGAGCATATTCGAGCGTTGCAGGAGGCTGGCGACAAGCATCAGGCGATTCAGGCGGTAATTGAGGCGACGGCAGCGCAGGTCGAGCAGTCGTCGCAAACGCACCTGTCAGCAGCCGCGCAAGCGTGGCGCAGCCTATCGCAGGAAATTGACACGTTCTGGGCAAAGCTGAAGCAGGGGGCCAGCTCTGGGCCCAGCCTGCAGGATCAGATCGATACGCTGTCGCGTGAGCGCGAAGAGATCTCCAGCGCCCCGATGCTTCCATTCGGCACGAGCCGAGAAGACGTCGCGGGCCGCATTGCTGAGATAAATCGGCAAATCGAGGCCCTCGGCGCCAAGCAAAAGGCCGAGAACGACGCGGCAGATGCAGCAGGAAAGGCAGCGCAGCAACAGCAAGCGGCAATCGACGCTGAAACCCGCATCGACAAGATGCGCGATCAGATCATGTCGAATACGCAGAAGCGGCAGAAGGAACTAATGCAGCTCGCCGCGGATCGCGCGTCGATCCTCGGCGCCGGCGGCAAGTTTTCGGACACCGACTATGCCAGCATGGTCGCTGACATCAACGACAAATATAAGGATCCGAAGGAGGCCAAGCCGAAGGCCTATGCGGACGATGCGGCAACGCGGTTCCTGCAGCAGCTTCGCGATCAGTCTGCCGAGTTGCAGTCTCAGCTTTCGACGACGGAAAAGCTGACGAACTCCCAAAAGGAGCTTGCCAAGTTCAACCAGCAGGTCAACGACTGGCAGGGCAAGACGCTTACGGCGGACCAGAAGAGCCTGTTGGCGTATCAGGACCAGATCCGCGCGCAGTTGCAGACGAACGTCGAGCTTGAGAAGGAGGTTGCGCATCGTCAGGATGTGCAGAAGCTGCTCGAGCGCTCGCAGCAGATCAGCGCATCGATCGCGAGCTACCAGACGGGCCAAACGGAGCAATACACGCGCCAGCTCGACGCGTTCGGTATCGGCTCCGATGCGGTAAAGAATGCGCAGGCAGTCAAGTCGATCTATGCGGAGTACCAGCACCTTCAGGAGCAGCTCGATAAGGCAACGCCGAAGGATCTGATCGGCGGCGATGAGTACCAGAAGGCGACGGCGAACATAAAGGCCGGGCTTGTTCAGTCGCTGAAGGACTACGACGCCTATTACGATGCCTTGAAGGCGAAGCAGGGCGACTGGGTCAACGGCTTCACTGCGGGCGTGGCGAACTACCTCGATTCTGCTCACAACATGGCGGCGCAGACCGAAACGGCGTTCACCGACGTGATGAAGGGCATGGAGGATTCACTCACCTCATTTGTGACGACTGGCAAGTTCAACTTCGGCAGCTTCGCGACGAGCATCATCGCCGACATTGCACGTATTCAGGCGCGCGCCGCGATCTCCGGGCTGCTTGGAACGGCGATCAGCTCCCTTGGGAGCATGTTCGGCAATACGGGCGCGACGGTCTCCGCGAATGTTTCAGGCACTGGCCTCGACGGTCTGATCAACGCGACGGGCGGATGGGGAACCGTGCCAGCGCGTGCGACTGGCGGCCCTGTCAATGGCGGGTCGGCATACCTCATCGGCGAGAAGGGCCCCGAGCTGTTCGTGCCTGGTGCGTCAGGTGCTGTGGTGCCGAATCATGCGCTGTCGTCAATTGCTGACAGCGGCGGAGGCAGCACGAACCAGTTCAACATCACGCTCGGCGATTCTGGCGGCGGTGGCTGGAGTCAGCAGGACCTCGCGTCACTTCAACAGGTGCTAGGCGGCTGGATGGATCAGCGGATGGACAAGCGGATGAAGGGCCAGGGCGGCTACGCCTGGCAGATCAGGAACCGTAGCGTCTAGCCTGACAGCGTACCGAGATGGCCACCACGCCCCGAGATGTATTCGGGGCGTTTTTTATTGAGTCCATGAATGGCTGACACCTTCAACTGGAACCCGACGACTGCTCAGTCGACGGGGACGGCGACACAGCGCGTGCGCAAGGCGCAATTCGGCGACGGATACACGCAGCGCACGGCGGACGGCATCAATAGCCGGGTGTCGTCGTTTCAGCTTCAATTCGTCGACGACGCGGCGACGATTTCGGCAATTGAGGCGTTCCTCGACGCGCACGCGGGCGCTACAGCCTTCCTGTGGACGCCACCGCTGCGCACGCAGGCTTTGCTTTTCACATGCGAGACGTACACGGAGCCGACGAAAGACGGCCCCGCATACACGATCTCGGCGACATTCGAACAAACCTTTGCACCGTAACGCACCATGACGGCACTTCAAAAAGTAAATCTCGGCACGCCGCCGACGGGCGCTGACGGCGACACCGTTCGGACTGCAAACACGAAGGCGAATGCGAATATCGATGTGCTCAGCACGCAGGCTACGCTGACCAGTTTGTCGCCTAATGCCGTGCGCGACCTCACGGCGGCCGACATGGGGAAGCGCATCAACTTCACGCCGACGGCTGACGCAACGGTGCATTTTGCGGCTGCAAATACGACGGGCGTGGACCAGATTGTTTCGGTGCACAACCTGTCGCCTACCTACGATATTACGATGTCTGTAGCGGCAAGCAGCGGTGACACGGCGCCGACGATCGCCGTGATAAAGCCCGGCGAGTTACTCACCTACGAGACGGACGGCGTGTCGATATGGCGCACAATTGGCCGAAAAAAAGCACTCGATGAGGTGGTGCAGGGAAAGCTCTCCGTGGTGGGCGCGCTTACTGCCTCAGGTGCTGTCGCTGCCTCGGGCGCGCTTTCTGGGCAGTCGCTCGGCATTGGCGCTGTGGCGTCGATCTCTGCCACCGGAGCATATTCGGGCGCCAGCGCGTCCTACTCCGGTAACGTTACAGTCGGGGGCACGCTCGGCGTTACTGGACAGGCGACATTCACCCTGCGCCCAGTGTTTGGCGCGAATACTCCGTGGGATAGTGGGAATTTCAATCCCTCGACTAAGGCGAATCTTTCGGGCGCGAATGCGTTTGATACACGCCCGACATTTGCCGGAAAAACTCCATGGGATAGCGGAAATCTTCCAAGCCCACAAGCGGCCCTTGGCTACACACCTATCAACAAGGCGGGCGATAGCGGAATTGGAGCGCTGAACGTCAATTCAATAACCACCGCTAACTACATAGTCGGCGGTGGCGGTGTGCTGCTTATGTACGATAACGGCGGCACAGGGTCAATTGGGTTCCGTACAGGTGGCCCGTACAAGTACTTTTCGCTTGACGCAGGCGGCAACGGTACCGCGCTGAACGGTTCGTGGGTAAATGGCTCAGATGCGCGCCTGAAGACCAATATCGAAACTATTGACGACGCGCTTTCCAAGGTGTGTTCGATGCGTGGGGTGTACTACGAAAAAAAGGACGCTCCCGGCGTCCGTTGTGTGGGTGTCATCGCACAGGAAGTCCAGGCGGAATTCCCTGAGGCTGTGCATTCCATAAAAAGTACTAGACCCAACACCGAAGGTCCGGTACAGCCTGTGGAGGATTATTTGGGCGTCTCATACGGAAACCTGGTTGGACCGTTGATTGAGGCGGTCAAAATTCTCACGAGCCGCGTCGAGGAACTTGAAGCAAGGGGGCGCACGTGACGATCTCCGCGGATGTTCAACAGCTCGAGCCCGGCTTTCTCATCGAGCTATTCGAGGTGGACTGCACGGGTATAGGCGGGGATATGCTTCGCTTCCATGGCCACCTGCAATCGACGTCGATCTGGTGGCAGGGAAACGAGTACAAGCCTTGGCCGATTCAGGCATCGGGCTTCAAGAGAACGACGGATTCTCAGCAGCCGACGCCGACGCTCACGGTGGGCGACATCAACGGCACGATCTCGGCACTTTGCGTTTATCTGGCCGATCTAGTAGGCGCGACGGTGCGCCGCCGGCGCACGCTCGCGAAGTACCTCGACGCGGTCAACTTTCCGGACGGCAACCCGACGGCGGATCCGACTGCCGAGATGCCGGCGGAAATCTGGCGCGTGGAGCAAAAGACCAACGAGCAACCCGGCCTGCAGGTCGAATTCACGGTTGCGTCGCCGCTCGACTTCGGCGGCCAGCAGCTCCCAGCTCGCCAGATCGTTAGCATCTGCCAGTGGAAGTATCGAGACGCGAACTGCGGCTATACGGGCACCGCGTGTTTCGACGCGAACGACCAACTAGTGACCGATCCGGCGCTCGACCGCTGCAGCATGAGAACGAGCGGCTGCCAGTGCCGCTTCGGCGCGAACAATCCGCTGCCGTTCGGCGGCTTCCTTAGCGACACTCTTTCCTGAATGAACGAAACGACGAAGGCCGCGATCGCCGCGCACGCGATTGCGGAGTACCCGCGCGAATGCGTCGGGCTGGTGGTGCTCGTCCGGTGCGAGGAAACGTACATGCCGTGCGCGAACTGGGCGGCCACGCCGAGCGAGCAATTCGTTCTGGCTGGCGACGACTATGCGCGTGCCGAAGAGGCGGGCGAGATCCTCGCGCTAGTGCACTCGCATCCGGGCGCGCCAGCGCGTCCGAGCGCTGCCGACCGGGCGATGTGCGAGCAGGGCGGTATTGCGCGCTGGGTGATCGTCTCGCTTGGCGTGCAGGTCGACGGCTCGATCGCTGTCGATGACTGGTGCGAGTTTGGCCCGAGCGGCTATGTCGCGCCGCTCATCGGGCGCGAGTTCGCGCACGGCGTGCACGACTGCTACGCGATCGTGCGCGACTGGTATCGCTTCGAGCTCGGCGTCGAGCTGCCCGACTTCGAGCGTCGCGACGACTGGTGGGACGACGGTCACTCGTCGCTCTACGTCGACAACTATCGGACCGCGGGCTTCGAGGACGTCGGTGCTGACGCCGAGCTGCAGCCCGGCGATGTGCTGCTGATGCAGATCCGAAGCCGCAATGGCGTGCCGAATCACGCGGGTGTCTATCTCGGCGACGGGCAGTTTTTGCACCACATGCACGGTCGCCTTTCCGGCCGCGCCGTGTGGGGCGGCATGTGGGCGCAGTGCCTTCGCACGGTGCTGCGATACAGGGGGAGTGAATGAGCGAGCAACTGCGCACGATCAGGCTGTACGGCGTGCTCGGCGCGCGCTTCGGGCGCGTGCACCGGCTTGCGGTCAAGTCGACGTCGGAGGCGATGCGCGCGCTCGGCGTCGTGCTACCGGGCTTCCGTCAATACATGGCGCGCTCGCGCGAGCAGGGGCTGACCTTCGCCGTGTTCGTCGGCAAGCAGAACCTCACACGTGACGAGCTCGAGTATCCGGTCGGCGCTGATGAAATCCGCGTCGCGCCGGTGCTGCTCGGCAGCAAGCGCGGCGGACTGTTCCAGACCATTTTCGGCGCTGCTCTGGTTGTGGTTGGTGCAGTTGCGTCGGCATATGGCCAGGCATGGGGCGCGCAGCTGATCGGGCTTGGCGTGTCGATGGCACTCGGCGGCGTCGTGCAGATGCTCAGCCCGCAGACGGGCGGCCTCGCTGGCGTCACGGATAACGGCACCTCGTACTACTTCAACGGGCCTGTGAACAGCTCTGCGCAGGGTGAGCCCGTGCCGATCGTGTACGGGCGCATGGTGGTTGGTTCGAAGGTGATCAGTTCTGGCATTTACGCCGAGGATCAAAGCTGATGCGAATTTCAGGTGCAAAGGGCAGCAGTAGCGGCGGCTCGCCGTCGGAGTCGCCGGATAGCCTGCATTCGATCGCCTATGCGAAGGTGCTCGACCTCATCTCGGAAGGGCCGATTGTCGGCTTGGTCAACGGACTGCAATCCGTCTTTCTCGACGGCACACCGATCCAGAATAGCGATGGCTCGACCAACTTCTCGAACTATTCGGTCGACACGCGCGTTGGCACGCAGGATCAGGATTTCCTGAGTGGCTTCCCGTCGGTCGAGAACGAGACGTCAATCGGCGTCGCGCTCACGAGCGACGCGCCCTGGGTGCGCCAGGTCGAGAACACGCAACTCACCGCGGTGCGCATCCGCTTCGGCGTGCCCGCGCTTGAGCAGACGAATACCTCGACGGGCGACGTGACCGGATACCGCATCGAGTATGCGATCGACATTGCGGTAGATGGCGGGTCGTATGCTCAGGTCCTGTCCGGCGCCTTCGACGGCAAGACGACGTCGCTGTACGAGCGCAGCGCGCGCATTGAGCTGCCGGCTGCGACGACGGGATGGCTGGTGCGCGTGCGGCGTCTCACTGCGAACGCGCACAACACCTATATTCAGGACACGGTCAACGTCGAGGCGATCACCGAAATCATCGATCGCAAGCTGCGCTATCCGATGAGCGCTCTCGTCGGCATGCAGTTCGACGCGCAGTCGTTCAGTTCGGTGCCGACGCGCTCGTTCGACGTGAAGGGCCGCATTATCAGCGTGCCGTCGAACTACGATCCGGAGAGGCGCACGTATTCGGGCACGTGGGACGGCACTTTCAAACAGGCGTGGACGAACTGCCCGCCGTGGGTGTTCTACGACCTCGTGCAGAACGATCGATACGGCGCCGGCAAGTTCGTCGACGCGTCCTCGCTCGACAAGTGGTCGCTGTATGAGATCGCGCAATATTGCGACGTCATGGTGTCGGACGGCAAGGGTGGTCAGGAGCCGCGCTTCACGTGTAATTGCGTTATCCAGTCGCAGTCAGATGCATTCAAGGTTCTGCAGGACATTGCCGGCATCTTTCGCGGACAGGCGTACTGGGGCGCAGGCAACGTCGTCGCGACGGCCGATATGCCGTCCGATCCGGTGCACGTGTACACGCAGGCGAACGTCGTTGGCGGCCAGTTTTCATACGTCGGATCTGAGCGCAAGTCGCGCTACACGGTCGCGCAGGTGAGCTGGAACGACCCGGCAAACCAGTATCGGCAAGCCGTCGAATATGTGCCTGACGACGACGGTCTCGCGCGCTACGGCGTCGTCAAGGCGCAGATCACAGCCTTCGGGACGACGTCGCAGGCGCAGGCGCATCGCCTTGGCCTCTGGACGTTGCTCACGAGCCGCTTTGAGACGAACACCGTGTCGTTTCAGGTCGGTCTCGACGGCACGCTGTGCACGCCAGGGGAAGTGATCGCTGTCGCCGATTCGAACAAGGCGGGACGCCGTATCGGTGGCCGCATCCGCTCGATGAGCGGCCGCACGGTTGTGCTCGACAAGGCGCCGACGGCGGCGGCCGGCGACACGCTGACGGTCATCATGCCAGACGGCATAGCGCAGGCGCGCAGCGTGCAGTCTGTGAACGGCGATACGTTCACGATGACGGCGGCGTTCGACGAGGATGCTGTGCCGGGTGCCGTGTGGATGCTGGAGAGCTCTGACCTCGTGTCGCAGCTTTTCCGAGTGACGGGCGTCGAAGAGGTCGACGACAACGGCCAGATCACCTACACGATCAGCGCAGCCCAGCACGAGCCGGGGAAGTACGCGGCGATCGACAACGGCGCGCAGATCCAGCAGCGTCCGACGACGGTCATTCCGCCGTCGGCGCAAGTGCCGCCGGCGAACGTGCGCATCTCGACGTATTCGTTCACCGATCAGGGTATCGCCAAGACGAACATGGTGATCGCATGGGATGCTGCCGACAAGGCGGTGAGCTACATCCCTGAATGGCAGAAGGACAACGGCGAGTGGGTGGCGGCTAACCAGACGGGCGGCCTGCAAGTCGAGGTGTCGGGCATCTACCAGGGCGACTACATCGCCCGCGTGCGTGCGCGGAATGCGTTGGGCGTGACGTCTATCCCGGCGTACAGCGTCCAGACGGCACTCACGGGCAAGACGAGCCCGCCGCCGGCGGTGACATCGCTAACGACGACGACGCAGGTTTTTGCGATCCAGCTCGATTGGACGTTTCCAGCGAATGGGTCGGCCAACGATACGCAACGCACCGAGATCTGGTACAGCAAGACGCCCGCACGCAGCGACGCCGTGAAGCTGTCCGATTACGCGTATCCGCAGGCGCGCGCGAACTTGATGGGACTTGCCGCGGGGCAGTCGTTCTACTTCTGGGCGCGCCTGATCGATACGTCGGGCAACATCGGGCCGTGGTATCCAGACGGTGCGGGCGTGAACGGGCAGAGCAGCAGCGACGCGGACGAGATCCTGTCGTACCTCACTGGCCAGATCACTAGGACGCAGCTCGCGCCCGAAGTACTCGGTCCGATCGACGAGATTCCCGGCCTGCAGCAGGACGTAGAAGCGACCGCCGCGGCGATCACGAACGAGCAGCAGGCGCGCATCGATGGCGATACGGCGCTTTCTACGCGGCTCGACCAGGTGAGCGCGCAGGTGCTCATACCGGATATGGCCGGCGACGATGGAGGCTATGCAGGCTCGACTCAGGTGTACGCGGGCGTCTGGTCTGAGCAGTCGGCGCGCGCGGCGGCCGATGTGGCGCTAGCGCAGGACATCCAGACGACCACGGCGCAAATGACGTCGACTAGCGCGACGCTTCTCGCTGCGGTGCAGACGGAAACGCAAGCGCGGACGGATGCGGATAGCGCACAAGCCCGGCAGATTACGACCGTGCAAGCGCAAGCCAATGACAACGCGGCAGCGGTGCAAACTGTTGCGCAGTCGTACGCGAACCTCAACGGCCAGTTGTCGGCGTCGTACACGATCAAAACGCAGATCACGACGGGCGGCCGCACGTACGTTGCCGGGATCGGCATCGGCATTGACAACAGCAGTGGCGTCGTCGAGTCGCAGGTGCTCGTCGCGGCGCAGCGCTTCGCGATCCTCGACAACACCGGGTCGGCAGTGTCGTCGCCGTTCATCGTGCAGGGCGGTCAGGTGTTCATCAGCCAGGCCTTCATTGGCACGGGCTGGATCCAGAACGCCATGATCGGCGACGTGATCCAGTCGACGGCCGTTGGTGCGAACGGGCAACCGCGCTGGAAGCTCGACAAGAACGGCACGCTGACGCTGAACGGCGCGAACGGTGGGAATGGCTATATGACACTGAACGATTCCACGTTGCAGGTCTACGACAACAACGGCACGCTGCGCGTGCGCCTGGGGCTCTGGTAATGGCTGCTGGTCTTCAAATCTTCGACGCGAACGGCAACATCGTTCTCGATGCGACCTATCGCGTGATGCGCATTATCGGCGCACAAAACCTAAGCCTTGGGCAGGCAGGGAGTGTGACGGACGATCGGTTCTTGCAAGGCGGCTGGGCTTCGTTTCAGCCGTCTGTAATGACCGGTCAAGGCTATCTGTCAGGTGGGGTGATCGCGCCGCGCTTTTCCATCTCGGGCAATGTGCTCTCCTGGTCGTATGCGGCGAAGAACAACAGCACATATGACATTTACCAAGATGGCATCTTGTTTTATGGAGCATCTTGATGACGGCCGGATTTCAGGCATGGACCGATAGTGGTCTTGTGCAGATAGATGGCGTGACACAGAACTACGCCCTGCGTCAGTCGTTCAACGTGACAACGGGGGCCGGCAGCCTGAACGCAGGGAAGTCGAACGCTGGCACGCAGTACACGTTCACGGCAAACGTGGCGACGTTCACGTTCTCAGCGAACCAGCCGCTCATCGCGCTCTATAGTCCGAGCGCCTACGTGACGATCCTCCAGTGCATCAACAGCAATGGGACGTGGACTGTTCAGATATGGTCGAACACGGCAACAACGGTAACGGTGTATGTGTTTGATCAGTCGCTTGCCGCTGCTCCGTCGGGCGCGGGCTACGGCCTTCAGGTATTTGATGCAGGCGGAAGGCTGGTCGCCGATGGGCGCCAACGCTTGGCCCGCATTCTTGACACGCAGAGCGGCAACATCCAGGGCGCCGGCCCAGGGTGGGGGCAATTCAATCAGGTCGACACTCGCACTTACTCATGGTCCTACACCGGGGTGAGCAAGGTCGGCGTGGCCGCCATCGGCACGGCTTGGGTGTCGTCACCAACCGGCGGCAATAACAACGGCTGGTACGACATCAGCGGTCTGCAGACATCCGGCAATACCGTCAATTTCTTGTGGCAGTACTACTCCGTCGGGAACACCTCGCATCCCGGCAACAACAATTGTTTTGGATCGCAGTATGACTGGCGGTTCATGGCGGTCGATCTGAGCAACATCTAACTGGAGGGCATTCGATGCCGATCAAGAAGGACTACGAAACGCCGTCGACTGGCGCCATCGCGAGCTACCACGTGGCGCAGATGGTCACGCTCGACAAGATCTCGAAGGGGACGTCGGTCGCGCTGTATTCGTATCTCAGCGCGGACGCGTGCGCAGCCGGAAAGGCACCCATGTATCAGCAGCAGATCATGATTACTGCGCTTCCCGATTCCGGTGCCGATGCGTTCGCCTTCGCTGAGCAGGAGATTGTCGCAGTGCCACCGACCGATGAAGCAGCATCGCTGAACCTGTCTCGATACGCGTTCGCTGGAGCCGAGATCGTCGCCTGATCGACGCCAAGAAAAGATGCACCTGCCGCCCTTGAGGCGGCTTTTTTATTTCCGGGGGAAATGGATGCGAGTCAGTGCAAGCGAGGCAACGAGTTATGCGGGGAGCGCTGTGTCGCTGGGCTCCGCGCTGACGCTGACAGACATTGGCGTGATCGTCGGTATCGGCACAGCGATTCTGACGTTCGGGCTCAACGCCTACTTCATGTGGCGCAAGGATCAACGCGAGCAGCGCGAGTCGGATGCACGCTTGCACGAGATGGAGGAACACGATGGCTAGTGCTTCGAGGAAAACACTGGTGGGTGTCGTAGGGGCCGCGTCTGCGGCCCTTTTGCTTTCTGTGGTGCCGCGCTTCGAGGGCGTCGTCTATCAGGGCTATCGCGATCCGGTCGGCATCCCGACGAAGTGCATGGGCGACACACACGATGTCGTGGTCGGGAAGCGCTACAGCGAGGCCGAATGCCGCGAGTCACTCGAAACGCAGCTCATTGCGCACGCAGAGCCGGTGCTTACGTGCACGCCGACTCTCGCGGGCCACGCGTACCAGCTCGCGGCCGCGGTGAGCTTCGCCTACAACATCGGCGCCAGCGCGTATTGCGGCAGCTCGACGGCGCGTCGCTTCAATGCGGGCGACTGGCGCGGCGCGTGCCGGGCAATCAATGAATCGGACGCAGGGCGTCCGCAGTGGGTTACCTCGGGCGGCAGGGTGCTGCCCGGTCTAGTGAAACGGCGCGCCGACGAGCGCGCGTTATGCGAAAGGGGGCTGTGATGCTGAAGGCTTTGATTCCGTACTTGATCGCTGCGCTGCTGGGCGCGGCGGCCGGCGCCGAGGTGGCTCACCTCATCGGCGCGCGGCAACTCGCTGCCGAGCAGGCCGCTCGAGCGAAGGACAACGAGCGGCACGCGAACGACATGCTGAACGTGTCGCGGGCGGCGCTGGAGGGCGAGGAACGCGCGATCGACGCGCACAACGTGGCGCAGGACGCGCTAGCCGCGGCGGATGCCGCAATTACACAGGAGAAAGATGCTCATGAAGCTGACAACCGCAACTATCGCAACGCTCTCGCTGCTGGCACTGAGCGCGTGCGCGTCGCAGTGCGAAACTGCGCTGCAACCGGTGACAACGCCGTCGCCGGATCTCCCGGCGCCGCCGGCGTGGGCGATGGTGGCGCCGCCGTCGCAGACCTCGACCCAGCGGTTGCAGAGCGCGTTTTCCGGGTGGCCGGAGACGACCAGCATGAAATCGACAAAGTGAAAGCGCTGCAGGCATACGTCTGCGCGGTGCGTCCGAAGACGCCCGGCTGTTCGTAAGAAATGCGTAAACATGTGTAAACTTTAGGGGCGCCTTGAGAGGGCCGCTTCTACAAGAATCCGAACCGGGGAACACAAGAATGAAAAAAGCACTTGCGGCAGCTCTTCTTTTCGCAGTCGGCCTGGCTGCTTGTGGTGGCGGAGGAGGCAGCGGCGACAGCTCGAAGCCGGCGGCCAAGGCGCTCACGATCTCAATGTACGGCAAGCCGATCGTGTCCAGCTCGACGAGCACGGTCGCGCACGCGCGGTTCAGTCTGATCTCATCTGCAATGGCCGCCGACACGCCGAGTGCCGCATCGGATGCACAGACAACCGTCAAGTCGCTGACGGATGCACTCGCCGAGCGGGGCGTGACGGCGAACATCACGACGCAGGTGATCGACGGCACTGCGCTGCACCAGATCGTCACGACCGAGTACAACGGCAAGTCGCCGACGCCCGATCAGTTCAAGACTGATCCCGGCGAATGGATGATCGTCAACTTCCAGCTCGACGACATGGTGACGCCAGCGACGGATCCGGCGCAACAGGCGGCGACGGCACAGTTCACGGCTGACCTTCTCGTGTTCTCGCAATGGGCGGCGGTGGCCGGCAAGGCGGTTTTCGTCGTGATGCCCATTCAGACATGCGACACACACTATTCGGCGTCGAACGGGCTATATACGGCAATTCTGAATGCGTTCAACAGTGGCGCGCCGATCCGCTTTACCGGCGCAGTGCCAACTGGGTTTGGCTTTGACACAAACGGGAAGGCCGTCCCCACCGTCGGCACTGACCTCGCGCACTACGGCGCTGATTGCCGCACGCCGGACGCCTACCTGCAGAATGCACAGCTCGACTCGATCGCTGGCGACATCGCAAGCGCATACAAGGAAACGGGCAGCGCGGGCGGCGCGAGTGACGCATTTGCCGCGTCGGCCGCTTCTGCAGCACGGTAATCGAAGAAAAGAGGCCGCCGATTCTGAGCGAAAGCGGCGGCCTTAAGCATTGTCCAGCTTGGGAGGCGCTGGAGGTTGCGGGGTCTGGATGCAACCTTCATGTAAGGTATCAGTAATGTATTCCGCCGTCTATATCGTGCAACGCTTCAATAGCAGGACACACCGATAGCCCCAAATACCGTACCTATGACAAATAGGGCGAGTGCGCCGACTGCGCAGACAACTGACCAGTCGGGGCCTCGGCGAATCTCCTGATTCCAGTCAGCTATAGCTGCTGCCATGTCGACCGGACCAGCGCCTTTCCAGCCTTTCTCGAGCGCGCGCTGGAACGATTGGAAATGAGAGTCGAGCGTTAGATAGCGCAGAAGATAGGCGATCGCTGTAGACACATTCGCGATCATGAATGCTGCAAATGCTGCCAAGAGCCAAGGCGAATGCGATCTGGTTGCACCAATGAATCCCAGCGTTGCCGCAACCCCGCCAAGATTTAACAAGCCGAGGAACTTGAGTCCCTCGGTTGCCGCCTCGGCGATGAGTCGATTGAGGTGGTACGTGTGCTTGTCGGCAAACTCTCTCCAGAGCTTCACTTGCTCGGCGAGATCGGCTGCTCTTTGAGGATCGTTCACGGATGGCCCTCCAGGTGCGGATCGCCGCGATTGTACCCCCAACAGGCGGTCAGCTTTCGCGCGGCCGATTCAGCACTTTGTCGACCATGGCCTGCTGCCGTTGAGTCGGCTTGTCACTCAAGCACGGCTCCGCATCAAGCTCCCGCATGAAGCACCCCCACACCGACGATGGCACGACACCGTGCCCATTGGCCCCGAGGAAGTGGCGAATCTGATTCGCGCGCGAAATCGTCGCGCGCAGCCGGTGGATCTCCCAGAGCAGCTCTAGCACGATGGGTTCCGGATACTCGTCCCATATCTGGGCGAGGCGCTTGGCGGTGAGTGGAGGGCGGTGCGGCATGCTAGTTCACTTACTGTATAAACGTACAGTAGTCTAGCGTGGCTTTCGCGCCATGCGGGCCGCCGAAACAAAAAAGGCCCCGCTTAGCGGAGCCAATTTCGGTGCTGCAAACGTACGACCGCGAAGCTCAAGTAGCACACTATGGGGCGCTTCTGATCGAGCTGACGTTGCCAATTTGTCCCGACGCTGCAGCCTGATGCGCAAAGTTTGCCAATCGACCACTAAATGTCTTGGCATTCGCTAGCGCTTGTTTCGCGTCGTTCGCAGTAACCGTTTGGTGTATATCGTAGTCTGCACGATGTCTTGCACCTTTCATCGATTCGAGCACGTAGCCGATCGCCTGTGCGTCCTTATCTGGCGATGCGCGGAAACGCTTGCTCAGGCGATCGTGGTCACCCATTCGGACATTCGCATTCGGGTCGGGGCAATGGGCTACTGCAACGGGGAGTGCCGCATGATACACGCCATAATATGCGCGACTGACACAATTGCGGAAATTGATCTCAGTACCGCCGCCATTACAGGTGGTCGCAAACGCCAAAAAATCAGCAGAAGATACGCTCATGCGTGAACCTCGCTCCATATGTCTGTCGAGCGAGGTGCGCCAGCATACGCGTGCACGGACATCGTCACAAAATCTACCGCAGTGTCGTCAAACTTCTGCACCAAAGCGTCTGCAACGACAAAATTCAACTCGGCGCAGGCCTCGATGTCTGCGCCAACATGAAATTCAAGCGCAAGACTACTTGGTTGCGTTCCCTTCAGTTGAATCACAAAGACATTCTGCTTCGCGTCTCGAAGCGCATCGATCGCGCACTGCGCGCGCGCTCGGAGTGCGCTTGCGGAGTACCCCATATCCTTTGCGTGTGCGGCGAGACTACGAAGGCGATCCCCGCGGATGGAAATCATTTCACGCTCGGCTGCATCGGTGACGAGTTTGAGCATAGTTTCCTGACAGTCTGCAGAAGCATCGAAATCGAGCGCGTCGACCAATACGCTACTCACTTGTTCGAGCACTTCGACGTGGGAATGGAACCGCTTGGCTACGGCTAAAGCGTGACTGTGCGCGAGGTCAAGCTCGCCCATATTGCTAAACAAGATCACCGCATTCGCCGCAACGAACTCTGCGTAGCCGCCAATTTGTAGGGCATTGCAGGCGTAACGTTTTGCCTCAGCGTGATCGCCAAGTCCGAAGTTGATCATCGCCAAGCCCATTTGACATGCTGCGTAGTCAATGTTGCCAGACTTGCCGTTGTAGATCGCGTCGAGCTCGGCATGCAGTTGCGCGAGGGCAGAATCCACATTCTCCTCGCGCTGCCGTAGCAAAAGAGCGACGACGTCGTTGAAGATGCGACCTTCGGCAGTAGTCTGTTCCGCCAGGAGTGCTGTCATTTTTTTGCTTGTTTCCGCCAATCATTCATGCCATCGACGATCGCAACGGGCATTCCTATTGTCGGCAATGTACAGCACAACTTTAGGAGACGCACGGAATGCGTCTGTGCGGTGGCATACGAACCTAGGCCGAGGCACGGGATAGGTCGTGGTGAATCGTCCGGCCGATTATAAGGTATCGATCGCGGGGCGGAATTGAATTTGCCTATCAGTTTGATCCGCAGCGTTGCGTCGCACAAACGACGATGCAGGAGCAATCAACTGAGGCCAAAGAAAAAGCCCGCAACGGTGTGCGGGCTTCATTCCGAAATTCTCAATTTCGTTCCGAATTTTGCAATGTGCAATTTGCGGTAGCGACTAAGCGCTTGATCTTGCTGAATTCTTTGGGGTGGCTGATGGGACTCGAACCCACGACGACAGGAATCACAATCCTGGACTCTACCAACTGAGCTACAGCCACCGCTGTTTTCCTCAACTAACGCTGCTTCGAAAGCGGCGTCAATCGAGAAGCAAGATTATATACATACCAAAGCTGGCTTGCCTAGCCCTTTATTCAAGAATTTCGTCCGGAATGCGCAGATATTCGCGGGCCTCGTCGAAGATCGCGAGATCTGCCTTCGCGAGCTTGCGGCTGTCCGAGAGGATGCGGCGCCAGCCGCGCGCGCCGGCCACGCCGCGATAGAGGCCCAGCGCATGGCGCACGATCGCGCCCAGGTAAGTGCCGCGCGCGATTTCGCTTGCGCAGTACTCGATGAGCCTCGCTTCCACTTCCTCGCGCGTGAGCGCAGCATCGGTTGCGCCATAGAAGCGCGCATCGACGTCGGCGAGCACATAGGGGTTGTGGTAAGCCTCGCGGCCGAGCATCACGCCATCGACATGCTGTAGATGCTGCTCGACTTCGTCGAGCGTCTTGATGCCGCCGTTGATGATGATCTCGAGCTGCGGGAAGTCGCGCTTGAGCTGGTACGCGTAGTCGTACTTGAGCGGCGGGATCTCGCGGTTTTCCTTCGGGCTCAAGCCCTTCAGGATCGCGTTGCGCGCATGGACGATGAAAACCTCGCAGCCCGCTTCGGCAATTGTGCCGACGAAGTCGCGCACGAACGCATAGTCCTCCACCGTATCGACGCCGATGCGGTGCTTGACCGTCACGGGCACCGATACGACGTCGCGCATCGCCTTCACACAGTCCGCTACCAGTTGCGGTTCGTTCATCAGACACGCACCGAATGCGCCGCGCTGCACGCGCTCGGATGGGCAGCCGCAGTTCAGGTTGACCTCGTCGTAGCCCCATTGTTCACCGAGCTTCGCGGCGCGCGCGAGGTCGTCGGGTTCGCTGCCGCCCAGCTGAAGCGCAACCGGCGCCTCGGCCGGCGTGAACGCGAGATGGCGCGGCACGTCGCCGTGGATCAGGGCGCCCGTCGTCACCATCTCCGTATACAGCCACGTGTGCCGGGAGATGAAGCGATGCAGCGAACGGCAGTGGCGATCGGTCCAGTCCATCATCGGCGCGACGGATACGCGGCGGGGGCTGGCTTGACGGTTGGCGGACATGGCAATGGGAAACCGATGAGTAACGGCTGGCGTGGAACAACCTTGCATTTTAACGCATACGGGCCTGGCTCTTCGTACCCTTTGCGCACTGCGTCAATTTGCCGGATACACAAGCAGGAAGTGCGCCCGATGGCCATTTTCGGCCGAAAAACCCTACGCACGTTATGTAATCCGCCTGCAATTTGCTGCAGCGCGCAAATTTTTTTGAGCGCACTTTTAGGGTCTGTTCGTCGCTGAGTCCCGCCAGAACTGCCTGACAGGATTGTTGTGAAACGGAGAATAGTAAATTCGGATTATCGCGATTATTTTCCGATAGTAGGTGTATACACTGAGTTTCGTTGACGCAGCTCGTGGGCACTGACCTCCCAGGCGCGGCGCCTTCCCGATCCGCAACTGAACCTGATATTGGAGTCCACCATGAAGACCAAACTCATCGCAGCGCTGCTGGTCGCAGCTACCGCTTCTGTTGCCGCTCCGGCGTTCGCCAGCGGCTACGGCCCGGCACCGTTCTATCGCCCGGACGTCGGCGCGCCCGCTTCGCAGCGTGGCCAGAGCGTCCAGACCGTGGCCGCCGAACGCGTCCAGGAACAAGGCGCCCAAACGGCTTACGGTGGTGTCGCCGGCTCGGCTTCGCAGTCGGGCAGCCACGCGAAGGCCACGGGCCCGCAATCGGTTTTCTTCGGCCAGTAAGTCGCGCCGAAGTTTCCGATTCGTTGCTGAGCCGCCCGCGAGTCGGGCGGCCTGAAAGCCGGATGTCGTTGCGACGTCCGGCTTTTTGCATTTCTGCGCCCGATCTAATTTGGGCCTCGGGCGACGCTCAGGACGCGGCGCGCACGCGCTTGTCGATCGCTTCGCGAATGCGATCGAAGGCCGCGTCGAAGGCGTTGTCCTGGGTCGGAAAGCGGCCAGCGGCGATGCCGTCGACCGGCACGTTGGCGTTTTCGGCGTCCGTGAGGCTCTGGATGATCTGCGTCGAGACGAAAAAACCGGCTTCGTGATCGCCGTCCACGCCGGCTGTCATGTCAAAGCCCATATATTCGTAGCTGCGTCGGTTTTCCATGCCGATTTCTCCTCGTAGGCGCATGTGCGGATTCTGGCACGTCTGTCGCCGAGCGGCGCCGCGACCGCCGCGGCGCATTGCGCCACTTGCGGAAGAAAGCGGCCGTATTCTGCAACTCCTGAAAAAATTCCCGCGCCGTGGTAGTTTCGGCGCTCCCCAACCGAACTGATGGACGACGTTTCCATGGAATACCGCACACTCGGCGATACCGACGTCAAGGTGAGCCTGATCGGGCTCGGCACGATGACGTGGGGCGAGCAGAACACGGAGCGCGAGGCGCACGCGCAGATCGACTACGCGCTCGACCAGGGCGTCACGCTGATCGATGCCGCTGAAATGTACCCCGTGCCGCCGCGGCCGCAGACACAGGGACAGACCGAGCGCTTCATCGGAACGTGGCTCGCGCAGCATCGCGCGGCGCGCGAGCGGATCGTGCTCGCCACCAAAATTGCGGGCCCGGCGCGCCAGCCGCACAATCCGCAGCACATTCGCGGGCCGCAGAACCAGTTCGACCGCAAGAATCTGACCGAAGCGCTCGACGGCAGCCTGAAGCGACTGCAGACCGACTACGTCGACCTGTACCAGCTGCACTGGCCCGATCGCAGCACGATGACGTTCGGCCGCAGCATGTATCCGTATCTCGACGATGCGTACACGGTGCCGATCGAGGAAACGCTAAGCGTGCTCGCCGATTTCGTGAAGGCGGGCAAGATCCGCCATATCGGCGTGTCGAACGAAACGCCGTGGGGCGTCGCGCAGTTCTTGCGCGCCGCTGAAAAGCTCGGGCTTCCGCGCATCGTCAGCATCCAGAATCCGTACAGCCTGCTCAACCGGACGTTCGAAAGCGGCCTGTCCGAATTCGCGCACCGGGAAGCCGTGGGCCTACTCGCGTATTCGCCGCTCGCGTTCGGCTGGCTTTCGGGCAAGTACGAGGGCGGGGCGCGTCCGGAAGGCGCGCGCATCACGCGGTTCGAGCGCTTCAAGCGCTACAGCAAGCCGGAATCGGTGGCCGCGACGACGCGTTATGTGGAACTCGCCCGCACCCATGGCTACACGCCCGCGCAGTTCGCGCTCGCGTTCGTCAACAGCCGCCCGTTCCTGACCAGCAACCTGATCGGCGCGACCTCGCTCGAGCAGTTAAAGGAAAATATCGCCAGCGCCGACGTCAAGCTCACCCCCGAACTGCTCGCGCAGATCGACGCGCTGCACGAGCAGCAGCCTAATCCGGCCCCTTAAAGGTAAAGCGGGATACCCCGCGGTCCCTTGCCGGGCCGCGCGGCGCCGCGCGAGGCATCAACGCAGCAAAATCGTTGGCGATTCGCAAGGCATACACTACGATCCAGCATGCGCCGCCCGGGGCGCCATCACGCCTCGCGTGAGGGCGCCGCGTCGGCCGTCCATACGCTCAATCCCGGAGAATTTTTACAATGACGAGCGCACGTCCAGCGCCATCGCCCCCGTCTTACGGCTGGCCCATTTTCATTTTGCTGGCGGTGGCCGGCCTCTTCTACGTGAAGTGGTTCCCGTACTATCACCGCGCGTTCACCGCCGAGGAAACCCACTCGATCGGCAAATCGATCTTGATGGGCGGCTCGGCAACGGCCCCCGATCCCTCGCTCTCCGCCGCGCTCGATTACGCCTATGCCTACGGCAAGGCCATCTGGCAGGCCATGGTGCTCGGCCTGCTGCTCGGCTCCGGCGTGCAGGCGCTCCTGCCCGTGCAATGGGTCGCGCGCGTGCTCGGCCGGCGCGGCTTCGGCAGCGTGGCGGCGGGCGGCCTGCTCGCGGTGCCCGGCATGATGTGCACCTGCTGCGCCGCGCCCGTGGTCGTGGGCCTGCGTGCACGCAATGCGTCGGCGGGCGGCGCAATTGCGTTCTGGCTCGGCAACTCCGTGCTCAATCCCGCCACGCTCGTGTTCATGGGCTTCGTGCTCGGCTGGCAGTGGAGTGCGCTGCGTCTCGCGCTGGGCCTGCTGATGGTGTTCGGCCTCGGCTGGGTCTGCAACTGGCTCGTGACACCCGAGGAATCGCGCGCCGCCGACGACCGCCTGGCACAACTCGCCCAGCAGCAGGCCGAAGGCGGCAACGTCTTCGTGCGCTGGGCGCGCATCTTTGCGCGCATGGCCGTGCGGCTGGTGCCGGAATACATCGTGCTGGTGCTGTTGCTCGGCGCGGCGCGCGCGTGGCTGTTCCCGCATATCGGGCCGGAAGTCACGAGCAGCCTTGGCTGGATCGTGACGTTTGCGGTGGTCGGCATGCTGTTCGTGATCCCCACGGCCGGCGAGGTGCCCATCATCCAGGCGATGCTCGCGCTCGGCATGGGTGTGGGTCCTGCGGGCGCGCTGCTGATGACGCTGCCGCCCGTGAGCGTGCCTTCGTTCGCGATGCTGGCGGGCTCGTTCCGGCCGCGCATGCTCGCCGTCGTGGGCACGACGGTGGTGTTCTTCGGCATCGCCGCCGGGCTCGCGGCGGTGGCCCTGGGCTTCTAGGGACGCCGGGACGAGGCAGGCGCCATGCGCTCAGCGTTGGCGTTCTTGTAATACGCGGGCGGTTCGCCGTCCGCCACGGAGCGGGCCGCGGCCCGAAAACCAGCATGGCAAAGCAAAAAACCAATCCGAAACTCGAGCAGGCGCTCACGCGCGGCGATCTCGCCATTCGCCAGGCCAATTCGGCCCGCGCCACGGCGGTGCTGCGCGCCCTCGGCAAGATGATCGTCGAGGCTTCGGCCACCATCGGCGTCGAGGCGGATACCTCGATTCCCGACGGCGATCGCATCTACGACCCGGCCGATGGTCTCTGGCCGCAGTCTTTGCTGGTCTCGCTCGATGGCCCGGTGGAGGAGTCGGATCCCGAAGAGATCCGCACGGTGCGTTTGCTCGCCCAGACCCAATCGACGATGTTCCGCGTGGAATGGCATCGCGCCGACGGCAAAGTCGGCCGCCAGGAAGGCGGCCCGTTCGCGACGGTCGCGTTCATTTCGGACGTCGATATTCCCTGGGGCGACGACGAGGACTGAACGCCTCGCGTGCGGTTTCAGCGCATCATGCGCCGGCGAAACAGCACGGACGCGATCGCGAACGGCACCACCACGTAGATCGCGAGCACCAGCAGGTGCAGGCCGGCCTGCTCGACAGGCCGGTCGAGCAGGGCGGGGCGGATCAAGGCAACGGCATGCGCGAGCGGCAGCATCAGCGTGATATGCTGCGCGGCGGCAGGCAACTGCGCGATCGGAAAGAACACGCCGGAGAGCAGCAGCATCGGCGTGAGCACGAGCGTCTGATAAAACATGAAGAAGTCGTAGGACGGCGCGAGCGCCGTGACGATCATCGCGCAGCTCGCGAATGCGAGGCCCGCAAGTGCGATTACGGGCAGCGCGAGCAGCATGGAAGGAAAGCTCGCGTAGCCGAGCAGGCCCGCCACCACCATGATCGCCACGCCCGAGAGCATCGACTTGCTCGCGGCCCACATCACTTCGCCGAGCACGACGTCGCCGAGCGTGAGCGGCGTGTGCATGATCGCTTCCCACGTGCGCTGCACGTGCATGCGCGAGAAGCCCGAGTACATCGACTCGAAGCTCGCCGACATCATCACCGATGACGACACCGTGCCCGCCGCGAGAAACGCGATGTACGAGACGCCGTCGACGTGCCCGACCATCAGCCCGAGCCCGAAGCCGAGACCGAACAGATAAATCATCGGGTCGGCGAGATTGCCGAACATCGACGCGAGGGCGAGCTTGCGCCAGACCAGATAATTGCGCCGCCACACGGCCATCCAGTGCGTCGCGTTTGAAGGCAGCGCGGCGCGCGGCTCGCGCACGCTCGCATGCTCGGAGCGCGAGGGCGTCGGGTTGTTGGTGCGTGTCTGCATGGTGTCCTTGGCGATTCGTACGCCGCCGTTAGTCTTGCCCCAGTTAATCCTGCATTTCGCGGCCCGTGAGCCGCAGGAACATGTCTTCGAGATTCGCGGGCCGGTGCAAATAGCGCAAATCAGAGCGATGGCGCAGCTTCGCATGCACCGGCGCGGGGTCGTCGACATAGCAGAACAGCGTCTCGCCGCTGATCTCCGTGCGCTTCGCATCGCCCGCGAGCTGGTCACGCAACGCGACCGGGTCCGGTCCGTACACCTCGATCACATCGCAGCCAATCTCCGATTCGATCAGCGCCTTGGGTGCGCCCTCGGCGATCTTGCGGCCTTCTTCGATCACGCAGACACGATTGCAAAGCCGTTCGGCCTCCTCCATGAAATGCGTGGTGAGGAGAATCGTCTTGCCGCGCGCGAGCAGCGAGCGCAGCCGCTCCCAGATCAGATGCCGCGCCTGCGGATCGAGGCCGGTGGTGGGCTCGTCCATCACGAGCACGTCGGGGTCGTTCACGAGCGCGCGTGCGAGCGTGAGACGGCGGCGCATGCCGCCGGAGAGTTCGCCCACGCGCGCGTCGGCCTTGCTTTCGAGGCGCGCGAATTCCAGTAGCGGCGCGACGAGATCGCGCGTTTCGCGTGCGGACAAACCGAAGTAGCGGCCGAACACGAGCAGGTTCTCGCGCACGGTGAAGTCAGGGTCGAGATTGTCGAACTGCGGCACCACTCCCACGCGCTGGCGGGCGTGGCGCGCGCGCGCCGGCACCGGCTCGCCGCACAGGCTGATGCGGCCTGCATCGGGCGAAACGATGCCGAGCAGCATGCGCAGCGTCGTGGTTTTTCCCGCGCCGTTCGGGCCGAGCAGTCCGAAGCACTCGCCGGGAAGGACGTCGAACGACAGGCCGTCGACGACCGCCCTGTCTCCATAATGTTTGATGACCTGCTCGAATTCGATGGCGGGTGCGGGCATGGATCGGTTGAACGTGAGTCGAACGGGCATCGCGCGAGTCGCTCGAAGTACCGAACGGAAAATCGCACGAAACAAGGCGGCCCATTTTAGTGCATTGCTGCGTGGCGGGTCGGGCATCGCTTCGGAGCGGTTTGTCGATACGCGAGGCAAATGCATGTCGCGGCAAGCACCCAGCAGTGCGCACGATGCGTGCGCCGTTCGGGGCGAATCTGGCGGTTTTCGATCCACACCTGGCGTTTTCCAGCCCTTGCGTGTGGAATTGCGGCGCAGCATCATGAGAATCGCACAGCCTGCAAACCACGCGGGCGGGGAGAAGCGATCATGGCGAGCTATAAAAAAATTCTGCTCTGTTACGACGGCTCGCGCGAAGGCCGCAAGGCACTGCGCTGCGGTGCTGATCTTGCGCTCGATCTTCAGGCGGAAACGCACTTGCTCTCCGTCGTCGACATGCGTTCGACGATCGCCCAGAGCGCCGGCCTGTTGACCGACGTGGCCTGCGGCCGCTTCGAGGAGACGGCGCGCGAGATTCTTCAGGAAGGCGTGGACTGGCTAACCGAGCGCGGCGTGCGCGCTCAGGGGCACTTCGCGTTCGGACATCCGATCGACGAAATCGCGAATCTGGCCAACGAGCTGAATGCCGACCTCGTGGTGGTGGGCCACCGCTGCCGCACGGGGCTCTCGCGCTGGTGGATGGGCGCGGGCAACACGCCGCTGCTCGACCGCGTATCGTGCAGCATTCTCGTGGCGTGTTCGTCGGCGGCTGAGGAAAAGCAGCAGCAAGCCGCCGCGTAGGAAGTCAAACGGGCCGGCTCGCACTGAACCGGCCTGTTCGCGCATTCACTGCCGATCTGTCTCAGTTCGAGACGTTTCCTTCGTTTAGCTCGACTGCCGAGAGCTTCCACGAGAAGAGGCCGTGACGCTGCAGGATCGCGGCGTAGTGCTCGCCCGTATTGCCGCGGTCCCACGTGAGCGCGAATTCATTGAGGCCGCGATAGCCGGCCGTAGTCACCGGCCGAGCCTCGGGCGCGGAGTTGCCGGCTGCCGCCGGGGGGAGCGCAGCGGAGGCGGGCGCCGATTGCGCCGGTTCTGCCGATTGCGCCGATGGCGCACCGGATTCCGCCGGCGGCGGCGCATGCGGCCGGTCGCCGGGCTTGCCCGTCGGCGGCATGCCGTCGAGCAGGGCGGCCACCCCTTCCGGCGTGGCGTAGGCATCGACGAGCGGACTGATCAGCGCCGCGCCAATCACGGCGCCGAGGATAAGCAACGGATTGCTGCTGTGCTGCCCCTCGACGCGCCGCTGCAGCATCTCGCCCACCTCTTGTTTCAGGCTCAGGCGCAGCGCAGGGTAATCGACGTACTCATTGAGCGCGACGGCGTCACGCGCGTCGGCCGCGGCTTTCATGTGTTTCACCGCGATATAGGGCGACGCATAGGCGTAGCCGATCGCGGCAACGACCATTGCGACGGCAACCGTGATAGCAACGGGCTTTTTCCAGCCTGGGTTCTTACGCGGGATAGGGAGAGTTTCCGTCATCGGCATAGGGCAAATCGTTCAAACACGGTGTTGACCGCAAACCAGGCCAAACGATCCCGCCCGTAACCTCTTCTCACATTTGAGCAACGTTGCCGCCTACTTCGCAAGCGCTGCGGGCAGGTCGCTGTGCTGCTCGGCGATGCAGCGGTCGATCGCGCGGCAAACCGCGTCGACCGTGCCGACGAGGATCAGCCGCGACGGGCCCTGATAGACGCGCACGGGCGCACGGCGCATGGGCTGTTCGGTGTTGAGCGTGCTGTTGAGCGACACGCGCGCAAACGCAGGCTGGGCCGAGGGCAGCACCGGCAGGTCGGCCGTGCTGGCCGCCACCATCTCGGGTGAGTCTTCGAAGAGCGAGCCGCTCAGCGCGGCAGCCGAACCGCGGACTTCGCGGACCGCGCACGAGGCGATTCCGCGGAGATGGCGAAGACGGCCGAATTGGCGGAAGGGCAGCAGGCGGGCAAGGCGTTCCATGACTCTCTCCAGGTGGTGCGCAGATGGTGCGCAAACAATGTGCAAACCGCGCTCAGACGGATTCCTTAGAATTCGGTGGGGCGGATCAGGCCGACCGCGATGCCTTCGAGCGCGAATTCCGCGCTACCGGCCTCGACGAAGATATTGTCGTAATCGGGGTTCTCGGCGATCAGCTCGAGCCCATGCGGACGGCGCTTCAGGCGCTTCACGGTGACGTCGTCGCCAAGGCGCGCCACGATGATCTGGCCGTCTTTCGCTTCGGCCTTTTTCTGCACGGCGAGCAGGTCGCCGTCGAGGATGCCGGCGTCGCGCATGGAAAGGCCGCGCACTTTCAACAGGTAGTCGGGGCGGCTCGAGAAGAGCGCTGGGTCGCACATGTAGTTCTGCGAGATGTGCTCCTGCGCGAGGATCGGGCTACCCGCAGCGACACGGCCGACGAGCGGCAGCGAGAGCTGCATGATGCTCGGGTGCGGGAGCGTGAACTGGTGCGGCAGGTCGTCGGGCCCCGGCATGAGTCGGATGCCGCGCGAGGCGCCCGCAGCCAGTTCGATCACGCCCTTGCGCGCCAGCGCACGCAGATGCTCCTCCGCCGAATTGGCCGAGCTGAAGCCGAGTTCCGCCGCGATCTCGGCGCGTGTGGGCGGGAAGCCCGTGCGCTCGATGGCCCGGCGAACCAGATCGAAAACCTGCTGCTGTCGTGCGGTGAGTTTGGTCATGGCGCCACTGTATGTTTGAACAGGTAACTGTATTTTTATACAGTACTCGCCACTTTTCAAGTGTTACTTGAAGTTCATCGATTGAGCGTTGTCATCACGCCGCTTTTCCGTGTTTGCGCGGATGAAACCGCGCTCCAGCAGCGACTTCCTCTGTCCTTACCACTTTTGCGTATTAAAAAATGAGAAAACATCATTTTTAATAATGTAAGCAGATCGCTAGACTGGCCTCCATCGTTAGCGCAGTTCATCAACGAGCGCAAACGAGCACATACGAGAACGGAGAACAGATAGATGGGCACGACACATACGGGGCGCGCGGGCTGGCTGAAAACACTGGCGGCGAAACTGGTAATCGGCGTTGCGCCGCTCGTCGGCGTCACGGCGATGGCGGCCATGGCGCCGGTGGCCGCTCACGCGGATACTTCGCTGCTCAACGTCTCGTACGATCCGACGCGCGAGCTGTACCAGGACATCAACGAAGCCTTCATCAAGCAGTGGAAGGCGAAGACGGGCGAAACGCTCACCATCAAGCAGTCCCATGGCGGCTCGGGGGCACAGGCGCGCTCGGTCCTCGACGGCCTGCAGGCCGACGTCGTGACGCTCGCGCTGGCATGGGACATCGACGCGCTCGCCAACAAGGGCATCGTCGCGAAGGACTGGAAAAAGCGCCTGCCCGACAACGCCGCGCCGTACACGTCGACCATCGTGTTCCTCGTGCGCAAGGGCAACCCGAAGCACATCAAGGACTGGGACGATCTGACCAAGCCTGGCGTCTCGATCGTCACGCCGAATCCGAAGACCTCGGGCGGCGCACGCTGGAACTATCTCGCGGCGTGGGCGTATGCGCTGCACCAGCCGGGCGGCAACGACCAGAAGGCGAAAGACTTCGTCGCGAAGCTCTACAAGAACGCGGGTGTGCTCGATTCGGGCGCGCGAGGCGCGACGACCAGCTTCGTGCAGCGCGACATCGGCGATGTGCTGATTGCATGGGAGAACGAAGCATTTCTCTCGCTCAAGGAATTCGGTCCGGACAAGTTCGAAATCGTGGTGCCTTCCGTGAGCATTTTGGCTGAGCCGCCGATTGCCGTGGTGGACAAGGTCGTAGACAAGAAGGGCACGCGCAAGGAGGCCGACGCCTACCTGCAGTTCCTTTATAGCGAAGAGGGCCAGGAGATCGCCGCGAAGAACTTCTACCGTCCGCGTTCGGACAAGGTCCCGGCGGCGCTCACGGCGAAGTTTCCGAAACTCAAGCTCTATACGGTCGACGATACCTTCGGCGGCTGGCCCAATGCGCAGAAGACGCACTTCGCGGACGGCGGCGTATTCGATTCGATCTATCAACCGCAGTAAAGCTGTCACGCAGTCAAGCAGTAAGCGGTCCGCATAGCGACGTGACCGCATAACAACGAAGCGCGCCTACGGGCGCGCTTTTCGGCGCGAATCAGCAACGCACGAATCGCGCAACCCATGTCTGGACGATGAGCATGACAACGTTTCGATTGCGCAAGCCCAGTGCGCTGCCTGGCTTCGGCTTGACGCTCGGCATCACGGTGGCCTACCTGAGCCTCGTGGTGCTCATCCCCCTTGCCGCCACGTTTCTAAAGACGGCGACACTCGACTGGAGCCAGTTCGTGCGCGCCGTGTGGTCGCCGCGCGTGCTCGCGTCGTACCGGCTCACGTTTACCGCCGCGCTCGGCGCGGCGCTGATCAATGCGGGATTCGGCTTCCTGCTCGCGTGGGTGCTCGTGCGCTATACGTTCCCGTTCAAACGGGTGATCGATGCGCTCGTCGATCTACCGTTCGCGCTGCCGACTTCCGTGGCGGGCATTTCGCTCGCCGCCGTGTATGCGGGCAATGGCTGGATCGGCCAGTTCCTGCAGCCGCTCGGTCTCAAGATCGCCTTCACGCCGCTCGGCGTGCTCGTCGCGCTGACCTTCATCGGCTTGCCGTTTGTCGTGCGCACGGTGCAGCCGGTGCTCGAGGACTTCGAGCGCGAACAGGAAGAGGCCGCCGCGTGCCTCGGCGCCACGCGCTGGCTCACGTTCCGCCGCGTCGTGCTGCCCGCGGTGCTGCCGGCGCTCCTCACCGGCTTCGCGCTCGCGTTCGCGCGCGCGCTGGGCGAGTACGGCTCGGTCATCTTCATCGCCGGCAACGTGCCAATGAAGTCGGAGATCACGTCGCTGCTCATCATCACGAAGCTCGAGCAATACGACTACGCGGGCGCGACGGCGCTCGCCGTGATGATGCTCTGCGTGTCGTTCGTCATGCTGCTGCTCATCAATTCGCTGCAGTGGTATTTGCAGCGCCGCACGAGCCGGGGTGTAACGGCCGGCAGCGCGCCGAATGCCGTGCTCGGCGCAACCCTCGCGGGAGGGGCGCAATGAGCACGCTGCCGCAACAACGAAGCACGCGCCGGCCGGACCCGGTCACCGAATCACCGTGGGTACGCTGGCTCCTGACCGGCATCGCGCTCGCGTTTCTCGCTTTGTTTCTCGTGGTGCCGCTCGTCGCCGTGTTCTGGCAGGCGCTGTCGAAGGGCATTCGTTTCTACTTCACGTCGCTCGTCGATCCCGACGCGCTCGCCGCGATCAAGCTCACGCTCATCACCGCGGCGATCGCGGTCCCGTTGAATCTGGCCTTCGGGCTCGCGGCCTCGTGGGCGATCGCGAAGTTCGAGTTTCGCGGCAAGGCGCTGCTCACCACGCTGATCGACCTGCCGTTTTCCGTTTCGCCCGTGATTTCGGGGCTCATCTACGTGCTGTTGTTCGGCGCGCAGGGCTGGCTCGGGCCGTGGCTCGAAGACCACAACGTGCAGATCATCTTCGCGGTGCCGGGCATCGTGCTCGCCACGATCTTCGTGACGTTCCCGTTCGTCGCACGCGAACTGATTCCGCTGATGCAGGCGCAGGGCAACGACGAAGAAGAGGCCGCCCACGTGCTGGGCGCCTCGGGCTGGCAGATGTTCCGCCGCGTGACCCTGCCCAATATCCGCTGGGGCCTGCTGTACGGCGTGATTCTCTGCAATGCGCGCGCGATGGGCGAGTTCGGCGCGGTTTCGGTGGTGTCGGGCCATATTCGCGGCCAGACCGACACGATGCCGCTGCACGTCGAGATCCTTTACAACGAGTACAACTTCGCGGCGGCGTTTGCCGTGGCATCGCTGCTCGCGCTGCTCGCGCTCGTCACGCTCGGCCTGAAGCTGCTCGCGGAGCGCCGCCTTTCGTCGGAACTGCGCGGCGCGGATGAGATTCCCGCCTACGCGGGCCCGCAACCCGCGGCCGTGCAACATGTTTCACAACACGCAGCGCCTCGCGCCGTGCGCCAACCGATTCAAGTAGGGGAGCAGTAAACATGGGCATCACCGTCAGCAATCTGCACAAGCGCTTCGGCGACTTCACCGCCCTCGACAACGTCTCGCTCGACTTTCCGCCGGGCGAACTGGTTGCGCTGCTCGGACCTTCCGGTTGTGGCAAGACCACGCTCCTGCGTGTGATCGCGGGCCTCGAATACGCGGACGCGGGCCAGGTCGTGCTGCAAGGCCAGGACGTGGGCGAGGTGGGCGCGCGCGAGCGTCAGGTGGGCTTCGTGTTCCAGCATTACGCGCTGTTCCGCCATATGACGGTGTTCGAGAACGTGGCCTTTGGCCTGCGCGTGAAGCCGCGCAGCGAGCGGCCCTCGGAGGCCGTGATTCGGGAAAAGGTGCATGAGCTGCTCAAGCTCGTGCAGCTTGACTGGCTCGCGCAGCGCTTTCCGTCCGAGCTGTCGGGCGGCCAGCGTCAGCGCATCGCGCTGGCGCGCGCTCTCGCCGTCGAGCCGAAGGTGCTGCTGCTCGACGAACCGTTCGGCGCGCTCGACGCCAAGGTGCGCAAGGAGTTGCGCTCGTGGCTGCGTCGCCTGCACGACGACCTGCACATCTCGACGATCTTCGTCACGCACGACCAGGAGGAAGCGCTCGAGGTGGCCGATCGCATCGTCGTGATGAATCATGGGCATGTGGAGCAGGTGGGCAGCCCGCAGGACGTCTATGATCATCCGCAGACGGCCTTCGTGTACGAATTCCTCGGCGCCGCGAACCGGCTGCCCGGCAGCGTGGATGCACGCGGTTTCGTCGCAGATGGCGCAGCGCAGCCGATCTCCGTGCACGCGAGCTTCGAAGGCCCGGCGCTCGCCTACGTGCGGCCGCACGACCTCGTGCTGCACCGCGAAGCGAGCGATCATCGCGACGGCATCGTCGTCGACGTGCGCCGGGTGGTGACGCTGGGCGGCTCGGTGCGCGTGGAGCTGGAAAGCCGCACGGGCGGCGCGCTCGAAGCGGAACTCGACCGCGAGTCGTGGCGCGCGCTGGGCCTTTCGGTCGGCGAGGGCGTGACGGCGGTGCCGCGCGGGCTGCGCGTATTTCCGGCGCAATGAGCGTTACAGTGCTTATATCGACAAAAACGAATAATCGGTCAGCAGTCCCGGAGAGAAGACCATGAATTTTCAGCAGTTGCGTTTCGTGCGCGAAGCCGTGCGGCAGAACATGAACCTCACCGAAGTGGCGAACGTGCTGTATACGTCGCAATCGGGCGTCTCCAAACAGATCAAGGATCTCGAAGACGAACTTGGCGTGGACATTTTCATTCGCCGCGGCAAGCGCCTGACCGGCCTCACGGAGCCGGGCAAGGCCGTGCATCAGCTGATCGAGCGCATGCTGCTCGACGCCGAGAACCTGCGCCGCGTGGCGCGCCAGTTCGCGGACCAGGACAGCGGTCACCTCGTGGTCGCGACGACGCACACGCAGGCACGTTACGCGCTGCCGAAGGTCGTGCACCAGTTCCGCGAAGTGTTTCCGAAGGTCCACCTCGCGCTGCGCCAGGGCAATCCGCAGCAGATCGCGCAGATGATCATCAACGGCGAGGCCGATCTCGGCATCTCGACCGAGGCGCTCGACCGCTTCCCCGACATCGTCACGTTTCCGTGCTACTCGTGGCATCACGTGGTGGTCGTGCCGAAGACGCATCCGCTCGTGGGCCGCGAAAATCTCACGCTCGAAGACGTGGCCGAGTATCCGGTCATCACGTACGACCAGGACTTCACGGGCCGCTCGCATATCGACCAGGCGTTCGCGAAAGCGAGCGTCGTGCCCGACGTGGTGCTGACCGCCATCGACGCGGACGTGATCAAGACCTACGTCGAACTCGGCATGGGCGTGGGCATCGTCGCGGCGATGGCCTACGACCCGAAGCGCGACAGCGAACTCGTCGCGCTCGATACTGAGCATCTGTTCGATGCGAGCACGACGCGAGTGGGCCTGCGCAAGGGCGCGTTCCTGCGCCAGTACGCATACCGGCTCATCGAAATGTTCGCGCCGCAACTGACCGAGCAGCAGATCGCGAGCCAGTTGCGCGAGGCAAGCTGAAAAGCGCGCTGATTTTCTCGGCGGCCGGCGGATCGCTTAAAATCGCCGCCATGAATACTTCCACTTCCTCTTCCGCGGCGGCGCCCAGGGCGCTGCCGCGCATCGCCGTGCTCGCCACGGGCGGCACGATTGCGGGGTCCGCCGCAGACGCCGCGAACACCGCCGGCTACCAGGCCGGCGTGATCGGTGTCGCGCAACTGCTCGCAGCCGTGCCGGGCCTCGACGCCATCGCCCGGATCCATGCCGAGCAGGTCGCGAGCATCGACAGCAAGGACATGTCGCTTGCGTTGTGGTCCACGCTCGCGCAGCGCGTGAACGAACTGCTGGCCAGCGACGAGGTCGACGGCGTGGTGATCACGCACGGCACGGATACGCTCGAAGAAACCGCGTACCTGCTGCATCTCACGGTGAAGAGCGCGAAGCCATGCATCTTGACGGCCGCCATGCGGCCCGCCACGGCGCTTTCCGCCGACGGCCCGCTCAATCTGCTCAATGCCGTCACGCTCGCGGCGGGCGAGGCGGCGGCGGGACAGGGCGTGCTGGTGGCGTTCAATAACCGCGTTCATTGCGCACGCGACGTCGCGAAGATCAGCACCTATGCGGTGGATGCCTTCCAGTCGCCGGAAATCGGCGCGCTGGGCTGGGTGCAGGACGGGCGCGTGGAATTCCAGCGCCGCGCGCTGCGCCCGCATACCGTCGATGCGCCGTTCACGGCATCGGCGCAATGGCCGCAGGTCGAGATCGTGATGAGCTACGCGGGCGTGTCGCGCGCGGCGGTCGAAGCGCTCGTTGCCGCCGGCGTGGACGGGCTCGTCGTGGCAGGCACCGGCAACGGCTCGATTCATGGCGCGTTGCAGCAGTCGCTCGCCGAGGCGGCCGGCAAGGGCGTGGCCGTCGTGCGCGCCTCGCGCGTCGGCTCGGGGCACGTGATGCACAACGGCGCGGCCAAGGACGATACGCTCGGCTTCGTGTCTTCGGGCACGCTCAGCCCGTACAAGGCGCGTGTGCTGCTGCTGCTCGCGCTGGCAGCGGGCACGACCGACAAGGCGGGGCTGCAGGACGTGTTCGACACGTACTGAGGCTGGCCGCGCACAAAGTAAGACGGGCCTGACGGATCGCTTCGTCAGGCCCGTTGCGTTTCTGGCCCTGCCAGCGTGCTGCCGCGCTACTGCAGCGGTGGAATCACGAGCACCTGACCGGGATAGATCTTGTCCGGGCTCTTGAGCATCGGCGTGTTCGCCTCGAAGATCGCGTCGTTCTTCGCGCCGCTGCCGTAGTACTTTTCGGCGATCTTCCAGAGGTTGTCGCCGGCAACGACCGTGTGATGCTGCGCTTCGGGCGCGGGGTTCGTCACCGTCATCTGGTCGTCGACCTTGTCGACGTTCTGCACGTTGCCGGCCGCGACGAGGATCTTCTCCTTCGTCGGCTGGTCGGCGGCGTTGCCGGTGACCGTTACGGTGTGCGAGACGCCGTCGTAAGTCACGCCGAGGCTGTCGGCGTCGAGGCCCTGCGAGCGGATATAGGCTGCGATCGCGTCGCCGGCCTTCTGGTTCAGCTCGGCGAGATTCGCGGCGGGGTCTGCCGGTGCGGCAGCGGGTTGCGCGGCGGCGGCAGGCGCTGCAGCCGTGCCGAACAGCTTTTCGCCTGCTTCCTTGATGAAATTGATAATGCCCATCGATCACACTCCTCACGTGCTGGAAATGACTGGGTGGTCACGCGCCGTGTCCACCTTGACCCGTCTGCGTGACAGCCCGATGAAAGCACGATTCTAGAAACGCGGCCGCGACGGCGTCTATCGGGACAGCGTCAGAGAGTGTGAAATCGGGCAGAGAAAAGAGAGAGCAAAGAAAAACGGGCATCCGACACGCGGACACCCGATGACGACGTCTGACCGACCAAGGCTTCCCCGTCGTCACCGGGCGCCGCTTTCGGACCCCACTGGCCGCCCTCAGCCCAGAGCGGCACCGATTTGCCTCGCGGCGATTGCCGCCGCCGCGAAGCGCCCCACGGGAGGCTGATGCACACGCTCGAATGCCTGCGCACCAGCCGGTATGCGTGATCTGGTTCTACAGGCGGTCCGCACGTTGCGTCGCGCGAACCGCCGTTCTGCTACCTGCTACCTGCTACCTGCTACCTGCTACCTGCTACCGCTGAAACTCAAGCCACCTTCACCTGCGCTTGCGGCTCGGCGATCTCGAAGTTCGCCATGATCTCGAGTGCTCGGATCATGGCCGAGTGGTCCCATGCCTTGCCGCCGTTCGCGGCGCACACGCTGAAGAGCTGCTGCGCGCTCGCGGTATGCGGCAGCGCGATGCCCAGCTTGCGCGCGCCGTCGATCGCGAGGTTCAGGTCCTTCTGGTGCAGCTCGATGCGGAAGCCCGGATTGAACGTACGCCTGGTCATGCGCTCGCCGTGCACTTCGAGAATGCGCGACGAAGCGAAGCCGCCCATGAGGGCCTTGCGCACGCGCTCGGGGTCCGCACCCGAACGTGCTGCGAACAGCAGCGCTTCGGCCACGGCCTCGATGTTCAGCGCCACGATGATCTGATTCGCCACCTTGCAGGTCTGGCCCGCGCCGTTATCGCCGATGAGCGAAATGTTCTTGCCCATCAAGTCGAACAGCGGCTTGGCAAGATCGAACGACTTCTGCGGGCCGCCCACCATGATCGTGAGCGTGGCTTCGCGTGCGCCGACTTCGCCACCCGAGACCGGCGCGTCGAGATAGTCGCAGCCGAGCGCGTTGATCTGCGTGGCGAACTGTTGCGTTTCGAGCGGCGAGATCGAGCTCATGTCGATCACGAGCTTGCCGGCCGAGAGACCCTTGGCGACGCCGTCGTCGGCGAACAGGACGTTGGCGACATCAGGCGTGTCCGGCACCATCACGATGACGATGTCCGAGACCTTCGCGACAGCCGTCGAATCCGCGACGACTTCGGTTTGCGTGCGCAGGTCCTCGGGCACCGGGTACTTGCCGTTCACGGCGAGCGTGTGGCCGCCCTTGATGAGGTTGCGCGCCATGTGCGCGCCCATGATGCCGAGTCCGATAAAGCCAATCTTTGCCATCTTGTGTCTCCGTTAAAGCGAATGCGTGAATGTGCGCAGTTGCGTCCGAGTGCGTGCTCAGGCGAGTTCGGCGGTCCGCTGCTTCGCGCTGCGCAGCCAGCCGAGGCCTTCGACGGTCGTCGTGCGCGGCTTGTACTCGCAGCCGATGTGGCCTTCGTAGCCGAGCGAGTCGAGCAGATCGAACAGGAACGGGTAGTTGATTTCGCCCGTGCCGGGCTCGTTGCGGCCCGGATTGTCGGCGAGCTGGATGTGGGCGATCTTCGCGAAGTGCTTCTTGATCGTCGCGGAGAGTTCGCCTTCCATGCGCTGCATGTGATAGATGTCGTACTGCAGGAAGAGGTTGTCCGAGCCGGTCTTTTCAATCACGTCGAGCGCTTCGCCCGAGCGGTTCAGCGCGAAGCCGGGGATGTCGTACGAATTGCACGGCTCGACCAGCAGGCGAACACCTTCGCGTTTGAGTTCACCCGCGGCGTAGCGCAGGTTCTCGACGATGGTGGCGAGTGCAGTGTCGCGATCGACGCCTGCCGTCGGAATACCGACGAGGCAGTTCAGTTGCGGCACCTGGAGCGCCTTCGCATATTCGATCGCGCGGCCCACGCCTTCCTGGAATTCGCCGCGGCGCTCTGGGAAGCAGGCAATGCCGCGCTCGCCCGCTTCCCAGTTGCCGGCGGGCAGGTTGTGGAGGACCAGCTTCAGCCCGTTGACCTCAAGACGCTCGGCCAGGTCGGCGGCCTTGTACGGATACGGGAACAGGAACTCCACGGCGTCGAAGCCAGCTTGTGCGGCCGCTGCGAAGCGGTCGAGGAAGGGCACTTCGTTGAACAGCATGGTGAGGTTCGCGGCGAATTTTGGCATGGTGCTGGGTCTCGCTGGTCGGTCAGTAAAAGAAGTCACGCGGGAAGTCAGGCGATAAATCGCGCAGTAAATCACTCAGTAATCACTCAGGCAGCGCGCCGATGCCGTGCGCGCTGCCCGTGCTGCGTTGATGCGGGCTCGAGTGCGCTCAGTCGAGGGCATTGATCGCGCTGATGGCAGTCGGCGCGTGCTCGGGCTTTTCGGCCAGTTCCTCGAACTCGTTGATGGCGTCGATCTCGGTGCCCATCGCGATGTTGGTGACGCGCTCGAGAATCACTTCGACGACGACCGGCACGCTGTGCTCGGCGGCGAGCGCCTGGGCCTCTTTGAGCGCCGGGGCGATCTCTTCGGGCTTGAACACGCGCAGCGCCTTGCAGCCGAGGCCTTCGGCGACCGTGACGTGATCGACGCCATAGCCGTTCACTTCAGGCGCGTTGATGTTCTCGAACGCGAGCTGCACGCAGAAGTCCATGTCGAACGCGCGCTGCGCCTGGCGGATCAGGCCGAGATACGAGTTATTCACGACGACGTGCACGTACGGCAGCTTGAACTGCGCGCCCACGGCCAGCTCCTCGACCATGAACTGGAAGTCATAGTCGCCCGAGAGCGCCACGATGGGACGCGTCGGATCGGCTGCGCGCACGCCGAGCGCCGCGGGAATCGTCCAGCCGAGCGGGCCCGCCTGGCCGCAGTTGATCCAGTTGCGCGCCTTGTACACGTGCAGGAACTGCGCGCCGGCGATCTGCGACAGGCCGATGGTGCTCACGTAGCAGGTGTCGCGGCCAAACGCCTTGTTCATCTCTTCGTACACGCGCTGCGGCTTGATCGGCGTGTTCTCGAAGTGCGTCTTGCGAAGCATCGTGCGCTTGCGTTGCTGGCAATCGGCCACCCACGCGCTGCGATCCTTCAGCTTGCCCGCGGCCTTCCATTCCTTTGCGATCTCGACGAACAGTTCGAGCGCGGCCTTCGCGTCCGAGACAATGCCGAGATCGGGGCCGAACACGCGGCCGATCTGCGTCGGTTCGATATCGACGTGCACGAATTTGCGGCCCTTCGTGTACACCTCGACGCTGCCCGTATGGCGGTTCGCCCAGCGGTTGCCGATGCCGAGCACGAAGTCGGAGGCGAGCATCGTGGCGTTGCCGTAGCGGTGCGAGGTCTGCAGACCGACCATGCCGGCCATGAGCGGATGGTCGTCGGCAATCGCGCCCCACGACATGAGCGTCGGGATCACGGGCACGCCGAGCGTTTCGGCGAACTGCACGAGCAGGTCTTCGGCTGCCGCGTTGAGTACGCCGCCGCCCGAGACGATCAGCGGCTTGTCGCTCGCGTTGAGCAGTTCGAGCGCGGCTTCGATCTGCTTGCGCGTCGCGCGCGGCTTGTAGACCGGCAGCGGCTCGTACGTGTCGATGTCGAATTCGATTTCGGCGAGCTGCACGTCGATCGGCAGATCGACCAGCACCGGACCAGGACGGCCCGAGCGCATCAGATGGAACGCCTGCTGGAACACACGCGGCACGAGCGCCGGCTCGCGCACGGTGACGGCCCACTTGGTGACGGGCTTGGCGATCGACTCGATGTCGACGGCCTGGAAGTCTTCCTTGTAGAGGCGCGCGCGCGGCGCCTGGCCCGTGATCGCGAGGATCGGAATCGAATCGGCCTGGGCCGAGTAGAGGCCCGTGATCATGTCGGTGCCCGCGGGGCCCGAGGTGCCGATACACACGCCGATATTGCCCGGCGTGGCGCGCGTGTAGCCTTCGGCCATGTGCGAGGCGCCTTCGACGTGGCGCGCCAGCACGTGCGTGATGCCGCCGGCCTTTTTCATCGCCGAATAGAACGGATTGATGGCTGCGCCCGGCACGCCGAAAGCGGTATCGATGCCTTCTTTTTCGAGCACCAGAACGGCTGCGTCGACGGCTCTCATTTTGGCCATGATTGTCTCCAGAATGTCTCGTAGGCGAGGAATGACGTTGTGTTGAGGCCCACTTTAGGGGCGCAGGAAAGGTTTGATAAGATCAGTCCAGGTCGTTTATTCCGAAACAAAAAGTATGGAATGCCGCGGAGACACGCAATGGACCGCTTCAAGCAGATCGAAACCTTCGTGCGCGTCGCAGACGCGGGCAGCCTCGCGGCGGCGGCGCTCGAGGAAGGCGTTTCGCCGGTGATCCTCGGGCGGCGTATCGACGCGCTCGAAAAGCGCCTCGGTGTGAAGCTCATCTACCGTTCCACGCGGCGGCTGGTGGTGAGCGAGGAGGGCGCGGCCTTTCTCGAACGCTGCCGCGGGCTGCTGGCCGACTGGGATCAAGCCGAAAACGAGCTGTCGGCCGGGCGCCAGGTGGTGAGCGGCCATCTGATCGTTTCGGCGCCGGCGGCGTTCGGGCGCAAGCACGTCGCGCCGCTCGCGCCCGAGTTTCTCGCCGACAAGCCGGAACTGCAGGTGTCGTTCAACCTCACCGACCGCGTGGTCGATCTGGTGCGCGAGGGCTACGACCTGTCGATTCGCATCGGCGGCGCGGTGGACCCGAACTTCGTCGCCGTGAAGCTCGCTACGAACCGGCGCGTGGTGTGCGGCACGCCCGAGTATTTCCGCAAGCACGGGCGGCCGAAAACGCTCGAAGACCTGCCAAACCACAATTGTCTGGCGTTCAACCTGCAGGGCGGCCAGAACCGCGGCTGGTACTTCAGCCGCGGCGGCAAGCTCGTCACCGTGCGCGTGGGCGGCACGCTCGACTGCAACGACGGCGAGCTGCTGCATCGCTGGGTGACCGAGAGCCTCGGCCTCGGCTGGCGTTCGACCTGGGAGATCGACGCCCAGCTCGCGCGCGGCGAACTCGAAACGGTGCTCGACGAATACGCGCTGCCCGATTACGACATCCTCGCGGTCTATCCGCAGCAGCGCTACGTACCGGCGCGCGTGCGCTACTTCATCGACTATCTCAAGGAGGTCTACGCGCGGCCGGGGTACTGGGCCGGCGCGTAGTCGCGCGCTTCGCATTTATTTTTCGTTTTCGTGCGCACGCAGCGGGAATAAACTGGCCCGAGCTTCGGTAGTGCCTGTATGCGGCCACGGTCGCGCAAGCCAAACGAAGAGGCGAGGGGACGACGTGGGAGAAACCGCGTACGAGCAGGATGAGGCCGCACGCAGCCGCCGCTTTCAGGCGCTGGCGCTGCCGCATCTCGATGCGGCCTACAACCTCGCGCGCTGGCTCTCGCGCAACCCGGGCGACGCGGAAGATATCGTCCAGGAGGCGTTTCTGCGCGCGTTCCGCTTCTTCGATGCGTTTCGCGGCGACGAGGCCCGCCCCTGGCTGCTCGCGATCGTGCGGCGCGTCTGGTACGACGAATGGCGGCGGCGCGCGGGCGCGGAAGAGGTCGCGCCGTTCGACGAGCTACGCGACGACGCGCCGCTCGAAGGCTGGGAAACGGGCGCCGTCGATCCCGAGACGCTCGCGATCCGCGCCGAAGACACCCGTCACGTGCAGGATGCGCTCAGGCGCCTGCCGGTGGAGTATCGGGAAGTGCTGGTGCTGCGCGAGCTGGAGGAGCTGGGCTACCGCGAAATCGCGGCGATCGCCGATCTGCCGCTCGGCACAGTGATGTCGCGGCTCGCACGGGGCCGCAGGCGGTTGGCGAAGATGCTGGCGGCGTACCGCGGCGGCGAGCGAGATACGCCCACCGCAGGTAGTGCAGTCGATGAGACTGTGAACGATTCGGTTGTCCGCACCCACGGCTGCGCGGACGACCGGGCAGGAGTCGGGGGAAGCAGTCAAGCCAGGAGACCATCCGGCCGGGGCAGCGGCGGTCGGTTCCGCGAGGAGCCGGCCGCCGACGGCGGAGCGCCGTTGCGCACTCGCTCTCAAACCGAAGGCCGAACGACGGAGGCGCCCGATGAACTGTAACGAAGCGCGCCCGCTCGTCGACGCGAGCGTCGACCGCGAACTCTCCGCCGCCGACGAATGGCGTGTGCGCGAGCATCTCGCAGGCTGCGAGCAATGCCGCCGCGTCGCTGACGATGCGCAGGCCATCTCTCGAATGATCCGAACCGCGCCGTACCACCGAGCGCCGGCTGGGCTGGCTGCGCGCATCGTCGCGGCTTTGCCGGCGACGGACCTGCCTCCCGCGAAGGCGATGTCTTCGCCAACCCCCGCGCGCGCTTCGGGCGGCTGGCGCGCCTGGCTGCGCAACTGGTGGCCGGGCGGCGGCGGGGCGCGTGGCAATGCGGGCGGTCGTGGCTGGGGCGCTGCGTCCGTCAACGCGGGGCCGCGCGCGGCCACGCTCGCGTGGTTCGGCTGCGCGGTGTTGATCCTTTGCGCGCTGGCAGTGATTGCCACGCTGCAACTGCGCCGCCCGGCCGCTGAGATGGCCTTCGTCGACGATCTCGTGTCCAGCCACGTGCGGGCCCAGATTTCGGGCCGCGATATCGACGTGATCTCGACCGACCGCCATACCGTGAAGCCGTGGTTCAATGGCCGGATCGACTACGCGCCGCCTGTCTTCGATCTGGCGCAGCAGGGCTTTGCGCTCGCGGGCGGACGTCTCGATTATGTGGGGCGCGAACGCGTCGCCGTGCTCGTCTATCACCATGGCAAGCACGTGATCGATGTCTATGTGTTTCCGCCAGGCGCGAACGGGCCGGCCGTCTCGGGCGCCGTGCCGCAGAGTTCGAGCGAAGGCTACGCACTCCTGCGCTGGCAGGCGGCGGGCATGACCTTGTGGGCGGTGTCGGACGCCGGTGCGGACGCGCTCGACGGCCTGCGCGCGGCGCTCGACGCCCGTCTCGCGGGCGGCGCGAGCGAGGCGGCCGGCAGCTAGGCTGTCGCTTCACACGGCCGCACAGGGGCGCCTTCATGGCGCTCCCCGCCGCGCAAGTCATTGAAAACACGCCCGATTCATCGCGCAAACGCACGATCTGGCTTGCGTGCGTAGCCCATCCGCGCTACAATCTTCGGCTTCTCACTTGCCGCACCGGTTCCGACGCCCGGGTGGCTTAAATCCACAAGGAGTGATACATGCGTCATTACGAAATCGTCTTTATCGTGCACCCGGATCAGAGCGAGCAGGTGCCCGCCATGATCGAGCGCTACAAGAGCACGATCACCTCGCACGGTGGCCAGATCCACCGCATCGAAGACTGGGGCCGTCGTCAACTGGCCTACATGATCGAGAAACTCGCGAAGGCTCACTACGTCTGCATGAACATCGAATGCGACCAGACCACGCTCGACGAACTGGAACACGCGTTCAAGTTCAACGACGCCGTTCTGCGTCACCTCATCGTCAAGATGAAGAAGGCCGAAACCGGCCCGTCGCCGATGATGAAGGAAGTGCAGCGCGAAGAAGCCAAGAAGGCGGCTGCCCAGCCGACCGAAGCGCAGGCTTAAGTACACAAGCCATCAGGATTCAAGCTCATTTGCCTGAACTAGCCCCGTGAACAGGCTGCAGCTTACGGCTAGCGTCGTCGAACGCGAACCGGTGCGGTACACCCCCGCCGGCGTTCCGATCGCAAGCGTCACGTTGCAGCACCGCACAGAGGTCGTCGAAGCCGGCATTCCCCGCTTCGTCGAGCTCACGATGCCCGCGGTGGCGGCCGGCAAGGCCTGCGGTCTCGTGGAAAGCTGTGCGATGGGCGTGGAAGCGCTCTTCACCGGTTTTCTGGCGAAAAAGCACCGCAATGCGCGAACCCTGGTGTTTCACATCACCGAAATGCAAGGCACAGGAAAGGACTAATCATGCCCCGCCCGACTGGTAAGAAATTCGACAAGCGTCGTCAGCAACAAAACCCGCTCTTCAAGCGCAAGAAGTTCTGCCGCTTCACGGCTGCAAACGTCGAACAAATCGACTACAAGGACCTCGACACGCTGAAGGACTTCATCGGCGAAAACGGCAAGATCACGCCGGCTCGTCTGACGGGTACGAAGGCCCACTATCAGCGTCAGCTGGACACGGCTATCAAGCGCGCGCGTTTCCTCGCGCTGATGCCGTACACCGACCAGCACAAGGCCTAATAAGACGACGCGATAAGGAGCAATAGAATGCAGATCATTCTTCTGGAAAAAGTCGTCAACCTGGGTAACCTCGGCGACATCGTCAAGGTGAAGGACGGTTACGCACGTAACTTCCTGATCCCGAACAAGAAGGCACGCCGTGCTACGAAGGACGCAATCGCTGAATTCGAAGTCCGCCGCGCAGAACTCGAAAAGGTCGCCGCTGAAAAGCTGGCAGCCGCGCAAGCCGAAGGCGAAAAGCTGAACGGCCTGACCGTCCAGATCGGCCAGAAGGCCGGCGTGGACGGCCGCCTGTTCGGTTCGGTCACGAACGCGGACATCGCCGTTGCGCTCACGAAGCAAGGCTTCGCAGTGGAAAAGGCGCAAGTGCGTCTGCCGGAAGGCCCGCTGAAGATGGTGGGCGACCACCCGGTGCAGGTTGCGCTGCACACCGACGTCGTCGTCGACGTCACGGTGTCGGTGCTGGGCGAGCACGCCTAAGTACCCACGTGCGGCCCTCGCGGGCCGCGCGGTTTGACGCAAGACTCAGGAAGGGCAGGAGCCGCAGGGCTTCTGCCTTTTTTGTTGTGCGCTGTCTGGACGCTGCGCTCGTTGCAAGTTTTCAAGCTTGTTCGAGGCACCCCCATGTCCGATAATTGCCCTCCATGAACGCTCCGAAAGATCCCCAACTCGACTCGCTGAAAGTCCCTCCGCATTCGATCGAAGCCGAGCAATCGGTGCTCGGCGGCCTGCTGCTGGATAACGCGGCCTGGGACCGGATTGCAGACTTCCTCTCGCAAAGCGACTTCTATCGCTACGACCACCGCATCATCTTCGAGCACATTGGCCGGCTGATCGCCGCCACGCGCCCGGCCGACGTCGTGACGGTGTACGAAGCGCTCGGCACCTCGGGCAAAGCGGATGACGTGGGCGGCCTCGCGTACCTGAACGCGCTCGCGCAGAACACGCCGAGCGCCGCGAACATTCGCCGCTATGCGGAAATCGTGCGTGACCGTGCGGTGCTGCGCCGGCTCGTTTCCGTCGCCGACGAAATTTCCGCCGACGCGTTCAACCCGCAGGGCAAGGAAGTGCGCCAACTGCTCGACGAGGCCGAGTCGAAGGTGTTCTCGATCGCCGAAGACGGCGCGCGCGGCACCCAGGGCTTTCTCGAGATCGGGCCGCTGCTCACCCAGGTCGTGGAGCGCATCGACACGCTCTATCACACGGCCAACCCGAGCGACGTGACGGGCACGCCCACGGGCTTCATGGACCTCGACCGCATGACGTCGGGCATGCATGGCGGCGAGCTGATCATCGTGGCCGGGCGCCCCTCGATGGGTAAGACTGCGTTCTCGATGAACATCGGCGAGTACGTGGCCGTGGAGTATGGCCTGCCGGTGGCGGTGTTCTCCATGGAAATGCCGGGCACGCAGCTCATCATGCGTATGCTCGGGTCCGTGGGCCGTCTGGATCAGCACCGCATGCGTACGGGCCGCCTCACCGACGAAGATTGGCCGAAGCTCACGCATGCTGTGCAGAAAATGAGCGAGGCGCAGATCTTCATCGACGAAACCGGCGGCCTGAACCCGATGGAACTGCGCTCGCGCGCGCGGCGTCTGTCGCGTCAGTGCGGCAAGCTCGGGCTCATCATCATCGACTACCTGCAGCTCATGAGCGGCTCGTCGTCGGGCGAGAACCGCGCGACCGAAATTTCGGAAATCTCGCGCTCGCTCAAGAGCCTGGCGAAGGAGCTGGACGTGCCGGTGATCGCGCTCTCGCAGCTGAACCGCGGTCTGGAGCAGCGGCCGAACAAGCGGCCGGTGATGTCGGACCTGCGCGAATCGGGCGCAATCGAACAGGACGCGGACGTCATCCTGTTCATCTATCGCGACGAAGTCTACAACCCCGACAGTCCCGACAAAGGCACGGCCGAAATCATCATCGGCAAGCAGCGTAACGGTCCGATCGGACCCGTTCGGCTCACGTTCCACGGGCAATACACGAAGTTCGATAATTTTGCCGGGGCGCAAACCTTCTACGGCGAATAACGCAAAGCGTTGCGCGGCTTGCGCCAAAGTGGCGCAAATGCCGCGTTGGCGGCTGCCAACCGATGCGGCAGCTCTCGCCTGACGATACAATATTGCCGTTTTATGACAGTCATCTCTGTCGCTTATTTTGCCGCCTGATGGCCGCGAAGTGACCGCGAAGTCACCGCTTCGTGACGGCAATCCGAGACCAATTTCCGGGATACCAATGTTCGGTCGATTCATGCCCACCGAGGGCAAGTTCTTCGAAATTTTCAATGCGCATGCGAAATGCATCGTTTCCGCGAGCCGCGAACTCGAACTCCTGATCGATAACCTCGCTGACGCCGAGGTTCACAAGCAGAATGTGCAGGCCTCCGAAAAGGCCGCCGACAAGCTCACGCACGAGGCGATCGACCTCCTGCACAAGACCTTCATCACGCCGCTCGACCGCGACGAAATCCATAAGCTGATCACGACGATGGACGACTGCCTCGACCTGATGGAAGACGTCGCCACGGCTATTTCGCTCTACGACGTGCAAGCCGTGACCGCCGAGGCGAGCCAGCTGGCGCACGTGGTGACCGCCACGGCCGAGCGCGTTCAGCTGGCGGTCGGCCTGCTCTCGGACATGAAGCAGGCGCGCGAGATTCTGAAGGCCTGCGAGGACATCGACCGCCTCGAATCCGACGCCGACCGCTTGCTGCGCGGGGCCATCTCGAAGCTCTTCCGCGAGGAAGACGACGTCAAGAACCTGATCAAGCTGAAGGCGATCTACGAACTGCTCGAAGCGATCACGGACAAGTGCGAGGATGTGGCGAACATCATCGAAGGCATCGTGCTAGAGAACGCCTGAGCACACTGCGATGCAATCGATCCAACTCGCTCTCTGGGCGGTCGCGACGCTGGTCGCCATCGCTCTCGTCTTCGACTTCATGAACGGTTTTCACGACGCGGCGAATTCCATCGCCACGGTCGTGTCCACGGGTGTTCTGAAGCCGCAGCAGGCGGTGGCCTTCGCCGCCATGTTCAACGTGATCGCCTATTTCGTGTTCCACCTGAAGGTGGCGCAGACAGTAGGCAAGGGCACCATCGACCCCGATATCGTCGACCACTACGTGGTGTTCGGCGCGCTGATGGGCGCGATCGGCTGGAACGTGCTCACCTGGTACTACGGCATTCCGTCGAGTTCGTCGCACGCGCTGATCGGCGGTCTCGTGGGCGCGGCGCTCGCGAAGTCGGGCTGGGCCTCGCTCAACTTCGACGGCCTCATGAAGACCGTGGCGTTCATTTTCATCTCGCCGCTGCTCGGTTTCGTGCTGGGCTCGTTCTTCATGCTCACGGTGTCGTGGCTGTACTTCCGCACGCCGCCCAGCAAGGTCGACCGGCGCTTCAGGCGCCTGCAGCTGCTTTCCGCGAGCCTCTATAGCCTCGGCCACGGCGGCAACGACGCGCAGAAGACCATTGGCATCATCTGGATGCTGCTGATTGCAACGGGCTACTCGGCGATCGGCTCGGACGCGCCGCCCATCTGGGTGATCGGCGGCTGCTATCTGTCGATGGGTCTGGGCACGCTGTTCGGCGGCTGGCGCATCGTGCGCACGATGGGCCAGAAGATCACCAAGCTCAAGCCGGTGGGTGGTTTCTGCGCGGAGGCGGGCGGGGCGCTGACGCTCTTCACGGCTTCGTCGCTGGGCATTCCCGTGTCGACCACGCACACGATCACGGGCGCGATCGTCGGCGTCGGCGCGACGCAGAAGCTCAGCGCGGTGCGCTGGGGCGTGGCGGGCAACATCGTCTGGGCCTGGGTGCTGACCATACCGGCCTCGGCCACGCTGGCCGCGGCCGCGTGGTGGCTCGGTCACCGCTTCATGTAAAACCTGCGGCGCCTTCGGGCGCCGCGTGCGTTTGAGACCTCCTCCGCACGCCGGCGGGCGCTTCAGATCAGCGGTGTGCTGGCCCCATCCATCGGAATAAGAGCGCCGGTGACGTAGCTCGCGCGGCGGCTCGCGAGGAAGAGCGCGACATCGGCAATTTCCTCGGGCTTCGCGTAGCGCCCGAGCGGCACCTTCGATTCGCCGCTCGCCAACGCCTCCTGCGCGCCGACGCCGGTGCGTTGCGCTTCCAGCTGAACGGCTTCCTGCAGCCGCTCCGTGAGCGTGGCGCCGGGGTTGATCGCGTTGATGCGGATGCCGTAGCGCGCGTGGTAGTGCGCGAGGCCCACGGTCGCGAGCATCAACGCCGCGTTGGCCGCGCCGCCGGCGATATGGATGTCGCTCGCGAACTTGCCGCCCATGCCGATGATATTGACGATCGACCCGGGCTCCAGGCTCTCGCCCGACTTGATCCGCTGCACCATGCGGCGCAGCACCTCCTGCTGCGCGTAGATGTAGGGGAAATATTTCGCCTCCATCGTCGCCCTGAACGCGTCCGCATCGAGCGTTTCCGGATCGTAGCGGCGTGCGGCGCCCGCGCTGTTGATGAGGATATCGATGGGGCCGACCGCGGTGGAGACTTCTTCGACGACGTCGGCCGCGCTATGCGCTTCGTGCAGGTCCGCGCGCGTGAGATGCACGTGCAGGCCAACGCTTGCCAGCTGCTCGCGCGCGCGCGCGAGATTGGCGGGGTCGCGCGAGACGATCGCCACGCGGGCGCCTTCCTGCGCAAAGGCGCGCGCGCAGGCAAGGCCAATGCCCTTGCTGCCGCCCGTCACGAGTACCACCTTCTTGCTGAGTCCAAGATCCATCGTCGCCTCGCTGCGCGAAAGTATGAAAAACGGTCCCAAAACGATAGCAGAGGCGCGGGGCGCCGCAAACCGCCGCAAGCATGCTTGGCCGTCCGGCCAGGGGCACGTGCCGCTGAGCGGCGCGGCGCGGGGTCGCTTCAGTCGCCGCCGTTGGCAAAGCGCGCGATCGGGTCGTCGCTGGACTGGGTCGGGGCGGGCGAGGCCGGGCCGGCCGTCGAGGCGCGCATGATCTGCGCGCCTCCCGCGGCCGGCGACGTCGCCTGGATCGGCGTGGAGCCCACTTGGCCGGCCTGGCGCGCCGCGGCGCTTGCCGTGGGCGGCGGGGGCTCGAAGGCGTCGGCGGCGGCGTCGATGGCGTCGCGCGGGGCGGTGGTAGCGGGGTTTGCAGCGGGGTTTGCACTGTAGGCAGGCGCGTTGTTGCCGGGCGCAACCGCCGGTGCGAGCGCGCCGGCGTCGCGTGCCTGCGTCTGCGCCGCGCCGAGCGAGGCGGGCGGTGGCTCGAACGCGTCGGCCGGGGCGGCGGCCGTGGAAGCCGTCGGCGTGGTGGCCGGCGTTGCCGCGTAGGCCGGCTGCGGTGCGGCGACGCTGCGGTTCTGGCTCGCGGCCGCGGCTCGCGGCGCGGGCTGCGCCGCCGCAGCCGGCGCGACGCTCGCCATTGCGACAGCCGGTGGCGCGGCGCTCGCGCCAGGCACGCGGTCAGGAGGCGGCGCAGACGCTTGCCAGGTCGGTGTCTCGAAAGGCGTGCGTTTGGGCGGCGCCATGCGGCGAATGCCGTCGAAGCGCTTCGCCCAATAGGGGTTGGTCAAATAGTCGAGTCGCACCGTGCCGCCGGTCGAAGGCGCGTTGACGAAACGCAGGTTGCCGACATAGATCCCGACGTGCGAATGCGGGCGCCCCGTCGTATTGAAGAAGACGAGGTCGCCCGCGGCAATCTCGTCGGGCTCGATCGTTTCGCCGCGCATGCTCATGTCAGCCGTGGTGCGGGGCAAGTCCACCGAGGCCGAACGCGCAAGGACGTACTTGACGAGACCGCTGCAATCGAAGCCGCTGTCGGGCGTATTGCCGCCCCAGCGATACGGAATGCCGACGAGTCCCATCGCCTGGATCGAGATTTCCTCGCGGCCCACGCTGTGATCGACAAAATCGGGAAAGCCCGGGGGCCTCGTGCGCCACGCGTTTTCGCTGCCAGACGAACCGCTGCGCGATACCCTTTGCGGCGCGCTGGAGCACGCGGCAAGCAGGACTGCGATTAGAAGCGGAAGCCAGAGTCGACGCATGAAGCGGATGTGGCGCGCGCGACGCGTGCGCCATCGGGAAAACGGATCATGGGCGGATGGTAGCCCGCCCGTCAGAGCTTTCGCAAGAATTCTTCACAACTTACTTGAAGTTCATGCGCCAACTGTTGTGCTGGGGGGACGCCCTGGCAATAAAAAAGGACCGTATCCGGTTCCCCGGATACGGTCCTCGCCGCCTGCACGGGCGCCCGCGAAAGGCGGCGCCCAGCGAATGAATTACAGGATATCGGACGCGTAATCGGCAAGCCGCGAGCGTTCGCCGCGTGCGAGCGTCACGTGGCCGCTGTGCGCCCAGCCCTTGAAGCGGTCCACCACGTAGGTGAGGCCGGAGCTGCCTTCGGTCAGATACGGCGTGTCGATCTGCGCGATGTTGCCGAGACACACGATCTTCGTGCCCGGACCCGCGCGCGTGACGAGCGTCTTCATCTGCTTCGGCGTCAGGTTCTGCGCCTCGTCGATGATCAGATACTTGTCCACGAACGTGCGGCCGCGCATGAAGTTCATGCTCTTGACCTTCAGGCGCGAGCGAATCAGTTCCTGCGTCGCGGCGCGGCCCCATTCGCCGGCGGCGTCATCGGTCTTCTGGAGGACTTCGAGGTTGTCGTCGAAGGCGCCCATCCACGGCTGCATCTTTTCCTCTTCGGTGCCCGGCAGGAAACCGATGTCCTCGCCAACCGGCACGGTCGCGCGTGTGACGATGATCTCGTTGTAGCGCTTCTCGTCGAGCACTTGCGCAAGGCCCGCCGCGAGCGCAACGAGCGTCTTGCCCGTGCCGGCCTGGCCGAGCAGCGTAACGAAGTCGATCTCCGGGTTCATCAGCAGGTTCAGCGCGAAGTTCTGCTCGCGGTTGCGCGCCGTGATACCCCACACGTTGTTCTTGTGGTGGCCATAGTCGCGCAGCGTCTGCAGGAGCGCGGTTTTGCCGTTGAGCTCGCGCACGATCGCGTGGAACGCCGGTTCGCCGTTCTGCGGTTCGAGATAGACGAACTCGTTCACGAGCATCGAGAGGCACTCGGGACCCGTCACGCGGTAATACGTGGTGCCGGTCTTGGTGTCCTGCCAGGACTCCATGCCCTTGGCGTGCTTCGACCAGAAGTCCTGCTGGAGCGCGCGCACGCCCGAGTAGAGCAGGTCCTTGTCTTCGAGAACCTGGTCGTTGAAGTAGTCTTCCGCAGGCAGGCCGAGCGCATGAGCCTTGATGCGCATGTTGATGTCTTTCGACACCAGCACGACGAGGCGGTCCGGCCGGTCGCGCTGCAGCGCGCGCACGACGCCGAGGATCTGGTTATCGGCTTTGCCCTGGGGCAGGCCGTCGACCGGATCGATATGCGTGAGCGTGGTCTGGAAGTACAGGCGCCCAAGCGCCTCGCGGCTGCCGAGGCGGCCGAGCGAAATGCCTTCCGAGATCGGGCCCGCATTGGCAACCAGCTGGTCGAGCGTGCGGCTCACCTGGCGCGCGTTGCGCGCGACTTCCGACATGCCCTTCTTGTGGTTGTCGAGTTCCTCCAACGTCATCATCGGCAGATAGACGTCGTGTTCCTCGAAACGGAACAGGCAGGTCGGGTCGTGCATCAGCACGTTGGTGTCCAGCACGAAGAGCTTCTGGACTTCAGTGCTTTCTTCGGGATGCAGGCGTTTTTTCGCGCCGGCGCGCGTGGCAGGGGCTGCGGCGCCGCCGGAGGCTTTGGCCGAGGCGGGTTTGCCACCGCGCGCAACGGGCGTGTCGTCGGCTTCCGTGCGGGCCTCGAGAGGCTGCAGCAGCGCGGCCGCGACTTGCTTGCTATTGTTGCGCTTGTTGCGTGCGGGCGCCGGTGCGACCGGTTCGAGCGCAGCCAGTTCGGCGCTGGCGCTCGAAAGCGGCACCGTGCGCAACGTAGTCGCGGCGTTGGCGGCCTGCGTCATCGGCTCGGCGACACTGCCGGGGCCGTATTCGGCAACGTCGGCCGCGTCGTTCTCGCTCGCGGCCTTGCGTGTGCTGCGTGTCGTGCGGGCACGCGCCTTGTATTCTTCGGGCGGCAGCAAGTTGCCGAGCTTGCTGGGGGGAGTAGGCAAAGGCATGGTGTCCCTCGAAAAAATCGGGTCGAGTGGTCGCGGGGTTACCCAGTAAGGCGCGCTTTCGGGCGGTGCGTGCGGGTGCCGGGTAGGCCTCCGCCGTTACTGCGCAAGGTGCGCGCTCAGGTCAGAAAATGCCGGTTCGCCTGGTTTTCGATCAGCTCCTTGACGTTTGCGCGTGCCGGGTCGCAAGGCCGGCACGAACGGGGAGAAAAGCGGGAGAAAACGGAATCGAACAAACAAAAAAGCCGCCGCCCCGGATGACGAGGCAAGCGGCTTCACTTCGGTGTTGTCCCGTTGCCTCGGATACGCACTGCCGGTCATTCCATGACCGGCTGCGAAACCGCCGCAACGCGACGTAAAAAGGGTTGGACAGGCACTCATTGCAGCCCAATATAACGCTCCTCAAAGCGCTTGTACAGCCTCCAGAACTTCCTCGACATGGCCCGGGACCTTGATGCCGCGCCACTCCTGGCGCAGCACGCCGGTCGCGTCGATGAGGAAGGTCGAGCGTTCGATGCCTCGGACCTGTTTGCCATACATTTTCTTCAATTTGATGACGTCGAAGAGCGTGCACAGCGCTTCGTCGGCATCCGATACCAAGGTAAACGGCAGTTCGAGCTTGGCCTTGAAGTTATCGTGCGAGCGCACGCTGTCGCGCGACACGCCCACGATCTGCGCGCCGGCCTTTTTGAACTTTGGATAGAGGTCGCGGAACTGCAGGCCTTCGGTCGTGCAGCCCGGCGTGTTGTCTTTGGGATAGAAGTACAGCACCACCTTGCTGCCCTTCAGGCTCGACAGCGTGAAGTCGCCGCCGGTAGCGGGGGCGGTGAAGGTGGGAACGGGTTGGTCGACTGCGATGGTCACGTCAGGCACGTGGCTCTCCCTTTGTTATTGGCTGGCGTTGCCGCAGCGCGCGGCGCCGTTTCGCCGGGACGGCGAGCCGCCCGCGGCGGGGGGTGATGCACGGGCGCGGGTCCTGGCAGACACTGATTGGCGCGCGGGCGGCGGATTCAGTCGGGCTGCACGATCAGCTGGCCGGAGCGGCCGGCGATCTCGCCCCAGGTGACAGGGTACGATGGCAGCGAATCCGGGTCCAGCGTCGCATGGTAGTCGCCCATCGTGGCAAACGTGTGGCCTTGCGCGCGCCAGCCGGCCAGCAGCTGCTCGAACACCGGTGCGAGCTTCTGGCCTTCGAGTTCGGCGTGCAGCGTGAAGACCTGGTCGTGCGGGTTGTTTTCGGTGCGCTTGAGCAGCGATGCGGCGACCGTATCGGTATCGACGCCGTCGACGCCGAGCAGCTCGTCGAGCGTGGGCAGCGTGGTGGGCATTTGCACGTGGTTCAGCGTGCGGCCCGCCACCACCGGACGGTAGGGCGAATGACCGCGCCCGTCGGAGGCGTAGCGCATTCCCCACGTGTCGATCTGCTCGAAGGCGGCCTCGTTCATCTGCCAGCCCGCCGCGCCGTGCGTGACGGGCGGCGTTCCGAAGATACGCGTGAAGCGGTCGTGGCTCTTCTGCATCTGGCGCGCGGTCCATTTCGAGTCACGCTTGCGCACGTTGTCTTGCCAGTACACGTGATCCCACGTATGGATGCCGCACTCGAAGCCGGCTTCGTGAATCGCGCGCATCTCAGCCGCGGCTTCCACGCCGATGTCCGGACCCGGCAGCAGCACGCCGTACATCAGCTGCTTGACGCCGTAGTGTTCGACCACCGACGTGCGCGAGACCTTCTTGAGAAAGCCCGGCCGCAACACGCGGCGCAGCGCCCAGCCCGTGTGATCGGGGCCGAGGCTGAACAGGAACGTGGCGCGCGCCTTGTAGCGGTCGAAGATGCGCGCGAGGTTCGGCACGCCTTCGCGCGTTCCGCGCAGCGTGTCGACGTCGATTTTGAGGACGATGCGGGCCAAGTGGCGAGGACCTTTCTATGACGCTCAGTGTTGCTCGACGAGCGCACGCGCTTCGGCCACGTGGCCGCGGTACGCTTCGAAGATCTTGCGCAGCGCTTCGTCGAATGTCGACTTCGGCGCCCAGCCGAGTTCCTGCTTCGTGTTGTCGATCTTCGGCACGCGGTTCTGCACGTCCTGGTAGCCAGCGCCGTAGTACGCGCCCGATGACGTTTCGACGAGCTGCACCTTCTTCGCCATTTCCGCGTATTCCGGGAATTCGGCGGCGAGCGCCAGCATCTTGTGCGCGAGTTCGCGCACCGAGAAGTTGTTGGTCGGGTTGCCGATGTTGTAGATCTTGCCCGTGGCGACGCCGTCCTTGTTCTCGATGATCTTCATCAGCGCTTCGATGCCGTCGTCGATGTCGGTGAACGCGCGTTTTTGCGCGCCGCCATCCACGAGGCTGATGTTCTCGCCGCGCACGATGTGGCCGAGGAACTGCGTCACGACGCGCGACGAACCTTCCTTCGGCGTGTAGATCGAGTCGAGGCCCGGGCCGATCCAGTTGAACGGACGGAACAGCGTGAAATTCAGGCCTTCCATGCCGTAGCCCCAGATCACGCGGTCCATGAGCTGCTTCGAGCACGCGTAGATCCAGCGCGGCTTGTTGATCGGGCCGTAGGTCAGCGCCGACGCGTCCGGGTCGAACTGCTCGTCCGAGCACATGCCATAGACTTCCGACGTCGACGGGAAGACGAGGTGCTTGCGGTACTTCACGGCCGAACGCACGATCGGCAGGTTCGCTTCGAAGTCGAGCTCGAACACCCGCAGCGGCTGCTGTACGTAGGTGGCGGGCGTCGCGATGGCGACCAGCGGCAGGATCACGTCGCACTTCTTGACGTGGTACTCGACCCACTCCTTGTTGATCGTGATGTCGCCTTCGAAGAAGTGCATCCGCTCATGCTTGACGAGGTCGCCCAGGCGATCCGTCTGCATGTCCATGCCGAACACTTCCCAGTTCGTGGATTCGAGGATGCGTTTGGAGAGGTGGTGGCCGATAAAGCCGTTCACACCCAGGATCAGAACTTTTTTGGTCATGGACGGGGGACAGATGAAATGAGTTCGGAGAACGCGGCCGGGCCAATGACGGTCTCCTGACCGTCATGCGCATGCCGCAGTTCGTGGATCGCGATGGCGCGTGCGTCGCCGCAGACGGCGAAAAGCGCATTATCGCTTACGTGGATGCCGGCGGGCAATCCGGCGAGGGCGCGGACCCTTTCGGCGTCTTGCGAGCCGGGCCGCACGAGACGCGCGCGAGCAATCACGAAACGCTCGTTGCCGATGTCGGTGAACGCGCCCGGATAGGGCGGCGCGACGGCGCGGATCAGGTTGTACACGTGCTGCGCGCTCTCGCCGAAATCGATGCGGCCGTCCTCCGGCTTGCGCCCGCCGTAGTAGCTGCCCCGGGTGAGATCGTTCGGCAGATGCGGCGCTTCGCCCGCGATCAGCGCGGGCAGCACGCGCCACAGCGTCTGCTCGGCGGCGACCGTCACCTTGTCGAAGACCTGCGCCGCGGTGTCGTCGGGCAGGATCGGCACCGGCGTTTGCGCGACGATCGCGCCCGCGTCGGGCTTCGCGGCCATTTCGTGCAGCGTGGCGCCGGTTTCGGTTTCGCCGTTGAGCACCGCCCAGTTCGTGGGCACGCGGCCGCGGTATTTCGGCAGCAGCGAGCCGTGCACGTTGTACGCGCCGCGCCCGGCGAGGGCGAGCAGGTCCACGGGCAGCATGTGCCGGTAGTAGAACGAGAAGATGAAGTCCGGGCGCGCCGCGGCAACGGCCGCGCGCAACTCGGCGCTCTTCGGGTCGGCGGGCGTGACGACCTCGATGCCATGCTCCTCGGCCACCGACTTCACGCTGCCGAACCAGATGTTTTCGGTCGGGCTGTCTTCATGCGTGACGACGAGCGCAACATCGACGCCGCCCGCGAGCAACACCTGCAAACAGCGCACGCCCACGTTGTGATACGCGAAGACAACGGCGCGCGGTTTCATTGGCCGGCTCCTTCGTTGGCCGCGTTCGTGGTGGCCGGCCGTGCGGCAGCGCCTGCCGCTCGCGCGGGTTCAGCCGGCTGCGCGAAGGCGGCGGCCTGCATGAAATCCTGGCGCGGCGTATCGACGACGGCGCGGCCATTGCGCTCCTCGAGGATCGTCTGGATCAGGTACCGCGGACGCGCGCGCACCTGCTGGTAGATGCGGCCGATGTACTCGCCGAGCAGACCGAGCGCGAAGATGATCACGCCGAGCAGGAAGAACGTGATGGCGAAGAGCGTGAACACGCCTTGCACTTCCGCGCCGAGGATGAAGCGGCGAATCAGCAGCAGCAGGAAGAGGCCTGCCGAGCCGAGCGAGAGGATCACGCCGATGAACGAGAGCCACTGCAGCGGTACGACGGAGAAGCCCGTCACGAGGTCGAAATTCAGGCGAATGAGGCTGTAGAGCGAGTACTTCGATTCGCCCGCGAAGCGCTCCTCGTGCGCCACTTCCACTTCGACCGGGTTCTGCGAGAACGTGTAGGCGAGCGCGGGAATGAAGGTGTTGATTTCGCCGCAGCGGTTGATCGTGTCGATGATGCGGCGGTTGTAAGCGCGCAGCATGCAGCCCTGGTCAGTCATCTTGATACGCGTAATGCGCTCGCGCAGACGGTTCATCGCCTGCGAGGCCTTGCGCCGCCAGAGGCTGTCCTGGCGCTGCTTGCGGATGGTGCCGACGTAGTCGTAGCCCTCGCGCATTTTCTCGACGAGCTTGCCGATTTCCTCGGGCGGATTCTGCAGATCGGCGTCGAGCGTGATGACGATCTCGCCGCGGGCCTGCTCGAAGCCCGCGAGAATCGCCATGTGCTGGCCGTAGTTGCCGTTGAGCAGGATCGCGCGCGTGGTATCGGGCCGCGCGCGGAACTGCTCCGCGAGCATCGCGGCCGAACGGTCGCGGCTGCCGTCGTTGATGAAGATCACTTCGTACGAGGTGCCGAGCTTGTCGAGCGCCGGATACAGGCGTGCGAACAGCGCGGGAAGGCCAGCTTCCTCGTTGTAGACCGGAATGATGACCGAGACTTCCGGCGTGTCCGGGGTCAAGGTGCCTTGTTCCGTTTGACTCATGTGTGCGTCGATTCCGTTATTGGATGCTTCGGGTTGCTGCATGCGCAAATCGGCGGCGCGTGCGCTGCGCCGTCCGCGTGCGTTTCCCCTGTATCGACCCGAGTTGGTGCTTTGGCGCTGACTCGGGTCCCATGCCCGTCGGGGCGGCGTTATCCCGTCCCCGACTTCCGTTACTGCCTGTTATGCCAGCTACTTCGCAAACTTCGCGCAAATCTCGTTTACCGCGCTGCACACGCGCGCCACGTCGGCTTCGGTCATCTGCGTGAAGAGCGGCAGCGTAACCGTGCTCGCGCCGAAGCGCTCCGCGTGCGGGAACATGCCCGCCTTGAAACCACGCTCGCGGTAGAGCGTGAAGAGGTGGATGGCCGGGTAATGCACGCCCGAGCCAATGCCGCGCTCCTTGAGTTCGCCCATGAAACCGGCGCGGTCGATCGCGAGCTGCTCCAGAGGCAGCGTGATCTGGAACATGTGCCAGTTGCTGTTGGCAAAATCCGCGAGCGGCAGGCCGACGCCGAGCTTAACCGCCGCGCCGCCTTCGAAGCCCGCGAAGTAAGCCCGCGCAAGCTCGCGACGCTGCCGGATGAAGCGCTCGATGTGCTTGAGCTGGCCGAGCCCGACGCGCGCCGCCACATCCGTGAGATTGTACTTGCCGCCGAGCACGTCGCAGTCCATGCCGTCGAAGCCTGTGCGTGTAATGCCCTGGAGGCGGTATTTCTGCGCGAGCACGGCCTCGGCTTCGTCGTTGAGGACGAGCGCGCCGCCTTCGATCGACGTGAGGTTCTTGTTGGCGTGGAAGCTGAACGAGACGATGTCGCCGATCGCGCCGATGCGCTTGCCGTTCCAGCTCGAGCCGAACGCCTGCGCGGCGTCCTCGATCACGCGCAGCTTGTGCTGGCGGGCGATCGCGTAGAGGCGGTCCATGTCGACGGGCAGGCCCGAGAGAAAGACCGGGATCATGGCTTTCGTCTTCGGCGTGATGGCGGCTTCGAGCTTGTCGAGGTCGATGTTGCGCGTAACGGGATCGATGTCGGCGAACACCGGCGTCGCGCCCACCTCGTAGATTACGTTGCTCGTGGAAACCCACGACGCAGGCGTAGTGATGACCTCGTCGCCGGGACCCACGCCGGCAAGGCGCAAACCGATCTCGAGCGTCGCCGTGCCCGAGTTGAAGGTGCGCACGGGACGGCCGCCGCAGTATTCGGAGAGCGCCGCCTCGAACGCCTGGTTCTGCGGGCCGGTCGTGATCCAGCCCGAGCGCAGCACGTCGGCGACGCCCTGGATGGTTTCCTCGTCGATTTCGGGGCGCACGAACGGCAGGAACGGAAGGGTCGACTGCGGGGATGACTGGGACATGAGTGCTTCGCTCTTTGCTCGTCAGAAAGTGGGGTCGGGCGGCAACGCCGCTGCGGCGCATCTTACGAAATGCTTATATGGGCGCAATATGCTGCGCTGCAAGCGGTCTCGCCGCGCGCGCCAGAAGCGCGTGCGGCGGCGCGTCAGCTGCGCGCCAGCACGAACACGCCGATCAGGATGATGCCGATGCCCACGAGCCGCTGCAGGCTCAGCACCTCGCCGAACAAATACCACGCCGCGAACGCGTTGACCACGTAGCCGAGCGAGAGCATCGGATAGGCGATCGAGACGTCCACGCGCGAGAGCCCGACGATCCACACGACCACGCTGAACACGTAGCAGGTGAGGCCGCCGAGAATCGGCACTTGCGTTGCGAGTTTCAGGCCAATGGGCAAGATGTTCGCACGGCTGAATTCGAAGTGTCCAACGGCATTGACACCCGCTTTCAGCAGCAGTTGCGCACACGCGTTGAGGCCGACGCCGGCAAGGATGCAGATGAGGGAAATCGGATTCATCGGAAAGGGTGGTTCAACGGGTTGTCAGGTTGTGGCGGGGCTGGGCCGCGCCGCGCGGGCCCAGCCGCGCAGGCCGCGTCTGCGCGGCCCGCGCAATTATCGCCCATGCGTTGATCGGGGCCAGGAAGCGCTCAGGATTGGGGCTTTTCAACGATCACCCGCCGCGCGTCGCGGGCGATCACCTGCATCGGCAGACCCTGCGCGGCCAGTCCTTCGTAGCGCTTCACTGGCATCAGCGCGAGCGCATAGCGCTCGGACTGCCAGCGCGCCTCCCAGTCGGCAATGGTGGGCACCCATTTTTGCGGCTCCTCGGAGATGCCGAAGGCCAGCTCGTCGGTGACCTCGACCATCGTCATCGTATGGCGCACGTAGAAAGGCATGGTGTGGTCGAGCACGCCCACCGAGTAGAACGGCGTGTCGGGCGGCAGCTTCGCAATGGCGGCGCGCACCGCGGGCGCGAGCGGCGCGCCGGAACTCAGCGTGCCGAACACGTCGTGGCCCGTGCCCGCAATGGTCGCGAGCAGCAGCCACGCGGTGCCGAGCGCCACCGCCGGCGCGCGCGCGCCGCTTTCGGGCGTGCGCTTCGCGCGGTTCAGGCGCAGGCCGACCATCGTGACGACGAAGGCCACCGCGGCCGCGCCGAACACCCAGACCTGGAACTCCCGGTAGAGCGCGTTGGGATTGCGCGCGTCGCCAAGCCGCGTGAGCACGAACGAGCCCGCCATCAGCGCCACGGCGAACACCGCGTAGCCCGCGAGATGCTTGTTCCACTGGGCGCGCGTCACGACCGGCAGATACATGCCGATGACGAGCGCCACGGGCGGCGCGATTGGCAGGACGTAGGAGACGAGCTTGGAGTGCGAGGCGCTGAAGAACAGGAAAATGAACAGGGTCCATACGAGCATCAGCATGACGGGCGAGAACCCGTTGGGCTGGCGCGGCACGCGCAGCGCATGACGCACGCTTTGCACGCTCACCGAAAGCCACGGCAGGAAGCCCACCAGCATGACCGGCACGAAGTAGTAGAACGGGCCGGGGCGGTTCTGCGCGGGCGTGAGGTAGCGCTGGAACTGCTGCACGATGAAGAAGAAGTTGGAGAACTCGGGGTTGCGCTGCTGCACGAGGATGAACCATGGCGAAACGATCGCGAAGAACACGATCAGGCCGCTCCCGAGATAGAGGCGCTTCCAGAGCCCCCAGTCGCGCGAAACTGCCGTATACAGCACGAGCACGGCGCCTGGCAGGATCAGGCCGACGAGGCCCTTGGACAGCACCGCCATCGCCATGGCGCCCCAGCACACCCACATCCACAGTCGGGCGTTCGCTTTGGGCAGGTTCGGCCGCTGCGCGAGCAGCAGCGCGCACAGCGTGAGCTGCATCCAGAACGACAGGCCCATGTCGAGCGTGTTGAAGTGGCCCATCAGGTTCCAGTACGGCGCGCAGGCGAGCACGACCGCGGCGAAGAAGCCCGTGGCGGCGTTGAACACGCGTGCGCCGGTGAAGCCGATCAGCAGCACGCCGGCGAAGCCGGTCAGGGCCGTGTAGAGGCGCGCCTGCCACTCGCCGATGCCGAACCACGCGAACGTGAGCGCGTTCATCCAGGTTTGCAGCGGGGGCTTTTCGAAGTACTTGTAGCCGTTGTAGCGCGGCGTGATCCAGTCGCCGCTCGCGAGCATTTCGCGCGCCATTTCGGCGTAGCGGCCCTCGTCGCTCGGCAGCAGGTGGCGCCAGCCGAGCGGCAGGAACCAGATCACGGCGAGGGCGAGGATCAGGAGCAGGATCGCGCTGCGGTTGAGCGGTAGCCTCGATGGCGTATCGTTCATGGGTTTCAGCCTGTTCTTGTTGCAGTCGTTGCGGTCGGGGTGCGAAGCGCGCGCTGGCCGCGCGCGGTGTGCGGGCCAGGTCCGGACGCGCTACGCACGCGGCGCGCAAGTGTACTACGCCGCCGCGCGGCGACCTGATGGCACGCTTAAGGCGCGTCAGCTTTCGATCAGCAGCGCGGCCGCCACACGGCGGCCTTCGGCCATGAGGATGTTGTAGGTGCGGCAGGCGGCCTTGAAGTCCATCGCCTCGACGCCAATGCGCTTCGCGGCGAGCGCCGCGGTGAGGCGCGGATGCGGGAAGCGCAACCGCTCCCCGCTGCCGAATACGACCACTTCGGGGTTCAGCGGGAGAAGCCGCTCGAAGAGTTCGGGCGTGAGGGCGTCGAACGACTGCACCGGCCAGGGGGTGACCGGTGATTCGGGCATCACAATGATGCTGCCCGTATGGCGTTCGAGGTTCACTTCGACGTAGTCGGCGCCGTAACCGGTCACGGTGTTCAGCGCGGCGCTGGAGTCCTGGTGTAGTTTCAAAACGGGGTTCCGGGTAAGGGCAGGTCGGGTGCGCAAGCGAGAGGGCGCATATCCTGTGCCGACGCCGGCCTCGGCGCGAACTGCCGTGCAGGCCGCCGATCACCCGCTTCGCGACCCGCCTCCTGGCCGATTGCGCATTGCGGAAGTTGGTCAAAATCCGCTAAATTATAGCTTTTTAGCCGCCGCTGCGGCGGCGCCCGCGGGTAGACCGCGCCGGCACGCCGCTACGCGCGCCATCCGCGCATCGGGCGAGGGCAGCCACAAGCTGCCGGGGCGGTGTTGGGTTCTCGGGTTGGCCAACGCAGTCTTCTCTTGCGAAGCGTCGCGCGTGCCCCCCGGCTCCCCATCGCAATCGTGCACGGCTTTTGTCCCGCCAGGGGCGCCCCTCCGGCTCCCTTGCATGTCCTGTCCGCCAAGGCGCCATCCGCCGGCCGGTCGACGGCATTTCAGCCTGTTCCAGCCCTTTTACCGCGTCTTACTCGCTTCTGACGCTCTGACCGCTTCTCTGACCGATACCGATAGCCCGCCGTGAAACCGATTCTCAAATCCAACAAGCTGCAGAACGTTTGCTACGACATCCGCGGGCCGGTGCTCGAGCACGCGAAGCGCCTCGAAGAAGAAGGCCATCGCATCATCAAGCTGAACATCGGCAATCTCGCGCCGTTCGGTTTCGACGCGCCCGACGAGGTCATTCAGGACATGATCCTGAACCTGCCGGGCTCCTCGGGGTATTCGGATTCGAAGGGCGTGTTCGCCGCGCGCAAGGCGATCATGCATTACGCTCAGCAAAAGGGCATCAAGGGCGTCGAGCTCGACGACATCTACATCGGTAACGGCGCGTCCGAACTGATCGTGATGGCCATGCAGGCGCTCCTGAACGACGGCGACGAAGTGCTGCTGCCCGCGCCCGACTATCCGCTGTGGACGGCGGCGGTGAGCCTCTCGGGCGGCACGCCCGTGCACTACATCTGCGACGAGTCGAACGCGTGGATGCCTGACCTCGACGACATCCGCTCGAAGATCACGCCGAACACGCGCGCGATCGTCGTCATCAACCCGAACAATCCGACCGGCGCGCTCTATTCGGACGACCTGCTGCGCGGGCTCGTGGCGATCGCGCGCGAGCACGGCCTGATCCTGTTCGCCGACGAGGTCTACGACAAGATCATTTACGACGGCAAGACGCACACCGCGCTCGGCTCGCTCTCGGAAGACGTGATCACCGTCACGCTCAACAGCCTGTCGAAGAGTTATCGCGCGTGCGGCTATCGCGCGGGCTGGATGTTCCTCTCGGGCATGACGGGGGAAAACCGCCGTCGCTCGAAGGACTACACGGAAGGTCTCGGTATTCTCGCCTCGATGCGCCTGTGCGCGAACGTGCCCGGCCAGTACGCGATCCAGACGGCGCTGGGCGGCTATCAGAGCATCAACGAGCTGATCCAGCCGGGCGGGCGCCTCTATCGCCAGCGCGAACTGGCGTACAACATGCTCACGGCCATCCCGGGCGTGACCTGCGTGAAGCCGGAGGCGGCGCTCTACATGTTCCCGCGCCTCGACCCGAAGCTCTATCCGATCGAGAACGACCAGCAGTTCATCCTCGATCTGCTCCTGCAGGAGCGCGTGCTGCTCGTGCAGGGCACGGGCTTCAACTGGAAGCAGCCGGACCACTTCCGCGTGGTGTTCCTGCCGAACGTCGACGACCTGACCGATTCGATCAACCGCATCGCGCGCTTCCTCGACGGTTATCGTCAGCGGCACGGCACCTGAGCCAGTCACACGCATCCCCTTTTCAAACACTTGGACGAACACACGCTGCATGGATCCGATCAAAGTAGGTCTCTTGGGCTTCGGCACGGTGGGCAGCGGCACCTTCACGGTACTGCGCCGCAACCAGGAAGAAATCAAACGCCGCGCGGGCCGCGGCATCGAGGTGGCGCGCATCGCCGTGCGCAACCCGGCCAAGGCCACGACGGCGCTCGGCAGTGAAGCCGGCAGCGTCGAGCTGACGACCGACTTCAACGCCGTGGTCGACGATCCCTCGATTTCGATCGTCGCCGAAATGATCGGCGGCACGACGCTCGCCAGGGATCTCGTGCTGCGCGCCATTGCCAGCGGCAAGCATGTCGTCACCGCGAACAAGGCGCTGCTGGCAGTGCACGGCACGGAGATCTTCGAAGCGGCGCGCGCCAAGGGCGTGATGGTCGCGTTCGAGGCGGCGGTGGCGGGCGGCATCCCCATCATCAAGGCGCTGCGCGAAGGCCTCACGGCTAACCGCATCCAGTACATCGCCGGCATCATCAACGGCACGACGAACTACATCCTCTCGGAAATGCGTGAGCGCGGGCTCGACTTCGCGACCGCATTGAAGGCCGCGCAGGAACTGGGCTACGCCGAAGCCGATCCGACCTTCGACATCGAAGGCGTGGACGCCGCGCACAAGGCTACGATCATGAGCGCGATCGCGTTCGGCGTGCCCGTGCAGTTCGACCGCGCCTACGTGGAAGGGATCAGCAAGCTCGACGCCATCGACATCAAGTACGCGGAAGAACTGGGCTATCGGATCAAGCTGCTCGGCATTGCGCGCCGCACCGACCGCGGCATCGAGCTGCGCACGCATCCCACGCTGATTCCGGCCAAGCGCCTGCTCGCCAACGTGGAAGGCGCAATGAACGCCGTGGTCGTGCATGGCGACGCGGTGGGAACGACGCTGTACTACGGCAAGGGCGCCGGCGCGGAGCCGACGGCATCCGCCGTGGTGGCCGATCTCGTCGATGTGACGCGTCTGCACACGGCCGACCCCGAGCACCGCGTGCCGCATCTGGCGTTCCAGCCGGACAGCCTCTCGAACACGCCGATCCTGCCGATCGACGAAGTCACGAGCGGCTACTACCTGCGCCTGCGCGTGGCGGACCAGACCGGCGTGATGGCGGCCATCACGCGCATCCTCGCGGACAGCGGCATCTCGATCGACGCGCTGCTGCAAAAGGAAGCGGAGCAGGTCGACGCGCAAGGCAAGGCGGAAACCGACATCATCCTGATCACGCACGAGACGATCGAGAAGAACGTCAACGCGGCGATCGCGCAGATCGAAAAGCTCGCGACGGTGAAGTCGCAGGTCACGAAGCTGCGTATGGAAGGACTGAACTAAGGCAAGGGCTATGAATTACGTATCTACGCGCGGCGCGGGCGCCGGCGAGCATCATTCGTTTTCCGACATCCTGCTGGGCGGCCTCGCGCGCGACGGCGGCCTGTATCTGCCGGCCGAGTATCCGCAGATCAGCAAGGAAGAACTGGCGCGCTGGCGCGGCTTGTCGTACGCGGATCTCGCGTTCGAGATCCTCTCGAAATTCGCCGGCGACATTCCGGCGGACGACCTGCGCGACATCACGCGCCGCACCTACACGGGCGAGACGTACCGCAACGTGCGCCATGGCGAAGATGCAAGCAAGATCACGCCGCTCACCACGCTCGGCGAGGAAAACGGCGCGCCGCTCTCGCTGCTCGAACTCTCGAACGGCCCGACGCTCGCGTTCAAGGACATGGCGATGCAGCTGCTCGGCAACCTGTTCGAGTACGCGCTCGCAAAGGCCGGCCAGGAGCTGAACATTCTCGGCGCGACGTCGGGCGACACCGGCAGCGCGGCGGAATACGCCATGCGCGGCAAGAAGGGCGTGCGCGTGTTCATGCTGTCGCCGCACAGGAAGATGAGCGCGTTCCAGACGGCGCAGATGTTCAGCCTGCAGGACCCGAACATCTTCAATCTGGCCGTGGAAGGCGTGTTCGACGACTGCCAGGACATCGTCAAGGCCGTTTCGAACGATCACGCATTCAAGGCGCAGCAGAAGATCGGCACGGTCAACTCGATCAACTGGGCGCGCGTCGTGGCCCAGGTCGTGTACTACTTCGCCGGCTATTTCGCGGCGACGAAGTCCAACGACGAGCGCGTCTCGTTCACGGTGCCCTCGGGCAACTTCGGCAACGTGTGCGCGGGCCATATCGCGCGCATGATGGGCCTGCCGATCGAAAAGCTCGTGGTCGCGACCAACGAGAACGACGTGCTCGACGAGTTCTTCCGCACCGGCATGTATCGCGTGCGCGGCTCGGCGGAAACGTATCACACGACGAGCCCGAGCATGGACATCTCGAAGGCGTCGAACTTCGAGCGCTTCGTCTACGACTTGCTGGGCCGCGATCCGGCGCGCGTGACGCAGTTGTTCCGCGACGTCGAGGAGAAGGGCGGCTTCGATCTCGTGGCGAGCGGCGACTTCGTGCGCGTGAAGCAGTTCGGCTTCGTTTCGGGCCGCAGCAGCCACGACGACCGCATCGCCACGATTCGCGACATCTACACGCGCTACCAGACGATGATCGACACCCATACGGCCGACGGCGTGAAGGTCGCCCGCGAACACCTGCAGCCCGGTGTGCCGATGATCGTGCTCGAAACCGCACAGCCGGTGAAGTTCGGCGAGACGATCCGCGAAGCGCTGGACCGTGAGCCGGAGCGTCCGGCCGCGTTCGAAGGCCTCGAGGCGCTGCCGCAGCGCTTCGAAGTCGTGCCTGCCGACGCCCAGCGCGTGAAGGACTATATCGCCGCTCACACGGCGGACTGATCGACGCAGCCGGGGCCGGATCCGCTCGCGGTCCCGGCGCGCCGACATCGCATCAGGTTTTACGCGGCGGCGGGTTGCCCGAACCCGCCCGCTGAATCACTTCAGCCGGGCCTGCACACTCGCAGGCATTGCGCGCCAGGGATATCCACGGCACAAGGCACAGCGCGCCGGTCGCGCCGCTACAATAACGGCAGACCAACCGCTGCTGGCGGCCCCGCCGCCCAAGTCCGAGACGACCTCGATGTCCACGCCTACGTCCCCGTCTTCCGCTGCGCCGGCGCCCGCGCCGCGCGCGCCGATGCTCTCCACCGCCGACGCCCTTGCCGCGCTGCTTGCCGCGGCGGAGCCGCTCGCCGGCATCGAAACGATTTCGACGTTCGACGCGCTGAACCGCGTGCTCGCCGCAGACGTCGTCTCGCCGCTCGACGTGCCGCCGATGCATACGAGCGCAATGGACGGCTACGCGGTTCGCGTGGCCGATCTGGCGCAAGGCAGCCGCCATCTGCCGGTTTCGCAGCGCATCCCCGCGGGCCACGCGCCACAACCGCTCACGGCGGGCACGGCGGCGCGCATCTTCACGGGCGCGACGGTGCCGCCGGGCGCAGACGCCGTGGTGATGCAGGAGCAGACCGAGGCCGCGGAAGGCGCCGTCACCTTTCTGCATGCGCCCAAGGCGGGCGAATGGATCACGGCGCAGGGCGCCGATATCCGCAAGAACACGGTGATCCTGCCGGCGGGCACACGCCTCACGCCGGCGGCGCTCGGGCTCGCGGCGTCGGTCGGATGCGCCACGCTCACCGTCGTGCGCCGCGTGAAGGTGGCGGTGTTCTTCACCGGCGACGAACTGACGATGCCGGGCGAGCCGCTCAGGCCCGGCGCGATCTATAACTCGAACCGCTTCACGCTCACGGGCCTCTTGCGCAATCTCGGCTGCGAAGTCACCGACTACGGCATCGTGCCGGACCAGCTCGAGCTCACGCGCGCGACGCTGCGCGAGGCGGCTGCCGCCCACGACCTCATCCTCACCTCGGGCGGGGTCTCGGTCGGGGAGGAGGATCACGTGCGGCCGGCCGTCGAGGCCGAAGGGCGCATCAACTTGTGGCAGATCGCCATGAAGCCGGGCAAGCCGCTGGCGTTCGGCGCGGTGCGCCGGGCGCAGGGGGCGGCGGACGCGGAAACCGGCGAGGCGTTTTTCATCGGGCTGCCGGGCAACCCGGTGTCGAGTTTCGTCACCTTTCTTTTGTTCGTGCGCCCGTTCCTGCTGCGCCTCGCGGGCGCGACCCACGTGAGCCCGCGCGCGCTCTCGCTGCGCGCCGATTTCACCCAGGCGAAGAGCGACCGCCGCAACGAATTCCTGCGCGCGCGCGTCAACCCGGCTGGCGGTCTCGACCTGTTCCCGAACCAGAGTTCGGCGGTACTCACCTCCACGGTCTGGGGCGACGGTCTCATCGACAATCCGCCCAATCATGCGATCAGCGCGGGCGAGACCGTGCGCTTTATTCCGTTCACCGAATTGCTGTACTGAAAAGCCTCGAGCGATGAAGATCCAGTTGAAATTTTTTGCGAGTGTGCGCGAGGCGCTAGGCGTCGCGGACGAAACGGTCACGCTGCCGGACGGCATCGCGACGGTCGGCGACGTGCGCGGCTGGCTGCGTGCGCGCGGCGGAGTGTGGGCCGAGACGCTGGCGGAAGGCCGCGCGCTGCGCATGGCCTGCAATCACGTGATGACGGACCCCCGCACGCGTATCACCGAGGGCTGCGAAGTGGCGTTTTTCCCGCCGGTGACGGGCGGCTGAGCGCCACAGGAGACTCACGATGCCCGTGCGCGTACAAACGGAAGATTTCGACCTCACCACCGAGGTGGCGCAGTTGCGCGCGCGTAATCCGGCGATCGGCGCGGTGGCCTGCTTCGTCGGCACGGTGCGCGATCTGAACGACGGCAGCACAATCGCCTCGCTCGAACTCGAGCACTACCCCGGCATGACCGAGAAGGCGCTGGAAGCGATTGCCGGGCAGGCGCAGCGGCGCTGGCCGGGAATCGAGGTGCTAATCGTGCACCGGGTGGGCAAGCTCGCGCCGCTCGACCAGATCGTGCTGGTCGCGACCACGTCGAAGCATCGAGGCGACGCGTTCGCGTCATGCGAGTTCGTCATGGACTATCTCAAGACCGAGGCGCCGTTCTGGAAGAAGGAAGAGACGGAGCAGGGCGCGCGCTGGGTCGATGCGCGCGAGAGTGACGATACGGCGCTGGCGCGCTGGGGTGTGGCGTCGGGGAATGCTTCGCCGGAATCCAGCTAGGCTCTTGGGGGACTGAGGGGACGGATTTAGCTCGTCCATCCCTATCTAACGCAACTAACCGCCTAGTCCGCCACCGCGCTGAAGGCAGATACGGTCACTCTGCCGGCGTGCTTTCGTCGACATCCATCTGGCGGCCAACGAAACGGGCTGGAAACGGCTCGCCGGTCGGCCGCGTGGGCAAGTCATGGCCGTGCCCAGCGGGGCGCCTGCGAGGCGCTACGCGATCCAGAAGTGCCTGTTGCTCGGGCGGAATCGTGTAATCCCAGCCAAAGCGGCTCAGTTGCAGGCTTTGCGCAATGCGCAGCGCGGGTTCCATGAACTGCACGGCCGCCGCGGGCTCGTAGCGATCCTGCACCGTATCGAGGAAAAGGTAGAGCCAGCGGCTGAAATGCTGCGGCTCGACGCCGGGCACCGGATCGTGTGCCTGCTGCACATTGCCGCGGTAGCTTTTGGTGCCGAGCACGAGGCTCGACCAGAAGCGGCACATCTTGGGCAGATGTTCGTCCCAACGCCCGGCGAGCACGCCGTCGAACACCGAGCCGAGCATGGAGTCGTCGCGCACCCGGTCGTAGAACGCGTAGACGAGTTCCCGGATGTTCTCTTCAGTTGGCTGAGCTTGCAGCGCGGCAGCGGGGCGGGTGTCGGGGCGGGTCATTTGGGGCCTGGTGATGCGTGGAGCGCCTGGAGTGTATTCGGCGGCGGGGCGCCGGTACGATGCGGCAATGGGCCGCATGCAAGCTGCCAGGGACTGCGAAGCGTCCATCGAAGTGGCAATCATACCCAGTCCGGGCAAAACCTGCATGGTACCTGCATGTTATTGTATGGTTTCTGTCACCCGCACCACCCCTGTCATTGCGACCGCCATGAGACTGACCGACTACACCGACTATTCGTTGCGCGTGATGCTTTATCTCGCGCTGCGTCGCGACAGCTTGGCCACGATCCAGGAGATCTCGGACGCCTACGGCGTGTCGAAGAATCATCTGATGAAAGTCGTGCAGCGCCTGGGCGAGCTTGGCTGGGTCGATACCGTTCGCGGCCGCAATGGGGGCTTGCGGCTCGCACCGGCGTCGCTCGATCTCAGCGTCGGCGCGGTGGTCCGTGAGACCGAGAGCGACTTCTCGCTCGTCGGCTGCTTTCCGGACGAGCATGGCGACCGGCGCAGCTGTGTCATCGAGCCGCAGTGCCGGCTCAAGCACGCGCTGGCGGCGGCGCGCGATGCGTTTCTGGCGGAACTTGACCGCCATACGATCGGCGAGTTGGCGCAGCCGGCAGGCGAATTGATCGGCCTGCTCGGCCTGGCACCGATCCAGGTCATGCCGCGCGCGCAGGCGGCTCTCTCCGCGTCTTCGCGCGAGCATTAAAGGGCGCGTCAGCGTCACCTTTTCGTTTTTCTTCTCCTTCGTGCCGTGGCGCTTAGCCGTGGCGCGCTGCCTCTCGCGCTGCGGCCGCCCGCATACTTTCCCTGTTTCTACCGCCTGGGCAGGAACTGGTGGCGACGGACGCTGACCGCGCCTGAATCACAAAAATCGGAAAAAATGACGCCAGAGCGCTTGAAACCGGCGCGTCCCCCCTCAAATTTGGTGACAGTCTAGAAATCTGGAGGTCTCGCATCAAATGAGAATCGACAAACTCACCACCAAGTTCCAGGAAGCCATCGCCGACGCGCAGAGCCTCGCGGTGGGCCACGAGAACCAGTATATCGAGCCCGTTCACCTGCTGGCTGCGCTCGTCGCGCAGCAGGACGGCTCGGCGCGCTCGCTCATGTCGCGTGCGGGCGTGCAGGTCCAGGCGCTGCAGAACGCGCTGAATGACGCCATCAGCCGCTTGCCGCAGGTGCAGGGCACCGACGGCAATGTGCAGATCGGCCGCGAGCTCACGGGTCTGCTCAATCAGGCCGACAAGGAAGCGCAGAAGCTCAACGACACGTATATCGCGAGCGAGATGTTCCTGCTCGCCGTTTCCGAGGACAAGGGCGAAGCGGGTCGTCTCGCTCGCCAGCACGGCCTGACGCGCAAGGCGCTCGAAGCCGCGATCGTCGCGGTCCGCGGCGGCGCGCAGGTGCACAGCCAGGACGCCGAGAGCCAGCGTGAAGCGCTCAAGAAGTACACCGTCGATCTGACCGAACGCGCGCGTTCGGGCAAGCTCGACCCCGTGATCGGCCGCGACGACGAAATCCGCCGTTCGATCCAGATCCTGCAACGCCGCACCAAGAACAATCCGGTGCTGATCGGCGAGCCGGGCGTGGGCAAGACGGCCATCGTCGAAGGCCTCGCGCAGCGCATCGTCAACGGCGAAGTGCCCGAAACGCTCAAGGGCAAGCGCGTGCTTTCGCTCGACATGGCCGCACTGCTCGCGGGCGCGAAGTATCGCGGCGAGTTCGAGGAGCGCCTGAAGGCCGTGCTCAACGACATCGCCAAGGACGAAGGCCAGACCATCGTCTTCATCGACGAAATTCACACGATGGTCGGCGCGGGCAAGGCCGAAGGCGCGCTGGACGCGGGCAACATGCTCAAGCCGGCGCTGTCGCGCGGCGAGCTGCACTGCATCGGCGCGACGACGCTCGACGAATATCGCAAGTACATCGAAAAGGACGCCGCGCTCGAACGCCGCTTCCAGAAAGTGCTCGTCGATGAACCGTCGGTCGAGGCGACCATCGCGATCCTGCGCGGCCTGAAGGAGAAGTACGAACTGCACCACGGCGTGGAAATCACCGACCCGGCGATCGTCGCGGCGGCGGAGCTGTCTCATCGCTACATCACCGACCGTTTCCTGCCGGACAAGGCCATCGACCTGATCGACGAAGCGGCTTCGAAGATCAAGATGGAAATCGATTCGAAGCCCGAAGCAATGGACAAGCTCGATCGCCGCTTGATCCAGCTGAAGATCGAGCGCGAGGCCGTCAAGAAGGAGAAGGACGAAGCGTCGCAAAAGCGTCTGCAGCTGATCGAGGAAGAGATCGACCGGCTGAGCCTCGAATATAAGGACCTCGAAGAGATCTGGACCACCGAGAAGGCCGCGGTGCAGGGCGGCGCGCAGATCAAGGAAGAGATCGACCGCGTGCGTGCGGATATCAATCGCTTCCAGCGCGAAGGCAAGCTCGAGAAGGTGGCGGAACTGCAGTACGGCAAGTTGCCGGAACTCGAGGCGCAACTCAAGCAGGTGACGCTCGCCGAGGCGAACGAGCAGAACAACCCCACGCGTTTGCGCCTGCTGCGCACGCTCGTGGGCGCCGAGGAAATCGCGGAGGTCGTGTCGCGTTCGACCGGCATTCCCGTTTCGCGCATGATGCAGGGCGAGCGCGAAAAGCTGCTGCAGATCGAAGAGAAGCTGCACGAACGCGTGGTGGGCCAGGACGAAGCCATTACCGCCGTTGCCGACGCGATTCGCCGCTCGCGCGCCGGTCTCTCGGACCCGAACCGGCCGTACGGCTCGTTCCTGTTCCTCGGGCCGACGGGTGTGGGCAAGACCGAGCTTTGCAAGGCGCTGGCGGGCTTCCTGTTCGATTCGGAAGATCACCTCATCCGCATCGACATGAGCGAGTTCATGGAGAAGCACAGCGTGGCGCGTTTGATCGGCGCGCCGCCGGGATACGTGGGCTACGAAGAGGGCGGCTATCTGACCGAGGCCGTGCGTCGCAAGCCGTATAGCGTGATCCTGCTCGACGAAGTCGAAAAGGCCCACCCGGACGTGTTCAACGTGCTGCTGCAGGTGCTCGACGACGGCCGCATGACCGATGGTCAAGGTCGAACCGTCGACTTCAAGAACACCGTGATCGTGATGACGTCGAACCTCGGTTCGCATCTCATTCAGGCGATGGCGGGCGAGCCGCAGGAAGCCGTGAAGGACGCCGTGTGGAACGAAGTGAAGCAGCAGTTCCGCCCCGAGTTCCTGAACCGGATCGACGAGGTCGTGGTGTTCCATGCGCTCGATCGCTCGAATATCGAGTCGATTGCGAAGATCCAGCTGCAGCGTCTGCGCGAGCGTCTGGAGAAGTTGGACATGGAACTCATGGTGTCGGACGAGGCGCTGGGCCAGATCGCCAAGGTCGGCTACGACCCGCTGTTCGGCGCACGGCCGCTCAAGCGCGCGATTCAGCAGGAGATCGAGAACCCGGTCGCCAAGCTGATCCTCGCGGGCAAGTTCGGACCGAAGGATGTGATTCCGGTCGGCGTGCACGACGGCAAGTTCGTGTTCGAGCGCGTGGTGCACTAACGCGAGTAGCAAACCTCAGTTGAGACGCGTGCCGGAAGGCGCGCACTGAGCCGAAACGAAAAGGGCAGCGGAGTGATCCGCTGCCCTTTTTTCATTTCTGCCGAGAAGCGCTTAGGCCTGCTTGTTGCCGCCGCCAAACAGCGACGCCAGCCCGCCAAGCGTGCCGAGCACGCTTTCGGTGTTGATCTGGCCGCCTTGCGGCACTTCGCCGTTCGGCGTGCCCACGTTGACCACGTGCGGCAGCACCTGGGCGAGCAGCCCGCTCACCTGGTCAGGCTGCATGCCGACCTTCTGCGCGAGGCCCGAGACGGCGTCCGAGCCGAGCACGTTGTGCAGTTGATCCGCAGAAACAGGCTGGTTCTCGCCGTTGCCGACCCACGACTGCACGATGTCGCCGAGGCCGCCTTGCTGGAACTTCTCGATAAGGCCATTCAGCCCGCCGGGCTGGTTGTTGACGAACTCCATCGCCGCGGCGAGGAGCTGGGCCTGGCCGCCGCCTTGCTGTTGCGACTGCGAACCGAGCAGGGAACCGAGGGTATCTAGCAGACTCATGACGATCTCTCTGGGTGATGGCAGCGCCGGGAGACGCGGCCGGTAAGTCGGACGGCGCACGCGAAGGCGGCGCCGCGTTTTCGAGGTCCGGCGCCCGGATTGCGCGCGCCGGACGATGGCGGCAATCAGGCGCCGGAAGCGGCCGCGGCGGAAGCGGCCTTGTCCTTCTTCGACTTTCTGGGCTGTTTGCCCTTCGTATCGGACGCCGCTGCAGCGGAGCCCGCTTGGGGCGCGCTCGCAGCGGCGGCCGTCTTGTCCTTCTTGCTCTTGTGCTTCGACTTGCTCGCGGCCGTGTCCGAGGCGGCTTGCGCCGTAGTCGCGGCCGCCGGCGTCTGCGCCGTCATCGGATTGGCCGTGGTCGCAGCGGGCGCGGCGCTCGTGGCAGCGGCGCTCTTGCCGCTCTTCGCGCTAGCCGTCTTGCCCGCCGGCGGCGCCGAGGAGCCGTTGATCGTGAGCCCGGCCGCCTCGAGGTTCTGCACCGACTTCGGGCCGATGCCCTTGACGCGGTTCACGAGGTCGTCGGCGTCCTTGAACGGGCCGTTCTTCGTGCGCTCGTCGATGATCGCCTTGGCGTGGACGGGGCCGATGCCCTTGACCGATTCGAGCGCGGTTTCGTCGGCGGTGTTCACTTCCACGGCTGCGGCGAGCACGGCGGACAGCGACAGGCCGATCGCGAGGAACAGCATCAGCAGCTTCTTGAGCATGGCAATCACTCCATTGAGGGCATTTCAGTTAGCCGGGAACGGACGACGCATCCAGCGGAGGGGGCTGCGGTACAAGAATAGGCCAGATGGCGTATCCGTGGCTCGCGAGCGCTCGATTTATACCGGTCGAGGTGTGGCAAGTAAATCGCGCCGCACAATATTTAATACTTCTGTGCAATCTGGCGACGCGAAACGCGGGGTTGTCAGTGCAATCCGGCTCAAACGCGATGAGGCCCGACGATGGCGAGCTTCGCCATGCGCCGGTAGAGCGTCGCGCGCGAGATGCCTAGCGCCTGCGCGGCGGCGTTTGGACGCCAGCGGTGCGCCGTGAGCGCCGCGACGATGCGTGCGCGCTCGTCATCGTCGGAGAGCGGCGACGTCGGCGCAATGCCGGCTGGGCAGCCGCACGCGGCGGGCGCAGCGAGTTCCGGCAGGCGCGCCGCGAGGTCGGCGCTCAGGTGCCGCGCTTCGACCAGCACGGTGTCGCATACGGCGCATGCGTAGCGCATCGCATTGCGCAGCTGCCGCAGGTTGCCGGGCCACGCGAACTTCGCGAGCCGCGCCGCGAGCGTGGCGTCGAGTGCGAGCGGCCGGCCGGCGGCCTGCGCTTCTTCCGCGAAGACCGTGTCGATGAGCATGGCGATGTCGCGCCGCTCGCGCAGCGGCGGCAGCGTGAGCACCGCGCCGCTCAGGCGATAGTAGAGATCGTCGCGGAATGCGCCCGCGCCGGCCATCTGCGCGAGGTCCCGATGCGTTGCGCAGACCACGTCGATGTCGACGCGCACTGGCGTTTCGCTCCCGAGCGGCAGGACTTCGCCCTCGGCCAGCACGCGCAACAGGCGGGTCTGCAGCGCGAGCGGCATGTCGCCGATCTCGTCGAGAAAGAGCGTGCCGCCATCCGCCATCGCGATCTTGCCGCGCGCACCGTGGCGGCGCGCACCCGTGAACGCGCCCGGCGCATAGCCGAACAGCTCGCTCTCGATCAGCGACTCGGGCAGCGCCCCGCAATTGACCGCGATGAACGGGCGATTGCGTCGTGCGCTCGCGTCGTGAATGGCGCGTGCGAACACTTCCTTGCCGGCGCCGGTTTCGCCGAGCAGCAGGATCGGCAGGCGCTTGCCCGCCACGCGCTGCGCGATGCGCGCGTTCTCGGCCACCCGCGGGTCGGCGCTGCGCAGGAAGGGGCCGAGCGCGCTGCGATCGTATTTGTGCGCGTCGGCGGCGTCGCGCCGCAGCGGCATGGCGCCGTGCGCCGCGCTGCCGCCGCTGTGGCCGCTGCGTAAGCTGTGTCCGCCGTAACCGTTCGCCCCGAGCGGAGCGCGAATGCGCGCATACAGCATCGAGCCGTTCGCACGCAGTCGCAGCGCCGCGATGGTTTCGATGCGCCCGATGTCGCGCAACTGCACGTGCGACGAATCGAAGATCTCGTCGATATGACGCGGGCCGTCCAGGCACGGCATGCATTCGCGCGCGCGCCGGTTTGCGGCGACCACGTTGCCGTTTTCGTCGAAGGCGATCAGCAGTTCGGGCTGCGCTTCCACGTAATTGCGATTCTGGTGACCGAAGAGTATCCAGCACGACGCGAGGCGATGCAGGAAATAGCCGTCTTCGATGAGCGCGGCGCTCTGGCGTACGAGCTGGTTGACGATGCGCTGGCTCTCGCGATTGTCGGGCGACTGCACGGCCGATGCATCGAGTACGCCGATCAGCTCGCCGCCCGGCGCGAAAATCGGCGCGGCGCTGCACGTGAGCGTGGTGAACGCGGCGCGGAAATGGTCGGTCTTGTGCACCGTAATGGGCGCGAGATCGGTCAGCACATTCGCGATGCCGCAGGTGCCTTCCTCGCTCTCGGACCAGCACGAGCCGATATAGAGCCCCGCGTGCTTGAAGTCGTTGCGGCGCTCGCGGTCGAGGCGGTAGTCGATCGTCACGCCGTGCGCGTCGGTCAGCATCACGCAGTAATCGGCCTCGCGCACCATGTCGTGCAGCCGCGTGAGGCATTGCCCCGAGGCGCGCAGAAAGGACTCCTCGCGATCGCGGATCTCGCGCAGCTCGGCGGCGCTCAGCACGCGCGGGCCGATCACGGAACCGGGGTCGAGTTGATAGCGCTCGAACGAGCGCTGCCACGACGAGACGAGGCGCGGCGATTCGGACGGCGCGGGCAGCCGGCCTTCTACGGCGCCACGCACGCGCTCGGCGTGCCGGGTAGACGCAAGGGCGTAGGGCATGAGCGGTTCCAGACGACGGCTCGCGGTGAGCGTCGGGGTAACGTCAGGTTACGTCGGACCGGAAAGCGTTCGGCGGGAGTCTTTTGTAGCACATCCTTTGCGCGCGATCACACCGCAGCGCAGCATGCGAGACGGCTGAGACGATCGTCTCAGCGCGTCGTATCGCGCATTCCAGCGCGGTGGCCAGAGGTGCCCAGTCGCCGCTCAGGCAGGCCACGCGGGGCTGTACGCGTTTCCCTTCGCGCGGGCGGCTCTTGGTCCGATAGGCGCATCGCTCACGCGAGACGACGGCTGAGACGCCACGCGCGACGCAACGCGTACTGGCGTCATGGCGTCCAATTGCCTCGGAGCCCCGCCACGCGGCCTTCTGCGCGGACGCGACGCGTCGTCGACGTCATTGGCATGACGCTTGCAGAGTCTGCTGGCAAAAGCGGCGCACGGCCATTTACGGTGCGACGCCATCAGGAGACAAGACCCGTGACGACGCCCGTGACCATAGGCGTGATCGCGAACCCCGCATCGGGCCGCGACATCCGCCGTCTCACTTCGCATGCATCCGTCTTTCCCACGGCCGAGAAGGCGAATATGGTCGTGCGCCTGCTCGCGGGTCTCGGCGCGCTCGGCGTGGCGCGCGTGCTGACGTTGCGCGACAACACCGGCGTAGCCGCGCTGCTCCTGCGCGCGATCGAGACGCACGCGGCGATTGCTGCGCATGAGCCCTGGCCCGAGGTCGTGTTCGTCGATCTGCCGGTGAGCGAAAGCGTTGCCGATACGCACGCCGGCGTCGCTCACATGGTGCGTGAGGAAGTCGCGCTGATCGCGGTGCTGGGCGGCGACGGCACCCATCGCGCCGTCGCGGCGCATTGCGGGGCGACGCCGCTGCTCGCGCTCTCGACCGGCACCAACAACGCCTTTCCCGAACTGCGCGAAGCCACCGTCGCAGGCCTCGCGGGCGCGCTCGTCGCGACTGGCGCGGTGCCGGCCGAGTCGGCGCTCTCGCGCAACAAGCGGCTCGTCGCGCGCTGCGTGGAAGGGCCGTCGCGCGGGCGCGAAGAAGTTGCGCTCGTCGATATTTGCGTGGCACGTCAACCGTTCATCGGCGCGCGCGCGATCTCCGAAAGTTCGGATATCGAATCACTTTTTCTGACCTTCGCGCCGCCCGACGGCATCGGTCTGTCGTCGATCGGCGGGGCTTGGGCGCCGGTCGGGCGCGATGCGGCGCACGGACTGCACATGACGTTCGCTCAGCCGGGTGCGCCCGAGGTCAGCGGCGCCGGCGTGCCGTTGCTCGCGCCGATTGCGCCGGGCCGCGTCGAGCGCGTGACGATGCGCACCTGCCAGCGCCTCGAAGTCGGCGTGGCGCTGCCGCTCGAGGCGGACCACGGCACGCTCGCGTTCGACGGCGAGCGCGAGATCGAACCGGCGCGCGGCGACCGCTATGAAGTGACGCTCGACTGGCACGGTCCGCTGACCGTCGATGTTGCGCGCACGCTGCGTTATGCGGCGTCGCATCAGTTGTTGCGCGAGGCCGCCGCGCGCGCATAGCGACCGGCTTGCTTCCCCCACGCATAACCGAAACAAGGAGACATCGCATGGACACTCCCTTGAAAGGCCAGGTCGCGATCGTGACCGGCGGCGCGCGCGGCATCGGCCGCGGCATTGCGCTCACGCTCGCGCAGGCCGGCGCGGACGTGCTGCTCGCGGATCTGCTCGAAGAACCCCTTACAGCGACTGCGGATGAAATACGGGCGCTGGGCAGACGCGCTGCGTTTGCCAAGGTCGACGTCACCCAGGCCGTTCAGCTCGAAGGGATGGTCTCGCAGGCGCTTTCGGAGTTCGGTGGCTTCGATATTCTCGTGAATTGCGCCGGCGTGATTTCCATTAATACGGTATCCGAATTAACGGAGCGGGACTGGGACTTCGTTATGGGCGTCAACGCGAAAGGCGTGTTCCTCGCCTGCAAGGCTGCACTGCCGCATTTCCGTACGCAAAAGCGCGGGCGGATCATCAACGTCGCTTCGATCGCGGGCAAGGAAGGGTTCCCGAATCTCGCGCACTACAGCGCCTCGAAATTCGCGGTGGTCGGCTTCACCAACGCACTCGCCAAGGAGGTCGCGCGCGAGGGCATCACCGTGAATGCGATTTGCCCCGGCATCGTGCGCACGTATATGTGGGACCGGCTCTCGGACGAATGGAAAACAGAAGGCGAGAGCGTCGAAGAGTCCTGGCAGCGCCATCAGCTCACGCTGATCCCGCAGGGCCGCGCGCAAACGCCGGAGGACATGGGCCGGCTCGCCCTGTTCTTCGCGACGATGGACAACGTCACGGGCCAGTCGGTGAACGTCGACGGCGGTTTCACTTTTCACTAGGAGCAGTGGCATTTCCCGCAGCAGGCTTGAACCAGAGCGGTCCAGCGTCGTACATCCAGGAGACAACCATGTCAGTTCAGTTGAACAAGGAGCAGTTGCTCACCGCGTATCGCTCGATGCGCACGATTCGCGAGTTCGAGGAACGCTTGCACGTCGAGTTCGCGACCGGCGAAATTCCAGGCTTCGTGCACCTGTACGCGGGCGAGGAGGCCTCCGCGGTCGGCACGATGAGCCACCTGAACGATACCGACTATGTCGCCACGACGCACCGCGGCCACGGGCACTGCATCGCCAAGGGCGTGGACGTGCGCGAGATGATGGCCGAGATCTATGGCCGGGCCACGGGTTCGTGCCGGGGCAAGGGCGGCTCGATGCACATCGCCGATCTGTCGAAGGGCATGCTCGGCGCAAATGGCATCGTCGGCGCAGGCGGTCCGCTCACGTGCGGCGCCGCGCTCGCCGCCAGGCAGAAGAAGACGGGCGGCGTGGGCGTGTGCTTCTTCGGTGACGGCGCGTCGAACCAGGGCGTGATCTTCGAGTCGATGAATCTCGCCTCCGTGTGGCGCTTGCCGGTGGTCTTCGTCGCGGAAAACAACGGCTACGCCGAGGCGACGTCTTCCACATGGTCGGTCGCGGCCGACAACATCGCCGACCGCGCGAACGGCTTCGGCATGCCGGGCGTGATCGTCGACGGCTTCGACTTTTTCGCCGTACACGAGGCGCTGGGCGAAGCCATTGCACGCGCACGCAGCGGCGGCGGCCCGACGCTCGTGGAGATGAAACTCTCGCGCTATTTCGGCCACTTCGAAGGCGACGCGCAAACCTACCGCGCCCCTGGCGAAGTGCAGAAGCTGCGCGAAGAAAAAGACTGTCTCAAGCGCTTCGAAGAGCGCGTGGTGCGCGCTGAACTCGCGAGCAGCCACGATTTGCGCAAGGTGGACACCGAAGTGAAGCAGCTGATCGACGATGCCGTGGCGCAGGCCAAGGCCGCGCCGCTGCCGCCGGCCGAAGCGCTGCTCACGGACGTGTACGTGTCGTACCCCTGAGCGCTGCGCACTCAGGTCATCAGGATTCCAGATCAAGGAGACGGAAATGGCACGGAAAATCACCTATTCGCAGGCCATCAACGAAGCGCTTGCCCAGGAGATGGCGCGCGACGAGAGCGTGATCGTGATGGGCGAGGACAACGCGGGCGGTGCGGGCGCGCCTGGCGAGCAGGACGCGTGGGGCGGCGTGCTCGGCGTGACGAAGGGCCTTTACGGCAAGTTCCCCGGGCGCGTGCTCGATACACCGCTCTCGGAAGGCGGCTTTATCGGCACGGCGGTGGGCGCGGCGGCGTGTGGCATGCGGCCGGTAGCGGAGCTGATGTTCATCGATTTCATGGGCGTGTGCTTCGACCAGATCTTCAACCAGGCGGCGAAGTTCCGCTACATGTTCGGCGGCAAGGCGGTCACGCCGGTCGTGATTCGCACCATGTATGGCGCGGGCTTGCGCGCGGCGGCGCAGCACTCGCAGATGCTCACCTCGCTCTTCACGCATATTCCCGGGCTGAAAGTCGTGTGCCCGGCCACGCCCTATGACGCCAAGGGCCTCATGATCGAGGCGATTCGCGATAACGACCCCGTGATCTTCTGCGAGCACAAGCTGCTCTACACCATGGAAGGCGACGTTCCGGAGGAATCCTATTCGATTCCGTTCGGCGAGGCCAACATCGTGCGCGATGGCGACGACGTTACGATCGTCACGTATGGACGCATGGTGCACTACGCGCTCGACGCTGCGCAGAAGCTCGCGAAAGACGGCATCGAGGCGGATGTGATCGACCTGCGCACCACCTCGCCGCTCGACGAGGAAACGATCCTCGAAAGCGCGCGCCGCACGGGCCGGGTCGTGGTCGTCGACGAAGCCAACCCGCGCTGCTCGATAGCGACCGACATTGCCGCACTCGTTGGCCAGAAGGCGTTCAAGGCGCTCAAGGCCCCGGTCGGCATGGTCACCGCGCCGCATACGCCGGTGCCGTTCGCGGCCTCGCTCGAAGACCTCTACATCCCGTCGGCGGAGAAGATCGCCGAAGCCGCGCGCGCAGCAAGGAGCTGAAGTCATGCCGATCCATATGATCACGATGCCCAAATGGGGCCTGTCGATGGAGCAGGGCCAGGTGAACGGCTGGCTCAAGTCGCCCGGGGACAAGGTCACCAAGGGCGATGAGTTGCTCGACGTGGAGTCCGACAAGATCGCGTCGGGCGTCGAGTGCGCGTTCGAGGGCGTGTTGCGGCGGCAGATCGCGCAGGAAGGCGACACGCTGCCCGTCGGCGCGCTGCTCGGTGTGGTCGCCGATGCCGAAGCGGCCGACGCGGATATCGACGCCGCGGTGGCCGAGTTCCAGCGCGACTTCGTGCCGGCGCAGGCGGGCGACGCCGACGCGGGACCGCAGCCGGAAAAGTCGCAGATTGGCGGGCGGACCGTGCGCTACCTGAAACAGGGCGAAGGCGAGGGCGTGCCGGTCGTGCTGATCCACGGCTTTGGCGGCGATCTCAACAACTGGCTCTTCAACCACACCGATCTCGCGGCAGAGCGCACCGTTTGGGCGCTCGATTTGCCGGGTCACGGCGAGTCGGGCAAGGCGGTCGAGAGCGGGAGCCTCGACGAGATTGCGCAAAGCGTGATCGCGTTCCTCGATGCACAGAAGATCGATCGTGCGCATCTCGTCGGGCATTCGCTGGGCGGTGCGGTGGCCATGGCGGTGGCTGAGCAGGCGCCCGCGCGCGTGGCTTCCCTTGCGCTGATTTCGAGTGCGGGCCTCGGCAGCGAGATCGATGGGGCGTATATCGAGGGCTTCGTCGCGGCGGGCAATCGCAATGCGCTCAAGCCGCACGTGACGAAGCTGTTCGCCGATCCCGCGCTGGTCACGCGTCAACTCGTCGAGGACCTCGTGAAGTACAAGCGGCTCGAAGGCGTGCAGGCCGCGCTCGGCAAGATTGCGGGCCAGGCGTTCGAAGGCGGCGCGCAGCGGCGCGTGTTCCGCGAGCGTGTGGCATCGCTCGCGCCGCGCGCGCTCGTGATTTGGGGTGAGGCCGACCAGATCATTCCGGCGCGCCATGCGCAGGGTTTGCCGTCGCAGGTGCGCGTGGAGGTGATTGCGGGCAAGGGGCATATGGTGCAAATGGAGGCGGCGCAGGAGGTCAATCGCCTGCTCAAGGCCTTTTTCGACGAAGGAGCCTGAGCATGGAGGCCGCCACGTCTGGAGTGTCCCGTTCGTCGAGTACGGCGCTGGGCCAGGAGGGCCTGCGCAGCCGCGAGAAGCTCGCGCGGATTCCGGTCAAGATCGTGCCGCCTGCCAGCGCCGACGCGGTCTTGCCGAAGCCGCCCTGGCTGCGTGCGCGTCCGCTCATGAGCGAGACGGTAGCGGGCCTGGCGGCCGTATTGCGCGAGCATCGGCTTCATTCGGTTTGCGAAGAAGCGATGTGCCCGAACATCGGCGAATGCTTTGCCCAGCGCACCGCGACCTTCATGATCATGGGTGGGCTGTGCACGCGGCGCTGTCCGTTCTGCGATGTCGCTCACGGGCGGCCTGCGCCGCTCGACGAGGACGAGTCCGCGCACCTTGCGGCAGCGGTCGCGGCGCTGGGCTTGCGTCACGTCGTCATCACCTCGGTCGATCGCGACGACCTGCGCGACGGCGGCGCGTCGCACTTCGCGCGTTGCATTGCGCAGGTACGCGAGCGCGTGCCGGGGATCGGCGTCGAGGTGCTGACGCCCGATTTCCGCGGCCGCATCGGGCGCGCGCTCGAGGCGCTTTCGCACGCGTGGCCCGACGTGTTCAATCACAACATCGAGACGGTGCCCTCGCTGTATCGCGCGGCGCGGCCGGGCGCAGACTATCGCGGCTCGCTCGACCTGCTTGCGCGGGCGAAAGCGGCGAACGGTGCGCTCGTCACGAAGTCGGGGCTGATGGTGGGTCTGGGCGAAACCGATGAGGAGTTGCTCGCGACGATGCGAGAGCTTCGCGAGCATCGCGTAGAAGTGCTGACGATCGGGCAGTATCTCGCGCCGTCGCGCTTTCATCTTCCGGTCAAGCGCTATGTACATCCCGACGGATTCGCCGCGTTGCGCGCGGCGGGGCTGGCAATGGGATTTAGCGAGGTGGTGGCCGGCCCGCTGGTCCGCTCGTCGTACCACGCGGCGCAGACCGTGGAGGCGGCGCGGCAGGCCGAGGCGGGGGATCTGTAGTTGCAACTAACCGCCTAGCGTCTCCAATGCCACCGGGCTAGGCGCGTGCTCGCACGAAGCGCGTACTCACCCGCGAGAGATAAAACAGCAGTCCAGCACCGGCAATCAGGAGGCTTGTCATGTTGGCGAGCCAGAACCCGCGCGCGCCCGTCGCCCAGGCAGGCATCGTGCCGGTCACGTCGAAGCCCAGCGCGTAGCCGCCGCCGAGGCCCACGCCCCAGAGCGCAAGCGCATAGATGATGGTCGGCACGACCGCGACCCGGTAGGCGCGCAACGCGAAGGCGGTGGTGATCTGCAGGGCGTCGAACACGTGATAGCAGGTGACGATGGCGACGAGGGGCATGGCCGCGACCGCGACGGCGGGGTCCGGCGTATAGCCGCCGATGATGAGCGGCCGCAGCACGAACACGATCGCGCCGTAGCAGCAGGCAATTGCCACGGCCGTCGCCACGCCGTGCCGCGCGAGGGTGCGCGCTTCGGCCGGGCGATTGCCGCCCAGCGCCTGAGCGACTAGCGTCGAGGTGGCCACCCCAATCGAAAGCGGCGTCATATAGAGCACGGCGCCGATGTTGCCGGCGATCTGATGTCCGGCGAGCGTGGTCGTGCCCATGCGCGCGATGAAGATCGCCATGAACGTGTACGACGTCACTTCGATGAGGTACGAAAGCCCCATCGGAATGCCGAGCTTGAGCAGTTCGGACTGACGTTTCCACTCGGGCCAGCAGAAGTGCCTGAAGATTTCGAACGGCGCGAACACGTCCACACGCGTGAGCGCGACGGCCGCGCACAAGGCGAGCGCCCAGTTGATCGAGGTGCTCGCGAGCGCGCAGCCCGGGCCGCCGAGCGCCGGCACGCCGAGGCCGCCGAAGATGAGCCACGTGTTGAGCGGCACCTTTAGCACGAGCGCGCCGACCTGCAGGAACATCACGAGGCGCGGGCGCCCCACGGCATTGGCGAGCGAGCTGTAGATACGAAAGGCCAGTGCCGCGGGCAGCCCGAACGAGAGCAGCCGCAGATAACCGACGGTGCGCTCGCGCAGCGCCTCGGGCGCGTGCGCGAGGTCGAGCAGCGGGCCGGGAAAGTAGAGGATCGCGAAGCCGATCACCATCAGCAAGAGCGCGAGCCAGAACGCCTGGCGCACTTCGAGGCCGATTTCCGTGTCCTTGCGCGCGCCATAGAGCTGCGCCGCAACGGGCTGCAGCGCGCTGAGAATGCCCGTGAGGGCGATATAGACCGAGATGTAGATCGACGAACCCAGGCCGAGCGCGGCGAGATCGAGCGCCGAGTAGCGGCCGACCATCGCGGTGTCGATCACGCCGAACGCGATGATCGCGAGCTGCCCGACCAGCACAGGCCACGCGAGCGCGGCGATGCGCCGCACGTCGCCCGCGAACGTCGTCGTCACCGCGGCCTCAGTCCGGACGCTTGCGCCAGACATGTTTCTTGAGCGGCGGCGTCGGACGGTCGATGCGCACGTACAGGCGGAAGCGCTCGTCGCGGTCGGCGGCTCGGCGGCCTTCCCACACGAGCTTCCACACGTAATCCGGCATCGAGCTCGGCTCGCCGTAGTCCTGCCTGTCCTGGCGCAGGATCACGTCGCAGTCCTCGTTGAACGCGAAGTGCATCCTGCCGAAGTACGCGAAGGTGGCGATCTGCGCGTCGCCGAGGCGTACGGGTGAGATGCACTGATAGTCGGCGGGCAGGTGCGCGGCGATCTGCTCGGCCACGTCCTTGTAGGTCCGGCTGTAGTTGACGACCGGCAGCCAAAGCGTCATAAGCAGCACCCACATGAGCGTGGTGCCGCCGCTCGAGAGCACGACGCTGCGCCACAGCACCTTCGGATGGCGCGCCACGCGCCAGCGCACGAGCAGCATCCAGCACACGGTGACGGCCACCGCGCACACGAACGAGAGAACCTTGAACTCTGGCACGAAGCCGGGTGCGAGGCGCGCGAGGTTGCGCGCGAGCGGCGCCGGGAAACCGGTCATGCCTGCGAGCCACACGAGCCACACAAAGGTGCTGAGAATCGTGAAGCTCAGCACCGCGAACCAGTCGATTGCGTTGATCGCGCCGCGCTTGAGCGTGGGCAGCGCGAAGGTCGCGAGCACCGCCAGGGCGGGCAGCACGAGCATGAAGAGCCGGTTCGATTCGTGGCTCTGCACGACCACAAGGATGAGCAGCGGCACGATCACCGACAGCGGAATCGCGATGTGCGGTTTGCGGCGCAGTCCCGCCCAGCTCACGAAGGCCCAGATCGCGAGGGGCCACGCGGGCCAGGTGAAGAGCGGCAGGTTCTTGGCGGCGTAGCGCAGCACGTAGCCAGGGGGGCCTGCGAAGGCGTTGACGTTGGTGTGCGCCCACTGGTTGAGGAACCAGACGGCGTCGTCGGGATACAGGTGCAGCGCCAGCAGCGGCCATGGGGCCGAGACCACGAGCGCCACGGGCAGGCCCGCCACGAGCAGCCAGCGCGAGCGCGTTTCGGGGGCGATGGCGAGCATGGCGAGCGTGCCGATGAGGAGGGCCCCCACGAGCACCGGGCCGCTCGAGAGCATCACGATGCCGAGCGCGAGGCCCCACCAGAGGGCGCCCTGGACCGGCTTGTCGATGGCGCGCACGACGCCGTACAGCAGCATGGCGATGCCCACGAACTGCATGAGCTGCGGCGTGGTTTCGTGGCCGCGCTCGGCGAGGCCGAAACAGCCCAGCAGAACGAGCAGGGCGCCGTCGCCGAGGGTGCGGCCGTAGTCGCGCGGCTCGGGCTCGCCGCCGAACGCGTACTTGAACGGCTGCACTTCGGGGCGGCGGCCCAGCAGATACGCGCTGTACCAGACGAACGCGCACGCGAGACAGAACAGTACGCCCGTGGCGATGCGCGAGGCGTTGCTGGCGTCGACCCACGGCGCGAACAGACGGATGCAGGCGGCGCCGAGCCAGTAGCCGAGCGGACCGTTCTCGGTCACGTACTTGCCGACGAGATTGGGCAGCAGCCAGTCGTGCGAGGTGCCTCCCGCCATTGTCCACATCACGCCGAAGCCGGCCGCATCCTCGTTCTTCCACGGGTCGCGGCCAAAGAGGCCGAACGCCGCGAAGACGATACAGATGGTCAGCAGCAGCCAGCGCGGCAGGGCGCTGGTGGCGGAGGCGGTCAGTCGAATGGCTGGCTTCATGCAGTACGAAGGGAGACGGATAAACCGGGCGTGTTCGAACGGGTGGTTCACACGCGCAGGTCAAGCGGCCATGCGCGGCAGACGGCACACCCGGCCGTCACCCGCGGCGCAATCCGGCATTCTAGCCGGGCCGGCGACCGCGCGTCACGGCGTTAGCCGCGGGGTAATCCACGGAAACATCTAAAAGGGGCGGTAACTCGCACCGGTCCGGCCGCCCGGGCTGCGCAACGGTGGCGCAGGCAACAAAAAAGGGCAGCGTACGCTGCCCTTTTTGTGCACGTTCAATGCGGGACCGGCCAGCAGCCGGTGCGGCGAGGCGCTTACTTGCCGGCCTTGCCCGAGGCGCGTGCGCCGAACTTCTTGTTGAACTTCTCGACGCGGCCTGCCGTGTCCATGATCTTTTGCGTGCCCGTGTAGAACGGATGCGATTCCGACGACACTTCGATCTTGGCGAGCGGGTAGGTCTGGCCGTTGAATTCGGCGGTTTCGCGCGTCTGGATGGTCGAGCGGGTCACGAACTTGAAGTCGTTCGAAACGTCGATGAACAGGACTTCGCGGTAATTCGGGTGAATGCCTTCTTTCATGATTGTTCCTTAAATCTGGCGGTAGCCAACCCACGTGCCTGCAACACCCATGTTGCCGACTTTGCTCGCGCGAGCCACTTACCCAAGGGTCGAAAAACGGCGATTATGCCAGATAATCAGCCGGTTGGCGAATTTTTAAGGTCCCCGCGCGGCAGGTTTTCAGGCGGCTGGCTGGCCAGTGCGCCCACGCGCGCCGGGTCCTGGCGGTAATAGCGTGCAAGCAGCCGATAAAGCTCGGGATATTCCGCCTCGAACGCCTTCGGCTTGACGAACAGGGCCTCGCTGCACACCGCGAAGAACTCCGAGGGGTGGTCGGCGGCGTAGGGATCGATCAGCGAATCGCGCTCGAAGCGCGCCCAGCGGCGCTCCGGCACAGCGTCCACCTTGTCGCAGAACTGATCGTAGGCGTTGTCGAACACGTCGGCCCAGGCCTGGGCGTCAAGCGGGGCGTGCCAGCGCCGAAAGAGGGGCGGATGCCCGTCGGCCTCGCCGTTGAACATATCGATCTTGTGCGCGAACTCGTGGATCACGACGTTGTACGCGTCGCTGCCATCAGTCATCTGCGCGTCTTCCCACGAGAGGATCACTGGGCCGCCTTCCCACGCCTCGCCGCTCGCGTCGTGCTCCACCTCGTGGACGACGCCGTCCTCGTCCTCGACGGTCTTGCGGATCACGAATTCGCCCGGATACACGACCACGCCCACCCAACCCTTGTAGAGGTCGAGCGAAAGGTTGAGCACCGGCAACGACGCCTGCGCGGCGATCGCCACGGTCATCGGATCGGTCAGCTCGAGATCGTGCGCCGTGGAGAACTCCTTTTGCGCGATGAACAGGCTTGTCAGCTCGCGCAGGCGCACGAGGTCGGCGGCGTCGAGGTGCTTGAGAAAGGGCAGTCCCGCGAGCGTGGCCCGCCAAAGCGCGTCGTCGATCGCGTAGGTGCGCAGCGCCTTTTCGCGGCGGCGCGCGTCGAACCAGTGAGAGAGTTTCGAAAGCATCGCTGGGTGCGTTTTCCCGTGCGTCTGGATGGGGTTCAGTCGATCTGCTTTTGCCACGCGGCGAAGATCCCGCCGCACACCGCCACGCCGATCAGGAAGTAAAACCCGTCGAGGGAACTCAGAAAGCTCGCCTGCTGTGCAACCATGCGGCTCACTTGCGCGAGCGCAAGTCCGTGCGCTTCGCTCGCGGACCGACCCATCAGCTCGAACGAGTGCGTCAGCGCGGCGTAGGTGCTCTGGAACGCCGGGTTGAACGGATTCACGAACTCGGCGAGCCGCGTCTGGTGCAGCGCGAGCCGGTGCTGCTCGACGATGATAACGGTGGCCGTGGCGAACGATATCGTCAACTGCCGGACGATGTTTTTCAAGCGGTAACCGTGCGTGAATTCTTCGATCGCGAAGATGCGGAAGGTGAGATTGGCGACAGGCAGCACGATGAAGAGCAGCAGCAGGCCACGCAGCAGCAGCGGCGGGATGAGCCACGCTTCGCTTGCCTGCGGCGTGAGTCGCGTCATCCAGAACGAGATAAACGCCGAGAGCACGAAGCCGGGCACGATGATCCACTTCTTGTGCGTAATGAGCTTCGCGTAGCGGAAATAGAAAAAGAGCGCGCCGGCCGAGATAAGCGACGTGATGCCGGTGAGTCGGCCGGCGTTTTCGACTGGGTAGTTGAAACCGCCTTCGAGCAGCCGGGAGACCAGATAGCTGAGCGCGGTGCTCAGGTAGTAATAGACCATGTAGAGCAGCAGGCCCACCTGGAACGGCTTCTCGCGCAGCGCGTGAAGGCGCATGAGCGGCTTGGGGTGATGCCACTGGTGCCAGCCAAACCAGGCGAGTGCCGTGATCCCGACGAGCGTGAGCAGGATGATTTCCGGCAACGCGCTGAACAGTTCGAAGCGCACCTGCTGCATGGCGATTTGCAGCGCGCCCTGCGCGAACGCGAAGATGAGGTACGGCCAGAAGTGCGCTTCGCCGCGCTCCTCGGGCAGCAGATGCCCCGTATCGGGCAGCGCGAGCAGGGCCAGCACGGCATAGAGGACGCCTGCGGGCGCGGAAAACGCGAACAGGGCACGCCAGTCGAAATGCGCGACGAGCTGGCCGCCCACGAGCGGCGCGAGCGCGCTGGAGAGCACGATGAGAATGAGGAACGCGCGCGTCGCGACCGGACGCTGCTGCGGCGTGAAGCTGATCTGGATGAGGATGCGGCAGGTGCCCATCATCGGGCCGATGAAGTAGCCCTGGAAGCCGCGCGCGAACGCAAGCTCGATCGACGATTCGCACAGTGCCGCCGCGATCGCGCCGACGGAATAGAGCAGCAGGCAGCTGCCCACGTAGCGGCGGTAGCCCATGCGCTCCACCCACCATTGCTGCTGCAGGATGCCCAGAACGGCGCACACGGCGTAGGCGCTGGACGACCAGACGAGTTCGTCGGGCGAAGCGTTGATGCCGCCCGCGATATGGCTCGCGAAGAACGAAAAGATCGCGTTGTCGTAGTAGTCGAGACCGGTCGCGAGCGCGAGCACCCATGGGAAAAAGTCGCCGCGCAGGCGCGCCGCGCTGAAAATCGGCTCGCGAGGCTGGGCCGTGCTCATGCCGATTCGTCGTCCTCGCCTGCGTTGCCCGCAGGCTCTGCCGGCTTGCCGGCCATGGCCGCCTTGCGGCGCCGCGTGGCGGCGAGGCGCTGCTCGATCAGCTGGTCGGACGGCTCGCCCGCGAGCCGCCGCTGCAGGTAGTCGAGGTCGTCGGCAAGCTCCGCGCGCACCGTCTGTGCTTCCTTCAACTCGCGGCGCACGGCCGCGATGCGCGTGTCGAGCGTCTCGATCTGCTGCGCGAGTGCATCGGCGATCTGCTGGAGCGACTCCTGCGAATAACGCCGGCGGCCTTCGCCGACCTGCTCGAGCGGCCGCTTGAGCATTTCGGTGATGCCGTGCAGCGAAAAGCCGAGCGCGCGCAGCCGCAGAATGCGCGAAAACTGCTCGAGGTCGTGCTCGTCGTAGAGCCGGTAGCGGCCTTCGCTGCGCGAGGGGCTCACGAGCCCACGCTCTTCGTAGTACTTGAGCGTGCGCGGCGTGACGTTCAGGCGCTCGGCGGCGTCGCGCACCGTGAGCAGCGCGGGCGAATCCTTGGGCATGGGGCACTCATATTTCGCCGGGAGGCGACCAGGACACGCCGCGCATTATAGTTCAACGTGAACGTTCACGTACAGGTTGTGGCGCGCAACGATCCGCTGCCGTAAAAGAAAAACGCCCGCGAATTCGCGGGCGTTTTGCGGTGCATCCGGCGGGCGACGGCCTTAGCCGCCGCGGCGCATCATGTCGAAGAACTCGGAGTTGTTCTTCGTCTGGCGAATCTTGTCGAGCAGGAATTCCATGGCCTCGACTTCGTCCATGTCGTGGATGAACTTGCGCAGCACCCAGATCTTCTGGAGGATGTCCGGCTTGATCAGCAGTTCTTCGCGGCGCGTGCCCGACTTGTTCAGGTTGATCGACGGATAGACGCGCTTTTCCGCGAGACGGCGCTCGAGGTGCACTTCCATGTTGCCGGTGCCCTTGAACTCTTCGTAGATCACGTCGTCCATGCGGCTGCCGGTTTCGATCAGCGCCGTGCCGATGATGGTGAGCGAGCCGCCTTCTTCGATGTTACGTGCGGCGCCGAAGAAGCGCTTCGGACGCTGCAGCGCGTTGGCGTCCACACCGCCCGTGAGCACCTTGCCCGATGCGGGCACAACGGTGTTGTAGGCGCGCGCGAGACGCGTGATCGAGTCGAGCAGGATCACGACGTCGTGCTTCATTTCGACGAGTCGCTTGGCCTTCTCGATCACCATTTCGGCGACCTGCACGTGACGCGCAGCCGGTTCGTCGAAGGTCGAGGCGATCACTTCGCCCGCTACCGAGCGCTGCATTTCGGTCACTTCTTCCGGGCGCTCGTCGATCAGCAGCACGAACAGGACTACGTCGGGGTGGTTCTGCTTGATGGCGTGCGCGATGTGCTGGAGCATCACGGTCTTGCCGGACTTGGGCGAAGCGACCAGCAGGCCGCGCTGACCCTTGCCGATGGGCGCGATCATGTCGATGATGCGGCCCGTCACGTTCTCCTCGCCGCGCATTTCGCGCTCGAGCAGCAGCACCTTGTTCGGGTGCAGCGGCGTGAGGTTCTCGAACATGATCTTGTGCTTCGAGGCCTCCGGCGGCTGGCCGTTGACCTTGTCGACCTTCACGAGCGCGAAATAGCGCTCGCCGTCCTTCGGCGTGCGCACTTCACCTTCGATCGTGTCGCCGGTGTGCAGGTTGAAGCGGCGGATCTGCGACGGGCTGATATAGATATCGTCCGTGCTGGCGAGATACGAGGTTTCCGGCGAGCGCAGGAAGCCGAAGCCGTCGGGGAGCACTTCGAGCGTGCCGTCACCGAAGATCGTTTCGCCCGTCTTGGCGCGCTTTTTGAGAATCGCGAACATGAGTTCCTGCTTGCGCAGGCGGTTCGCATTTTCGATCTCGAGGCCATTGGCCATCTCGATCAATTCAGACACGTGCAGAGACTTGAGCTCGGAAAGATGCATACGGAGAACCCGTCGGGGAGGAGTGCGACGAAAAGAATGGGGGAAAAGAAGCGAGCGGAACCGCTCAAGGACTTTTGGTTGAAACTTCGCTTCAAGCTTGCTTGAAACTTTTATAAGGGCGCCGGTAGACGCTTTATGAATTCTAGCATAGCACACGCCAGAAACCGTCGGTGAAGACCGATAGCAAGTTTCGGCGTGTTTTTATGGTGCGTGTTGTCGCGTGACAACACGCACCTTTGCGTGGCTCACCCCTTGCTGGCCGGGCGATGCGCCCGGGCGGACAGGGGAGGCCAGCGAGGACGTTACAGGTGGCTGTCCAGGAACGCAGTGAGCTGCGACTTCGAGAGCGCGCCGACCTTTTGCGCCGCCACAGCGCCATTCTTGAAGAGGATCAGCGTGGGGATGCCGCGCACGCCGAACTTCACCGGCGTCGACTGGTGTTCGTCGACGTTGATCTTCGCGACCTGAAGGCGGTCGCCATAATCCTTTGCGACTTCATCGAGAATCGGCGCGATCATCTTGCACGGACCACACCACTCCGCCCAGAAGTCCAGCAGCACGGGCTTGTCGGATTTCACGACGTCCTGTTCGAACGATGCGTCGCTGATATGCTTGATTTGTTCGCTCATTGTATGAATACCTCTTTCGATTCGAGGCCGAGTAAATTGCTCGCCACGATACACCAAAACTGAAAATTCATCCGGGGCCGCCTTGGCGGCCAGACCCGAACCCGAGTCATACGTCCGAATCACGCGCCATTCGCACGCAAACCGCATGGCCCAGCCGATTGCCGACGCCAGTGTAGCCTAATTCCCTATGCGTTGCCGACGGTGATAGTACTCATGCCGTAAGCAGGGTTTCCGTCCTGCAGGCCACACTCGGCGGCACATTCCGGCCGTGGCGCGGGTAATTGCGCGGGGCCTTTTCGTGCGATATTTCGTGCTTCTGCACGCTATCTGGAGGCGGCGCGGGGCATTGCAAGGGGTGGCTAGCCAAGGCGCGCAACGATGTCTGGAGCGGCCCGGCGCGTCTTTTTGCACCGCAGCAGTCGCATTGGCGCGCGACCGATGTTAGAATGCGCCGTGACGGGCCTCCTCGCATGGAGGGGCGGTCAACCTGGTCAGGTCGGGAACGAAGCAGCCACAGCCGTTTTCCGCCAGTGCCGAGGGTCAGGCTCGTCACCTTCCTCTTTTTCTCCGTTTTTTCTCCAAGTACGACATTGCCTCCGCGCGATTGATTGCGCGCCGCGGCTCTTCGTTCGTCGTATTTACCACGCCTGCATCGCCAATTCATCGTCTGTAATCGCTGGCACGCGCCATTGCGCGGTCGCCGCGAACCGGGCATTGGCCGCCTTTCGATTCATCTGGACGCGCGGGCGTTGCTGATACAATTTCCAGATGACCTATCAAGTTCTCGCACGCAAGTGGCGACCGAAGGATTTCGCTTCGCTCGTCGGACAGGAGCACGTGGTGCGCGCGCTCACGCATGCACTCGACGGCGGTCGCCTGCATCACGCGTACCTCTTCACGGGCACGCGCGGCGTGGGCAAGACGACGCTGTCGCGTATCTTCGCGAAGGCGCTCAACTGTGAGACCGGCGTGACGTCGAAGCCCTGCGGCGTGTGCCGCGCGTGCCGGGAAATCGACGAAGGGCGTTTCGTCGATTACATCGAGATGGATGCGGCGAGCAATCGCGGCGTGGACGAAATGGCCGCGCTGCTCGAGCGTGCGGTCTATGCGCCGGTCGATGCGCGCTTCAAGGTCTACATGATCGACGAAGTGCACATGCTCACGAATCACGCCTTCAATGCGATGCTGAAGACTCTGGAAGAGCCGCCGCCGCATGTGAAGTTCATTCTCGCGACGACGGACCCGCAGAAGATTCCGGTCACGGTGCTCTCGCGCTGCCTGCAGTTCAATTTGAAGCAGATGCCGGCGGGCAACATCGTCGAGCATCTCACGCACGTTCTCGGTGAGGAGAAGGTCGAGTTCGAGCCGCAGGCGCTGCGCCTGCTCGCGCGCGCCGCCGACGGCTCGATGCGCGACGCGCTTTCGCTCACCGACCAGGCCATCGCCTATTCGGCCAACCAGGTCACCGAAGAAGCAGTGCGCGGCATGCTCGGCGCGCTCGATCAAAGCTATCTGATCCGGCTGATCGACGCGCTCGTGGCCGGCGACGGGGCGAACGTGCTCGCCATCGCCGACGAAATGGCGCTGCGCAGTCTGTCGTTTTCCACGGCGCTGCAGGACCTCGCGAGTCTGTTCCATCGCATTGGCTGGGCGCAGTTCGCGCCTTCATCGGTGCTCGAGGAGTGGCCCGAAGCCGACGACATTCGCCGTTTCGCAGAAGCGTTGAGCCCGGAGCAGGTCCAGCTTTTCTATCAGATCGCGACCCTCGGGCGCAGCGAACTCGGCCTGGCACCCGACGAATACGCTGGCTTCACGATGACGCTGTTGCGCATGCTCGCGTTCGAGCCTTCCGTCAGCGCGGGCAGCGTGGGTAGTGCGCCGGCGTCGAAGCCCGCTGCGGCTGGCTCGGGCGGGCGTGCGGCGGCTGCGGTAGTGGCGTCGGCGCGCGGCGCGGCGCCTGCCGCTGCGCAGCCAGTCGTCCCGAAGCCGGCAGCGCCGGTGCCTCAGCCGACTGAAGCCGCACCGGCGAACGTGCCCGTTGCCGAGCCGCAAGCGAGCGCGCCTGAGATTGCGCCGCTCGCGACGCTTGCAGCCGAAGCGCGCGTCGTCCCGCCCTGGGAAGACGAGGGCCAGTCTGCGCCGAACCTGGGCGCAGCGCCGCAAGCTGCGCCTGTGGGCCCGGTCGAGCCGGCTGCGGCCACTGTCGCTGCGCCACAAGAGACGCAACCGGCGCAGAGCGTGGCCGCTGCGCCCGCGCCGCAACTCGAATCCGGTGAGGAAATCGCCGCCGCCGCGTCCGCGCGGGGTGGTGCAACCGCCGCGCTCGACGTGCTGCGCAGCAAGGGCATGCGTGTTGCCACGGGCCGTCCCGCTGCCGCTGCCGCTGCCGGCGCGAGCGCTCCTTCGCCCGCGCCAAAGGCCGCACCGCGCATGGAAGTGAAGGTGCCGACGCCCGATCCGGCTCGCCGCGCCGCCGCCGCGCAGGAGGCGCAAGCGCGACAACCAGGGCGCAACGCAAACGCGCAGCAAGACGCTTCGGGCGCGCCGCCGTGGGACGATATTCCGCCTGACGACTACGTGCCGCTCGGCGCCGATGACGCGTACTTTGCGCCGCCCGACGACGGTTTCGTGCCCGCCTACGACGGCGAGCCGCCAGCGGCGCGCGCCGCCGCTGCGGTGCCGACGCCGTCGCCGGCCGTGGTCGACGTGAGCAAGTTGCCGCCGGGCATTGCGCTCGATGCGATCGGTTTCACGGGCGACTGGCCCGCGCTCGCCGCGACGCTTTCGCTTAAGGGCATCTCGTACCAGCTCGCGTTCAACAGCGAGCTGACGGCGCTCGAAGGCACGCTGCTCAAGTTGAGCGTGCCGGTGCCGCAGTACGCCGAAGCCTCGCAGGTCGCGAAGCTCAAGACTGCGCTCGCCGAGCGTCTTGGCAAAACCGTTGAAGTGAGCGTGGAAGTCGGCCCCGCGCGCCGCACGGCGGCCGCGCTCGACGCCGCCGAGCGCGCCCAGCGCCAACGCGAAGCCGAGCGCGAGATCGGCACCGATCCTTTCGTGCAGCAACTGATTCGCGACTTCGGCGCGAGCATCGTGCCGGGCTCGATCCGGCCGGTCGCGCCGGAAGCCGCATCGGGCGGCACCCAGGCCGTCCACTGAATTGCGCGGCGCGGCGCCGCAAGCGTCGCGCGCTTTTGAGCGCATCGACTCGAACGACTACGATCCAGAAGGAGCAGTGACTATGTTGAAAGGCCAACTCGCAGGGCTCATGAAGCAAGCCCAGCAGATGCAGGAAAACATGAAGAAGATGCAGGAGCAGCTTGCCCAGATCGAAGTCGAGGGTCAGGCTGGCGCCGGTCTTGTCAAGGTCACGATGACCTGCCGCAACGACGTGCGCCGGGTGTCGATCGACCCGAGCCTGCTCACGGACGACAAGGACATGCTCGAAGACCTCGTGGCCGCGGCGTTCAACGACGCGGTGCGCAAGGCCGAGGCCACGTCGCAGGAAAAGATGGGCGGCATGACCGCCGGCCTGCCGCTGCCTCCGGGCTTCAAGATGCCGTTCTAAGGAACGTGGCGAGCGCCGCGTCTGCGTGAGGCAGGCCGGCGCACGCGCGCCCCGCGTGCCGCGCCGCGGCCGGCAGCGCTGCGCGGGCGTCATGGCGTCGAAAGCAGCAAGCAGCACCAGGCAGCAGAAGCACCCCGAAGCCGGTTCCGCTTCAAACCCCGTCGCGCGTCTCGCGCTGAATCCGCATGAAACAACCTTCCGCTCTCGCCGCTCTCGTCGAGGCGCTGCGCGTGTTGCCCGGTGTCGGGCCGAAGTCGGCGCAACGCATGGCCTATCACCTGATGCAGCACGACCGCGACGGCGCCGAAAAGCTCGGCAACGCGCTCCTGTTCGCCACCGGGAACCTGAAGCACTGCGAGAAATGCAATACCTTCACCGAAGCTCAGGTGTGCGAAACGTGCCTCGACGAGGAGCGTGACCCTACGCTCCTGTGCGTCGTCGAAACGCCGGCCGACCAGATCATGCTCGAACAGACCATGACGTACCGCGGTTTGTATTTCGTGCTGATGGGACATCTGAGTCCGCTCGACGGCATCGGGCCGAAAGAGATCCATTTCGACCGGCTCGTGAAGCGCGCGTCGGACGGCGTCGTGAAGGAAGTGGTGCTCGCCACCAATTTCACCAACGAGGGCGAGGCGACGGCCCATTATCTGGGCCAGACGCTCAAGGCCCGCGGACTCGCCGTCACGCGCCTCGCACGCGGCGTGCCGGTGGGCGGTGAGCTCGAATATGTCGACGCCGGCACCATCGCGCGGGCCATGCTCGACCGGCGCTCGATGTAGCGTCCCGCCACGCTTCGTCGCGGCGCACTCGATGTGGTGCCGCTCGCCGAACAGAACGAAAGGAGACACCATGAGCGCAGCCGCCCCTTCCCACGATTCCCCCGATACCCAGTCGAACGCATCCGCCGCGAAAGGCGCGGGTCCGCTTGCGGGCGTCAAAGTCCTCGAACTCGGCACGCTGATCGCGGGCCCGTTCGCGGCCCGCTTTCTCGGCGAGTTCGGCGCCGAGGTCATCAAGATCGAAGACCCCAAGGGCGGCGATCCGCTGCGCAAATGGCGCAAGCTCTACCCCGAAGCGGGCGGCACGTCGCTCTGGTGGGCCGTGCAGGCGCGCAACAAGAAGTCCGTCACGGTGAATCTCAAAGCCGAAGAGGGCAAGGAGATCGTGCGGCGGCTCGCGAAGCAAGCCGACATCGTCATCGAGAATTTCCGGCCAGGCCTGCTCGAAAAGCTCGGGCTCGGCTACGACGTGCTCTCGAAGGAGAATCCCGGCCTCGTGATGGTGCGGCTCTCGGGCTACGGCCAGACCGGCCCGTATCGCGACCGTCCGGGCTTCGGCGCGATCGCCGAATCGATGGGCGGCCTGCGCCACATCACCGGCTATCCCGATCTGCCGCCGCCGCGCATCGGCATTTCGATCGGCGACTCGATTGCCGCCCTGCATGGCGTGATCGGCGCGATGATGGCGCTCCATCATCGCAACACGAACGGCGGCAGCGGCCAGATCGTCGATGTCGCGCTCTACGAGGCCGTATTCAACATGATGGAGAGCGTGGTGCCCGAGTACGGTGTGTACGGCATGGTGCGCGAGCGCACCGGCGCGTCGCTGCCGGGCATCGTGCCGTCGAATACGTATCCGTGCCGGGACGGCAGCATCGTGATCGGCGGCAACAGCGATCCGATCTTCAAGCGCCTGATGATGGCCATCGACCGCGCTGACCTCGCAAACGATCCGCAACTCGCCCACAACGACGGCCGCGTGCCGCGCACGGCGGAGATCGACGGCGCTATCGCAGCGTGGCTTTCCACGCGCACCATTAACGAAGCGCTCGACGTGCTCAATGCCGCCGACGTGCCCGTGGGCCGCATCTACAGCGTGGCCGACATGTTCGCCGATCCACAGTTCGCGGCGCGCCAGATGATCCAGCAGTTCCGCTGGCAAGCGCCGGGCGAGAAAGAAGGCGAGGGCGTGGACATCGCGCTGCCCGCGGTCACGCCCAAGCTTTCGGCGACGCCCGGCAACACGCGCTGGCTTGGTCCCGCATTGGGCGAACATACCGACGAAGTCCTGCGGACACTGGGCTATGACGCGGACCACATTGCACAGTTGCGCGAGCAACACATTGTCTAAGGCGGCTTGCCTCATGCAAAACGGCTCGCTGGTGAACAACCGGCGAGCCGTATCCGTTCTTCGTCCTGCGTGACAGGAAACGTTCAGGGCTCGATCACGATCTTGCCCGTGACCTTGCGCGAGGCCATGTCCTTGAGAGCCTGCGCGGTGTCGGCGAGCTTGTAGCGCTTCGAGACGTATGGCTTGAGCTTGCCTTCGCCGATCCAGCCGACCATCTGCGCGAACGCGGCCGCGTTGCGTTGCGGCTCGCGACGCGCGAAATCACCCCAGAACACGCCGACGAGGCTCGCGCCCTTGAGCAGCGCGAGATTGAGCGGCAGCTTGGGAATCTCTCCATTCGCGAAGCCGACCACGAGATAGCGCCCGCGCCAGCCGATGCTGCGGAACGCCGGCTCCGCATACTCGCCGCCCACCGGGTCGTAGATCACGTCGGGGCCTTTGCCGTCGGTGAGCACCTTGATGCGCTCGCGCAAGTCCTCGGTGCTGTAGTTGATGGTGGCGTCCGCACCGAAGCGGCGGCAGACTTCGAGCTTCTCCTCGCTCGAGGCGGCGGCGATCACGCGCGCGCCGAGCACCTTGCCGATTTCAACGGCCGCGAGGCCCACGCCGCCTGCCGCGCCGAGCACAAGCATCGTTTCGCCTGCGCGCAGCGCGGCGCGATCGACCACGGCGTGATGCGACGTGCCGTACGCGAGCGTGAAGGCGGCGGCCGTCGCGAAATCGGCGGCCTCGGGCAGCGCCACGCACGCCGATGCGTCCGCAAGCGCCTGCTCGGCGAACGCGTCAGTGCCCACATACGCGACCACGCGCGTGCCGGGCGCGAGCTTCACGCCTTCGCCCACCGTGCGCACGACGCCCGCGAGTTCGGCGCCGGGCGTGAAGGGCAGCGGCGGCTTCATCTGATACTTGTTCTCGATGATCAGCACGTCGGGAAAGTTGACGGCCGCGGCCTTCACGTCGATCACGACCTGACCCGGGCCCGGCACGAGGTCGGGCGAGTCTTCGAGCGTGAGCGAGTCGGGTGGCCCGTACTGGTTGCAGCGGATTGCGCGCATCGTGTCTCCTGTCTTTTCCGGTTCGGTGGCTTGCAGTGGCGTCGGTCATGCGTTCGCTACCGCGGAACAGTGTACGGCAATCCGCCGCAATGCGAACGATCGTGCGATTTATTTCACGTCGATGACAGGTGCCTTTCGGGCCGTGCCGGGGGTGCGAATACGCCCCTGGCCGGCTCGTGATTTCGACGTGCAGCCAGGTGGCAGACACGCACTGGCGCAAGGCCCGGGCTGTCGTTCGCGTGCCTTCTTTCCTCGGTTACAATCGCTCGATGCGAATACTACTCAGCAACGACGATGGTTATCTCGCCCCCGGCCTTGCGGCGCTTTATGAAGCGCTCAAGCCGCTCGGCGAAGTCACGGTCATGGCGCCCGAGCAGAACTGCAGCGCCGCATCGAACTCGCTTACGCTGTGGCGCCCGCTGTCGGTGTTGCGATCGGCGAGCACCGGCTTCTATTACGTGAACGGCACGCCGACCGACTCGGTGCACATCGCGCTCACGGGCATGCTCGACCAGCAGCCCGACCTCGTGGTCTCCGGCATCAACAACGGCCAGAACATGGGCGAGGACACGCTGTACTCGGGCACGGTGGCCGCGGCGACTGAAGGCATCATGTTCGGCTTGCCGGCCATCGCGTTTTCGCTAGTCGACAAGGACTGGGTGCATCTCGATTCCGCCGCGCGCGTTGCGGCCGAGATCGTTGCACATTACCTTGCGAACCCGATGCCGGGTCATCCGCTGCTGAACGTCAACATCCCGAACCTGCCATACGACGAGCTTGGCGACTGGCGCGTCACACGCCTCGGCAAGCGTCATCCTTCGCAGCCCGTGATCCGCGAGACCAACCCGCGCGGCGAGCCGATCTACTGGATCGGGCCGTCGGGCAGCGCACGCGACGCGAGCGAGGGCACGGACTTCCACGCGGTAGTGAACGGCCACGTGTCGATCACGCCGCTGCAACTCGATCTCACCCATACGCAAATGCTGTCCGCGACGCACGACTGGGCGCGCAAGGGCGGCAGTGCTTCATGACGGGCGAGCGCACGAAGCGTTTTCCGCTGGGGCTCGCGGATCTCGTACGCGAGCCCCGCCGGCGCGACGCGCGCCCGGGCGATGCACGCACGTCGCTCGCGAGCGCGGGCAACAGCGGCCCCTCGAAAGCGGGCGTCGGCGCGCTCGCGAAGCCCGCCGCGAAGGCAGGTAGCCCGGCTGTTGCAAAGTCCGTCGCGAGCACGCCGTTCAAGGCGCCGCCTGCGAAACCGGTCAATGCAAAGCCGGTCAATGCGAAGCCCGTGAGCCCGAAGCCGGTGAGCGCGAAGCCGGCGAACTCGGTCAAGCCTGCCCATCCGGCCGGCAACGCAGCCGCGCCGCGCGCCGCCGTGCCGGGCGGCGCGAGTGTGCCGCGTGCCGCGATGGCCGTCACGGGCGCGCCCGCCGTTGCGCTCAACGGCGCGCATGCGCTGACTTCGGAACGCGTACGCGAACGCATGGTCGAACGCCTGCGTGCGAACGGCATTGCCGATGCGCGCGTGCTCCAGGCGCTCGCGGCGGTGCCGCGCCACATGTTCATCGACCCGGGTCTCGCGACCCAGGCCTACGAAGATGCGGCGTTGCCGATCGGTCATCACCAGACCATCTCGAAGCCTTCCGTGGTCGCGCGCATGCTCGAGCTCGCGGGCGCGGGCCGTGTGCTGGAGCGCGTGCTCGAAATTGGCACCGGCTGCGGCTATCAGGCAGCGGTGTTGAGCCAGATCGCACGCGACGTGTATTCCATTGAGCGTATCAAGCCGTTATACGAGCGCGCGAAGACGAATCTTCGTCCGCTGCGTATCCCGAATATCCGCTTGCACTACGGCGACGGACGGCTCGGTTTGCCGTCGGCGGCGCCGTTCGACGCGATCGTGATCGCTGCTGCGGGCTTCGACGTGCCGCAGGCGCTGCTCGAGCAACTCGCCATCGGCGGGCGGCTCGTGGCGCCGGTAGCGGTGTCCGGCACCCAGAGTGCCGCCGGCGAAGCGACGCAGGTCCTCACGCTCGTCGAGCGTACCGGGCCGGCGCAGTGGCGGGAGTCGCGCCTGGATCGCGTTTTCTTTGTCCCCTTAAAATCTGGAGTGATCTGAATCCGATGAGTATGTTGCGCGCGATCAAAAGAAACCGCCCGAATGTCGACCTGCCCGAAGCCACGCTGATCGCAGCCCAGCGCGGCGCCGCGGTCGCCGCGCTCTGTCTTCTGGCCGCCTGCGCCACGCGACTCGATCAGGCGCCCGTGGTTGACCGCACCGCGCCGCTCGGCACGGCGGCCGCACAGCCGCCGGTGCCGCTCGGGCCGCCGCCTCCGGGATATTACCGGGTGAAGCCGGGCGACACTCTCTATAGGATTGCGCTCGAAAACGGCCAGAATTATCGCGACATCGCGACGTGGAACAATCTCACCAATCCGAACCAGATTGAGGTGGACCAGTTGTTGCGCGTCGTGCCGCCGGGTGCGAATCCGTCGGCCTACACGCCGGGTGTCGTGACCGCGCCGGTGCCGGGCGTGGGCGCCGCGCCGGGCGCTCCCGCAGCGGAGACGCCGGCGCAGCCGCCGATCTACGGTTCGGGTGCGAACGCAGCGCCGCCGACGGCCGCCGTGCCGCCGCAGCCGGGTGCAAGCGGCGGTGACATTGCCGCGGCGCCGGGCGGCAACATCGCGCTCGCGTGGCCGGTGCGTGGTCCGGTGCTCAACGGCTTCGACGATACGAAGAACAAGGGCATCAATATTGGCGGTGCGCCGGGCGATCCTGTCAAGGCAGCCGGCGATGGACGCGTGGTTTATGCCGGAAATGGGCTGCGCGGTTACGGCAATCTCATTATCATCAAGCATGACGCGACGTTTTTGACCGCGTATGCACACAACCGGACTTTGATGGTAAAAGAAGGGGATGCGGTCACCAAAGGTCAGAAGATCGCCGAAATGGGCAATACCGACTCGGACCGGGTGATGCTGCATTTCGAAGTACGCCGTCAGGGTAAGCCCGTCGACCCACTGAAGTACTTGCCGCCGCAATAAAAGCGAGCCGACCATGCCGAAATCGAAGCGCCGTCTGCAGCAATCCGAGTCTGACAGCCAAGCCGCCCAGGTTTCGGTGGAGGACGGCGCGCAGGCGGCCGACGACGACGCGTCGCCCGACGTCGACGGCGGGCGCGATTTTGAGGAGCGCGAGGACCGTGAAGAGCGCGATTCGCAGGCCGACGAAGGCGGCTCGGGCGAGGGCGCCGAAACCGCCGAGGCCGCGCCAGACGCTGACGATTTCCGCGCCATGCTTCAGGCCGAACTCACGGCCGACACCATCCAGCATTATCTGAACCGGATCAGCGTGAAGCCGCTCCTCACTGTCGAGGAGGAGCAGCGTTATTCGCGGCTCGCCAAGGCCGGCGAGTTCGAAGCGCGTCAGGTCATGATCGAGCGCAATCTGCGCCTCGTCGTCAGCATTGCCAAGGGTTACCTCAATCGCGGCGTGCCGCTGCTCGACCTGATCGAGGAGGGCAACCTCGGCCTCATGCACGCAATCGAAAAGTTCGATCCCACGCGCGGCTTCCGTTTCTCGACGTATGCGACCTGGTGGATCCGCCAGAGCATCGAGCGCGCGATCATGAACCAGGCGCGCACCGTGCGTTTGCCGGTGCACGTGATCCGTGAGCTCAACCAGGTGCTGCGCGCGAAGCGACATCTGGAGAAGAACTCGCTCAACGCGGATTCGGCCTCCGAGCGGCGCGACGCGAGCATCGACGACATCGCGTATCTCACGGGCAAGACCACCGAGGAAGTCACCGACATTCTCGCGCTCAACGAACACACGGCCTCGCTCGACGCTCCGCTCGACCTCGACCCGGCCAGCAGCCTGCTCGACCTGCTCTCGGACGACCAGAGCCAGTCGCCCGATGCCGAAGTGCAGCATCGCGAACTGGAAACGCTTACACGCGCGTGGCTCGGCCGGTTATCCGATAAGCATCGCCATGTCATCGAACGGCGCTTCGGGCTGAACCATATCGAGCCCGCCACGCTCGAAGAGCTGGCCGACGAAATGGGCCTCACCCGCGAGCGCGTGCGGCAGATCCAGCAGGAAGCGCTGGTGCGCCTCAAGCGCTTTTTCGCTTCGAACGGCGTGCGCAAGGACGCCGTACTCTAAACCCTCGCAGTCCATCTGAATGACAGTTCCTGTACTCGTATTCGACATCGAGACGATTCCCGATGTCGACGGCATTCGCCGTCTCGACGATCTGCCCGCCACGCTCACCGACACCGGAGTCGCCGAGCACGCTTTCGCCGCGCGTCGCGAGAAGACCGGCAGCGATTTCCTGCCGCATCACCTGCAGCGCGTTGCCGCGATCTCGTGTGTGTTTCGCGACGGCCAGGGCTTTCGCGTGCGCTCGCTCGGCACGCCCGAAGACGGCGAGGCGCGCCTGATCGATTCGTTCTACCGCACGATCGAGAAGTACTCGCCGCAGCTCGTGTCGTGGAACGGCGGCGGCTTCGACTTGCCGGTGCTGCACTATCGTGCGCTCGTGCACGGCATTCGCGCGGTGCGCTACTGGGAAACGGGTGAAGAGGACCGCGAGTTCAAGTGGAACAACTACCTTAGCCGCTACCACACGCGTCACACCGACCTGATGGATGTTCTCGCGATGTATCAGCCGCGCGCTAACGCACCGCTCGACGCGCTCGCGAAGCTCTGCGGTTTTCCGGGCAAGCTCGGCATGGACGGCGGCCAGGTGTGGACCGCGTTTCAGGAAGGCCGCATCGAGGAGATTCGCAATTACTGCGAAACCGACGTGGTCAACACCTATCTGCTTTATTGCCGGTTTCAGATGATGCGCGGCGGATTCACAGAGCGCGAATATGCGGATGAGATCGAGTTCGTGAAGCAGTCGCTCGGCGCGGAAACCGCACCGCATTGGGGCGAGTATCTCAAGGCGTTCGCGAGCTAGGCACGGCGTAGTCTCTCAGCCCAGTTCGAGCACGATCGGCTGATGATCGGAAGCCCGGGTCGCGCCGTCTATCTCGCAGCTTCGCAAGCGCGGGCGCAAATCCTCCGTGACAAAGACGAAGTCGCACGCGAGCGGACCGTCCGACCATTGCTGCGTGTCGTAGACGCCCGCCGTCGGCGGCGGCGTCGCGCCCGCATGCAGCGCGGTCCACGCGTCGACGAAGGCAGGGCTGCCCGCGAGCGGTTCGAGCATGCGGGTGTACGCTTCGCTGCCCCACGCGCTGTTGAAGTCGCCGCAGACGATCGCGGATAGCGGGCGCGCGGTGCGGGCGAACGGGCCGACATCGTTTTCGGCGGGCGCGGGATGCGCCGCGTGATCGGCGGCTTCCTGCTGCAGGCGCCGCAACTCGTCCACTTGCGCGAGCCGCTGGCGCAGCGAATAAAACTCCAGATGCGTGACCAGCACGCGCAGCGCGCCGCCCGGCGCGTCGAGCACGACTTCGAGCGCCACGCGCTGCATCGAGGGTGCGGTGGAGTCGGCGGGCCACGGCAGGGCGTGGCGAAACACCTGCGCGAGCGGCAAGCGCGTGGCGAGCGCGTTGCCGAACTGCCGGCGCGGCATCTGCGCCGTGGCTTGACTCGAGGCTTGCGCGACACGCGGCGCAGGCAAGTCGGCGCCGATCGCCTCGATGACCGTATAGCCGGGCAGCAGCGAGCGCAGTTCGGCGAACTGATCGTCGCCGGGCCCACCCGGCAGCGCCCGGAAGCCGCGCGTGATTTCCTGCAGGCATAGCACGTCGAAGTCGGCGAGGCGTTGGGCCTCGCGCATCGTGCGCGCGAGATCGACGACGCCAGAAGCGTCGCGGCCCCACTGCACATTCCAGCTCACGAGTTTCATCGCCACGCTCCTCCCATGGCGCGGCGGCGGTTGCCGCGCGCACGGTTAACCCTAGCCTGTTTTCTGCCGACGTGTCGTATGACGAATGCGCGGGCAGAGGCGCATACGCGGCGCCGCGCGCACGATCGCACCGGTTCGAAAACTGCAGCGACGGAGCGCGGGCGCCGACTTCGACTACAATCTCGCCTTCGCCCACAATTCACTCATCGTCAGTCAGGAATCCGCTGGTGTCTCAAGCTGCCCCCGACCCTCAAGCCGAGCCTGCCCAGGCCGAGCCCATGCCGTCCACGCCCCCCAAAAAGCGCAGCAAGCGCGAGCGCCGCGCCGAAAAGCGCGCCGCCATTGAAGCTTCGGTCGCTCATGCCCCCATTCTCGAGATCGAGTCGCTCGACATGGAGGCCCGCGGCGTTGGCCGCACCGTGACCGAGACGGGCGAGCCCGGCAAGGTGATCTTCGTCGAGGGCGCGTTGCCGGGCGAGCGCGTGACTTACCTCAGCTACCGCAAAAAGCCCACGTTCGAACAGGCGCAGGTGGTCGACGTGCTGCGCGAGAGCGCGATCCGCACGAGGCCGCAATGCGCGTTCTTCGGCACCTGCGGAGGCTGCTCGATGCAGCATCTCGACGTGCGAGCGCAGATCGCCGTCAAGCAGCGCGTGCTCGAAGACAACCTCGTGCACCTCTCGAAAGTGCGCTCGGAGACGATGTTCCGGCCCATTCACGGGCCGTCGTGGGGCTACCGCTATCGTGCGCGCCTTACGGTGCGCAATGTGCCGAAGAAGGGCGGTGTGCTGGTCGGCTTCCACGAGAAGAAGAGCAGCTACGTGGCCGACATGACGAGCTGCGAAGTGCTGCCGCCGAACGTCTCGGCGATGCTCGTGCCGCTGCGCCATCTGGTGGCCGCGCTGTCGATTCGCGATCGCATGCCGCAGATCGAACTCGCCGTGGGTTCGAGCGTGACGGCGCTCGTGCTGCGTATTCTCGAGCCGCTCACGGCCGCCGACGAAGACCTGCTGCGCGCGTTCGCGGACGAGCACAACGTCCAGTTCTGGCTGCAGCCGAAGGGCCCGGACACGGTGTTCCCGTTCTATCCGCTCGACAAGGAACTGGACTACACGCTGCCCGAATACGGCATTCGCATGCCGTTCAAGCCGACGGACTTCACCCAGGTCAATCACCAGATCAACCGCGTGCTGGTGGGCCGCGCGCTGCGCCTGCTCGCGCCCGAGGCGGACGACCGCGTGCTCGATCTGTTCTGCGGCATCGGCAACTTCACGCTGCCGCTCGCGCGTCTCGCACGCGAAGTGGTGGGGATCGAAGGCAGCGATACGCTGACGGCCCGCGCGCTGGAAAATGCCCGCGCCAACGGCGTGGACGGCCACACGTCGTTTGCATGCCGCAATCTGTTCGAAGTCACCGCCGACGACATCCGCGCGCTCGGCCACTTCGACAAGTTCCTCGTCGACCCGCCGCGCGAAGGTGCGTTCGCCGTTTGCCAGGCGCTCGCGGAAATCGCGCAGAGCGGCAATGGCCCGCTGCCCAGGCGCATCGTCTATGTGTCGTGCAGTCCCGGGACGCTGGCGCGCGATGCGGGTGTGCTCGTCAACGAGGCCGGCTACCGCCTCAAGGGCGCGGGCGTGGTCAACATGTTCCCGCACACGTCGCACGTGGAGTCGATCGCGCTGTTCGAGCGCGATTGAGCAAATCTGCGGCAGCGCAGGCGCGTAGCCTGCACTGCCGCCGCTGAGGCCCAAAAAAAACGCCACGGAAACCGTGGCGTTTTGCTTTCAGCGTGCCTCAGGCTGGAGGCGCGGCGATCACCAGATCTGCCACCAGGACTTGTTTTCCTTGCCGGGACGCGCGTGACCGGTGATGTACGGGCTGTCCGGGAAGGTGCCGGCAAGCACGCGGCGCGTGTCTTCGGCAAGCTGCGGCTGATCGAGCTTCTGGTACGACAGGATCATGATGTGCAGCGCGTCTTCGATTGCCGGCGCGCTCTTGTAGTCCTGAATCGCGAGTTGCGCGCGGTTGATGGCCGCCACATAGGCGCCGCGGCGATAGTAGTAATCGGCCGCGTGCACTTCGTGCGAAGCTAGCGCGTTCACGATGTAGCGCATACGCTGGGCGGCGTCCGGCGCGTACTTGCTCTGCGGATACTTGTCTACCACCATCTTGAACGCGTCATACGACTCGCGCAGCGACTTCGGGTCGCGCTCGCTCATGTCCTGGCCCGAGAAGCGGCCGAACAGACCCAGGTCGTCGTTGAAGTGGATCATGCCCTTGAGGTAGTACGCGTAGGCGATGTCCGGGTGATCCGGGTGCAGCTGGATGAAGCGGTTGATCGCCTGGTCGGCGGCGTCGTTCTCGTTGTCCTTCCAGTTGCAGTAGGCCACGTTGATCTGCGCCTGCTGGGCGAAGTGGCCGAACGGGTCGCGGCCCTGGAGTGCTTCGAAATATTTTGCGCACTTGCCCCAGTCGCCGCCGGAGAGCGCGTCCTGGGCCTCCGTATATAATTTGTTGTTGTTCCACGCTGCCGTTTCGTCGGTCTTTTCCGGCAGGCCGTGGCAGGCCGCGACCACGGCGAGCGCCGCGCCGCAAGCAGCAAGTCGAATGATGTTGCCAATCTTGCCGAGCGTGTTTGCTCGCGTCGCGCGCATTGCGTTTCGGGCCACCGCGTGTTGGGCCAGTTTCGTAATCGTGTTCAAGGCTCGCATTTATCCAGTCCAGCTTCAGGTCCACAGGTGACCCAGACTCAATGACCCGTACAGTTATTCCGGGGGCCGGCGCTCCCGGCGCCCAAAACAGCATCAGAGATTATAGCCTGGGCGATGCGCCCGATGACGCAGCCGCCAGTGAGGGGCTCGACGACGAACTCGCAGCCGAGGACGCCGGCGGCGCCCCGCGTGCGCGCGGGGACGAAGCCCCGCGCTCGGTTCAGGTGCCAGATGAGCTCGCGGGCGAGCGCCTCGATAAGGTGCTCGCCAAAGTATTTCCGGAATTTTCACGCAGCCGTTTGCAGGGTTGGATCGAAGAGCAGCGCGTGCGCGTGGACGGCAAGCCGGCCAAGGTGCGCCAGCCGGTGCCGCTCGGCGCGACCATCGAGCTCGTGCCGGACCTCCTGCCCGAGCAGCTCGCGTTCGCGCCCGAGCCGGTGCCGCTCGACATCGTCTACGAGGACGACGCCATCGTCGTCATCAACAAGCCCGCGGGGCTCGTCGTGCATCCGGCCGCAGGCAACTGGAGCGGCACGCTCCTCAACGGTCTCCTGCATCGCTATGGCGATGCAGCGGGCCTGCCGCGCGCGGGAATCGTCCATCGGCTCGACAAGGACACGTCCGGGCTGATGGTCGTCGCGCGCACGCTAGAGGCGCAGACCGACCTCGTGCGCCAGCTGCAGGCGCGCACGGTCAAGCGCCGCTATCTCGCGCTCGTGTGGGGCAACATGGCCGACGAAGGCACCATCGACGCGCCCATCGGCCGCGACCCGCGCGAGCGCACGCGCATGGCGGTGGTGAAGGGCGCGTCGGGCAAGCCCGCGCGCACGCACTTCCGGCGCATCGACAAGACGCTCTGGCACAACCAGCCCGTGAGCGCGATTCATTGCGACCTGGAAACGGGGCGCACACACCAGATTCGTGTTCATTGCGCGCACATCGGTCATCCGCTGCTCGGCGATCCCGTGTACGGCCACGCGCGCGGCAAGCGCTCGGTCGCGGCGCTGCCAGACGGCTTCGCGCGCCAGGCGTTGCACGCGTGGCGCCTCGGCCTCGTTCATCCGGTCACGGGCCGCGCGATGCAATGGCGCGCCGAAGTGCCCGACGACCTCGACGCGCTGATCGAGGCGCTCGGCTTCGGCGGCAAGGAAGACGAGGACGAAGCCGGCTTCGATGAAGATATGTTCGACAGCGCCTACACCGACGAAGGCTACGTGATCGGCAGCGACGAGGAAGATCACGAAGACGACGACGAAGACGACGAGCAAGACGAGGACAAGCACGCATGACGACCTGCCCGGAACTGACATCCGACGATTTGCTGCATCCCGACTGGCAGGTTTCGCCGCGCGTGCGGGCGCTCGTGACGACGCGCGACGGCGGCGTGAGCGAGCCGCCCTTCGGGCGCTGGCAGGCGGCGCAGGGCGGTGAGGGCGTGGATCTCCCGGGCGGCCTGAATCTCGGCCGCGGCTCCGGCGACGATCTCGCGCACGTCGAGGCGAACCGCGCGCGGCTCTTCACGCATGCGGGCGTGCCGGCCGCGTGGCTCAAGCAGATCCACGGTCCGGTCGTGGTCGACGCCGCGCAGGCGCTCGCCGCTGCTCGCGCGGGCGCTCCGCTCGAAGCCGATGCGAGCGTGACCGCCGAGCCCGGCATAGCCTGCACGGTGATGGTGGCCGACTGCATGCCCGTTCTGCTGTGCGATGGCGAGGGCCGTGCCGTGGGCGCCGCGCACGCGGGCTGGCGCGGGCTGGCCGCGGGCGTCATCGAGCGCACGGCCGAGCGCGTCGCGGCGCTCGCGGGCTGTGCGACGGCCGACCTGCATGCGTACCTCGGCCCCGCGATCGGGCCCACGGCCTTCGAGGTCGGCGCCGACGTGCGCGACGCGTTCATGACACATGTGGAGCAGGTCGACGCTGCGCGACGCGATGCCCATCGCGCCGCCACCGCGGCAGCCTTCGTGGCGCGCCCGGAGCCGAACGGCAAATACCTCGCCGATCTTCCCGCGCTGGCGCGGCTGCGGCTCGATACGCTCGGCGTGCGCCACGTGAGCGGCGGCGACCTGTGCACGGTTACGCTGCGCGAGCGCTTCTACTCGTACCGGCGCGATCGCGTCACCGGCCGGATGGCCGCGCTGATCTGGCTCAATCCCTGACCTCGCTGCGCCGCGCCGCCGTCGTGAAACGGCGCGGCGGCGCGTGGCGAGTCAGACGATTTTTGTTGCGCTGCAGCTATTCCCGCAACGTACTGTGCTCCTCTCACGGCGCATTAGCTCCCCGATTGCCGCATTGCACTGCAAACGCTTGCCGCGACGGCGGATTTTCGTGCGCGCGGCCGCACAGCAATGTGTCGCGGCAGTTAAACAATTGATTACATCGGGAAAACGATAATTAAAAAAATATCGCAGCGCGGCAAAATCGGGCACAAGCATTGACACGCTTTGCAATGGGGAGCAAGAATGTCCTTCACCCACGGGACAGGTCGTGACGAGCGCCGCAACGGCGCCCGTATGCGTACCACCTGCCTCTCAACCAGTCCTTCGGGACACATCGGTCAAAAGCAGGCATGACGGCATCTCAACGTTCCAAGACTGCCCCGGGCACGGGCGCCTCAACTGATGGTGCAACGCGCGGCAACCCGCCTTTTGCTCCCGACGCAGCCGGCATGCAGCAGTATCTCGACGCGTGGACGAACGCTTGGAAGAGCGCCCTGAATGCTGCGCAGCAAACCGGCGGCGCGGCGCAGCAAGCGCCCTTCGCGGGACTCGCGGCCAACTGGTGGCCGCCGGCGGGCAACGGCGCGCCGGGCAATCCTTTTGGCGCTGGCAATCCTTTCGCCGCAGGCAATCCTTTCGCTGCGTCCAATCCCTTTGCTGCAGGCAATCCATTTGCAGCCGGCAATCCGTTCGCCGCGGGCAATCCGTTCGCCGCCGGCAGTCCTTTCGGCGCAGCCAATCCGTTCGGTGGCGCGAATCCTTTCGAAGGTTTCAAGCTGCCCACGGCATCGATTGAACCCACCCGGCTGCAGCATCTGCAGGCGGAGTATTCGCGCGACGCGCTCGACTTGCTGCGCCAGGCCACAGATACGACGCCCAAGGCGCCCGAACTCAAGGATCGGCGCTTCAGTTCCGACGCCTGGAGGGCCACGCCCGCGTATGCGTTCACGGCGGCGTGGTATCTGCTCAACGCGCGCTACCTGCACGAACTCGTCGACGCGATCGATACCGATGCGAAAACGCGCGAGCGCATTCGCTTCGCCGTGCAGCAGTGGACCGCGGCGGCTTCGCCCAGCAACTTTCTCGCGCTCAATCCCGACGCCCAGAGCGCCTTGCTCGAAACCCACGGCGAGAGCCTGCGTCAGGGCGTGATGAACCTGCTCGGCGACATGTCGCGCGGCAAGATCTCGCAAACCGACGAGTCGCGCTTCGTGGTGGGCCGCAATCTCGCGACCACCGAAGGTTCGGTCGTGTTCGAGAACGCGCTGTTCCAGCTGATCCAGTACAAGCCGCGCACGGCCACCGTGCGCGAGCGGCCGCTTCTGATCGTGCCGCCGTGCATCAACAAGTACTACATCCTCGACCTGCAGCCCGAGAACTCGCTCGTCGCCTATGCGCTGGAGCAGGGGCAGCAGGTGTTCCTCGTCTCGTGGCACAACGGCGACGCGTCGATCGCGGACCGCTCCTGGGACGACTACATCGAGGAGGGCGTGCTCACGGCCATCGAGACGACGCGCAGCATCAGCGAGCGCGAGCAGATCAATACGCTCGGTTTTTGCGTGGGCGGCACACTGCTCGCCACGGCACTGTCGGTCGCGGCGGCGCGCGGCGAACATCCCGCTGCGTCGATGACGCTGCTTACCGCGATGCTCGACTTCGGCGACACGGGCGTGCTCGATGTGTTCGTCGACGAAGCCCACGTACAGATGCGCGAGCAGACCATCGGCGGCAAGAATGGCGGTACGCCGGGGCTCATGCGCGGCGTCGAGTTTGCGAACACGTTCTCGTTTCTGCGGCCCAACGATCTGGTCTGGAACTACGTCGTCGACAATTACCTGAAGGGCCGTACGCCCGCGCCGTTCGACCTGCTGTTCTGGAACAGCGACTCGACGAGCCTGCCGGGGCCGATGTACGCGTGGTACCTGCGCAATACGTACCTTGAAAACAAGCTGCGTGAGCCGGGCGCGCTGACGGTGTGCGGCGAGGAAGTGGATCTGTCGCGCATCGACGTGCCGACCTTCATCTACGGTTCGCGCGAGGATCACATCGTGCCCTGGCGCACGGCGTATGCATCGGTGCCGTTGCTGTCCGGGCCGCTGAAATTCGTGCTTGGCGCGTCGGGCCACATCGCGGGCGTGATCAACCCGGCATCGAAGAACAAGCGCAGCTTCTGGAGCATCGAGGCCGACGCAAAGCATCTGCCCGAAGAGGCCGACGACTGGTTCGCTGCTGCCGAGGAAAAACCCGGCAGCTGGTGGCCGACCTGGGCCGAATGGCTCGATCAGTACGGCGGCAAGAAGGTGAAGCCGCGTGCGCAAGCCGGCTCGGCGGAATTCCCCGAGATCGAGCCGGCGCCGGGGCGTTATGTGCAGCAGCGCGATTGAGGCAATTGAAACGCTTGCTGCGGAATTCGGATTAACAACTTGAGGGGCGGGGCGCATGGCGCGCCATCGAACCGCCCGAAGGATCTGGAAATGACTGACATTGTGATCGTTTCGGCCGCACGTACGGCGGTAGGCAAATTCGGCGGCTCGCTCGCGAAGGTGGCGGCGCCCGACCTGGGCGCAATCGTCATCAAGGCTGCGCTCGAGCGCGCGGGTGTGAAGCCCGAGCAGGTGAGCGACGTGATCATGGGTCAGGTGCTGACGGCCGGTTCGGGCCAGAACGTGGCGCGCCAGGCATCGATCAAGGCGGGCCTGCCCGCGGCCGTTCCCGCCATGACGATCAACAAGGTGTGCGGCTCGGGCCTGAAGGCGGTGATGCTCGCGGCCAACGCGATCATCGCTGGCGATTCGGACATCGTCGTGGCCGGCGGCCAGGAGAACATGAGCGCCGCGCCGCACGTGCTGCCGGGCTCGCGCGACGGCTTCCGCATGGGCGACGCGAAGCTCATCGACAGCATGATCGTCGACGGCCTGTGGGACGTGTACAACCAGTACCACATGGGCGTGACGGCGGAAAACGTCGCGAAGGAATACGGCATCACGCGCGAAGAACAGGACGCGTTTGCGGCGCTCTCGCAGAACAAGGCGGAAGCCGCGCAGAAGGCGGGCCGTTTCGACGAAGAGATCGTCTCGGTGGAGATTCCGCAGCGCAAGGGTGAGCCGCTGCAGTTCAGGACGGACGAATTCGTGCGCCACGGCGCGACGGCCGAATCGCTCGCGGGCCTGAAGCCGGCGTTCAACAAGGAAGGCACGGTGACGGCGGCGAACGCGTCGGGCATCAACGACGGCGCAGCCGCGGTGGTGGTGATGTCGGCGAAGAAGGCCGAGGCCTTGGGGCTCACGCCGCTTGCGCGCATCAAGGCGTACGCCAGCGCCGGCGTCGATCCGAAGGTGATGGGCATGGGTCCGGTGCCGGCGTCCACGCGTGCGCTGGAGCGCGCGGGCTGGTCGGTGAACGACCTCGATCTCATGGAGATCAACGAGGCATTCGCGGCGCAGGCGCTGGCCGTGAACAAGCAGATGGGCTGGGACACGTCGAAGATCAACGTGAACGGCGGGGCGATTGCGATCGGTCACCCGATCGGCGCGTCGGGCTGCCGGATTCTCGTGACGCTGCTGCATGAAATGCAGCGCCGCGACGCGAAGCGCGGCCTGGCCTCGCTGTGCATCGGCGGCGGCATGGGCGTGGCGCTCGCGCTCGAGCGCGTTTGATGTCACTGCCGGAGCGGACCGCTCCGGCGCTCGTGACCAGCGGGGCGACCAATAACCGCGAACGGCGCAGCCGGAAAACGATAATGGAGTGTGGTTTATGTCAGAGCGTATTGCGTATGTAACGGGCGGGATGGGCGGCATCGGCACGGGCATTTGCCAGCGCCTCGCCAAACAGGGTTTCAAGGTGGTCGCCGGCTGCGGCCCGCATTCGCCGCGCCGCGTGAAGTGGCTGGAAGATCAGAAGGCGCTCGGTTTCGACTTCGTGGCCTCGGAAGGCAATGTGGGCGACTGGGATTCGACGCGCCAGGCGTTCGACAAGGTCAAGGCCGAGGTCGGTGAAATCGACGTGCTCGTGAACAACGCCGGCATTACGCGCGACGTCGTCTTCCGCAAGATGACGCGCGAAGACTGGACGGCCGTGATCGACACCAACCTCACGAGCCTCTTCAACGTCACGAAGCAAGTGATCGACGGCATGGTCGAGCGCGGCTGGGGCCGCATCATCAATATTTCGTCGGTGAACGGCCAGAAGGGCCAGTTCGGGCAGACCAACTATTCCACGGCCAAGGCCGGCATTCACGGCTTCACGATGGCGCTGGCCCAGGAAGTGGCGACCAAGGGCGTGACGGTCAACACCGTCTCGCCGGGCTATATCGGCACGGACATGGTGAAGTCCATCCGTCCCGACGTGCTGGAAAAGATCGTCGCGACGATTCCCGTGCGCCGTCTCGGCGCGCCCGAGGAAATCGCGTCGATCGTGGCGTGGCTCGCGTCCGACGAGTCAGGCTTTGCAACCGGTGCTGACTTCTCGCTGAATGGCGGGTTGCACATGGGCTGATCCTGAGCGCAGCGCGCCTGCAGGGGCGCGAAGCCGGGATCGAGGACGGCAGCTGGCCTGTTTGCTCACCGGGGCAGGCCGTTTCCGGGCTAGACCAACGCGCGACGGCAATGGCCGCCGCGCGTTGGCGCTAACAAGGGCGACACATGACGACTACAAAGAAAACCGCCGAACGTCTCATCAAGAAATATCCGAATCGTCGGTTGTACGACACGGAGACGAGCACGTACATCACGTTGACGGACGTGAAGCAACTCGTGCTGGAGCAGGAGGAGTTCAAGGTCATCGACGCGAAGACCAACGAGGATCTGACGCGCAGCATCCTGCTGCAGATCATTCTCGAAGAGGAAAGCGGCGGTCTGCCGATGTTCTCGTCATCGATGCTGTCGCAGATCATCCGTTTCTATGGTCATGCGATGCAGGGCATGATGGGCACTTACCTGGAAAAGAACATCCAGGCATTCATCGACATCCAGAACAAGCTTGCGGATCAGTCGAAGAGCCTTTACGAAGGCAACGCGATGAATCCCGAGGTCTGGTCGCAGTTCATGAACATGCAGGCGCCGATGATGCAAGGCATGATGACGAGCTACATCGAGCAGTCGAAGAACATGTTCGTGCAGATGCAGGAGCAGATGCAGAACCAGGCGAAGAACATGTTCAGCAGCTTCCCGTTCAAGCCCGTGCCGCCGGGCGGCGCGGCGGCGCCGGCGCAGGGCGCGCCCGAGGGCGGCGAGGAAGAGAAGAAGTAAGCGGCGCGGCGCACACGGCGGGTGGCGCGCGCCGCCAGGTCGCGGCGCGCTCTCGCATACCCAGCGCGCCGTGGCGGCGCGTTGCCACGCGGGCGCCACGCTTTGCGAGGCAGCGGGCGCAATGCCGCCGGCCTCATTTGTTTTCAGGCGCTTTGCAGGTCGCGCAAGGCTTCGGGGTGCGCCACGGCCACCCGCAAAAGCGATTGTGCGGCTCCGGTGGGCTGGCGCCGGCCTTGCTCCCAGTCCTGCAGCGTGCGCGTCGAAACGCCAAGCAGTGCCGCGAACGCGCTCTGTGAGAGGCCGGCGCTCGCACGCGCTAGCGCCGCGGCGGTCTGTCCAGATCCCATCCGACCCCGCGCTACGGACGCGCGCACCCACCATGCTGCGCCGCAGGATACGCCAACCGGTTAAAATGGCGGATTGGCTTGACCCTTGCGCGGCGCTACCTCGCCCTGCGCCCCACATCCGGACGTACACGTGAAAAACCCTGTTGAATCAACGACCTCCCGCAATCCTGCTCCGCGCGTCGGGATGGTTTCCCTCGGCTGCCCGAAGGCGCTTGTCGACTCCGAGCAGATCATTACCCAGCTGCGCGCCGAGGGTTACGAGATCTCGGGGTCTTACGACGGTGCGGATCTCGTGGTCGTCAACACCTGCGGCTTCATCGACGAAGCGGTGCAAGAGAGTCTCGACGCCATCGGCGAAGCGCTTTCCGAAAATGGCAAGGTGATCGTCACAGGCTGTCTCGGCAAGAAAGCGAGCGCGAGCGGCTCGAACCTGATCGAGGAAGTTCATCCGAAGGTGCTCGCCGTGACGGGCCCGCACGCCGTGGGCGAGGTCATGCAGGCCGTGCACAGCCACCTGCCTAAGCCGCACGATCCGTTCGTCGACCTCGTGCCGGCTGCGGGCATCAAGCTCACGCCGCGCCACTACGCGTACCTGAAGATCTCCGAAGGCTGCAATCACCGCTGCACGTTCTGCATCATCCCGTCGATGCGCGGCGACCTCGTGTCGCGCCCGGTCGCCGAGGTCATGCTCGAAGCGGAAAACCTCTTCAAGTCCGGCGTGAAGGAGCTGCTCGTCATTTCGCAGGACACGAGCGCTTACGGCGTGGACGTGAAGTACCGCACCGGTTTCTGGAACGGCAAGCCGATCAAGACGCGCATGACCGACCTCGTCGCCGCGCTGGGCGAGCTGGCCGCGCAATATGGCGCCTGGGTGCGCCTGCACTACGTCTACCCGTATCCGAGCGTAGACGAAGTCATTCCGATGATGGCCGAAGGACCGTTCAAGGGTCACGTGCTGCCGTATCTCGATGTGCCGTTCCAGCACGCGCATCCTGAAGTGCTCAAGCGCATGAAGCGTCCCGCGAACGCGGAGAAGGTCATGGAGCGCGTGAAGGCCTGGCGCGAAATGTGCCCCGATCTCACGATCCGCAGCACGTTCATCGCCGGGTTCCCCGGCGAGACCGAAGCGCAGTTCGAAACGCTGCTCGACTTCATCCGCGAGGCCGAACTGGACCGCGTGGGGTGCTTCGCCTATTCGCCGGTCGAAGGCGCAACGGCGAACGAACTCGACGGCGCGTTGCCCGACGACGTGCGCGAGGAACGCCGCGCGCGCTTCATGGAAGTGGCGGAGCAGGTCTCGGCCAAGCGCATCCAGCGCAAGGTGGGCAAGACCCTCAAGGTGCTGATCGACGAGATCAACGTCGATGGCGGCATTGGCCGCACCGCGGCGGACGCCCCCGAGATCGACGGCGTGGTGTATGTCGCGCCGGCGACCAAGGCGTCGAAGCGCTACAAGGTCGGCGATTTCGTTTCAGTGAAGATCACCGGCGCGGACGGCCACGATCTCTGGGGCGAGGTCTGAGCGGCATGACGAGCGTCGCTGCGCAAGTCCTCGCTTATGGCGAGGCCATGGTCGAGTTCAACCAGGCGTCGAAAGACCGTCCCGAGTACTTGCAGGGCTTTGGCGGCGACACGTCGAACTTCGCCATCGCGGCGGCTCGCCAGGGCGCACGTACGGGCTTCGTCTCGGCCGTCGGCGACGATCATTTCGGACGTCTCCTGATCGACCTGTGGACGCGCGAAGGCGTCGATACCTCGACGGTTCGGGTGGACGCCACGGCGCCCACGGGCGTCTACTTCGTCTCGCATGGCCCGCCCGGCCATGCCTTCGACTATCTGCGCAAGGGCTCGGCCGCGAGCCGTTACACGCCGCGCGACCTGCCGCTCGACATCATCGCGGCTGCGCGTATGCTGCATCTTTCGGGCATCAGCGTGGCGATCAGTGACAGCGCCTGCGACGCGGCGCTCGCCGCCGTCGAGCATGCGCGCGCCAACGGCGTGCGCGTGAGCTTCGACACCAATCTGCGCCTGAAACTGTGGCCGCTCGCGCGAGCGCGCGCTGTGATGAACGAGGTGCTGCGACTGACCGATATCTGCCTGCCCAGCTGGGACGACGTGGCGGTGCTCACAGGCCTCGACGACCGTGATGCGATCCTCGTACCTGCTCGCGCGCGGTGCCCGGGTAGTGGCGTTGAAGCTGGGCAAGGACGGCGCCTATGTGGCGACGCCCGACGAGCGGCGCGTCGTGCCGGGGCATGTGGTCGCTGCCGTGGACGCCACGGGCGCGGGCGACTGCTTCGGCGGCGCATTCGTCGCGCGGCTCGCGGCCGGCGACGATCCGTTCGCGGCCGCGCGCTATGCGAACGCGGCCGCCGCGCTTTCGACGCTGGGTTTTGGCGCGGTTGCACCGATCCCGCATCGCGAGGACGTCAAGCGCTTGCTTGCCACGCAGCGCGCAAGCGAAGCGCATCAATAACAAGATTCATCCATTCAGGAAGACGAGGAGCAAGACCATGGAACGCGAAGTAGTGGTGGCAAGCGGTGTGCGCACGGCAATCGGCGACTTCGGCGGCAGCCTGAAGGACTTCTCGCCGACGGATCTCGGCGCACGCGTGGTGCGCGAAGTGCTCTCGCGCGCGAACGTGGAAGGCGACGCGGTGGGCCACGTGGTGTTCGGCAACGTCGTGCACACGGAGCCGAAGGACATGTACCTTGCCCGCGTGGCCGCCATCAACGGCGGCGTTGCCCAGCACGCGCCGGCGTTGACCGTGAACCGCCTGTGCGGCTCGGGTCTGCAGGCGATCGTTTCGGCGGCGCAAACCATTCTGCTCGGCGACGCTGACATCGCGATCGGCGGCGGCGCGGAAAACATGAGCCGCGCGCCGTACTCGATGCCGGCCGCGCGTTTCGGCCAGCGCATGGGCGACACGCAACTCGTCGACATGATAATCGGCGCGCTGCACGACCCGTTCCAGACGATCCACATGGGCGTGACGGCGGAAAACGTCGCGAAGAAGTTCGGCATCACTCGTGAGGCGCAAGATGCGCTCGCGCTCGAATCCCATCGCCGCGCCGAGCGCGCGATCGCCGAAGGCCGCTTCAAGGATCAGATCCTGCCCGTCGCGATCAAGTCGAAGAAGGGCGAAGTGCTGTTCGACGCCGACGAGCACGTGCGCCACGGCGCCACGCTCGAGGACTTCTCGAAGCTCAAGCCCGTGTTCGCGAAGGAGAACGGCACGGTCACGGCGGGCAACGCGTCGGGCATCAACGACGCCGCTGCCGCGGTGCTGCTGATGAGCGCGGACGCTGCCCGCGCGCGCGGCGTGAAGCCGCTCGCGCGCCTCGTCTCGTACGCGCACGCGGGCGTCGATCCGGCGTACATGGGCATCGGCCCCGTGCCGGCCACGCAGAAGGCGCTTGAGCGTGCGGGTCTCAAGGTCAGCGACCTCGACGTGATCGAAGCCAACGAAGCCTTCGCGGCGCAGGCCTGCGCGGTGTCGCAAGAGCTTCGGCTCGACCCGGCCAAGGTTAATCCGAACGGCTCGGGCATCTCGCTCGGCCACCCGATTGGCGCGACCGGTGCGCTCATCACCGTGAAGGCGCTTTATGAACTGCAGCGTATCGGCGGCCGCTACGCGCTTGTGACGATGTGCATCGGCGGCGGCCAGGGTATTGCGGCCATCTTCGAACGGATTTGACGCCGACTCGTGACGCGCGGCTTTGCGCAAGACCGCTGCGCAAGTGAAGGAAGGATGCAGATGGAAGTATTGACGCAAGCACAGCGGCCGCCGCGCGCGGCCGCCCGGCGGGGCAGCGCCAGCAGGGCGCGCGGCTGGATCGTGGCTGCGGCAGCGGCGGCCATGGTCCTCGCGCTGCCGCTCGCGGCGCACGCGCAGGACGCAGGCACGCAGCCGCCGCTCAAATCCGCGCTCAAGCCGAACCCCGAGTTCGCGAAGCTGCCGCAATACGTCGGCACGCTCGGCAAGCGCCAGATCGTCATGCGCCTGGGCGCCAAGGCCGGCGACGACGACCCGACCGGCGTGCATGGCGAATACCAGTTCACGGACACCGGCGAGGTGATCCTGATCGCCGGCGACCGCGCCGACGCGACGCTCGAAGCCGAGGACTCGAACGACGGCACGCACATCACCGGCAACTGGGTGGGCACGTTCGCCGAGGACGGCTCGCTTTCGGGCGACCGCATGGACCCGGACGATTCCCATCCGGTGCCGTTCGATCTGAAGCCGCTCGCGGCGGGCGCCGCGGCTCCGGCCGTGTCGACCGGCGCGGCGAGCGCGAGCGCGTCGACTCCGACCGGGGCGCACGCCGTGAACGGCGTGAGCAATCTCGTCATCGGGCAGTAAGCGCCGCTGCGGGTGTTACTCTTCGGTATGCGGCGTTGAACGCGCCCTTGCGCAAGCCGGGCGCCGCAACGTCATTGCGCCTTAATCCGAATTCGCTCCGACATGACCAAATCCGACTCCAGCCGCGCATTGCAGACGCGCATCGTTCACCCGCAAGACGACCTCACGCCCGGCTTCGAGTCGTTTGCCGCGCCAGTCACGCGCGCGTCGACCGTGGTGTTTCCCGACCTCGCTTCGGTGCGCGCGCTCGACTGGCGCAACGACGCGCAATGGCGCTACGGCCTGCATGCCACGCCCACCTCGGCCATGCTGCAAAAGCGCCTCGCCGAGATCGAGGGCGGCGAGCATGCGCTGCTGCAGCCCTCGGGCCTCTCGGCGATCTCGAACGTCTACTTCGGACTGCTGAAGTCGGGCGACGACGTGCTGATTCCCGATAACGTCTATTCGCCGAACCGCGACCATGGCGACTGGCTCGCGCGAGACTTCGGCCTAACGGCGCGCTATTACGATCCGATGATCGGCGCGGGCATCGCGGAGCTGATCCAGCCGAACACGAAGCTGATCTGGCTGGAAGCGCCCGGCTCGGTGACGATGGAAGTGCCCGACGTGCGCGCGATCACGACGGCGGCGCGTGCGCGCAACATCGTGACGGCCATCGACAATACGTGGTCGGCGGGCCTCGCCTTCAGGCCGTTCGAGCACGGAATCGACATCTCGGTGCAGGCGCTCACCAAGTATCAGTCGGGCGGCAGCGACGTGCTGATGGGCGCGACCATCACCGCCGACCGCGATCTCTATCTCAAGCTCAAGGCCGCGCGCATGCGGCTTGGCATTGGCGTGTCGGTCGACGACTGCTCGCTCGTGCTGCGCGCACTGCCGAGCATGAAGGCGCGCTTCGAGGCGCACGACCGCACCGCACTCGCACTCGCAGGCTGGCTCAAGACGCGCCCCGAAATCGCGGCGATGCTGCACCCGGCGTTCGAAGACTGTCCGGGCCACGAGTTCTACAAGCGCGACTTCACGGGCGCGGGCGGTCTCTTTTCCGTGGTGTTCGACGAGCGCTATAGCGCGGCGCAGATCGACACGTTCTGCGAGTCGCTCGAACTCTTCGCGCTGGGCTGGAGCTGGGGCGGGGCGCATAGTCTGGCAATGCCGTACGACGTCGGTTCGATGCGCACGGTTGCGAGCTGGCCGCATCGCGGCACGCTGGTGCGTTTCTACATCGGCCTCGAAGACGAAGCCGATCTGCGCGCCGATATAGAGCGCTCGCTGGCAAGGCTCGCGGAAAAAACAAGCACGCCTGAATAATCCGCCCAAGCCACAACGGCCGCTCGCGTCCACAAGGACACGAGCGGCCGTTGGCGTATCTGCCCGCTGCGAAACCCGAATCAGAAAAGACGCAGCAGCCCGTCGAGCCCGACGAAGTTGAACGCGACGCTCGCCGCCTCGCGCACCACCGGCTTGGCGCGGAACGCGACCGACAAACCGGCCACGCCCATCATCTTGAGGTCGTTCGAGCCGTCGCCGATCGCGATTGCGCGGCGCGGATCGATGCCGATTCCGGCACAGGTTTCGGTGAGCGTACGCGCCTTCAGGTCGGCGTTGACGATCTCGCCCGTCACGCGGCCCGTGAGCTTGCCGTCGACGATTTCGAGCGTGTTCGCACGCGTGTAGTCAAGCCCGAGCCGCGCTTTCAGGCGCTCGGTGAAGAACGTGAAGCCGCCGGAGACGAGCAGCGTCTTTAGCCCCGCGGCCTTCGCGCCCGCGAGCATCTGCTCGGCGCCCGGCGAGAGCTGGAGACGTTCCTCGTACACACGCTCCAGGGCGCTCGCGTCGAGCCCCTCGAGCAGCGCCACGCGGCGCGTGAGGCTCTCGTTGAAGTCCTTGATCTCGCCGCGCATCGAGGCTTCGGTGATCGCCGCGACCTCGGCCTTCAGGCCACAGAAGTCGGCGATTTCGTCGATGCATTCGATCGTGATGAGCGTCGAGTCCATGTCCATCGCCAGCAGGCCGAAATCGGCCAGCTTGCGGCCGGCGTCGACGAACGCATAGTCGAGCTGATGCGTGCCGCAGTAGACCTCGAGGTCGGCGCGCTGGGCCGGCTCGGCGTTCTCGACGCGCAGCGCGTGGGCGTCGATCGGCGCGAGGCGGCTGCCGCGGGCGAGGCCGAGGAGCGGCTTGTGATGGACGGTGTCGAGCGGGGCGGGACTCTGGATGACGAGGTTCATGGCAGGACGGGCAAAGCCGACGCACGGCGTCGTCGGATCGATCGGATGAAAAAGGGCGCAGTCGCGCGCTTGCGTGCAAGACCCCGCAGTGCTCCCCGCAGTGCTCCCTGCAGTGCTCCCTGCAGTGCTCCCTGCAGTGCGCGGCAAAGCTCGTCATTGTAACGTCCCGCCGGCCGCTGCGGTCGGATGTGATATCGGTCGCGCTAGAGCGCATGGCGGATGTTTCCCCGGTTTTGCCTAGGTTTGCGAATAGCTCGAACCATGGGCTCTGAGCACCGCAAAAGGAGATCTTCGTCGACTGCAACCGCTCGCTGTCGCACGGCAAGCAAATTGCTGGCGATGACAAGCAGGATAAAACCTGGTCCGTTCGATGCATGTGCTCGGCGCAAGGCAACGCGCAGCGCGCTAGACTGCTAGCAGACCATCCGCCGCACGCGAGCGGAGCGTCGTAGCTGGCGTTTCGCGGCTCGCCGCGTTCGTTGCGTACGCCGCTTTTCGCTCGCGGGCGCGGCCGTTCCCCCCAGGAGGTGACGCATGCCTTGCCGCAGCTCCCGCCATACTCGCCGCCGCCACGCGGCGCTCGTGCAGTTTGTCCTCGCCGCTTCCTGCGCGATCGCGCTGCCGGCACTCGCGGCCACGCCGATCACGGTGACTTCGAAGGCCGCAACGGACGGCCCGATCCGCTACACGGTGCGGGTCGCGTCGAAGGCGTTCGGCGACGCCCAGGAGACCCGCACGCTACGCTCGGGCGATACCGACGACTTCACCTGGCGGACCACGCCTCCGGGCGGAGCGGTCGCGACGCCGCAAGGCTGCCCGGACTACGCCTCGTTGCCGCTCGACGCGAACGGCGCGATGGTCCGGCAGACCCAGGTGCGTCTCGCGCCGATCGTCGCGAGCAATGGCACCGCCACCGTGCAGGTGAGCTTTCGCGCCCAGGCGCCGCACGGCACGCAGTCGGTGTCGAGCAACGGCGCAGCGCTCACGTGCCCGGCCGTGGTCGCGCATAGCGAGGTCGCGCACCTCACGATGCCCACCAATGGCACCGCGAAGACGCTCAAGCTCAGCGACGGCACACAAATCACGATCTCGGCGCAGCGCTAGCGCGCCGCGAGCGCGAGCGCCGGCGCGGCGCTCAAGGCACGCTGGCCGCTCATGCCGCCGAGGCGTCAAGCGCGCGTCTTGCGCTCGATGAGCCGCGCAACGAGAAAGCGATGCTCCGGCGCGAAGAGCCGCCGGTACGCGAGCAGCACCGCGCCCACTGTGCCGAGCGCCGACGAGGCCGCGATCAGGAACATGATCACGATCTGATAGCGCACCGCCTGTAGCGGCGATTGCCCCGCAAGCACCTGGCCGGTCATCATGCCGGGCAGGCTCACCACGCCGACCACGGCCATCTGGTTGAGCGTCGGAATCATGCCGGCGCGCACGGCCTCGCGGGCGCTTGCCTGTGCGGCTTCCCAGCGGGTGGCGCCCAGTGCGAGCGCGCTCTCCACACGATCGCGCCGCGCGGTCAGCTCCTGCATCATCCGCTCCACGCCGAGCGACACACCCGTCAGCGTGTTGCCGAGAATCATGCCGAGGATCGGAATCGCATATTGCGGCTCGTACCACGGCCGGATGCGGATCACCACGAAGAGCCCGACTGCCGCCACGAGCCACGCGCTCACCCAGATCGACACGATGCTGTCCGCGCGCTGCCCGCCATAGGTGCGTGCGCCGCGCTGCGCCCCCGCGAAGCCGGCGATCAGCGTCATCAGCGCCATGAGGGGCAGCACGACATACCAGCGGTCGAACGCGAACACCCAGCCGAGGACGTAACCGATCGCGAGCAGCTGCACGACGGTGCGCACCGCCGCCCACGCCAGCTTGCGTTCGAGGTCGAGCTTGAGCAGCACGGAGACCGCGCCGTTGACGAAGACGAGCAGCGCCGCGATGGCGACGTCGCCGATGCCCAGGTTCTGCAGCACGCCGGGGCTCATTGTGCGGCTCCCTGCGCGAATGTCGTGCGCGTGGCGGGTTCTTCGAGCACACCCGCGCGCATCGTCAGATGCCGCGCGCCCACGCGCTGTGCCTGGGCGGGATCGTGCGAGACCCAGACCGTGGCGCGCGCGGTGCGCGCCTCCTCGAACCAGCCAGTCACGAGCGCTTCGACGGCGCGCGCCGATTCCGGGTCGAGAGACGCGGTCGGTTCGTCGAGCAGCAGTGCTTCGGGGTCGAGCTGGAGCACGCGCACGAGCGCTACGATCTGCGCTTCGCCGCCCGACAGCTGGGCGGTGTCGCGCGCGAGGAAGTCGCTGGAACGGCCGGTGGCGGCGAACAGCGCGCCGGCGCGCGCCGGGTCGAATCGCACATCGCGGTACACCGCCAGCGTGTAGGGGTAGCGCAGATTCTCCTCGACACTGCCGTCGAGCAGGGCAGGCCGCTGCCGCAGGTACGCAATATGCCGCCGATAGTGGACAATGCGCCCGCGCGTAACCGCTTCGCCGTGCCAGCGCACGTCGCCGCCATCGAGCGGGTCGAGCAGCGCGAGCGCGCGCAGGAACACACTCTTGCCGGAGCCGGACGATCCCGTCAGCACGGCGCGCTCGCCCGCCTGGAGCGCGAAATCGGTGGGATGCAGCAGCCACTGGCCGCGTTGCGCATCGCGCCGGGCAATCCGCTGCGCGTCGACGAGCGGCGCGCCATCGGCGTGGGGCAGGGAAAGTGGGTTGTGCTTTACCATTGAAAGATTGCAAACAGGGCCGGAATACAGGTCGTGCGACGCAGTTTCATGCCGATGTCACCGGGCACGCTGACTGCTCTTGCGGTATTGCAACATAGCAGGGATACAACAACGCATAACGTGGAGCAGGCATGACGTCACCGCAGCCCAAGCACTTCAGCCTTGGCCGCACGCTCGCCAGGATCATCGCATGGCTCGTCGCGGTTGTCGTCGTGTTGATTGCCGTGCTCGTCGTCTTCATCCTGACGTTCGACTGGAACCGCGCCAAACCCTACGTGAACGAGAAGGTCACCGAGGCCATCGGCCGGCCGTTCGCGATCGAAGGCGATCTGAAGGTGGGCTGGCAGCGGCCGCCCGGCGAAACCGGCTGGCGCGCGTGGGTGCCCTGGCCGCGTTTTTCCGCCACGCAGATCGAGATCGCCAATCCCGACTGGACGAAGTCCCCGCACTTCGCCACGCTCGACGAAATCGACTTTGAAGTGGCCGTGCTGCCGCTGCTCGCGCACGACATCGTCATTCCGGCGATCAATCTCGTGAATCCGTCGATCGACGTCGAGCGCCTCGTCGACGGACGCAACAACTGGACCTTCAAACTGCCCGCCTCGAGCGGGCCGTCGACATGGCGGCTCAATCTGCACGACATCACGTTCTCGACCGGCAATATCGCCGTGAGCGACCAGCAGACGAAAACCGACGTGAAGATCGGGGTAAGTCTGCTCGGGCACGGCATCCCGATCGGCAAGGTGATGGAGGAGCAGGAAGCGGCTTCGCGCCAAGGTTCTGCGCAGGTGATCGGGCGGGCGGGCGCGAACCGGCTGACGCAGCAGGCCAACAAGGTGCAGGCTTCGGAGGCGGCGGCCGCCAGCGCGGCCGAGGCTAGCGGCGCGTCGGCTTCGGGCGTGCCGGCTGCCGCGAGTGTTGCCGGCACAAACACGGGCACCTCGAGCGCAACGAGCGCGCCTGCAGCCGGCTCGCCGACGCTCTCTGCGAGCGGTGCCAGCGGCGCTGTGGCGGGCTCGGGCGCGGCGTCCGCGCAGCCGCCCATGAAACAGCCGTTCTACGCAATCGGTTGGACGATCAAGGGCACGTATGGCAAGACGGCGCTCTCTGGCGACGGCAAAATCGGCGGCGTGCTCGCCCTGCAGGACGCGAAGCGCCCGTTCCCGATCCAGGCCGACGTGCGCGTGGGCGACATGCACATCGCGCTGGTCGGCACGCTCACCGACCCCATGCATCTGGCCGCCGTCGATCTGCGCCTGTGGCTGCAGGGGCAAAGCCTGGCGCATCTCTACAACCTCACCGGCGTGACGCTGCCTGAAACGCCGCCCTACGCCACCGAAGGCCGCTTCGTCGGCAATTTCAAGCGCGGCGCGAGCGTGTTCCGCTATGAGAACTTCACTGGGCGCGTCGGCGGCAGCGATCTGAACGGCACGGTGGTCTACAAGCAACGCACGCCACGGCCGCTTTTGACCGGCGAACTGGTTTCGAACCTGCTGCAGTTCTCGGACCTCGCGCCGATTATCGGCGCCGACAGCGGTGCGAGCAAGAAAAAGCGCGGCGACGCCGCGGCCCAACCGGCCGATCGCGTCATTCCGGTCGAGCAGTTCCGCACCGACCGCTGGAACGCCATCGACGCCGACGTCAAGTTCACGGGCCGGCGCATCATCAAGCAGGGCAGCCTGCCAGTCCAGGACCTGTACACGCACGTCATGATGACGAACGGCGTGCTCGTGCTCGACCCGCTGCAGTTCGGCGTGGCGGGCGGCACGCTCGGCACGCGGCTGAACCTGGACGGCAGCGGCGCGCCGCTCAAGGCGCGCGGCACGCTCGAGGCGCGCCACCTGAAGCTCAAGCAGCTCTTCCCGAGCTTCAAGACGATGCAGTCGGCGCTCGGCGAGATCAACGGCGACGCTTCGCTCACGGCGACCGGCAACTCGCCGGCGGCGCTCGCTGCGACCTCGAACGGCGAGGTGAAGCTGCTTGTCACCCAGGGCACGATCAGCATGCTGCTCATGGAGGCGGCGGGCCTGAATGTGGCGAACGTGGTCTACGAAAAGCTGTTCGGCTCGCGCGACGTGAAAATCAATTGCGCCGCGGCCGACTTCGTCGCCACCAACGGCGTGCTAGATCCGCGCGTATTCGCGCTCGACACCGACGACGCCGTGATCGACATCGACGGCCCGATCGATCTGCGCGACGAGTCGATGAACATGAAGGTCCATCCGCATACCAAGGGCTTCCGCATCTTCACGTTGCGCTCGCCTCTCTACGTCAAGGGCACTTTCAAGAACCCGCACGTGGGCGTGGATGCGACGGCGCTTGCGCTGCGCGGCGGCGCCATGATCGGGCTCGGGCTGATCAACCCGTTCGCCGCGCTGATTCCGCTCATCGCGCCGAGCAACAACAAGCCGCTGCCGTGCGATGCGCTGTTCGCGCAGATGCATCAGCATCCCGTGGCGCCGCCGCCGGGCCAGAAAATGCACGCGCTGCCAAAGCCCGACCTCGGCAGCGCAGGCACGGGCGCGAGCGCGGCTGCGGCGACTGACAAGGCCGGCAAGGCTGATAAGGGCGATAAGGGCGATAAGGGCGATAAGGCCGACAAGGGCGCGAAAGCGGGCCCGGCAGCGCGCAGCGCGCCGTCGCCGGCCTCGGCGGGCAAGCCGACGCAAGGGCAGGAGCCCCTCTACAAGGGAAGCTGATTCGGGAAGCGGACGTGAAAAACACTGCGCCGGGTCAATCGACCCGGCGCAGTGGCGTCGTGAACTTCGTTGGAAGCGCGCCCTAGCGCAACGACCGCGGCGCCGTGTCGCCGGCGGCGTCCTGGCGGCGCGTCACGCGCCGGGTGGTCATGGTCGGACGCGCCGCGCCGAACTCGGGCAGGACCCGGCCGCGCGCGCGGCTCGCGAACACGAGGAAGCCGAAGCCGTCCGCCTCGTACCAGTAACCGCCGTTCTCGAGGCCTTCGATCGGCTGCTCGAGCGCATGAGCGATCGATTCGATGCAGCGCTTGCGTAACTCGCTCGTGCCCGGATAGGGCGGCTGCGCACCGCGCACGCTGCACAGGAGCACGTCGAGCCCCGGCAGGATATGCGCATAGAGCACGGGCTCGTCCTGCGCGCGCGCACGCGCGATCTTGGTATCGAGTTGGCCGAACGGTTTGAAGTGGCTCAGCACGGCGAGAAATGACTCATCGCCGTCTGCCTTGACGCGTTTGCGCTTTTTCGGGAAGGACATAAAAATTCGCCTGAAAAAGGTGGATTGCAGTACACGCAGCGTTCCCATGCGACCACTCCCGGACTGGTGCGCCGCACGTCGATCCTTTATAGCACACGGATTTGCTGTCTTCATGAGGATAGAGATAGGGACGGTCCGCTTTAACGGCGCGCGGACCGCCTGAAGCGATCCGGCCTGCGCGGCGCGGCTTGCTGCCCCTGTTTCAAAACCCTCATCGCGTTCGCAAACGCCATGCCGGATCGCACGTCGCGCTCATGTAGATATCCCGGCGCTCTCTCGCTTGTCTCCGTCTCAATAATAGACCTGTGTGTGCGCTCGGTGTGGCGAATTGCCGCAAAAAAGCGGGTTTTCCACGACGCGAGGTGTGGGGTGTCACATACATTGTCATCCTCAAAAATCGCGCAGATAATGTTGCGGTTCTGGTGTCCGCGGTTGCCCGAGGCGCCTCCAGCTGGCTGGTTTCGCGAGGGCGGACGCGGCGCGAGAGCTTGCAAAACGCATGGCGAAAAGCACGGCGCGCCGCCCAGACCCGCCACCCAACCAGACCGACATGAAACTCTTCGCCAAGGGGCTCTTGCTGATCGCGATTCCGAGCGTCGTCGAACTGGCGCTGCTCGGCGTCGTATTCGACACGCAGGGAAAGGCCGCGCTCGCGGCCAAACGCGCCGAGAACACGCAGCAAATCCTTTGGCAAGCCAACAGTCTCGTCGACCCGTTGCTGCGCGAAGCCGCGCGCGTGCGCACCGGCATCGTGCTCGAAGACCCTTCCTTCATCGATCGCCACGCCGTCTGGACCGAGTTCTCCGACCGCATCACGCTGCTCGCGCGCATGGTCGCCGACAATCCGCCCCAGCTCGCGCGCGTCGAGCGCATGCGCGACGCCGCCTATGCATGGCGCAAGGAAGCGGGGGATGTCGCCGATGCGCTGCGCACGGGGCATAGCGCGCCGTTTGCGCGTGCGGCGGCCAACGGCATGCCGCCCGAGATCGAGACGGTGCGCGAGGTGCTCGGCGAGTTCATCGCCGAAGAGACGCGGCTCGACGAGGCCCGCGCGGCGATGCTGCGCGAGACGCGCGAGCGCCAGCAGGACGCGCTGATTTTCGCCGTGGTGGGCTCGATGCTGATCTGGGCGTTCACGGCCATGGCGTTTGCGCGCAATGTGGGCGTGCGCCTCGCCGCACTCGGCGCGAACGCCCAGCGTCTGGGCGATGGCGCGCCGCTCGCGCCGCCGCTCTCCGGCGGCGACGAAATCGCGGCGCTCGATGCGGTGCTGCATCAGACCAGCGCGCGGCTGCGCGTGGCCGAGCGCGAGCAAGCCGCGTTGAAGGCGCAACTGCAGGCGCGCGCCGCGGATCTCGCGAGCGCCAACGAGCATTTGCGCCAGGAGAGTCAGGACAACGAGATGTTCATCTACAGCGTCTCGCACGATTTGCGCTCGCCGCTCGTGAACCTGCAGGGCTTTTCGAAGGAACTGCAGGTATCGTGCGACGACTTGCGCGCGCAGGTCGACGCGGCGGGGCTGCCCGAACACGAATATCGCGCGATGGCCGAAGTGCTCGACGGCGATGTCGACGAATCGCTGAAATTCCTGCGTCAGGCCGTGGCGCGCGCGGCCGCCATCATCGACGCGCTGCTGCGCATCTCGCGCGCCGGACGCCTCGAATACCGCTGGCAGCGCGTCAATGTCGCGCGGCTCGTCGAGCGCGTGCTCGGCGGCCTCGCCGAGGAACGCGCGAAGGCCGCGCGCATCGAAGTGGGAGAGTTGCCGCCCGCGTGGGGCGATCCGGCCGCGCTCGAGCAGATCTTCGGCAACCTCATCGAGAACGCGCTGCAGCATCTCGATCCCGCGCGCCCGGGCCGGGTCGAGATCGGCGCGCTGGAGGCCGGCGCGCAATCCGCTGGCGAACCCGGCAAAAGCGCGGGAAAGGACCCCGAAAAAACAGCGGGCGGAGAGCCTGGCGAACGTACGCGGACTTATTTTGTGCGCGACAATGGCGTCGGTATCGCGCAGGCGTATCTCCCGAAGCTGTTTCGCGCCTTTCAGCGGCTGCACGGCGGCGAATCGCCGGGGCAGGGCACCGGCCTCGCGCTCGCCAGGCGGATAGCGGAGCGGCATGGCGGGCGCGTCTGGGTCGAATCGACCGAGGGCGCGGGCTCGACGTTCTTCGTCGCACTGCCGGACCAACCGTTGCGCACCGCATAGCGGGTATTCAGGCGCGCGCTGCGCGGCAAGCTTTCAACAAGTCTTAAAAAGTTCATGCAGGACGTAGGAGAGTCGAGATGACGAACGGGGAACAGGTCAGCATCGTGCTGATCGAAGACGACGACGGGCATGCCACGCTGGTCGAGCGTAACCTGCGGCGGTCGGGGATCTCGAATGGCTTTCTGCGCTTTCGCGACGGCCAGGACGCGCTCGATTACTTTTTCGGCACGCCGGGCGATAACCCGGGTGCGGCCGCGCACTGGCCGTCGCGCGACGCGCTCGGCAATTTTGTCGTGCTGCTCGACCTGCGCATGCCGCGCGTGGACGGCTTCGAGGTGCTGCGGCGCCTGAAAGCGGAGCCCGCCACGGCGTCGGTGCCGGTGATCGTGCTCACGACCACCGACGACCCGCGCGAAATCGAACGCTGCTATGAGCTCGGCTGCAACGTGTACATCACGAAACCGGTCGAATATGACGCGTTCATCGAGGCCGTTCGCCGGCTCGGCTTCTTTCTCCAGGTCGTCAAGCTGCCGCCGGGACATCGCCTGGTCCAGGCGCGGCCGGCCGGCGCCCAATAACGCATTACGCATGCATCACGCATGGATTCATCACCCATTGGCAATCGAATGGAACAACGGCGGGAACAACGGCGGGAACAACGGCGGGAACAACGGCGGGAAGAACGGCGACGAACGGGACCCGTGCCCAAAGGGATGCTTCGCGCATGACCGAGGAACCCACGATGCTGGACGGCGCGCGGGTGCTGGTCGTCGACGACGACGAAGGCATCCTGCGCCTCGCCCGCAAATCGCTGCTGCGCGCCGGTGCGCGCGTGGACACCTGCACGGGTGTCGGTGAGGCGCGCGCGCTGCTCGCTGTGCAGACGCCCGATGTGCTCGTGCTCGACTATCAGCTCGATGGCGCGGAAACGGGCCTCGACTTCTTCCGCCGCCTGCGTGCCGACGACGTGCGTGTGCCGGCCATTCTCGTGACCGGCTTCACCGACGAATCCCGCGTGATCGCCGCGTTGCGCGCGGGCGTCTCGGACGTGGTGCCGAAATCGGGCGACTATCTCGACTATCTGCCTGAAGCCGTCGCGCGCGTGCTCTCGCAGGTGGCGCTGCAGCGCGCCTCCGACGAAGCGCTGCTGCTGCGCGACCGCGAAGAGCACTACCGCACGCTCTCCGAAGCCTTGCCGCACCTCGTGCTCACCTGCGGCTCGGACGGCAATTGCGACTTCGTCTCGAAGCAGTGGCTCGACTACACGGGTCTCGACGCGGGGCAGTCGCACGGTCTCGCCTGGCTCGACGCCGTGCATGCCGGCGATCGCGAGGAGATTCGCCGCACGTGGCTCAAGGCCGTGAGCAGCGGCGCCGCCGATTATCGCCACGAGTTGCGGATTCGCCGCCACGATGGTCTCTACCGATGGTTCGATGTCCGAATTGTTCCGATGCGCGACCCGCGCGGCGGCGTCAACAAATGGTTCGGCAGTTGCACTGACATCGATGCACAGCGCGAAGCGACCGAGGAGCGCGAGCGCCTGCTCGCCTCAGAGCAGGCCGCGCGGCAGACCGCCGAAGAAGCCAACCGCGCGAAAGACCGCTTCCTCGCCATGCTCTCGCACGAACTGCGCACGCCGCTTACGCCGGTGCTCGCGGGCACGCGTCTGCTGGAGCAGATCCCGGGCCTGCCCGATGCGGCGCGCGCGGGCGTGCTGATGATCCGCCGCAATATCGAGCTCGAGGCGCGTCTGATCGACGACCTGCTCGATCTCACGCGCGTGGCCAACGGCAAGCTCAGCCTTGCGCTCGAGACCGTCGACGTGCACGAGGTGATCGAGGCCGTGCTCGAACTCTTCCACAGCGAAATTCAGATCAAGCAGCAGGACGTCCACGTCGATTTGCGCGCGCAGCAGCATTACGTGCGCGGCGACCGCGCGCGCCTGCAGCAGATGCTCTGGAATCTCGTGCGCAACGCCGCGAAGTTCACGCCCGACGGCGGCCACATTTATGTGCGCACGCGCGACGAGCGCATGCAGGTGGAAATCGAGGTCGAGGACACGGGCATCGGCATCGCGCCCGAGCAGATTGGCAAGCTCTTTCATGCCTTCGAGCAGGGCAGCCACAATCTCACGCGCCAATTCGGCGGACTCGGTCTGGGCCTTGCTGTGACGCGGGCGCTGACCGAGGCGCACGGCGGGAATGTGAGCGCCAAGAGCCCCGGCGCGCATTGTGGCGCGACCTTCACCATCGTCCTGCCGACTGCGGCGCGGGGCGAGGGGGCCGCGGCGACCGCCGAGCCGCGCGGGCCGCAGCGGGTGGGCGCGCTGAGCATCCTGCTGATCGAGGATCACGAGGACACCGCCGAAGTGATGTCGCAGCTGATGCGTGCGGGCGGCCACGAGGTGGCGGTGGCGGGCAGCGTGGCCGGCGCGCTCGCGCTCACGGCCAGCATGGCCTTTGACCTCGTGGTGAGCGACATCGGCCTGCCGGATGGCTCGGGCATCGACTTCATCCGGGCGTTTCGTGCGCAATCAACGGCGCCCGCCGTTGCGCTTACCGGCTTCGGCACCGACGACGACGTGCGCCGCAGCGTCGAAGCGGGCTTCACCGCGCATCTCACGAAACCCGTCAACTTCGAGCAGCTCGAACGGCTCATTGAAGAGGCCGCAGCCGCGCGCAGCACGGCGGCCGAGCCCGATTCCGCCGCGCCGCGTCCCTGACCCTGCGTGGATCCGGGCACAAAAAAGCCCGCGCGGCCTTGCGGCGGCGCGGGCTTTTGTCCGGACGCTGCGTGCGGATCAGCGCGGATTGTTCTGCAACGAGTCGCGGATCTGGCGCAGCAGCAGCACGTCTTCGGGTGTGGGCGGCGGCTCGGCGGGCGCGGCGGCTTGCGGCTGGCGCAGCTTGTTGATGAACTTCACCATCAAAAAGATGATGAACGCGAGAATGACGAAGTTGATCACCGCGGTGATAAACGAGCCATAGCCGAACACGGCCACGCCCGCGGTCTGCAGATCCTTGTACGACTCGGGGTTGCCTTTGTAGCTGGCCGGAATGTGGCCGAGTCGCACGAACATGTTCGAGAAGTCGAGGCCGCCCGTGATCACGCCGATGACCGGCATGATGAGGTCTTTCACGATCGAGTTGACAATGCTCGAAAACGCGCCGCCGATGATCACACCCACGGCGAGATCCATCACGTTGCCTTTGACGGCGAATTCCTTGAACTCCTGGACGATGCTCATGAGCGGGCTCTCCCTGAATGGCGCAGCACGGGGCTGGGGTCAATACGGCGTATTGGCGCAATCATAGCGAACGCGTCCGTATCGCGGTAGCAATTTGACATTCCCTGACGGTTTGCCGGGGACCGGCGACGAAGTCCCCGCGAACGCACGAGGCGTGCCCACGGCGCGTGCGCCGCGTTAGCGCGCGAGAGAGATCTGCTGGTGGAAGGTCGCCGGGTCGGTGTTGGTGCCACACAGCAGCACGCCTACGCGCTTGCCTTGCAGCGTGTCGCGCAGCGGTCCGAGCAAGCCCGCCGTGGCGGTGGCGCAAGCGGGCTCCACGGCGAGCTTGAGTTGCTCGAAGAGCACGCGCATGGCGCTGCGCAAGGCGTCGTCGGTGACCGTGACGACGCGCTCGAGATGGCGGCGGCACAGCGTATAGCTGTATTGCTCCGCATGCGGCGCCATGAGCGAGTCGGCGATCGAGTGCATGTGGGTCAGGCGCACCGTGTGGTTCGCGGCGAAGCTGCGGCTCATCACGTCCGAGCCCTCGGGCTCGACGCCATACACGCGCACGCGCGGATTCGCGAGCCGCAAAGCGGTGGCGACGCCCGCAGCGAGCCCGCCGCCGCCGATGGGCACTACGACCGCGTCGAGATCGGGCGCCTGGGTGGCCCATTCGTAGCCGAGCGTGGCCGTGCCAAGTACCGTGCGATAGCCGTTGAAGGGATGCACGAAATAGCGTCCCTCGTCGGTCTCGATGCGGCGCACGATCTCGAACGCCTCGCTGCTGTTGCCCGCCACGACGATTTCCGCGCCAAAGCGCCTGCACTGCGCGACGCGCGCCGCGCTCGCGGTGCGAAAGAGCACGACCTTCGCGCTGATACCGAGGCGCATCGCCGCATAGGCCACCGCAATCGCGTGATTGCCGCCCGAAACGCACGTGACGCCGGCGCTGCGTTGCGCGGCGTCGAGTGCGAGCAGATGCGTGAACGCGCCGCGCACCTTGAAGCTGCCGCTCGACTGCAGCAGCTCGAACTTGAAGTTCACGAGGGTCGCTTCGAGCGTGGACAGATCGTGACGATCGAACACCGGCGTGCGCAGCACCCACGGCGCGAGCGCGAAATGCTGCGAGGCGATCTCGTCGAGCGTGGGGATCGCCTCACCGTCGATCGTGTGACTGGTGGGCAGCGGCGCGGCGGTGGACATGGTGGCGCGCGTCCGGATGGTTACTGTGCCCGGGCTTCGACGGACATGCCGTGCACGAGCTTGCGCAGGAAGCCTTCGCAGGCCGCGAGCTGTTCGAGCGAGACGTATTCGTTGGGCTTGTGCGCCTGCTGGATGTCGCCGGGCCCGCATACCACGCTCGGAATGCCGGCGCGTGAGAAGAGGCCCGCCTCGGTGCCATAGGCCACCTTGCGGCGCGCCTGGTCGGCGGTGAGCGCGCGCACGAGCTGCGTGATCGCGGCCTGCTCGGTGGCGTCGAGGCCTGGTGCGGCGGCGATCTTCGTGAACTCGATCGCGCCCACTGCGTGCTCGCGCTGCATCTTCGGCACGAGCGTTTCGCGCGCGTACTGCTCGATGCGCGCGAAGATCGTCTCGGGGTCGAGCGTCGGCAGATTGCGGAACTCGAACGCGAAGCGGCATTCGGCCGGCACCGTGTTGATGGCGTTGCCGCCTTCGATCGTGCTCGTCTGCGCGGTCGTGAACGGCACGTCGTAAAGCTCGTCGAACGGACCGTTCGCGCGGAACTCGTCGGCCATGTCGCGGATGTAGCAGATGAGGCGCGCCGCGTACTCGATCGCGTTAAGGCCGCGCGGCGTGAGCGACGAATGGGCGGCCTGGCCGCGCACGCAGCACTGGTACGCGTTAATGCCCTTGTGCGCGACGATGGGGCGCATGCTGGTGGGTTCGCCCACGATGCAGCCTTCGGGCTTCACGCCGCGCTTCACGAGCTCTTCGATCATGAGCGGCGCGCCTACGCAGCCCACTTCCTCGTCGAACGAGAGCGCGAGGTGCAGGGGCTTCGCCAGTTTCGTCTGCTGGATCTCGGGCAGGAGCGTCAGCGCCGCGCCGATGAAACCCTTCATGTCGCAGGTGCCGCGGCCATAAAGCAGGCCGTCACGAATCTCGGGCTTGAATGGGTCGCTGTCCCATTTCTGGCCGTCCACGGGCACGACGTCCGTGTGGCCCGAGAGCACGATGCCGCCGTTGGTCTCGCCGTCGTGCGCGGGGATCGTCGCGAACAGGTTGGCCCATTTGCCGTCGCGGCCATAGGTGAGCGTCGACTCGATGCCGCGCGCGCGCAGATCGTCGCGCACCGTCTCGATCAGGCCGAGATTCGGATGGCGGCTGACCGTATCCATCGAAACCAGGCGGGTGACCCAGGGGAGCGAGGCGGGAAGCGAGGCGCAAGGCGTGGACGTTTGCGCTGTTTCAGCGGCGAGGGACATGTTGGACTCCAGCTTGCTTGTATTCTTCATCTTACCCAAAAAGAATGCGGCAAGCCAAAGCGCCTGAAGCCGGCAAGCGCAACGCTCCATTGCGCTTGCCGGTCGTTAACAGGCGATGCCGCGTCGCAGCATCGCATCTGCCGCGACCCCGCTGTTGCAGCGTTCAGCGCGATGCGCCAGCGCGGTTGGGCGCGCCGAGCGCGCGCAACGTTTCCTTCACGGTCGCCACGCGCACCGCGAGATCGGGGCTGCGCGTTTCGATGCGCAGCTTGTCCTGTCCCGCGAGCTTGATGTGCTTGTGCTTCTGCACCATCTCGATGATGCGCATGGCGTCCACTGGCGGATTCGGCACGAACTGCAGGCCAATGACCGCTTCGCCCGCATCGATCTTCGTGATGCCGAGCGGCTTGGCCGCCAGACGCAGGCGGTGCGTTTCGATCAGCGCATGCGCCTGCGCCGGCATCTTGCCGAAGCGGTCGATCAGCTCTTCCTGAATGCCATCGATCGAATCGTCGTGCTCGCAGTTCGCGAGCCGCTTGTAGAGCGACAGGCGTTCCTGCACGTCGCCGCAATAGTCGGCAGGCAGGATCGCGGGCGCGTGCAGGTTGATCTCGGTGGTCGCCGCGAGCGGCGCGTTGAGATCGGGCTCGCGGCCGTCTTTGAGCGCCTTCACGGCGTCGTTGAGCATGTCCGTATACAGCTGGAAGCCGATTTCCTGGATCTCGCCCGACTGCTTGTCGCCGAGCACCTCGCCCGTGCCGCGAATCTCGAGGTCGTGCATCGCCAGATAAAAGCCAGAACCGAGTTCCTCCATCTGCTGAATGGCTTCGAGCCGGCGTTGCGCCTGCTTCGTTAGGCCTTGCGGATCGTGCACGAGCAAATACGCGTACGCCTGGTGGTGCGAACGCCCGACGCGGCCGCGCAACTGGTGCAGCTGCGCGAGACCGAACTTGTCGGAACGGTGGATGAGGATCGTGTTCGCGGTCGGCACGTCGATGCCGGTCTCGATGATCGTCGTACAGAGCAGCACGTTCGCGCGTTGCGCCACGAAATCGCGCATCACGGTTTCGAGTTCGCGCTCGTGCATCTGGCCGTGCGCCACGGCGATGCGCGCTTCCGGCACGAGCGCTTCGAGCATCGCGCGGCGGTTCTCGATGGTCTCGACCTCGTTGTGCAGGAAGTACACCTGGCCACCGCGCTTGAGTTCGCGCAGCATGGCCTCGCGAATCACGCTGTCTTCCTCGCGGCGCACGAACGTCTTGATGGCGAGGCGCTTTTGCGGCGCGGTCGCGATCACGGAGAAGTCGCGCAGGCCTTCGAGCGCCATGCCGAGCGTACGCGGAATCGGCGTGGCGGTGAGCGTGAGCACGTCGACTTCCGCGCGCAGCGCCTTGAGCGCCTCCTTCTGGCGCACGCCGAAACGGTGCTCCTCGTCGATGATGACGAGCCCGAGGCGCTTGAACTGAACATCGGACGAAAGCAGTTTGTGCGTGCCGATCACGATATCGACGGTGCCTTCGTTGATCTGCTGGATCGCGCCGCTCACTTCCTTCGCGGACTTGAAGCGCGAAAGCTCGGCGATGCGCACGGGCCATTCAGAAAAGCGGTCAGTGAAGGTTTGCGTGTGCTGCTCGGCGAGCAGCGTGGTGGGCGAGAGGATCGCCACCTGCTTGCCGCCCATCACGGCGATGAACGCCGCGCGCAACGCCACTTCCGTTTTGCCGAAGCCCACGTCCCCGCACACGAGGCGGTCCATCGGCTTGCCGCTAGTCATGTCGCCGATCACAGCGGCGATCGCGGCGGCCTGGTCGGGCGTTTCCTCGAAGCCGAAACTCTCCGCGAACTTGACGTAGTCGCGCGGCTCGAGCGCGAACGCGTGGCCCTCGCGCGCGGCGCGGCGTGCGTAGAGGTTCAAAAGCTCGGCGGCCGTGTCGCGGATCTGCTGCGCGGCCTTGCGGCGCGCCTTTTCCCACTGGCCCGAGCCGAGCGCATGCAGCGGCGCGCTGTCGGGGTCGGCGCCGCTGTAGCGCGAAATCACATGCAGTTGCGATACCGGCACGTAGAGCTTGCTGCCGTTTGCGTATTCGAGGTGCAGAAACTCGGTGTCGCCTTCGCCGAGGTCCATCGTCACGAGGCCGTGATAGCGGCCGATGCCGTGCTGCGCATGGACCACCGGATCGCCCACTTTCAGCTCGGAAAGGTCGCGCACCATCGAATCGACGTTGCTCGCCTGTTCCTGGCGGCGGCGCCCGGCACGGCGCGCGAGCGGACCGTAAAGCTCGGTCTCGGTGATGACCGCGAGTTCCTCGCCCGGCAGCGCGAAGCCCGTGGTGAGGGGCGCCACGCCCATCGTGAAACGCTCGTCGCTGGTGAGCCAGTCCTCGAAGCTGTCCGCGCCCGCGGGGCGCAAATGGTTGTCGGCGAGCAGCTGCGCGATGGTTTCGCGCCGGCCCGCCGATTCCACCGCGAACAGCACGCGGTTCTTCGTCGTGTCGAGATACGCGCGCAGCGATGCGAGCGGGTCGTCGGCGTGACGGTCGATCGCGAGGTTCGGCAGCGCCGTGGCCCAGCCGCCCGCGCTCGTGGCGGGCAGCACGAGGCGCGCGAAGGGCTTCGCGAACGTGAAGAAGTCCTCGTCGGTCAGGAAGAGGCGCTGCGGCTCCAGGATCGGCCGCTCGCGGTCGTGCGAGAGGAAGTTGTGGCGCTGCTTCGTGTCGTTCGTGAAGCGGCGGATCGAGGCATCGAGGTCGCCCGTGAATACCAGCTGGGCGTTTTGCGGCAGATAGTGGAAGAGCGTCGCCGTCTCTTCGAAAAAGAGCGGCAGGTAGTATTCGATGCCCGCCGACGGCACGCCGTTGCCCATGTCCTTGTAGATCGTCGCGCGGCTCGGATCGCCCTCGAACACCTCGCGCCAGCGGCTGCGAAATGCCGTGCGCGCGGCTTCGTCGAACGGGAACTCGCGGCCCGGCAGCAGGCGTACGTCCTTCACGGGATAGAGGCTGCGCTGGCTGTCCGGATCGAACGCGCGGATGGAGTCGACCTGGTCGTCGAACAGGTCGATGCGGTAGGGCAGCGGCGAGCCCATCGGAAAGAGGTCGATGAGCGAGCCGCGCACGCAGTATTCGCCCGGGCGCACCACCTGGCTCACGTGCTCGTAGCCCGCGAGCGTGAGCTGCGACTTGAGCTTCGCTTCGTCGAGGCGCTCGCCCTGCGAGAACGAGAACGTGTAGGCCGCGAGGAACGAGGCGGGCGGCATGCGGTAGAGCGCCGTGGTGGCCGGTACGATGAGAACGTCGCAGCGGCCTTCGCCGAGATCGTGCAGCGTCGCGAGGCGCTCGGAAACGAGGTCCTGGTGCGGCGAGAACGTGTCGTACGGCAGCGTCTCCCAGTCGGGCAACAGCCGTACGCGCGCCTCGGGCGCGAAGAACGGAATCTCCTGGGCAAGGCGCTGCGCGTCCACGGCGCTAGCGCAGATCACGGCCAGCAGCGGCGCACGGGCGGCGCCGGCGCGCGCGGCCTCGCGGTAGCGGGCGATCAGGAGCGCGTCGGACGAGCCGTGCGTGCCGTCGAACGCGTAGCGCTGCCCCGGCTTGACGACGGCAACGGGGGACGGAGATTGCGAGGAAGCGGCGATATCGGACATGGGCAACAGGGTGGCCGGCGATTATGTCGGCGCTTGTGTCGGTGTGGTGGCCAGTTCAGTTAGGGCACGGTGCAACGCCGGAATATGGGGGCCGGTTTGCGGTCTTCAAGTGAATCCGGCGCGCTTTTCCTTACGTTGCGCGGGCGTTCCAGGGCCGTTTTGCGGGCGTCCGGCGTGCGGGTAAGGGACCTATTATAAAATCCGTCCTTTACTTTGACTCATGCGGCTCGCGACACCGTGACTTCACGCCTCTTTGCCCTGATTCCGTGCGCCGGCACCGGCAGCCGTTCGGGCTCGGCCATGCCGAAACAATATCGAATCGTTGCCGGACGCGACCTCCTGCACTATACGCTTGCCGCTTTTGACGCCTGCAACGAATTCTCGCAGACGCTCGTGGTGCTTTCTCCCGACGATACCCACTTCGACGCCCGGCGCTTCGGCGGCCTGCGCTTTGCGGTGCGCCGCTGCGGCGGCGCCTCGCGCCAGGCTACGGTCTACAACGGCCTCGCCGCGCTCGCCGAATTCGGCGCAACGGGCGACGACTGGGTGCTCGTGCACGACGCCGCGCGCCCCGGCATCACGCCTACGCTGATCCGCGCGCTCGTCGAGGCGCTCAAGGACGACCCCGTGGGCGGCATCATGGCGCTGCCGGTTGCCGACACGCTCAAGCGTGTCGCCCCGAAGGACCCGGCGGCGCCCGGCGCGCATATCGCGCGCACCGAAGCGCGCGACGGCCTCTGGCAGGCCCAGACCCCGCAGATGTTCCGCATCGGCATGCTGCGAACGGCCATCGAGCGCGCCCAGCAAGACGGCCACGATCTCACCGACGAAGCAAGCGCGATCGAATGGCTCGGCCACGCGCCGCGGCTCGTGCAGGGCAGTCTGCGCAACTTCAAGGTGACGTACCCCGAAGATTTCGCGCTCGCCGAAGCGATCCTCAGCCGGCCCGCAGAGTAAGCGCGCCGCAATCCCTTTACCGGAATCCCAAACATGGACATCAGAATCGGACAAGGCTACGACGTGCACGCGCTGGTGCCTGGCCGCCCGCTCGTGCTCGGCGGCGTGACGATCCCCTACGATCGCGGCCTGCTCGGACACTCGGACGCCGACGTGCTGCTGCACGCCATCACCGACGCGCTGTTCGGCGCCGCCGCGCTCGGCGACATCGGCCGCCATTTCCCCGACACCGACAAGCAGTTCTACGGCGCGAACAGCCGCGTGCTGCTGCGCGAATGCCTGCGCCGCGTGCAGGAGGCGGGCTTCACGCTCATGAACGTCGATACTACGGTGATCGCTCAGGCGCCCAAGCTCGCGCCGCACATCGAATCGATGCGCCAGACGATCGCCGAAGACCTGAGCCTGCCGGTCGAGCGCGTCAACGTGAAAGCGAAGACGAACGAAAAGCTCGGCTACCTCGGCCGCAGCGAAGGGATCGAAGCGCAGGCGGCGGTACTGCTGCTGCGCGCGTGAGCACTTCGTCAACCGTCGTTTTGAAGGGCAGAACGGCGCGAGCAGGGCGCGTGCCCGCACCGTACCCGATGGCGATGATTGCAGCTGCAATCATCGCCATTGCTTTTCTTGCGGATTAATTTTCGTTTTTTTTCGTCCCATACTGAACCGGTAACCGGAAGTGGGGAGGACGATGGCTGCAGTTGAAAGACGCGTGAAAGGCCTCGACGGCCTGCGGGCGCTGGCAGTGGTGCTCGTATTCCTCTCGCACAAGGCCCACGTCGACGCGATCGATGCGGGCAAGATCGGCGTCTGGCTGTTCTTTCTGATCAGCGGCTATCTGATCATCGGTGAATTGCATCGCAATCGGGTCCGCATCGAGCAGCACGGCGCGCGCACGGCCGCGCTGCTGTACGTCTTTTTCATGAAGCGCACGCTGCGCATTTTTCCCGTGTATTACCTGCTGCTCGTGGCGCTCACCATCGCGCATGCGAGCTTCTATCAGCGCGATGTCGATCTCGGGCTCGCCTGGCATTTCGTATTCCTCTCCAATTACTGGATCGGCGTGGTGCACGACGGTTGGCCCGGCACCGTGTCGCACTTCTGGAGCCTCGCGGTCGAGCAGCAGTTCTACCTCGTCGCGCCATTCGCGCTACTGTTCGTGCGCGCCTCGCGCCATATGGCGCTCTGCGCGGTGGTCATCGCGGCGGCGGCGTTCGCGCATCTCGCGCTCTACGACGAAGGGGCGATCGCGCCACTCATCTACGCATTCTCGCCGTGGAATTTCGCCATGCTCTCGCTCGGCGGCGCACTCGCGATTGGCGGCGCGCGTGTGCCGTTGCGCCCGGGGGCGTTGAGCGCGGTGTGGTTCGTCGGCGCGTGTGCCGCGATCGCCGGCTTCGCGCTGGCGCGCGCCGATTGTGCTGACTGCGCCGAAGGCGCGACGTGCGCGACGATGCTGCCGGGCTGCTTCGACATCGGGCTCGCGCTCTCGCTCGGCGCGCTGTTCCTGTGGCTCGTGCGTCGTCAGGACAGCGTAGTGGTCGCGGCGCTCGAACTGCGGCCGCTGGCGTATCTCGGCACGATCAGTTACGGCTTCTATCTGTTTCACAACCTCGTGCCGGCGCGCCTTGGCGTGGCGCCGGGGCTCTATGCGAGACTCCATGTACCCGAGGTGGCGCAGCAAGGGCTGGCGCTCGGGCTGCAGTTCGCGCTGGCCGTGCTGCTCGCGCATCTGTCGTGGCAGGTGCTGGAAAAGCGCGTGATCGAGTGGAAGCGACCGCTCGAAACGGCGATACGCAACCGCCTGCCCACCCGCGCGCCGGCGAGCCAGACGTGATGCGCCACGGCGCGAGGCCTATAGCGTCCCGCCGCCGACTTCGCGCCCGTCCGGACACAGCTCGCCGGTCTGCAGCCCGTCGAGCACCCGCAGCACTTCTTCGGCGCTGCGCCCGACGTTGAGATTGTTCACCGTTACATGCTGGATCGTGTTGTCGGGATCGACGATGAACGTCGCACGCAGGGCCACGCCCGCTTCCTTGTCGCGTATGCCGAGCTGATCGATGAGTTCGCCCTTCACGTCGCCGAATGAATAATGATTGAGGCGATCGAGCGTCTTGTCCTCGCGTCGCCACGCGAGCTTCACATACTCGTTGTCGCAGCTGCCGCCCATCACGACCGTTTCGCGGTCATCGAATTCCTTGATGAGCCGTGCGAACGCGACGATTTCGGTGGGGCAAACGAGCGTGAAATCCTTGGGATAGAAATAGATGACCTTCCACTTGTTGGCGAAGGTCTGCTCGGTGATCTCCGTGAACGCCGATTCGCCGTTTTCTTCGGGATGGTTGAAGCCGGGCTTCGCGGCCGTGACGGTAAAAGCTTCGAGTTTGTCGCCGACGGTTTTCATGGCGGAGGTCCTCAGACGAGAGACGGGCCGGGCGGCCCGCTTTGACGCCACGCGCTGCGTGGCGCGCCCACGAAAACGATTGTCGCAGGTGCGGGCGGGGCGTGGTGCGACGGTGCCCCGCCGCCGGGTCTCGCTCAGGAGGGAAGACGCTCAGGCGCCCTTGGCGAGCGGGAACTCGATCGTCACTTCGAGGCCCGGGCCTGGCAGCCGGTTGCGCAGGCGCAGCGCGCCGCGATAGCGGCCCACGAGGCGCTGCACGATGGCCATGCCGAGTCCCGTGCCGTTGGCCTGCGTGCGGGCCGTATCGACGCGGTAAAACGGCCGCGTGACGAGCGGGAGCTGATCCTCGGGGATGCCCGGGCCTTCGTCGACCACCGAGAGCTCGACGCGCGAATGCGAGACGCGCGTTTCGAGCATGATGTGCGGAATGCCGTCGGTTTCGCTCGCGCCGTACTTGCGCGCGTTCTCGATCAGGTTGCCCACGACGCGGCGCATGTCGGTGTCGTCGGCTTCGATCATTGCCGAGGGCGCGAGTCGCGTGATGAGACGCACGCCGTCTTCGCTCGCCATGCGCGCGGCCATCTCGCCGGCAATGACCGAGAGGTCGACGCGCTCGGGCATGCGCTGGGTCGGCCGTGCGTAATCGAGGAAGCGGCCGATGATCATGTCCATCTGCTCGATGTCGTCGATCATCGCGTCCTTGGTGGCCTGGTCGGACGGACTCATCTCCGTCTCGAGCCGCAGGCGCGCGAGCGGCGTGCGCAAATCGTGGGAGATGCCCGCGAGCATCAGCGCGCGGTCGGCCTCCAACTGCTCCAGGTCGCGCACCATCTGGTTGAACGAGCGATTCGTTTCGGCCGCGACGCCCATGCCGCTCTCGGGCAAGGGGGCCGGCGGCTGCCCCGAGCCCAGCATGCGCGCGGACATGGCAAGACGCGCGAATGGCCGGTTCACTAGACTCGTGATGAAGGCCGCCCCGAAGAGAGAGAGCGCAAGCGCAGAGACACCCCAGCCAACCCACTGCAAGCCTGTGACGTTGTCGAGCTGGTCGCGGTCGAGCGCGACCCAGTAGTCGTCTTCGTCGATCTTGAAGCTGATCCACACGCCCGGAATGTCGTTCACGGACTGCGCGATCACTGTGTCGTCGCCAAGCCGCCCGCGGATGTCGTGCTCGATCAGGCGATTGAGCGACTCGTCGGGCTGGAGCTTGTATTTGTCGGTGGTTTCGCGCGGGTACACGCGCACGCCCTCATTGCTCTCGAGATCCTGCAGCAACGCGCGGCGCAGATCGGGATCGGAGTAGAGGAGCGCCGTGCGCGTGAGCTTCACGATCGCGACGAGCTGGAGCGCCACGCGCTGCGCGCGCGGCTCCCGCTCGATCACGCGAAAGCTCTGGAACCACGCGGCGAGACTCACAGCGATGAGAAGGGCGATCAGCAGGAAGGTGCGCCAGAACAGATCGCCGAACGCGAGCGTGAGCAAACGCCGGTCAATCCGCATGGGCCCTTCCCGTTTCAACAGAGGCAGTGCAGACAACTAGACACCATTGAGGATCAGGCGGCGCCGTCGGGAATGAACACGTAGCCGAGGCCCCAGACCGTTTGAATGAAACGCGGGCTGCCCGGATCGGGTTCGATGAGCTTGCGCAGGCGCGAGATCTGCACGTCGAGGCTGCGGTCGAACACTTCGTATTCACGGCCGCGCGCCAGCTCCATGAGCTTTTCGCGTGAGAGCGGCTGGCGCGGATGACGCGCGAACACCTTGAGCACCGAGAATTCGCCCGTGGTGAGCGGAATTTCCTGGCCGGCCTTGGTGAGCGTACGCGTGGCGAGATTCAAGGCGAATTCGCCGAACTCGAACACTTCGGTGGTTTCCGAGGGCGCGCCCGGCAGTTCGGACGGCGCCTGGCGGCGCAGCACCGCGTGAATGCGGGCGACGAGTTCGCGCGGGTTGAAGGGCTTGGGCAAATAGTCGTCGGCACCCATTTCGAGGCCGACGATGCGGTCCACGTCCTCGCCCTTGGCGGTGAGCATGATGATGGGCGTGCGGTCGTTGCTGCCGCGCAGACGTCTGCAGATCGACAGGCCGTCTTCGCCTGGCAGCATGAGGTCGAGCACCAGCAGGTCGAAACGCTCGCGCACCCACAGCTTGTTCATGGCGGGGGCGTTTTCGGCCACATAGACATTGAAGCCTTGCTCGCCGAGGTAGCGGCGCAGCAGGTCCCGCAATCGGGGATCGTCATCGACAACGAGAATTTTGGACGGGTTTTTGGTTTCCATGCCTGGCATCTTAGCGCGATTGGATACTGGTGCGAGTTTGCACCAATTATCAGGTTACAGTCAGTTACAAAATTTACCCGTGCTGTGCCACGACCGCAAGCACCGACAGATAGACTTCTTTACGTAAAGCGGCAGTTCGGTAGATACTTCATTCGACTTTAAAATTCATGCCCGCGCCGAGCCGGGTTCGCACATGTATTCGAGGTAGCCGTTTGCCGCGTCAAGAAGGGAACAAAACGATGGGAGGGGTCAGGCCGACAATGCGCCACACCATGCTTGCACTGGCGCTGGCCGGTGGCGTGGTGGCCGCACTGGAGTCGGTGCCGGCCCGGGCCCAGCCCTCCGCAGACCGCTACGAGAACTCGCAGTCCTCCGCTCGCTCGCCGGGCGGCAAACCGTCGATGCGCCGCGTACGCAGCGACACGATCCCGCGCCCCGCATCGGACATCAACCAGCGTCCCGCAGTTCCCGCCGATCTCGATCAGCGTCGCCGCGACGGCCATATGACGCCTGATGAACGGCGCCTCCTGCGCCAGCACATCGAAGACGCCGTGCGCGAACTGTACAAGCGCTGAACCACGGCGCGCGTAAATGCCGCTCTGCTGCGAAAGTGCTGCGATAACGCTTACGCGATTTTCTCCTCGTACCTCGCACACGCCTTTCTCGTGGCTTTCATGATTATATCGGCATCGAAGCGCGCATTCGTGCACTCGCGCGGCCGAAACGCCCTGAAAAATATCGTAGCAATTGCGCCGTCAACATCCGTTTCATCACAGCCGTTAAGCCGGTACATTTAATGACTGCGCCGGCGGATTCGTCGTGCGCCCATTCATCATGAGCGACTCCAGACGGTCGAGGCCGAACGCGCAGTCTACCGCCCGCGCAGCGGCGCTGGACGACGGCGTGGATGCGCTGCTCGACGCCGACGACGCCCGCCATCTTCTCGTGCGCACGGGCTTCGCGCCGCGCGACAGCGAGGTCGGGTCCTATGTGGGGCTCACGCGAGAGCAGGCTGTCACGCGGCTCGTTGGCAGCGCGCGCAGCGAGGCGCTCACGCCGCTTCCCGCATGGACCGCCGAAGTGCCGCCGAGCCGTGCACAGCGCAGCGCGTGGACTCCCGAAGAACGCCAGCAGGCGCAGCGCCAGCGCGGTGCGCGCTATGACGAATTGCGCGCGTGGTGGCTGCGCGAAATGCTCGTCACGCCTTCGCCGCTGACCGAGCGCATGACGCTCTTCTGGCACAACCACTTCACCTCGGGTCAGGACAAAGTCGGCGAGCCGCAGTTGATGGCCGCGCAAAACGCGCTGTTGCGGCGCGATGCGCTGGGCAGTTTCGCGAGCATGCTGCACGCTGTCGCGAAGGACCCCGCGATGCTGCTTTACCTCGACGGCGCGAGCAATCGCAAGGGCCGGCCCAACGAGAATTTCGCGCGTGAAGTGATGGAACTGTTCACGCTGGGCGAAGGGCAGTACTTGCAGCGCGACGTTGCCGAAGCGGCGCGTGCCTACACGGGTTGGAGTCTCGATCCCGACACCCAGGCGTTCGTCTGGCGCGCCGATTTGCACGACGATGGCGAGAAGACCGTGCTGGGTCGCAGCGGTGCGTTCGATGGCGACCAGGTGCTCGACATCCTGCTCGCGCAGCCGCAAACTGCCCGATATGTGTCGGCGAGACTTTGGCGCGAGTTCATCTCCGCGACGCCCGACGATGCCCAGCTCGCAAGCGTCGCCGATCGTTTTCGCGCAAGTGGCTATGAAGTCGGCGCGGCGCTTCGCGCGCTCTTCACCACTCCTGCGTTCTGGGATGAACGCAATCGGGGCGTGCTCGTGAGTTCGCCGGTGGAGTTCATCGTCGGTACGATGCGGCGCTTCGATGTGGCCTATGGCGATACGCTGCCGTTCGCGCGCCGCTCGGCCGCGTTGGGCGAGAACCTGTTCTATCCGCCGAACGTGAAGGGCTGGCCCGGCGGGGCGTCGTGGATCAACAGCTCGACGCTGCTCGCACGCAAGCAGTTCGTCGAGCAGCTGTTTCGTGCGACGGAAGCAGGGCGCCCGCATGCTGCGACCGCGGCGACGAAGATCGCGGCAAGCATGCCGCAAAACGCGCAGAACCCGCCGAATGCCATGCGGGGTGACGCGTTGCAAGGCGGCATGCGCTTCGATCTGGATGGCTGGCTCTCGCGCTACGGTCTCACCGCCGATGCCACGCCCGGCCTGTCCGCGCAGTTGCAGATGCAGCATGCAGTCCTGCCGCTGGCGCCCGTCGATGCGATTGCGGTTGGCAGCCGTGCGGGTTCATATCTCCAGGCACTGCTGATGGATCCGGTGTATCAGTTGAAATGAAGCATGAACACGAATAGCCGAATCCCCGGCGGCAATGTGCGCCGCCGCACTGACGAGCGAGGCAAGCCATGAAGCGACGCGACTTTCTTGCAGCCGGTGCGACGGCGGCCGCGGTGGCGGGTACTGCGCTATGGTTGCCTCGCACTGCGCGCGCGCAAGGCGCGGCGCCCATGCACCCCGGCACGGCGAGCGGCTACGGGAACCTGCTGATTCTCGTCGAGCTGAAGGGCGGCAATGACGGCCTGAACACTGTCGTGCCGTTTGCCGATCCGCTCTACTACAGCTACCGGCAGACGATTGGCGTGCCGCGCACACAGGCGATACAACTGGACGAGCGCACGGCACTGCATCCGGCGCTCGCGCCGCTCATGCCGATGTGGCGCGCGCAGGAACTCGCCATCGTGCAGGGCGTGAGCTACCCGCAGCCCAATCTTTCGCACTTTCGATCGATCGAGATCTGGGACACGGCTTCGCGCTCCAACGAATATCTGCGCGAGGGCTGGCTCACGCGCGCGTTCGCAAGCGAGCCGGTGCCGCCCGGTTTCGCCGCCGATGCGCTCGTGCTCGGCAGCGCCGAGATGGGGCCGCTCTCGAACGGCGCGCGCGCCATCGCGCTCGTGAATCCGGCGCAGTTTGCGCGCGCGTCGCGCCTCGTCACGCCGGTCTCGCTCAAGGAACGCAATCCCGCGCTCGCGCATATCCTCGACGTCGAGAACGACATCGTGCATGCCGCCGATGCGCTGCGGCCGCGCCCGGGCAATTACGCGCTGACGGCTGCGTTTCCGGCCGGTGCATTCGGCGCCTCGATCAAAACGGCAATGCAGGCGCTCGCCTCGAGCGACAGCCCGCAAGGCGCGCCGGTGCCGGGACGCGGCGTCGCGGTGATTCGTCTGACACTGAACGGCTTCGATACGCACCAGAACCAGCCGCAGCGTCATGCCGATTTGCTGCGCCAGTTCGCCTCGGGCATGGCGGCGATGCGCTCGGCGCTAGTGGAGCTCGGGCGTTGGGACCGCACGCTAATCGTGACGTATGCGGAGTTCGGGCGGCGCGTGCGCGAGAATCAAAGCCGCGGCACCGATCACGGTACGGCTTCGGCGCACTTCGTCGCGGGCGGTCGGGCGGCGGGCGGCCTCTATGGCCAGGCGCCGCAACTCGCGCGGCTCGACGGCAACGGCAACCTGCCGGTGGGGGTCGATTTCAGGCAAATCTATGCGACCGTGCTGGGCCTCTGGTGGGGCCTCGACGCGCAGGCCGTGCTGCAGCAGCGCTTCGAGCCGCTGCCCTTGCTGCGCGCATAGCGCGGGCGCGAGCCCTCAACTGCGCCGCGCGGCGCGCCAGGCAATCCAGAGCTTGCGCACTGGCGTGAGCACGATCTGCTGATGCAGCACCTGGTAGCCTTCGCGCTCGACTTCGTCGAGCAGAGCGAGTTCGAGCGCCGCGAGCGCGCGCAAGGTGCGCTGGTCGCGCCGCGCCGAGGCGGGAATCGCGTCGAGCGCGGCCTGTACCGATTCGCGCGCACGCGAGGTCTGGAACTGCATCAACTCCGCGAACTCAGCGCTGTAGCGCCGGTTGATGAGATCGGCGGCCGTGACGTTGTAGCGCTGCAGTTCGTCGATGGGCACGTAGATGCGGCCATGGCGCGCGTCGTTGCCGATTTCCGGCACGAACTGCGCGAGCATCAGCGCATTGCCGAGCGGCGCGGCCCAGCGTGCGGCGTTTTCGCGGTCCTCGTCGGTGCGCGCACTGAGTTGCGCGACGAGCGAGGCGAACGTGCCGCCCACGCCTTGCATATAGCGGCGCAGATTCGGCAGATCGAGATAACGCGCCTGCTCGAAGTCCATCTCGAAGCCGGCGAGTAGCGCTTGCAGATCGGGATAGACGGCGCTTGCATCGCCGAGATGCGCGGCGAGCGCCTGGGTGACCGGATGCGCGGGATTGCCCGCGGCGAGCGCGGCCAGTTCCTTTTGCCACCAGGCGAGCTTCGTGCGGCCGACGGTGGGATCGCTCGTTTCTTTCGCGGTTTCCTCGAGTTCGCGGCGCAGCGCGAAGAGGGCGGTCAGGAGCGGCTGGCGTGCAGCGCGGGCCTGGCGCAGCGCATAGTAAGTGCTCGAACCAGGGGGAGCCGCCTTTTGCAGGCAGTAGTCGTCGAAGTTCACGGCGTTCGGAGATGTGGGGCGAAGCGGCTTGCGCGGCGGCCAGTGCGTGCCGCGACGGTAGAGCCGCGATTCTAGCATTGGCGCGGTTTGCGGCCGGCCCGGCGGGGCGGCCCGGCCCTTTGGCCGATGCGGTGTCGTGTCCGTCGCGCACCGTTTTCCGGATGCAGACAAGCGCGAGTCAATCGGTTAGAATCTCGCGCTTGCGCTTTCTGGCGCTTAGCTGCAAGCGCGCAGCCGGCCCAAAATGAAGTATCGCTGCCGGCGGCCACAGTCAGAAAGCAGGCTGGATTGCGGGCGAGGTGGACAACACCGCGCCCGGCGTCTCACGAGGACTCGATCAGTCGGCATGTCGCACAGGGTTGTATCGCACGCGGTGTTCGCAGCGGTCCTGCCGGGCGCAAGAAGACAAGCGCAAAGAATTCGCGTGAGTGGCGAAATTGGTAGACGCACCAGGTTTAGGTCCTGACGCCCGCAAGGGTGTGCCGGTTCGAGTCCGGCCTCACGCACCAAAGTAAAAAGGCCATGTACCTTCCGGTACATGGCCTTTTTGTTTATCCACGCCTTGCGCGAAGCACTGGCGATGACGGCTAGACGCTGCCCGCCATCTGTTTGACTTATTGCCTCTGCCCGTTCGGGCTGCCTTACAGTTCGCTCTGCATGGCTTCGATCACCTTGTCGAGCGCACGTGCGAGTGCGTCGCGTTCCTTGTCGTCGAGGCTCGCGAAGAGATCGACATTCCACTTGCGCGCGATGGGCATGACCTTGCGATACAGCGCGCGTCCGTCGGTTGTGAGCGAAACGAGCACGAGGCGTCCGTCCTCCTCGCTCGTGTCGCGCTGCATGAGGCCTCGGCGCATCAGCGCCTCGGCTGCACGGCTTGCCTGGCTCTTGTCGAGATTTGCGTGACGCGCAAGCTCCATCACGGAAAACGGGCCGAACGCCCCCACAGCTGCAATGAGCCGAGCTTCCGGAAGTGTGATGCCGAGCTTCGCCTGGTAGCGTTCGCTCGCGCCACGTTCGGAGAGTTTGTTCAGGACATGCAGCCGATAGGTGAGGAATTGTTCGAGTCCGGCTTTGCTTGCCTTCATGGGAGTCCTGGTCTGGTCGCTTGGGAAGGGCGCGACACGTGTCGCGATTTCATGATTGTTGCCCCATCTTGCGCGCGGGTCAACGCATCCTAACCCTTCTCCAGCGCATCCGGTGCGGTGCACGAATCTATTAATCGCTTACTGCGGAATGCGTGTTGCGCCGAGGTCATGAATCTGGCGCGATCTGGCCACGCGGATTCCGGCAACGAAGCCGGGGCGGCGGGCCCCGGACGGTTTGCCTGGAACTCAGTTGGATGTACGCGCAGCGTATTTGAGGCGGGCGAGCTGCTCCGCTTCGTTGGCGAGCAGGCGAGCGGCGTCGCGGATCGCGGTTTCGAGCGTGATGGGGCCCGGCGCGGGCGAGAAGCAGCCGCTGAAATGCTCCGCGAGCCGCGGCAGGGCGGCGGCGTCCACGGCGCCCGAAAGCAGCGTGGCCGGCACTCCGAGGGCCGCGGCGTGGCGGCAGGCGATGAACGGCGCCTTGCCGTGCAGCGTTTGGACGTCGGAGCGGCCTTCGCCGGTGATGAGCCAGTCCGCGCGATCGAGCGCCTCGTCCAGACCGATGGTGCGTGCAACGACTTCGGCGCCGGGCTCGAAACTCGCGCCGAGCATGCGCAGCGCGAAACCCAGGCCGCCGGCCGCGCCGGAACCTGCTTCGTCGCGCACGCGACGGCCCAGCGCCGCTTCGAGCAGATCGGCGAAACGGCCGAGCGCCGCGTCGATCGGCGCCACCTGTTCGGGCGTCACGCCTTTTTGCGGGCCGAACACGGCGGTTGCGCCATGCTCGCCCGTGAGCGGATTGTCCACGTCCGACATGCCGACGAACGATGCCTCGCGAAGCCGCGCGTCGAGGCCGGAAACGTCCACTCGCGCCACGTGCGCGAGCGCTTGCGGCGTGGGCTCGAGGGCCATGCCGGCGGCGTCGAAGAGTTGCAGGCCGAGCCCCGCGAGCAGGCCCGCGCCGGCGTCGTTGGTGCTGCTGCCGCCGAGCGCCACGTAAAAGCGCCGCACGCCTTCGTCGAGCAGTGCACGGATCGCTTCGCCCATGCCTCGCGTGCTGCGCGCGTCGACCGGCACGCCCATGCCCACGGGGTCCGTGATGCCGACGATCTCGGCGGTCTCGACGATCGCGCTGCCGTCGTGCAGCAGGCCCACTGCGGCGTCGCGCTTCGGGCCCGCTGCGCCTTCCACGGTGAGGACGCGGCGCTCGCCGCCCATCGACAGCATCGCGTCGAGCGTGCCTTCGCCGCCGTCGGCCATGGGGCGGATGCGGATGTCGGCGTCGGCGCACGCGCGGCGGATGCCCTCGGCGATCGCCGCGGCGACCCCGTCCGCGCTAAGCGAGCCTTTGAAAGAATCGGGAGCAATGACGATAACGGGAGCGTCAGGCGACGAATTCGGCATGGTGTCTCTGCTGGAAGAATTGTGTTGGGAGCGGCTGCGGCCGGCGGGGCGTCCGGCGAGCGTTAGCTTAACAGCCGCGCCGCATGGGCTGGATAACGGCGTTGCAATAGCGCGCATCGGAGCGCATTTCAATCTCGCAGCGGCTCGAAAGCAGGCCGAAACCGGGTCAAAAACAGCCACATAGCACACCCGAACGGCAATTCCAGTGGGACCGGGAAATAGTTTGCTAAAATACTTGGCTCTTTTGACGCAACCGCACCGCAAGCCGCCCGTTTCGGCGCTGTTGAGCGGCGCACGAGGCGCCTGCATTCAGCTCCAAAGCGGGTTGCTGGACCACTTCGGATCCAGGCGGACCGGGGCTCGCAGAGACCACAGATTACTGATTCGCTCGAACAATTTTAGGACGATTGAAGCCATGGCTAACGTTGTTGAAAACCTCGGCAAGCTCGAACGCCGCGTGACGATTTCCCTGCCGAAGGACGCCGTGCAGAAAGAAATCGATTCGCGCATCCGCAAACTCGCGAAGAACGTTCGCATGCCGGGTTTCCGCCCGGGCAAGGTGCCGCTCAAGATGGTCACGCAGCAGTATTCGGGCCAGGTCGAAGCCGAAGTCCTGAGCGACAAGGTCGGCAAGGAATTCTTCGACATCAGCCGCGCCGAGAACCTGCGCGTTGCCGGCCAGCCGAGCTTCGCACCGAAGTCGGAAGCCGCTGAAGGCGACTACGCGTTCGACGCGACTTTCGAGGTCTACCCGGAAGTGAAGCTCGGCGACGTCGCAACGGCCGAAATCGAGCGCACGACCACGACCATCACCGAAGCCGAAATCGACCGCACGCTCGACATCCTGCGCAAGCAGCGCGTGCACTTCCATGCTCGCGGCGAAGCCGGCGAGCACGGTGACGGCGGCGCCGACACCGCAGCAAAGGAAGGCGACCGCGTGACGGTCGACTTCGTCGGCAAGATCGACGACGTCGCGTTCCAGGGCGGCACCGCGGAAGGCTTCGCGTTCGTGCTGGGCGAAGGCCGCATGCTGCCGGAATTCGAAAAGGCGGCGATCGGCCTGAAGAAGGGCGAGTCGCGCGAATTCGACCTCGCATTCCCCGAGGACTATCACGGCAAGGACGTCGCCGGCAAGACGGCGAAGTTCACGATCACGATGCAGCAGATCGAGTGGCCGCACCTGCCGGAAATCGACGCTGAATTCGCCAAGTCGCTCGGCATCGCCGACGGCGACCTCGTGAAGATGCGCGCCGAAATCAAGGACAACCTCGAACGCGAAGCGAAGCGCCGCACCCAGTCCATCGTCAAGAACCAGGTGATGGACGCGCTCCTCAAGATTTCCGAACTCGACGTGCCGAACGCGCTCGTCGAGCAGGATCAGGAACGCCTCGTCGAAATGGCGCGCGCCGACCTCGCGCAGCGTGGCGTGCCCAACGCCAAGGACGCACCGATCCCGGCCGAAATGTTCAAGGAACAAGCCGAGCGCCGCGTGAAGCTCGGCCTCGTGCTCGCCGAACTCGTGAAGGCCAACAGCCTCGAGGCGAAGCCGGAGCAGATCCGTGCTGAAGTCGACGAATTCGCGAAAAGCTATGAAGACCCGAAGGAGGTCGTGCGCTGGTATTATTCCAACCAGCAGCGTCTGGCCGAAATGGAAGCCTATGTCGTCGAATCGAACGTCGTCGACTTCGTGCTCGGCAAGGCCAAGGTGACGGACAAGCAAGTTAGCTTCGAAGAACTGGCAAGCGCGACGGCGCAGGCTTAAAACTGCCCGCTACGGCGTGCCGGCTGTCGGAGCGACCGACGGCCAGCACGCCGTTTTTGCATCCGCAGGTTTTAGCCATGCTGTCCGTGTGGTTGATTTGACCGGGGTCCGTCGCCATACGGGTATATAGAAGAACTTTTCCAGACAAGGATGCACCGCATGACCATTCGCGCTCAATCGCTGGATACGTTGACCTCCCACGCGTCGCGGGACTTCGACCCGCAGGCGCTCGGCCTCGTGCCGATCGTCGTCGAAACGAGCGGCCGCGGCGAACGTTCCTACGACATCTACTCGCGCCTGCTCAAGGAACGCGTGGTGTTCCTGGTCGGCGAAGTGAACGACCAGACGGCCAACCTCGTGGTCGCCCAGCTGCTGTTCCTCGAAAGCGAAAACCCGGACAAGGACATCAGCCTGTATATCAACAGCCCGGGCGGCTCGGTATCGGCCGGCATGGCGATTTACGACACGATGCAGTTCATCAAGCCGGACGTTTCGACCCTTTGCATGGGCCTCGCGGCCAGCATGGGCGCGTTCCTGCTGGCGTCGGGCGCCAAGGGCAAGCGTTTCGCGCTGCCGAACTCGCGCGTGATGATTCACCAGCCGCTCGGCGGCGCGCGCGGCCAGGCGTCGGACATCGAAATCCAGGCCCGCGAAATCCTGTACCTGAAGGAGCGCCTGAACCAGTTGCTCGCGCACCATACGGGTCAGCCGGTCGAGCGCATTGCGCGCGACACGGATCGCGACAACTTCATGTCGGGCGACGACGCCCAGGCCTACGGTCTGGTCGACCAGGTCCTGCACAAGCGTCCTTGATCTGCGCGAACGGTTTTGCGCGTCCGACCCTGCGAAGGGCGCGCAAGCCGTGACAGAGGCAACATAAAGGACAGCTCGGCCCCCGTACAAAAGGGGATAGCCGACGCCGCGCAGACCTTGTGAAATAATCGGCAAACGCGCTTCGCGGCCTGCGGCCCCCAACGCCGTCACAGCAAGCGGTTCACGCACCCTCCGGCCTCGCCGGGGGAAACGGCGTATCATGTAACAGAGTGTCCGGAGGCTCATTTATCCATGGCGGACAAGAAAGGTTCTAACAGCGAGAAGCTGTTGTATTGCTCGTTCTGCGGCAAGAGCCAGCATGAGGTGAAAAAGCTCATCGCTGGTCCGTCGGTATTCATCTGCGATGAATGCATCGACTTGTGCAACGAGATCATTCGCGACGAAGCCGCCGGTGCGGGCGTCGACGCGGCGCTGTCGCGCTCGGACCTGCCGAGCCCGCAGGAGATCCGCGACATCCTCGACCAGTACGTGATCGGGCAGGAACGCGCGAAGAAGATTCTCGCGGTGGCGGTGTACAACCACTACAAGCGTCTGAAGCATCTCGACAAGAAAGACGACGTCGAACTCTCCAAGAGCAACATCCTGCTGATCGGGCCGACGGGTTCGGGCAAGACGCTGCTCGCGCAGACGCTCGCGCGCCTTCTGAACGTGCCGTTCGTGATCGCCGACGCCACCACGCTGACCGAAGCCGGTTACGTGGGCGAAGACGTCGAGAACATCATTCAGAAGCTGCTGCAGAACTGCAATTACGAGGTCGACAAGGCCCAGCGCGGCATCGTCTATATCGACGAAATCGACAAGATCAGCCGCAAGTCGGACAACCCGTCGATCACGCGCGACGTCTCCGGCGAGGGCGTGCAGCAGGCGCTGCTCAAGCTCGTCGAGGGCACGATGGCTTCGGTGCCGCCGCAGGGCGGTCGCAAGCATCCGAACCAGGATTTCATCCAGGTCGACACGACCAATATCCTGTTCATTTGCGGCGGCGCGTTCGACGGTCTGGAAAAGGTCATCACCGACCGTACGGAAAAGACCGGCATTGGCTTCGGTGCGAGCGTGAAGAGCAAGCAGGAGCGCGACACAGGCGAAGTGCTGCGCGAAACGGAACCGGAAGACCTGATCAAGTTCGGCCTGATTCCCGAACTGATCGGCCGTCTGCCCGTGGTCGCCACGCTCGGCAAGCTCGACGAAGCCGCGCTCATGAAGATTCTGGTCGAGCCGAAGAATGCGCTCGTCAAGCAGTATCACAAGCTCTTCAACATGGAGCGCGTGGAGCTGGAAATTCGCCCGGCTGCGCTGCAGGCCGTCGCCCGCAAGGCGATCCGCCGCAAGACGGGGGCTCGTGGCCTGCGCTCGATCCTGGAACAGGCATTGCTCGACGTGATGTACGAGCTGCCGGCCATGAAGGGCGTGAGCAAGGTCATCATTGACGACAACGTGATCGACGGCGACGGCAAACCGCTGTTGATCTACGAAGACGCTCCGAAGGTTGCAGGGTCGAACTGATGGTGGTGATCGGCTAAAGAGTTCCGGAAAAGAGCCGTTCATACAATGGGATGAACGGCTTTTTCGTTTAATCTTGTGGTCGATGGCGCACTATTTTGGAGTCACTGAACTTTTCCCACACGCGCGAGGCTTGCAATCGGTATCTCAGGCCTCAATTACCGAACAATTGATTCCACTCATGGGGAAATGAAATGTCAGGAACCCAACTCCTCCCGCCGGAACGCACCACGCTCCCGCTGCTGCCGCTGCGAGACGTTGTAGTCTTCCCGCATATGGTGATTCCCCTTTTCGTGGGCCGGCCGAAATCGATCAAGGCCCTCGAAGCGGCTATGGAAGGCGGCAAGCACATCATGCTCGTCGCGCAGAAAACCGCCGCGAAGGACGAGCCGACCGAAAAAGACATGTATGAAGTAGGGTGTGTCGCCAACATCCTGCAAATGCTCAAGCTGCCCGACGGCACCGTGAAGGTGCTCGTGGAAGGCCTGCAGCGCGCGAAGACGCTTTCCATCGAAGAGCAGGAAACGCAGTTTTCGTGCGAAGTGATGCCGCTCGAACCGGACCACGCCGACAGCGCAGAAACTGAAGCGCTGCGCCGCGCGATCGTCTCGCAGTTCGACCAGTACGTGAAGCTCAACAAGAAGATCCCGCCGGAGATCCTGACGTCGCTGTCGGGCATCGACGAGGCCGGTCGTCTTGCCGACACCATCGCCGCGCATCTGCCGCTCAAGCTCGACCAGAAGCAGCACATCCTCGAGATGTTCCCGGTCGTGGAGCGTCTGGAGCATCTGCTCGCGCAGCTCGAAGCGGAAATCGACATTCTCCAGGTGGAGAAGCGCATTCGCGGCCGCGTGAAGCGCCAGATGGAAAAGAGCCAGCGCGAGTACTACCTGAACGAGCAGGTCAAGGCCATCCAGAAGGAACTGGGCGAAGGCGAAGAGGGCGCGGATCTCGAAGAACTCGAGAAGCGCATCACGGCTGCGCGCATGCCCAAGGAAGCCAAGAAGAAGGCCGACGCCGAGCTCAAGAAGCTCAAGCTGATGTCGCCGATGTCCGCGGAAGCGACCGTCGTGCGCAACTACATCGACACGCTGATCGGCCTGCCGTGGCGCAAGAAGAGCAAGGTCAATAACGACCTCTCGAACGCCGAAGCCGTGCTCGACGAAGACCACTTCGGTCTCGAGAAGGTGAAGGAACGCATTCTCGAGTATCTCGCAGTGCAACAGCGCGTGGACAAGGTCAAGGCGCCTATCCTGTGCCTCGTCGGGCCCCCGGGCGTCGGCAAGACCTCGCTCGGGCAGTCCATTGCGCGCGCAACGAACCGCAAGTTCGTGCGCATGGCGCTGGGCGGCGTGCGTGACGAAGCCGAAATTCGCGGTCACCGTCGTACGTACATCGGTTCGATGCCGGGCAAGATCCTGCAGAGCCTGGCTAAGGTCGGCGTGCGCAATCCGCTCTTCCTGCTCGACGAAGTCGACAAGATGGGCATGGATTTCCGCGGCGATCCGTCGTCGGCGCTGCTCGAAGTGCTCGATCCGGAACAGAACCACACGTTCGCCGACCACTACATCGAAGTCGATTTCGACCTCTCCGATGTGATGTTCGTCGCCACGTCGAACTCCCTGAACATTCCGCCGCCGCTGCTCGACCGGATGGAAGTCATCCGTCTGTCGGGTTACACGGAAGACGAAAAGGTCAGCATCGCCCAGCGTTATCTGCTGCCGAAGCAGAAGAAGAACAACGGGCTGAAGCCGGGCGAGATCGAGGTGACCGAAGGTGCGATCCGCGACATCATTCGCTACTACACGCGTGAAGCGGGCGTGCGTTCGCTCGAGCGCGAAGTGTCGAAGATCTGCCGCAAGGTCGTGAAGATGCTGCTGCTGAAGAAGGCCGACAAGGCCGTCACGGTGGACAGCGCCAACCTCGACACCTTCCTCGGCGTGCGCAAGTACGACTTCGGTCTGGCAGCGAAGGAAAACCAGATCGGTCAGGTCACGGGTCTTGCGTGGACGGAAGTCGGCGGCGATCTGCTGACGATCGAAGCGGCGGTCATGCCCGGCAAGGGCAACGTGATCCGCACGGGTTCGCTCGGCGACGTCATGAAGGAATCGGTCGAAGCGGCACGCTCGGTGGTGCGTTCGCGTTCGCGTCGTCTCGGTATCAAGGACGAGGCGTTCGAGAAGCAGGACATCCACATCCACGTGCCGGAAGGCGCGACGCCGAAGGACGGTCCGTCCGCAGGCGGTGCGATGACGACGGCGCTCGTGTCGGTGCTCACGGGCATTCCGGTGCGTGCCGACGTGGCGATGACGGGCGAAATCACGCTGCGCGGCGAAGTGCTGCCGATCGGCGGGCTGAAGGAGAAGCTGCTCGCGGCGCATCGCGGCGGCATCAAGCTCGTGCTGATCCCGGAAGAGAACGTCAAGGATCTCACCGAGATTCCGGACAACGTGAAGAACTCGATCGAAATCGTGCCGGTCCGCTGGATCGACAAGGTGCTCGAACTCGCGCTCGAACGTGTGCCGCAGCCGCTGCCGGAAGAAGAAGTGAAGGCCGAGGACGCCAAGGCGCCCGTGGCCGAATCGAAGGATGCCGGCGCGACTGAAGTCGTCAAGCACTAAGCCTTCGGTACACCTTCAGTACGCCTTCAACAAGCCGCGCTCCCGCGCGGCGCGTTGGACCCCAAAAAGCCCGCGGCATGGTCCGCGGGCTTTTTGCTTGGGTCAGATTCTTGACGTTGTGATGACAACCAGCGGTCTTTTCCGCCTTTTCCCATCTGTTCGAGTGCTCACTCGAATATTTCCTCGAATCCCGCGCCGAATCAGGCTCAACACCGCTTGACACGGCATTTGCGGCCCCGTTAAATGAGCGGGCCCCGCGCCATGGCGGGGACGTCTATCCAATAAGTTGACCTTCTTGCTTACGTTTGCCCAAACACATTCTCGGGGGCTGGAATGAATAAAACGGAACTGATTGACCATATTGCGCAACAAGCCGACATTTCGAAGGCGGCTGCGGGGCGCGCGCTCGACGCCGTGATCGGCGGCGTCAAAGGCACGCTCAAGAAAGGCGGCTCGGTTACGCTCGTCGGCTTCGGCACGTTCGCCGTCGGCAAGCGCACGGCGCGCACTGGCCGCAATCCGCGGACTGGCGACGCGATCAAGATCAAGGCGGCGAAGGTGCCCAAATTTAGGCCTGGCAAAGCGTTGAAGGATGCGCTAAACTAGCGGGCTCGCTACCTGATGGGTAGCGCAGCAGAAGTCGCACTACAGGAAGCAGCGCAGGAAAGCATGAAGCTGGGTGCTTAGCTCAGTTGGTAGAGCGGCGCCCTTACAAGGCGTAGGTCGGGAGTTCGAGCCTCTCAGCACCCACCACAGCTTCAGTTCCGGTACGTAGCGCACCCGCACGGAGCGGTAGTTCAGTTGGTTAGAATACCGGCCTGTCACGCCGGGGGTCGCGGGTTCGAGTCCCGTCCGCTCCGCCAAGGATATCTCGACAAGAAGGCGAACTCCGGTTCGCCTTTTTTGTTGGCCGCTGTTGTAATATCGGGCGTTCCGTTTTTTGGCGCCCTCAACGTCTGGTCACGCATGCTCGACTTTTTCCGCAATCACAAACGCCTGATGATGTTCATGCTGCTCCTGGTCGTCCTGCCAGGGCTGGGCTTCGTCGGTATTCAAGGTTTCCGCGGCTTCTTCGATGAAAGCGCGAACGTCGCGAGCGTCAACGGGCACAAGATCACGCGTGTCGAATACGACAACGCCGCGCGCCAGCAGCTCGACCAGGCCCGCCATGTCCTCGGCGCGCAATTCGATGCGAGCATGTTCGACACGCCCCAGCACCGCAAGGACATCCTCGACGGTCTGATCCAGCAGCGCGTGCTCGTGGACGAAACGCAGCGCCTGCACCTGACCGCCTCGGACGACGCCGTGCGCCGCGCGCTGCTCTCCGACCCGGTGATCTCGTCGCTCAAGAATCCTGACGGTTCGATCAACCTCGACCAGTACAAGCAGCTGCTCGCCATGCAGGGTATGACGCCGGAGCAGTACGACGAGCGCGTGCGCTATAGCCTCGCCATGCAGCAGCTGCCGGCGTCGATCATCAGCAGCGCGTTCACGCCGAAGGCGCTCGCGCAGCAGCTCACGGGCCTCTCGGAGCAGCAGCGCAAAGTGCAGGGCCTCGCATTCCACGCGAGCGACTATGCGGCGAAGGTTCAACCGACCGACGCGCAACTGCAGACGTACTACGACGCGAACAAGAACGCGTTCGCCACGCCGGCCACGGCGCAGATCCAGTATCTCGTGCTCTCGGCGGCAACGGTTGCCGCCGGCGTGCAGCCGAGCGACGCCGATCTCAAGAAGTACTACGACGACAACATCGCGCACTACCGCACGCAGGAAGAAGTGCGCGCGAGCCACATCCTGATCACGGTGCCGAAGGACGCGAGCGCCGACGTGCGCAACGCCGCGAAGCAAAAGGCCGAATCGATCCTCGCCGAAGTGAAGGCCCATCTGGATCAGTTCGCGCAGATCGCGCAGAAGGAGTCGCAGGACCCGGGTTCGGCCTCGAAGGGCGGCGACCTCGGCTACTTCGGCCCCGGCATGATCGCGGGCGGCCAGGCGTTCGACGCCGCGGTCTTCAAGCTCAAGAAGGACGAGATCAGCGATGTGATCCAGTCGGACTTCGGCTATCACATCGTCAAGGTCACGGACCTGAAGCCGGCCGTCACGAAGCCGTTCGACGACGTGAAGGCGCAGATCACGAACGACGTGAAGGCGCAGCAAGCCGCGAAACTGCTCGCCGACGCGAGCGATGGCTTTACGTCGGTGGTCTACGAGCAGGCCAAGAGCCTGCAGCCGGCCGCGGATAAGTACAAGCTGGCGATCCAGACAGCCACGGTCACGCCGAAGCCGAACGCGGCGCTGCCGCCGGACAGTCCGCTGAACAACCAAAAGTTCCTCGATGCCGTATTCGCGAGCGACTCGGTGAACCAGCACAACAACACCCAGGCGATCGACGTCGGCAACAACACGCTGATCTCGGCTCACGTGACGAACTACCAGCCGGCCGCCGTGCCCGCGTTCGCCGCGGTCAAGGACGCCGTGCGCCAGAAGGTGGTCGCGCAGCAGGCCGCCGACATCGCGCGCAAGGACGGCGAGGCGAAGCTCGCGGAACTGCAGAAGTCGAAGTCGACCGAGGGTTTCTCGTCGGCGCTCAAGGTGTCGCGCAACGACGCACAGGGCCTGCCGCCCAGCGCGCTGTCGGCCGTCTTCAAGGCGGATTCGCAGAAGCTGCCCGCTTACGTGGGCGTCGATCTCGGCAATGACGGCTATGCGATCTACCGCGTGAACAGCGTGACCAACGGTCCGGCCGCAGAAGGCCCGCGTCTGGCCGCCGCGCAGCAGCAACTGGCCCAGGTCGACGGCCAGTCGCAGGTGCAGGCGTACCTCGACGCGCTGCGCGAGCGCGCGAAGGTGAAGCTCTACGGCTCGCTCAGCTCGGCTGGCCAGTCGGGCGACGGCGACGGCGCCCAGTAAGCCGAACCCGCATCAGGCCGCCGGCGCCGAGAGCCGGCACAAAAAAAGCCCCGCGAAACACCGCGGGGCTTTTGCGTTCTGGCGAGCGCGAAATCAGAGGCAGGCGCTGATGTCGCTGGTTGCGTCTCCACCGGCGCCGCCGCCGGAGCGGAAGCCGACCCACGTCTTCGCGCTGGCGCTCCATGCCGGGCGCACCGTTGCGGCTGCGCCGTTAGGCGGCTGCTGGCCAGGGACATAGACGTCGACAGCCTGGCCGTTGGCGAGCACGGACTGTGAGACGACTTGCTGCTGCGACTTGTCGGCCCATTTTTGCGCGATGCATTGGGCAACCGTCGCAGGCGGTTGCTGGCTCGTGCCGACGGACTGCGCTCCGCTCGGCATTGGCTGATTGGCGCAGGCAGCAAGGGCCGCCGTAACGACAATGAGAGGTAAATATTTCACGCTTCTTCCCTCCAGTCAGGGTCGGTCGGATTCAGGCAGCGAAGCTTCGAGGGCTCGCGTGTCTGACGCAAAGATGGCCAATGGCGCGACGCGGTTGCCCGCTGCCACGCTGGCTGAGAGGTTCGAGCGGGGTTAGACGCGCCGAGGGCGAGGCCCTGAGAATAGGCGCCCGGTGAGGGCGCCCGCACGTTAGTCCCGCTGCCGCCTCACCGCCGCACGCCGCTGCCGAGCAGCGGCTTGAGCGTTGGCCACACGTTGTCGAGCAGCAAAGGCTGTGCCTGCTGGATGGGATGGATCTGATCGGCCTGGAAGAGTTCGGGCTTGTCGGCGAGGCCGGCGAGCAGGAAGGGCACGAGCGGCACGTTCAGTTCTTTCGCCAGCCGCTCGTAGATGGCGTGAAAGTCACGCGTATAGTCGACCCCGTAGTTGGGCGGTACGTACATGCCGATGAGCACGGGTTTCGCGCCGCCCTTGCGGATCTGCGCGACGATGGCGCGCAGATTGCTCTCGGTCGTCGTGAGCGGGACACCGCGCAGTGCGTCGTTTGCGCCCAGTTCGACGATCACGATCGCGGGCTTGATGCGCTGCATGACGAGCGGCAGGCGCGTGAGTCCGCCGCTGGTCGTGTCCCCGCTGATGCTCGCATTCGCAACGTTATAATCGATCCGCTCGCTGGCGAGCCGCTGGCGCAGCAGGGCCACCCAGCCCGTATCGCGCGGCAGGCCGTATTCGGCGGAAAGGCTGTCGCCGAGCACGACGACGTTCGGTTTTGCCGTGGCAGCGGGGTTCGTCGCCGCGTTGGCCGTGGAAACGGGCGAGGCCGCGAGCGCGGTGCCGGTCATGCCACATAAGGCGCCGAGCAGGGCAGCGGCGGTCAAGGTCGCGATAGCGGCAAACGCGCTGAAGCGGGACGAAGCGCGGGAAAGGGCGGCGCGCCGCGCGGCGCGCTTCTGGTTCACGGCTAACGTGTGCGTCATCATGTGCGAATGAATAGCGATCCAGTCATCGAAGTACGGGGTTTGAGCAAGCGGGTCACCGACGCCACCGGCGAGCTGACGATCCTCGACGGCATCGACCTCACCGTGCAGGCGGGCGGGAGCGTGGCGATCGTCGGCGCGTCCGGCTCCGGCAAGTCGACGCTGCTCGGCCTGCTGGCCGGCCTCGACAGCGCGAGCGCGGGTTCGGTGCGCCTGCTAGGCCATGAGCTTACCGGCATGGCCGAAGATCAGCGCGCGGCGCTGCGCAACGGCTCGGTGGGCTTCGTGTTCCAGTCGTTCCAGCTGATGCCGCATCTCACCGCTTTGGAGAACGTCGCACTGCCGCTCGAACTGCAGGGCGGCATGTCGACGCGTGATGCTTTCTCCCGCGCGCGCGCGCTGCTCGAGCGCGTAGGTCTTGCCGAGCGCACGGGCCACTACCCGAAGCTGCTCTCGGGCGGCGAGCAGCAACGCGTGGCGCTCGCCCGCGCGTTCGTGACGAGCCCCGCCGTGCTGTTCGCCGACGAGCCTACCGGCAGCCTCGACGCCGCCACGGGCCACGCCGTCATCGACCTGATGTTCGAACTCAACCGCGCCAACGGCGCGACGCTCGTGCTCGTCACCCACGACGTCGATCTCGCGCAGCGCTGCGACGCCATCATCACGATCGAGGCGGGCCACCGCGTGCCCAACGCGCCGCATGGCGCGGCAGCCTCGCGCGACGCGAGCAATGTCGAAGCCGGGCGTTAGCGCCTGACCATCGAACGGCGTGCGCAGCGCATGCGCACGCCGGTTTCCCGCGAGTTAGCGCTTGAGCGCCGCGCGGGCGCGCGCGATCAACGCGGCCGTGGACGAATCGTGCGGCTTCACATCGGCGCTTGCCGCGTTCAGGTCGGCTTCCACCACCTTGCCGAGGATCTTGCCGAGTTCCACGCCCCACTGGTCGAACGGATTGATGTCCCATACGGAAGCCTGCACGAGCACCTTGTGCTCATAGAGCGCGATGAGCGCGCCGAGCGAGCGGGCCGTGAGCGCATCGACGAGCAGCGTCGTGGTCGGGCGGTTGCCGGGGAACATGATGTGCGGCACGAGTTCGGGCTTGTCCGGGCCGGCAATCTTCTTCGCCTCTTCCTCGGTGCGTCCAAGCATCATCGCCTCGCTCTGCGCAAAGCAGTTCGCGAGCAGCTTCGGTTGATGGTCGGCCAGCGGATGCTCGGGCGTGAGCACGGCGATGAAGTCGATCGGCACGATCGTCGTGCCCTGGTGCAGCATCTGGAAGAACGCGTGCTGGCCGTTCGTGCCCGGCTCGCCCCAGGTGATCGCCGAGGTCGCGTAATCGACGAACTTGCCGTCGAGGCGCGCCGACTTGCCGTTGCTCTCCATTTCGAGCTGCTGGAGATACGAAGGCAGGAAGTGCAGTGCTTCGGAGTAGGGCGCAACGAGATAGCTCTGCGAGCCGAAGAAGTTGCGATACCAGATGCCGATCATGCCGAGCAGCACGGGCAGGTTCTTCTCCAGCGGCGCTTCGCGGAAGTGCTTGTCCATGTCGTGCGCGCCGGCGAGCAGTTCGTCGAACTGCTGCGGTCCGATGGCGATCATGATCGAGAGGCCCACGGCCGACCACAACGAATAGCGGCCGCCGACCCAGTCCCACATCTCGAACACGTTTTCTTTGGCGATGCCGAACTTCACGACTTCGGCCGGATTCGCCGAGACGCCCACGAAGTGCTTCGCGAGTTCGCCTTGCGGACAGCCGTGCTTGACGAACCAGTCGCGCATCGACAGCGCGTTGGTCATGGTTTCGAGCGTCGTGAACGTCTTCGAAACGATGATCGCCAGCGTCTCTTCCGGATCGATGTTTTCGATCGTGCGCCACAGATCCGCGCCGTCCACGTTCGAGACGAAATGCGAGGTGATCTCGGGCAGCTCGAGATGCTTAAGCGCGTGCACGACCATCTTCGGCCCGAGGTCCGAGCCGCCGATGCCGATATTGACGACATGGCGGATGCGCTTGCCCGTGTAGCCGGTCCATGCGCCGCTGCGCACCGCGTCGGCGAACTTCGCCATCTTCGCGCGCTCGGCGGCGATCTGGGCGTGGAACGGGGCGTCGGCTTCGGTGGCGCGCAAGGCGGTGTGCAGCGCCGCGCGGCCTTCAGTCGGGTTGACGACTTCGCCCTTGAACATCGCATCGCGGCGCGCTTCCACGCCGGCCTCGCGAGCGAGCTGCACGAGCAGCTTGAGCGTGGCGTCGGTGATGCGGTTCTTCGAGAAGTCGGCGCCGAGACCGGCGCCTGCGAACGTGAAGCGTTCGGCGCGCGTCGGCGCAGGGTCATTGGCGGGGGCGAACCAGTCGCGCAGCTTTTCGTCGCGGATCTGTTCGTAATGCGTCTGTAGCGCGGACCAGGCGGGGAGCGGATTCGTCATGTTCGTCTAGCGAGGGATCACGAATGGAGGGCGGCAGGTGCGGTTCGCCGGTCTGGCCGAACGCGCGCTTCGCGCGCCGCGGGCAAGCACGGGCCGCCTCGGGTGAAAGACGGCGTGCGGAGGATCAGTATAGCGGCCTCGCGCGACACTGCGCAGCGTTGTGATGCCTGCAGCCGTGCCGGCGCGGGAGGCCGGGCGGGCGTCGCCGTCAAGCAAGCCGCGTGCCGTACGAACGGACGTGCGGCACGCGGCTTCAGGCTGCATAAGACGGCGCGTAAAAGAGCCGGTTCATGAGCTTGCGCACCGCTGGCGCGAGTTCGCCCGCCGTGAGGCCCGCGGGGCCGTCGCCTTGTGCGCACAGCGTGTCGGCCGCGAGACCGTGCAGGTAGACGCCCGCGAGCGCCGCTTCATAGGGCGGCACGCGCTGGGCCAGCAGCGCGCCGATCATGCCGCCGAGCACGTCGCCGGTGCCGCCCGTGGCGAGGCCCGCGTTGCCGGTGGGATTGACGGCGACGCGGCCGTCCGGCGCGGCGACCACCGTGCCGCTGCCCTTGAGGACGGTAACCGCCGCATAGCGGTCCGCAAGTGTTCGCGCAGCGGCGAGGCGATCGCGCTGCACCGCGGCTGTGTCGCAGCCGAGCAGGCGCGCCGCCTCGAGCGGATGCGGTGTGAGCACGCAAGGCGCGCCGCGCGCGGCGGCCGACTGCGCGACGTGTGCCGCTAGCGCCTCGTCGCGCGCGACGAGATTGAGCGCATCGGCATCGAGGAGCACCCGGGCGTGAAGGCGCAGGATGGCGTCCACGAGCTGGCGCGCCGACGCGCTGCCGCCCATGCCGCAGCCCGCGGCGACAGCGTCCATCGCGTCGAGCGCGAGCCTGGCCGCCGCGTGCAGCATGAGTTCGGGGTGCGGCGCGTCGTAGGGCGGCGCGTCGCTGCCGAGAAAGCCCACGTGAACCTTGCCCGCGCCGGTGAGGAGCGCCGCGCGCGCCGCGAGAATCGGCGCGCCGCACATGCCGGTATCGCCGCCGACGACGGCGAGCGTGCCGAACGTGCCCTTGTGGGTGGCGAAGTCGCGTGCGGGCAGCGCGGCGGCGAAGAGCGCGGGCGCGTTCAGGTGTGCGGCGCCCGGCGTGCCGGAGGTGTCGATGCCGATCGGCGCGACCGCGACGGCGCCCGCGTAGTCGCGCCCGACGCCCGTGTAGAGGCCGGGCTTGGCGCAGATGAACGTCACGGTGTGGGTCGCGCGCACAGCGGGGCCGCTGCCGACCACGTTGCCGGTGTCGCCGTCGAGGCCGCTCGGCACGTCGAGCGCGAGCACGTGGCCATGGCTGCGCGCGCGCGCCGAGAGCGTCTCGGCGAATTCGGCGAATACGCCTTCGAGCCCGCGCGCTAGACCGATGCCGAACATGCCGTCGACGAGCCAGCCGTAAGAATCGAACGACGCGGGCGCCGACGCGGCGATGGGCACGCCTGCCGCGCGTGCTTCGGCGAGCGCCCAGCGCGCGTCGTCGGGCTTGACCTCGACGGGCATGCAGACTTGCACGACGACGCCCGCGCGATGCAGTTCCGTGGCGACGACGAGCGCGTCACCCCCGTTGTTGCCGGGCCCGGCGGCCAACCAGACCGGCTTGTCGCTCGCCCACGAGGGCGCATGCGCAAGCTGCTCGCACAGGAAGTGAGCGGCGGCGGCGCCTGCGCGCGCCATCAGCGTGTGGGCAGGCAGGCCCGACTGCGCGGCGACTTCGGCGTTGCGCAGCTGTTCGACGGTAAGCAGGGGGACGGCACGATCGTGCGGGTAGACGAGCACCGGTTGCCCGGCGCCAAAAGAGTGGGGAGCGTGCGTCATGGCGATGCGGTCCTGGGAGGCGACATCGCAACGATACCCGAGCACGCCCTCAGACGGCACGCCCCAGGCGCGCGGTGGACCGGGACGGCGGCGCGGCAACGCCGCACGGCCGCCCGCCCCTCAATCGCGGCCCGGGGAGAGCGCCTTGATGGTATCGGCCGGCAGGTCGGGCGCCTGGTTGGAGATCTGCTGGGCGATGAGACGCGCGGAGCCGAGCGAAAGCGCCCAGCCCGCCGGCCCGTGGCCGGCGTTGACGAAGAGGCGCGGATGGCTCACGCTGCCGACCGCCGGCAACCCGTCGGCGGAAAGCAGCTTCATGCCCTCCCACCCAAGCGCGGCCGAAATGCGCGCGGCGCCCGGCGCCCAGTCGCGCGACGCCTCGCCGAGCAGCGCGAGGGCGTCTTCGGTGAGCGCCTCGGGCAGCGCGTCGTCGACTTCCTGCGCGCGCAGCAGCACAGCGGCGCCCGAAATGCGCAGCCGGTGATTCATGCGCGCGATGGCGATGCGCTTGCCGGCATCGACGATCGTGGTCTGCGGCACGCATTCCTCGTGCGCCACCGGCGAATTGAGCGTGTGCATGCGCAGCGGATAAAACGGCATCTTGAGGCCGAGCGGCGTCAGAAGCTGCGGCGTTTGCGCGCCCGCGGCGACCACGACGGCGTCGCCCGAGATCACCTCGACGTCGCGCGAGCGGCCCGCTTCGTGCGCAGGCGGCGCGAGTTCCACGGCTGCGCGCCGGTCTTCCAGGCGGATCGCGCTGACCTCGCGGCTCATCTCGAACTGCACGCCGCCCTGGGCGTCGAGCACCTGCTTGAGCAGCTTCACGAAGAGCGGGCAGTTGGCGACCCGGCCGGTCTCGAAGCGCACGCCGCCCGCAAACGGCGGATCGGCGGGGATGGCATGGTCGAAAGCCACGCATTCCGCGGGCGAAAGCGCGTGGTGCGGCGTCTCGAAGCGGCGCAGCAGCTCGAGGGCCGGTTGCGTGAGTGACCATTCGTCGTTGCCGCGCACGAGGTAGAGCAGGCCGTCGCGCTGCTCGTAATCGAGCTGGAAGCGCGCGTCGATGTCGGCGAGCGCCGCTTGCGCCGAGTCGATGAGCGGGCGCAGCAGCGCATAGCGCTCGGCGAACGCCTCGGAGCCGTGCAGCGTGGCAAGGCGCTTGGCGAAACCGTGCGCCTGGCCGCGCCAGCCTGTCTTGCTGATCACGCCGCCGGACGACTGACGGCCATTGCGCAGGAAGGTGGGGCCGAACCAGACGTCGAGCGGCGTGGGCAGCGCAATGCCGCTATGCCCGTAGGTCGCGCCTTGCGCGACAGTGGCGTGGCGTTCGATCACGCAGACGCGATGCCCGGCCGCGCGCAGCTGCCAGGCGGTAGCGATGCCGGCGATTCCGCCGCCGATGACGATGACATCCATGACGATACGATCTGCAGGCAGGTGGCGCTCGCTCGGGTGAGGGCGTCCTGCCGAAGGTGGGGCGTGCGGCGCGCCGAAGCGATGCCCGGGTGCGCCGATCAGACGAAACGCGCAATCATAGCAGCGAAAGCGTGCGCATCGCCATGCGCGAGGCCGGCTTGCCACCCGCGTTGCGCGCGGCCGCCGGGACGGTCAGGACAGGCCTTCCGGGTTATAATCGCGGTCTCCCTTCGCCTGACCGTCGCCATCCCCCGCGCGACGCATCGCCACCTTGCGACGTGTTTCGCGCGAGGCGAAGCCGCGACGCAACTCTGACGCAACCTCGACGCAACGCCCCAGTCCATGGCCCACTTCTCGTGTTTCCCCGGCGCTTCGGCCCTTTCCGACTTCCGTCAGACCCGCCTGCTCGAGACGCTTCAGCGTATCGACGCCAACATCGTCGGCGTGCACGGCCAGTATCTGCATTTCGTCAACTCGGCTGCGCAGCTCACCGCCGAAGACAGCGCGAAAATCGAAGCGCTGATGCACTACGGCGCGCCGTTCGCGGCCCCGCAGGAGCGCGGCAGCGCGCTCACGTTCCTCGTCGTGCCGCGCTTCGGCACGGTGTCGCCGTGGGCGAGCAAGGCTACGGACATCGCGCACCATTGCGGCCTCGAGCAGGTGCGCCGCATCGAGCGCGGCGTCGAATACACCGTGGTGCTCAAGTCGGGGCTGCTCGGCGGCAAGAAGACGCTCCCGGATGAGGCGCACGCCGCTGTTGCCGCGGCGCTGCACGACCGCATGACGGAAAGCGTGGCGCCTTCGCGCGACGTGGCGCTGCATCTGTTCGACGAGCTGCCGGCCCGCCCGATGCAGACGGTCGACGTGCTCGGCCACGGCCGTGCGGCGCTGGAAACGGCCAACGGGGAACTGGGCCTCGCGCTCGCCGACGATGAAATCGACTACCTCGTCGAAAACTTCAAGAAGCTCGAGCGCAACCCGACCGACGTCGAGCTGATGATGTTCGCGCAGGCCAACAGCGAGCACTGCCGCCACAAGATCTTCAACGCGAGCTGGACGATCGATGGCCAGGAGCAGGATATGTCGCTCTTCGCGATGATCCGCAACACCGAGAAGATCAGCCCGCAGGGCACGATCGTTGCCTACTCGGACAACTCGTCGATCATGGAAGGTGCGGTCGCGGAGCGCTGGTTCCCGCGCAAGAGCAACGCCGACGGCATGCCTGGCGAGCCGGGTGAACGTTACGGCCGCCACACCGAACTCACGCACACGCTGATGAAGGTGGAGACGCACAACCACCCCACGGCGATCTCGCCGTTCGCGGGCGCGGCAACGGGCTCGGGCGGCGAAATCCGCGACGAAGGCGCGACGGGCCGTGGCGCGCGTCCGAAGGCCGGCCTCACGGGCTTCACGGTTTCGAACCTCGATCTGCCCGACGCGCGCGAAGCGTGGGAAGACGCCCGCGACGCGGCTGTGCCGCTCGCGCTGCGCAATCCCGCCGACACGCAGGGCGCCTACGGCCGCCCGGACCGCATCGCTTCGCCTCTGCAGATCATGATCGACGGCCCGCTCGGCGGCGCCGCGTTCAACAACGAATTCGGCCGGCCGAACCTCGGCGGCTATTTCCGCACCTACGAGCAGAACGTGGCGGGCACCGTGCGCGGCTATCACAAGCCGATCATGATCGCGGGCGGCCTCGGTAACATCAGCGCGCAGCACACGCACAAGCACGACCTGCCGGCCGGCACGCTGCTGATCCAGATCGGCGGCCCGGGCATGCGCATCGGCATGGGCGGCGGCGCGGCCAGTTCGATGGCCACCGGCACCAACACGGCCGAACTCGACTTCGACTCGGTTCAGCGCGGCAATCCGGAAATCGAGCGTCGCGCGCAGGAAGTCATCAATTCGTGCTGGCAGCTTGGCGAGCGCAACCCGATCCTGAGTATCCACGACGTCGGCGCGGGCGGCCTTTCCAACGCCTTCCCCGAACTCGTCGACGGCGCCGACAAGGGCGCGCGCTTCGAACTGCGCAAGGTGCAGCTCGAAGAGTCGGGCCTTTCGCCGCGCGAAATCTGGTCGAACGAATCGCAGGAACGCTACGTTCTCGCGATCGCACCCGCCGATCTGGCGGAGTTCCAGTCGATCTGCGAGCGTGAGCGCTGCCCGTTCGCCGTGGTGGGCGTCGCGACCGACGCGCGCGACCTGAAGCTCATCGACACCGACGAGCACGCGCTCGCAGCCAGCGGCGGCCACCAGCCCGTCGACATGCCGATGGACATCCTGCTCGGCAAGCCGCCGCGCATGCACCGCAACGTCGAGCACGCGAGCATGCCGCTCGCGCCGGTCGAAGTCACGGGCGTCTCGCTCGACGAAGTCGCGAAGAGCGTGCTGCGCCACCCGACCGTGGGCAGCAAGTCGTTCCTCATCACCATCGGCGACCGCTCGGTGGGCGGCACGACGGTGCGCGACCAGATGGTCGGCCCGTGGCAGGTGCCGGTGGCCGACTGCGCGATCACCGCGCTCGACTACGCGGGCTACAAGGGCGAAGCGATGACGATGGGCGAGCGCACGCCGCTCGCCGTGATCGATGCGCCCGCATCGGGCCGCATGGCCGTGGGCGAGGCGATCACCAACATCGCCAGCGCGCCCATCCTCTCGCTCGACAAGCTCAAGCTCTCCGCGAACTGGATGGCCGCGTGCGGCGCACCGGGCGAGGACGCGGCGCTGTACGACACCGTGAAGGCGATCGGCATGGAGCTGTGCCCTGCGCTGGGCATCGGCATTCCGGTCGGCAAGGATTCGCTCTCCATGCGCACGAAGTGGAATGAGGAAGGCGTGGCGAAGGAAGTGGTCGCGCCGGTGTCGCTCATCATCTCGGCGTTCGCGCCGGTCGATGACGTGCGCCGCCACCTCACGCCGCAACTGCGCCGCGCCGACGAAGTGGGCGAGTCGGTGCTGATCGCGATCGACCTGGGCCGCGGCAAGAACCGTATGGGCGGCAGCATCTTCGCGCAGGTCACGCAGCAGGTCGGCGACGCGGTGCCCGACGTGGACAGTGCCGAAGATCTCAAGCAGTTCTTCACGGCCATCCAGCAGCTGAACGCGAACGAGCAACTGCTCGCGTACCACGACCGCTCGGACGGCGGCCTGTGGGCGACGGTCTGCGAAATGGCCTTCGCGGGCCACACGGGCGTGTCGCTGAACGTGGACATGCTCGCGCTCGACAGCGAGCACGAGTCCGACTATGGCGACGCGAAGGACTGGGCGAAGCAGACGAGCGGCCGCCGCGAAGACCGCACGCTGCGCGCGCTCTTCTCCGAAGAACTCGGCGCGGTGATCCAGGTGCCCGCACAGCAGCGCGACGTCGTGATGGGCGTGCTGCGTGAGCATGGCCTCTCGGTGTGCTCGCATGTGATCGGCACGCTGAACAATCGCGACTCGATTGAAATCTACCGCGACGCCAAGCGTATCTACGAAGCGCCGCGTGCGGAACTGCAACGCGTGTGGAGCGAAGTGAGCTGGCGCATTGCGCGTTTGCGCGACAACCCCGCCTGCGCCGATTCGGAATACGACGCGCTGCTCGACGCCGCCGATCCGGGCATGCAGCCGCATCTCACGTTCGATCCGGCCGAGGACATCGCCGCGCCGTTCATCGGCCGTGGCGCGCGTCCGCGCGTGGCGATCCTGCGCGAGCAGGGCGTGAACTCGCACCTCGAAACCGCGTACGCGTTCGACCGCGCCGGCTTCGACGCGCACGACGTACACATGAGCGATCTGCTCGAAGGCCGCGCCACGCTCGCCGACTTCGCGGGCGCGGTGGCCTGCGGCGGCTTCTCATACGGCGACGTGCTGGGCGCGGGCGAAGGTTGGGCCAAGACGATCCGCTTCAACGCGAAGCTCGCGGACATGTTCGCGGCGTTCTTCGCGCGTCAGGACACGTTTGCGCTCGGCATCTGCAACGGCTGCCAGATGATGTCGAGTCTCGCCTCGATGATCCCGGGCGCCGAAGCCTGGCCGAAGTTCACGCGCAACAAGTCGGAGCAGTTCGAAGCGCGCTTCTCGCTGGTGGAAGTGCAGGGCTCGCCGTCGATCTTTTTCAACGGCATGGAAGGCTCGCGCATTCCGGTGGCGGTCGCGCACGGCGAAGGTTTCGCGGACTTCTCGCAGCAGGGCGACATCTCGAAGGTCGCGGTGGCGATGCGCTATGTCGACCATCGCGCCCAGGCAACCGAAGCCTACCCGTTCAATCCGAACGGCTCGCCGCAAGGCATCACCTCGGTCACGACGCCCGATGGCCGCTTCACGGTGCTGATGCCGCACACCGAGCGCGTGCAGCGCACAGTGACGATGAGCTGGCATCCCCAAGCCTGGGGAGAGGCGAGCCCGTGGATGCGTGCGTTCCAGAACGCGCGCAAGTGGGTGGGCTAACGCGCCTCGCGCAACTCGCGAATTTCGCGGACGGTTGACGCCAGGGCGGGGCAACTCGCCCCGGTGGAAAGCCCCGGTCCTGCCTCGATTGCGAGTGCCGGCCGGGGTTTTTGCCTCTTGGGCGCCGACCGGCGCGGGCGCTGCGGCGAATAGCGGCGTTAATCGCCGCATATTTTGCGGTGATTGATTTGCGCCTGCGGTGAATATCGCTCATAATCGCCGCATGAATAGCGGCGAATACACCTACATCTGGCAAGCCGGCGACTGGCCTCAGTGGCGCTTCGATCTCGCGGCGCTGGCCGAGCCCATGGCCGAGGTGAGCCGCGCCCAGGGCCTGCTGGTGGGCAGGCTCGCCGATGTAGGCCTGGCGCTGCGCGATCAGGCGAGCCTCGCGGCCCTGACGGAGGACGTGCTCAAGACCAGCGAGATCGAAGGCGAACAGCTCGATGTTGCCTCCGTGCGTTCGTCCATCGCGCGTCGCATGGGCGTTGACATCGGGGCGCTCGCGCCGGTGGACCGGCACGTGGAAGGGGTGGTGGAGATGGTGCTGGACGCGACCACCAACAGCCGCGCGCCAGTCACGCGCGAGCGCCTGTTCGGCTGGCACGCCGCGCTGTTTCCTACGGGTTACGCGGGCCTGTCGCGGATTAACGTCGGGGCATGGCGCGACGATGCGAGCGGGCCCATGCAGGTGATCTCCGGGCCGATCGGCCGTCAACGCGTGCATTTCGAGGCGCCGCCCGCGAACCGGCTGGAAGCGCAAACGCGGCGCTTTCTCGACTGGCTCAACGGGCCGCCGCAAGAGCCGCCGCTGATCAAGGCGGCTCTCGGCCACTTGTGGTTCGTCACGTTGCACCCGTTCGACGACGGCAATGGCCGCGTGGCCAGAGCCATCGGCGACTTGCTGCTCGCGCGCGCGGACGGCAGTGCGCAGCGCTTTTATAGCCTCTCCGCACAGATTCAGCGGGAGCGCAAAGGCTACTACGACATTCTGGAGCGCACGCAGCGCGGCTCGATGGACGTCACGCTGTGGCTCGCCTGGTTCTTCGACGCGCTGCATCGCGCGGTCGATCAGGCGCAAATCACGTTGGACGCCGTGCTCGCCAAGGCGCGCTTCTGGCGCGAGTGGGCCGCGACGCCGTTCAACGAACGCCAGGTCAAGCTTCTGAACCGCCTGCTCGACGGCTTCGACGGCAAGCTCACGAGCGGCAAGTGGGCGGCCATCGCCAAATGCTCGTCCGACACGGCGTTACGCGACATCAACGACCTGGTGGCGCGCGGTGCGCTGCGCAAGGCGGAGGGTGGCGGGCGCAGCACGAGCTACGAGCTCAACGCGTAGCCGCAAACAAAAACCCCGCGCCTTCGAAAGGTCGCGGGGTTTTTTGCGGCACGCAAAGCCGCGTGCGGCCTTACTGAATCTTCGCCTGCTTGCGCAGATTCTCTTCGAACGCCTGCAGCTTTTCCTGCTGGATCTGCTGGACGATCTGCGGGCGCACCTGCTCGAGCGGCGGCGGCGTGACCGGGCGGATGTCGTCCACGCGGATGATGTGCCAGCCGAACTGCGTGTGCACCGGCGTATCGGTCATCTGGCCTTTCTGCAGGTGCGTGGCCGCAGTCGCGAATTCCGGCACGTAGGCCTTCGGATCGGACCAGTCGAGGTCGCCGCCATTCTTCGCCGAACCCGGGTCCTTGGAGTACTGCTTCGCGAGGTCTTCGAAACTGGCGCCGGCCTTGATCTTCGCGATCAGGTCCTTGGCCTGCTGCTCGTTGTCCACGAGGATGTGGTGCAGGTGGTATTCGCTGCCGCCCGCATCCTTGGTCAACTGGTCGTAGCGCGCCTTGACTTCGGCGTCGCTCGGCTGGTTGTTCTTCACGAAGTTCTCGATCAGCGCGCGCAGCACGACGGTCTGCTGGGCCACGGCGATCTGCGCCTTCACGTCCGGCTTGTTCGGAATGCCTTCGCGAATGGCTTCCTGCATGAGGATTTCGCGATTCACGAGCTCTTCACGCACGGCCATCTGCAGCTGCGGCGAATCCTGCTGGCCTTGATGCACGAGCTGGTCGATCAGCGCATCGGCGCGCGCTTTGGGAATCGGCGTGCCGTTCACGACGGCGATGTTCTGCGCAAAGGCGGGAGCCGCCGCAAACGCAGCCAGCAACACCCAAAGATGGGTTTTCTTCAAGGTCATCGGAAAGTCCTAACGGGGCGAACCAAAATGGCGAACAAAAAGAACGAAATCTAACGTGGGCTAGCGGGGCAGCGCCGCGGCTTCTTCGGGCGTGAGCGCCGTGATCGCGAGAGCGTGGATGCCGCGCTGCATGGCCTCGGCCAGCGCATCATACACCATGCGATGCCTTGCCACGCGGGCTTTCCCCGCGAATGCGCCCGCAACGATCGTGACATGATAATGACCGCCGGCAGCGGCGCCCGCGTGTCCGGCATGCTGCGCGCTGTCGTCGCGCACGTCGATCGAAATGGGGGCGAGCGCCGCTGTGAGCCGCGTTTCGATGAGCGCCATGCGCTCGGCGGGGCTGGCGTTGAGAAAGACGTCGCTCATTCTTCTTCCTTCATGTAACGCGAAAGCCACAGGCTCTGGCCGACGATGAACACCACGAGAATGCCGGTCGCGCCGAACAGCTTGAAGTCGACCCACGCGTCGGTGGAGAAGTGGAATGCCACGAAGAGATTGAGAATGCCGAGCAGCGCGAAGAAGATCGACCAGACGAAGTTCAGTTGCGTCCAGATGCGCGTCGGCAGGGTGATCTGCTTGCCCATCATCGCTTCGATGAGGTTCTTGCCGAATGCCACTTGCGAGACGAGCAGCACGACCGAGAACGCCCAGTAGAGCACGGTCGGTTTCCACTTGATGAAGGTTTCGTCGTGCAGCATCAGCGTGGCGCCGCCGAACACGACGACGATGCACAGCGAAAGCCACAGCATCGGGTCGACCTTGCGGTGACGGAACGCGACCCAAGCGATCTGCACGAGCGTAGCTCCAATCGCCACGGCCGTAGCCGTAAAGATGCCCCACAGCTTGAAGGCGACGAAAAAGAGGATGATCGGGAACAGATCAAACAGGAATTTCATTATCGGCCTGAGAGTTGACGAATTGAGCCCGGCAAAAGAGGAGGGCACGACGTTGTCAAGGCCGCATTGGGCCCCGCGCGGGGCGCGGGGCTGCCTTGCCAACGTCACTTGGGCTCGAATTGTAGCGCAGCCGAATTGATGCAATACCGAAGGCCCGTCGGGGCCGGACCATCCTCGAACACATGGCCCAGGTGCGCGCCGCAGTTCTTGCAGCGCACCTCGATGCGCAGCATGCCGTGCGTGCGGTCGGTTTTCTCTTCGATCACCTCGCCGTTGATCGGGCGGAAGTAGCTAGGCCAGCCACAGCCCGCGTCGAATTTCGTGTCGGACTCGAAGAGCGGTGTGCCGCAACACACACAGTCATACACGCCGCGATCGAAATGATCCCAGTATTTGCCCGTGAAGGCGCGCTCGGTGGCGGCATGGCGCGTGACCTGATACTGGCCTTCGTCGAGCTGCTCGCGCCATTGCTCGTCGGACTTGTAGCCGGGGTAGGAAGGGGAGTTGTGGTCGTCCTGGCTCATGTCGGGTTCCTGTCGGGTGGGAAACAAGGATCACATAGATGGGGGCGCGCTCAAGAAGAGCAACTGACTTCGAGCGAACTCGCCCAGTCGGGCGGCAGCCCCGCGTACGACGCGTTTTCGGGCTGCTCGTCGAATGGCCGCTCCAGCACCTTGGCGAGCCGCTCCACTTCGCTGAAGTCCTTTTGCGCGGCACGCTCGATCGCCGTTTGCGCGAGGTGATTGCGCAGCACGTATTTCGGATTGGTGCGGTTCATCGCCTCGGCGCGCGCGGCGTCGTCGCGTGTTTCGTCCGTGAGGCGCGCGCGGTAGTCGGCGGCCCACGCGTCGAACGCGGCGCGATCGAGAAAGAGATCGCGCACCGGCGTGTCGCCGCTCGCGTCATGCTTCGAAACGCGCGCGAGATTTCGATACGTGAGCGTGAAATCGGCCCGGTTGGCATGCATGATTTCGAACAGCTTGTTCGCGAGCGCGTCGTCGCCTTCGCGCTCGTGTTCGAGGCCGAGCTTCGCGCGCATGCGCGCTTCGAGCGCGGGCGCGAAGTGCCCCTTGAAGCGTTCGAGCACGCCTTGCGCGTCGGCCACCACACGTTCGCCGCGCTTCTTTTCGTCGGCGATGTCGTAGTGCGCGCCGAACAGCGGCACGAGCGCCTGCGCGAGGCAGAAGAGATTCCAGTACGCGATCTGCGGCTGCATGCGGTACGCGTAGCGGCCCTGCGAATCCGAATGATTGCAGATGTGGTTGGCGTCGAAGCCGTCCATGAAGCCGAACGGACCGTAATCGATCGTGAGGCCGAGGATCGACATGTTGTCGGTATTCATCACGCCGTGGCAGAAGCCCACGGCTTGCCACTCGACCATCAGCGCTGCCGTGGTGCGCACCGCTTCGTCGAGCAGGGCGAGGTATGGGTCGTCGGCTTCGCGCAGTTGCGGATAGAAGCGCGCAATCACGTGGTCGGCGAGCGCGCGCAGCGCGTCCACGTCGTCGTGGGAATAGAAGTGCTCGAAGTGGCCGAAGCGCACGAAGCTCGGCGACACGCGCGTGACGACCGCAGCCGTTTCCATGTCTTCCCGGCGCACGGGCTGGTCGGAGCCGGTCACCGTGAGGGCGCGCGTGGTCGGAATGCCGAGATGATGCATGGCCTCCGAGCACAGGAATTCGCGGATCGACGAGCGCAGCACCGCGCGGCCGTCGCCCATGCGCGAGTAGGGCGTGCGGCCCGCGCCTTTGAGCTGGATCTCGTTGCGCCTGCCCTCGTGCTCGACCTCGCCGAGCGTGAGGGCGCGGCCGTCGCCGAGCTGGCCCGCCCATACGCCGAACTGGTGGCCGGAGTAGACCGTTGCGTACGACATGGCCGAAGGCGAGCGCTCGCGCGTGAAATTCCCGCTGAAGAACGCGGCGAACGCAGGGTCGGCAACGGCGGATGCATCGAGCCCGAGTTGCGCGGCCATGGCCTGCGAGAAGCCGACAACGTAAGGCGCAGGCAGCGGCGCGCCGGGCAGACGCGTGTAAAAGCGTGCGCCGAGCGCGGCGAAGGCGTCTTCGCGCGGCACAATCAGTGCGCGTTCGAAGTCGGCGAGCGGACCGGTGGCGGGCGGGTGCGTAGCGGACGAGCCGCCTTGGGAGTCGGGAGTGCCTGGTGAAAACGACATATTGAGGGCCTGTTGAATAGTCGATATTGTAAGTCCGCACCCGCCGGCGTGCTGGGGCACGTTCGAAGCTTGCCGGCGAGCCAGCCCGATGCGCCAAACACAACGCCAGACAACGCCAGACAAAGCCGATCAAACGCGAGGAGACCGCCACCGATGACTGCGCCGCTGCTGGGACAGATGATGGATGTGCCGCTCACGCTCCCGTCGTTGATTGCGCATGCGGCGCGCCACCATGGCAGCGCGCAGATCGTCTCGCGCCGCGTCGAGGGCGACATTCACCGCTACACCTACCGCGAATGCGAGGTGCGCTCGAAGCAGCTTGCCCAGGCGCTCATTGCGCTGGGCGTGGCGCCGGGCGAGCGCGTCGGCACGCTGGCCTGGAACGGTTACCGGCACCTCGAAGCCTATTTCGGTGTGACCGGATTCGGCGCCGTGTGCCACACCATCAATCCGCGGCTCTTTCCCGAGCAGATCGCGTGGATCGTCAATCACGCCGAAGACCGCTACGTGCTGTTCGACATCACGTTTGCCGCGCTCGTCGACACGCTCGCGCCGCAATGCCCGAGCGTGCGCGGCTGGATCGCGTTGTGCGACGAGTCGCACCGGCCGGCAATGCGCACGGAAGTGCTCTGCTACGAAACGCTGCTCGCCGCGCAGGATGGCCACTTCGCGTGGCCGGAACTCGACGAGCGCAGCGCCTCGAACCTTTGCTACACGTCCGGCACCACGGGCAACCCGAAAGGCGCGCTGTACACGCATCGCTCGTCGGTGCTGCATGCCTATGGCGCGTCGCTGCCCGACGCCATGGGGCTCTGCGCGCGCGATGCGATCTTGCCCGTCGTGCCGATGTTCCATGTGAACGCATGGGGCATTCCGCATGCGGCGCCGCTCACGGGTGCGAAGCTCGTCATGCCCGGCAAGGATCTCGACGGCAAGTCGCTTTACGAACTCATGGAAGCGGAAGGGGTCACCGCTTCGGCCGGCGTGCCCACGGTCTGGCTCGGCTTGCTGGCGTATGTGCGTGCAGCGGGCGTGCGTTTTACCACGCTCCGGCGCACCGTGGTCGGCGGCTCGGCCTGCCCGCCGGCGATCCAACGCGCCTTCGAGGACGACTACGGCGTGCAGACCATCCACGCATGGGGCATGACGGAGATGTCGCCGCTCGGCACGCTCTCGAGGCTCAACTGGGAACAGTCGGAGCGTCCGCGCGAAGCGCAGCAGGCACTGCTCGAAAAGCAGGGGCGCGTGATTTTCGGCGTGGACATGAAGATCGTGGGCGAAGACGGGCGGGAATTGCCGTGGGATGGCGTGACGTTCGGCGACCTGCACGTGCGCGGGCCGTGGGTGATCGACCGTTATTTCCGCCAGGAAAGCGGCTCGCCGCTCGTGGACGGTTGGTTCCCCACGGGCGACGTCGCCACGATCGACCCCGACGGCTTCCTGCACATCACTGATCGCAGCAAGGACGTGATCAAGTCGGGCGGCGAGTGGATCAGCTCGATCGACCTCGAAAACATCGCAGTGGCGCATCCGGCCATCGCGGAGGCCGCGTGCATTGCCTGCGCGCATCCGCGCTGGACCGAGCGCCCGCTCATCGTTGCGGTGAAGAAGCCCGGCGCCGCGGTCACGCGTGAAGAACTGCTCGCATACTTCGAAGGCAAGGTCGCGAAATGGTGGCTGCCCGACGACGCCGTGTTCGTCGACGAATTGCCCCATACGGCGACGGGCAAGCTGCAAAAGCTAAAGCTGCGCGAGCAGTTCCGCGCCTACGTGTTGCCGACCGCGCTCGCCGCGCAGGGCTGTCCGCTCGATCCGGCGCAAGACGCCGCGAAGCGCGGATAAGCCGCCCCGAGCCGCCCGCGCAGCCGCGCAAGGTTCTCCGGCGCAGCCATTTGGCTGCGTTTTTTTTCTTCCGACTTTTACCCTCCGATCCGCCGGATTCGAGTGTTCAGTACAAACCCTGGCGTCCGCAGCGCAGCAAAAAATTGAACGAACGTTCTTTTTTGGGTATTCTGCCTGCTGACCGGGAATGTCGGACAATGAAACCGACGACGCACATCGCGGCCCGCAAGCATGGAGGCAGGCAAATGGCAGTGGACTACACGACTCGCGACGGCGTCGCCGTCATCACGCTCAATAATCCGCCCGTCAACGGCCTCGGGCATTCGACCCGCGCAGGCATTGTCGAGGGCCTCGCGCGCGCCGCTAGCGATCCGGCCGTTGCGGCCATCGTGATCACGGGCGCCGGCAAGGCGTTCTCGGGCGGCGCGGACATCACCGAATTCAACACGCCCAAGGCGATGCAGGAGCCCACGCTCCACACGGTCATCAAGGAAGTCGAAAAGAGCGCGAAGCCGGTCGTGGCCGCGATCCATAGCGTGGCCATGGGCGGCGGTCTCGAACTGGCGCTCGGCGCGCACTACCGTATCGCTGCTCCCGGCGCGCAGATCGCGCTGCCCGAGGTGAAGCTCGGCATTCTGCCGGGCGCGGGGGGCACGCAGCGTCTGCCGCGTGCGATCGGCCTTGAAGCCGCGCTCAACATGATCGTTACGGGCGCGCCGGTGATGAGCGAAAAGCTAGCGAATTCGGGGCTCTTCGACGCCATGGCGCAAGGCGATCTGCTCGACGAGGCAATCGCATTCGCGCGCAAGGCGGCCGACAAGGCGGCCCCGCATCCGCTCGTGCGCAATCGCAAGATCGAACACGCGAACGCCGAAGGCTTCCTGCAGTTCTCGCGCAACACCGTGGGCGCGATGGCGAAGAACTATCCCGCGCCGGTGAAGTGCGTCGACGCCATTGCGGCGGGTGTGAAGCAGGGCTTCGAAAAGGGCCTCGCCTTTGAGCGCGAATGCTTCCTCGAGCTCGTGCAGACGCCGGAAAGCCGCGCGCTGCGCCACGCGTTCTTCGGCGAGCGTGCTGCCAGCAAGACTCCCGATGTGCCGTCGAGCACGCCCACGCGCGACATCCAGAAGGTCGCGGTGATCGGCGCGGGCACGATGGGCGGCGGCATCACGATGAACTTCCTCAACGCGGGCGTGCCGGTCACGCTGCTGGAAACGAAGCAGGAAGCGCTCGATCGCGGCCTCGCCACGATCCGCAAGAACTACGAAGCGCAGGTCAAGAAGGGCAAGCTCACGCAGGAGAAGGTGGAAGCGCGCATGGCGCTCATCAGCCCGACGCTCTCCTACGACGACCTCAAGCAAGCCGATCTCATCATCGAAGCGGTGTTCGAAGAACTCGGCGTGAAGGAGCAGGTATTCAAGCGCCTCGACGAAGTCGCCAAGGCTGGCGCGATACTCGCCTCGAATACCTCGACGCTCGACGTCGACAAGATCGCGGCGTTCACGAAGCGTCCGCAGGACGTGGTGGGTCTGCACTTCTTTAGTCCTGCCAACGTGATGAAGCTGCTCGAAGTCGTGCGCGGCAAGGAAACGGCCAAAGACGTGCTCGCCACCGTCATGCAGGTCGCCAAGAAGATCCGCAAGACGGCCGTGGTTTCGGGCGTGTGCGACGGCTTCATCGGCAACCGCATGATCGAGCAGTACGTGCGTCAGGCGCTCTACATGCTCGAAGAAGGCGCGCTGCCCGCGCAAGTGGACCGGGCAGTCGAGAAGTTCGGCTTCGCGATGGGGCCGTTCCGCATGAGCGACCTGGCCGGCAACGATATCGGCTGGGCCATTCGCAAGCGCCGCTATCAGGAACACCCGGACATGAAGTACTCGAAGATTGCCGATCGTCTCTGCGAGACCGGCCGCTTCGGGCAGAAGACCGGCGCGGGCTGGTACGACTACAAGGCGGGCGAGCGCAACGCCCTGCCTTCGAAGCTCGTCGACGAGATGATCGTGGCGTACTCGAAGGAAGCCGGTGTGGAACGCCGCAAGATCAGCGACGAGGAAATCGTCGAGCGTCTCGTGTTCTCGCTCGTCAACGAAGGCGCGAAGATTCTCGAAGAAGGCATCGCTTCGAAGGCGTCGGACATCGACATGGTCTATCTCACGGGCTACGGCTTCCCGCTGTGGCGTGGCGGCCCGATGCTGTATGCCGACACGGTCGGCCTCTACAACGTCGAGCGCGCGATTCGCCGCTATGCGCAGCAGCGCAATGGCGAGGCGTGGGAAGTCGCGCCTTCGATCGTCGAGCTCGCTGCCACTGGCGGTACGTTCAACTAAGCATCACTTACGGACGCAAGGCGGACGAACAGGCGGACGAACAATGAGAAGCGCAGACGACGTGCTCCTGCTGATCGACCTGCAATACGACTTCATGCCCGGCGGCGCGCTTGCTGTCGCGCGCGGCGATGAAGTCGTGCCGGTTGCGAACCGGCTCGCGCAGGGCTTCAGCCACGTGGTGCTCACGCAGGACTGGCACCCGGCGCAGCACGTATCGTTTGCGGCCAACCACGCGGGGCGGGCGCCGTTCGAGACGACGGCGCTTCCCTACGGTGAGCAGGTGCTGTGGCCCGTGCACTGCGTGCAGGGCACCGAAGGCGCGGCGCTGCATCGCGACCTGGACGTGCCGCATGCGCGCGCGGTGATCCGCAAGGGCCATCACGCCGACGTGGACAGCTACTCCGCGTTTCTCGAAGCCGACCGCAAGACGCCCACGGGCCTCGCGGGTTATCTGCGCGACGTGGGTGTGAAGCGCGTGTACTGCTGCGGCCTCGCGACCGACTATTGCGTGGCGTGGTCCGCGCTCGACGCGCGCGCCGCGGGCTTCGAAACCGTGCTGATCGAAGACGCCTCGCGCGCCATCGACCTGAACGGCTCGCTTGCCGCCGCGTGGCAGCAGTTGCTCGCCGCCGGTGTACAGCGCGCGCAATCGGCCGAGGTGCTGGCACTGTCCGCCTGAACGTCCAATCAAAGACATCCTCTGGATTCAACATTCGTAGTGGGAGACATCGCATGACTGACGCCGTAATCGTATCGACCGCCCGCACGGGCCTCGCCAAATCCTGGAAGGGCGGCTTCAACATGACGCACGGCGCCACGCTCGGCGGCCATGTGACGCAAGCCGCCGTCGAGCGCGCGAAGATCGACCCCGCGCGCGTGGAAGACGTGATCATGGGCTGCGCGAACCCCGAAGGCGCCACGGGCGCGAATATCGCGCGCCAGATCGCGCTGCGTGCGGGCCTGCCCGTGAGCGTGGCGGGCATGACGGTGAACCGCTTCTGTTCTTCCGGACTCCAGACGATCGCGCTTGCCGCGCAACGCGTGATCGCGGGCGAAGGCGACGTGTTCGTCGCGGGCGGGGTGGAATCGATCTCGTGCGTGCAGAACGAGATGAACCGCCACATGGTGGCCGAAGGCTGGCTCAACCAGCACAAGCCCGAAATCTACTGGAGCATGCTGCAAACGGCCGAGAACGTCGCGAAACGCTATGAAATCCCGAAGGATCGCCAGGACGAGTACGGCGTGCAGTCGCAACTGCGCGCGGCGGCCGCGCAGGCAGCCGGTCTCTTCAACGACGAAATCGTGCCGATGACGGTGCTCGCCGGGGTGGCCGACAAGGCCACTGGGCAGCTCGTCACGAAGGAAGTAACGATCGCCGCCGACGAAGGCATTCGCGCCGACACGACGCTCGAAGGCGTTGCGAAGATCCGCACGGCGATGCCGGGCGGCGTCATCACGGCCGGCAACGCGAGCCAGTTCTCGGACGGCGCGAGCGCCTGCGTCGTGATGAACGCGAAAGTCGCGGAACGCGAAGGCCTGCAGCCGCTCGGCATTTTCCGCGGCTTCGCCGTGGCGGGCTGCGAGCCGGACGAGATGGGCATCGGTCCTGTGTTCGCCGTGCCCAAACTGCTCAAGCAGACGGGCCTGAAGGTCGAGGACATCGATCTGTGGGAGCTGAACGAAGCATTCGCGGTGCAGGTGCTGTATTGCCGCGACAAGCTCGGCATTCCCGCCGACCGCCTGAACGTGAACGGCGGCGCGATTGCGGTCGGTCACCCGTATGGCGTGTCGGGCGCGCGCCTCACGGGCCACGCGCTCATCGAAGGCAAGCGCCGCGGCGCGAAGTTCGTCGTGGTGACGATGTGCATCGGCGGCGGGCAGGGTGCTGCCGGCCTCTTCGAAGTCGTCTGACGCCAGGGCGCGGCAGTGGACAGCCGCTGCCGCACTCACCATTTCATCGCTTTCCCGCTGCTCCACGCCCGCCGGGCCGCCCTCGCGCCCGAGCCGCTGCGGGTATCATGACGGCAGTCGGCGCGCGCACAATGCGGCGCCTGTTCCCATGCAGACTGAAAGAGGTGAGTTCGTGATTCGTCATATCGTGATGTGGAAGCTCAAGGAATCGGCCGAAGGCGCGACGCGCGCCGAGAACGTCGTGAAGTTCAAGGCGCTGCTCGAAGGCTGCCGCGATCTCGTCCCTGGCACGCTGCACCTGGAAGTCGGCGTCGCCGGGCCGGGCCTCGCTTCCACGTACGACCTCGTACTCGTTTCCGACTTCGCCGATCAGGCCGCGCTCGACGGCTATCAGGACCACCCCAAACATCTCGTCGTGAAGCAGTTCGCGAAGCTCGTGGTCGAATCGCGCCAGTGCGTGGATTACGCGGTCTGAAACGCATCATGACCGGTACCGCAGATCAACCGCACGGCGGCGGCGCGCCAAAAAGCGAAGACGCTCAAGAACCGCAAACGTCGCTTACGATCATCGAGAGTCCCTTCGTCGAGCATCTCGGCGCGCAACTCGTGAGCGCGCGTGACGGCGCGAGCGAAGTCGTGCTGCCGCTTGCCGAACGGCATCTGAATACATGGGACGTCGCGCACGGCGGCGTCACGATGACGCTCGCCGACATCGCGCTCGCCATGGCGGCGCGCAGCGTCGCCGCCGACGGCGTGGGCGTTGTGACCGTCGAAATGAAAGTGAACTTCATGCAGCCCGGGCGCGGCGAATTGCGCGCCACGGGCCGCGTGCTGCACCGTTCCACCACCATGGCCTATTGCGAAGGCGAGATTCGCGACAGCGAAGGCCATTTCGTCGCCAAGGCGCTCGGCACCTTCAAGTACATGCGCCGGCTTGCGGTGGGCCGCGACGTGACGCGTCAGCGTCTGCGCAGCGACCCCAGCGCACGGCCGGGCCCAAGCGACGGTTAAACGCGCAATCGGGCGCGTGCGAGGGCTTTGCTCGTGCGCACCCGGTTGCTGTTCTCTCGCGCGGCACGCGTGCAACGCCTCGCCGCGCCCAACGAAGCAACACGGACGCCATGACCCAGACCAATCGCCAGATCCTGCTCGCTTCGCGCCCGGAAGGCGCCGCGAGCGTCGATAACTTCCGCCTCGTCAAAACGCCGCTCGCACCGCTCGAAGAGGGTCAGCTGCGCGTGCGCAACCACTACCTCTCGCTCGATCCGTACATGCGCGGGCGCATGAACGACAGCAAGTCTTACGCGGCGCCGCAGCCGCTCGACTCGGTGATGATCGGCGGCACGGTGGGCGAGGTGGTCGAGTCGCGCAACGCGAAGTTCAAAGTCGGCGACAAGGTCGTGGGCATGTTCGGCTGGCAGGAGTTCGGCACCTCGAACGGCAGCGACCTGCATGTCGTCGATACGACGCATGTGCCGCTTTCCGCGTACCTCGGGCCGGTCGGCATGCCGGGCGTCACCGCGTGGTACGGCCTGAATCGCATCATCGAGCCGAAGGCGGGGCAAACCGTCGTCGTGAGCGCGGCGAGCGGCGCGGTGGGCAGCGTGGTCGGCCAGCTTGCGAAGCGCGCGGGCTGCCGCGCGGTAGGTATCGCAGGCGGCGCGGACAAATGCCGCTATGTCGTGGACACGCTCGGTTTCGACGCATGCGTCGATTACAAGGCCGGCAATCTCTATGAGGACCTCAAGGCCGCGACGCCGGACGGCGTCGACGGCTACTTCGAGAACGTCGGCGGCGCGGTGCTCGACGCTACGCTCGCGCGCATGAACGCCTTCGGCCGCATCGCGCTGTGCGGGATGATCGCCGGTTACGACGGCGAGCCGATGCCGCTCAAGTACCCGCAGCTGATGCTCACGCAGCGCCTGCTCGTGCAGGGCTTCATCGTGAGCGAGCACATGGAAGTGTGGCCGCAGGCGCTGACGGAGCTGGGTACGCTGGTCGCGAAGCAGCAGCTCGCGTATCGCGAGACCGTGGCCGACGGGCTCGAGAACGCGCCCAGCGCGTTCCTCGGCATGCTCAAGGGCCAGAACTTCGGCAAGCAGCTCGTCAAGCTGATCTAACTATCCGAACGTGAGCGCAAGCGCCCGGAAAGGGCGCTTCGCTTTTCCGTGCGCAGTATTCACCGCAACCTTCACCGCAGGATTCGCAATGTCCGAACCGTTTGAGTTCGACGGCCGCGTGGCCGTCATCACGGGCGCGGCAAGCGGCTTTGGCCGCGCGTTCGCGCAGCAGGCCGCAGCGCTCGGCATGAAGCTCGTGCTCGCCGATGTCGATCAGACACTGCTCGACGAAACCGTCAATGCATTGCGCGAAGGCGGCGCGCAGGCCATCGGCGTGCGCACCGACGTGCGCGACGCCGCGCAGGTCGACGCACTCGCTAAGGCCGCGCTCGACGCCTATGGCAAGGTCCATCTGCTCTTCAACAACGCGGGTGTCGGCACCGGCGGCTTCGTGTGGGAAAGCAGCGCGAAGGACTGGGACTGGGTGTTCAGCGTGAACGTGATGGGCGTCGCCAATGGCGTGCGCAGCTTCACGCCAGCAATGCTCGCGCAGGGCGAGCGCGCGCATATCGTCAACACCGCTTCGGTGGCGGGGCTGCTTTCGCCGCCCGCCATGGGCGTGTACAACGCGTCCAAGCATGCCGTGGTCTCGCTCACCGAAACGCTCTATCACGACCTGAAGAATGTGACCGACAAGGTGAGCTGCTCGCTGCTGTGTCCGGCCTTCGTGTCGACCGGCATTGCGAACGCCGAGCGCAGCCGCCCCGACGATCTGCGCAACGAAGCGCCGCTCACGCGCTCGCAGCAGGCCGCCGATTTGCAGTTGCAGCGCGCGGTGCGTTCCGGCAAGCTCACGCCCGACGACGTCGCGAAGGCGACATTCGAAGCAGTGCGGGAAGGGCGCTTCTATATCCTCACGCATCCGCAGATTCTTCCATCGGTGAAGCTGCGTCATGAGGACATCGAAACATTGCGCAACCCGACCGATCCGCTCTCGCTCAAACCAGAAGTCAAGAAAGCGCCGCAATAAACGCGGCGCACGGGGGCCGTGCGATGCCACTCACCGCGAAGATCGCAGTCGTGCTCGCGGTAGGGCGCGCGGCCCGTTCGGGTAACCATGTGGGCGCGCGCAGCAATAGGCCGCTCACACGCTGCGCGTGGCGTTCGTCACGGGCGACTGAAAGGCTGCTCAGCCTCGTTCGATCGTAAAGGTCTCGCGGCGCTCGAAAGCGCCCGGGCGGACGACGCGATGCGCGCCGTCGTCGTCGCTGCGCTCCAGTGCTTCCACGTCCAGTAGCGCGCCGCGCAGCGTGACGCGCAGTGCCGTGGTGCCGCGCGTCCCGTAGTCGGGCGTTTCGATGAATGCCGCGGAAAGCGCGCGTTCGCGTTCCAGCGAAATGCCCGTGGCGGGCAACTCTCGGTCGGGCGCGACCTGCGGATCGCGCATCATGTCAACTAGCCGCGCGAGTGGGACTTGCGCGTCGCCGGTGGCGAGCTGCGCGAGTTCCGCGCGCTTGCGTACGAGCTTGGGCCACGGCGTGTCGAGCACGGCATTCGAAATGCCGTGCGTGCCTTCGGGCAGCAAGGCAGGCGCGCGGTCCGCGCGATTGCAGTACCACGCCAGCTCGCGCCGCGTCCACTCGCCGACGATCAGATTGAAGCCGTTGTAGAGATCGCCCGAGCGCGCGATCTCCTCGAGATAGCCGAGCGGCGTATCGGGCAGGCCTTGCGCGCCGGTGAGCCAGCGCGAGACTAGCGTGCCGCGCGTGGGCGCGTCGGGGCGCATGTCGTTCGGCGCGCGATAGTTCGTGAGCGCGGCGAAGCGGCCGCTGCGCGTCATGCCGAGCCACGTGCCGCCGCCGACGAGATCGCGGCCCGCCAGCACGTCCGTTGCCGAGCTGCCAGGCGAGGTGACCTCGTCCGAGGCGTTCCACCAGTGCAGCGGGTCGGCGGTCCGGCGCAGGAACTCGTCGCGGTTGGCCGCTAGCGTGAAAAGCGCGCCGACGCTCGCGCGTGGACGCCAGTCGAAGACGATCAGGCACATGAAACTGGCCCTTGCAGGGTCGGGTCTGGGGCCACGCCCGGGCAACGCGAGGCGCCAGGCGCCTCACGTGAGATGGACGCGGTGCGCAGCGTCAAATTTCGGCCGGCAACGCGTACGGCAGCGGCAACACGCGCAGCGCGGGGCCGTCCGCAGCGCCGAGATGCACGCTGCCCGTTTCGAGCGCGGCAAGCTTGATCTCGGCGAGCAGATCGACGCCGCCCTCGGGCGCGGCGGCGGCGTTCACGACCATTCCGCAGGGCTGGCTCGGGTCGTCCGAATGGAAGAGTTCGGCGCCCGCATGCGCGGCGCCCAGACTCGCGGCCACATTGGCGAGCGCGGTGCGGCGCTTGATCGTGCCGCGATACTGGCTGCGCGCGACGATTTCCTGGCCAGGGTAGCAGCCCTTGCGGAAGTTCACGCCGCCGAGCACGTCGTAGTTGACCATCTGCGGCACGAACTGCTCGCTCACGGCCTGCGTGATCCGCGGCTCGCCCGCGCGAATGTCGAGCCAGTCCCACACCGCCGGCGACACGCGCTTGACCAAACCCTCGAGCTTCGCGAGACGCTCCTGCACCGCTTCCTTCGGGCCGACCCACAGATAACGCAGCACGCCGGCCGCGTCGGGCACCCGGATCAGCGTGCCTGTGGGGTCGTCCACCTTCACGTGCACGCCGTCGGGCAGCGCGTCGAACACGCTCGCGAGCGCGCCGCGTACGTCGCCTGCGAGGCCGACCACGAGCAGCTTGTCGCTGTCGTCGGTGAGCTTGGCCTTCGCGCGCAGCACGAACATCGACAGCCGTTTTTGCACCGGCGCTTGCACGTCCTTCGAAATCAGGAGACGGATCGTGTCGCCGGTCTTCCAGGTGAGGAACGAGGCGAGCAGACGGCCCTTGGGCGAGCAGTAGCCCGCGAGGCGCGCGCCGGCCACGTCGAGATGCTGGACGTCGTTGGTGAGCTGGCTGTGCAGGAAGGTCGCGGCGTCGTCGCCAGTGGCGTCGATCACGCCGAACTGCGGCAGGATCGCGTAGGCGCCGCCTTTCAGAACGGCGTCGAAGTCGGCCGTGGATTCAGGAGCGGAAAGCGTGGAAGCGGGATCGAGCGGTGAGTTCATGGATTCGGGGAACAGTCAATCCTGACTTTAGCGAGGGCAAGCAGTTATTATATGAGGTCCCCCTGAGTCGTGTTTCCATGTCCCTTCTGAAGAAATGCCTTGTTGCCGGCGCCGCGCTAGTCGTGATTGGCGCCGCCGCGGCAGGCGGCGTATGGCGCTGGGCCACCACGCCGCTCGAACTGGCCGCCCCACAGCTCGACGTCACCATCAAGCCGCACAGCACCGTGCGCAGCGTCACCCTGCAATTGCGGCGCGGCGGCGTCCCTGTGCAGACGCAACTTTTCGTGCTCATGACGCGCGTGCTCGGCTTGCAAAGCCAGCTCAAATCGGGCAACTACGAATTCAAGGCGGGCGTTACGCCCTATGAGGTGCTGCAAAAGATGGCGCTCGGCGACGTGAACGAGTCCGCCGCCACCATCATCGAAGGCTGGACCTTCAAGCACATGCGCGCCGAACTCGACGCCAACCCCGCGCTGCGCCACGACACGGCCGGGATGAGCGATGCCGAACTGCTCGCGGCGATCGGCGCGCCGCCCGCGCCGAACGGCAGCGGCGAGGGGCTGTTTTTCCCCGACACCTATCTGTTCGACAAGGGCTCGAGCGACCTCGACGTCTATCGCCGTGCGTACCACCTGATGCAGACGCGCCTGAACGAAGCATGGACCGCGCGCGCGCCTGGCTTGCCGCTGAAGTCGCCCTACGAGGCGCTGACGCTCGCGTCGCTGGTCGAAAAGGAGACGGGACGCGCCGCCGACCGCGCGCTCGTGGCGGCCGTGTTCTCGAACCGCCTGAAAGTGGGCATGCCGCTGCAGACCGATCCGGCCGTGATCTACGGTCTGGGCGACAACTACGCGGGCCATTTGCGCAAGCGCGATCTGCAGTCGGACACTCTTTACAATACCTACCTGCGCCTCGGGTTGCCGCCAACGCCCATTGCGCTGCCGGGCGTCGCGGCGCTCCAGGCGGCGCTCAATCCGGCATCGACGGCTGCGCTGTACTTCGTGGCGCGCGGCGACGGCAGCAGCGTCTTTTCTGACAATCTTGTCGACCACAACAAGGCCGTCGACAAATACATCCGGGGAAATTAAATGGCGCGGGGCCGATTCATCACGTTCGAGGGCATCGACGGCGCGGGCAAGACCACGCATCTCGCCTGGTTTTGCGATCAGCTCGCCCAGAAACTCGCGCCGACGGGCCGTACCGTCGTCATGACGCGCGAGCCCGGCGGCACGCCGCTGGGCGAGTCGATCCGGGAACTCGTGCTGCATCAGCCGATGGACCTCGAAACCGAGGCGCTCCTGATGTTCGCGGCGCGCCGCGAACATCTCGCCAAGGTGATCGAGCCCGCGCTCGCGCGCGGCGACTGGGTGCTGTCCGACCGTTTCAGCGACGCCACCTTCGCCTATCAGGGCGGCGGCCGCGGGCTGCCGCGCGACAAGCTCGAAACGCTGGAGCGCTGGGTGCAGGGCGGTTTCCAGCCCGACCTGACGGTGTTGTTCGACCTGCCGCCCGACACGGCGAGCGAGCGGCGCGGCGCGGCGCGCGAACCCGATCGCTTCGAAAGCGAATCCGACGCGTTCTTCAAGCGCACGCGCACCGAATACCTGCGCCGTGCGGAAGAGGCGCCGTATCGTTTCGCGATCGTCGATTCGTCGCAGGGCATCGAGGCGATTCGCAAAAAACTCGAGGATGTGATCGCAGCGCTTTAATTTCAAGGCGGTATTTGGCGTTCTTTTCAGGACTGCGCGATCTCCATGTGAATCTTGCTAGAGATCGCTTAACCCATTGATTCCGAAGATGATCTATCCCTGGCAAAGCGACGACTGGCAACGCCTGCAGCAACTGCGCAGCCACTGGCCGCATGCGCTCCTGCTGCATGGCCAGGCGGGCATCGGCAAGCTGCAGTTTGCGCAGCATCTGGCGAAGGGGCTGCTCTGCGAAGCGCCTCTGGCGGGCGGCGAGCCGTGCGGCGCCTGTGCAGCGTGCAAATGGTTCGTCCAGGGCAATCATCCGGATTACCGCATCGTCGTGCCCGAGGCATTGGCGGGCGAAATCGGCCCGCCCGGCGACGATGACGCCAAAGCCGACAAGGCTGACAAGGCCGACGGCGAAGAGGGCAAGAAGGGCCGTGCGCCCAGCAAGGAAATTCGCATCGAGCAGGTGCGGGCGCTGCTCGACTTCACGGGCGTGGGCTCGCATCGCGGCGGCCTGCGCGTGGTCGTGCTGTATCCGGCCGAGGCGCTCAACGTCGCCGCCGCCAACGCGCTGCTGAAGACGCTAGAAGAGCCGCCCGCGGGCGTGGTGTTCCTCGTGGTGTCGGCGCGCATCGACCGCCTGCTGCCGACGATCATCAGCCGCTGCCGCCAGTGGCCCATGGGCACGCCCGCGCCCGAAGCTGCCGCGGCCTGGCTCGCGCAGCAGGGCGTGGACGACGCGCCGGCGCTGCTCGCCGAAGCCGGTGGCGCGCCCCTCGCGGCGCTTGCGCTCGCGCACGACGAAAACCGTACGCTGCGCGACTGGACCCTGGCCCAGCTCGCGGCGGGCCCCGCCTGCGACGCCTTCGCGTGCGGCGAGACGCTGCAGAAGCTGCCGGTGCCGCTCGTGCTCGGCTGGCTGCAGCGCTGGGTCTACGATCTGCTTGCCCAACGCACGGCGGGCCGCCCGCGCTACTTCCCGCAGGCCGCCGGCGGCCTCGCGCGCTGCGCCGCGAAGCTCGACGCTGCGGCGCTGGCGCGCTACCTGAAGACGGTCACACGCCAGCGCGCCGTGGAAAACCATCCGCTGAATGCGCGCCTCGTGTTCGAGGAACTCTTTCTCGGCTATCGTGAACTGTTCGCCTGACGGGCGCTGACGCACCCGATCAGGCCTGAATCTTCCATCGCAGGACCACTCATGTTTGTCGATTCACATTGCCACATCAATTTCGAGGGCCTCGGCGACCGCCTCCCGCAGGTGCTCGAGAACATGCGCGAGAACGCCGTCACCCACGCGCTGTGCGTCTCGGTGGACCTCGAAACGCTGCCTTCGGTGCTCGACATCGCGAGCCGCTACGAGAACGTCTACGCGTCGGTGGGCGTGCATCCCGATCACGAGCACATGCGCGAGCCGAGCGTGGCCGAACTGGTCGAGCTGGCCGGGCACCCGAAGGTGGTGGCGATCGGTGAAACGGGGCTCGATTACTATCGCCTGGGCGAGCGGACGATCGCCGACATGGAATGGCAGCGCGAGCGCTTTCGCACGCACATTCGAGCGGCGCACGCCACGGGCAAGCCGCTCATCGTCCATACGCGAGCCGCTTCGGACGATACCCTGCGCATCATGGAAGAAGAGCGCGCGGGCGAGCCGGGCGGCGTGATGCATTGTTTCACGGAGCCGTGGGCGATAGCCGAGCGCGCGCTCGCGCAGAATTTTTACATCTCGCTTTCGGGCATTGTGACGTTCAAGAGCGCAACCGACGTGCAGGAAGTGTCGCGCCGTGTGCCGATCGAGCGCCTTTTGATCGAAACCGATTCGCCATACCTCGCGCCGGTGCCATTTCGTGGCAAACCCAATGAACCTGCGTACGTGAGCCATGTCGGAAGATTCATTGCGCAGCAACGCGGACTGCCGGACGCCGAACTTGGCGCTGTCACCACGCAGAATTTTTTCCGGCTCTTCAAGATCCAGCCACCGGCCTGAATCGCGAACCGCATGCTGTCAATTGTATTGAATATCAACGAGATAGCAGATAACGTTAAGGCTTGACATGAACTTGAAACCGCTTCCGCACGCCACAAACCCTGTCCGCCGTACTGCCGCCGCGCTCGTGCTCGGCGTCGCCGCCACCTTGTTCGGCGCCGCGGCGCACGCCGCGCCGCTCGACTCGCTCATCAAGAGCGTCAAGTTCGACGACGACAAGGGCGTGCAAAAAGCGCTCGCGCAGGGCATGGACCCGAACGCCACCGACGACCAAGGCATGCCGCTCCTCGTGCTGGCCGCGCGCGAGAAGTCCGACAAGGTCGGGGCGCTGCTGCTCGACAACCCGAAGACGAACATCGCCGCCGAAGACCGCGCAGGCGAAAACGCGCTGATGCTTGCCTCGCTCAACGGCGACGTGGACTTCGTGAAGCTCCTGATCACCAAGGGCGCCGAGGTCAACAAGAAGGGCTGGACGCCGCTGCACTACGCCGCCGCGAACGGCAATGACGACGTCGCGAAGCTGCTGATCGGCTATTCGGCCGACGTCAACGCGCTGTCGCCCAACGGTACGACGCCGCTCATGATGGCCGCGCGCGGCGACCATCTCACTACTCTCCAGATGCTGCTCGAGCACGGCGCGACGCTTGGCGCGAAGAACCAGATCGGCATGACGGCGCTCGATTTCGCGCGCCAGTACAAGGCGCCGGACGCGATCAAGGACCTCACGGCGCGCATGACCCAGGCCGGCCTCTCCACGGCGAGCCCGGCAGCGCCGCAAAACAGTGCAAAATAATGGGGATAAAGACGGCCGCACTGGACCAACGCGGCCGCCCGGCGGCGCTCGATGCGCCGCTCCCCATGACAATTCAAGGAGAACCATGCTGCGGGTTCTGATCTGTGCGGGCGCGATGGCGTTGCCGCTCTCCGCTTTCGCATTCACGGCAAGCGACCTCAACCGGCTCTGCACCAAGACCGATGTGGCTTCGCGCAGCGCGTGCGCTGCCTATATCGAAGGTGCCGCGGACGGCATCTTCAACACCATCGACGCCATCGGCGGCACTACCGGACCGCGCGTGGGTCAATACTTCTGCCTGCCGCCCGATGCTCGTTCGGCGCAACTCACCGACGCGGTGCGCAAGTACATCGCCGACAACCCGAACGTGGCCGGCTACAACGCCAGCACTGCCATTTCGCTCGGGCTCGGCAAGGCGTTTCCCTGCAAGACCGGCAACGGCGGTTGAAGCCGCCGGGGTTCGAGTCGTAATCCGTAGTCCGTAGTTAGACATAGCGACAAACACGGCGCGGCACCGAACTGCCGCCGCGCCGTTCATCTTCGAGGCCGCGGCGAGGCCAGCTGTCACTTTCGCCGCAGCCGTCCGCGGGCCTGCGCCCGTGCCGTTTCCAAGCGTCGCCCTTTGCTCAGGATGCTCAGGAGGAACTGGCCGCAGATGCCGACACTCGACGATCTTTCCCATTTCACCGACGCGCCGCTGCACGACTGGCTCGGCACGTTGTTCATGAGCGCGCTCGCGCTCGTTTTCGCGTTCGGCCTGCACTGGGTCGGCGGCCGCGTCTTGCTGCGCATCGCGCGCCCCTATCCGCGGGTCAGCATGTTTCTGCGCTATATCCGCAAGCCGGCGCTCGCCGTGCTCGCGATCCTCGCGATCGAATTCGTCTGGTGGCAGGCGCCCGATACGCTCAGGCACATCAGCGGGCTGCGCGAGCTGTGCGCGTTCGCGTTGATCGCCGCGATCACCTGGCTTTCGGTGCGCTGCGCGGCGGCGATCGGCGAGGCCATCATCGCCGCCCATCCGCTCGACATCGCCGACAACCTCCAGGCCCGCCGCATCCACACCCAGGCCCGCGTGCTCGCGCGCACGGTGATGGTGCTCATCATCATCGTGGGCGTGGGCGCGGCGCTCATGACCTTCCCGAACGTGAGGCAGATCGGCGCGAGCCTGCTGGCTTCGGCCGGGGTTGCCGGTCTTGTCGCCGGTATCGCGGCACGCCCCGTGCTAGGCAATCTGATTGCCGGTCTGCAGATCGCGCTCTCCCAGCCCATCCGGCTCGACGACGTGGTCGTAATCCAGGGAGAGTGGGGGCGCATCGAGGAAATTACCGGCACCTATGTTTCGGTGCGAATCTGGGACCAGCGGCGGCTCATCGTGCCGCTGCAGTGGTTCATCGAGAATCCGTTCGCGAACTGGACGCGCAGCAGCTCGCAGATCATCGGCACGGTGTTTCTGTGGCTCGACTACCGCATGCCGCTCGCGCCGCTGCGCGAAGCGCTCGCGCGCATCGTCGACGGTGCGCCCGAATGGGACCGCCGCGTGCAGGTTTTACAGGTCACCGACGCCAACGAGCGCGCGATGCAGGTTCGCGTGCTGGTGAGTTCGCGCGACTCCGGCCTGAACTTCGATTTGCGCTGCCGCGTGCGCGAAGGGCTGCTCGATTTCGTCAACGAGCACTATCCGCAGTTCCTGCCTCGCGCGCGCGCCGAAGTTTCCGCGGAGCTCGAAAGCAGTACCGGTGAACTGCCGTCCTTCGTGCGTCGTCCCGTGCGGCAGGCGGCGGCGAGCACGGCGGCCCATACCGAGGCGGATCCCGTGACGGGCACGCGCGTGCCGGGAGACGGCGAGGAGCTCGAGACGCACCGCCCGGCGCGGCCACACGAAGCGTCGGCGCCTAAGGCGTCGGAAGCGGCCAGGGGAGCGGACGCAGCGCAGTCTGCGCGAGCCAATGACGCCCGCGAGCCGGCGACCGAAAGCCGCCGCGACAATGGTTGATAACCGCTGATAGCGGTCGAGAGGGAAAGGAGGAGGAACAGCAAGATGAGCAGACTGATAGTCGTCTCGAACCGCGTCGCGACGCCGACTGAAACCAAGGGCTCGGCGGGCGGCCTCGCAGTCGGCGTATTCGGCGCGCTGAAGGACGCGGGCGGCGTGTGGTTCGGCTGGAGCGGCGACGTGGTGAGCGAGACGGTGGCGAACGCGGGGCCGACGCTCGTCGAAGAAGGCCACGTCACCTTTGCGACTGTCGGCCTCACACGCAAGGACTACGATCAGTACTACCGCGGATTCTCGAACGCCACGCTCTGGCCGGTCTTCCACTACCGCAACGACCTCGCGCGCTACGAGCGCGACGAATATGCGGGCTACCGCCGCGTGAACGCGTGGCTCGCGCACAAGCTCATGAAGCTGATCCACCCGGACGACAACATCTGGGTCCACGACTATCACCTGATTCCGTTCGCCGAGGCGCTGCGCTCGGAAGGCGTGCGCAACCGCATCGGCTTCTTCCTGCATATTCCGTTTCCTTCGCCGCAGGTGCTGCAGACCATTCCGCCCCACGACGAACTCGTCAGGTCGCTGTGCTGTTACGACCTGCTAGGCTTCCAGACCCAGAACGACCAGCAGGCGTTTCACGACTACATTGCGCGCGAGGCGCGCGGCAAGGTCAGCGAGAGCGCAGAGAATCCAGAGCACGGCGAGGTCGAGGGGTATGGCCGCAAGCTGCGCACGGGGGTCTACCGCATCGGCGTGTTTCCGGACGAGATCGCCGAGCAGGCCGCGCGTTACGAAAGCCGCCAGCACGTGCTCGACCTCAAGCAAAGTCTGGAGGGGCGCAAGCTCATCATGAGCGTGGACCGGCTCGACTATTCGAAGGGACTCGTCGAGCGTTTCCATGCGTTCGAGCAGTTGCTGGAAACGTCGCCCGAATGGCGCGGCAAGGTCACGCTCGTGCAGATCGCGCCGCCCACACGCTCGGATGTCGCGAGCTACAAGGTGATACGCGAGGAGCTGGAGCGTGAGGCCGGGCGCATCAACGGGCGCTACTCTGGCCTCGATTACACGCCGATCCGCTATCTGAGCCAGCAGTACGACCGCTGGAAACTGATGTCGCTCTTTCGCGAGTCGCAGATCGGTTATGTGACGCCCCTGCACGACGGCATGAACCTGGTCGCCAAGGAATACGTGGCCGCGCAGAATCCCAGCGATCCGGGCGTGCTCGTGCTGTCGATCTTCGCGGGCGCGGCGGCCGAACTCACGGGCGCATTGCTCGTGAATCCTCATGATGCTGCCGGCATGTCGGAGGCGCTGGAACACGCGCTCTCGATGCCGCTCGAAGAGCGCCAGGCGCGCTACCAGACCAACATGGAGGCGCTCAGACGCAACGATCTCGGCGTCTGGCGAGACACCTTCCTGCGCGACCTCGCAGCGGTCCCCCAGCAACGCTGATGGAGAGTCGGTCGTGCTCGAACGGCGGCTCGGCGCGACCGGGTTCGCCCAACCAGACGCGCTCGACCTGCCGGCCTGGAAATGGGCCGCCAGATAGCCCGGTAGGGCAAACGCAGGGGTTGTTTCGGCATGTAACACCGTATAGAAATTGAAAGACGGCCGGCACGCGCGCCCGGCTTGACGAATAATGGGCTGATTGCTGCGTCGCCGATGGCCGCCCGGACCTGGCTTAGAATGACCAGCACCGCAAGAACGGGCAACGTGGCCCCGATTCCTGGAGACACACGATGAGAATTGCGCAGATCGCCCCGCTGACCGAATCGGTCCCGCCGAAGCTCTATGGCGGCACCGAGCGCGTCGTGTCGTATATCACCGAAGCGCTGGTCGAACTCGGGCACGACGTCACGCTGTTCGCGAGCGGCGATTCGCTCACGAGCGCGAAGCTCGAGCCGGTTTGGCCACGCGCGCTGCGGCTCGACCCCGGCATCCGCGACCGCATCGCTCCGCATATGCTTCTCATGGAAATGGTGCGCCGTCAGGCCGACAAGTTCGACGTGTTGCATTTCCATATGGACTACTACTCGTTTTCGGTGTTCAAGCGCCAGGAAACGCCGTTCGTGACGACGCTGCACGGCCGTCTGGACCTGCCCGAGCAGCAGCCGGTCTTCGATACGTTCAACACCGCGCCAGTGATTTCGATCTCGAATGCGCAGCGCCAGCCGATGCCGCAGGCGCGCTGGCTGCGCACGGTCTACCACGGCCTGCCCGGGACGCTTTACACGCCGCAGCCGGTGGAGCAGCGCTATCTGGCGTTTCTAGGCCGTATTTCGCCGGAAAAACGAGTCGACACGGCGATACGCATTGCCGGGCGCTGTGGGCTGCCCATCCGGATCGCCGCGAAGGTCGACGAAGCCGACCGCGAGTATTTCGAGCGCGACATCAAGCCGTTGCTTGCGCTGCCGCACGTCGAGTACGTGGGCGAGATCAACGACAGCCAGAAGGCCGAATTCCTCTCCGGCGCCCATGCGCTGCTGTTTCCGATCGACTGGCCGGAGCCGTTCGGCCTCGTCATGATCGAGGCGATGGCGTGCGGCACGCCCGTGATCGCGTTCAATCGCGGCGCGGTGCCCGAGGTGGTGGAAGATGGCGTGACGGGCTTTATCGTCGAGGACGAAATCGGCGCCGTGGCGGCGGTGAACCGCATCGTTCGCGTTCCGCGCGCCGGCGTGCGGCACCGCTTCGAAGAGCGTTTCACCTCGCACCGCATGGCGCAAGAGTACGTGCAGGCGTACGAGGCGGTGATTCGCGCGAACAAGCGCTCGCGCTTCAAGGTGATCGATACGTCCGCGAGCTGAGCGCGCGGACGTTCGCGCTGCGCTTAGAGGTCGAGTCTCGTGATCTTCGTGCCGCCCAGCGAGAGGTCGCCGATCAGCCCGCTGTTGGTGAGCACGAAGACTTGCACGGGTTTGGTGGCCGTGGTGGTGTCGATCGAGCCGTTCGCGCCGACCTTCACGAGCGCGACCGATGCGTCGCCGCCTGCCGACCAGCCGCTCGAATTGCGGAATTTCGCCAGCGCGTCTTCGGTCATGAAAAGATAGATGACGGACTTCGACTGCACGCCGAGCGTTGCGCCGACCGAAGCCGACGACGTGCTGTAGAAGCCAACCGTGCTGCCGCCCACCCGCAGCGCGCCGTCGCCGTGTTCGCCGCCGACGCCGATGCCGGCCTGGATCACACGCGGAAACACGAGAATGCCGCGAGCCTTGCCGACCAGCTCTCGCGAGCCCGGCACGGTCTGATAGAGGCGCGAGAGGGTGGCGTCGACGTCGGAGTTGATCGACTGGGCGCGCGATGCGTTGGTCGCGGCACTGGGTGCCTGGCTGCCCGTGGTGGTGCAGCCCGAGAGTGCCGCGACGCCGACGGCAATTGCGACAGAAGCCTTCAAAAGCAAGCGAGATGCGGTCATCTTGTTCTCCGTTCTTGTTTCCGGGCGCCGCGATGTCACGGCGTCCCGTCGTTATACCCGAACGTCCCCACCCGCACTTTGAGGCTGCGCAGCACAAACGCTGCGCGCTGGAGCATGCACGACAGCGCTAGCGCTCCGGCACTGGCTTGGCCGTGGGCCGCCGCAGGGCGCGCTTCACGCCGCCGATCAGCACGCCGATCGCAAGCAGCACCGCAGCGGGCACGACCCAGTAACCGACGAATGCGTGCCACAGGTAGCCCGCGAGCGTCGTGCGCCGAACGGCGTATTCGTCGCGCGCTTCCTGCTGCCGCTGCGCATTCGCCGCGAGCACCGAGGCGGGGCAGCCGGCCGCACGGGCGGTTTCGGGCGTGCCGTGGCAGCGCAGCGGGGCGCCGGCGTGGCGCTCTGCGTCGGTGAAGGTCCAGGAGGTCAGCGCGCGCTGCAGATCCGCGCGGTTATACGCCATCTCATCTTGAACCTCGCGCACCGCGACGATCATCACCGGCACGAGCCAGAAGGTGATCACCATGAGCCAGCGGCGAAACCAGCGGTTCTTGTGTCTCCATGCCATCTGCGCCTCCGTTCGATGCCTTGGCATCAACGTCAACGCGGCAGCCCGATGGCTAATGGGTGATTGCGCGGGGAGGGGCCGCCGCTGCAGCCATCATAGGAGAAAAACGGCGCGCCCGAATGCGGGTAATGACGCAAATCCGCGCAAACCTGCACGATCTCGCATACGTCGACGAATGATTCGCACAACAGAAGACGCCGGCGCTGCAACGCACAAAACCGGCGCAAAAAAATGCGCCGCAGCAAAGGCTGCGGCGCGGATCCTGCGAGTACAAACGGGTGCGGGAAAGTGCCCGAACGCGTTTCGCTCAGCTCTTCGTCGAGAGGCACGTCTTCATGAATGCCTTGCGATCGTCGCCCTTCTTGTCGCCGGCCTGGGCGTTGCACGCCTTCATGCGCTCCTGCTGGGTCATAGTCGGAGCAGGCGCGCCGGCAGCCGAAAGGCACTGCTTCATGAATGCCTTGCGATCGTCGCCTTTCTTCTCGCCGGCCTGGGCATTGCATGCCTTCATCTTGTTCTGCTGGCTGTTCGCCGCCGGCGCCGAAGCGGGTGCGGCGGTCTGTGCGAACGCCGGCGCGGCCAGCACGCCGCCCAGCACGATTGCGGCAATGACGGATTGCATTTTCATCGTTCACTCCCTTGACTTTGGACGTTCTCAGTTGACGTGCGGCCAGCCGTAAAGTCCGGTGCGCCTCGCGCGCGCCGCCATTATGGCAAAGCCGCCATTAAAACGACGCAGCCATGGGTTCGGTTGACGCGCGCGCTGCTGCACAATGTTCGCTATCGGCCGTCGACCCCATCCGAAGCGGCCGCAACAATACGGAGAAGGCCCATGCATTACCTCTTGATGTACGAACTCGCAGACGACTACCTCGAACGCCGTACCGAACACCGGAGCGCGCATCTGAAGCTTGCATGGGCCGCCGTCGAGCGCGGCGAGCTGCTGCTAGCGGGTGCGATTGCCGATCCCGTCGACAATGCGCTGCTGCTTTTCCAGGGCGACAGCCCGGCCGCCGCCGAAGCGTTCGCGCGCGCCGACCCGTATGTGCTCTCGGGGCTCGTGAAGCATTGGCGCGTGCGGCCCTGGCAGACGGTGGTGGGTGAAGCGGCGTCGAATCCGGTGCGATAGGGCGCGACGGCAGCGGCTGTGGCAGCGGCGGCACGACCGGCGCGGCCCGGATCTAGACCTCGCCGTTCGCGTCGTCAGCCGCCGCTCGAGCCAACAGGTCGCGCACGGTGTCGTCGCTGACCTGATCGAAGTCGAGATAGAACTGGCCGACGCTGTAGAACGCCTCGGGCATACGCGCACAGACGAATTCGTCCACGGTCCCGCCGAGCCGGTCCTGCGAGCCCGCGGGGGCGACCGGCAGCGCCGCGACGATGCGCGCGGGGCCCAGCGTGGCGAGCGCGAGCGCCGCTGCCTTGAGCGACGCGCCAGTGGCCATGCCGTCGTCGACGACGACCGCCACACGGCCCGCCACCGCAAGCGGCGCACGCTCGCCGCGATAGCGCGCCTCGCGCCGGCCAAGCTCGATGCGCGCGAGCGCCATGGCACTCTGCAACTGGGCTTCGCTCACGCCGGCGCTGCGCACGAGCGCGCTGTCCACGTACTGCGCGCCGTTCGACGACAGCGCGCCCATGGCGAGCTCCGGCTGCCACGGCAGGCCGAGTTTGCACACGGGCAAGACATCGAGCGGCACCTGCAGCGCCTTCGCGACTTCATAGGCTACCGGCACGCCGCCGCGCGGGAGCGCGAGCACGATGACGTCGCGTCTGCCCGCGTAGGCCGAGAGCGGGCCGGCAAGCCAACGGCCTGCCTCGCGGCGATCGCTAAAGGGGCGTTCCATGAAGAGGTCCTCCCATCTCGTTGCCAGGCAAATGGCGGCGCAACGATGCGTTCAGTTTGCCACTCGCGGCCATACGCTGCTGTAAAAGAGGCACCCCGCCGGCCTCCACGAAGCGGCGCATTGCGCGAGCGGGCGCGCATGCCACGGCGCGCGCGATCCAATGCGGGGCGGCCCTCATTTGCATACGCGGATTTCTCGTTTGGCGCGCGCGTGTCGCCTCGCTACGATGAAGTCGCTCCCGCCACCGACGAGGTCTCGCCATGTCCGAATCCGCCTCCTTCAAGCCGCGCGTCGTCGAACCCGTCGTGCCCGACGCGCCCGACGGCCTCGGGCTCGCCGTCGAGCTGTGGCTCGCGCGCCCGGTCGACGGCATCGCGGGCCAGGCGCTGCGCATTCACCTGCGCCACGGCGCGCGCATGGAGCAGGCCGAAACGCTGCGCGATCTGCTCCACGCCGTCGGCACAGCTATCGTGGTGTCCTGACGGCCGCACCGCCGCTCAATCGAGCGAAGTGGCAAAGAGCGCGTCGAGCAGATTCGACGAGGACGTGTCGGCGAGGCGCGTGAGCGATTCGACCATACGCACCTGGCAGTCCACGAGCGGCAGCATGCGAATGCGCCGCGACTCGCCGAATTCCGCGTGCGCGATCACACCCACGCCCACGCCCTGCGCTATCGCGGTTTGCAGCGCCTCGCGGCCGTCCACGTAGAGCACGGGCTGGACCTGCAGTCCTTTACGCACGAGTTCGGCTTCGAGCAACTGTTGCGTAACCGAATGCGTTTCGCGAAACACCATGGGCTCGCACACGAGTTCCTCGTAAGTCATACGGCGCTTTTTCGCCGCGGGGCTCTCGGCGGGCACGACCGCGACCAGCGGTTCCTCGCGCAGCACCCGCACCTGTAGCCGGCTGTGCACCTGGCGCGCGGCCGTGATGGCGGCGTCGGCCTCGCTCGCGAGAACGCGGCGCATGCATTCGGTCGCGTTCGCGATCGACAGCTTGATCACGACCCCCGGATAGCGCCGCCTGAACGCGCCGATCAGCTTGATGGCGAGATCGGGCGCATCGGCGGCGAGGGCGAGTTCGCCGGATTCGAGCGCGCCTGCCGCTTCGAGCAGCCGCCGCGCGTCGCGTTCGCACCCCACCATCTGACGCGTTACCGCGAAGAGTCGCCGCCCCAGTTCCGTGAGCTCGACACCGCGAGGCCCGCGCTCGAACAGTTTGACCCCGAAATCCTGTTCGAGCCGCCGCACATGGTCCGACACGGCCGGCTGCGTGAGCGAGAGTGCCTGCGCGGCGCGTGAAAACCCGCCGTGCTCGGCGACCGCGTGAAAAGCACGCAACTGTGCGTATTGCATGTCGAAGGACTCCGGCGACAAGGGTGAAAACCGTCGATAAGCTCAGCTTATACCGACATCAATTATATCGATTTTACCGATGGTGAGCACTGCGCTACCGTATCGGAATTGACTGTCCCGACGCGCACTGGAGCCCGCATGACGATCCCCGCCGAGCCGTATCTCCTGACCCCCGGACCGCTTACCACTGCGGCTTCGACCAAGGCCGCGATGCAGCGCGACTGGGGCTCGTGGGACGCCGACTTCCGTGCCATGACCGCGCACTTGCGCGCCGCGCTGCTGCGGATCGCGGGCGACGAGCGGGGTGAATACGATTGCGTGCCGTTGCAGGGCAGCGGCAGCTATTGCGTCGAGGCGATGCTCGGCAGTTTCGTGCCGCGCGACGGCCACGCGCTCGTGCTCGCCAACGGCGCATACGGCAAGCGCATCGCCACGACGCTGCGCTACCTGGGCCGCCAGCACACCGTCCACGACACCGGCGACTACCTGCCGCCGCGCGCCGAAGCCGTCGAGCAGCTGCTGATCGCGAACCCGGGCATCACGCACGTCGTCGTCGTGCACTGCGAGACCAGCTCGGGCATTCTGAACCCGATCGAAGCAATCGCGGCCGTGACGGCCCGCCAGGGGCGCCGGCTCCTGGTCGACTCGATGAGCGCGTTCGGCGCTGTGCCGCTCGACGTGCGCACGCTGCCCTGCGACGCGTTCGTTTCCTCGGCCAACAAGTGCATCGAGGGCGTGCCGGGCTTCGGCTTCGTGATCGCGAAAAAAGCAGTCCTGAATAACGCAAAGGGCGTGAGCCACTCGCTCGCGCTCGATATCTACGATCAGTGGGACGTCATGAACCGCACCGGCCAGTGGCGCTTCACGCCGCCCACGCACGCGGTGGCCGCGTTCATCGAGGCGCTGCGCCTGCATGCGCTCGAAGGCGGTCAGCCGGGGCGTCTCGCGCGCTATGCGCGCAACCGCGACGTGCTCGTCGAAGGCATGGGCGGGCTCGGTTTCGAGCCGCTGCTGACCGAAGCCTGGCGCTCGCCCATCATCGTCACGTTCTTTTCGCCGGCCGATCCCGCATTCGACTTCGCGCGCTTCTACGAACTGATGAAGACGCAGGGTTTCATCATCTATCCGGGCAAGCTGACGAGCGTGGAGAGCTTTCGCATCGGCTGCATCGGCGCACTCGACGAGACTGTCATGCGCCGCGTCGTAGCTGCGTGCGGCGAAGCGCTGCGCACGCTCGGCGTGGCAAGCGCTGCACCCGCGCCGGTCGACCTCGGCGCACGCGAAGCGCTTGTCGCTTGATGCGCATAGATCGTCAAGACTCCAAACCATCGATTTTTTAGCAGGACGCATTCAATGAAACACGTCAAGGCAGTGATCTTCGACTGGGCCGGCACCGTGGTCGACTACGGCTCGCGCGCGCCAATGGGCGCCTTCGTCGAGACCTTCGAGCAATTCGGCGTGCCGATCACGATCGAGGAGGCGCGAGGCCCGATGGGCATGGCCAAGCGTCCGCACATCGCGGCGCTGATGGCGCTGCCGCGCATCGCGGCGGCATGGCAAGCGCACTACGGCCACGCGCCGGGCGAAGCCGATATCGACGCCGTGTACGACGTCTTCGTGCCGAAGAACGTCGCGGTGGCCGCGCAGTACAGCGACGTGATCCCGGGCGTGGCGTCCGTGACTGCCGCGCTTCGGGCCGATGGCGTACGCATCGGCTCGACCACGGGCTACACGCGCGAGATCATCGACCAGATCGTGCCGGGCGCGAAGGCGCAGGGTTTCGATCCGGACAGCATTGTCTGCACGGGCGACACGCCCGAGGGCCGGCCTTCGCCGTACATGATTTACCGCACGCTGCCGCAGCTCGGCGTTTGGCTCGCGCGCGACGCGATCAAGGTGGACGACACCGAAGTCGGCATCGAGGAGGGCATTAATGGCGGGACGTGGGCGGTGGGTGTCGCAGTGAGCGGCAACGCATTCGGCTTGACCGAGGAAGAAGTCCGCGCGCTGGCGCCCGAAGAATTCGCGCGCCGCCGCGCCGCGGCCGCGGAACGCCTGCGTGCGGCGGGCGCGCACTATGTGATCGACAGCGTCGCCGACCTGCTGCCCGTCGTGAACGAGATTGAAGCGCGGCTGGCCCGTGGAGAGCGGCCCTGAGTCCAGCTGTAGGGCATTGAGCGGGACGTTGCCAGGATCGCGCAGGCGGCCTCGCCCCTTGCGTGACCATGGGCGCCCCTGCCATTGGCCGCCCGGAGCGAACCGCGACTTAGCCGAGCGTATTGACCTGCGGAAACTTGTCGCGGAAGGCCTGCGGCATCGGCACGACCTTTTTCGCTTCGTAGTCGAAGAACACGAAGCCCGATTTCGCCATGGCGATGAGCGCGCCATCGGCCGGCCGCATGATGCGGAAGATGATGTCGCCGCCGTACCTGTTGAAATCCATGATGCCCACTTCGAAGCACAGCGCGTCGCGCGCGTAGGCTTCGGCGCGATAGGTCGTGGCGAGGTCGGTAACGATGATGCTCGTGTGCGCGTCCTTCATGTCCTCGATGCCCGCGTCGAAGAGAAAACGCGCGCGCGCCTCGGAAATCATCGAGATCATCGAATCGTTGGCGAGATGATTAGCGGAATTGATGTCGGTGACGCGCACCGTGAGGTGCGTCGAGTAATAGAACTGGTCTTCGGGAAAATTGAGCTCGATGCGGGCCATGATGCGGTGAGAGAAATGGGGACGGGCGGCGTCACTGGAGCCGTGCGCGGCGTTGGCGCTTCGCGTTGAGCAGACCGCGTCTCGGCGCAAAAGAAGAGAGGCGATGCGGCGCGAACGCATCATGCCGAGCCACCGGCTGAGCGCTGCCGCATCATGGTGGCTCGGGAGCGCTAGCGCAGCCGCTCGGGTGGCGCTTCAGGCGGCGGATCGCCTTCCGGAACGGGGGGTGGCTCGGGGTCCGGCACCGCAGGAGGTGGCGTACGATGCGGATTTTCAGGCTCCTCTGTCGGCAGATGAGCCTCGGGACCGCAGGGAACACGAGCACTGAGCGCAATAGTCGGATGCATAGACCTCTCCGGGATATGCGAAGCGAGCCCCTGATAGGGCGCCGCAGCCCCTCGGCCCCGCCTGCGCGAATCGATTTGCCCGGATGGTCGCAAACGCCGTGCCCTGCAGCGAAAGCCAGGGGCCGGTACGCGGGTTGCTGCTCCTTATTGGGCAGGGGACCTGCGCGGTCAGCTCGCGTCGACGTCGCGGTGTCCTCGCACCCGTCTCCCATCGTGATGAAGGAGGACCGATGATCAGCCACACCCCATCGACGAAGGATTTCATGGCCGGCACGCTGGCGCTGGCACTCGTCCTGGAAGGAGCAGGGACCGGCGCGGCGCTCGCGCAGGACAACACCGGCGCGGATCGGCCGACCACGGCGCCCGCCACGGAATCGAGCGGGGCGAAGGCCAACGGCGTTTATCCCGCGCCGACCCAGGGCGTCGAGCAAGGTGTGCCCGCCAGCACAGGCGCACCGACCGCGCGAACGACGCATTCCTCAAAACACACACCGCATCACGCGAAAAAGCCTGTAAAGGGCGCGGCAAAAGAAACGACAAACGGCGCGGCGAGCGCGTCGGCCGCGGCGGGCGGCAGCGATGCGAGGGAGTAAGACGATGCACGAAAATCGCGCTTTTCACCTTCCGCGCCATCTGCGCGAAAGCCGCCCGGCCCAACGCGAAAGCGGCGTCGAAACTTTCCACCTCGCCGCACACGGCTGGGTGCCGAACAACGCCCGGCTTCCAGTCATCGTCTATCGGCGCGCGCTGGCGCCGGGCGTGCAGGATCTGGCACGCGCGTTCAACGACCGCTTCGAGGCGAACGGCTGGCCGGTGCAATGGCTCGACGGCGTATTCGACTATCACCATTTCCACTCCACGGCGCATGAGGTGCTGGGCGTATTCGCCGGCACCGCCGAACTGATTCTTGGCGGCCCGGGCGGGCGTGTGCTGCGCCTGCATGCCGGGGACGCGCTGCTGCTGCCGGCCGGCACCGGTCATTGCCTCCTGTCGCTGGCCGGCGGCTTTCGGGTGGCGGGCGGCTATCCGCGCGGGCAGCAGTGGGACATCCGCCGCGACGCGCTCACGCCGGCGGAGTTGCGCGCCATGCAGGCGCTGCCATATCCGGCGAGCGATCCCCTTTACGGCGAACGTGGGCCGCTGATCGAGCACTGGCTCGCGCAGGGGTGAGCGCCCCGGGCACAGCGCTTGCATTCACGCGGTGTTCGCCGTGCATTCGCACGAGGGAGAGGGGAATACCATGACGACACAATCGAATCGCCCGCTGAGTACGCGTGAGCTGCCTTGCCGCCGCGCCTTTGCGCTCGTCGTCGCGTTCGCGTGCACGTTCGGCTGTGCGCTGGGCGTGCCGTCTGCCGCGCTCGCGCAGGGCGCGCCGCAATCGATCGCCGTGCAGCGCATGGCGACGGTGCAGTCGGGCACCGGCTTTCGCGCCTCGAAGCTCGTAGGCTCCGACGTCTACGACAATAGCGGCAGCAAGATCGGGGCGATCGACGACATCGTGCTCGAGTCGCCTAACCAGGGCGCGTTCGCGATTCTCTCCGTGGGCGGCTTCCTCGGTCTGGGCAAGCATCTCGTGGCCGTGCCGTTCAACGACCTGCGCATCGACCGCAAACAGATCGTGCTGCAGGTCGACAAGGACCAACTCAAGGCCATGCCCGAGTTCAACTACGCGCACGAATGACGCGCCAGTACGGCAAGTGTGTTTGCCGGAGGTCAAGACGGTCAGTGCCTGAGTCTAAAGTCTTATTGCGCGCCCCTCGTCCACACACCATAGTGGATAGATGCCTCGTGTGAGGCGTCTGAAGCGGGGAGCGATTCAATGGCGAAGAAAGAGGAAGTCAAGGCCGCGAGCGCAGAGATGCCGACGGAAAAGCTCAGCGAAAAGGCCTATCAAAAGGAACTGGAGCGCCTGCATGGCGAACTCGTTCGTTTGCAGGAGTGGGTGGTCCAGCAGCGCCTCAGGGTATGCATCCTGTTCGAAGGCCGCGACGGTGCAGGCAAGGGCGGCACGATCAAGGCGCTTACCGAGCGGGTCAGCCCGCGCGTGTTTCGCGTATTCGCGCTGCCTGCGCCCACGGAGCGCGAGAAGTCGCAAATGTACTTCCAGCGCTACCTGCCGCTGCTGCCCGCTGCGGGCGAAATCGTCGTGTTCGACCGCAGCTGGTACAACCGTGCGGGCGTGGAGCGCGTGATGGGCTTTTGCACGGCGGAACAGGCAACGGAATTCCTGCGCGGCGTGCCGCTCATCGAACGCGCCATCATCGACTCGGGCACGATCCTCATCAAGTTCTGGCTCGAAGTGAGCCAGAAAGAGCAGACCCGCCGCCTCGAAGGGCGCATCAATGACCCGCGCAAGATCTGGAAGCTTTCGCCCATGGACCTCCTGTCGTATAGCCGCTGGTACGACTATTCACGCGCGCGCGACGAGATGTTCGACATGACGGATACGCACGAATCCCCATGGTTCGTTGTCCGATCCGATGACAAGAAGCGCGCGCGTCTGAACGTTATCAGCCATATTTTGAACACCATTCCGTATAAAACGCTGCCGCGCGAGAAGGTCACGCTGCCCGAGCGCCAGAAGCCACAAGGCTACCGCGAGCCGGACTATCCTTACCGCTACGTGCAGGAGAGGTACTGAGCGGCATCGCGTCCGATCCGGCGCAGCTTGTCGTCGCACCGGATCAAACCACACTATCATCACGATTGAACGCTCACGAGAGGTTAGACCATGGCCGAGCTGCTGCTAGGTAATATCGACGAACACGTCACGGACGCCGAAATCAACGAATTTCTGGAGCGCTACGGTTTTCCGCCGTACGACGCGATTCAGCGCATCGAGGGGGCCGGTCGTCCCGGCGCGCTGCTCACCTTCCACGCCGCGAGCGAGGAGGGGCTGCGTAGATTGCAAGGCCGCATTAACAATCTGTTCTGGCGCGAGCACACCATCAGCGCTCAGGTCATGCCGCCGGCACGCGAGGAATAGGCGGCCACGCAAACACACAACAGGGCGCGCACCGCGGCTTCTCAACTGCGGTGCGCGCTCTGCATTTTCAGACGCCGTTTGGGCCGCCCTCGAACCGTAAAGGGCCGCCTCAGTAGAAGATCAAGCCAGGCCGCTGCGTGCTCACGCGCGTACCCGCCTTGCCCTGGGTAATCGCCACGATATCGGCCAGCGCGCCGATCACCGCATCCTTGCCGGTGTGGCGGGCGAACTCCGCGGCCGCCATGACCTTCGGTCCCATCGATCCGGCCGCGAAACCGAGCTTCTCGAGTTCGTCGGGATGCGCGCTCGCAATCGCCTTTTGTGACGGCTTGCTCCAGTCGATGTACGTGGCGTTCACATCGGTGGCGATAATGAGCACGTCGGCCTCCAACTCCTGCGCGAGAAGGGCCGAGCACAGATCCTTGTCGATCACGGCCTCCACGCCGCCCAGCTTGTGGCCTTCGCCATAGAGCGTCGGAATACCGCCGCCGCCCGCGCAAATCACGATCGTGCCGCGCTCCAGCAGCCATTTCACGGGGCGGATCTCGAAGATGTGCTTCGGCCGCGGGCTCGCCACGACACGGCGGAACTTGTCACCGTCCGGAGCGATGGCCCAGCCGCGCTCGGCGGCGAGCTTCTCCGCCTGCTCCTTCGTGTAGACCGGCCCGATCGGCTTGCTCGGATGCCGGAACGCCGGATCGTTCGCGTCCACTTCGACCTGGGTGAGGATGGTGGCGAAAGGCACTTCGTACGGCAGGAGATTGCCGAGTTCCTGCTCGATCATGTAGCCGATCATGCCCTCGGTCTGCGCGCCGAGTACGTCGAGCGGATAGCCGGGCACGTCCTTGTAGGCCTCGCCCTGAAGCGCGAGCAGGCCGACCTGCGGCCCGTTGCCATGTGCGATCACCAGTTCGTTGCCCTGCGCGATCTGCGCGATCTGAGTGGCCGCGAGGCGCACGTTCTCGCGCTGGTTCTCCGCCGTCATCGGCTCGCCGCGACGCAGCAGCGCGTTGCCGCCAAGCGCAATCACGATTCGCATGTCTGACTCCCAAGGTGGTGCGTGTCGGTGAAGCGGGGCGCATGCACCGCGTTGCCGGGTAAGCAACCCGGCCGCGCGGCGCAGGCGCGCCCTCGAGCGGTGGGGCTCAAATGTCGGCGAGCGTCGAAACGAGAATCGCCTTGATCGTGTGCATGCGGTTTTCCGCCTGTTCGAAAGCCAGATTCAGCGGCGACTCGAACACTTCCTCCGTGACCTCGACGCCGCCCTTGAGCTCCGGATACTTGTCGGCGATCTGCTTGCCGATCACCGTCTCGCTATTGTGGAAGGCGGGCAGGCAGTGCATGAAGCGCGTATGCGGCGTGCCGCTCGCCTTCATGAGCGGCATGTTCACCTGATAGGGCAGCAGCGCCTTGATGCGTTCGCCCCACGCTTCCATGGGCTCGCCCATCGAGACCCACACGTCGGTGTGCACGAAATCCACGTCCTTGACGGCGGCCTTGGGGTCCGCGGTCAGCAGGATGCGTGCACCGCTTTCCTCGGCGAACTTCTTGCAGTCCGCCACGAGATCGTCGTGCGGCCAGAGCGACTTCGGCGCCGCGATGCGCACGTCCATGCCGAGCTTCGCGCCAATCAGCAGCAACGAGTTGCCCATGTTGTTGCGGGCGTCGCCGAGATACGCGTAGCTGATCTGCGTGAGCGGCTTGTCCGAATGCTCGCGCATGGTGAGCACGTCGGCGAGCATCTGCGTGGGATGGTATTCGTCGGTGAGACCGTTGAACACCGGCACGCCCGCGAACTTCGCCAGTTCCTCGACGATCTCCTGCCTGAAGCCGCGATACTCGATCGCGTCGTACATGCGGCCCAGCACGCGCGCTGTGTCCTTCATGCTTTCCTTGTGGCCGATCTGCGATGAGTTCGGGTCGATGTAGGTGACGTTCGCGCCCTGGTCGTAGGCAGCGACTTCGAACGCGCAGCGCGTGCGCGTGGAGGTCTTTTCGAAGATCAGCGCAATGTTGACGCCCTTCAGGTGCTGCTGCTCGGTCCCCGTGTACTTGGCGCGCTTTAAGTCGCGCGAGAGGTCGAGCAGATAACGCAGCTCGCGGGTGCTGTGGTGCATCAGACTAAGCAGGCTGCGGTTGCGCAGGTTGAAAGCCATGTCGTTTCTCCGTTGCGGATGCAGTGGGAATGCGAGTAAGCGGGCGACGCTCAGAGATCGACGGCGTCGCGCACGATCGGGCAAGTCATGCAGTGGCCGCCGCCGCGCCCGCGGCCCAGTTCGCTCGCCGTGATCGTGATGACCTCCACGCCGGCCTTGCGCAGCAGCGTATTCGTATAGGTGTTGCGGTCGTACCCGATCACGACGCCGGGCTCGACGCACACCACGTTGTTGCCGTCGTCCCATTGCTCGCGCTCGGCGGCGAACGCGTTGCCGCCGGTCTCGACGATGCGCAGGCTCTTCAAACCCAGCGCTTCGGCCACGACGTCCACGAAGGGCTTTTCTTCGCGGCGCAGGTCGAGCTTCGACGGGCTCTTGTCGTCGGGGCGAATCGAGAACGGCACGATCTCGTTGACCACTTCGGGGAAGATCGTCACGAGGTCGCGGTCGCAGAAGCTGAACACCGTGTCGAGGTGCATTGCCGCGCGCGACTTGGGCAGCCCCGCCACGACGATGCGCTCGGCGCCGCCCTTAGCGAATATGTTCTGCGCGAGACGGCCGATCGCCTGGCGGCTGGTGCGCTCGCCCATGCCGATCAGCACGACCCCGTTGCCGATCGGCATGACATCGCCGCCTTCGAGCGTTGCCGCGCCGTGGTCCTCGTCGGGGTCGCCGTACCACACCTGAAAGTCCTTGCCCGCGAACTCGGGGTGATAGCGGTAGATGGCCGTGGTGAGCAGCGTTTCCTGCCGGCGCGCCGGCCAGTACATTGGGTTCAGCGATACGCCGCCGTAGATCCAGCAGGTGGTGTCGCGCGTGAAGGTGCTGTTGGGCAGCGGCGCGAGCACGAAGCTCGAATAGCCCAGATAACGGCGAAATTCCTTGAGGATCTTGCTTTGTTCGGTATCCGGAATATCTTCGGCCACCACGCCGCCAATGAGGAATTCTGCGGTTTTGCGTGGCTCGAGCCCTTCGAGCCAGCTGCGCACCTCGCCGGCGAGCGACACGCCCACGGTCTCGGGGCGAACCTTGCGATCGAGGATGTACTTGAGCCCTTCGGCGTGCCGCACCGTTTCCGTGAGCAGATTGTGCATTTCGAGGACCTCCACGCCGCGCTCGCGCATCTTCGTCACGAAGTCGAAGTGGTCGCGCTTTGCCTGGCTGACCCAGATCACGTCGTCGTAAAGCAGCTCGTCGCAGTTGCTGGGGGTGAGGCGTTGATGCGCGAGACCCGGCGCGCACACCATGACCTTGCGCAGCTTGCCTGCCTCGGAATTGACGCCGAAGGCGACAGTGTCCGTACTCATCATGAGACTCCTCGAATCAGAGGGTGAGAAAGCCCTTGTACAGGCCGAAAGCCGCCAGCAATGCGCCAATCAGCACAGCGGCGAAAACGAACTTCTCGATGTTGGTGAACACGGGCTGGCCGACCTCGCGTTTCGCGCGTGCGAACAGCACGATGCCCGGCGCGTAGAGCAACGCGGAGAGCAGCACGTATTTGAGCCCGCCGGCGTAAATCAGCCAGACCGCGTAAATCACGGCAATTCCCGCGATGACGAGGTCCTTGTTGCGCTCGCCGCTGTCCGATTCATACGTTTCGCCGCGTAGCGCGAGCAGGAACGCGTAGGCTGCCGACCAGAAGTAGGGCAGCAGGATCATCGAGGTCGCGAGATAGATGAGCGAGAGATACGTGCCCTTCGAGAACAGCGTGATGACGAGGAAGATCTGCACCATGCCGTTCGTGAGCCACAGCGCGTTCGCCGGCACGTGTTTCGCGTTTTCCTTGCGCAGGAAGTTTGGCATCGTGTGGTCGCGCGCGGCCGAAAAGATGATTTCGGCGCACAGCAGCACCCACGAGAGCAGTGCGCCCGCGAGCGACACGACGAGCCCGACGCTGATCAGAATCGCGCCCCAGTGGCCGACCACGTTTTCGAGCACGCCCGCCATCGAGGGGTTCTGCAGGGCCGCGAGCTTCGGCTGCGTGAGCACACCGAGCGAAAGGATGTTCACGAGTACGAGCAGGAGCAGCACACCGACGAAACCGATCACCGTGGCCTTGCCGACATCACTGCGCTTTTCCGCGCGCGCAGAGAAAATGCTCGCGCCTTCAATGCCGATGAACACCCACACCGTCACGAGCATCATGTTGCGGACCTGGTTCGTCACGCTGCCGAGCTTGGGATTCATTTGTCCCCAGAAGTCGGCCGTGAAGGTGCTGGAGCGGAACGCAAACACGCAGATGATGATGAAGAGGCACAGCGGCACCAGCTTCGCGACAGTGGTGATCTGGTTGACGATCGCGGCTTCCTTGATGCCCCGCAGCACGAGAAAGTGCAGCGCCCAGAGCAGCACCGAGGCGCAGATGATGGAGATCGGCGTGTTGCCCTCGCCGAACACCGGGAAGAAGTAGCCGAGTGTGCTGAACAGGAGAACGAAGTAGCCGACGTTGCCGAGCCACGCGCTGATCCAGTAGCCCCAGGCCGAGCCGAAGCCCATGTAGTCGCCGAAGCCGGCTTTCGCGAAGGCGTAGACGCCGCCGTCGAGTTCGGGCTTGCGGATAGCCAGCGACTGGAACACGAACGCCAGCATGAGCATGCCGACCGCGGTGATCGCCCAGCCGATCAGCACCGCACCAGCGTCGGCGCTGGCCGCCATGTTTTGCGGCAGGGAAAAGATACCGCCGCCCACCATCGAGCCCACGACGAGGGCGGTGAGCGCACCGAGGCGCAGCTTGTTGACAGAGGCTGGGGTGGCGGCGCTATCGGGCTTGGCAGCGGGGTGAGGCGTAGACGTCGATTCGGACATGCGCGATCTCCTGTACGAGCCGGCTGGGTTGCAGATCTCGCGCTGCGCGCGAGCCCATCAACATGCTTGTGCCTGAATCTGCAGCGCGGATCGCATGCCGCGAGAGCGGAACCCGTGCCGCTACGCGCTCAATCTGATAGGGCGCGCGTAAAATGACAATAAGACCTTGGTCCGATAGGGAGACGCAAATCGGCGGGAATTGGGAAAATTAAAGGCGTCAGTGGATTGCAGTTTTATGACGGGCCTTATGCCTGTTGCGTACGGGAATGGGCCGCATGCCGGAATTTTCCGGTAAAAAAGGCATTGCGCGGCGCAAGGTAAATTAACGGTTCGATCTATTGTCCAGGACAACCGGCATGTGAATTTCGACTTATCTTAGATTAAATCGGGAAGCAATATATTGATCGCGCGTAAGTGTTCAATTACCGCCTTTATTCGAAATATTGGAAATGATCACAACGTGACAGGTCATTGCGCGCGACGTTAACGGACATAGTCGTCGGCAAAACGCGATTGGAAACCTTCCACTGGTTTCCCTGAATTGTCCGAGGCGCACCGGCTCCGGCACCATCAGGTCAACCGAATCCGCACGAGCCAACGCAACGAGATGAACGAAACCGTTTCCGCATCCGCTCCGGCCTGGACGCCGGCGCGAGAGCAGGTCGAATCAGCGCGCATCACCCGGTTCATGAAATGGCTCGGCGAGACGCGCGGTCTCGCGTTCGACGACTACGACGCGCTTTGGCGCTGGTCCGTCGAGGACATCGACGCTTTCTGGTGCGCGCTCTGGGACTGGGCTCAGATTCCCTCGCGCGAGCCGCGCGGCGTGGCGCTCGCCGATGCGGCGATGCCCGGCGCACGCTGGTTTCCCGGTGTCGAATTGAACTACGTCGAGCGGGCCTTTCAGCTCGCGAGCGACACGCGGCCGGCGATCGTTTCACGCAGCGAGAGTGGCCCCATGGCGGGGCGCACGCGAGAATTGAGCTGGGCGGAGCTGCGCCGCCAGGTCGCGGCTTGCGCGGCCACGCTGCGACGCATGGGCGTTGCGCGCGGCGACCGCGTGGCGGCCTTTATGCCGAACACGCCCGAAACCGTCGTGGCATTTCTCGCCACGGCGAGCGTGGGCGCGATCTGGTCCGTGTGCTCACCCGACATGGGGCCGCTCGCGGTACTCGACCGCTTCCGGCAGATCGAACCGAAGGTGCTGTTCGCCGTGGACGGCTACCGCTACGGCGGCAAGCCGCACGACCGGCGCGAGCTCATTCACCATCTGCTGCGCGAACTACCGAGCGCGGCGCACCTCGTGTTCGTCCCTCAGCTCGACCCGGCTGCCGACGCGAAGGCGTACCCGCAGGCCACGGCATGGCGCGACGCCATCGCTGGCAACGTCCCGCTGCAGATCGAACACGTGCCGTTCGATCATCCGCTGTGGATCGTCTATTCGTCGGGCACGACGGGCATGCCCAAGGCCATCGTGCATTCGCATGGCGGCATCGTGGTGGAGCACGTGAAGCTCACGGCGCTGCATCTCGACCTGAGCCCTGGCGACCGTTTCCACTGGTACGCCAGCACGAACTGGATCATGTGGAACTGCCAGGTGGGCGGCCTGCTCGCGGGCGCGACCCTCTGCCTTTACGACGGCAGCCCGACGTATCCCGACGCGCAGGCGCTGTGGCGCTTCGTGGGCGAGACGGGCGTCACGTTCTTCGGCGCGGGGGCGGCGTATTTCCAGGGGTGCCTGAAGGCCGGTGTCGAGCCGCGCGCGGCGGCCGATCTCTCGCGCCTGCGCGCGGTCGGCTCGACCGGCTCCCCGCTGCCGCCCGAAGCGTATGCGTGGATACTCGAGCGGGTGGGACCGGTCTGGATCGACGCGATTTCGGGTGGCACCGACTTCGCGGGCTGCTTTCTCGCCGGCGTGCCGATCTTGCCGGTCTATCTCGGCGAAATGCAGTGCCGGTGCCTTGGCGCGCGCGTCGAGGCATTCGATGAAGCCGGGCACGCGCGCATCGACGAGGTCGGCGAACTCGTGTGCACCGCGCCCATGCCTTCGATGCCGCTTTACTTCTGGCGCGACGAAGCGAACCGGCGCTACCGGGAAAGCTACTTCGACATGTTTCCTGGGATCTGGCGCCACGGCGACTGGCTGCGCGTCACGGCCCGCGGCGGCGCGGTCATCTACGGACGCTCGGACGCCACCATCAACCGCCACGGCATCCGCATGGGCACGAGCGAGCTGTATCGCGCGGTGGAGTCTGTGCCCGAGGTGCTCGACAGCCTCGTGGTCGATCTGGAGTACCTGGGGCGCAGCTCGTCGATGCCGCTCTTCGTGGTGTTGCGCCCCGGTGTCGATTTGAGCGACGCGCTCGCACAGCGCATTCGCGCGCGCGTGCGCGAGGCGCTCTCGGCGCGCCATGTGCCCGATGAGATCCACCAGGTACAGGCCGTTCCGCGCACGCTATCGGGCAAGAAGATGGAGGTGCCGATCAAGCGGCTTCTGCTCGGGCAGCCGCTCGATAAGGTGGCCAATCCGGACACCATGGCCAATCCGGAAAGTCTCGCGTGGTTTGCGGCGTTTGCGAGGACGAGAGGCGGGGCAGCGTGATTCCGGCCGCGCCGATTTAAAATGGCGCCCAGGACCGACGCCGATGTCTGTCCGTTTCCGCGGCCTTCCATCGTCCATGCATGCCATCGCCTAGCGCCACCGTTCCCATCTCGCTCGTCAACGGCTTTCTCGCCGGCGCGGGCGCCGAGCCCAGCGTGATTCGCCGCTATCTCAACGAGGCGGGCATCGCGCTGGAACTGCTCGCCAAGCCCGGTGGCCGCGTGACGGAAGAGCAGTTTTCCACGCTCTACCAGACGCTCGCCATCGAACTCGATGACGAGATGCCCGGCATTTTCAGCCGGCCGCTGCGCAGCGGCACGCTCAAGTTTCTCTGCCTGAGCCTGCTCGATGCGCGCAACCTCGAGACGGCGCTGCATCGCTTCGATCAGTTCTTCCATATCGTGCTCGACGATTTCCGGCTCGAATCGCGCCGCCAGGGGCTCGTGGCCCAGGTGGCATTACGCGCCAATCCGGCGTATGGCGCGATCGGGACACTCGGGCAGGAGTTGACGCTCAAGCTCGCGCATGGCGTGTCGTCCTGGCTGATCGGCCAGCGTATTCCGCTCCTGCAGGTCGATTTCGCCTGCGCGCAGCCGCCGCACGCGCTCGATCACCGCTATTTCTTCTCGGGTCCCGTGCGCTTTGGCTGCGAAGCCACGCTGATGCGCTTCAGCGCGGCCTATCTCGACATGCCGATCCGGCAGAGCAAGCGCAACCTGCGCGTGTTTCTCGCGCGCTCGCCCGGCGACTGGATCTTCGAGACCTTCAGTGAGCAGCTCGTGAGCCACAACGTGCGTCAGTACCTCGCCGCGCAACTGCCCGATCTGCCGACCATCGAAGCGGCGGCCGACAGCCTGCACTGCTCTGTGCGCACGCTGTGCCGGCGCCTCGCCGCCGAGGAGACAACGTTCCAGGCGCTCAAGGACGAACTGCGCCGCGACGTGGCGATCCAGCGCCTCACCGACACCCAGGACACGATCGCGGCCATTGGCGGCGATCTGGGTTTCGACGACCCCAGCGCCTTTCACCGCGCCTTCCGCCACTGGACGGGCAGTACGCCCGGCACCTACCGCCGCCGCGGCTGAGCGCCTGAGCGCGCACGTACTTCGTATGACTCACCGCGACGGGTGGGCTTAGCCGCCGCTAGCGTGGCCAGAATTGTCACCATATGGTCCGGTTTGGACAGTGGTTTCGCGACCCATTGACGCTACGATCCGTCCTGTACAGCCGCAAGGTGGCCACCCAGGAAGCCCGGCCCGGCGGCGCATCCATTTTGACCCCTGAGTGACTCGAAGGACCGATCATGAGCTACAACGCCCCCGTCAAGGACATGCTGTTCGTGCTGAAAGAGCTGGCCGGCATTGACGCCGTCGCGACCCTGCCGGGTTTCGAAGACGCTGGTTTCGACACTGCGCAGGCCGTGCTCGACGAGTGCGCGAAGCTCTCCGGCGAAGTCATCGCGCCGCTGAACGTGGAAGGCGACCGCGTGCCCAGCAGCTGGCGCGACGGCGAGGTAACGGCGACGCCCGGCTTCGCAGGAGCGTTCCGCCAGTATGTCGAGGGCGGCTGGCAGGGTCTGCAGCATCCGTCCGAATTCGGCGGCCAGGCGCTGCCCAAGCTCATCGCGACGCCTTGCATCGAAATGCTCAACGCGGCGAACCTTTCGTTCGCGCTGTGCCCGCTACTCACCGACGGCGCCATCGAGGCGCTGCTCACCGCCGGCAGCGACGAGCTGAAGGCGCGCTACGTCCCGAAGCTCATCTCCGGCGACTGGACCGGCACGATGAACCTCACCGAGCCGCAGGCCGGCTCCGACCTCGCACTGGTTCGCTCGCGCGCCGAACCGCAGGGCGACGGCACGTACAAGGTCTTCGGCACGAAGATCTTCATCACGTGGGGCGAGCACGACATGGCGGAGAACATCGTTCACCTCGTGCTGGCGCGCACGCCGGGCGCGCCCGAAGGCGTGAAAGGCATCTCGCTCTTCGTCGTGCCGAAGTTCCTCGTCAACGACGACGGCTCGCTCGGCGCGCGCAACGACGTGCATTGCGTATCGATCGAACACAAGCTCGGCATCAAGGCGAGCCCGACGGCCGTGCTCCAGTACGGCGACCACGGCGGCGCGATCGGTTACCTCGTGGGCGAGGAGAATCGCGGCCTCGAATACATGTTCATCATGATGAACGCGGCGCGCTTTGGCGTGGGCATGCAGGGCGTCGGCGTGGCGCAGAGCGCGTATCAGAAGGCTGTGGCGTACGCAAAGGAGCGTGTACAGAGCCGCCCCGTAGACGGCTCGCTCAAGCAGTCGGCAACCATCATCCACCATCCGGACGTGCGCCGCATGCTCGCCTCGATGCGCGCGATGACCGAGGGCGCACGCTCGCTCGCGTATGTCGCGGCCGCCCATAGCGACCATGCTCACTACCACGCCGACCCGGAAGTGCGCGCGCGCAATCTCGCGATCTACGAATTCCTCGTGCCGATCGTGAAGGGCTGGAGTACCGAAATGGTCAACGAGGTGACGAGCCTTGGCGTCCAGGTGCATGGCGGCATGGGCTTCATCGAAGAAACGGGCGCGGCCCAGTACTACCGCGATGCGCGCATTCTCGCTATCTACGAAGGCACCACGGCGATCCAGGCGAACGACCTGGTGGGCCGCAAGACGGTGCGCGACGGCGGCGCGGTTGCGAAGGCGCTGATTGGCGAGATCGCTCGGACTGCTGAGGAACTGGGCCAGGCCGGCAGTGCCGCGGCGGCATCGATGCGCGAGCAGCTGGAGAAGGGCGCGCGCGCACTGGCGAATGTCGTCGATTACGTGGTTGCGAACGTCAAGCGCGACCCGAACGCGGTGTTCGCGGGCAGCGTGCCGTATCTGAAGCTCGCGGGCATCGTGCTGTGCGGCTGGCAAATGGCGCGCGCGCTGCTCGTGGCGCAACGCGAACTCGCGAACGACGCCGAGTTTTACAGCGCGAAGATCGCGATCGCGCAGTTCTACGCCGAGCACATTCTCGCGCAGGCGGGCGGTCTCGAGACGTCGATCCTGGCCGCAAAGGGCGACGCCGGCGTGCTCGCACTGAGCGAAGCGCAGTTTTGATCGGGCGACTCAGAGCGCCCAGTTAGCAAGCAAGGAAGAGGGTATGTCGTCGATTGATCTGATTGCACAGTACGGCCCACGCGAGTCGATGGAATACGACGTGGTGATCGTCGGTGGCGGTCCCGCCGGGCTGTCTGCCGCGATCCGCCTGAAGCAGCTGGCCGCGGAAAAAGGCGCTGAAATCGGTGTCTGCGTGCTGGAGAAAGGCTCGGAAATCGGGGCGCATATCCTCTCGGGCGCGGTCATGGATCCGCGTGCCCTGAACGAGCTGATTCCGGACTGGAAAGAGCAAGGCGCGCCGCTTAACGTGCCGGTGACCGGGGACAAGTTCCTTTTTCTTTCCGAAACGGGGGCTAAGGCTGTGCCGAACTGGGCACTGCCCGACAACTTCAAGAACCACAGCAACTACGTCATCAGCCTCGCCAACGTCACGCGCTGGCTGGGCCAGCAGGCCGAGGCGCTGGGCGTGGAAATCTTCCCCGGCTTTCCTGCTGCCGAAGTGCTCTACAACGACGACGGTTCCGTGAAGGGCGTCGCCACCGGCAACATGGGTGTCGGCAAGGACGGCGAGCCCACCGAGAACTTCCAGCTCGGCATGGAGCTGCATGCGAAGTACACGCTGTTCTGCGAAGGTTGTCGCGGGCACCTGGGCCGTCAGCTGAACGAGAAGTTCAAGCTCGGCAAGGATTCGGATCCGCAGGTCTACGGCATCGGCATCAAGGAACTGTGGGAGATCGATCCCGCGAAGCACCAGCCGGGTCTCGTGATCCACACCGCCGGATGGCCTCTCGAATCCGATACGTACGGCGGCTCGTTCCTGTACCACATCGACAACAACCAGGTGATGGTGGGTTTTGTCGTGGGTCTCGCGTACCAGAACCCGTATCTCTCGCCGTTCGAGGAATTCCAGCGCTACAAGACGCACCCGGAAATCCGCAAGTACCTCGAAGGCGGCAAGCGCGTCTCGTATGGTGCGCGCGCGATCACGGCAGGCGGCCTGATGTCGCTGCCCAAGCTCGTGTTCCCGGGCGGCGCGCTCGTGGGCGACGACGCGGGCTTTTTGAACGCCTCGCGCATCAAGGGCAGCCACGCGGCGATCAAGACCGGCATGCTGGCCGCGGACGCGGCATTCGAAGCCGTGCAGGCAGGCCGCCAGAGCGACGAGCTCGGGGCCTATCCGGAAGCGTTCAGGCAGTCGTGGCTGTACACGGAGCTGTACAAGGCGCGCAACTTCAAGCAGTGGATGAGCAAGGGCCTGTACCTGGGCACGCTGATGGTGGGCATCGAGCAGAAGCTGCTGGGCGGCAATGTGCCGTGGACGCTGCACCACCAGCATCGCGATCACGAAATGCTCAAGCCCGCTTCGCAGTGCAGGCCGATCGAGTATCCGAAGCCCGATGGCAAGCTCACATTCGATCGTCTGTCTTCGGTGTTCGTCTCGAACACGAACCACGAAGAGAACCAGCCTGCGCACCTCACGCTCAAGGACATGACGGTGCCGGTCGGCATCAATCTCGCGACTTACGCAGGACCCGAGGCGCGTTTCTGCCCCGCAGGCGTCTACGAGTTCGTGAGAGACGATCAAGAAGATCGCCTGCAGATCAACGCGCAGAACTGCGTGCACTGCAAGACCTGCGATATCAAGGACCCGACGCAGAACATCGTGTGGGTCACGCCGGAAGGTGGTGGCGGCCCGAATTATCCGAACATGTAAACACCGATCGACGACTTTCCCGGTTTTCCGGTGCGTGCCGTCAATGCGGCTTGTGGCAGGCGGGGCGAACTGCGCCTTCCCTGCCATTTTTTACGCCCGCGAATTCCAGTACGTGCCGTTGAGGCACGCCAGGCTCTCGCCGGTGGCGAGGCTCATCTGCCCGAGATCGTCCTCACCGATGCCGCCGCGCGAACAGAACACATCTACGGCGCGTCGAGGTTCCGCGAGCGTGGCGCGCGGGCGCGCGAGGCTCTTATCCCGCCCCTGGCCCAGCCGTTCGATGCGCGTGCAGCCCGTTCGAGCAGTCGTTATGCGAGGGAAGCACGAGCACGTCGACGGGCACTTTGCTGAGCAGCTTGTCGAACGAGGCGTACCACTGGGCATCGCGTTCGCGTCGGGCTCGATCGGATAGACCGAAACGTTCGATGAGATGCCAGCGTACGCCCGGCGCAATCTCCGCGGCCGAGCCGGGCACGGGAAGAACCGCGTCGGGACAGCGCAGCGCTGATCGTGCACCTATTGGACGCGACATCGGGCGTACTGTCGAGGACGGCTTCGGGGCGTGCGCTCATGCTTCAGTGCGCAAAGGGACAGGGCGCGTGAGACGCTGCGCTGCCGCACGCCTGGTTTACTTTTGTTTCGCTTGTTGCTTCTGGTTGCCGCCTGTTTCCCTTTGTTGCCCGATGGCGACGCCCAATCGCGTAGCATCGCACCTCAAAGTCGATATTTATTGCGCCGCAACAAAATGGTGCCTACACTGACCAATGTCTGCCGGCTGCCTCGACGTTTCGCAAAGGAGGGCGTGACATGACGAATCGATCTACAACATTGCATGCATCTCTGAAGCTGCACGTCTTCGAACAGGAAGGCGGGTGGCATTGGGGCATCACCATCCCTCGCAGCGCGGGTAGCGGCTTCAGGCTCATCGCTTACAGCGAAACGACCTTTCACGGCGAGAGCGAAGCGCTGCGCGATGGCAGCCGCGCGCTCGAAAATCTTCCGGAAGACGCGGCGCTCGCGTTCGCACCCTGAAACGGCGCGTATCAACGACAAGCACATTCACCAAAGTCTCTTCACCGCACATGCGGTAGTTGAACTCGTGCGTGGCCCCCCGGCGTGTGATGCTCCTAGCGTTCCTGTTTGAGCAGCGTGAAGGGCGTGCCAAATTCGGCGCGTCGTCAGGCAATGAGACACGGCGGGTCGTGCCAAACGTCGTACGCGCGCACGGGCAGCTCGACTTGCGTGATGTCTCCTACGATCCACGAAACGCGATTTGCGCGTTCGCCCACTCGCGTTTTGAGACGCTTGCAGGCGCCACCATGACGTTGCGGGCGCTCTGACATGGCCGCCTGTGGCGCGTTTTTGAAGCGCAGAGTTTTCTTGTACAAACGAACTATTTTGATAAGAAAAGTTATCTTACCCGTCTGGTCTTCAGAAGACAGCCTGCGTTGGGAAAGGTTTCTTCGTACCTCGCCCCACCCGTTGGCGGCCAGCCTGGAAGAGGTCTTCGAAAGGAATTTGTCCGCGATGAGCGCGCGTATCTGGAAGTCAGAATGCGGGCGATTTTCGAAAGCGGAGTGCAACTCGGCGCTGAGCGCATCGCCTGTCTGACGGCGAAGCGGCCTTAGAGACCGGATGCGAACGCCTGCTTAAGCATTGCATAAGCGTTAACCCTGCAGAATGCGCAGCATGCCTGCCGCAACGCCACCAACGTATGGTGCTTGCGCTCAGGTCCATGCTCGCGCATTCATGCTGCGCGGGATTGGCTCGAGGAGTTCATATTGTCCAGCCCGCAGTCTCGCGCGATGTATCCGCGCGTCTTTCACTTCAACATCCCGAGTCGCGCGTGCGCCACGCTCGTCGCCTTCGCATCGGGCACCGCACTGCTTGCCGGTTGCGCAAGCTACAAGGCGCAGCCATTGGCTACGGGACCTTCGTTGACCACGCAGGATGCGCTCGCACGGGTGCAGATCGATCCCGCGAAAATGCCGTTGCCCGAGCTTGCGGCACATCGCTTCGATCCGTCGAACGGCTTCGACATCGAAGACGTTGCGATGCTGGCCGTCGCTAATAATCCCGACCTGAAACTTGCGCGTGACGATCTGGGGATTGCACAAGCGCAGGCGTTTTCAGCAGGACTCTTACCGGATCCGCAGGTGAGCATCTCCAGCGACTATCCCGGCGCTGTTGGGTTGTCGCGCGCGTTCAGCTACGGCCTGAGCATGGATGTGATGGCGATTGTCACGCGTAGCGCGAACACGAAGTCCGCCAACGCCACGGTTCGCAAGACCGATCTCGGTCTGCTCTGGCAGGAATGGCAGGTCGTGGCGCAGGCGAAGCAGCTGTACGTGAGAGCGCGCTTTCAGGATGAGGTGTTTCCGCTGCTCGAGCAGCAGACGGCGCTCGCCCGCACGCGTTACGAACGCACCGCGCACGCGGCGAGCGAGCACAATATGACGGCGGACGGCGTCACCGCGTCGCTTACCGCCTACGAGGACGCCCGCAAGCAATACACAGACATGCTGCACGCGCGCGAGCAGACGCACCATGACCTCAATGCGCTGCTCGGCCTCGCGCCCGACACGACGCTGACGCTCACTGGCGACACTGCAGTCACGCCGATGCCCGATGGCACGCTCGACGCCGCCGTCGCGAAGCTGGCGCAGCGCCGTCCCGACCTGATCGCGCTGCAGGCCGGCTACGAGGCGCAGGAGCAGAAGTACCGCGCCGCGATCCTCAATCAGTTCCCTAGTCTTTCGGTGGGCTTTACGCGCCAGCGCGACACTTCGGAAATCTACACGAGCGGCTTCGCGATCAACCTCACCCTGCCGGTCTTCAACCGCAATCGCGGCAATATCGCCATCGAGCAGGCCACGCGACAGCGTCTCGCCGACGAATACCAGACACGGCTGAACGCGGCTTACGCCGATATCGCCCACCTGCGCGCAGACAGCGCGATTGCTGCGCATCAACTCGATCAGTATGACGCTGCGCTGCCGGGGCTCGAGCGTGCCGCCGCGCAGGCGCGCGACGCCTACGCGGCGCGCAACATCGTGCTCGGCCAGTACGTCGACGCGCAAAGCGCTGCGCTCGCGCGTCGCATCGATGCCGCCACTGCGCGCGAAGCGCTAGCCGAGCAACGCATCGGTCTCCAGGCGCTGCTCGGCAGCGCGATCCCCGATCCTGATCAGTCTCCGTCCGCGCGAGGCGCCACTGCTGAAAGCGCGCTCAACAATACCATCGTTGCACGTTGATCTCTATGACTGAGCACCGCTTTCTTTCCGGCACGCGCACGCGTGTCGCCGTCTGCGCACTTGGCGCAGCGGCCGCGCTCGCCGCTGGCGCAGCGCTTTTTGCACCGCATGCGGCACGTGCAGATGACGCCGCCGCTTCGGGCAGCACGCCTGCGCCATCCGCCGCCGTGCAGGTCGTGCAGGCGACGCGCCAGCCGGTCGCCCAAACTGTCGTCGCGTATGGCGCGGTCGCCTCTGCGGCCTCCAACGCCACGACCATCAGCCTTCCGTATCTCGCCCGCGTGACGCGCGTGCTCGTGCAGCCCGGCCAGACCGTCGCGAAGGGCGCTGCGCTCTTCATCGTGCAAGCCGATCCAAACGCCGTAATCGCGTATACGCAGGCACAAAGCGCAGCGACACTCGCACGTGGCGAACTCGCGCGCACCGGCTCGCTCTTTCACGACGGTCTCGCCACGCAATCGCAGCTCGCCGCGGCGCAAAAAGCGTTGGATGACGCACAGCAGGCGCTCGCTGCGCAGCAAGCAACGGGCATTGCGCCGGGTTCGAAAACGATCGCGGCGCCGGTGGCCGGCGTCATCGGGCAGCTTGCCGCGGTGGCGGGCGACCGGATCCAGGCGGGCACGGCACTCGCCCAGGTCGTTGCATCGAATGGCTCCGCGGACAATGCCGCGAACATCTCGCTGGGCGTCGAACCGGCCGACGCGCTCACGCTGCGCCCCGGAGATCGTGTGGTGCTGCGCCCTCTGTCCGCCTCGCTCGGTTCGCAGCGTTCGCAAGGGCGCATCGTGCTCGTCGGCGCAGCCATCGACGCGCAGAGCCAGCTCGTGAACGTGAGTGCGAACGTGCCGCTCGCGGGCACCGCGTTCCTGCCGGGGACGCGCGTGCGGGCCGACATCGACACGCAGGCCGGCACGTGGTGGAACGTGCCGCGCGCCGCGGTGCTGCACGACGCGAAGGGCAGCTATGTATTTCAGGTCGCATCGAACAGCAAGGCGCACCGCGTCGATGTGAACGTGAAAGTCGAGCAAGGCGATACCTACGGCGTGGATGGTGCGCTCGACGCATCGCGCCCGCTCGTCGTCGTTGGCAACTACGAACTCGAAGACGGCATGGCCGTGCGCGTGGCGAAGGGCGGCGCGCGATGACGTTCAGCCAGTGGATGCAGCGCCACCGTCGTTCGCTGCTGTTCGTGATCGGGCTTGCGGCGCTTGCCGGTGCGCTCACCGCGTTGCGTCTGCCGATCTCGCTTTTTCCGAACGTTTCCTTTCCTCGCGCCGTGATCTCGCTCGACGCGGGCGACCGTCCGGCCGAACAGATGGCGACGCTCGTCACCATGCCGGTGGAAGAGGCGTTGCGGCGCGTGCCGAACGTGCGCGACGTGGAATCCCGCACGAGCCGGGGCGCAGCAGAAATTTCGCTGAATTTCGACTGGGGCACGGACATGGCGCAAGCCACGTTGCAGGCGCAGTCGGCCATTGCCGAGATCCTCGCGACGCTGCCCCCCGGCACCAGCATGCAGGTGCGGCGGATGGACCCGACTGTGTTTCCGGTGCTCGCATACAGCCTGACGTCGTCGCGCTTGTCGCTCTCGCAGCTCTACGACCTCGCCCAGTTCCAGTTGCGTCCGCTGCTTTCTTCCGTCGCGGGCGTGGCGCGCGTGGACGTGACGGGCGGGGCGCGCGACGAACTCGAAGTTGCCGTCGATCCCGCGCGCCTCGCGACGTACAAGCTCTCGGTCGCCGATATCTCCCGCGCGATCGGCGCGGGCAACGTGCTGATGGCCACCGGGCGCATCGAGGACCACGACAAGCTTTTTCTCGTCGTGGCGAATTCCGCTTTCAGCGGGCTCGATACGCTGAAAAACGTGGTTGTGTCCTCCGCAGGCGCGACGCAGATCCGCCTGCGCGACGTGGCTACTGTCACCCAGGGGACCGTGCCGCAATGGATCCGCGTGACCGCCGATGGTCAGGACGCCGTGCTGATCAACGTCTACCAGCAGCCCGGCGCGAACAGCGTGGCGATGGCGCAGGCGATTCGCGCGCGCCTGAAGGACTTTGGCCCGCAGATGCCTCACGGTGTGACGCTCTCGAACTGGTACGACCAGAGCGAGCTCGTGATCGCCTCGGCCACCAGCGTACGCGATGCCATCATGATTGGCGTGGTGCTCGCGGCGCTCACGCTATTCGTATTTCTGCGCAACACGAAGATCACGCTCATCGCCGTGGCGCTCGTGCCCATCGTGATGGCTGCGACCATTCTGCTGCTCGACGTGTTTGGCATGGGCTTCAACATCATGACGCTCGGCGGGATGGCGGCGGCGGTGGGACTCGTGATCGACGATGCAATCGTGATGATCGAGCACATCGCGCGGCGTATGCGCGAAGCCGGCGCACATGCGTTTCATGGCCGCGTGATGAGTGCGGCTCTCGAATTCACGCGGCCGCTCGCCGGCTCTTCCGCGGCAACGCTCATCATCTTCGTGCCGCTGGCGTTTCTCTCGGGCGTAACCGGAGCGTTCTTCAAGGCGCTTTCGGTGACGATGGCGAGCGCGCTCTTTATTTCGTTCCTCGTCACGTGGCTCGCCATCCCGATTCTCTGCGATCGCTGGCTCACGGCGAAAGATGCCGAGGAGCATCGCGAAACGCGCTTCGCCGCATGGCTCAACAGTGCCTATGCGCGGCTCGTCTCGCGCGTGAGCGCGCGGCCCCTGTGGGTGCTCGCGCTCGTGGTTCCGCTTGCGCTGCTTTCGGCGCTCGCGTTTACGCGGGTCGGGAGCGGCTTCATGCCGTCGATGGACGAGGGCGGTTTCGTGCTCGACTATCACACGCAGCCGGGCACTTCGATCACCGAGACCGATCGACTGATGCAACAAATCGAAGCGATCATTCGCGCGAACCCGAATGTGGCGACGTATTCACGCCGCACCGGCGCCGGACTTGGCGGCGACCTGAACGAGCCGAACAAGGGGGACTTCTTCGTGCGCCTGAAGTCGGGTAGCCGCGAACCGATCGACACGGTGATGGAGGAGATCCGTTCGCAGATCGAAACAAACGTGCCGGGTGTAAGCGTGGAGCTTGCGCAGTTGATGGAGGACCTGATCGGCGACCTCACGGCGGTTCCGCAGCCCGTGCAGATCAAGATCTACTCGGACGACTCTCATGTGCTCGACACGACCGCCAGGCGTGTGGCCGCACGCATCGGCAATATTGGCGGCATCGTCGACGTGAACGACGGCATCAATCCAGCCGGCGATGCCATCGATCTGCGCATCCGGCCCGACGCCGCGGCTGCCGAGGGCATGGACCCGCAAGCAGTCGCGCAGCAGGTCTCGGATCTGCTGGACGGCAACGTGGCGACGCAGTTCCAGAACGGCCCCAAGACGGTTGGTGTGCGCGTGCGGGCGCAAGGTGCGCTGCAAATGACGGACACCGAACTCGCGCGCCTGCCGTTGCGCGCGCCGGATGGGCACGTCTTCGCGCTTTCACGCGTTGCCGACCCGGTGCACGTGAGCGGCCAGCCCGAGATCAGTCGCGACAACCTCAAGCGCATGGTAGCGGTGACGGCGCGCATCGATGGGCGGGACCTCGGCTCGACCATTGCCGACGTGCAGCGCGTGCTCGCCGATCCCGCGCTCCTGCCAACGGGCGTCTACTACGAACTTGGCGGCTTGTACCAGCAACAGCAGATCGCCTTCAAGGGGCTGCTCGCGGTGTTCGGCGCTGCCGTGGCGCTGGTGTTCGGCCTGCTGCTTTTCCTCTACGAGCGCTTTCGCGTGGCCCTCGCGGTGATGGCGATGCCGTTGCTCGCCACCGGCGCGGTTTTCATCGGACTGTGGGTGACGGGGATCGAACTTAACATCTCCGCGATGATGGGCATGACGATGATCGTCGGCATCGTGACGGAGGTCGCGATCTTCTATGTTTCCGAGTTTCAGGGGCTCGTACGCGACGAAGGCGTGCCGCTCGAGGAGGCGTTGCAGGCCGCCGGCCGCAACCGCCTGCGGCCCATCGCGATGACGACCATCGCAGCCATTCTCGCGCTGCTGCCGCTTGCCTTCGCGATAGGCCAAGGTTCCGCGATGCAGCAACCGCTCGCCGTCGCGATCATCTCCGGCTTGATCGTGCAGATGCCGCTCGTGCTGCTGGTGCTGCCCGTGCTGCTGCGCCTCCTGCTTCGAGTAAAAGGGGAGAGGTGAGTGGCCGCAGTTGCAGCGCGTTTGCATACCTGGCGTTGCGAAGTCGTTTCCTCCGTATCGATTTCTCTTATCGGCGATCGGGTCTGCAAGCCGGTCTGCCGGCCTCCCGCAGTGGACCGATGAATTGCGCCTGGCCTTGTCCAGCTTGGCGCTGCGCTGCTCATCGCGAGCCACGGGCACGCCTTGCGCGCGCTTTCTTGCCCCTGAGCGCCTCTCGCCTGCTGTTAACCCGATGTAGTTTTCCGCAAGCCCCGTTTCTATCCTGGCGAAAAGCATTTCGTGCAGTACGACAGGAGGAGACGGCGATGAGCGGCAATGCAAACGTAGGTGAGGGCGGGTATCAAGGGACGAGAACGGAAATCGACGGCAAGCCGTCGCTGGGGGCAATCTTGCGCGCCGGCGTGGCCGGGGGCTTGACGGGCGCGGTGATCATCTGGATTTATGAGGCACTTATCTGGGTCGGCGCCCAGCATCTCATGCCGCTTGCGGGCATCCCCCGCAACGCGACCGGCCTCGTGTTCGGCAAGGGCGTCCAGGACTCACTCGGCATCTGGGCGTATTTCCTCGGGACTGCCATCCATTTCTTCTTCGCCATGGCGTGGGGCGTGCTGTTCGCCGCGATCTGGCCGTATTTCCGCCGCCGCGGCTACGAAGCCACATTCGTCGCGCTCTTTTACGCGATTCTGGCGTGGATCGTCATGCATGTGGCGATCAGCATCGCGTCCGACAACCATCCCAATTATTACGACCCGGTCGTCATTATCGGCGGTTTCATGTCGCACTTTTGCTTCACCGTGCCGCTCGCACTCGTGGTGAAGCGCATGCTCGCGACCGACCGCGCAAGCTGACAGCTTCAGGTCAGCAACGAACTATCAAGAAGTCAACAACAGGGGAAAGTGACGATGTCGTTAAATAGAGGATTCCTTATCTTATCGGCGATCACCGCGGCCGTCGTCGCCAGCACACCGGCGATGGCACAATCGTCGGTGACGCTCTATGGCGTGCTGGACGTGTTCGCCGGCTACCAGAACACGAAAGTCGACGGCAAGACCACGTCGCTCGCCGTGCTCGGCAATAACGGCTTGATGACGAGCCGGTGGGGCTTGCGCGGCGCGGAGGACATAGGCGGCGGATACCGCGTGAACTTCGCGCTGGAGAGCGGCTTTGATCCGGGTACGGGCAAGCTGCAGAACAGCTATCGGTTCTTCGATCGCCAGGCGTGGGTCGGTGTGGGCGGTGGCTTCGGTGAGGTGCGCTTCGGCCGGCAGAACACGCCGATGTTCGCCTGGAGCGGCAATATGGACGCCTTCAGCGCGGCGACCTACGCCTCGGGCTACAACAACTTTGCGAACTGGCTGGCGCGCGTCGATAACGACATTGCGTGGATTTCACCCAAGTTCGTGGGGACCCAGGTCGAGCTGCATTATTCGGTGGGCGGCCAGCCCGGCACGCTCGCAGGCAATGCCGTGTATCAGGCTGGCGTGCAGACCACCCAGGGCCCGGTCTATCTCGCGCTTGCCTATTTGAACGCGGCGAATGCCGCGGCGTCCAACCGTGTGCAGGAATTCATGGCGGGCGGCAATCTCGACTACGGGTGGGGACACATTTATGTCGGCTATTTCCGCGCCAACGACGTCATTTCCGCGACCACCGGCAATGCGCTCAGCAATCCGGCGGGCAAATACGACCCGACGGCCGGGCCGGTTGGGAATACGGCAGGCGACTGGCACAGCACGTACTCGCTTTCGGCCGACTACCGCTTCACGCCGTTCTTGAGTGTGGGCACCGGCGCCGCGTACACGAAGGACAGCACGCATCTCGGCAACGACGCCCTGCAATACGGGGCGATCGTCAACTACGATCTCTCCAAGGGGACGCGGCTTTACGGCACGATTTCCGAATTGAGGAACTACGGCACCGCGCAGTTCAAGATGGCGGGCGCCAGCATTACGACGGGTTCGTTCCTCACGCCGGGACCCGGTCAGAGCGAGTTCGGCGTGCAGGTCGGTATCCGGCATCTGTTCTAGCGTTTGAGAGAGCGCAAGAAACCAATGCTTAACGCATGAAAATCCATGCCATCGCTTCGAAGCCATCGCACATTGAACTACGATCAAGAATGCAAGGGCGATGTCGTCGTTATTTCGATTTACGGTGGCTCCCTGTGAATCGAAATATGCAAACCTTGCAGGGCACGACGGACTCGCCGCGCGCGCGGACCGAAAGGAGGGCGCCCGGCGAGCCGGCGTATTTCCGGTTGTCGATGGAGGAACCATGAAAGCACTGGTCTATAACGGCCCGGGCAAGTTCGCACTCGAAACGCGGCCAATGCCCGCCTTGCAGGGACCCGGCGACGCCGTGGTCAAGATCTCGAAGACGACGATCTGCGGCACCGATCTCCACATTCTCAAGGGCGACGTGCCGAGTTGCGAGCCGGGCCGCATTCTCGGTCACGAAGGCGTGGGCGTCGTGCATGAAATCGGCAGTGGCGTCTCGACGTTGAAAGTCGGCGATCACGTGCTCGTCTCGTGCATCTCGAGCTGCGGGCAGTGCGAGTACTGCCGGCGCGGCATGTATTCGCACTGCGAAACAGGCGGCTGGATTCTCGGAAATCGCATCGACGGCACGCAGGCCGAATACGTGCGTACTCCGCACGCGCAAACGAGCCTCTACCGGATTCCCGACGGCCTCGACGAAGCCGCGCTCGTGATGCTCTCGGACATCCTGCCGACGGGCTTCGAATGCGGCGTGCTCAACGGCAAGGTCGAACCCGGCAGCACGGTGGCCATTGTCGGCTCAGGGCCGATCGGGCTGGCCGCGCTGCTGACCGCGCAGTTTTATTCGCCCGCGCAGATCATCATGATCGATATGGACCCCAACCGTCTGGAATGCGCGAAGAAGTTCGGCGCGACGGCGTGCATCGATCCGCGCGCCGGCGACGCCGTGGACGCGGTGATGAAACTCACGGATGGCGTAGGCGTGGATTGCGCCATGGAGGCTGTTGGCGTGCCTGCGACGTTCGAACTGTGCCAGCAGATCGTGGCGCCGGGAGGCGTGATTGCGAACATCGGCGTGCATGGCGTGCCGGCGTCGCTTTTCCTCGATAAGCTCTGGGACCGCAACGTCGCAATCACAACGCGGCTCGTCGACACAGTGAGCACGCCCATGCTGCTCAAGACCGTCCGCGCCGGACGGATCGACCCGACCCGGCTGATCACGCACCGGTTTGCGTTCGACGACATGCCCAAGGCGTATGAGACGTTTTCGCAGGCGTCCAGCACGCAGGCGTTGAAGGTGATTGTCGAAATGCGGTGATGCGTCGGATACGAATGTTTGCGAACATGAATGTCAAAGCCATTTTCAGATGTCCGCTTCCCGACCAAGTTCAAGTGTCCGCTTTTGCGGGGTTCAGGTTTTGTCTTTCACGGGTTGCAGCTCACGCAGTGTCGAAGATCGGATCATGAACGGGCAGGGCATTCGCCCCTGTTCCATTAACGCCTGCTGATCGATGACCTGGTTTGCGCTGGGCCTGCGAAGGCTGCTTTTGCCCGGCCAGGTCGACGATCACCTGCTCGATGTCGGCCTGTGTAAATTCGCGTTGCTTCTTCCTGCGCGCGTGGCCTTGCTT